>JAFRUH010000023.1 GCA_017438975.1 Bacteroidales bacterium
AATGAATCTTTCAATAAATCACCATGCGATGACTTATGTTACGGGGTATTACGCATCGTTTCCAATGACTATCCCCCTCCTCCGGGCATGTTGCTCACGCGTTACTCACCCTTTCGCCGGTCGCCGACAGGTATTGCTACCCTCGATGCCCCTCGACTTGCATGTGTTAAGCCTGCCGCAAGCGTTCAACCTGAGCCAGGATCAAACTCTTCATTGTATATTCTATTTTACTTAGCTTGATCCGACACTACTCTTTTATTCCTAAAAGAATCGACGCTCGTTTATCGTTTGAAATTGTTGTTACAATCTCTCGGTACTTGCTTGTACTTTCCTTTCAGTCTTTTCAATGATCTTTCCTATTCTTTACAATCCCCAAGGGCGTAAAAAATCCCGTCGTTTCCGAACGGGATTGCAAAGGTACACCTTTTTTCTCAATCTCCAAATTTTTTTTGAAAACTTTTTTAATTTTTATCGGAACGACCCTGTCAGCCTCTCCCCGGTATGTCCGGGACTGATCCGGAGGAATACCGTACCGTGCGGAGCTACTTCGCTCTCCCAGAGGTCCTTCTGTCCAACCTTCGCGATATCCTGCTGCCGCCAGAGGTCCCGGATGGTCTGTTCACCGATCAGGCCGAGTTTGTGGCAGATGAATCCCATTTTCTTCGGAGCGTCCGTGAAATTGAACAGGGCGACGGCCAGGGACCCGTCCTCGAGGGGCTTGACATAGATCGCTCCTTCCCCGTCCTTTTGCTGCGGGACGCCCTGGAGTCCGAGCGGATCCTGGTTGACGTCGATCACCTCGCTGTTGCAGAGGAGACTGAGCGTGAAATCGTCCAGCGCCCCCATGTCGCACCCGATCAGAAGCGGCGAAGCGAGGATGGACCAGAGCGTAATATGGGTGAACTGCTCGTCCGGGGTCAGCTGCGTCCAATGGATCTTCCTCCCCCATCCCACGCGTCCGACAACGAGCATGTCGGCATCCGGCCAGCGGCCCGGCTCTTTGTAACCGGCCCAACGGTCCTGGACCCCGAAGCCGATGGACGAGATACTCTCCCAGGTATCGCGGATATCCGTCGAGGTGCGCCAGCATTCGGCGTACCGGGAAAGGGCCGGTCCGAGAGAGACCCGCGCCTTGTTGGAGATGCTGTAGACGATGTCCCGGCCGGTCGCGGCGAGTGCATCGTGCATGTCCTTCATCCACCAGGTATCGTTGAGATTCCAGTCATATTTGAGATAGTCCACACCCCAGTCGGCCCACTGCCGGGCGTCCTGCCGGGCGAAGGAATACTTCCCGAAATAACGGATCTCCTCCTTCCCGAGCCTGGTCCGGTCCAGTTTACAGACCGAATCGACCATCCCCTGCTCAATCCACCAGTACTTCCCGTCCGGATCGTCGCAGGAGGACCCGATATGGGACGCATAGGTCGACACCCAGGGGCCCGAATAGATCCCGAGCTTGAGCCCGCGGGCATGGAGATAATCCGCCAGCCCCTTCATGTCCGGGAATTTCCGGTTCGGCTGGATGGCGTTGTACCGGCCGCCGCGGATTCCCTGCCAGCCGTCGTCGATATTGACATAGCACCAGCCGTAATCCGCCAATCCCTTTTCGAGGAGGGCGTCCGCCGAAGAACGGACCAGTTCCTCCGTCACGGTATTGCCCCAGCAGTTCCACGAGTTCCATCCCATCGGCGGGGTCAGGGCGATCCTGTCGCCGATGACGATCCTCAGTTCCCGTTCCGTCTCTCCACGGGCGTTCCGGGCCCGGAGGGTGACGGAATAAGTCCCGGCTTTCCGGGCTTTTCCCGTTATGATTCCGGTTTCCCGGTCCAGCTTGAGCCCTCTCGGAAGACCTTCCGCGGACCAGGTCATCGGCCGTGCGCCGGTCGTCGGGATCCGGAAGAGGAAATCGGCGCCGGGACGGGCCCCGTAGACCCTGGGTCCATTGATGCGCGGCGTCTCCGGCGCGGCCGGGGTCAGGATGCGGGAAGAATAATCAGGCGGGTCCTGAGCCCAAACTGTCAGCCCGGCGAGCGTCAGGCTGACAGTTGCGAAGAGGATAAAAAGTTTCTTCATATATTATTATAAGGACTGTTTGATCTCGATGATCGTAAAGGCTTCGATGAGGTCTCCCGGATGGATATCGTTGTACTTCTCGAGGCTGCAGCCGCATTCCATGCCGGCGGGGACTTCTTTCGCGTCGTCCTTGCCGCGCTGGAGGGATGCGAGGGCACCCGTGTAAACCACGATGCCGTCGCGGATGAGGCGCACCTGGGCCTTGTTCGTCAGCTTGCCTTCCTTGACGAGACAGCCGGCGACGGTCCCGACCTTGGAGATCTTGAACGTCTGCTTGACCTCGGCGGTGGCGGTAACCTCCTCCTTCTTCTCCGGCTCGAGCATACCCTCGATACCTTCCTTGACGTCGTTGATGGCGTCGTAGATGACCGAGTACAGGCGGATTTCGATACCTTCCTTTTCGGCGGCCTTGCGGGCCTCGGTAGAAGGACGGACCTGGAATCCAATGATGACGGCGTCGGAAGCCTCGGCAAGGAGGATGTCAGACTCGGAGATCGCACCGACCGCCTTGTGGATGACGTTGACCCGGACCTGCTCGGTGGAGAGCTTGATGAGGGAATCGGAGAGGGCCTCGACGGAACCGTCGACATCGCCCTTGACGATGACGTTGAGTTCCTTGAAGTTGCCGATGGCGATGCGCCGTCCGATCTCCTCGAGGGTAAGGTGCTTCTGCGTCTTGATGCCCTGGATGCGGATCAGCTGTTCACGCCGGTTGGCGATGGACTTGGCTTCCTTCTCATCCGTCATGACGTTGAACTTCTCGCCCGCGGAGGGAGCACCGTTCAGGCCGAGCATGGAAACCGGAGTCGACGGACCCGCTTCCTTGACCTTCTGGCCGCGCTCGTTGAACATCGCCTTGACCCTTCCGTAATAGCTTCCGCTGATGATCACGTCGCCGACATGGACCGTGCCGTCCTGGACCAGGACCGTCGCGAGATAGCCGCGGCCCTTGTCGAGGGAAGACTCGATGACGGCGCCGCTTCCGAGCTTGTGCGGATTGGCCTTCAGCTCCAGGAGGTCGGTTTCGAAGAGGACCTTGTCGAGCAGTTTGTCGACATTGATGCCCTTCTTCGCGGAGATTTCCTGGCACTGGTACTTACCTCCCCAATCCTCGACGAGGATGTTCATTTCGGAGAGCTGGCGGCGGATCGTATCCGGCTGGGCGCCGGGCTTGTCGATCTTGTTGATAGCGAAGACCATCGGGACGCCGGCGGCCTGGGCATGGCTGATCGCTTCCTTGGTCTGCGGCATCACGGCGTCGTCGGCGGCGACGATAATGATCGCCAGGTCGGTCATCTGTGCGCCTCGGGCACGCATGGCGGTGAAGGCCTCGTGGCCTGGAGTATCCAGGAAGGTGATGTGGCGGCCGTTGTGGAGGGTGACGTTGTAGGCACCGATATGCTGGGTGATGCCGCCCGCCTCGCCGGCGATGACGTTGGTGTTCCGGATATTGTCCAGGAGGGAGGTCTTACCGTGGTCGACATGGCCCATGACCGTGATGACCGGCGGACGCTCGACGAGCATGGCCTCGTCGTCTTCCTCCTGGTTCTGGTTGATTTCTTCGGTCAGTTCCGCAGTGACGAACTCGACCTTGTAGCCGAATTCCTCGGCGACGAGGACGAGGGTCTCCGCATCGAGACGCTGGTTGATCGAGACCATCAGGCCGAGGCTCATGCAGGCGCCGATGACCTTTACGACCGGCGTATTGTTCATCAGGGTGGCCAGATCGTTGACCGTCACGAACTCGGTGACTTTCAGGACCTTGTTCTCGGCCATCGCCGCTTCCATCTCCTCCTGGGAACGGAGTGACGCCAGTTCCCGCTTCTCTTTGCGGTGCTTCGCGCCGAAGTTGTTCTTCGACTCGTTCATCTTGGCGTATGTCTCCTTGACCTGCTTCTGGATCTCCTTCTGCATCTCTTCCTGCTCGGCCTCGGTCATCGCAGGCTTGAACCGCTCGGAGCCTCTCTGGCGCTTGCCCTTTCCGGCGACATCCTTCTTGGGGGCGTCCTTGCGGCTGTCTTTCTTGGCGGCTTCTCCCTTCTTGGCGGGAGTGTTCTTCGTCTCCGTGCCGACCTTGTTGACGTCGACTTTCTGGGATCCTTTGATCCGCTCGCGTTTCTTTCCGGATTTCTTGTGCTCGAACTGGGAAAGGTCGATCTTGCCGACGATTTTCAGTTCGCCGGCTCCGGAAGAAGGCTGGGCGGGAGCTTCGGCCGGCTGTTCAGGCTCTGCCGCAGGGGTCGGGGCGGCTTCCTGGACGGGAACGGTCGACGGCTCGGGCGCGGCGACAGGCTCCTCTTTCCGGGGAGCGACGGGTTCGGGAACAGGCTCCGGTTCCGGAGCGGGGGCCGGGGCAGGCTCGGGTTCCGGGACGGGAACGGGTTCCGGTTCCGGAGCAGGTGCGGGTACGGGGGCCGGTTCGGGAACGGGCTCCGGTTCCGGCTCCGGCTTGGGTGCGGGTTCCGGTTTCGGCGCGGGAGCCGGCTCGTTCTGGACGGGAACCGTGCGGGAGAGGTTGTTGTTCTTGATGATCGTTTCCCTGACGGGCTCGAAATCATCCTCCTCCGCCTCTTCCCGCTGCCTGCGGGAGGCCTTGTCCAGGATCTCGGTCATCTTCACGTCGACCTTGTCGGCCTCTTCCTTGTGCTTGAGGTCGGCGCCGAACTTGTTCTGGATCTTGCCCATGTACTCGTCCGAGACCTTCATGTTCGGATTCGCGTCCTCGCCGATGCCGGCGCCGAGCGAATTCAGGAAGTCCACGAGGGTCCCGAGTCCGATGTTGTATTGCTTGATGATTTTACTCAGTCTTATTTCTGCCATATTAACCCCTTTTCAATGTTCAATTATTCTTCTTCGAATTCGGAACGGAGGATCTGGATCACATCCGCTACGGTCTCATCCTCGAGATCGGCCCTGCGGGCGATATCGGCGGGAGAGAGGGCGAGGACACTCTTGGCGGTATCGCATCCGATCGACTCGAGACGGTCGATGACCCACTGGTCGATCTCGTTGGAGAATTCGCTCAGGAGAACGTCTTCCTCATCCGCCTCATCCTTCGGAAGCTCCCTCCAGACCTCGATTTCGCGGCCGACGAGCATGCCGGCGAGCTTGATGTTGCATCCGCCCTTGCCGATACCCTTCTTGACCTCTTCGGACTGCATGTAGACCTTGATCTTCTCATCCGGGGAATCGCCCAGGTCGATCGAGGAGATGCGGGCCGGATTGAGGGCGCGCTGGATGAGCAGGGAGGTGTTGGACGTCCACTGGAGCACGTCGATGTTCTCGTTCCGGAGCTCCCGGACGATGCCCATGATACGGGATCCCTTGACGCCGATGCAGGCGCCGATCGGATCGATGCGCTCGTCGTAGGACTCGACGGCGACCTTGGCCCTTTCGCCCGGGACGCGGACGACCTTCTTGATCGTGATCAGGCCGTCGTAGATCTCGGGGACCTCCATCTCGAACAGCTTCTCGAGGAACTCGTCCGAGGTACGGGAAAGGACGATGTAGGGCGTCGTGTTGTTCTTCATCTCGACGCTCTTGATGATCGCACGGACCGTCTCGTTCTTCTTGAAACGCTCGCCCGGGATCTGCTCGTTCTTCGGCAGGCGGAGTTCGTTGCCGTCCTCGTCGAGAATCAGGACCTCGTTCTTCCAGGTCTGGTAGACCTCTCCGGAGAAGATTTCGCCGACTTTCTCGGAGTATTTCTTGAAGACGTTGGCCTTTTCGATGTCCATGATGCGGCCCTGCAGGTTCTGGCGGATGTTCAGGATGCCGCGGCGGCCGAAGGAGGAGAGGCTGAGCTTGCGGGTATAGGTATCGCCGATCTCATAGTCGTCGTCTCCGGTCTCCGCCGCGATCTCGGCGACGGTAATCTCGGTCGCGGGATTCTCGACTTCCTCGACGACCTCGAAGTTCTGGTAGATCTCACAGTCTCCCTTGTCGACGTTGATGATGACGTCGAAATTGTCCGAACTGCCGTACGTCTTTGCGATCTGGGTCAGGAACACATCCTTGAGCACACCCATCATGACCGGTCTGTCGATGTTCTTCTCGCTCTTGAAATCCTTGAACGCATCGATCAGGGTGATCACGTTTTCTTTTTCTTTAGCCATTTCTTATGTGTTTTATTTATCGAATTCAATGAATGGAGTCACGGAGTTGATCTCTTCCAGCGAGAAGGTATCCTCGTGGTCGACTTTTTCCTTCTTTTTCTTGCCCTCGACGGCTTCCAGGGCCGTATACCGCAGGGTCACGGTCCCCTCGCCGACGGCGGTCAGCAGGGCGGCGAGACGCCGTCCGCCCTTGAACTTGACGTCGACTTTCGTCCCCACGGCCTTCCGGAACTGTTTCTCTACCTTGAAGGGACGGTCGAGGCCGGCGGAGGAGACGGTCAGGGCGTAGTCTTCCACGTCCTGGTCGAAGCGGGCATGGACGAACGCGTCGATTGCGGCGCAGTCATCCCAGTCCACGCTCCCCTCTTCCTTCTCGATTACGATTTCGATGTCGTTGGAAGCGGAAACGGTCACGTCCACGAGGAAGCATCCCCGTTCCAGAACGGCCGGTTCGACGGCCTGCATGATTACTTTTTTATCCATACTCATATAAAAAAGATAGGGGACCCGCCGTCCTCTATCTCGATCACGGGTGCAAAGGTAAGAAAAATTCGTTATCTTTGCAAGCGAAATATAAAATACCATGGAATTTACAGCCAAACAGCTTGCCCAGATATTAAAAGGAACGGTAGACGGAGACGAGAACGCGACCGCGACCCGCTTTTCCAAGATCGAACACGGAAAACCGGGATCCCTCTGTTTCTTCGCGAACCCCAAATACGAACAGTACGTCTACACCTCGAAAGCGACCATCATCCTGGTAAACAACGACTTCCAGCCCAAGGAGTCCGTCGGGGCCACCCTCATCCGCGTCGAGAACGCCTACACGGCCATCGCCGACCTCCTCAAATATGTTTCCTCGAAGAAGCGGAAGACCGGCCGTCACCGCAGCCTCCGGGCCAGGTTCTATCCGACGACCCGCTTCGGGAAGGACGTCTATGTCGGCGCTTTCGCCTTCGTTGGGCACCACACCGAGGTTGGTGACGGGACCGTGATCCATGAGCACGTCTACATCGGCGACGACTGCAAGATCGGAAAGAACTGCATCTTCTATCCCGGTGTCCGGATCTATCCCGGGATGGTCATCGGAGACAATGTCATCATCCACGCCAACGCGGTCATCGGGGCGGACGGCTTCGGCAATGTTCCCCAGCCGGACGGCACCTGGGAGAAAATCGAACACCTCGGGAACGTCATCATCGGCAACAACGTCGAAATCGGCGCCAACACGACGATCGACCGGGCCCAGATGGAATCGACCGTGATCGGAAACGGAGTCAAGATCGACAACCTCTGCCAGATCGCGCACAACGTGCAGATCGGCGACAATACCGTCATGGCCGCCCAGTGCGGCATCGCGGGCTCGACCATCATCGGCAAGAACTGCATCTTCGGCGGCCAGGTCGGCATCGCCGGCCATATCAAGATCGCGGACCATACGACCCTCGGGGCCCAAGCGGGCGTCATCGGCAACATCCGCAAGAGCGGAGAAGTCCTGATCGGTTCCCCGGTCATTCCCGTTCGGCAGTACATGAAGGCCTACGCCAAGTTCAAACAGGCCGCCGAGGAATAGAATAATTTTGAATACCGATTTAATTTGCTATCTTTGCAGCCCTTAACGAAGATAGCAACATGTTTTGTAACCAACACACGCTCGCTGCCGCCCATTCCTTCCAAGGCAAGGGACTGCATACGGGCGTATACACGAAAATGACCGTCAGGCCCGCTCCCGCGGGAACCGGGATCCGTTTCCACAGGACGGACCTCGGTGAAAACGCATTCGTAGACGCCTTGGCGGAAAACGTTTCGAACACGGCGAGAAGCACCACGATCTCTTCCGGAGAAGTTTCCGTCGCGACCGTCGAGCACCTGCTCTCCGCGCTGACGGGAATGGGCGTGGACAACGCCCTCGTCGAGGTCGACAACCTGGAAGTCCCGATCCTGGACGGAAGCGCCCGATTCTATGTCGAAGCGTTCCGTGAGGACGGACTCGTGGACCAGGGAGTTCCCCGGAAGTATCTCACGCTCCCCCGTCCGGTCGAAATCAAAGACGAAAAAAGCGGATCCTGGGTCCGGATCGAACCTGCGGACACCCCGTCCTACGAGGTGACCGTCGATTTCAACTCCAGGGTTCTCGGCATACAGAAAGCAAACTGGGAAGATGGCATAAATTATGCAGATGAAATCGGTGTCTGCAGGACCTTCGTGTTCTTCCATGAGATCGAGTTCCTTTTCAAGAACAACCTCATCAAGGGCGGCGATGTCGACAATGCGATTGTCATCGTGGAGTATCCGGTCAAGCCTGAGCAGCTGGACGAACTGTCCCGCCTCTTCGGCCATGAGGAACTCCAGATAGTCGGGAACGGGTATCTGAACAATCTGCACCTCTATTTCGACAACGAATGCGGAAGGCACAAGCTCCTCGACCTGATCGGCGACATGCGGCTTTCCGGCGGCTGGCTGAACGCGCGGATCACTGCTTACAAGCCGGGACATACGATTAACACCCAGGCGGCGAAAGCCCTGCGGCAGCTGCTGAAATAAAAAGAATTATGGCCAAAATCCATCCCCTCGCGACCGTGAGTCCGAACGCAAAGCTCGGAGAGAACGTAGAAGTCGGTCCCTTCGCTTTCATTGACGACAATGTCGAAATCGGAGACGGTTGCAAGATCCTTCCCCACGCGACGATCTTCTCTTATGTAAAAATGGGCAAAGACTGCACCGTCTTTCCCGGCGCCGTCGTCGGTGCCATCCCCCAGGACCTCAAATTCGAAGGGGAAGTCTCCTGGGTCGAGATCGGGGACCGCGTCAACATCCGTGAGTGCGCCACCATCAACCGCGGCACCAAGGCCAGCGGAAAGGGCGTGACCCGGATCGGAAACGATACCCTCCTGATGTCCTATACCCACGTCGCCCATGACTGCCGGGTCGGCAACCACTGCATCCTGGTCAGCTACGTCGGCATCGCCGGCGAGACCGACGTGGATGACTGGGCCATCATCGGCGGCGGTTCCGTCGTCCACCAGTTCTCCCGCATCGGCGCCCACGCCATGATCGGAGGCGGCTCGAAGATCAACAAGGACATCCCGCCGTACGCCCTCGTCGGCCGGGATCCCGTCTGCTACGTAGGCATCAATCTCGTCGGCCTGCGCCGCCGCGGTTTCACCACGGACCAGATCCACAACATCAAGGACATCTACGATACCATCTATTTCCAGGGGATGAACATCTCCGACGGCCTGGCCAAGGTCGAACTGGGGTTCCCGCAGAGCGAGGAGCGGGATGTCATCGTCAACTTTATCCGGAATTCCAAGCGCGGCATCATCCGCGCCATCAAGCCGGGCGAGAAAACCGATGTAGATTAGTGCTCCTCAGTACGGCATACTGCCCTCCCGTGGAATATTTTGCCTTGCTGGCAAAGGATTTTACCCTGTCTCCGGACGGGGTAATTCCGTCTGTGGCGAGCCTGGAAGCCTGCGAGAACTACCAGAAGCAATCCTACCGGACCCGGTGCCGGATCGCCGCGGCGGAAGGGGTCGAGGACCTCTCCGTCCCGATCGTCCACGGTGAGGACCGCCGGATCACTTCCGTCCGGGTCGACTATTCCGTTCCCTGGGTTCTGAGGACTTGCCGGGCCATCGATTCCGCCTATTATTCCTCCCCCTATTTCGAACACTACCGGGACGACCTTTTTGCCGTTCTCGAGGATCGGAGGGAGACCCTTTTCGACCTCAACCTGTCCCTGATCCGCTTCTTTCTCGACAAGACCGGGATTGCCTGCAATCTCCTCCAGACGGAAAGCTACGCGCCTCCGGGATCGGTTCCAGACGACTACCGGGAGGTCATCCATCCCAAACGGAACAATACGATTCTTCGCGACCTTTCCCTGGAAAGGCCTTACTATCAGGTATTTTCCCGTAAGTACGGATTTGTGGGAGGACTTTCCATCATGGACCTTCTCTTCAACGAGGGGCCCGATTCGATCCTTTACCTCAAACGCCTCTGACCTTTTCCCACAGTCCCCGTTTCTCCCGGAGAAGAGTCTTGGCGTCTCTCAATTCTTTCCATTCCCCGATATAGACTTCTCGAGGGCGCGGGTGCGCCTATGGGTCCAGCACAAGGACCCTTAAGCGCATTTAGTGGCTTTTTTGCTCCTATCGGTACAGTCCGTGGACCCATAGGAGCACCAGCCCTCCCGGACGATAATCTTCTCCGGGAAGAGAGGGGGGGAACGGATGGAAATTTACAGGATAATCAGGACGGCCAGGAGATAGAGAAGGAATCCCTGGGCGCGCAGGCGGGAACGAGTGACCGTCGCTACCGTCGCGTCGACCGGATCCGTCCCGGCCAGTTTGTCGAGGCCTTCGAAGTCCGGGAGATCACGCAGGTGCCATTTCCTGATGATCATGCCGTTGTCCAGATAGGTTGCTCCTCCGTTGCTCCGGTTCAGCGTGATGAGGGTCTTGTAATCCGAGAAATAGGCGTACGGCTGGAGCAGGGCAGGGACCGCGGTTTCCACGGGAGTCCCTTCCGTAACGAGGAGGAGCGGATTGATTCCGCTCTTTTCCGCGTCATCCTTCAGGGTAACCAGGGCGTCCCAGGCCTCCGGGTCCATCTTCTCATGAGCGGGGACGGAAAGGATGAGGACCTTCCCGAGGACCGCCAGCTCATCCTGGTATCCGCCCATGTCGTCCTTGAAGGAAAGGGAGGGGGTTTTCTCTTCGAAACGGATGCCGTTCCGGTCGAGCGTGTCGATCCGGACGAAGGCCCATGTCGAGTCGGGAAGGCGGTTCTCCGTAAAGAAACCCTCCTGGTCCCCCCGCTTATAGACATGGACGCGGACCTTGTCGTCGAACTCCTCATAGTCGTTGTCCAGGGAGGTGAGCAGCTCGTTTCCGGGCGCGAAATCCGTAAAATCTACCGTCGGGAGATGCCGCTGGTTGTACACCGCCGCTACCGCGAGGCCTGCGACAGCGACCCAGAAGGCCAGTTTTCCCTTCTTCTTCGCATCGCCGAGGTTCTTCATCGGAAGGAAGGCGACGGCGAGGAGGGCCAGCAGGACGAGGTTCTTGAGGAAGCTCTGCAGATGGCTCAGATGGACGGCTTCTCCGAAACAGCCGCAATCCATCTCCGGGTTCTTGACAAGCAGGGCCAGGGTCACGCCCGTGAACAGCAGGGTCAGGATACCGCTGAGGATCCCGGTCAGTTTCCGGAAAACGCCCGTCACGAGGGCCGTTCCGAGCAGGGATTCCAGCAGGGCGAGGGCGACGCCGGCCGCCTGGGACGTCCCTTCCAGGAACTTCAGTCCGAAGAACTGGTAATAGGCCGATACGATCAGCCCCGTCCCGACGGGATCCAGCAACTTCAGCAAGCCGGAAATCAGGAAAACGAGTCCGCAGAGGATTGCGGCGAAACGTCTGAACTTATTCATGGTCCTGTTCTTTTATCAGAGGGTCGACGACCGTACGGATACGGCTGAATATGGCATCCGGGGGGAGCATTTCCCCGCTCTCGGAGGAGCAGTCGATCCGAAGGAACTTCGCATCGAGCGCGACCTGGCGGAGATACAGGCTCCGGACGGTTTCCTGGAATGAAATATCCGCTTCGTGGATGTCCCGAGCCCCGGATAGATAATCCCGGTCATGGCCCTGCCGCTGGGCGGAAAGCCGCTCCTTGACGAATCCGATCGGGACGTCCAGAAACAGGTTCAGGTCCGGGCGGGGCAGGTCGAACTCTCCGAATTCGGTATTCAGGATCCATTCCCGGAGTTCCTCCCGCTCCTCCGGCCGTGCAAGCTTGGCGCACTGGTAGGCCACGTTCGAGTAGACATACCGGTCGAGGAGGAGGGTTTTCCCCTCTGCGAGGACCCGCTTCATCCAGGGACCCGCGCCGTGGCGGTCTTCCGCGAAAAGAAGGGCCACGAGTTGGGGATGGACCGTATCGTTCGATCCGAAATCCCCACGCAGGAAACGGCTGATAAGCCCCCCGTAGACGGGAGCGTCATATCGGGGGAAATGGATATACTCCAGATTCCCGCAGCGCTCGGCGAGATATTGTTTCAACCTGGCGACCTGGGTCGACTTCCCGGCCCCGTCCAATCCTTCCACGACTACCAGCATATCTTTCTATTTCTTGTCAGAGTTTACAAATATAATTATTTTTGTGCGGTTCAAGAGAGAAAAAGATGGATAGCGGCAGAAAAATATCGGTCATGGGAATCCTCAACCTGACGGACGATTCCTTCTATTCGGGCAGCCGGATCGGGACCGCCGACACGGCCCGTGCTGTCCGGAAGGCGGAGGAAATGGTGGCAGAGGGTGCGGATATCCTCGACTTCGGAGCCTGCTCGACACGCCCCGGGTCCATTCCCGTCGACCCCGGGACCGAATGGAAACGCCTCTCCCCGGCCCTCAGGGCCGTCCGTGACGCGTTTCCCGGGATCCGGATTTCCGTCGACACCTTCCGCTCGGAAGTCGTCCGGCGGGTCCACGACCTCATCGGGGACTTCCTCGTCAACGACATCTCCGCCGGGGAAGATGATCCCGCAATGTTGGAAACCGTCGGGGAACTTTCCCTATCCTATGTCGCGATGCACAAAAGAGGCACCCCGGCGACGATGGACTCCCTCGCAATCTATGATGACGTCACGGCGGAGGTCCTCCGGTATTTCCGGGAATTCGCCGCCAAGGCGGAACGCGCCGGGATCACCGACTGGATCGCAGATCCCGGGTTCGGCTTCGCCAAGACGGCTGCACAAAACTATGAACTCCTCCAGAACCTTCCCGCCTTCGGCGTCCTCGGGAAGCCGGTCCTTGTCGGGATCTCCCGGAAAAGCATGATTTACAAGCCTCTCGGGATTACACCGGAAGAAGCCCTTCCGGCGACGTCGGCTCTCCATTTGGAGGCGCTTCGCGGAGGGGCTTCCATTCTCAGGGTACACGATGTCGCGGCGGCCGTCCAGGTCGTCGGACTGTACCGGCTTCTCAATCCGTAACCTGTTCCCGGACCCGGTGCAGGTTCCCGCGACGGTCCGTCAGCGGGATGCTCTTGTAGATGAAGAGGATTCCGGCCACGACGGCGATGCTCGCAAGGGTCGCGAGCAGATAGGACGGGGCGGACATGATCTCCTTGAAATACTCGACATCCTTGAGGGAGTCGATATTCGCCATGACGACCGCAAGGCCGTTGTTCGTGGCGTGCATGATCATCGTCAGGATCAGCGAACCGGTCTTGTAATAGACGTAGCCGAGGATGCAGCCGATGATGAACGCGTTGAGCGCCTGCCAGGGGTTCATATGGATCACGGCGAAGAAGATGGCCGAAACGACGATCGCCCAGCCGGGTTTCATCTTCTGGAGAAGCCCCCGGAGGACCTCGCCGCGGCAGAGCCACTCTTCGAATAACGGAGCCATGACGGCGACGGTCAGGACCGAGACCCAGACGGGACCGCCGGTCAGTTCCTTCATGACTTTCATGATGAGGTCATAGAATTTCTCCATCCCGGGAGTAAGGGTCGTCAGCCGGTAGTTCCAGTAATTGATCCAGTCGGTCGCGAAGGCGAGGGAGGCGGTCAGCACGACCGCAAGCAAGGCCAGGAGCCAGCCCGAATACGGTTTGAAATGGGAGCTCTCCAGCATGATCCCTTCCTCGAAGAGAGCGTTCCGGCGGCTCTTCAGCGAGCAATAGACCATCGGAGGGAGGAACTGGGCGGGATAGGCGATCAGCGTGCCGTAGGTGGCGGCTGAATCAGGGGTCATGAAGAGGGCGAAAATCGCGGTCAGGATCCCTCCCAGGACGTTGCCGAGGAGGAGAAGGGCGAACAGGATGAACATTCCCCTTACATCGGGAGCGTAATAGGCATATCCCTTAAAGAGGTCATAGTCCTTCCGGGCCGCGCGGCGGAGTTTGAGAGCCATGGTTTACTGGTATAAAGGACTGGGATAAACACCGTCGGCGACGAGTTCCGCAAACTTGGCGACAACGCCCGGCCGGTCTTCCTTGAAGGTCACACCGAACCAGTGGGAAGGCGTCGAAACGAGGTCGCAGGCCGCCTTTCCGGAGTTGATCAGCGTATCGATGGCATACGGGATATAGAATTCCTTCTTGGGATCATTCCCGAAAGCGGTCATGAAAGAGAGGAAGACATCGGCGCTCATCCCGAAATAATCCGGGGTGAATCCCCACATGTTCATCGAGCAGAGGGCTTTCTTGTCCAGGGGGACGTGGGTCTCCCCGCTGACACTGTTGTCTCCGTAGACGACCCCGTCCGCGTCGAGGGCGATGTTGTGGTGCTCGACGATGCCCGTCAGAAGGCCTTCCTCATCGTAGGAACAGATGCCGCGGGATACGCCGCCGGACTCGGAAAGGGTATTCTCGAGCTGGAATCCGACGAGGCAGTACTGGCCCTCGGTTTCCTCATGGTTCCGACACCATTCCGCCGCGATATGGAAAGAGGCCTTTCCGTAGAAATCATCCCCGTTGATGACGACGAAGGGCTCGTGGATCACTTCACGGGCCATCAGGACGGCATGGGCGGTTCCCCAGGGTTTCTTCCGTTCGGGATTGAGGGTGAATCCTTCGGGGATCTTGTCCAGTTCCTGGGTGACGAAGACGAACTTGAGCGGTTCGCCGTCAACCGTCCTGACACCGGCGTACTTTTCCTTGACGGCGGCTTCCATGGCTTCGCGGAACGACTCGCGGACGATATAGACGACTTTTCCGAATCCCGCTTCGACGGCATCGTGGATAGAATAATCGATAATGGTTTCACCATTGGGGCCGAGGCCGTCCATCTGCTTGAGGCCTCCATAGCGGCTGCCCATTCCGGCTGCAAGGACAAGAAGTGTAGGTTTCATGAAAATCTTGGTTTTAATTACATTTTATGTCATGCAAATTTAGTAATTTTGCGACAATGAAAAAAGAATCTGCGTTTTGGAATGACAAGCACCACGGTTTCGTCAAATTCGCCGTGGTGACAAGCCTTGTCGTCCTGCTTTTCCTCCTCTTCCGGAGCAACGGGGTGATCAACTGGATCCGCTCGGGGCATGAGATCCGCCGCCAGGAGAAGATGATCAGGGAATACCGCAGGGATATCGAGAAGATGGACAGGACGATCTACGACCTGACCCACGACAAGGATTCCCTTGAAAAGCACGCCCGGGAACTCTTCCACATGACGGCTCCGGGCGAAGATGTCTACATCGAGGAATAAAGCCGCTCCGCTTCCGCAAGGGAGTCCATCTTTCCCACATCGATCAGCCGCAGCTTTTCCGGGACGATCCCATAGACGGGATGGTCCGCGCAGGCTTTGAGATAGAAATCGACGATGGGGAACCGCTCCCCGAAACCATACTCTTCAAAGGCCCGGAAGATTGCCTGGGACTGCAGGTGGATTCCTGCGAAGGCATATTTCCGGCAGGCGGAGGGATCGAGGCCGGGATAGGGACTCCGGATCTCTCCGGTCTTCACATTCGTCCATCCGACAAGCCGCATCGCATCGTCGAACAGGAAATAGCGGGATGTCTCCCGGTCGCTGACGAGAATGTTCGCAAGGGCGTCCGGACGGGCCTCGGAGCGGAACCAGTCCAGGTCCAGGTCGGACAGGATATCGACATTATGGATCAGGAAGGGGCCATCCCCCTCCAGCAGGGGCCGGGCATGGCGGACGGCTCCCCCGGTTTCCCGGAGCAGGTCCGTTTCGTCCGAAACCCGGATCCGCACGCCGAACTCCGCATCGGCGAGATATTCCCGGATCTGACGGGCGAAATGATGGACGTTGACGATGATGTCGTCATAGCCGTAGGAGGCGAGTTTCCGGATTACATGGGCCAGAAGAGGCTCCCCGCCCACCGGGACGAGGGCCTTCGGGAGGGTATCCGTCAAGGGTTTCAGCCGGGTTCCGAGACCGGCCGCAAAAACCATCGCCTTCATCCCCTACAGAATCTTTTCGATGTCCAGTTCCCGGTGGGTCACCGTCACCTTGATATCGAACTTGCCGGAGAGGTGGCTGGCCAGATGCTCGGCGCAGTAGACGGAGCGGTGCTGGCCGCCGGTACATCCGAAGCAGACCTGGAGATGGGTGAACTTCCGCTGGATGAACCGGTTGACATGGGCGTCGACAAGCTTGTAGACGCTGTCCAGGAAGACCATGACCTCCCCGTCATCCTCCAGGAAGCGGATGACCTCGGGATCGTTGCCGTTGAACTGCCGGTAGTGCTCGTACTTGCCGGGATTGTTGATTGATCGGCAGTCGAAGACATAGCCGCCGCCGTTGCCGGTGCGGTCCACGGGAATGCCTTTCTTGTAGGCGAAACTGTAGATATGGACCTCGAGCCGCTTGTCCTCGACGATCTCGTTGAACTGCGGCATCGTCGTCAGGCGGGTCAGGATCGAATTGAGGTAGGGATAGTCGTCGAAAGGCTTCTGGAGCAGCCGGCGCAGGTTCCCGAGGGCATAGGGGACGCTGGCGAGGAAGTGCGGCTTCTTCTCGAAATAACCGCGGAAACCGTAGGCGCCGAGCACCTGCAGGCTGCGGAAGAGGACGAAGAGCCTCAGGCGTTCGTTGAACGCCTTCTCGTCGACCGGCATGTACCCTTTCAGGGCCCGCAGATAGGTCCGCACCAGTTCCTTCTTCAGATCCTCCGGATAGCGGGAGCGGGCCTGCCAGATGAAGGATGCCACGTCATAGTAGATCGGGCCCTTGCGGCCGCCCTGGTAGTCGATGAAATACGGGACGCCGTCCCGGAACATGACGTTGCGGGCCTGGAAATCCCGGTACATGAAGGTATCGCCCATGTCCTCGAGCAGGTCGGCTTTCAGCCTTTCGAAGTCCTTCTGGAGGGTCACTTCGTTGAATTCCAGTCCGGTCGCCTTGAGGAAACAGTATTTGAAATAATTCAGGTCGAAATCGACCATCTGGCCGTCGAAGGCCGGCTGGGGATAGCAGACGCTGAAATCGAGTCCCTCGGCCCCCTTGAACTGGATCTTCGGGAGCTGCTCGATCGTCCGGCAGAGCAGGTCGCACTCATAGGAGCTGTAGCTGCCGGTTTCCCGTCCCTGGGAGACCATCTGGTAGAGGATCTGGTCTCCGAGGTCCTCCTGGATATAGGACATCCCGTCTTCGCTCACGGAAAGGACGGTCGGGACATGGAGTCCCTTCCCTTTGAAATGCTGGGAAAGCGTGATGAATGCCCGGTTTTCCTCGAAACTGGTCCCGACGACGCCGATGACGGAAATGTTTCCGCCCTTGAGCCGGAAGTAGCGGCGGTTGCTGCCGGAGGTCGAAAGTTCGTTCTTTTCCGCAAGTTTCTGTCCGGTATAGGACTCGAACAGGGTCTGGAGGATATCTTCTGCCATTTCAGTGTGTTTAGCTTTCAAATTTAATCATTCTTCCCGAATAAAGTGCTATTTTTGTGAGTGAAATGCAAATTCCATGAAAAAGTACGCCGTCCGGGAAATCCTGTCCCGAAAAGAGATCAAAACCTTCATCCGCTTCCCTGAAGAACTCTACCGGGACTGCCCGCAATACGTGCCCGCCCTCCGGGGAGACCAGATGCATTCCCTGACGAAGGCCGCCCCGCTCGCCTACTGCAAGCGGAAACTGTGGCTCGCCTTCGACGGCGACGGAAAGGTTGTCGGAAGGATCTGCGGCATGATCAACCCCCGCTACAACGAGCTCTACGGTACGAAACGGGCACGGTTCGGGTGGTTCGACATGATCGATGACTTCGAGGTCGCCCGCCTCCTTCTGGAGACGGCGGAGGAATGGGCCAGGAGCGAAGGAATGACCGAGATCCATGGACCCCTCTACTACAACACCCTCGGGAAACAGGGCATGCTCGTAGAGGGATTCGGCAACGTCCCGGTCTTCAATACGCTCTACAACTTTCCCTATTACAATGATTTCGTCCAGAGGCTCGGGTACGCCAAGGAATGCGACTGGGTGGAGAACAAGATGGTCGCGAACATGGACACTCCGGAAAAGGTCCACCGGATCGCCGGGATGCTGATGGAAAAGTACCGTCTCCACGAAGGGAGCATCGACCGACTGAAAAAGGATCCCGAACGGGTCCGGAATTTCTTCCGGGTCTACAGCGACAGTTTCTCGCAGACCGTCCATAATTTCATCCCCTTCACGGAGGAAGAGATCGAGGAAGAGGCCTCTTCGGTCATGCGCTTCCTGTCCGACAAGGTCAGCTGCATCGTTCTGGATGAGAATGAGGAACTCGTCGCCTTCGGCATCGCCTTCCCGGACATCTCCCGGGCGCTCCAGAAATGCCGCGGGCGGCTCTTCCCCTTCGGTTGGATCCATCTTCTCCGCGCGTTGAAAGACTTCCGGACCGTGGACCTGATGATCAACGGAGCGGTCCCGGAGTGGCAGAACCGGGGCATCTCGGCCGTCTATCACAGCATCCTGGCGCGGAAATACATGGAAACGGGCACGGAATGGGCCCTGTCCAATCCCCAGATCGAAACCAACGGCGCCGCCGTCAACGTCTGGAACAAATACGGGCATGAACTCTACATGCGCCGCCGCTGCTATATCAAGGCGCTATAGGCCTTTCGCCTTCCCCTCGTCCCAGATTTCGTCCATCTCCGCAAGGGTCATGTCCGTCAGCATGCGCCCTTTCCGGATCGTCTGCTCCTCGAGATAAGTGAAGCGGCGGCGGAACTTGTCGCAGGCCCGGTTCAGGGCGGTGTCGGGGTTGAGTCCGTAGAGGCGGGCGGCATTGATCACGGCGAAAAGGAAGTCACCAAGTTCCTCTTCCGCACGCACATACGCAGCCTTGAATCCATCTGAAGAGCCCTCGGCCGGGGCGAACTGGGACGGTTCGACATGGCCGTCTTCTGCGTCCATCGCCTCCAGCTCGGCCTGATACTCCCCAAGTTCTTCCTTGACCTTGTCCCAGACCTGGGATTTCTCCTCCCAGTCGAAACCTACCCCGCGGGCCTTGTCCTGCATGAAATAGGCTTTCAGGATCGAAGGAAGGGACTCGGGAACGCCGGAGAGGACACGCTTGTTTCCGCCTTTCTCTTTGGTTTTCAGCATTTCCCAATTGTGGGAGACTTCGTCGGCATCGGCGACCTCGACGGTCGAAAAGACATGGGGATGGCGGTAGACCATCTTGTCCGAAACCTTTTCGGCCACGTCCGCGATGTCGTATTTTCCCTGTTCCTCCGCAATCCTGGAATAGAAGACGATATGCAGGAGCACGTCGCCGAGTTCCTTCTTCAGGTCCTCGTCGTCTTTCTTGAGGACGGCGTCACTGAGTTCATAAACCTCTTCGAGGGTCATCGGACGCAGGGAATCGATTGTCTGCGCCGCATTCCAGGGACATTTCGCCCGGAGTTCTTCCATGATATCGAGCAGGCGGCCGAACGCCGCCAGTTTCTCTTCTTTCGTATGCATGCGTCGTGTTTTACCTTGCAAAGATACGAAGAAAATCCGTATCTTTGTGGAATCGAACTTATCTGTAAGCATCCCCATGAAAGAAATCAGATACGTCAGCGCAGATGAAGCGGTCCGGGCCGTCCGGACCGGAGACCATATCCACCTCGGCAGTGTCGCGAGCGTGCCTCACGTCCTGATCGAAGCCCTCTGCCGGAGGGCGGACGCAGGCGAAATCGAAGATGTCCATTTCCACCATTTCCATACAGAGGGTCCCGCTCCGTACAGTGAGCCCCGCTATGAGGGCATCTTCTTCGACCAGGGGTTCTTCGTCGGTCCGAACGTCCGCGCCAACGTGAACGCCGGCTACGCCGATTATCTTCCGGTCCATCTTTTTGATTCCCAACGGCTTTATCGCTGCGGCGCCCTCCGGTGCGACGTCGCTATGGTCCAGGTCTCCCTCCCCGACGAAGCGGGACGGGTCTCCCTCGGCACCTCGGTCGACTGCTCCCCCGCCGCCATCGAAGTCGCCCGGAACGCCATCGCCGTCGTCAACCCGCACGTCCCCTTCGCCTATGGGGATACGCTTCCCCTAGAGGATTTTGACGCCTTCGTCTATGACGAGACGCCCCTTTTCACCAAACCCTCCCCCGCCCCGTCCAAAGAAGAGATCATCATCGGGCGGCGCTGTGCGGAACTGGTCGACGACGGGGCCTGCATCCAGGTCGGCATCGGTTCCCTCACCAATGCCCTCGCACCCCAGCTGGAAACCCACCGGGACCTCGGACTGCATACGGAAATGTTCGGGGACGGGATCCTCGGGCTGATTGAAAAAGGGGTCATCAACGGCGCCTGCAAGAAGATCGACACGGGGAAGATCGTCGCCTCCTTCCTGCTCGGTTCCGACCGGGTCTACCGCTTTGTCGACCGGAATCCCGAAGTCCTGATGAAGGACATCGCCTATACCAACGATCCCTGGGTCATCGCCCGGAATCCCCGGATGGTCGCCATCAATTCCGCGACGGAGGTGGACTTGACAGGCCAGATCTGCGCCGACTCCATCGGAACCCGGATCTTCTCCGGGACCGGCGGCCAGCTGGATTTCGTCAAGGGAGCCAATCTGTCGCAAGACGGAAAGTCGATCACGGCCTTCGCTTCCCGCACCAACAAGGGGAAGAACAAGATCGTCCCGATCCTGAATCCCGGCGCCGGAGTGGTCACCCCCCGGGCCGACGCCCACTGGATGGTCACGGAATTCGGCGCCGTGGACCTCTTCGGCAAATCCATACAAGAAAGGGCGAAACTGATGATCAGCATCGCCCATCCCGAGGATCGTGAAGCCCTTGACAGGGCCGCTTTCGAAAGGTTCGGTCCCCACTGGAGGAACCTCTCTGTCTAGAAATTCAGCGCCAGGCCCATTCCGTTGCGGGTCGGACCGACCGTCAGCGAGGAATGCGGCCGCGGTGCGTACCGGCGTACGTAATCGTCCATCATCCAGTCCAGTTCGTGCCGTCCCCGGACCCAGAGCGGGATTCCGAATCCAAGCCCGCCGAGAACACCGGCGAGTCCGATAACGGCCGGCGCGGTTTCATCCTCTCCGATTCCGTTAGCCGCAAGCAGTCCGCTGATCGGGGCGACGACCGTAGCCAGGAAGATGCCCCAGTTCCGGTCGCTCTTGGCCCGGCGGTAACGGCTGCCGTAGATGGAATAGCCGACATGGTCCCCGAAGGGCTCCAGATAATAATAATCGTGTTCGACGACGGGTCCCTGGTATTCGGGATCGAAAAGAACGCGTTCAGGGGGATTTTGTGCGGAGAGGCTTCCCGACAGCGCCAGGAGAGCCACCAGTATTACGATGATCTTTTTCATATGCAGAAGATTTGATTCAAATCCTTTCACTGCACATTCCATGCCCGTCCCGGAGCCCGGCATATTATTTGTGACGAACCTGGCATTGAACATAAAACTGTTGGATTATGAAAACGAGAATCATACTTGTCACCGTGCTCCTGGCACTCTGCACCACGGCTTTCGCCCAGTACGGCAGATATCCCTATCATCACCACCATCACGGTCCCTATGGAGGTCCCTACGGACCGATCGAGTACCGCTGGGGCCATTATTATGACCAGTACGGATACCCCGTCTCGCCCGACTATCTCGGAATCTCGCTTTATGGAAGCGAATACCTGAGGGCCCGGCGCCAGGTGGGATGGGGCAGCACCCTGACGCTGACCGGATCCGGATTGCTCCTCGGCGGGATCCTCGGCGCAGCCATGCAATCGGATTTCGACCGAAGGGTCAGGGCGGATTATTCCCGCATGGGAAGCGACTATCAGTCCGAAGGCATCCACTCCCTGTCCATCGTCTCGGGGGTCATCGGGGCGGCTTTCCTGGGAGCGGGGATACCTCTCTGGGTCAGCGGCAACCGCAGGCTCTACCGGATCGCCGACGACTACAATCACCGGTATGGCGGCGGCTACGGCTACGCTCCTTCGCTCTCGCTCGGCTCTTCTGCGAACGGCGTCGGACTCTCCCTCCGCTTCTGATTATAAGACACCGTCGGAAAGGAAGGGGTGTTGCTCCTGAAACCGCCTTCGGCCCCTCCCTGACAGCACCCCAAGAATCAGAGATTCTCGGGGACCCCGCTTAGGGCCCCTCCCTCTTACATTGCCGAGGGTGGCATGGGTTTCAGGGGCAACACCCCTTCCTTTCCATTGTCCTTATTTCAGCGCCTCGATGACACTGCGGTTGATCTCGCGGACGCGGGCTTCATCGATCTTGATTACGGCCCGGTCATAGGTCATGAGGCCGTTGACCTCGATCTCGACATCCGTCGTCTGCGTATAGACGGCGCCGGAGGTTCCGCGGCCGACCAAGTCGATCAGCTGCCTGGCATACCGCTCATAGGCATCCGTCACATCCTTGGAATTCTTGTACTGGATATACCCCCAGTTCTTGTCCGGCTGCCAGAGATGGCCCTCGAGCGGCAGGCCGATGCCGCCGTACTCGCCGACGACGTTCGCGACGGTCGGGCTCCAGAGGTACTGGGCGGGATTCGGGTAGTTGTGGCAGTCGAGGATGTCCCCGCAGTTCTCATTGTGATTGCCGCCGGAAGCCGGATTGATCAGGCGGGTCGGGTCCTTTGCGCGGGTGAAAGCCACGGCATCCGGGGTGTCGAACTGGCACCAGGCCTCGTTGAAGGGCACCCAGACAGTGATGCAGTTGAAGACCCGGCGGGCGTCCATGATCTCAGCCCATTCCTTATAGAAATTCTCCTTCGTCCAGGCGCTCACCTCCGAATCCTTGCCCTGGAACGGCTGGTAATCGCGGTACTTCCACTGACCGTGACGGCTGTCGGTCGGGCTCGGCATGTCCTGCCAGACCATGATCCCGAGCCGGTCGCAGTGATAATACCAGCGGGCGGGCTCGACCTTGATATGTTTCCGGATCATGTTGAACCCGAAGTCGCGGGTCTTGACGACGTCATAGGCGAGGGCCTCGTCGGTCGGGGCCGTATAGAGGCCGTCCGGCCACCAGCCCTGGTCGAGGGGGCCATAGTTGAAGCAGGGTTTCCCGTTGAGTCCGAGGGACTTGAAGCCCTTGACGTCCTCGACGACGGAAACGCTCCGGACCGAGGTGTAGCCGCAGACCTCGTCGAGGACCTTCCCTTTCCGGAGGACCTTGATGCGGAGGCCGTAGAGATAGGGATCGTCCGGGGACCAAAGATGCGGGGCAGGGACCTTGAGAAGGGCCTTTCCGCCGACAGCCGAAGCGCTGGAAACGACGGGAACTCCCTGGAAATCAGCCTTGTCCATATCCAGTCCCGCCTTACCCTCGAGCAGTTCGACGAGAACTTCGTCGCCGGGAACGAGGCCGGCCGAAGCGACCTGGACGGAGACCGTTTCAGCGGCCGGATCCGGGACGGTATAGAAACTCTCGATATGCGATGAGGCGACCGGCTCGATCCAGACGCTCTGCCAGATGCCCGTCACGGCCGTGTACCAGATTCCGTGCGGGTTCATGACCTGCTTGCCGCGGGGGACGTAGGTATGGTCCCCCTTCGTATCGATGTCGGTGGGATCTGTCACCCTGAGGGTCAGCACCTGCGGGCCCTTCTTGCGGAGAAGGTCGGTGATATCAAAGCTGAAAGGCGCATAGCCGCCGGTATGGGAACCGGCTTTCTTTCCGTTGACCCAGACCTCCGCGGCCCAGTCGACCGCTTCGAAATGGAGGAGGATCCGCTGCTTCTTCCAGTCCTTCGGGACGGTGAACGCCGTCTCATACCAAAGGGCCTCTTTCTCGCTCACCATCTTTCCGACTCCCGAAAGGGAGGATTGGATCGCGAACGGGACGAGGATCTTTCCGTCGCCGATGACGGGCTTGGCCGCCTCTTCCCGGGTCACGGCATAGTTCCAGAGGCCGTTCAGAGACTGCCAGCGGGGACGGACCATCTGGGGACGGGGATATTCGGGATGGGCATTCTGCGGTGAAACTTCCGCCGCCCAGCGGGTCTTGATCCTGTCCCCCGCGGGGGCATATTCCTGGGCTGACGCCCAGATGACGGAAAAGGAAAAAGCGGCGAGAATCGCCAAAATCAGATTTTTTCGCATAGAGTATGGAATTACATGATTAACGTACGCAAATATATCTAAAAAGTGCGGATATTTTTCTATTTTTGCAAAGGAAAAAACCTGCAGAACCATGTATTCATTCCTCCTTAGCCTCCTGGCCCTTCTTCTCGGATATCTCGTGTACGGAGCGTTCGTGGAAAAAGTGTTTGCACCGGACCCTGACCGGAAAACACCTGCCATTACCAAAGCGGACGGCGTCGACTACATCGCCATGCCCTCCTGGAAGGTTTTCATGATCCAGTTCCTCAACATCGCCGGCACCGGTCCGATCTTCGGAGCCATCATGGGCGCCAAGTTCGGTCCTTCCGCCTACCTCTGGATCGTTTTCGGATGCATCTTCGCAGGTGCCGTCCACGATTACATGAGCGGAATGCTCTCCATCCGGAACGGCGGGGCCGGACTTCCCGAACTGATCGGGAAATACCTCGGAATGACGACCAAGAAGGTCATGCTGGTTTTCTCGATCCTGCTCCTGCTGCTGGTCGGAGCCGTTTTCGTATACTCCCCGGCCCTGATTCTCGGAGATATCGCGGGAAACGGGAGCTCCACGGCCGTCATGATCTGGATCGGTGTCATCTTCGCCTATTATATCGTCGCGACCCTCCTTCCGGTCGACAAGATTATCGGCAAGATCTATCCCCTCTTCGCCTTCGCCCTCCTTTTCATGGCCGCAGCCCTGCTGGTCTGCCTGTTCGTCAAATGGCCCTCGATCCCTGAGATCTGGGACGGGCTCGGCAACCGGACCTCGGCGGCGACGCCGATCTTCCCCTGCCTGTTCATCACGATCGCCTGCGGGGCGATCAGCGGCTTCCATGCGACCCAGAGCCCGATGATGGCCCGGTGCATGCAGAATGAGAAGCTCGGACGCCCGATTTTCTACGGGTCCATGATCACGGAAGGCCTTGTCGCCCTCGTCTGGGCGGCCGTCGCCTCGTATTTCTTCTATGACGGAGGCGCCGCTGCCGTCGGTTCCGAAGTGACCGCCGCCGCTCCGACCGTCGTCACGAAAGTCGCGGGCAGCTGGCTCGGCGTCGTCGGCGGCATCCTGGCCGTCCTCGGTGTCGTCGCCGCTCCGATCACAAGCGGAGATACCGCTTTCCGGAGCTCGAGGCTCATCATCGCCGACTTCCTGAAATATGACCAGCGTCCCATGAAAAACCGCCTCGCAATCGCGGTGCCCCTCTTCGTAATCGCCGCCGGCCTGCTCTGGTTCAACGTCGCCAACGAAGACGGTTTCAATATCGTCTGGCGGTACTTCGGATGGGCGAACCAGACCTTGTCGGTCTTTACGCTCTGGGCCATCACGGCCTACCTGGCCGGTGCCCGGAAGGGAGCCTGGTACCTGATCACGCTCCTTCCCGCCTGCTTCATGACCTCGGTCTGCACGACCTACATCTGTATCGCGAAGATCGGTTTCAACCTTCCCCCGAGCTGGAACTTCTGGATCGGCGGATCGGTTTTCCTCCTCTCGCTGGTGCTGTTCTTCATCCTGAAAAGACGCATCCATCCTTCGGAAACTAATTAAGAGAACCATATGCTTGACAAAGAAAGAGGGCTGTATGTAGCCCATTGTGCAAACGGCCCCATCAGCCTCTGCGGGAAGATGGCGAACCGTCACGGACTCATCGCCGGCGCGACCGGTACCGGCAAGACCGTTACCCTCCAGGTCCTTGCGGAAACATTCTGCCAGGCCGGTGTCCCCTGTTTCATGGCCGATATGAAAGGCGACCTTTCCGGCATCAGCCAGGTCGGCCGCCTGTCCGGATTCATCCAGAAACGCCTTCCGGAATTCGGGATTGAAGATCCCCAGTTCCAGAGCTGCCCGGTCCGCTTCTTCGACGTCTTCGGGGAGCAGGGCCATCCGATGCGCTCCACGATCTCGGCTATGGGCCCCGACCTGCTGGGCCGCCTGATGGAACTGAACGAGACCCAGACGGGCGTCCTGCATATCGTCTTCCGCATCGCTGACGAGAACGGGCTCCTTCTGATCGACGTGAAGGACCTGAGGGCCATGCTGAACTTCGTCGCCCAGAACGCGGCCGAATTCACCACGACCTACGGAAACGTCTCTCCCGCATCGGTCGGTGCGATCCAGCGCGCCCTCCTCGCCCTTGAGAGCCAGGGCGCGGACAAGTTCTTCGGGGAACCCTCCTTCGACATCTACGACCTTCTCCAGTGCGAGGGCGGAAAGGGCGTTATGAACGTCCTGGCGGCGGACAAGCTCATGCTCAAGCCGAAACTCTATTCCACCTTCCTCCTCTGGCTCCTCTCCGAACTCTACGCCACCCTCCCGGAAGTCGGCGACCTCGACCTCCCGAAACTGGTCTTCTTTTTCGACGAGGCCCATATGCTTTTCGACGGCACCTCCAGGGCCCTCACCTCGAAGATCGAGCAGGTCATCCGGCTGATCCGAAGCAAGGGCGTCGGCATCTATTTCATCACCCAGTCCCCGACCGACATTCCCGAGGACATCCTCGGCCAGCTCGGGAACCGGGTCCAGCACGCCCTCCGCGCCTATACCCCGAAGGACCAGAAAGCCGTGAAGACCGCTGCGGAGACCTTCCGTTCCAATCCCTCTTTCGACACCTACGAAGCCATCCTCAGCCTGGAGACCGGCGAAGCCCTCGTCTCCTTCCTGGACGAGAAGGGCGCCCCTTCGGTCGTCGAACGGGCCAAGATCCTCTTCCCGCTCAGCCAGATCGGGGCCATCACCGAGGACGAGCGGCGGCAGATCATCAACCGCTCCCGCCTGTTCGGACGGTACGACAATCCCGTGGACCGGGAGAGCGCCTATGAAATCCTGGTAGCCGCAACGGCGGAAGCGGAACGGCAGAAAGCCGAACTGGAAGCCCAGCAGGAGGCCGAGAAACAGGCCGCCCTGGAAGAGAAGCAGAAAGCGAAAGAAGAAAAAGAAGCCGCCAAGGCGGAACGGGAAGCCAAGAAGAAAGCGAAGAACAGCATCGCCTCCAAGGTCCTCAAGTCCGTCATCACGGCCGTTACGGGCGTGGTTGCCGCCAGCGTGGCGGACACTGTCTCCGGCAAGGTGACCGGTGCGAAGAAATCGACGAAAAAGACGTCGACGACCAGCACCGCCGTGAAGAAAGCCACGAACGCCGCTACGAAGACCATCACGAGGGAACTCACCCGCAGCATCCTCGGCAACCTGGTCAAATAACGCGTATACTATATACTGAGAGGATTCTCTCTTGAAACCCATGCCACCCTCGGCAATGTAAGAGGGAGGTGCCCTTTAGGGGGGGGTCGCGAAGCGACGGTTTCAAGAGAGAATCCTCTCAGTATCTATGTATGGTGTTGATATGTATCAGAACCGCAGGCCGAGGGTCAGCAGGACGTCGAACATCGTAACCTTGTTGACGATCTCGGGAGACAGGATCGAGCTGCCGGAAGCATCGTAGGCATAGTCGTCATACGCCAGGAAATAATCGTCCGGGAGGAAATTCACCCGGAAACCGAGATCGGCGAAGAAAGAACTCTTCGAGCTGTATCCCAGACCGAACGAAGCGCTTTCGCGGTTGGACTTGATGTATTTTCCGTAGTCATCCTTTTCGGGATTCGTGGTCAGGTTGTAACCGGCACGGATGGCCAGCTCCGGCATCGGACGGATCTCGGTTCCGACGCGCAACATGTGCGAAACGCCCATGAAATCGCTGATATCCGCATTGACGCCCTCGAACTCGCTGTCATTCCGAGACATGAAGGATTTGAAATGCATCATGCCGTAATTGCACATCTCGTAATCCGCGCTGACAAGGCCGATCGGGCCGAAGGTATAGGCGACACCGGCATTGACGCGCATCGGGGTCCTCAGGTCATACTCCCACTCCCCTTCCGGAGACTTGGAGTATCCGTCGAAAGTGGAATCGAGGAATCTCGTCTGGGCGTCATAGGCATAGTACTCCCTGATGTTCAGGACGGTCGGCGTGGTGATGGCCGCACCGATCCGGAGACCCGCGACGGGAGTGGTCAGGAAACCGGCCTTGAGATAGGCCCCGTTGCCTTCCATATTATAGGAATAGCGCAGACGCAGGTTGTCGAAGAAAGTCTCCTGGAACTGGCCGTCGCCAATCACGTACTGGATGGCGAATTTCTTCGGGTTCATCGCCTCCTCCGCCCAGTACTCGTCGGAGTTCATGGAAAGGGAGGTAATTCCGATATTGGCCCCGAAGTAGAAGACGTCGGAGATATTGAAGCCGAAGTTGAAGAGCAGGTCCTGCTTGCTGCCGGTCCGGAGCCAGCCGTAGCGCTGGTTCAGCCCGTCCGCGAGCCGGATCACGTCCCCGTCGGTCTTCTCGGTCACGCCGATATAACGGTCGTCCATCCCGCCGTAGGTGGCGATCATGTTCGAATTGTAGGCGGCCACCGGGCGCCAGGAAGCGTTGTCATAAGGATTGTCGCCACCGAACACGGAAGACGGGGTTCCGTCCGCGAGGGCTGCCATGCAACCGGCGAAAGACGTATTGTAGTTCGAACCGCTCGCATAAACCTCGTTCAGGAAATTGTTGGTCGTATGGCCGACGAAGCCGAAGGTCCAGTTTTTCAGGCCGTGGCTCTTCCGGTTCGTCTTGAAATTCATGACGAAACCGTAGTTCGGGACCGCAAAGCGGGTATGGCCCGTGATGTTCGGATCCTCGAATCCATAGGGCTCGGTCTGGCCGCTGAGCGGCGTCCCGTGCGCATCGGCGGAGGTGATTACCAGGCCGGGAGTCACGGAAAACTGCGAATAGCTGTTCACGGCGGATCCGGCAGGGTTGAAATACAGCGTGCCGATGTCTCCGCCGACGGCGGTGACGGCATTGCCCATACCCACGGTACGCGCCGTGCCGATGTAGTTGTTCTGGCTGAAAAGATAGGCATCGTTCATGCTCTGGGCGCCCGCGAGGGCGGCCGAAAAGAGGAAGACGACGACTGCTGCATGCTTTTTCATATCGTGTTTTTCGTTAAGTTGTTCGTGAATGACTGGAATATGGCAGATAGAAGGAAAGGGACCGGAAGTCCCTTTCGTTCCTTACCTTCTGCCGCCGGAAGAATGGCTGCTGCCGGAGGAGTGGCTGCTGCTCGAGGAGTGGCTGCTGCCACCGCCGGAGTATCCGCCGCCACCGCTGCTGTGGGAAGAAGAGCCGCCGGAGTAGCTTCCGGAAGAAGAACTGCGGTAGCTTCCGCCGGAGCTCGAACCGGAAGAGTAACCGGAGCCGGAGCTGCGGTAGGATCCGGAGGAAGAGCGGGAAGACGAGCCGCTGGAATAGGACCCGCGGGAAGAGGATGCGCTGCCGCTCGAGGAACGGACGGCTCCGGAAGAGGAGGACGAAGGCATCCTGTAGTTCACGGTGCCGGAAGAAACGCCCTGGGAAGAGCGGGATCCGGAAACGGTGCGGGAAGGACTGACGGCCGAGGTCGCCCTCGAAGGAGTCGTCGCCCTGCCGACGTTACGGGTCACGGTACTGCCGGTACGGGAAGTCGCACCCCGGACGGAGGAGATGGAGTTCCTGGACACGGCGGTCGTGGAAGGACGGCGGGTCATCGTCGTCGCCCGGGAGGCGGGAGCGCCCGATGTCACACGGGATGCCGTGCGGGCAGCGGTGGACGTCTTGCCGGGCATGCCTCCTACGAGACCGTCGGCGCGGGAATACTGGTTGCTGATCCGGGTGACACCGGAACGGGGTCCGTGAGCGGGATCCATCGCACCGCGCCAGAGGTGACCGTGACGGGGACCTCCCCAGCCGTGATAGTGATGGTATCCGTAGTAGCCGCCCCACCCGTAATAAGGGCTGTAGGCATAATACCAGGGATCATAATAGAAAGGATCGTAGTACCAGGGATCCCAGAATCCGGAATACCAGCCGTAACGGGGGCCCCAGGCGCCCCAATAACCCCAGTAGCTGTAGGGATTGCCCCACGTAAAGGAGCGGAACCAGGGATCGTAATACCAGGGATCGAACCAGGGACGGTATCCGTACCAGCCTCTCATGTACCAGGGTGACCAGGCCCAGGAATAGTTCCAGTACAGGTCATCATTGTCGAAGAAGTTGTACGTTACGGTGTTGTCCTTATTATAAGAAATCGATGCCGTCTTCCCCTTCGGGATGACGATGGTATCACGCTGGCCGTCCGTCAGGAACAACTCGGAACTCAATGTCTCTGCAACAAGGGCGTCCATTTCCTCCTGGGAGGCGGCTTCCGCGACCTTGTCAACTGCAGGCTTATAGTAGATTCCGTCCTTGTACTGCTGGGACGAGGAGGAGAACTGCGCTCCCGTTCCGCACGAAGTCAGTGCGATGAGCGCCGCAAGGAAGAGTGCAATGTTCTTTTTCATGTATAGAATCTCCTATAATTGATAAAAAAATAAGTATCTTTGTCCCGGAAAACCGGTTTGGTGCAATAAATGCAATATCCGTACCGTCCCGATATTTCAATGTTTCGTAAGGGCAAAATTAGAAAAAAATCAATAAAATTCAATAATATGGCAAAAGAGGTAACAAAAAGAGAGGATAATTATTCCCAGTGGTATGACAATCTGGTCGTGAAGGCGGACCTGGCAGAACGTTCCGCCGTCCGCGGCTGCATGGTCATCAAGCCCTACGGCTATGCGATCTGGGAAAAGATGCAGCAGATCCTGGACGGAATGTTCAAGGAGACCGGCGTGAAAAACGCCTATTTCCCGCTGTTTATCCCGAAATCGTTCCTCAGCCGCGAAGCCGAGCACGTGGAAGGATTCGCCAAGGAATGCGCCGTCGTGACCCACCACCGTCTCATGGCCAACCCGGACGGTCCCGGCGTCGTCGTCGACCCCGAAGCGAAGCTGGAGGAGGAACTGGTCGTCCGCCCGACCTCCGAGACCATCATCTGGAGCACCTACAAGAACTGGATCCAGTCCTGGAGAGACCTCCCCATCCTGTGCAACCAGTGGTGCAACGTCGTCCGCTGGGAGATGCGTACCCGCCTCTTCCTGAGGACCGCCGAATTCCTCTGGCAGGAAGGCCATACCGCCCACGCCACTTCCCAGGAAGCCTATGAAGAGGCCGAACGGATGGTCGGCGTCTATGCCAAATTCGCCCGCGAGACGATGGCCCTTCCGGTCGTCGTCGGCCACAAGAGTCCGAACGAGCGTTTCGCCGGCGCCCTCGATACCCTGACCATCGAAGCCATGATGCAGGACGGCAAGGCCCTCCAGGCCGGCACGTCCCACTTCCTCGGCCAGAACTTCGCCAAGTCCTTCGACGTCACCTTCACCAACAAGGAAGGCAAGCAGGAATATGTCTGGGCCTCGTCCTGGGGTGTTTCGACCCGCCTGATGGGCGCCCTGATCATGGCCCACGGCGACGACAACGGACTCGTCCTTCCGCCTGCCCTCGCCCCGATCCAGGTCGTCATGGTCCCGATCTACAAGACCGATGAAGAGCGCGAATCCGTACTCGACAAGCTCTATTCCCTCAAGAAATCCCTCGAGGCGAAGGGCCACAGCGTCGAGGTCGATGACCGCGACACCCTGCGTCCGGGCTTCAAGTTCGCCGAATGGGAGCTCAAGGGCGTCCCGGTCCGGCTGGCCATGGGTCCCCGCGACCTGCAGAACGGAACCGTGGAAGTCCACCGCCGCGATACCCTCGAGAAAGTGACCGAGCCGATCGACGGACTTGAGGACCGGATCATCGACCTGCTCGACGACATCCAGAAGTCGATCTACAACAAGGCCCTCGCTTTCCGTGACGCTTCGATCCGGAAAGTCGACACCTGGGAAGAGTTCAAGGTCGAAATCGAGAAGGGCGGTTTCCTGCTCTGCCACTGGGACGGCACCGCCGAAACCGAGCAGCGGATCCAGGAAGAGACCAAGGCGACGATCCGATGCATCCCTGTCGACAGCGCCGTCTGCATGGAGGAAGGCACCTGCGTCTATTCCGGCAAGCCTTCCCACCAGCGGGTCCTTTTCGCCCGTTCCTATTAATCTGAATCCCCACCGATATGAAACGACTGATTATCCTCGCCATCGCCGTCCTGGCCACCGTCCCGCTCTTTGCGCAGGATCCCCAGACTGCAGCCGCGGAAGCCGCGGCCGCCCTGACCGCAGCCCCCGACGCCCCGAAGGCGGTCGCAAAACCCGTCCATTGGAAGAAATGGGCGAAGACCGACCTCAAATTTACCCAGACCAGTCTTACCAACTGGGCAAAAGGTGGTTTCAATCAGTTCACCTTCGCAACCTATATCGATGCGAACGCCAATTACGCCAAGGACAAGACGACCTGGACCAACCGCCTCCAGATGGACTACGGCTTCCTCTACTCCGCCGACAAGCCCATCGTGCAGAAGAACCTGGACCGGATCTACTTCAAGTCCGATTACGGCTACAAGACGAACGTCAAGAACCTGACCTACAGCGTCAACTTCGACTTCAAGACCCAGTTCGACAACAACTACACCTACGGAACGCCGAAAAGCAACGGCGAGACCGAGCCGACGAAAGAGGACTGGCTGAACGCCCGGAAACTGAAATCCGGCTTCCTCTCCCCGGGCACTTCGCAGCTCGGTATCGGTATCAAGTGGGTCCCCAAGAAATGGCTGACGGTCAACGCTTCCCCGCTGACCGGTGGTTTCGTCATAGTACGGGAGGAAACCCTGAGGAAGACCAACGGTATGGAACTCCGGAAAGAGGGGCTCGACCCCAAGGATGGGAGCAACTACCGTCCGGCCCGGTTCGAACTCGGTGCCAAGGTGGTGACTGAAATCAAGCTGAAAGTCAATGACAATATCAGTTACGAGACCCAGCTCATCCTCTTCTCCAACTACCTGAAGAATCCGCAGAACATCCGGGTCAACTGGGACAACCGCCTCGAATGGAAGATGGCCAAGTACCTGACGATGACCTTCAATACCTTCCTCATCTACGACGATACGATCCGCATCGTCGATGCCGACCATCCGGACGGCTTCCGTGCCATCCAGTTCAAGGAATTCCTCCAGTTCGGCTTCACCTATACTTTCGGAAAGAAGTAACGGCCATGCAACGGAGGTTCGACGCCATTCTACCGGAGCTTGCCGGTCCCCTCGGGACCCCGGAGGCTCCGGTTTCCGTCCTTCTCGGCGTCAGCGGAGGGATGGACTCGATGGCGATGGCCAGTCTGTTCCTCCGCAGCGGGACTCCTATCGGAATCGCCCACTGCAACTTCCGGCTCCGCGGGGAAGACAGCGAAGCGGACGCCTCCTTGGTCAGATCCTGGGCCATGGACAAGGGAATCGCCTGTCACACAGCCGCTTTCGACACGGAAGATTATGCACGGACGAAGGGAATCAGCATCGAGATGGCCGCACGGGAACTGCGGTACCGCTTCTTCGCCGAGGTCGCTCGGGAGTCCGGATACGGGGCAGTCGCCGTAGCCCACCATGCGGACGACAATGCCGAAACCCTCCTCCTCAACCTGCTGAGAGGCACCGGGGTGAAGGGACTCTGCGGCATGAAAGCCTCCGGTTACCTGCCGCTTCCGGACGTACGGATTCCCCTCCTCCGCCCCCTGCTGTCCTTCACGCGGGAAGAAATCGCCCGCTACGTCGAAGAGGAGGGCATCCCCTACCGGGAGGACCGGACCAACGGGGAAAACACGAATAAAAGGAATATAATCCGGAACCGGGTCTTTCCCATCTTCAAGGAAATCAATCCATCCTTTCTCCGCACCCTGACCCGGGACATGGCCCGTTTCGAAGCGGCGGAGGAGATCCTGGAGGAATGGACGCGGGAGCATCCGGAAGAGGCCGTCCCTCCCGTAGCGGAGCCCATCCGGTACAAGGTCATCGAAGAGCCCTGGGACGGGACGGAATGCGTCATCCAGCCTTCCGGAATCCTGATCCTGGACGCGGACCGGGTCCATGGAGAGCTGGCGGAGCGGGGATGGGAACCCGGGGACTGGATCCGCCCGCTGGGGATGCGGGGCCGGAAGAAACTGCAGGATTGGTTCACCGACCATCATGTCCCGGTGCCCGCAAAAAAAGCGGCCGTGCTTTTCTATGACACGGCCGCGGAAGATTCCCGCCATATTATCGCGATCGCCGGAGGCTGCATCGACGATTCCGTCAAAGTCACCGCCTCCACCCGCCGCATCTGGCGCATCGCTCCGGCGATGGATCCCGAGGTGTAAGGTTTACTCACCCCGATAGACGCCGGCGAAGAGGATGGCACCGGTCGAACTCTCCGAAATGGTGAAGATAAACGGATGGTCGGCATGGAAAACCAGAGGACCGGACATCCCGGGACCGGGCGAGGTGATCTTCACCGTTATGACCGTCACGGCCGCCGCCTCCGTTCCGCTCTCGTCCACATCGATCGTAGCGGTCTGGAAGACCTTGCTGATCGTAGACTCCGCCCCGCCGCCGTCCAGAAGATCCAGCCAGGTCGCGTAGAACGCATCTCTCATCCCCATATCGGACAGGATATCATTCAGTTCCGTCCGCATCGGGGACAATTTGAATTTCGGAAGCCAAAGGTCTGTCTTGACCGCGCTGCAGTCAGAAAGCCAGGAGCGGTCCTTCGCCAGCCTCGCGACCATTCCATCGACACCGACACCCTCGTTCGGAAGGATGACCGTCATCTCGAAAGCCTTGTTTCCATAGGGCAGACGAAGCGCCGTCCCCTCCTTGCACGTGGCTGCGGAAAAGGTCTCTTCCTGCTTCATCATGTCGACCTTGACCCTCTTCCCGCCTTCCCGGGTGAAATCCTCCTTCGCCGTATCCGATTTCCGGAACCGGTTCGTCCATTTTCCATTGAAATACAGCGCATTGGCCAGCACCGCAGTCGTTTGGGGATTCAAGTCGCTTTCCTTGATCGCCTCCGGGATCATCCCTTCCGTCTTTTCCGACGCCCAGGCGTTCACCAAGTCGACGATGACCTTCGGCTGCCCGAAAGAGAGATTCTTGACGAGAGCGTCATAATAATCCAGCGCCATCTGTTCGAAAGCGGCATTCGTCTTGCCGAAATCCCGGTTCGTCAGGACCAGATTGGCGAGACGGACCTTCGATAGCTTGTCCATCTCCGGCAGCCTTTCCATCATCGTACTGCAATAGGCGCGGATGTTTTCCCGTCCGCCCTTGCCGAAGCCGAGCGTCTCCGTCACCGCGTCCAGGACGGCTCCTTCTTCAGCCGATTCGACCAGCAGGCCGAAAGCCATCCCGACACTCAGCGGCGAGATCAGGAAACTGCCCTCCGTACCTTTCTCAACCCTTTGCAAGAGATTGAAAGCGAAGTCATTCCCGCCCTCGACAAAACTCCGGGTCCCCGCAGGGAGCTCTATCGGGACAAGGTCATTGTCCGTAACTTCCGGGGTAGGATCGTCCGTAGAGGGAATCACGGCGCAGGAAAGCATCAGCCCTCCCGCAGCCATCATCAAAAGAATCTTTTTCATACGCTTCTGGATTGATCAACTACCCTTTAAATCCGCTCCTCCCCGAAATCTTGCATCACAACAGGAAAGAAAGGACCTCCGGAGTCTTCGTATAATCCTCGATCCAGATGTAATCCATCCCCTTCAGACGGATGTGGCTGTCCCCGCCTCCGTCGTCGAAATCATCCCCGATGAAAAGAACCTCATCCTTCGTGTAACCATGCTCGGAGGCGTATTTCATCGTCGCATCGTACTTATTGTACTGTTTCGGAGCGAAATCGAAGGAAGAGGAGCCTCCGATGTAGACCGCGTAATCCCTGAAAATCTCCAGGACCTCGGGGTACAACACCCTCCGCTTGGAACGGTCCGGATCGAAAGCGAGTTTGTCCGCCTGGTCCGCTTTCGTCCCGAGGAGACCGAAGGTGACCATGCCGCTCGCATGGAACTCGACCGGGTCTCCCTTGTATTCGGTATACCCGTATTTCTTCCGGAGATAGTCCGTCTTTTCCAGGAAGAATACCTTGTCAGGCAGGGAGGTATCCTCCCGGACGATCCGGAATTCCCCGTCTACGATGTGGCTCTCCTGCATCCCGTAGTTTCCGATGATGACGATGGGATAATCGTTCATCTGGTGATAGATGCGGGGGCAGTTGCCCGCCCCCACCATAATCAGTTCATATCGTTTCCCGAGCGCGTCCAGCAGGGCCGTAGCCTCCGGAGAGAGCGGTGTCTTGTGCTGGGTCAGGGTTCCGTCGAGATCGAATGCAAGCAGTCTTTTCATCTCCATCAGTCGAACGAGGCCGTCTCGACCGTCTCATATTCGGTCAGGGCGGCGATCTGGTCGCGGGTCAGCGTCAGGATCCGGTGGTTGCCGCCCGGAACGACGTTCGTATAGCCCTTCTCGTCCACGGACACGGTGACGGGATCGCTGACCGTGAAAAGGTCCGGACGCAGCACGAAAGCGACCGACAGGACATCCCAGGAAGGACGGTCATAGCATTCCGGCTTGTATGCACGGTAAGAGTCCGCCAGGACTCCCGGCCGGGTCCAGATGGCCTCTCCCGGATAGAGAACCTTGATTCCCAGTTGGAAAGGATTCTGATAGATCGGCGAGGGCCACTCTGCAAAGACCTTCTGCATGGCCGGAATGTCATTCCTGACATTGTATTCCACGGATTTCTTGGTCGCGTCGAAAAGGGTGTCGCGGACTCCGCCTACGGGAATGTCGTCCTCCGGGCCGTAGCTGCCCGCCATGATCGAAAGATACTTGACTTTCTTCTTGACGAGATCGCGGCCACTCAGGCGGCTGAACTCGTCCGGACCGCTCTCCAGGAGCTGCGCAAGGGCCGTTCCGAAACCGAGGGAAACGACCACGACGGAACGGTTCGGACTGGAAGAAAGGATCCTGCGGTACTCCACGACCGGGTCCGGATAGGATCCGTCGTAATGGCCGCTCACGGGATAGGAGACCTCTTCCTGACGGACCACGGGCTCGGTATAATCCCGGGTCTTGTTGACGACCGGAGTCGTGCACTTGGCGACCGGGACATCCGGGTAACCGTAACGGGTATTCATCATATCGATAAAGGCGGAAGCCGTCTCGCTAGCCTTGTGGTTCGAGACGAGGGCGAGGTTGATCTTTCCGTCGTTCGTCCCCTTGTAGCAGAGCGCCAGGGCGAGGGCATCGTCGATGTCATTGCCCATATCGGTCTCGAGAATCAGGGTCTGGGGCCCCTCCGGAGCTTTTTTGCAGGAAGAAAGGGCGAAGGCCGCCGCAAGCAGAAGGGCGGCCGGGAGAAGGAGGATATTCGCTTTCATGTCACACAGGTTTAACGGGCCATGACGATAAGGGCGAGACCGGCGATGAAGAAGACGAACATCAGGGCGAGGAGACCGCCGACCGGCTTCTTCGAGCCCTTGAACTCCTTCCAGATGAAGATGCCCCAGATGGCGGCGATCATCGGAGCCCCCTGGCCGAGGGCATAGGAAATGGCAGCGCCGGCCCGGCCGGAAGCCAGGTAGCTCAGTGCTGTACCAAGGCACCAGATCGCTCCGCCCAGCATGCCGACGAGGTGCGTCTTGGCGTCTCCTGCGAAATACTGCTTATACGTAACCGGCTCTCCGACAAAGGGTTTCCGCATCACGACAGTGTTGAAGCAGAAATTCGACACCAGGACGCCCAGCGTGAAGAGTACGATTGCGGTATACGGGGTGACCATGCCCGGATCCGGGTTGTTCAGGTTCAGGGACATACCCCGCACGACAAAGGAATAGAACAGGGACATCAGCACGCCGGCGCAGATGGCAAGGATGATTCCCTTCTTCTGGGAAGGGTTCTTCTCCCCTGCGCCGCGGCGGCCGGACGCGATTCCGTTGCAGACCAGGGCGACCACCACGAGGGCAACCCCGAGGAACAGCAGGAAGGCGTTCTCATCCTTCGCACCCCCGATATAATTGAAGAACACACCCAGTACCAGCGCCAGTCCGACTCCGAGCGGGAAAGCGACGGACATGCCCGCCAGCGAGGTCGAGGCGCTCAGCAGGATGTTGGAGGCGTTGAAAATGATGCCTCCGACCATGATCCAGAGCACGCTCTCGAGCGAAGCCTGACGGAGGTCGGCGAGGAACGGACGTCCTTCCGTCCCGATGGACCCGGCCGTAAAGGCCAGCAACAGGGCAAAAAGGACCATTCCGATGACATAGTCCCAGTAGAACAGTTCGTAGCGCCAGCTTTTGGCGGCCAGTTTCTGGGTATTGCCCCAGGAGCCCCAGCAGAGCATCGTCACCACACAGAGGACGACGGCGAGGGCATAGGTATTGACGATAAACATAGCTATGAAAGATTAATTAATTCTTCTCTGCCCGGCATGGACGACTGCGCCCCCATGCGGGTCACGGAAAGGGCGGCCGCACGGCTCGCGAAATTCGCCGCGCTGACAAGGTCCTCCCCCTCGGAAAGGGCCACGCAAAGAGCCCCGCAATAGGTATCCCCCGCCGCTGTGGAATCCACGGCCTTGACCGGCACCGGATCGATATGGATCGGATTCACCCCGTCATAGATCAGGGAGCCCTGCGAACCGAGGGTGACGATCAGTTTCGAGACGCCCTTGTCCATCATGACCCGGCATGCCCGGACGGCGGAAGCCTCGTCCGTGACCTCGACGCCCGAGAAGGACGAAAGTTCGGTCTCGTTGGGGATGAAGAGGGTGACATGGCGGAACAGTTCCTCCGGGACCTCGGCGTACGGGGCCGGGTTCAGGACCACGCAGACGCCTGCCTCGGACGCGATTTCAGCGGCCCTCAAAACAGAAGCGACCGGTATCTCGAGCTGGAGCAGCAGGATGTCCGCTTCCCGGATCCGGTCGGCCGAGCGCTCCACATCATCGACCGTAAGGTCCATATTGGCCCCCGGTGCGACCACGATGCAGTTCTCTCCCTTTTCGTCGACCGTGATGAGGGCGACGCCGGAAGGCTGGGCGGACCGGAGGACGCCGGACGTGTCGAGGCCTTCCGCCTCATATCCTTTGACGGCATTGTCGCCGAAGACATCGCGGCCAACCTTGCAGACGAGGGAGACGTCACCCCCGAGACGCGCGGCAGCCACGGCCTGGTTCGCACCCTTCCCGCCGGCTCCGGAGGTGAATACACCCCCGACGACCGTTTCGCCCGGCTTGGGCATGGACCGTGTCTTGACTGTCATATCGGTATTGCTGCTGCCGATAACGAGTATCTTTCTTCTTTCCATAAGTTAAGGGATTAGATGAATTCATATTTGAGGGTCCAGGCGAAGGTCTCTCCCGGGGCCGAGTCGAAGGGAGTGAACGGTTCCACACAGAGGACACGGTGGTTGCCCCAGACCTTGAGGCGGCAGAGGGGGGCTTCCGAGGAGACGGCAACGCCGAGTTCCGCCTTTCCGCTGCGGACCGTGAACCGGTACGGCAGGGCCGAACCGTCCGCCGGCACGATGGACTCGATGCAGACTTTCTCCCCGGGGACGAGGTCCCCGTCCAGCCGGACTCCTTCCGGAGAGAGTCTCGCGGCCGGCGAATCCCCGGGCCAGCGGCGCCACTCCCCCGTCGGAACGAACGGGAGGTCTACGGCCGTACCGGTTCCCGTCCCGGCACCCGCGAAAGGGAAGAAATTATGGTTGTAGACCGTTCCGGAAAGGGAAACGGTGCCCGTATTGCAAAGCCGGTGTTTCAAAAAGAGACAGCCGTCCTCCTCCCAGAGGACTTCCTTCTCATAATCATACCCCCACTTTCCATCCCGGAGGCAATGCCGGAAAAGCACCCCGTCTTCCCGGATCCGGAGAGACCTCTCTCCCGGGTTATGGACCTGATAAAGGGAGGTAAAGGCATACGGGGCGTCGTCAGCCTTCAAAAGGGTTCCGACCCCGATTTTCAGGAAAGGACTCCCGGGGGCGGCTTCGTCATAGCCGATTTCGGAAAACTCTTCCGCCGGGCCGGTCACATTGTCGTGCCGGTACGGGTCCTCTTCTCCCTCCAGCCAGCGGTCGGAATAGACCCTGCCTCCGCACCGGATCTCCCGGAAGACACCGGAATGATCGAAGCGGACGCCCCGGTACAGCCCGTCCCGGAGATCCGGGAGGACCAGTTCGGCGAGGGATCCGCCCTTCGAGATAATTACGGTTTTCTCAGCCTCCATCGTATTCTTGTTTATGAGAGTTCGTCCAGGGACCTCGGAATTTCCACGCGTCCGCCTTCCCGGGTCGCGCGGTCGCCGAGAAGAGCCAGCAGGGTCGACCAGCAGGCCTCTTCGACGATGGTTTCCGGCTGGACGCCGGTAATTACGGCCTGGCAGAAGGCATGGATAAGTTCGACGGACCCGTCGCCGGCTGCGCCGACGGAACTGGCTCCGTCATTGACGGTTACATTGTCGATGAAGCGGATGCCCTTGTCGGTCGAGGCCTCTTCCGTCGCCCAGGACGTCCCCGCGAAAGCGGAGTTGGAAAGGACCCCCTGCTCGATCTGGTCGAGGAGCTGGCGGATGCCGGAACGGCGCCTGGGGGCTTCGCTGTACATCACGCCCCGGACGAGGTCGATCGTTCCCTCGGAGCCCAGGATCTGCTCGCCCATCCCGAAATGCTTGTTGGAGATGATGGACTCGAAGGTCATATGGACCCCGTTCGGATACTGGTAGATTGCGGCGACGTTGTCGAAGACCTCCCTGCCGTCTTTCCAGAACCGGATGCTGCCGGTTCCGGTCACGAACTCCGGCTGGATGCCTCCCATCGCCCAGGAACCGTTCTGGAGCTGGTGGCAGGCCAGTTCCGTCATCAATCCCCTCGAATAGGCGTGGTAGAGCCGCCAGTTGATTCTGCGCTCGAACTCCGGCGAAGGGACTTCCCGGCGCCAGTCATTGTTCCGGTACCAGTAGTTCCGGATTCCGACGACCTCCCCGATCGCACCCCCGCGGACCAGTTCCATGGCGCGGACGTACTTGGGGTCATACAGGCGCTGCTGCCCGACCATCAGGACCCGGTTCCCCGCCTTCCAGGCGTCGTACATGGACTTGAGCTCTTCCGGGGAATGGGCCATCGCCTTCTCGCAGAAAACGTGTTTCCCCGCTGCGAGGGCGTCGAGGGTCATCGTGGCGTGGAAGGAGAGCGGAGTGCAGATGATGACTCCCTCTACCTCCTTGTCTTCCAAAAGTTTCCGGTAATCGGCATAACGTTTCGCCCCGGGGCACATCGCCGACGCTTCGTCGAGGTGCGGCTCGAAATCATCGCAGAGCGCGACGACCTCAGCCGAAGGATCCAGCAGCAGGTTGGCCAGATGGAATCTACCCCGCGAACCCGTTCCGATGATGCCGAGACGGGCTTTTTCCCCCGCCGTCTGTTTCCGCGCTTCGGGCGTACAGGCCGCCAGCCAGGGGAAAAGGGCGAGGGTCGTCCCGCCGAAGGCGAGGCCGGACAAAAAATCCTTGCGTGTCATTGTATCTTTCATATCTTCATAATCCTCGTATTGCCGTCAGTCAGGCACAGGATGTCCCAGGCCTGATATCCTTCGAAACCGGACAGGATCTCGCCCCTCCGCACCTCGGGAGCCACCCAGAGGGCGGTCGAAAGGACTTCCGTAACCATGGCGGAGGGTCCCGTGACGGCGACGAACCCTTCTTTCTCCACAGTATTGCCGGTCGAAGGATCGATGATGTGCCCCCTTCCCCGCGGATCCTTGCCGGAAACCGACAGGCTCCCGTCCTGCAGGCGGAAGGTATGGGCCGTCCTCCCGGGATAGTACGGATGGGCGACCGATACCGGCCAGGGCTCTCCGAGCGGATGGATCCCGACGGCGGCCGTGGAACTGCCACCGAAGGACAGGATGGCGCAGCCGGTTTCCACGGCGACGGCCCTGGCGGCCTGTTCCAGGACGAACCCCTTGGCGAATCCCCCGAGATCCAGCGACATCCCTTCCCGCGGGAAACGGACGGTATGCCGGGCAGGATCCAGGATCCAGGAACCGCCTCCCGAACGCGAAGCGGAATGGACAGAGACATCGAAATAGCCCAGCGTCGCCTTCCGGAACGTATCGCAGAGTTCCAGGATGAGGAACATCTCCTCATCCACCTCGACTTCCTCTTTTCCGGCGGTCCGGTTCAGACGGGAAAGGACGCTCCCGGGAGCGAACCGGTTGTACCGCTCATCCGCTTTCCGGACCATCTCCCAGACAGCCTCGGCCAGGGCGCGTGCGTCGTTCTCCGCCATCCGCGGCAGGAGGATCTCACAGCGCGTATGCATGGCATCGATCCGGGAATAACCCGTCGGGATATCCGGATTCCGGGTGCTGTAGATCCACTCCATTTTCTCTCTACTTCCTCCTGAATAGCCAGATTATCAGCCGGATACCGGTCCAGATCAGATAGAACGCAACCGCGATGACCGTCACATACCCGAGCTGGGACCCCAGCTCGGAGAAGGAAGTCCCGTAATACAGGATGCAGCCCAGGTTCAGCAGGAAAGCCAGCAGGAAACAGACCCCCAGCGTCACCAGCTCTATTTTTTTCCGACGGGCGGTAATCAGCGTGTCTTTCATCGCTACAGGACTTTAATCTTGATATTCTTGTAGGAGACTTTGAAACCGTGGTCCTGCAGGAGGATGTAACCGTCTTCCGCATTGCCGAAGTTCGGCCAGTTCTTATACTTGCTATAGGCGACAAGCGCGTCCCACATCTGTGTATTACGCTCGTACTCAAGCAGTTTATGCCCGTTCAGCCAATGCTCGACGTGATTCCCGTCGACAACGATCATCGCCGTGCTCCACCCGTCGATCGTATCCTTCTCCCAATCTCCGTGCGGGGCCGGGATCAGGTCGTAGAGCGAACCCAGGGTTCGGTTGCCCTTGACGCCGAGTTTGGCATCGGGATGGCGCTCGTCGTCCAGGATCTGGAACTCGCAGCCGATGGCCGACCCGGGACCCGTGTTCATGAACGGATCGACGAAGTACTTGATTCCGCTGTTGGCGCCTTCCGTAATCTTGAAATCGACCTTGAGGATGAAATTGCGGTACTTGCGGGTCGTGATGATATCCCCGCCGTTGACGCTCTCGCCACCGTCGCCCTGGTGGACGAAGAGGACGCCGTCCTCGATGCTCCAGCCTTCATGCGGGAACTTTCCGTTCATCTTCGGGCGGGCGCTCTGCCAGCCGTTCGCGGTCTTTCCGTCGAAGAGCAGGGTCCATCCTTCCGCGACCTCCTGGGGCGTCAGGGTATTGGCCACACAGTTCACGACCGGTGCCGGGCTGGGGGTAGCATATTTTTCAACATCTTTGGTGAGAATCCGGATATTCTTCCAGCAGACCCGGGCGCCGATCAATTCGGCCTTGACTTTATGGACCTGAAGGGCGATGAACCCATCCTGGTCAAGGTCATCGATCAGATTCGCGCAGGGAACTCCGTTGACCCAGGTCCGGATCCGGTCTCCGACACACTCGATACGGGCGGAGTTCCATCCGTCCCGGTACGCGGCCATCGCAGATTCGTTCTTGGAAAGCCGGTAGAGCCACTTGCGACGGGCCTCGTCATAGATTCCTCCGGTCCATGCCCGGTCCGAAGGATCGATCTCGAACTGGTAGCCATAGACCCGGCCTTTCTCCGTATTGAGATGGCTGCGCAGCTGGACGCCGGAGTTGATACCTTCTGTCGCGAAATCGAATTCCAGGATAAAATCACCATACTCTTTCTTCGTTGCGAGGAAGGAGTTGACCTTACTGTCCGTAGCGGTACCGATAATCATTCCGTCTCTGGCCGTGAATTTAGCGGTGCCGGCAACCTGCTTCCAGCCCTTGAGATTCTTTCCGTTGAAAAGGTTTTCCCACTCCTGGGCGGAAGCGGGAGCAAAGGATGCCGCCAGGGCGATCCCAAGCATCAAGATATATTTTCTCATCATTATCGGAGGGTATAGTATTCTTCCCATCCCTTTCTCGGCGGCATGCCGACGAGAAGGGCATTGGCGAACGGATCGTTGACGATGGTCTTGGTTCCACGGTCGAAGGTGAACTTGTGGCCGGTGCGGATGGCGATGACGCCGAGGGCGAAGGTCTGGCACATCGGACCGAAAAGTTCGAACGGGGAACGGGTCTTCTCGAGGCCCTGGCAGGCAAGGAGGAAGTTCGCGAAGTGGTTGGACGGGCTCTTGGGAACTTCGGGAAGCTTCGAGGCCATCTCGAGGGCCTTCTCCTTCGGAATGATCTCGAGGGTCGCCGCATGGCTTCCGCCCCGGAAGGTCAGTTCCTTGCTGTAGATGATCTTGCCCGGGGAGAGCTTGGAGGGAACGAAGGTACCGTCCATGTTCGTCGCAGGCACATCCTCACCTCCCTTGTGGGTCGGACCGTATCCGGCCGGGAGCGGCGGGAAGTTCTTCTGCCCGTCATACCAGGTCAGTTCGATCGGAGGCATCTCGCCCCGGCTCGGGAACTTGAAGCGAAGGGTCGTCTCCATCGGGAAGAAGTAGTCGTTCTTGCCCGTAAGCTTCAGCGGCTCTACCTCATAGGGCAGCCCCATGTCGAGGAACTGGTGGCAGGTATCGATGATATGGGCCGCCCAGTCGCCGATGGCGCCCATGCCGAAATCGAACCAGCCCCGCCAGTTGCCGGGATGATATTTCCCATTATAATCATGCCACTGCGCGGTCGTGAGCCAGGTATCCCAGTCCATCCCCTCGGGCAGGGGCTCCGCCTCCGGATAACGGGTAATCGCAGGGTCGTAAGGATGCCAGCGGCGCCAGTCGTTGTGGTGGGCCGTAATGGCGTATACGTCCTTGATGATTCCGGCCTCTTTCCAAGCTTTGAACTGGAAATAGTTGGCTTCAGAATGCCCCTGGTTGCCGACCTGGGTCGCCAGTTCAGGGTGACGGCGGGCCATATCCATCAACAGCTCGCATTCGTAGAAAGTCCGCGCCATCGGTTTCTCGACATAGACATGCTTGCCGCAGTGAAGGGCCAGCATGGCGACCGGGAAATGGGCGAAATCCGGGATGGCGATGCAGACGGCTTCGAAATGGTCCCCATACTCTTCAAACAGTTTCCGGAAGTCCTGGAAAACTTTCGCCTTCGGGTGGTCGGCGATGGTTTTCTGACTGCCCTCGCTCTTGGGGTCCACATCGCAGAGGGCGACGAACTCGCAAAGCCCGGTTTTGTCGAATTCCTTGATAATCTGGGCTCCGCGGTTAGCGATACCAATCGCGGCCATGCGGACTTTTTCGCCCTTGGCCTTGCCCGGAGCCGGCATCCCCGCGAAATTCGCAGCGTTCGCGGGCAGTCCCTGGAGACCGAGGATGGCGCCGGCCGTCCCCAGCCCTGCGGTCTTGATGAAATTGCGTCTGGAAAGAGGGTCCATATCAATCAATTGGTTTAGTGTAACTTCAAATAGTGATTCAGTCAAATCTTAACATGTAAAGATACTGACTTCCTCTCAAAAGTCCAAAAAAATCAATCGATAAGCAGTCCTGGATCCCTATTCCGCCGCGGAAGCACTCCATTCGGCGTAACGGCAGTTCTCGACGAGATAGTTGATCTGTTCCTGGGACAGGAGCGGGGAAGGTAATTTCGGCTTCCGGCGGATGACATCCTCATACTCCCGCTGCAGGTCCTCCTGGGAATAGTAATGATTCGCTTCCCGAGCAAGAGCATTGTAGTAAAGTGGAATCCATACACCATCCTGGATCCGGTAGGTCCCTATCGAGTTATGATTCGGATAAGCCAGATAAGTCCTGACTCCATTCCGGAAAGTTCCACTGGAATAATATCCGTCACAGAATAGAAAAACATAGGGTTCGTCTATACAGAGTTTACGGACCGATGCCTTCTGCGGACGGCGTACAGACCGCCAAAGCTTCATTCCTTTCCCCTGGGGCTTTTTATCCACCATTGAACCGATATAGACTGAATTGTCTTTGTAGTACAGCGTATCCTGACCGGTCGCCGTATTGTCCATAAAATCCCCCGCAATGACATTTCCGGCCAGGCTGAAGTACCTTCCATTACCGAAGTAATGTCCGTCCGTCATCTCCCCTTCGTAAATGCTTCCGCTGCGGCGATAATGGACACAATGCCCGTTGGGGATCCCCTCTCTGAAAGTCCCGATGATCATCCCGTCTTCTTCCGAATACAGCACGCCCTTTCCCTCAGGGAACTGCCCCACATACGTATCTCCCCCGCACACAATCACCGTATCCCGCTGCGCATGGCAGAGAACAGGAAGACAAATCATGAAAACCGAAAACAGAATTCGTCTCATTATAGACTATTGCATTTGAAATGGTTATACTTGACAAATATATCGAAAAAAAAAATGCAGTCAAAATAATTGCACTATTTATAAAATAATTGGTCTCTCCGGTTACAGTTTATAATCTTCAGCCCAAGTCTTTGCCGTGTTAAAATTATTCCGTAACTTTGAACTATCCTTAAAGAGTTCATTCTTATGAAAAAGTCCCTGTACCTTCTCCTGATCTGCCTTCTGGCAGCGGTTTCCTGCGGAAAGAAAGTCCCGGCATCCGTGCCGGCCGTCATCAAGAACGGAGTCATCGAGCTCAAGACCCCGCCCCGGGCCCCCGGACAGCAGAGCGCCCTCGGGCTCAAATGCGACCCGATCGATACGGTCCGGATCGCCTTTGTCGGAGTCGGCGGAAGAGGAGCCGGCGCCGTCAGGAGATATACCTTCATCGACGGAGTCAAGGTCGTCGCGGTCTGTGACGAAAGACAGGAACGGGTCGACTATTGCAACCGGATACTCAAGAAGGCAGGACTGCCGGAGGCCGACACCTATGTCGGTTCCGAAGCATATAGGGAGGTCTGCGAACGGGACGACATCGACCTCGTATACATTGCAACGGACTGGCTGGACCATGTTCCGATCGCCCTCTGTGCCATGGAGCACGGCCATCATGTAGCGATCGAGGTTCCGGCGGCCCTGACGATAGACGAATGCTGGCAGCTGGTCAACACCTGCGAAAAGACCCGGCGCCACTGCATGATGCTCGAGAACTGCTGCTACGATTTCTTCGAGATGTCGGCCCTGAACATGGCCCAGCAGGGACTCTTCGGGGAGATCTACCACGTTGAAGGCGCTTATATCCACTTCCTGTCCGAGAATTGGGACAGGAGCGAAACCTGGCGCGTAGACTACAACATCGACCACCGGGGAGACAACTATCCGACCCACGGTCTGGGGCCCATCTGCCAGGTGCTCAACATCCACCGGGGTGACCGGATGGATTACCTGGTGGCCATGGACACGCCGTCCTACAACGGCAAAGTGGCGGCCAAGAAGTTCCGGGACAAGGACTATTGCCTGGACGGGGACCATACGATCAGCCTGATCCAGACTGAAAAGAAGAAACTCATCGAGGTCCAGCACAATGTCTATGCATACCGGCCGTACTCCCGGATGTACCAGCTGACCGGCTCGGAAGGCTTCGCCAACAAATATCCCCAGCAGGGCATCTCCGTCAAGGGAATGAACGGTCACAACTATGTTCCGGATGAGGTCCGGGACTCCCTGCTGAAGGCCTACAGGCCGGACTTCGCGAAAGCGATCGAAGAGAAAGCCAAGTCCGTCGGCGGCCACGGCGGGATGGACTACATCATGGATTACCGGCTGATTTACTGCCTTCGGAACGGCCTTCCGCTGGATGAGGACGTATATGACGCCGCCGAGTGGTCCGCGGTCCAGGAACTCAGCCGGATTTCGCTTGAGAACGGGTCCATGCCGGTCCGTTTCCCGGACTTCACCCGCGGCGACTGGGACGTCGTCAAAGGCTTCAGCTACGCCCAGTAATCACTTCAGAAGGATTCCGACCTCGCGGGCGCCGTGGGCGCCGAAGACGAGGGCCTGTTCGATATCGGCCGTCTTCGACGGACCCGAGATGAAGATACCGTAACCCGTCACGGTCTCCCCGATCCGGTCATAAGCATCGTGCATGTTGGCGACGATCTCCTTTCGGTCCAGGACAATCACGAGTGCCTCATGGACGAAATAATCCAGCCTGCGGCCCTCTTCAGGCTCTTCCAGATAGACGCAGCCGTTCTCCGCGACCCCGAATCGGCCGGGGACGACGGCGATATCGTCCGTATCCGGAAAGAGCGCCTTCGCCGCCGCTTCCGGATTCCCCTCCAGGAAAGCCGTCTTTCCCCCGCTCGCCGCAACGGCCTTGCAGAAACCTTCCAGGAGATCCCCGCAGCGCAGGGAGTCTGCCTTCAGGGCGGACAGATCCGGCTTCGGATATGACTGCGGCGCGGCAGAGCGCAGCGCCTGGATGATCGATTCTTTACTTCCCATGGTCTTGCTTTTCAATTGATTCCAGATTCTTGGAAGAAACGATATCCGGGAATTCCCGTCCCTTTCCCCAATGCCCGCCGACGGCCTTGAGAGCCTTCATCGCCCCCGGGCCTACGGTAAGGCCGGCTCCGAAGCGGCCGGGACCGCCCATCAGGAAGGCCATTCCGTCGGAGATCGCTTTCTTGCCAGCCGAAGTATGGTAATGCTGGCGCCAGCGGTAAATCTGCTCCGCGAGGTCGACCTTCGCGGGACAGACCATCTCGCAGGAGTGGCAGAGCGTGCAGGCGGAAAGGTTCCCCTTATGCCGGTCGGGATCCGAGGCCATGCCGAGGTTGACACCGACGGGGCCCGGGATGAAATGCGAATAGGAATAGCCGCCGCTCCGCCGGTAGACCGGACAGGTATTCATGCAGCCGCCACAGCGGATGCAGTTCAGGAGGCGGAAATGCTCCCGGTCCGCGAGGATCCGGCTCCGGCCGTTATCCACGATGACGATATGGAACTCCGTCCCTTTCCGGGGCGCGGAATAATGGGTCGTATAGGTCGTTACGGGCTGGCCCGTCGCCGTCCGGGCGAGCAGGCGGGTGAATACCCCGAGGCTCTCCCGGTCCGGAACGATCTTGTCAATGCCGAAGGCGGCGATCTGCAGCGGGGCGGCGGAAGTGCCCATATCGGCATTCCCCTCGTTCGTGCAGACGACGACCTCGCCGGTCGAAGCCACGGCGAAATTGCCGCCCGTCATCGCGGCGTCGGCCTTCAGGAAATATTGCCTAAGATTGCGCCTCGCCGCGTGGGTCAGGTAGGTCGGATCGCTGTTGCCCGGTTCCGTTCCCATCTCCTTCTCGAAAAGCCGGCCCACCTCTTCCCGCTTGATGTGGACGGCGGGGAGGACGATATGGCTCGGTTTGAGCCCCATGAGCTGGATGATCCGTTCCCCGAGATCCGTCTCAACCGCCTCGATGCCAAGACCTTCCAGGTAGGGAACGAGGCCGCACTCCTCGGAAAGCATGGACTTGCTCTTGACGAAAAGCCGGACGCCATGGCCGGTCAGGAGACCTCCGATGATATCCCGGTACTCCCCGGCATCCTTCGCCCAATGGACGATCGCCCCGTTTGCAACGGCATGGGACTCGAATTGTTCCAGCAGTTCCGGCAGGTGAGAATTGCTGTAGAGCTTGATCCGGGAAGCCGCATCCCGGAGCGCCTCCCACTCGGGGATCTGCTTGGACAGGCGGTCCCGCTTGCCCCTCACGAGCCACAGGGTCTCGTCCTGCCAGTCGACTTTCGCCGTGTCTTTCAGATACTTCCGCGCAGCGGCGGCATGTTTTTCCGTACTCATAGGCCAGATGCAAGGATTTCAACGATATGGATGGTTTTGAGGGGCAGTTTCTGCGCGGCGATGATCCCGCCCTGATGCATCAGGCAGGAGGAATCCGCCGCGGTGACGTATTCCGCCCCGGTCGCGAGATGGCGCCGAACCTTGTCCTCCCCCATCTTGACGGAAACGGCGCTCTCTTCTATGGAAAAGAGCCCCCCGAATCCGCAGCATTCGTCCGGACGTTCCGGTTCCACGACCTCGATCCCCTCGACGAGAGAGAGCAGGTCCTTGAGCTTGTTGAAATAAGGGACATTCAGCTCCGAAGGTGCTGCGAGGCCCTCCAAACGCGTTCCATGGCAGTTGTTGTGCAGGGATACCCGGTGCGGGAAACGGCCGGGAAGCGAGGTCGGCTTCAGGACGTCATGGACATACTCGCAGATCTCATAGATCCTTCCCCGGAAGAGTTCCCCGTACCGCTCCCTGACATAGACGACGCAACTGGGGGAAGGTCCCACGATGACATCGTACTCCTCGAAGATCTTCTCGAAACGCTTCTTCAGGTGTTCGGCCTCATCCTCGTATCCGGCGTTTCCCATCGGCTGGCCGCAGCAGGTCTGCCCCTCCGGAACGGCGACGTCGACGCCAAGGTAGCGGAGAAGCTTATAGGACGCCTCGATGACCGATGGGGCGACGGCCCTGACATAGCAGGGAATGAACAGAGCGACTTTCATATCATTCTTTCCCCTTGATCGTCCGCCAGTCTTCCGCCGGGACGGAGACATCGCCATAGGCGAACGGTTCTTTCGAGTAATTGCAGATGGTGACGGTTCCGTCCGAGAAGGTGGTCTTGAACACATCCGGGGCGATCTCCTCGTGATCGTCCATCGTCAGGTACTGGATATACCCGTACTCTTTCATGTATTCCCAGCCCTTCCGGATGGCGTCGACCGAAGCGCGGACCTCTTCCGGGGTAGCGGCCAGGAGGTCGCAGTCCGGCGTACCGATCCAGTTCCGGTCGTCGTGGCGGTGGGCCGAATAGAAATAGAAAGTCGGATGGCATCCGTACTCCTGCATCTTCATGGCGAAGGCGGGCTCCTTGATGGTATAGTTCACCGAGCGGGAGAAGGGGCAGGAATAGATGTAGCCGTTATAGACGATGTGCCAGATCGGGACATATTCGTCGCGGAGCCCGTTGAAAACGAGCGTTCCGGGGCCCAGCATGGAGATATAGAGGGCGAAATCGAGATCGGAGGAGAGATGGTCGTATCCGCCTTCCGAGGCCGCGCCTCCCATCTTGGCCGTGAACTCCCGGAGGGTCTTCCGTGCCCATTCAGCCGCCTGTTCGGGATTGTTCTTGTGGGCGGGATCCGTGCAGGCGTGGGGTGCGACGATCGAATAGACGTCGTTATAGGCGATGCCCTTGAATCCCATCCGGGCGAGGGAATCACAGTAAGGCACGACGAATTTCTTGTAGGACTGTTCATAGCAGAGCTCGAACATCCGGCCTCCGCCATATGTGAACCTCGAGAAGCGCTTCCCGTTCGGGAGGAGGGCCACGTCGCCCAAGTCGAAGTCCGGCGAAATCTCATAGGCGTCCCCGGTGCAGATATGCGGAACGATCTGGAAACCATTCTCCTGCGCATAGGAAATCAGGTGCTTCAGACCCTCTTCCCCACCCAACTCGGGATCCGGGGGGAAGATTGTCGGGAAACGGCCGTCATGGCCCCGGATGTTCCATCCGACAAGGGTCAGCTGGGCCCCGGGAACCCCCTGGGCCTTCATTTCGTCGATGATCTCGCAAACCCTGTCGAAGGTCACGGCGACCCGCATCGGAGGTTCATTCTCCAGGGTCTGGTGGGGCACGCTGCAGGGCACCGGTTTCCATCCCTGCCGGATCCGGATCTCCGGATAATCCACGGCATACTTCAGGAGCGGACGATCCTTCACCTTCTCCCGGAGCGGAACGAGTCCGCCCTGGGCGAGACGCATCTTCCGGTAAAGCCTGCCCATGCCCGCATAGGTCGCTTCCTTCCCTTCCAGGGGATACCACTGGAAGAGGAGGTCCGCATAGGGTTCATGGTTGAACGGGACGACGCTGAGGGTCTGGGAGTATTTCCCGTCCTGGCACCGGACGGTCACGCCCGTATCGAAGCGGTAATTCGGGAAATAGGCCAGCCAGCATCCCTGAGGGGTCTTCGCTCCCGCAATCGGCATCGGATGGCGGTGGAAAAGGGCATACTGCCCGCTCCGGCCTTCCAGGAAACGGGTGAGGATTCCCCCGGAATTGACATAGAAACCTTCATCCCCGGCTTTCGCGAAGGTGAATTCCGGCGTGACGGAGAGCGTGTCGACGCCTTCCAGTTTCTCCTGAGGGAGACGGTACTCCAATACCCCCTTCCGGGAGGAAAGGACGATGGTATCGGTCGTGACGGTGCCGTCCGTACGGACGATCCGAACGAAAGCCCGGCGGCCGGCGGGGTTACAGGCTGAAAGCAGCAGGACGAGCAGCAGGAAAGCCGGCTTTAGGAATAGTTTAAAAGTTGGTTTCATTTCTATCAGGTTTCGGCAAGCAGTTTATTACTTACCAGGATAATTCATTATTTCGCAGCATCGTTGCCCTTTAGGAAGGTAACGCGTTCCTCCATCCTCGCCGGAGCCTGCTCCGCGGTGCATTCACGAGGCGTCACCACGCCGAAAGCCTGGCAGTCATCCGCCCATTTCTGGGTGGCCTCCGCCACAGTATCGCCCCAGGTCCATGGAATTTTCTGTGCCATGCAATATTCCCGGCAGGCTGCCCAGTGGAAGAGCAGGAGCTGACGCGGAGAGAGGGTCTCCTTGCGGACGCGGGTCGCATACGGCTCGCCCGCCCGGGCTGCAGCCTGTGCAGCCGCATCCATCGCCTGCGCGGCGGCGACCATCGTCGCCGGCAAGATCCAGCCTTCCCCGTCCCGATGGTAGCAGCGCACCGGAATGTTTCCGGCGATAACAGGTTCGTGGATCAGGGAAATGTACCGCTGGATATGCGGAGCGGCGGCCTCACCGTAATATCCGCGGATGAATTCGTCAATCAGGGCCTTGTCGTCGGCATAGGGATCCCAGAGCAGGTGCGACAGGAGCCACAGGCGAAGCGGATCCAGGTCGCCGACCCGGGCGCAGGTGTTTCCCTGTTCAAAAACGCCTACGGCTCCGTTTTTCGCGAAGTACTGCATGTTCGGCCCATAGGAAAGCAGGTTCGGATGCGGAAGTTGATACGACCGGAAGTTCGTCACATAGTCCCAGATGAAAACCTGTCCGGGAGCCAGGGCGGCCCAGTCCGCCAAGTCTTTCTTGAAAGACTTGGCAACGGGAAGATCCGAGGACTCGAACGGAATGGAGAACGGGCATTCGATGTCACAAAGGCGGATCAGCACGTTGTGCCGCGGCTTGACATTCTTCGGGGCGGGACGGGTGTACTGGTAGGCAAACGTCTCGACCGTGACATGCGGGAATTCCTTTTCGACGGCTTCGGCGACCCGGTTGACAAATTGCAGGACCGGGCCGGAATGGACCCCGCCCGTCTGTTCCTCCACAGCTTTACAGGCATCGCAGGTACAAGGGTCCCGCCAGTCATTCTGGCTGACGGAGAGGAAGTCGACTTCGGGATGCTCACGCAGCAGGCGAAGCGTCTCCTGGATGAAGGCTTTTTCCATCTCGGCGTTAGTCAGGCAGAGCTGCCGGGGCTCCCGTTTGCCGTTGATGAGGGAATACCATTCCGGATGGCTTTCGAAGTGTTCCTTCGGCGGAAGGATCTCGAAGAAGGAATGGAAGGCGCTCTTCCGCCCCTCGAAGAAAAGCAGCCGGTGGCAGCCGCCCTTCTCAGCGGGGATATATCCGATCTGCTCGGTGCACCAGCGGATGCGGGAGGCGAAATTTCCCTTGAGGCGGAGGCGGAAATCGGCGTCATAGGCATCCAGGCAGGAAGCTTCGCGGTATTTCAGCGGCGGAGCATAGCTCAGGTCCATCTCCGGAACGGGAAGGATCTCCCGCGAGGGGTAATCCGACTCCTTCGAAGTCCACCAGCGGACTCCGTATCCGTCTTCCAGCAGGGTGATGACCGCGTAAATCGGGCCGCGCGTCGGATGGCCGGTCAGGACCATGCCTCCCTTCACGGGCCGGATCAGGATTTCGTCATCAGACCAGTCTGCCTTATGCAGTTTGACGGCGGCCTTCGTTGCTCCGACCTGGAAGAGGAAGGCGCCCTTGTGCCTGCTGCGCGCATCGGATTCCGTTACGACCGGAACGGTCTGTCCGGAGATGTGGAGAAGTCCGTCCGCCAGTTCCCTGGCGGCACTTTGTTCGACGGGGGTCGCGTTATCCGGAATCACAATGGCAGCGTTGGAGGCAGCGTGGCAGCCGACCGTCATCAACGCAAACAGGCAACAGACAAGGAGAAAAAAGCGAGTCCTCATAGATTTCATATACAATATCTTAATTCACAAAAAAACTCAATTGTTCTTCCGGTACTCATACATGCCGTAACCCACCTTGCGGATGCCGGCGATCGTCTCGGGATATGGCGTGTCGCAGACATCGGTGAAGCCGACCTGGAGGTTTTCCCCGTCAAAGCGGCCGGTCGTCGCCTGGTCGGAGAACTGATGCCAGTGTACCCCGATGACATTCGGGTGGTGCAGGGCGGATTCCACATAGTGGACATAAGCTTCGGCACGCCGCTCCTGGCTGCCGACATCGATCAGGCCGCTGTGGAACATGCCGCGGTCAAGCGCGCCGAAGTGGTATTCCCCGACCATGACCGGTTTGTCCACGCTCTCCGGCAGATTGATGGGATTGACCGTAAATCCGTAGCGGTTGAAGCTGATGACATCGCAGTACCTGGCCCCGATGGAAATCAGGTCTTCGGTATAGCCGGCAAAACGGCAGCCCATGTAAAGCACGCCAGGGGCCAGCTTGTCGAACGCCTGGCGGATGTTGCTGAAATACTTGTGGATGACCGCGTGGTTGAACGCGAGTAAATCCGCGCGGTTTTTCTCCGTCGTGCCCACATTTTTCCGATTCTGCAGGAGGGCGTCCCAGGAAGCAAAGCTGCTGCCCCAGGCATCGTTCAGCCCGGCAATGGTGCCGTACTTCACTTTCAGGTCGGCAAGGAACTGCTTTTTCGCCGCCTGCGTGGCCGGGGCCTTCAGGACGACTTCGGCCAGGTAGGTCTCATGGCCCCACTTGATCTCGTTATCCACGAAGAAACCCAGGCACCAGGGATCTTCCACTTCCCGCCTTCGGTCGGTCAGCTGTTTCTCGACCGAAGCCGTGAAGCTCGGATCGAACGGATCCATGAACGGCCACCAGCCCGTGGTCCCGGCAATCGGCTCGGAAACGACTTCGAGCCGGTCCATGTACGGGGTCCGGTCCATCAGGCAGATGTCCTTGTCGGAGGAATTGGCGATGGTGTTGAGCCCCCAGCTGCGCAGCCGCCGGTGGCAGATGTCACCGAAGGAGGCCAGGTAGTCTTTTCCGTACTTGCGGTAGAGGTTCGCCGATGAGAAATCGTAAGTCGAATCAATGCCGCGGGCCGTGTAATACGGCTTCAGCAGGGCGTCATACGTCCGGTAGAAAGGAGCGAATTCGGAGCCTTCCGCCGGCAGTTCCTCGAAGTAATGGCAGCGGTTCTTCAGGTTCTTTCCCTCAAGCGGGGTGACGGCGCAGGAGTGCGACACGCGCACGACACCATGCGACCAGAAGAGATAACCTTCCGGATCGACCATCCACCACTTTCCGTCAATCTTTTCCACGCGGAAATGACCGGTCGCTTCCAGTTTCGGACCGGCTGCCCATCCGCCGTATTTGGAACGGTCCTTCGGTCCGGGATAGGCCGCCAGGTCTTTCTCTTCGGCTTCGCGGGCCTTCTGCAGATCGGCATCCTCATGCACCTTGCCCGGCCACTCGGCATACTTGAACTGGCCGTACTTGTCGATGAACGGGAAGAACTCGTCGGGCGTCATGCTGAAGAGTTTGTCCCGCGGGGCCTTCTTTCCCGGGACCAGTTCGACATCGGAAACGGTCCATTCCGCATCCGGGTAACCGCGCCCGTTGAAGAACGTCACTTTTTCGACATGGGCATAATCGAGATTGTCGGCATACAGCCCGGAGATCCGTCCGTACGGAGAGTTTCGGATGAACGGGAATTCCTTGTAAATCTCCGGATAAGGCATCGGCTCCGGCAGTTCCAGCGTGAGGGTCTGGCGGCTGCCCGGCTCCAGGACATAGCGCTTGAAGAGGCCTGGCTGGTTATTCCCGTCATTGTAAACCCGCACATACAGGGGCATCGGCTCTGCGGAATGGTTTTCTGCCGTCCAGCGGAGGGCCTTGTACGGCGTCCAGTCGGCCACGGAATGATAAATGCCGAATCCGGCGTTCCTGTTCTCGTTATGGATGCGGACAGCGGAAGGAGCTGTCGTCAAGGAAGCCTGATGGGCATTGAGTTTGACCCCTTCCCTATCCAGGAGACTGACACTCTTGGGGCCGCAGGAGGCCAGAAAGAGAAGAGTCGGAATTATCAGGAGGAAAAAGTGTCTCATAAACTATTTCCAAATAATCTCATATAAACGGGTGTCCGGGGAGGCGAATTCTACCTTGAAGGATTTCGCACGCTTGGCGACGACTTCACCGCTGAAAAGGTCCACGACCTTCGCCGCCTTCCGGGGCAGGGAGACGGTCCTCATCCCGCCCTCCATGCAATGGATCGAAAGCAGGCGCTCGTTGGCGAAGACAGGGTTGCAGTCCTCCGTATAGAAATGGACCCCGGCCCGCTCACAGATCCCCCGGAGGACCTCGGTCGTGAACGCATTGGGATCATAGGCATAGGCGGAAGTCCATCCTCCCATCGGCGTCTCCGTGAAGTCGGCGGCGCCGCTGACGAAGGGAACTCCGGCCCAGGCGCTGACCCGCTCCGGATCCAGGGTCTTCCCGTCGATGATGCCCGGGGCGTACGAGAAGAGCACCGTCCTCCCCTCCGCGCAGACCTTTTCCCGAAGGAAGCGGGCGCGGGCCTCGTCGATCAGGAACACCTGCGGAAGCATGATCACCTTGTACCTCGAAAGGTCCAGTTTCTCCATGTCGTTGAAAGAATAGCAGTCGATTGGGGCTCCGATCTGGGAAAGGCGGTTCCGGAGCGATTCCGCTCCCGCACTGCAGAGGGGATCCTGTTCCCGGAGATAGTATACGCTCTGGGGATCCCCGATGAAAAGGATTTCGGCCGCAGAGGGAGAAAGGTCGTCCCGGAAACGCTCCTGGATCTTTTCCATCTCCCCGATCCGTTCCCTGAGGTGCGGATCGTCGTAGAAGCCGCCCCACATGTCGAACCACCAGTAGCTGGCGTGGTTGATAAGGGCGAAACAGGCCTCCCGCATATTCCCGGCGATATCTTCCTCCACGGAATTCCAGGCCTTGATATCGGACATCTTCCCTTTCATCTTCTGCCCGAAATCATGCGGACGGAAATCGATTTCGTGGAGGAAACGCTTCCCGTTCAGCATGGCCGTCCCGAACATCGTCTGCGAGCCGCTGCCGCCTCCGATCTTCCGGTTCGAATAGGAACCGGGCGAGACGAAGAAATCCAGGTCCGGACTGGCATAGACACGCTCATACTCCAGATGGCCGTCGGCGACAACGGTATTGCCGCCGCCCCAGAAGTAACCGAAGAAGGCACCGATCTGCTTCCCTTCCGGGAGCATGGCCCTGGCCTCGCGCGCAAAGTCCAGGAGGGCATCGGCGACCACGTCGTTGGTGAACCGCCACCAGTCGACCTTCACCTGTTCCGTCGCCGGATCGTAGATCTTGTTCTCGAAGGCGGCTTGATGCAGGGCGGCGAAGGTCGGGCCGGACGGCCCGTAATCCAGCCCCCGTTCCTTGCACCAATTCGGCCAGAGCATTTCCTTTTCCATCGTCGGATAGCCATGCCGGTGGTCCAGCCATTCCGTCGTACTGCCCGCACAAAGGAGATAAGCGGCGATCCGGTCCCCGTAATGGGCCTCGCTGTAGGCAAGGAAATCCTTCATCCACTGCATCGTCATTTTCTTCCAGCGGGGACTGCAGCAGGCCGAAACGATGTCCGTGAAGGAATCGAAGCGGAAGAGTTTCCGCGACAGCCACCAGGGCGTATTCAGGTCGACCATGCAGATCAGGTTCCCGTCGGGGAAAGTCGCGTTCATCTCCTCCATCTGTTCGTCGAGATGCTCGAACTCATACTCCCCTTCCCCGGTCCAGATCGGCGGATACTCGCAGTATCCACCTCCCAAGCGGTTGATCGTATTCGAGGCGAAGAAACAACGGGTCTTTACGCCGAGTTCCTGCGAGAAAATCTTTCCCATCTCCGGTTGTTTCACGAACGAACGGTAGCAGCCGAAGGCCGGTGGAAGGGCATCCTGGGCCTGAGCAGCCAGCGGGGACAGCATAGCAGCGAGAAAGACGGCGTGTTTGATAAAGTGCTTAAAATCAATCATTTCTTTTATTCCTCCTACCCCCAATCTCAGGGGAGAAATCTATTAATTTATTCAGTTTCAATCAATTACAAATCACGCTCAAAAACCAGCAGCCGGATGCTCTGGGCTCCGAGCGGGCCTTCCTTCGGTTCTCCTTCGGGGACGTCGGTCGCCGTCAGTTTCCACCCCTTTTCCGGAGTGACGGTGAACGAGGCCGGAGCATCGTCAGAGACATTCCAGACGACAACCCCCATCCTCTTCCCGTTGACGAAGGCCCGGGCAAGGACATAGGGACCTTCCGTCTGCAGCGAGAAACCATCGTCCGAGACGAACGAACCGGCATAGAGCAGGTCCTCATGCCTCCGGCGAAGGTCCATGACCGCCTTGCTGTAGCGCACGACCGCCGCGGGATCTTGGTTCACCATGGTGGAGATGTCCGGCTTGAGCCGGATGTCGTCATATTCCGCCGGGACCGGGATACGTCCGTCGATCAGGTAATTCTTGTCAGGGACGTAACGGCACTCGATCTCATGCTTGTACCCGAAGGCTGTGCTGAAATTCACGCTTCCGCGCGTCGATGCGGGCGTCGCGGAGCGGACGCACAAAATGGCCTCCGGGAAGGTATAGCGGTACATGTCCGGGAACGGGGTCCAGAAGGATCCGCCGTCGAAGGCGGCCCGGACATAGACCGGATCCGGGCACTGCTCGGAGGTCGGGGAATAACCCCAATAAAATTGAATCCCTTCCATCGCGCAGTCCTGAAGGCCTTCCGCGGCGATCATGAAACCGGGATGGATTGCCTCCATGGCCTCGTGGATATGCTCGAAAATAGCCATGCGGTCCCGTTCATAGACAACGGCCGGGATGCTGTGTCCGTGTCCTTCCCCGTAGCAATAGTACGAAGGAGCGACCGTGACCTGGTCGTACAGCAGGCCGTCGGCCCCGAGCTCATGCGCTTCCATCGCCAGGTCCATGAGGCGGTTGCACCATGCCTCGCTCCGATAGCAGCCCTTGCCGAAGAAGCGCTTGGGCCCGTCGCTGAAGAACTTCCCGTAACGCATGATAACGAATTCCCCGTCTCTCCGCACCGTCGAAACGAAACGGCCCGTATCCGGCCAGTACTGCGTTCCGACAGTGTCGATGAGCTGGCCGTTCGTGTAAAGAACGACCTTCTTCGCCTTTCCATGGGCCTTCCGGATGGCTTCCTTCAGGGCTTCTTCTCCCCCCATGTCCTCTGCGGCGTCGTAGTCGGGATAGAAACGGTCATGGCCGCCGACCGTCCAGCCGAAAAGCGAGAGGATATCCAAGCCGCGCCGTTCCGCCTCGTCGGAAAGGGTCGTCCCGACTTCCGGATAGGTCCAGATGGGCACCCCGTTCTGGTTCTTCAGGATCGTCATCAGCCAGCCGGAACTCCGGCGCATCCAGTCGGCATTCTCCGGGACGGGACGGACGGACCGGAACCAGCTCCGATAGGTTTTGGCACCCTCTTTCCAGGAGCCCCGGGTCCATGCCTTCCGGGTCGGCGGGCCTTCCCAGCTTTCTCCCGGGAAGCAGGTGAAATGGTTGATCTGCAGGAAACTGACCCGTTTCTCGTCCGGATAATACCGGAAGCGGAACTCTTTCCAGCGGAAAAGGGGATCGTGACTGGCAAGATAGAGGTTTTCCGTGCCGGAAGAAAATTCCGCCCACTGCATGGACAGCTGCCGGCTCTGCGGATAGTTCCAGGAGGATTCGAAATAGCCCTCATCGCATGCTTTCCAGCCCACGGCTTCGTCGAGATGGGCGAAAGAACGGCCTTCGGCCTTTTCCACATCCGCACCGACATCCCGCCCCCGCGTATCTTCGATAAGGGTCAGGTCGTGCCGGAAACCGGCCCCGTTGGGCATGAGCAATTTCATCCGGGAGACATCGACCCCGAGATCCCGGAACTCCGGTGTCGTCAGGGCGAGGACGACCCAGCCTTCCTCCCGGTTGGTCACGGACGGGAGGATCTCCAGGGATTTCGCGGTTCCGCTGTAAATGAAACGGACTTCGATGGCTTTCCCTCCGACCGACGGATAGGTTACTACCGTCTTTCCGCCCTGACGACTCACAAGGGGCGCAGCGGCTTCCGCCGAAGGAATGACGAGGGTCGTCCTCGCCGCATCCGTGGTTTCAACGGTCAGTTCCCAATCCGCATTCAGATCGGGTTCATAAGGTCTTGTGCAGGAAAACGCGAGGGTCATCCCGGCCAGCATGGCGGTCCATAAGATTCTTTTCATACGGCTATTCCAGATGGGTTGGGTTCAAGGTCAGGTTCTTGACATCCTCCTGCAGGATGAGCGGACGGGAATCCGGCGCGTCAAAGGTGAAGCGGACGTCGTCCAGGACGAGTCCGTCCACATGGCGGAGGTACATCCCCTTCGCCGGCATCGGACCGCCGAACATCCAGGGATCCGGATACTTCTTTTCTCCCTCCGGGACCTCTTTCAGCGCGGCTTCCGGGGTCAGGCCCCCGGTTGCATGCACGTGCAGGCACCGGATCGAAATGTCCTCGACGGGGTGGCCGGGAATGCCCGCAATGATGATACCGAATAAAGGCGGCGTGTCATAAACGGCGTTGACGTCATGGATACGGACCCGCCGGATATGGCCGGTCTCGCGGCCCTCCGGACTCCGCATCCGGGCGCCGAGCCGGATGAACAGCGGCGCTCCGACGACCCGCCGCATGGTCAGGTTCCCGATCACGACGTCTTCCAGGTCTCCCCCGTCCATGGACTCGAGGAGCACGCCTCCGCTGAGATCGAAGGTGCAGTTGGTGATGGCCACGTTCTTGAAACCACCGCTCGACTCGGTGCCGAACTTGATGCGGCCCGCCGCCCGGCGATCCAGCCTGCCCGGCTTGTTCCGAGACCCGGAAAGGACCGGCAGGGCCCTCGTCCCGTCCAACAGGGCGCCGGTTTCATAGCCGCTCAGGGCACAGTCCGAAATAACGACATTCTCCGTATCGCGGTAATACCCGAGCGCATAGGACGCCTTCAGCACGATCCCGTCGTCCCAGGGCGTATTGACAAGACACCCCGTCACGCGGACGTTCCTGCAGGCGTCGATGTCGAGGCCGTCCCGGTTCGAATCGATGACAAGGTCATGGATATTGAGATTGTCCACACCGGTCGCAAGGAGCGCGAAATGGCCGCAGCGGTAGAGCGTGAGATCCCGGATCGTGACCCCGCGGCAATTCTTGAGCGAAATCGCCTTGTTGCCCTGGCCGGCCGGGAGGGCGAGGTCGCCGAGCTTGTTGCGGAGTCGGAACACCTCGGGGACGTTGAAATTCCCGTCCAGGAGCCCTTCCCCGTCAATCATTCCGTCTCCCCCGATCGTGATGTCCTCGAGACCGATCCCCCAGATCAGGGAATTCTTCCAGTGGCTGTGCCCGAAATCCTGATAGTCATCGTAGGGGCAGGGTTCCGGAGCGTCATATCCCTCCGTGGCAGAAGGCTTCGCGGCCAGCAGGACCGCTCCCTTCTCCAGATAGAGCGTGATATGGCTTTCCAGACGGATGGAATAGCTGGCATAGGTCCCGGCGGGGAAATAGACGGTCCCCCCACCCGCTTTTACCGCGGCGCCGATGGCCGCGTTGATGGCCGGGGAATCAATGGCTTTTCCATCCCCCTTGGCACCGTAATCCCGGACGTTATGGACAGCGGCCCGGCTCCCGACAGGGAGGAGCAGCAGGAATCCCAACAGCCAAGCTCCGGACAACCGGGAATCCCGTCTTCGGGCGTGCCCCATAATGTTCTTTAAATCAATCATTTCCGCATTTCCTCCTATCCCAAATTGCACAGGAACAATCTTTTAAATCGCTAAGAATCAATCATTTACCGGTCACGGCCGAAATCTTTTACCGGCCTCCGCGCCCGTAAATCAGCAACCGGAGGCTCCTCGCAGGCAGCGGTCCCTCGACGGCCTCCCCTTCCGGAGCCGCGGTCTCCAGGAGTTCCCACCCCTTCTCCGGGGTCACCGTAAAGGTCGCGGGAGCCTCGCCGGAAACGTTCCAGACCAGTACGCCCAACTTCCCGCCATCCGCCGAAGCAAAGGCGTTGGCGAGGACGAAAGGAGAGGCGCAATCCAACTGTACACCCTTCCCGCCAAGGAAACGGCCTTCCATCAACAGGTCGCCGTGCTCCTTCTGGAAGGTGAGGACCTTTCCGGTATAGGCCTTCGCCTCGTCCGGATCTCCGGCCTCCTCGACGTAAACGAGGTTGGGCGGACTGAGCACATTGCCATAATCCGCCTTGACGGGGATCTTCCCTTCCTCAACATAGGCCCGGTCGGCCGCATAGCGCAGCTCAAGCTCGCTCCGGAAACCGAAAGCGACCCCATAATTGACCGAGAAGCGGCTGTGGGCCGGATTGGGATGCCGGATCGTCGTCACCAGCTCCGGGAAGGTGTACCGGAAGAGTTCCGGATAATACTGCTGGGACGCCTCGTCCGTGAAGCGCTTCAGGAAAGCGGTCTCGAGCGGAATGCCCGCTGCCTGGCTGCAGCCATGGAACATGCCGATCACATTCATCTCGGCATCCACCAGGCCCTCGGTCATGACAATGAAATCCGGATCGATTTTCGCCATCTCCCGGCGCACGTAGTCCATGTTGTCGTTGCGGTCGTTCTCATAGACGATGGCTGGAACGGTATGGCCGTGGTCCGGGCTGTAGCAGAGCATCGGCCTCCGGGTCGCCAGCTGGTCGTACAGCAGGCCGTCGGCACCGAGGTCCTTCGCCTGCCGGGCGAGCCGCAGCATGATGTCCCGCCAGGTATCGCTCCGCTGGCAGGCCATCCCATGGATCCTCGCAGGCGCGTCGGCGTATTTGTGCCATTTCTGGTAATCCAGGGTCCCGTCCTTGCGGACGACGGTGATGAACCGCCCCGTATCGGGCCAGAACTGCGTTCCTTCCTGGTCCAGGAGCTGGCCGTTCGTATAGACGATGACCTTCCGGCCCCTTTCATGGGCCTTGGAGATGCCGTCCCGGAAAGCCTGGTCGCCGCCCAGTTTCGGATCGGAGGAATAATCGGGATAGAAGCGGTCATGACCGCCGATGCCGCGCCCGAAGACGCCGAGGACATCGATGCCCCGCTCCTCCGCTACGTCAGAGAGCAGGCCGCCGAGGTCCGAATACGGGAAAATGACCTCGTCGTTCTGCTGTTTCATGATCGCAAGGAGCCAGCCCGTGTTGCGCCGCACCCATTCCGGTTTTTCGAGGATCTCCCGGTGCTGCAGGAACCAGGTACGATAGAGGTCGGCGGCCTTGTGCCAGCTTCCTTCATAGCGGTAGACCAGATCGGACGGGACCTGGACGGTCTCTCCCGGGAAGCAGGTCATGTGGTGACAGAAACGGAACGCCGCCTCTCCGGTCTCCGGCCGGTAGACGGCCGTCATATTCTTCCAGGAAAAGGAGGTATCGTGACTGGCGAAATACCAGCCCCCCGTTTCACCCTGGAGAGCCGCCCACTGCATGGAACATCTCAGGGAAGGATAATCCTGCCCATAGGAATAGATTCTCTCCGCTTTGTTCCATTTCCACGGCGAGGGCGCCTTCGCTCCCTTTCCCGGAGCCTCCGCGACGGCTTTCAGCGGGAGGCGCCAACCCGTACCGGTCGGCATGAAGAAAGCATCCCCCTCCGCCGTCGGCAGGCCCTTTACCGTCGGGGTCTCCAGGGAGAGGACGACCCAGCCTTCCTCCCGGTTGGTAACCGTGGAAGCGATTTCCAGTGCGCCGGGAACATCCTTCGACGCCGAATAGGTAATGGTCAGGTCGATGGCCTTCCCCCCGACGCCCTCATAGCGGAGGGTATTCCCCTTCCGGACCGGCGTGGCGGTCCCGTCGGAGTTACGGATGGTCACATCCGCACGGTCGCCGTCCAGCGACTCGATGACCATTGTCCATTCCGCGTCCGGATCGATCCGATCCTTCAGCGGGAGCGAGCTGCAGCCGGTGGCGAAGCATACCAGGAAGCATCCGGCTAAAAGAATGAGTTGTCGTTTCATATCGCTATTCGTTAATGGTTTGATAACGGAAGGTAACAGGGCCCAGAAGGCCGGAAGGCAGCAGCGGGGAATCCGCCGAATAGAATTCCATCGGCGTCGAGGTATAGGTCTTCCCGCACCCGGGCTGCCGGTCTCCGATAATCCGGTTCACCCAGAGGTTCGCAACGGAAATCGTCAGGGTATTGTCCCCGGCTTTCAAGAGTCCGTCCGGAATCTCCACGGCGAACGGCCGTTTCCATGCGATGCCGCACTCCGTGCCGTTGACGCTCACCCTCGCGAGGTTATTCACCGTCCCGAGAGAAAGGAAAACAGGGCCGGAGAGAGCCATGTCCAGATGGACACAGGTCGTATAATCCGCCGTTCCGGAGAAATACCGGATGCCCTCATCCTCGGACTGGGACCAGTCCCGGAGGGTCTCCCATACGACCGATTCGGGCGCGCCCCGATCCGGCTGGAAACAAACCTTCCAGGGGCCCGGAACCTCGAGCGAATGCCGGGGCGCTTCCGGTTTCCGGGGGGCAGCGGTCCCGCCGTACTTCACTACGAGGAACAGCGCGCTTTCCCGATCTATCTCCAGGGTCGTTGCAACGCCCTTCCCATCCGACCGAAACTCGGTTGAATACTGTTTCCCGTTCTCCGGGTTCCATACTTCCAGGATCCTCCCGCCCGGGGTCCGCAGGCGGATGTCCGCCTTGACAGGGTCCTCCGAGAAGTTCCGCACCCAGTAGATGTCCCTGTCTCTCAGACGGCGATGGACGTATCCGAGGCTGTCGTCCGAAGCCGTGAAATCGGGGGCGATCCCCTTTCCGGCCAGCGCGTCGGCCATGTTCTCTCCTTTCATGAGACCCTGCAGCCGGCTCCGCAGTTGCACAAAGGTTTCGTTGTCGTCGTTCATGCCCGCGGGCTCTTCCGGAAGGGTCCCGCAGACGGGAACCCCTTTCTCCGCCAGATCGATGATGCGCCTCAGGATCGGAAGGGACATCCGCTTGCAGTTGCTCCCGAGGAAGAGGATCTCGTAGGACATGCCGGATTTCGTAACCAGCTTTCCCTTCTTCGGCCGGACGGCCTTCAGGAGTCCCTTCGGATTGATATAGTCGAAGTTGTATCCTTCCGGAACCGGCTGGATATCAACGCCATAAAGTCCCGTCAGCGTATTGTCCTCCCCGTAGTAGAACAGGATGTCAGCCACGAACCGGCCCTGCTGCAGCAGATAGCAGGACCGCGCCAGGTAGTCCATCCAGGGTCGGATCATCCCCGCCCAGGTCTCATGCCGGCTGAACCATTGCCCGAACCTTCCCAACCCGGTCCCCGGAACCTTGTCATCGGAAGGCTGATGCGCGGATTCATGGAAGACGAAACGGTTGAGACCGCTTTCCATGGCGACGTCGGCAATGTATTTCAGACTTTCCGGGGGGTAGGAATAGGCGTTGTCGAAAGTCCCCATTACCGTGAAGGTTTCTGCCGCGGCAATATTCTGGCCGAAGATATGGGCGGTGGAAGAAGATTCCCGGATATCGGTTTTGCGCATCTGGACCGGCCTCCGCACCCAGATGGCGGACATCGGGACCGTCGCCGTCATCTTCAGGTCCATGCCATCCCCGATGAACGCGCGGGAATTCTCATGGGATTCCGTATAGCGTCCCCGCATCCCGTATTCCTTGACGATTCCGTTGACACGGTCGTAGTTCTCCGCCATCAGGTCCCCGATTGTCTTCCGCCAGTCCCAAAGGAATTTTTCCGTCTCCCCGGAACTGTCGATGATCTCTCCCGTCAGGGCAGGAAGCCAGCGAAGGACGTCATAGCCGTTGCGTGAGCGGAACTCCTTTTCCATGTTCCTGGTCCATGTCATCTGGCGGGCCTCGTAACTGTCTAAGAGAATATACTGGACGCCGCGCTGCCCGACCATGCCTCCGGCGGCTTCCTTGTACATGTCCATGTACCGGTGGAAATGGTCCAACCAGGCTTCCGGATCAAGTTTGTCCACCTCCAGGCCCGTCGATTCGGGCGTAGCGGGATGATTCTTCTTTCCGGTCAGTCCCTGACCGAACCGGTACAGGCGCCAGGTGCCTTCCGGCAGGTTGCAGCGGATCTTTCCGTCCTCTCCGGGCCGACCCAGCACGATGACATCCCGGATCGCATCCGGACTCTCCGGGGTCGGGAACTCCATGAAATCGGCGTGGGGATCGAAGCCCGCTTTCTCGGGGGCATGATTCACCTTGGTTACCGGATGAAGCACGAATTCCCGGATCCTCTGCCCGCGGGTTCCGAGGGCAGGGACGCGCAGCCGCCAGTAGCGGGCCGTCGTTTCCGGGAAATCCGTCGTCATGGTATAGATGCAGCCGTCGGGGATCTGTGCGACCTCACGGAAAGCGACATTGTCATCACTGCATTCCAGGAACAGGTGGAAGTCCGCCTCGATTCCGACTTTCTGGAGTCCGGCGGCCATCGGGCGCAGTTTCTCATTGACGACAGTGACCGCCTTGAAGCTTGCCGGGGCGGGGAAACTGTACTGGATCCATCCCTCCCCCTTGTCCACGGAGGAAGGAACCGTCACATATTTTTCGTAAGATCCGTCCGTCAGTTTTTCAAGGGAGACGTTCCCTTCGGAGGAAGTGACGACAGCACCCAGTTCCTGGAGGGAACGGTCTTTCTCCGGAATCCGTACAGCCACGACGGCGATGTCCTCATACCAAGGCTCCACATCCCGGACTTCCGGGATGTCCTGGAAAGGACCGACCGCCGTAAACGGCTCGGGAAGCGTGATTTCCCGGTCTCCTCCCGGAAGGGTAACGGTTCTCCATACCAACTTCTTCATGCCGTTTTCACGGGAGACCCAGGGACCGCCGGTAGAACTCCAGCCCGGAGAGCTCGCAATTCCGACTTCCATTCCGAGCGAATCCGTCAGGGAAATCGCATACCGGAAGGCATCCTTCCAGTCATCGGTCATATAAGGAATCCGTTCCGGAACGATCTGGGGGATATTGCTGTATCCGGCATCGAAATGGTGCAGGCCGGCAAAGCCGCTCTCATGCATCCAGAGCAAGTCCTTCCGGATGCCTTCCTTGGAAATATTGCCACTCATCCAATGCCACCACACCCACGGGTAGGCCTCCCGGGGAGGCGTTCCCGCAAAAGAGGATGCGATCGCAACGGGACTGCAGTTGCGCTCCTGGCACGAAACGGTCAGGAGCAACAAGGAGAGCAGGAGGAAAAGACGATGCCGATTCATTATCGTAGTTCTATATAAGCAAAGCAGTTCGGATAGAGATAGAGTACAATCTTACCGTCCTTGACGGAGATCGGGAATTCCGTGAACAGGAACCGGAAATCGGTCAGGTGGCAGACCACCCCGGAAAGGTCGCGGCCCTTGACGCTGACCTCGACGCGCTCCCTCTCATAGACGGAATCATCATCATTGTACCGCACGACGAGGATGCCCATTTTCCCGTCCTTCGATGTTGCGGCCGTTGCGAACACGTCCTCCAGGCCTTTCACTTCCGACTGGACGGTCGTCCCGAGTTTCGAGAGTTTCGTCCAGGAAAAGAGCGCATAATAACCGGGCAGGAGGACCTGCGAGGAGGTGGCCCTGTCGAACGCCCCGTTGTAGCCTGTCGTGGACCGAAGGTCATAATAATTCAGCATCTCGACCGGTTCCTTCTGCAGGGCGGACATGGTAGCCGCCACGAAAGCGGCGCCCTTGACACTCCTGCGGACCTGGTTGGAATACACTTCGCCGTCATGGCCCCAGGCCTTCACATAGTTCCATTCTCCGAGATGCATCCCGATGTCCGTGAAGCCTTCGGCATCCAGCCGGGCCCGGACCTCGCGGGTCAGCTGGACCAGCGTCGAAGGATGGGAGGCATACTTGTGGTAACTGAAAAAGTCCAGCGGGGCCTTCTCTTTCTTGACATACTTGAGGAAGTTGTCGATCCACGTCTGGTCATAGCTGCCGGCGAAGGCGGGACCGCCGACCTTGATGTCCGGGAAGCATTTTTTGAGATGCTTGGCCGTCGTGGTATACAGCCGGTAGTACTCCTCATCGGTTCCTGCCCAGAAGGACGGATTCCTCGGATTCTTGATCAGCCCGTACTTCTCGCTGTCCATATTCGCCTCGTTCCAGATCTCCCAGTATTCGATGCCCATCTTGAAGCCGTCGGCCCAGCCTTCGTTGTAGTGGCGGACGATGTGCTCGCAGATGACCGCCCATTTCTTGAAATCCTTCGGAGGGACCGGGCCGATCCTGTCTTTTCCGCTCTCGCAACTCTGTCCCAGCCGGTAATAAGGCTTCGAACCGTTGTCGATAATGCCTTTCAGATAGGTGTCGGTATAATGGAAATCATAATTCGCGGGATTGTCCGGATCCTTGTCAAAATCCGGGAAGACCGCATTGATATCCACGATTTTGGTCCCATAGGACTGGCATTTCGAGTCATGGGTCCGCATATACGGGACTTCCAGGGCCTGGACCAGCACATTTACGAGCGGGTAGTTGTTGCTGGCATTCATCATTTTGACCGGTCCTGTTTCAACGGCCGGATCGATCACAACCTGCGGGAGGGCCGCAACGCTGGACAGGAACAGTCCAGCAAATAGAACAAGGAGACGTTTCATGAAGGATGATTCTTGAAAAAAACATATCTGACGGGTCAGGGAATGATTTCAAACAGGCGGGTATCCGGGGAAGCGAAGTCGACCTGGAAAGACTTTTTCCGCTTGGCAACGACTTCGCCGGAGAGCAGATCGATGACTTGGGAGGCTTTTTTCGGAAGCGTAACGGTACGGCGTCCGCCCTCCTTGCAATGGATCGAAAGCAGACGCTCGTTCGCGAAGACCGGGATGCAATCCTCTACATAGAAAAGGACCCCGGCCCGTCGGCAGATATCCCGGAGCGTCTCGGTCGTGAAAGCCTCCGTCCGGTACGAATAGACGGCAGTCCATCCGTCCATGACCGTTTCCGTCATGTCCGGCCGTCCGCTGACGAAGGGGACGCCCGTCCAGGTGCGGACCCGCTCCGGATCCAGGGTCTTGCCGTCGCAGATACCGGGCGCATAGGCGAAAAGAAGGGTCCTCCCGTCCCTGCAGACCTTCTCCCGGAGGATCTTCGCCCGGGGTCCGTCGATGAAAAAGAGCTGCGGCAGCAGGATGACTTTGTACCGGGACAGGTCCATGCGTTCCAGATCCGAGAAAGAACAGCAGTCATAGGGGGCGCCGGTCATGGACAACTGGTTCCGTACAGGCTCCGCACCAAGGCGCACCAGCGGATCGCCGTTGCGGATAAAATACATGCTCTTCGGATCGCCGACGAGCAGGATTTCGGCGACGGACGGAGACCGGTCGCTCCGGAACCGCTTCTGGATCGTTTCCATCTGTCCGATGCGCTCACGGAGGCGCGGATTGTCATAGAACCCGCCCCACATGTCGAACCACCAGGAAGAGATATGGTGGATGAGGGCATAACAGGCCTCCCTGGTATTCCCGGCGATGTCGTCTTCTTCGGTTTTCCATCCGGCTTTCCGCGTCGGGTAATCGTGCGGCGTAAAATCGATCTCATGGAGAAACTGCTTCCCGTTCAGCATGGCGGTCCGGAACATGGCCTGGGAGCCGCTGCCGCCTCCGATCCCCCGGTTGAAATAGGATCCCGGGGCGATGAAGAAATCGATGTCCGGGCTGGCATAGACCCGCTCATATTCGAGATGGCCGTAGGCGAGCGTCTCATGCGGAAGATTGAAATGATATCCGAAAAAAACGCCGATCTTCTTCCCTTCCGGGAGCAGGGACCGGGCTTCGCGAGCGAAGGTCAGGATCGCGTCCGCGATCACCTCGTTGTGGAATCTCCAATAATCGATCTTTGCGCTTTCCGTTACGGGATCATAGAGATGGCCGTCGAAGGAGGCCTGGTTCAGGGACGGAAAGGAGGGAACGGCATCGCCATGGTCCAGCCCCCGGTCCCGGCACCAGCCGAGCCAGGCGTTTTCCTTGGATCTTGTCGGATAACCGCCCACCGCGTCATACCATTCCGACGTACACCCTCCAGAAAGGACATAAGCGCCGATCCTGTCCCCGTGGTGCGCTTCGGCATAGGTGATGAAATCCTTCATCCACCGGAGCATCATCTTCATCCAGGTCGGGTTGGAAACAGCCGTGGAGACATCCGAGAAAGAATCGAACTTGAATCTCCGGGTCATCCAGTACGGCGAATCCAGGTCGATCATGCAGATCAGTTTTCCGTCGGGGTTCGAGGCGTTCATCTCCTCCATCTGCTCGTCCAGATGTTCGAACTCATACTTCCCCTCCCCCACCCAGATCGGCGGATACTGGCAATAGGCTCCTCCGCGGCTGTTGATCGTATTGGACGCGAAAAAGCAGCGGGTTTTCACCCCGAGCTCCTGCGAGAAGATCCGGGCCATCTCCGGCTCCCGCGTAAAAGAACGGTAGCATTCGAAGGGATCCGGATACGAGGACTGGGCATGGACCGTCAACGAAAACAGCAATGCGCCGGACATCAAAGTCCCCCGTAGCCGGGCGCCGAGCATCCCAATCCCCCGGAGCCGGACACCCCGCCTTCGGGCGTGCCCCATAAAGCTTTTATAATCAATCATTTCCGAATTTTCTCCTACTCCAAATCACATAGGAGCATTTTGTTAAATCGTTCTTATTCAGTCACTTACCGGTCACGCCTAACTTGAATCGGTCGGGTTACCGGCCCTGTTCAAACACCAGCAGCCGGAGGCTCTGGGCCGGCAGCGGACCCTCGACAGGGGTTCCTTCCGGAGCGACGGTCTCCCGCAGGGTCCATCCCTCCTCCGGAGTAACCGTAAACCCGGAGGCTTCGGTATCCGACACATTCCAGACGACGACACCCATCTTCTTCCCGTTCACAAAGGCCCGTGCCATCACTTCCGGCACATCCGCCGTCAGCGAGAACCCGTCATCCGAAACGAAATCCCCGTCGTAGAGAATCTCCGCATACTTGTTCCGGAAATCCAGGACGGCACGGCTGTAGGCGATGACTTCGTCCGGATCCTGGTCTGCAAGGGTCGAATAGTTGGGATGACTGCCCCGGATGATATCATATTCCGATTTCGGCGGAATCCGTTTCTCAATCAGATACCGTTTATCCGGTTCATAGCGGGTCTCGATCTCATGCTTGAATCCGAAAACGGTGCCGAAATTAAGGCTGTGGCGCGTCGAGGCCGGGGTTGGACAGCGCACCGTACCGTCAGCCTCGGGAAAAGTATATTGGAACAGATCCGGGAAGACCGTATAGAAAGGTCTTTTCTCCTCGGCGTAGGCCTGACGGATCAGATCCGGATTGTCACCGCAGGAACGGATAACGGAAGAGTTTCCATGGAATATGTCCGCTCCGCTGTTCATGTGGCAATCGACGATCCCTTCCGTCATAATCAGGAAGTCCGGATCGATTTCCCGCATTTGCTCATGGAGATAGTCAAGAAGTTCCACGGCACTCTTTTCGCGGACGATTGCAGGGACCGGGTGGCCATGGTCCGGACTGTAGCACAGATGGGGACTCTTTCCGTTCGAGAGCTGGTCATACAGGAGTCCGTCCGCTCCGAGACCATGGGCCATCTTCGCAAGGCTCAGCAGTTTATCCCGCCAAACTTCACTGTGCAGACAGGCTGTTCCATGGATTCTCGGCGGAATATTGTCGTACTTGATCCATTTCTCGAAATAATAGCTTCCGTCAGGCTTGACGGCCGTAATGAACCGGCCCGTGTCGGGCCAGAACTGCGTCCCGTCCTGATCGATCAACTGGCCGTTGAAATACATGACAGCCTTTTTACCACGCTGATGGATCCGCCGGATCGCCTCCCTGAGACCGTCCTCTCCTCCCATAAGGGGATCGGGAACATACTCGGGATAGAACCTGTCATGCCCTCCTACCGTCCATCCGAAAAACGCGACAATATCGATCCCCCGTTCCTCTGCCAAATCCAGAAGCGTCGTTCCCATCTCGGGATAGGTCCAGAAAATCTGGTCGTTCTGCTGCTTGAGAATTGTCAGGAGCCACCCGGAAGAACGGGAAATCCATTCCGGCTTTACCGGGAGTTTCCGGACGCTTCGGAACCAATCCCGGTAGGTTTTCGCACCTTCTTTCCAAGCGCCCTCCTTTCGGGCGATCAGGGTTGTCGGACAAACATAAGACTCACCTGGGAAACAGGTAAAATGGTTCACAAGACCGAAAGTGAGTTTATTGATCCGGGGAAAATACTTGAAAACAAACTCCTTCCACCGGAATTCCGGGTCATGGCTCGCCAAATACAGATTTCCTCCCTCTCCGGTCAGTTCCGCCCACTGCATGGTCCCGGATTCCGACGGGTAATTAAAGGATGTGATCAGGCAATGGTTTTCCTCATCCTTCTTCCAGCCTTGTCCCCCTCTCGGTCGGGAGAGGTTGTACCGCACTCCCTGCCCTTTTGGGATCAGCAGGTCCATCGTCTTCGCATCCGTTTCGAGGCTGTCGACCATCGGACCGGTCAGACTGAGAACGACAAAACCTTCTTCCCTGTTTACCAGAGAAGGGGTAATCTCCAGCGCATCCTTCGACGGAGTATAGGTAAAAGTCAAGTCGATCTTCCGCCCGCCTGCGTTTTCATAGACGACATCGACGCTCTTCCCGTGCCGGACGACACGGGTCGGTCCCTGATCCTTCGAAAAATCGATATGGATCTGCTGTCGGGTCGAATCCATGGACTCCATGTCAATCGACCAGACGGCTTTCAGGTCCGGTTCGTACGGGGTGGTGCACCCCAGTGCCGCCACGAGGGTCAGGAGCCCGATAATTTTCTTAAAATCAATCATTTCCTTAATATTCTCCCCTTCCCGACGGAAGGGACGTTATCTTATAATCATTTCACGATAATGCACTTATGCAGCACCTACCTATAAGGATACCTCCCCACCAGCTTCTCTCCGGTATTCCCGGGATAGACTTTAACGAAAACAACTCCGTGGGGTGCTACTTCCGTCTCCCAGCGTTTCGTCTGCTCAACCTGACCGAGATCCTGCTGCCGCCAAAGGTCACGGACCGTCTGTGTTCCGATCAAATCTAAGTTGTGCGGCCTGAATCCGATCTTTTTCGGTTGGTCCGACAGGTTAAACATGGCGACTGCAAGCGAGCCGTCCTCCAGGGGTTTGACATACGTCGCATAGGTTTCATCGCCGACATACTTTACGGCCTGGACTCCAAGGGGATCCTGATTGACGTCAATCACCTCGCTGTTCCGGAGAAGATTCAGCGTAAAGTCATCCAGCCGGGTCATATCGCAGCCGATCATCAGCGGCGAAGCAAGCATGGCCCAGAGTGTGATATGCGTATACTGCTCGTCCGGGGTGAGATGGGTCCAATGGAGTTCATGGTCCCGGCGCCCCTCCTTGCCCCAGCCTACCCGGCCGATGACAAGCATGTCGGCATCCGGCCAGTTCCCGGGGCCGGCATATCCCGCCCACCAGGCATTGCGGCCCGAGAATCCGTTTCCATGCAATTTGGCCCAGCTGTCCCGGATATCCCCGCCCGTACGCCAGCACTCGGCATTGTCCTTCAGGGTTTCGCCCATTGTGACATGGATATGATTCGAAATCGAATAGACAATGTCCCGGCCGGTGGCAAGAAGGGCCTCACGCATGTCCTTGAGCCACCAGGCATCGACGGCGTTCCAATCGTATTTCAGATAATCCACACCCCACTCAGCCCACTGCCGGGCGTCCTGCCCGGCAAAGGAGTACTCCCCGAAATACCAGACCGAATCCCGTTTGACCTTTGTCTTGTCCATCTGCCCGTACTGGTCGACAAAGCCTTTCTCTACCCACCAGTATTTCCCCTCAGGGTCATCGCATGAAGAGCCGATGTGGTTGCAATAGGTCCCGACCCAAGGGGCGGAATAGATACCCAGTTTCATCCCGTTGGCATGCAGGAAATCCGCCAGACCCTTCATGTCCGGGAAGGTCTTGTTCGGAACGATGGCATTATATTTTCCGCCGCGCCGGCCGCTCTGCCAGCCGTCATCGATATTGATATAGGTCCACCCGTAATTCACGAGATCATGTTCCAGGAAGGCCCGTGCCGTTTCCATACAGTGTTCCTGGGTGATTCCGCTTCCCCAGCAGTTCCAGGAACTCCAGCCCATGGGCGGGGTCAGGGCGATCTTGTCCCCGATGACGATCCGGAGGATCCGTTCCGCCTTGCCAAGAGCGTTGGAAGCCGTCAGGGAAACCTCATAAGTTCCTCTCTTCTTTGCCTTTCCGGTGATGATCCCGGTACTGCGGTCTAGTTTCAGCCCTTTCGGAAGCCCTTTCGCCTCAAAGGTCATCGGACGCACGCCGGTCACCGGGATCCGGAACAGGAAATCCGCTCCGGGACGGGCGCCGTAGACTTTCGGACCGTTGATCCTCGGGGTGTCGGGCGCCGGGGGCGTCAGGATGTACGCGGAATAATCCGGGGCCTTGTCCTGGGCCCGGGCAAAGGCCGGGACAAGCACGAGGGCCAGCAATAAGAACTGTCGCAAATACGTTTTCATATAACCTTATGGTATGATCTCAAATAAACGGGTATCCGGAGAAGCGAATTCGACCTGAAAGGACTTCTTCCGCTTGGCGACGACTTCGCCGGAAAGCAGGTCGACGACTTTCGAAACCTTCTTCGGAAGTGTAACGGTACGAAGACCGCCCTCCTTGCAATGGATGGAAAGAAGCCGCCCGTTCGCGAACACCGGAAGGCAGTCGTCCACATAAAAATGAACCCCGGCTTTCTCGCAGATGGTTCGGAAGGCCTCTCTTGTAAATGCTTTGGCATCATAGGCATATACGGAAGTCCATCCGTCCATCGGGGTTTCGGAAATCCCATTCTTCCCGCTCTCGAACGGAACCCCCGCCCAAGTGCGCACCCGCGCCGCATCCAAGGATCTGCCGTCGCAGATGCCGGGGGCATACGTGAATAGCACCGTACGGCCTCCGGTACAGACTTTTTCCCGAAGGAAGGCCGCCCGGTCCGGATCGATCAGGAAGGTCTGCGGCAGCATGATGACCTTGTACTGGGAAAGGTCCATCTTCCTGAGATCATTGAACGAATAGCTGTCGACGGGGGCACCGAGGACCGCAAGGCGGTTCCTCAGGTTGCCTGCCCCGACGCCGTACAGCGGATCCGCCTCGCGGACATAATACGCACTCTGGGGATCTCCGACATAGAGGATTTCCGCCGCCGAGGGCGAAAGGTCTTCCCGGAAACGCTCCTGGATCTTTTCCATCTCCCCGATCCGCTTCCGGACGGCGGGATCGTCATAGAAACCGCCCCACATGTCGAACCACCAGTAACTGGCATGATTGACGAGGGCGAAGCACGCTTCCCGGGTATTGCCCGCGATATCGTCTTCCCGGGAATTCCAGGCCCTGACGTCCACGACGCCCTGGCCCTTCATCTTCTCTCCGTAGTCATGCGGGCGGAAATCGATTTCGTGCAGAAACCGTTTTCCGTTCAGCATCGCGGTCCGGAACATGGTCTGGGAACCGCTGCCCTCCCCGATCGGCCGGTTCGAGTAGCATCCGGGAGAAATGAAGAAATCGATGTCGGGACTCGCAAAGACCCGCTCATATTCCATGTGACCGAAAGAGGCCGGACGCGAGATGAAATAGTAACCGAAGAAGACACCGATCTGCTTCCCCTCGGGGAGCAGGGTACGGGCCTCCCTGGCAAAGGTCAGGACTGCATCGGCGATCACCCCGTTATGGAACCGCCACCAATCGATCTTTTTCGCTTCCGTCGCCGGATCATAGAGATGGTCCTCGAAGGAAGCCTGTCCCAGGGAATAGGCTGAAGGCGGTTCCGGACCGTAATCCAGCCCCTTTTCCTTGCACCACCGCTGCCAGGCGGCGTCCTTGCTCCGGGTCGAGTAACCCCGGACCCCGTCTATCCATTCCGACGTAGACCCGCCCGAAAGGATATAGGCGGCAATCCGGTCCCCGTAATGCGTCTCTGCATAGGTGATGAAATCCTTCATCCACCGCAGCATCATCTTCATCCAGGTCGGATTGGAGACGGCCGTGGAAACATCCGAGAAAGAATCGAAATGGAATTTCCGGGTCATCCAGTACGGTGAATCCAGGTCGATCATGCAGATCAGTTTACCGTCCGGATTGGACCAGGCCATCTCTTCCATCTGGGCATCGAGGTGCTCGAACTCGTACTTCCCTTCCCCCACCCAGATAGGCGGGTACTCGCAGTAGGCGCCGCCGATGCTGTTGATCGTATGGGACGCGAAGAAGCACCGTGTCTTCACTCCGAGATCCTGCGAAAAAATGCGCGCCATCTCCGGCTCCTTCGTAAAGGATCGGTAACAGCCGAAGGCCGGCGGCATGGATTCCTGAGCCTGGACCGCCAGCGGGAAAAGCAGGGCGCAGATAACGGCCGCGTGTTTGATAAAATGTTTATAATAAATCATTTACGAATCACACTCAAAAAAACCGGCAACCTGTTTACCACGAGACCTTCCGGATATAGGTGTTCCGGAAGCGGTCGGTCACATGGACCTCCCCTTCCTTCACTCCTTCCGAAGGCTTGACGCGGAAAAGGTGGGCATGCTTGACTTCATCATCGGAGGTGAGGTGGTGGACATTCGTACAGGCCCAGAGGTAGTAGGGATCGAACAACGTGCTGAGGCTCATGTCCTCCATGACCGACACCTTCGTTCCGTTTTCCCACCATTCCGGGAGGGACCAGGCGTTGTCATACATATAGGGGTTGCACCAGACATAGCCGTCTCCGGTCAGATCCGGACCGATGGCCCAGACATCATCCGGGAATTCCGCCTTATACGTGGTGTTGGGGCAGGTATAGGGGAAGGTTTTCTGGTGGTATGTCAAGGACTTTCCGTTGAACTCCACTTCGACGACATTCCACGGCACGCCGTCGGTACTGAAGACCCGCCCTGCCATATAAAGCCCGCCGCAGGAGCGGGCCACCGAATGGGAAGACATGGACTTGATGCCATACTGGGCCAGCTGGTCTGACGTGTAGACATAATTGGCGTTGTGGTGCGTATGGCCATACCAGACATGCACATCATGTCCGGAGAGGGCGGTCATGAATTCCTTATGGTGCAGGGTCGTCCAGTAGGAACTGCCTTTGAACCAGGTCATCGGGACATGCATGCAGACCATGACCGGGGTTGTTTTCGGGACCAGCGCCAGGTCATTCTGGAGGAAGGCGACGGCCTCATCGTTGAGTCCGTCATGAAAGGCTTTTTCCGTATCCGTATATTCGCCCCAGTCCATGTCATCCAGGATCACGAAATGGATTCCACAGATGTTCACCGCGTAATTGACCGGCCCGAACCTTTGGTAATATCCGTCGGTAGCCTCATAAAAAGGAGCCTTGGCCTGGGGCCAGTGATCGTGGTTGCCGATGACCTGGAAAGAAGGGAGACCGGAGGAGGAGATGAACTTTTTATAGTCGTCCATCGACTGGGAAACGGCGTTGCGGCTCGATGTCGAAAAGACAAGATCGCCGAGGGAGAAAATGTAGGTCGGCAGAGGCTCGTTCTGATACATTTCCTTAACGCCGCGGAAGAACTCCCGGGCCGTGTCATAGTACTGGCCGTTCTTGTTGATCTGGATATCGGCGACCATGAGGGCCTTGAAATGGGCGGCATCCGCACTCCGCTTGCGGAGGGTGAAATCGAACTGCTGGGCCGCCGTGGCTTTGAGGCCCCGTTTCACGTAGCCGCTGAAGATTCCGTCCGTCATCGGCGGCTCGTAGTCTCCCGGAGTGATGACAAAGATGGCCCGGCTTTTCCCGGATTTGGCCGGGAGGTAGTAGATGCCTTTGCTGTCGGTCTTGACGCAGTTCCATCCATCGCTGACGACGACATTGGGGATGCCATTCCCCGTCTCCGCATCCTTGACAAAGCCCATGGCCAGGAATCCGTCCTTGGGAGGGACGACACCCGCTTCAGGAACCGGGTCGACGATCGAGGGTTTCTCATTCGGCTTGAATTCCGGGATATCGTCCGGATCCGCTCCGGGGCTGCCGCAGCTGAAGACCGCCAGGGAGGCGGTCAGGATCAGAAAGAAGATGCGGGAAGATTTCATATCGTTCACTTTTGGACAGGCGTTTTACATTTTCCGGATCCAGACGTTGCGGAAACTGATGGGCTCGCTCTTGTCGCCGTGGGACTGGAGACGGATGGGACCGTCCCCGTGGGGGATGACCCGGGGATGGCCGATGTACTCGGTCGTGCCCCGAATGACAAAACCGTTCAGGAGGACGATGCCGTTCTGGATGACCGTGACGACCGGAGCCAGCCGGTACGTCCCGTCTTCGTTGAAGACCGGGGCGCTGTAGATGATGTCATAGACGTTCCACTCACCCGGAGGAAGCATCGCATTGGCCAGGGGGATGACCTGCTTGTAGACGCTTCCCGTCTGGCCGTTCGCATAGGTTTCGTTGTCGTAGCAGTCGAGGATCTGGATCTCATACTTGTCCTGCAGGAAGACGCCGCTGTTCCCCCTTCCCTGGCTTTTTCCGGTGATGCCCACCGGAACACACCATTCGATATGCAGCTGGAAACTGCCGAACTTCTCCCTGGTCCGGATATCCCCGGTTGACTTGTCGACCGTGAAAACGCCGTCGTGGACGATCCACTTGGCATCTCCGCCGCGGACGGACTCCCAGGCGTCGAGATTCTTCCCGTCAAAAAGGACGATCGCATCCGAGGGGGCAGAACAGGTCACGGGATCCCCCGGGGTTACGATTTTGGGCTGGGGCGTCCAGAATTCGGTCATTCCCGGTCTCATCTTCTCGGGCTCGGGATACTGTTTTTCCTGATTTTCCTGCGCCAGGGCGGCGGCCCACCATAGGAGGCCCAGGCTGATAAACAACAACTTTCTCATTTCCAGACAATTTCAAAAAGCCGGGTATCCGGCGATGCACATTCGATCTTGACGGTCTTCGTCTTTTTCGCGACCGTTTCACCGGTCAGAAGGTCGACGACCCTGGCGGCCTTGGCCGGAAGGCTGACCGTCCGGGGACCTCCCTCCTTGCAATGGATGGAGACCAGGCGCGAATTCGCGAACACCGGGATGCCCGGGTCGACATAGAAATGGACCCCGGCCTTGCCGCAGAGATCCCGGAGGACATCGGTCGTAAACGCCTCAGCCTCATAGGCATATACCGCATTCCATTCCCCCATCGGCGTCTCGGCGACCGGATCGCCCTTCTTCCCGAACGGGACACCCGCCCAGGCCTTCACCCGGGAGGGATCGAGGGTCTTTCCGTCGATGACTCCGGGAGCGTATGTAAAGAGGACCGTCCGCCCGCCCGTACAGATCTTCTCCCGGAGGAACGCTGCCCTGGCCTCGTCGATCAGGAACAGCTGTGGCATCAGGACAACCTTGTACTGCGAAAGGTCCATCTTCTCCAAGTCGGAGAAAGAGCAGCAGTCGTACGGGGCGCCGATCAGGGACAGCTGATTCCGGAACGCCTCGGCACCGGCCCGGGCAAAAGGATCGCCCTCCCGGACATAGTAGAGGCTCTTCGGATCGGCTACATAAAGGATCTCTGCAACCGAAGGGGAAAGGTCCTTCCGGAAACGCTCCTGGATCTTTTCCATCTCCCCGATCCGCTCACGAAGCTTCGGATTGGCATAGAAACCGCCCCACATGTCGAACCACCAGTAGTCCAGATGATTGATCAGGGCGAAACAGGACTCCCGGGTATTCCCGGCGATGTCGTCCTCCTCCGTCTGCCAGCCGACCTTCCGGGTCCAGTAATCATGCGGGGTGAAATCAATCTCATGCATGAAGCGCTTCCCGTTGAGCATCGCGGTCATGAACATGGCCTGGGAGCCGCTGCCGCCGCCGATCCCCCGGTTGGAATAGGAGCCAGGCGCGATGAAGAAACTGATATCAGGGCTGGCATAGACCCGCTCATACTCGAGGTGTCCCCACGAAACGGGACGGGTAGGCTGTATGAAATAATAGCCGAAGAAGACCCCGATCTGCTTCTCGTTCGGGAGCATGGCACGTGCCTCACGGGCGTATGTCAGGATCGCGTCGGCGATCAGGCCGTTGTGGAAACGCCAGTAGTTAACCTGTGCCTGGTCAGCCTCGGGATCATACAGATGCCCCTCGAAAGAAGCATGGTTCAGTTTTGAGATGGCTGGCGGATCCGGTCCGTCATCGATTCCCTGCTCCTCACACCACTTTTTCCAGGCGGCGGACTTGGCGCGGGTCGGATGGCCCCGGACTCCGTCATACCATTCGGACGTTCCCCCGCCGGAGAGTACATACCCGATGATACGGTCCCCGTAATGCGCCTCGGCATAGGTAATGAAATCCTTCATCCACCGGAGCGTAATCTTGATCCAGTTCGGATTGGCTGCCGCGGAAGCGGGATCCGTATACGAATCGGGCTGGATCCGGCGGGTCAGCCAGTAAGGCGTATTGAGGTCGATCATGCAGATGAAATTCCCGTCCGGGTTGGCCGTGACCATTTCGTCCATCTGTGCGTCGAAGTGCTCAAATTCATACTTCCCTTCCCCGACCCAGATCGGCGGATACTGGCAATAATACTCGCTGCGGCTGTTGATGGTATTGGCGGCGAAAAAGCACCGGGTCTTCACGCCGAGTTCCTGCGAGAAGATCCTGGCCGTTTCCGGTTCCCGTGTAAACGAGCGGTAGCAGCCGAGGGCGGGCGGAAGAGACGGCTGGGCCTGGGCCGCCAAAGAAAACAGCACGACCCCGAGAAGAACGGCGTGATTTACAAAATACTTATAGCCAATCATTTCCAAGAATCCTCCTATTCGAAATAACAGGGGAGAAATCTACTAATTATCTCAGTTATAATAAATTACCGATCACGCTCAAAGACCAGCAGTCGCAGGGTTTGGGCGGGCAGGGCGCCTTCGGCCGGTGTTCCCTCCGGAGCGTCCGTTTCAATGAGCTTCCATCCCTTGTCAGGTGTCACGGTGAAATCGACAGGCTGATCGTCAGAGATGTTCCAGACCACGACGCCCATCTTCGCGCCGTTGACGAAAGAGCGGGCGATCACGTTCGGGGATCCGGAAGCGAGGGTAAAGCCGTCGTCCGAGGAGAAGTTCCCGTCGTAGAGGATGTCCGCATGCTTTTTCCGGAAGGCAAGCACCGCATGGCTGTAGGCCGCGACTTCCTTCGGGTCCTGTTCTTCGAGGGTCGAATACAGAGGCTTCCGGCCCTTGATGTTGTCATACTCCGACCAGGCCGGGATCCGGTCGTCGGTCAGATAGAGCTTATCAGGAAGGTAGCGGGTCTCGATTTCGTGCTTGTAGCCGAAAACGGTACTGAAATTCAGGGAGTTGTGCGTGCTGGCCGGGGTCGGGGTGCGGACGGTGAAATCCGCCTCCGGGATGGTGTAGTGGAACATGTCCGGGAAGACCGTGAAGAACGGCTTGTCCTCCGAAGAGTAGGCGTTCCGGATATTCTCGGGATAATCCGTCGACTGGCGCACGGAAGCCGAACAGCCGTGGAACATGGACACGCCGGTGTTGACCTCGCAGTCCTCGATGCCCTCGGTAATGATCAGGAAATCGGGATCGATCTTCCGCATTTCGGTATTCAGGAACTCCAGGTTGGCCGCCCGGTCCTGTTCATAGACGACGGCCGGGACTTTGTGTCCATGGCCCTCGCCGTAGCAGAGCATCGGAGCACGGGTACCGAGCTGGTCATAGATGACCCCGTCCGCCCCGTAGGCGTAGACCTTTTTCGTCAGGTTCAGCAGGCGGTTCCGCCAGATTTCGCTGCTCTGGCAGGCCAGGCCATGGATCCGCGGCTCGATGTCCGCATATTTCCACCAGCGCTCATACCGGTGCTTCCCGTCCGGGGCGACGGTCGTAATGAACCGGCCCGTATCAGGCCAGAACTGCGTTCCGTTCTGGTCGATCAGCTGGCCGTTGAAATAGAAGACCGCCTTCAGGCCGCGCTCGTGGATCTTCCGGACGGCCTCTTTCAGGCCTTCCTCCCCTCCCATGCGCGGATCGGGGTCATACTCGGGATAGAACCGGTCGTGGCCTCCGACCGTCCAGCCGAAGAACCCGATGATGTCGAGTCCGCGGGCCTCGGCGATATCGACCATCTTGGTGCCCATCTCCTCGTAGTTCCACATGATCTCGTCATTCTGCTGCTTGAGGATCGTCAGCAGCCAGCCGTTCGAACGGGTGACCCACTCGGGCTTGACGGGCATCTTGTGGGCCTCATGGAACCAGGCGCTGTAGACCTTCGAGCCGGCCTTCCAGTCGCCGTCCAGCCATTGAATCCGCGTTTCCGGGCACGTATAGGACTCTCCGGCGAAGCAGGTGAAATGATGCCCGAAGGCGAAGGACGCCTTCCTGGTCTCGGGATAATACTTGACGATGAACTCCTTCCAGCGGAACTGGGGGTCATGGCTGGCGAAATACAGGTTTTTCCCCGCTCCGGTGAATTCGGCCCACTGCATGTTGCAGTTCATGCCCGGATAGTTGAATGAACCGACGAGGCAGCCCTGCTTCTTGTCCTCTTTCCAGGATCCGCCGGCCTCGGCCTTGGGGAAATGGTACCGGACTCCGACCCCCGCAGGAATCAGAAGGTCCATCTCATCCGTATTCAGGCAGGGATCCTCCATGAAGGGGCCGTGGAATTCCAGCGCCACGTATCCATTCTCCCGGTTCGTCACGGAAGGAATGACCTGGAGGCACTCCTTGGAAGGGAGATATGAAATCGTGACATCGACGTCCTTCCCCCCGATCTTTTCATAAACGACATCGACTTTCTTCCCCTGTCGGACGATCCGGGCGGGTTCGCCGGCTTTCGAAGAATGGATCCGGACCTGCGTCCTTGCAGAATCCAGGGATTCGAGCAACACGGACCAGGGAGCATCCAGATCCGGTTCATAGGGCTTCGTACACGAAGCGGCCAGTCCTGCGAAAGCCAGGATCGCGAGGACGGCGGAGAAGAAAGAGAACGTTCTCATTTTCAGTTATTCTTACGATATTCATACAAGTTGTAGCCGACCTTGCGGATACCGGCGATGGTCTCGGGATACGGGGTGTCGCAGACATCCGTGAAACCGACCTGGAAGTCCTCACCGTCGAAGCGTCCGGTCGTCGCCTGGTCGGAATACTGGTGCCAGTGGGTACCGATGATCTGCGGATGACGGAGGGCGGACTCCACATAGCGGACATAGGCCTCACCCCGCTTTTCCTGGCTCTCGACCTCAACCTGGCTGCAGTGGAACATACCGCGGTCCAGGGCACCGAAATGGAACTCCCCGATCATGACCGGCTTGTCGACACCGTCAGGAAGGACGACGGAATCGGTCGTGAACGCATAGCGGTTGTAGCTGATGACATCGCAGTACTGCGCCCCGATCGTGACGAGGTCCGGAGTATAGTTCGAGAATCGGCAGCCCATGTACAGTACGCCCGGGGCCAGTTTGTCAAAAGCCTCGCGGATGTTGCTGTAGTACTTGTGGATCAGCGAGCGGTTGAACGCGAGGAGATCTTCCTTGTTCTTCTTGCTGGTCTTGATATCCTTGTCGTTCTGCAGGAGGGCGTCCCAGGAAGCGAAACTGCTGCCCCACGCCTTGTTCAGGGCAGCAATCGTCCTGTACTTCGCCTTGAGGTCGGAAACGAACTGCTTCTTCGCGGCCTGCGTTGCGGGGGTCTTCAGCACGACCTCGGCGAGGTGCGTCTCGTTGCCCCAAGCAATCTCATTGTCCACGAAGAAACCGAGGCACCAGGGATCCTCCAGCTCGTTCTTCCTGTCAATCAGCTGTTTCTCGATCGAAGCGTTGAAACTCTTGTCGAACGGGTCCATGACCGGCCACCAGCCGCGGGTACCCGCGATCGGGGCGGAAACGACCTCGAACCGGTCCGTATACGGGGTACGGTCCATCAGGCAGATATCCTTGTCGGAGGAGTTCGCGATCGTGTTCATGCCCCAGCTGCGGAGGCGGCGGTGGCAGATGTCCCCGAAGGCGGCCAGATAATCCGGACCATACTTCCGGTACAGGTTCGCGGAGGAGAAATCATAGGTCGAATCAATGTCCCTGGCCGTATAATACGGCTTCAGCAGGGCGTCGTAGGTGCGGTAGAACGGAGCGAATTCCGTCCCTTCCGCCGGAAGGTCCTCGAAATAGTGGCACCGGTTCGGGATGTTCTTTCCCTCCAGCGGGGTTACCGCGCTGGAATGGGAAACGCGGACGACGCCATGGGACCAGAAGAGATACCCCTCCGGATCGATCATCCACCACTTTCCGTCGATCTTCTCGACCCGGAAATGGCCCGTCGCCTCGAACTTTGGTCCGGCGACCCAGCCGCCGTACTTGCTCCAGCCCTCGGGACCGGGATTCGCGGCCAGGTCTTTCTCCTCAACCTCGCGGGCCTTCTGCATGTCCGCATCGGAATGGACCTTGCCCGGCCACTCGGCATACTTGAACTGGCCGTACTTGTCGATGAACGGGAAGAATTCCTCCGCCGTCAGTTTCATGGCTTCGGGCAGCTTTTTCTCGCCGGGAATCAGTTCGACGTCCGACACGACCCATTCGGCATCCTTGTAGGAGCGGGTGTTGAAGAAGGTTACCTTCTCGACATTGGCGTAATCGATTTCCGTGCTGTGGAAGCCGGTGAGACGGCCATAGGGGTTGTTCCGCATGACACGGAAGTCATTCAGGACCTCCGGATGCGGGGCGGGAGCGGGGAACTCCATCGTAATGGTCCTCGAACTCTGCGGCTCAACCATATACTTATGGAAAAGCACACCTTTCTTGACGGCGTTGCCGGGGTCCCCGACTCCCTTTTCAAGCACCCTTACCCAAAGAGAAACCGGCCTGTCGGACTTGTTCTCCACCGTCCAGCGGAGCGCCTTGTAGGCCGACCAGTCGGGACTGGCGGGATAGATGGCGAATCCATTGTTTCCGCCGCCGACATTCTTCATGACGACGGTCGTGGGAGTGTTCTCCACGAGGGATGCATTGCTGCCGTGGATCTTCGTTCCCTCATCGGAGAGGAGACTGACAGGCTTGGGACCGCAGGCTGCCATCATCAGCAGGCAGGCTGCAGAAAGAATCCATTTTGATTTCATAAGACTGCTATTTGGTTTTTCATCAGATATTCACGGGGTACATCAGGACAGCAAACTGTGTTGTACTGTGATGTATCGCAAATATAGAATAATACTATGAAAAAACAAATAGCAATCTACAGGATTTCAGATACTATTCCCACTCGATGGTACCCGTGGGCTTCGGAGTGAGGTCGTACAGGACGCGGTTAACACCCGGGACCTCCGTCACGATGCGCTGCGTGATGTGGTGCAGAAGCGGATAGGGAATCTCCTCGATAGTAGCGGTCATCGCGTCCCGGGTATTGACGGCACGGATGATGACCGGCCAGTCCCAGCTGCGCTTGTTGTCCCAGACACCCGTGGACTTATAGTCGGGAACTACCGTAAAGTACTGCCAGACCTTTCCTTCCAGGCCGTTCTTGGCGAACTCCTCCCGCAGGATGGCATCGCTTTCGCGAAGCGCCTCGAGCCGGTCGCGCGTGATGGCGCCGGTGCAGCGGACCCCAAGGCCGGGACCCGGGAACGGCTGGCGGAAAACCATGCTGTCAGGGAGTCCAAGTTCCTTGCCGACGACGCGGACCTCATCCTTGAAGAGAAGTTTGATGGGCTCGACGAGTTCGAACCGGAGGTCGTCGGGCAGGCCTCCGACATTGTGGTGCGACTTGACCGGACCGGATTCAACGATATCGGGATAGATGGTTCCCTGGGCGAGGAAACTGATTCCGTCCAGCTTGCGGGCCTCCTCCTCGAACACGCGGATGAACTCGGCGCCGATGATCTTCCGTTTCTGTTCCGGATCGGCCACGCCGGCAAGCTTGTCCAGGAAACGGTCCGTGGCGTCGACATACACCAGGTTGGCGTTCAGCTGATCGCGGAAAACGCGAACCACCTGTTCCGGCTCTCCCTTGCGGAGAAGTCCATGATTGACGTGCACCGAAACCAGCTGCCGGCCGACGGCTTTGATCAGAAGGGCCGCGACGACGGAAGAATCGACACCGCCGGAAAGAGCCAGCAAAACCTTCTTGTCGCCTATCTGATTGCGGAGTTCCTTAATTTGTTCATCAATGAATTGCCGGGCCAGTTCGGAAGTCGTAATGCGCTCCATAGATGCTGGACGAACGTTTCCTGTAGTCATAATGATACGATTGCTAATAAAATTGCTACAAATTTAATCATTCTCCGAAAGAATTAAAAGGCCAATGGTTCAAAAACAAAGCCCCACGGTTCCAGCTTGTATTTGGTGCCGTCAGCGAGCTTGACCCTTACCTTCTTATCAGAGAAATTGCCTACAAAGATCACATCCTTCGATATGCCGTCGTGGCGCCGGAAAGAAAGGACTACCTTCGGCTGGTCGTTTTCAATCCAAAGTGTTTCCCCGCCGGTCAGTGCGCTGAAGTGCTCCCGCATCCCAACCCAGGACTTGATATTGGCGACCCGCTCACGGGCATGAGGCGTATCCAGATAGGCCTTCCAGTCAATCCAGCAGTCCTTGTGACCGAAGAGCGAGACCCGCTTGTCAAAACAAACCTCCTCGCCGTTAAAGAGGAACGGGACGCCGTCGATGGCAAAGCAGTAGGCCATGGCAAGGGTGCAGCGGTCATAGCCCCATACCTTCTCATGACGGTCATCATAGCAGTCCGTCGAGGTGTCGTGATTCTCCATGTGGTTCCACCAGAGGGTTCCCTTCGGAGACTGGTCCGTGTACTTTTCGTGCGCTTCCCTGATAAGGCGGGCATCACAGTCTTCCATCGATTTCAGACTGGCATCGAAATACTTGGTAATGGGCCAGAGTGTAATGGGGCGGCCGTAATTGACGTCCATGACATAGAGAGTGTTGGGCGCCCGCTGGCCCTCCGCAGCCAGGACGATGCCCGGTCGGAACCGGTCCAGCGCAGCTCGCATCTCCTCCCAAAAATCCAGCACGATCCGGTCGGCAACATCCAACCGGAAACCGTCTACATTGTAATCGGCCACATAATAACACATGACCGTCTTGAAATACTCCCGCACGTCTCTGCGGGAAAGATCAAATACCGGGAAACGCCACCTGCCGGGCTTCGGCCTCCCGTTCTCGTCGAGTTGGAAATACTCCGGATGCTGCTTGATAACCTGCGCACCGGGTCCGCAGTGGAAAAAGACCATATCCAGCATGACTTTCATTCCAAGGGCGTGGGCATGGTCCACAAAATCCTTCAGGTCCTGGTCCGTCCCGTATTCCGGATCGACATGGAAATAATCCCCTGCACGGTAGGGATTCCGAGGATCGTTAAATCCGGACTTGACCTGACGGGGACTCCAGAAGGACTCGTCCATATCCGTGTCGGCGACATTGATCGGGAGAAGATAAACGGTGTTGACCCCCAGGTCCAAGAGACGTTCAAGATGGGCTTCAGCCCCTTTCAGGGTCCCTTCTTCACTCATGCAGCGGGGCATTACCTGATACGTGAGCCCTTTCCGGAACCATTCCGGGGTCTCACGGGCTGGCTGATCGTGGAGAGACTGTGCCGCCATAAAAAGCGACGTCATCAGAAAAAGGGCAAAAAGAAGAAACGACTTTTTCATACTATTTGGAATTAATCTGTTCTTCAATGAATTGCCGGACCAGTTCGAGAGTCGGACTGTGCTTCATCGATGCCGGACGGCCGTTTCCTGTAGTCATAATGATGCGATTGCTAAAATAATGGCTACAAATTAAAACATTCTCCGAAAGAATTAAAAGGCCAATGGTTCAAAAACAAAGCCCCACGGTTCCAGTTTGTATTTGGTGCCGTCAGCAAGTTTGACCCTTACCTTCTTATCGGAGAAATTCCCGACAAAGATCACATCCTGCGAGACCCCGTCATGGCGTTTGAAGGAGATGACGGACTTAGGCTGGTCATTGTCGATCCAGACCGTTTCGCCGCGGGTCAGGGCGCTGTAGGTCTTCCGCATCGCCGACCAGGCCTTGATGTTCGCCGACCGCTCTGCGGCACGGGGTTTCACCGTTTCTTCCTTCCAGTTGATCCAGTGGTCCTTATGACGGTAGAACGAGACGTACTTATCATAGCAGACCTCTTCCCCGTTGAACAGGAAAGGTACCCCGTCGACAGCGAAGGTGTAAGCCATGGCCAGGGTGCAGCGCTCGTAGCCCCAAAGCCTCTCGTGCCGGTCCTCGGGAGCCGCTTTCGTCGCGATGTCGTGGTTGTCCAGCATGTTCCAGAGGAGGGTTCCCTTCGGATACGTTGCCGTGAACTTTTCATGGGCCGCCCGGATCGTCGACGCGTCACATTCCTCCGGTTTCTGCACGCTCAGTTTCATCAGTTTCCGCACCGAATCGCAGACCGGCCAGCCGTAGTCGGCGTTGAAGGCATAGAGCGTATTCCCGGGATTCCTCCCTTCCGCGACCATCACGAAGTCCGGGTTCATGACATCGACGACCGTGCGGGCCTCTTCCCAGAAGTCCAGCGGTATCTGGTCGGCCACGTCCAGCCTGAAGCCGTCCACATTGTAATCAGCGATGTAATAGTACATGATCGACCGCATGTATGCGCGGGTGTCCTGGCGACCGAAATCGAAGACGGGGAAATTCCAGCGGGTCAGTTTCATGGTGCCGTCCGGATTGTACTGGAAGTACTCCGGGTGCTGCTTCAGGACCCGGGCGGTCGGGCCGCAATGGGCGAAAACGAGGTCCAAGATGACATGCATCCCCAGTTGATGGGCATGTTCCACGAAGTCCTTGAGATCCCGGTCGGTACCGTACTCGGGGTCGACATGGAAATAATCCGAGGCGCGGTAGGGGTTCCGGGGCTCGTTGAACCCGGATTTAACCTGCCACGGGGCCCATTTGCTCTGGTCCATGTCGGCATCCGCCTCGTTGACGGGCAGCAGATAGACGGTGTTGATCCCGATCGAGCGCAGCCGTTCCAGTTCGGCCTCGGCGCCTTTCAGGGTTCCCTGCTCGCTCATGGTACGGGGGATGATTTGGTAGGAAACGCCCTCCCGGAACCAATCCGGAGTTTCGCGGGCCTTCCCGGCCTCATTCAGGGCCTTGGACCGGGGTCCGAAAACGAATCCCCAGGGCTTCAGCATACATTTCGTGCCGTCGGCGAGGGTAACCCGGACCAGCTTCCATGAGAAGTTTCCGATAAAGAGGACGTCCTCCGAAACCCCGTCATGACGCTTGAACGAGACGACCGCCTTCGGCTGGTCGTTGTCAATCCAGATGGTTTCCCCGTCCGTCAGGGCGCTGTAGTTCTTCCGCATCGCGACCCAGGCCTTGATATTGGCCTTGCGTTCGACGGCATGGGGCGTATCCAGGTAGGCCTTCCAGTCGATCCAGCAGTCCTTGTGGCCGAAGAGCGAGACCCGCTTGTCATAACAGACCTCTTCCCCGCTGAAAAGGAACGGAACTCCGTCTAGGGCGAAATCGAAGGCCTGTCCCAGGGTGCAGCGGTCATATCCCCGGAATTTTTCAAACCGGTTATGCATGCAATCCGTGGAGCGGTCGTGGTTGTCGTAGAAGTTCCAGAGAAGGGTTCCTTTCGGACAACGGGCGAAATACTCCTCATGGGCCTTCCGGATAAGCGAGGCGTCGCATTTGTCCGGCGCTACGACGCTGTTCCGCAGCAGGACGTTGACGGCGTCGAGACAGACGGGCCAGTTGTAATTGGCGTCAAAGGCATAGAGCGTATTCTCCGGTTTCCTTCCCTCGGCGACCAGGACGATGCCCGGACGGAACTCGTCCAGCGCCTTTCGGGCCTCCTCCCAGAAATCCAGCGGAATCCCGTCGGCGACATCCAGCCGGAAGCCGTCGGCGCCGAAATCCCGGACATAATAAAGCATGATTCCCTTGAAGAACTCCCGGGTTTCCTGCCGCGAGAAATCAAAGATCGGGAAACGCCACGGGCCGTTCTTCACACTGCCGTCCTCGTTGTGCTGGAAGTATTCCGGATGCTCCCTGACGACCCCCGCACCCGGCCCGCAATGGAGGAACACGAGATCCAGCAGGACTTTCTGGCCGATGCGATGGGCATGGTTGATAAAGTCCTTGAGGTCCTGATCGGTGCCGTACTCCGGATCGACATGGAAATAGTCCCCGGCCCGGTAGGGATTCCGGGGATCGTCGAATCCGGACTTGATCTGGCGCGGGCTCCAGTAAGCCCGGTCCATATCCGTGTCGGCGACATTGACCGGCAGGAGATAGACCGTGTTGACCCCAAGGTCCAGGAGGCGTTCCAGATGGGCTTCGGCCCCCTTCAGGGTTCCTTCCTCGCTCATGCAGCGGGGCATCACCTGGTAGGTCAGACCCTTCCGGAACCATTCCGGGGTCTCACGGGCGGACCGATCGCGGAAGGTCTGCGCCGACAGGAAAGACGGCACCGCCAGCAGGATGGCGAAAAGCAATGAGAATCGTTTCATGATCATGGATATTGGTTCTGTTAAGGATAACTTGGTTCGGGATGGTGCTCCGGATTCCTGATATCGTAATAATACAGGCCGATGCCGTCCATCCATTCATATACGTTTTCCAGCCTTCCGAGAAAGTCCGGATAGTCCCGCCGCTCCGTCCAGGCCGCTTCGGCGAAGGCGAAAAGGCGCGGGTAGGTCATGAAATCCAGCCGGTCGAAAGGACGATCCGACATGCGGGCCTCCTTCGGCGCCGGAATAACGGGCAGCAGCAGGCTGATTGCGAAGACAAGAAGCGGATTCATGGCTATTTTTCAAAGATTAGCAGCCGGATGCTCTGGGCGGGCAGGTCTCCTTCCGCCGGGGTGCCTTCGGGAGCGTCCGACGCAACCGGTTTCCAGCCCTTGTCCGGTGTAACGGTGAAGGAGGCCGGAGCTTCGTCCGAGACGTTCCAGACGACGACTCCCATCTGATTCCCGAAGACGAAGGAGCGGGCGAGGACATGCGGGGCCTCCGTCGAGAGCGTGAACCCGTTGTCCGAAGTGAAATCGCCGACATAGAGAAGGTCCTCGTATTTCCGGCGGAAATCTAGCACGGCCTTGCTGTAGGCGACAATCTCATCCGGATCCTGGTCCTTCATCCGCGAATAGGAAGGAGGACTCATGATATCTTGATATTCAGATTTTTCCGGAATGACGCCCTCAACCAGGTAACGCTTGTCCGGTGCATATCGGCACTCGATTTCGTGCTTGTAGCCGAAAGCCGTGCTGAAATTAAGGCTGCCCCGGGTTGTAGCGGGATTGCTGTCCCGGACCGTACCGTCCCCTTCCGGGAAGGTATAGCGGAACATATCGGGGAAGATCGAGAAGAATCCGTCGTCATCCAGCAGGTCCCGGATATTGGCCGGGTTCGTGCAGGCGATCGAGGTCGGGGAATAGCCGTGGAACATGCCGACCCCGTTCAGTTCGCAGTCCGCGATGCCCTCGGTGATGACGAGGAACTCCGGATTCAGCTTTTTCATCTCGGCCGAGATCCATTCGAGAACCTCCGCCCGGTCGCGTTCATAGACGACCGCCGGGCAGCGGTGGTCATGATTCTCCGCAAAGCACCAGTTCGGTTCCTGGACGCCCAGCTGGTCGAAAATGATGCCGTCCGCACCCAGGTCATAAGCCTGGCGGGCGAGGCGGAGCAGGCGGTTCCGCCAGACCTCGGTCTGGTAGCAGCCGAGACCGAAGTCGCGGGGGCCTGCGCTACGATACTTCCAGAAACGGGAATGCCAGAGTTTTCCGTTCGGATTGACCACGGAAATGAACTGTCCCGTATCGGGCCAGAATTGGGTCCCGTTCTGATCAATGAGCTGGCCGTTGGCGTAGACGGTCACCCGTTTCCCGCGCTCATGAATCTTCCGGATGGACTCCATCAGGGCCTCCCGGCCGCCCATCCTGGGATCGACGACATAGTCGGGATAGAACCGGTCGTGGCCGCCTTCGGTCCATCCGAACAGGGACACGATATCGATGCCGCGGCGCTCCGACTGGTCCAGGAGGACCGTCCCGACCTCGGGATAGGGCCACATGAGCTCGTCGTTCTGCTGGCGGAGAATCGTCAGAAGCCAGCCGGAATTCTTCCGGATCCACTCGGACTTCTCCTGCAGCGGACGGACCGAAAGGTACCATTTCCGATAGGTTTCGGAGCCGGTCTTCCAGGAACCCTGCGTATGCGCGAACCGGGTCTCAGGACCGTTCCAGGTCTCTCCCGGGAAGCAGACGAAGCGGTTCTCCTGCCGGAAAGCGACCCGCTTCTCCTCCGGGAAGTACTTGAACTGAAATACTTTCCAGCGGAATTCCGGATCGTGGCTCCCGATATAGAGATTCTCCGTTCCGGAGAAGAACTCTGCCCATTGCATGGTCATGTGCCGGCAGGGATAGGGCCGCCGATAGGTAAAGCACTTCTCTTCCTTGTTCTCGGTCCATCCGTTCGAGGCCTTGACCTTGGAGAGATCGAAGCGGAAACCCGCCCCTTCCGGAACGAGCAGCCGCATCTTTTCGACGTCGACGCCGAGATCCGGGCTTTCCGGGCCTGCCAGTTCGATGACGGCCCAGCCCTCCTCCCGGTTGGTCACGGCCGGGGTGACGGCATGGCATTCCCCGTTGCCTTCATAAATCAGGCGGACTTCCAGGTTCCGTCCTCCGACGGAGGGGAAAGTCACCTCGGTACGCTTTCCATGGCGCTTGACAACAGGCGTCCCGGCCTCCGATGAGGGGATGACGACCTGGGTGCGGGCCGTATCGAGGGAAACAATCTTCAGGGCCCAGTCCGCAGCGGGATCGGGTTCATAACGGGCCGTGCAGGAGAGCACCGGCAGGCAGGCAAGAAAGAATAACAACTTTTTCATATCACTCGGGATTGATTTACAATTGGAAATCGACCAGGATCGGACGGTGGTCCGACGGGTCGTAGAAATAGGGGGTTTTGTGCGGAATCGTCCATTTGTCGAGGACGAATCCGGCATCCACGACCCGGGTCATCATCGAAGGGGACGCATACATGAAATCGATCCGGGCATTGCCGTAGGTGCTGGAACAGAATGTTCCCGGCCAGGTTTCCGCAATGATATCCAGGAGGTTGGTCTGCCGCAGGACCACATCCTGGGTAATCAGCACGGTCGAGTCGTCGGCATACCCGTAATACCAGTTGTCTTTCCGGGAACGGGAGTTCATGTCCCCGACGAGGATCCAGTCTTCGTTCGCGTACTCCGGATCATTGACCGTATGGTCTATGATATACTGCATCTCGAACCGGCGGTGGTAGTCTCCCTCATGCGCCGCCTTGCTCGCCTCCTGGGCATCCTCGCCGGTTACGCCGAACCCATACCCCTGCGGCCACATGTGGCAGGTCACGAAATTGATCTTCCGCCCGTTCACCTCAACCTGCTGGATGGCCGCCCCATGGGCGACCGGTTTCCCGGAAACGTCCGTATCCGTAATTTTCAGGAGGGTGGTGACCGGATACTTCGAAGTGATTTCCTGCGGGAAATTGTCCCGCTTGCCGCTCAGGGCATAATAGCTATGTCCATAACGGGCCGCGAGGGCCGGCCAGCCGTCCGGGAGAAAGCGTTCCGCCGTCGGAGCCTTCACGACGGAAATCGGGTCCCCGATAGAACCGGCCTCTCCCCCGCCGCCCTCCTCGGGTTCCTTATGGCAGGTAAAACCGACGAGAACAGAAAGAAGGATCGCAATCGTCCAGGACGCCTTTCTCATTATACTTCTTCGTTTACAAATAGCTTATCACAACTCTCCCCTTCCGGTCCTTATAGGTAATACGGTATTGTCCCTTGAATCCCCGGAAACGGATTACGCCATCCTTCGGCGCTTTTTCGGTAAAGGATGTCTTCCATTCATGGTTGATCAGCCCGTCCAGCACCTCATAGGCCGGTTTGGGGTTCATCTCCTTGTCGAAAAGACCGGAGAAAGAAGGCTCGCCGGGAGCAGCGCCTCCATCCACCAGATTCCACCAGGTAATGCCCGCTACGGAGGGATGGCTGAACCAGAGACGATAGAAATTGCGGGTCAGTTCTTTCTGGATTTCAAGGCCTCTCGGGGTCTCGTCGGGGGCGCTGATCGTAACTTCGCTGATGAAGATCGGACGTCCTATATCGGTCAAACACTCCATCGTCGCCCAAAGCCGTTCCGGCGCCAGGCGTCCGTCATCGGTTCCTTCGGCAATCTTCCGGGACTCTTCCGGCCTGAAAATGTGCATCTGGACCCCGACATTGTCCACGCGGATGCCGCGGTCGATCAGGTTCCGGGCAATCTCGACATAGCGCTTGGTCGGTCCCCAGTGCATGTCGCATTCGTTCATATTGAAGCTCACGTCCTTGGGGAAGTACTGCATGGCCCATTTGAAGGTCTTGTAGGTATAGTCGTCCGGCATGAGGCCGCGGTTCGCCTGGTCATAGCACTCGTTGACGACATCCCAGTTCTTCACCCGGTTTCCATAGCGCTCCGCCAGGTCCCGGACATGCCGCTCGAACTCCTTCTCCATGACTTTCCGGTCTTCGGGCATCCAGGTCGGATGGCCCCAGGAACGGATTCCGTAAATGATGGCATGGCCCTTCGTATGAAGGCCCTTGGACTCGCAGAAGGCTACGACTGGATCGGTCGGCGGACGGCGGTAGCAGTAGGGACTGTCCGCTGTAAATCGGATCTTTCCCTTCTCAGGTTCCAGTTCTTTCCAATAGAAAGCGATGGTCGCGGCATTGAACAGGTCCCCGAAGGCATCTTCGTATTTCTTATTTTTCTCCGGCGTATCAAGCTGGCCGAAAAGGAAGATGTTGCTGCCGAAAAGGAAGTCATGGGAGATCTGCTCGACAGTCACGGTGGTTCCGGGCTTGACATTTTCCAGGAAGATTTCCATATCGGCCTTGCGGTATCGGTCGATCCTCTGGTCGATGGCATTCTGGAGACTGTCGTTCCAGGTTTTGTAGAAGGCCTCGCTCATCGCGGGATTCTTATCCTGAGCTACGGTGCCGGTTCCCAGCAGGAGGAGAGCTCCGGCAACCAGAATCATTCTTCTCATCTTGATAAAGTCAATGAAAACACTCATATTCAATTATTATCGCACACGGATCTCATACCAGACGGTCTTGTACTCGGGACCGATCTCGATCTGGGCGCAGCCGTCGTCGGCCTTCTTCACCTTGACCCTTTTCATCCGTTTGCCGCGCTCGTCGAGAGCCCAGCAACGCGTCTTACGCGCCTTCGAAGCCAGTTTCACCGTCGCCGGGATGCCCTCTGTCAGCATCGGACCGTGACCCCAGTCCTCATTGCGGGAATGGATAATTGTCGAGGGCTTGGAAGGATCCTTCGGGTCAGGTTCGACCGTGAATTTCTGGTCCGTCTGCTTGGTATAGCCGGTTGCAACCAGAAGCGCCGTGGACTTCTTGGCGAAGCCGTTGGCCTTCTGGCTCACCAGGGACATCGTCGTCCAGCCGAGCTTGGTCTCCCCTACCTGGAAGCTGATTCCGTCGCCCCAGTCGATGGCCCTCCCGGCCGGGAAACCGCTGAACATTTTGGTGTTATCCGTCCGGACAATGAACATGCTCTGGTCCGGAATCTCATGGTTCCATTCGATCTGCCCGCCGTCGGAAACCTGGACCGGTCCGACCTTCTCCATCGGGTAAGCCTTGTGCTCCGTCGCTTTGAAATCAACGGCGAAACGGTGCATCATCCGGTGCTCAAGGAGGAATGTCGTGTCGCTCGCCCAGATCACCTTGTCCGAAACCCGGTTGTTCAGCCGCCGGATCCAGTCCGCCTCGTAATCCTTGCGGGGCATGTTCAGGACATACTCGTTTTCGGATTCCTTGACATCGGTCCTCAGGAACATGGTTGCACAAGCAATGAAATGGGCCATCGCATCGGTCCGGGCCGCATAAGTAAAGTTATAGGCCAAGAAATCCGGTTCCTCGTCCGGCTGGTTGTTGTAGGAATGGGCGATCACCCCGTCCCAGCCCTGGAAGGCCGCATAGGCGCGCAGCATCGGCTGACCCTCGGCCCCGTACACGATCGGGAAGGGATGGTTGTACTCGGAGACCGTAAAAGGCCGGTCCGCCGGGCGGTAGGAGGCGATCCCGGCAAGCCTGCCGCCCTTCAGGTCGTTGACCATCGGGATATTGTTGATTGCCCATTCATCCTTGTTACCCGATTTGGAAGGATGGCACCAATAGGAGTGGATATCGTAATAGTCCATGTCCATGACGGCCCAGGGTGTCGTATAGTCGACCTGGGTCGAAGTAATGGGGACCTTGACGCCCAGTTCCAGGAGCTTTTCCCGCTGGCGGTTCCAGTGGTTCCGGTCGGCGGCCTCCAGGGTCTCGAGCATCTCCAGTTTCTTTTCCGGAGAAGCCTTGTACAACTCCTTCCGGCTCTGCCAGGCCGGCTCCCCGTTTGCCGGATCCCAGGATTCCTTGCCTTCCCAGGTCCGGACAATCGCGTTCTCGTTGTTTGTCTCGACCAGCGCCACGGCTGGATCGTCGATCCAGGACAGACCGGTGTACGGATTGACATGTGTAAAAAGCTTCTGCGTCAGCTCTATTTCCTTCTGCTGGATTTCCTCGTCGAAACCGTTCCGACCCTTGAAGGGACGGCCGACCATCAGATTGACATCCAGATAGATACCGTGTTTCTTGAACTGATAGAGCAGGTAGTCGAATTTCTCCTGCTGCTCCGGATCGATGGTGCACCAGGTACCGTCGTCCACCAGGAGGCCCTTCTCATGGATCAGCCGGAAACGATAGTCCACCAGGTCGAAAAAGTGCAGACGGACGAGGTTGAAGCCGAAATGGGCCAGCCTTTCCGCCATGCGTTCGGCCTGCTCATGGGAGACCGGGAAACAGGCTCCGCCGACGACATTGACACCGTTGAAACGGATCCGGCCGGCGTCATTGACGAAATGATTCCCTTCGATCCGGGTAAAACCGTGTTTCCCGGCCGGGGCATCCAGGAGCGAAGAGAAATCCGTAGCACCCCGCGCCATGTCATAAGAGATTACAAAGGGGAACAAGCCTTCGTCTGAGGGGACGATACCCACGCGGGGTGTTTCTTGCGCAATCCCCTGGGCGAGAAAGGCCAGCGTGGCGAAAATGAGGATAAATACTTTTTTCATAAAGATTGAGAGAAATGTTTTATCTTATGGGACAGTAGGTCTACATTGCAGGGATTCCCTTCGACATCGGTAAAACTCATTATCGATGATCCGAAGAGTGAAAGAATCGTCGGACGTGTTCCTGATATAATGGATTTTAATTATAATGGTCGCTATGACAAAAATAAAAAACGAGTTTTTCTTTTCCAATAGTATTTCTCACTTAACCACTTCATATTTTACATCACCAAACAATTCATCGCATAGCGGTACGATCCCGGCCGAAATGACCGGGAAACCTGATCAAGCATTATCTCAAGAGTCCCCTATCGGGGATACAACGGTCTCACATCCGGCTTCGGCACGGTCCGGACGGCTTTCGTCCTCCCGAGCGGCGTAATCCTGAGGTTGTCGAAATAGGGAGTGGAGACGCCCCTTTCCAGTTCCGGGGCGATCAGACCGGCCATCCCGTGCGGATAGAGATTGGACACGGTCTTCACGACAGGCTTCCCGTCGACATAGCCCGTGATATCGTTCCCTTCGAAACGGATCTTCAGCGTATGCCAGCGGCAGGGGCCGAAGGAAGCGACTTTCGCACTGTCCAGCGGGAATTCCCCGCCTTCTTCGAAGTCTTTCCGGGCCTTGATCTGCGCCTGCTGTTCCACATCGCCGATCAGTTCCTTCTTGTTGACCTTGCCGCAGGACATGATAAGGGTACACTTGCCCCGGTCGTCCACTTTCAGATAGTAGCCTTTGGCCCAGATCCCGTATCCGGTGCCGACATGGCAGATCCGTCCCATGACACCGGCCTCGTCCCCCGGATTCAGCCAGACATTGGCGCTGACCTCGTAGTCTTCCCAGTCCTGATCTCCGAGAATCGTGTAATGATGCCACTTCGGAGCCCAGCTATGGGTCTGGTCCCCGACGACCTGCCGGAGGCACCGGCCGTTCCGGTCCGGCCGTTCCGCCAGTTCGAAGGCGCCGAATGCGATGATCAGAATTCTTCGGAATCTCATGTTACATAGATATTTACAGTCCTAAAGGGCGGAGGACGCAGGCCAGCGCGACGAGAATGAGGATAACATTTCAAGTTCCGAAAACGGAGACAAAATCGGACCACTGGTAATACGGGTCGCTGACCGGGACGAGGGCCGGAAGGGTGGCCTCCCGCCCGTTGAGAAGCAGTTTGAAGAGGACCTCCTCCGGAGCGGAGGGAAGATGGCGCCGGACAGCCTTCTTCGGACGGTACAGGATAATCTGGAGATTCGATCCCATCGGAATCATGTCCGTCGAATAGGTCTTCCAAAGATCGTCCGGATTCTCGGGAACCGTATCCATGCCGTTGACGTTCAGCAGGCACAGGGTCCTCCCCAGGGCATAATCATGGCCGAAACGGAGATCGACGGCCGCCTTTCCGTCAGCAATACGGGCCGAACCGAGCTCGATGATATCCCGGATAACGGGCCAGAAATCATTTTTGTTCCCCTGATAGCCCCGGAAAACCGTATAGTTGAAAGCCTCCCACATGGCCCTCTCCTGCTCCTCGGTCACGACATTGTCGAGACGGACAGAACCGTCGAGGCTTTCCATTCCTCCGATATACTGGTAGAGATAGGAAAGTTCGTTCCAGTACTGTTCTTCCGGGAAAAGAGGCTCTACGTCCGTGAACAGCCGGTGGAAAACATCCATATAGTCCATGTGACGTGCAAAGAATTCGGAAACGCTCTCCGGATAAGGGGGCTTTTCCGCCGGAGGGGACTTCCGGAAGGGATTCGCCTTATTGTCCGGAACTACCTTGTACAGAAAGATATTGCTCTCGTTCATCCGGACCTCCAGATCCGGAAAGAGGCGCTGCATCTCGAGACAGAAAGCGCCCATGCTCATGATGGCCCGCTGGGCGTGGGAGGACCAGGCCGTGATGGCCGGTCCCTGCCGGAACACCTCAGGGAAGCTTCCGGCCATGACATCCGCTATCCTCCGCTGCTGCTCGACACCCTTTTCCGCCAGCTCGCCGGTCTGGTTGTGGCACCGGTCGTACAGGATATGGGCCCGTTCCCGGACGCTCTCCCCAAGCGGAGTCAGCAATCCCTTTACCGCAGCCGTATCGAAAAGGTCCTTCATGTGCCCGTACATGTCTTTCTGCCAGGCAAAACGGGAGCCATGGCGCCCGTAGTGGGAGATATAGAAAGGCACATACCCCTTGGGAGAAGGGGTCAGGGCCGGTACGTTGAAATCATAGAGGGCATCGTGACCGGCATAATCCTGGGCCTGCAAGCGGAGTGCGGCCGAGAGGAGCAGGCAGATCCAGGGCAATACTCTTCTAAACATAGACAATCCGTCGTCAGTCAATTATTTCTTGGGTGCGCGGAAGACCATCTCGACCGGGAGATGGTCGGATGCGTAGTCCGTGAACTCGTCCACGATCGTACGGGCGGAGACGACACGGCGGTAGAGGGCCTCGTTGGTATAGAGGAAATCGATGCGGTAGAGTCCGTGGCGGACGCTCGGCTGCATCTGTCCCCCGTTCCAGTCGAGGACGACATCGTGCGCGAAAGTATCCCGGAGGTACGCCTGCTCGACATAGGAGCGGTCGACCCCGTGCCTGTTATAATAGGCTGAATCCGAAGGAGATACGGAGTTCAGGTCACCGGTCAGTACCCAGTATTTCTCGCGCCGGTATGCGCGGTTTTGCATCGTCTGGCCGACGGCTGTCGCGAGTTCCTCCCGGCGGAAATCCGGCCCGCTCTTCCCGTCCGCGGTCGGCTTGTTGGCCGGTGTCGTATGGGTCGCGACGACATTGATCCCGCAAACCTTCACGTGCAGTCCCCCGTGCTTGTACCGCTCGCCCTCGAGTTTCTGGACGGGAGTGATGGGGTACTTGGAGGTGATCAGTACCGGATGGTCGTCCTGGTAAGCGCCGACGAAGACGTAGGGATGGTCCCAGCGCCTGGCGAGGACCGCCAGGCTGTCCGGCAGATAGGCCGGCTTGAACGAAGGATTGCGGACCCCGTCGTCATAATAGTCTGAACGGCCCTCGCAGAGGACGAGGATGTCGGGAGCCTGCTTGCGGACCCAGGCTACGAAATTGTCGTAGTGGTTGACCTGGTCGTTGACCATTCCGTAGAGGATGTTGTAGTCGATCATTTTCAGGCAGCCCGGGGGGACCTCTCCCTTACCGGCATACTCGACCGGAACGGGAGTCTCAGCGACGGGCAGTTTCGCCGCCCGGGCAATCCCTTCGGGAAGCCGGAGGGTCACTTCCATCGGGAGATGGTCCGAAGCGCGGAAGGTGAACGGGTCGCGGATCGTCCGGACCCCCTCGACGAGGGCATCCACGGCATCGTTGCAGAGGAAATAGTCGGAGCGGCCCTTGCCGTAAGACAGGCTGGACTCCATCCGGATATTCGGTTTGCCGGCGGAGGTCAGCCCGTAATCGGCCAGTCCGCCGGGCCGGGCGTTCTCCAGACGCTCCGCCACGAGGTCATGCTTCCAGGAAGCGGCCGCGCAGCGCATCGCGTCGAAAAGGGCCGGGATATGGCGCATGTCATAATAGAGCGAGTCGACCGGGGACTGGCCGCAGAGGGAACCGGTCAGGATCCAGCGCCCGGTGCTCCGGAGAAGGGGATTCCCGATCGTCTGCGCGGATACGGCGGCCATTTCGGCCACCCTTTTCCCCTCTTCCTTCTCCAGCAGGGCCGGCTTGCCGCCGGACTCCAGGCCCTGGAAGGCCACGAGGTCGAAACCGGCGATGCGGAGATGGATCCCCCCGTTCGCATACAGGGCCGGATTGTCCAGCCGCTGCACGGTCTCCAGGGGATAGCGGGAGGTCACCAGAACCGGGCAGCTCCCGTCCGGGGAACTGACGGCCGTGTAGGGATGGCCCCAGCGGGCAGCGAACTCCGGGAGCCGCTCCGCGAATCCCTGGCCCTCGCAGAGGACAAGGATGTCCGGATCCTGCAGGAGGACCCAGTTGACCAGGCCGGCGTAATCCTGCCACCGGTCGTATTGCATGCCGTCCTTGATGTTGTACTCGATCAGCTTCAGGGACTGCGCCTGCAGCGACTGCCTTCCGACAAGCGGAAGGCAGCAGCACAGGATAAGGGACAGAATCCTTTTTGTCATAAGCGATTAGCGGATATCGAAGAACTCGAAGCCCATGATTTCCGCGAAATCCTTCAGTTCGGCGCGGTAATCACCGTCCACGACCGCGAAGTGCTGGGTCGTGCCGATCTTGAGGACCTGCTCGAAGAGTTCCTTGACGGGGACGACCGGCTTGAAGATCGTATGGGTATAGGTAGCCAGCAGGTGCTTCTTGCTGCTCTGCGGCGAATCCTTGGCGTCGAGGCTCTCCGCCAGGAAGGTGACAAGCTTGTATTTCCCGTCTTCCTCGAAGAGACCGGCGACGGTCTTCATGCCCGGGCTGATGCGGTACCAGGCGAAGGGGGCGCCGGCATACTTCCACGAAGTCTTGGCGAAACGGACGTCGCGGGAAATGATGACATTCTGCTGCCAGGCGGGATCGTTGTGGTCGTTCGGACCGGCGTGGCCTCCGGCGAAGGTGCCGAAATCATCCTCGATGTGGAACGGCTCGATGAAGTTGACGTTCTTGCCGCTGAGGAGCTTGAGGATATAGGTGGCGAGTCCGGCGCCGATGTCGGCCTCCGGGACGAGGACGCTGACATTCTCGTTGAACCACTGCGGATAGAAGCCCGCGCGGCAGCCGGCGGTCCGGAAGGTCGCCTGGTCGATGTCGTTGTAGACATAGCAGTCGATGTCGTTCTTCTCGGCCAGTTTCTTGATGGCGAGGGTCGCCTTGACGCAGCCGATGAACTTGTCGTACTCGACATCCTTCATCATCTCATACTTGCCCGTAAGTTCGTCGGCATAGGCCTTGACCTCTTCTTCGGTGAGGGCCTCGATGGCGGCTCCGTAGTCGCTGTAGGGCAGGTAATGGATCTCGGGACCGATCTTCGTGAACAGGTCGTAGTTGTCAATGTACGTGCTCCACATGGCCTCGTTCATGTTGGCCATGAGGCCGACGTTGGACTGGCGCAGGATGGCCCGTGCGCGGGCGGCGTCGGCGAAAATCCGGATCTTCTCCGTAACCTGCTCCCGTGTGCCCATCACGACTTTCACGTTCTTGCGGGGAGCCCTCTTGATGCTCCCGGAAGCCTCCAGGGAACCGACCAGGGTGCCTGCGCAGAGATAGTCGATGAAATCATCCTCGTCGAGGGTCGTCTCGAAGGTCATCTTCGGCTTGGCGACGTTCGTGAAGATCATGGGGATGTCCGGGCAGTCGCGTAGGAAACGGATCCAGGCGAAGTCCTCGCTCCAGGAAAGGAACTCGGCGACGATGAAGTCCACCTTCTCATTGTAGAAAAGGTCCATGGCCTTGACGGCATCCTCCTTCTGGTATACGATGCCGGGATAGGCGAGATCCAGGAAGTCCATGGAAGCCTTGATGTCTTCCACGACCTTGAGCTTGCGATCATGATAGGTTCCCCTGACGGGACCCGAGAGATTCTTGAATCGGGGCGAAGCGATCAGGAGCAGACCGGCCTTCGCTTTCCTGGTTTTATCAGTTCTGTTCATGGCTAATATGGTTTTTGTTGTAATCTTTCTGGTAGCTGATGATGGAGACGATGAACATCAGGGCGCTGCAGACGACCCAGATGACCGCGAGGATCGGGAAGGTCGCCGAAAGGCTGCCCTTGCTTTCTTTCAGGGCGCCGAGGATGACCGGGGCGAGGGCGCCGACGGCGAAACCGGTCATGATCATGGCACTGGAGCAGGAGGCGTGAAGCCTCGGAGGGGTCACGTCATAGAGCACCGCATAGGTGTTGGCATCGAAGAAGGCACGGAAGAAGCCCCAGCCCGCGAAACTCAGGTAAAGGACCCACAAGGCGGGATGGCCACCCATGAGGAAGAGGAAGAGGGCGCCGCCAAGGAGGCCGATCGCCTGGAGCAGCATCCGGATCTTGTGGTTCTTCCCCGCCAGCCGGTCCGACAGCGAACCGGCGATCAGGATTCCGACGAAGGCCGCCGCGTAGGTCCAGAACATGGAATTGAAGCCTGCCGCGGCCTGGCTCTGGCCGAACTCCTCCTGCAGGAAAGCCGGGACCCAGGTCATGTAGCCGGTGATGACGAAGATAAGGCCGCTGAAACCGATGGTCAGCATCAGGGAGGTCGGAGTCGAGAAGACGGTCTTGAATCCGTCGAAGAAGCCCGGCTTGTCCTCCTTGACGGGGGCTTTCTCCTCAACGGGAGTCTCTTCCGGCTTGTCTTTCAGTCGGAAAATCATCAGGATGCCCCAGAAGATGCCGACGGCACCGAAGATGATGAACGAATACTTCCAGCCCATCTTGTCTGCAATCAGGCCGGCGAGCCATCCGGCCAGGATCACGCCGATGTAATAGGCGGTCTGATGGATCGACATGGCCCGGGCGCGGGTATCGGTATGGTATTGTCCCAGCAGGGAATAATTGGCGGGTCCGAAGAAGGCCTCCCCCCCTCCTGTCGCCACCGAGCGGAGGACGATCAGCCAGAAGAAACTGGTGGCGAGGCCCGTAAACATCGTGGCGACGCTCCAGAACAGGATGCTGATCGTCGTGACCCATTTCCGGGAGAACCGGTCTCCGGCCCACCCGCCGACGGGGACCATGGCGGCATAGAACAGATTGAAGATCGTGGCGATGAGACCGACCGACGTATCGGTCAGGTTCAGGGCTTCACGGATGGCCGGCAGGACGGTATTGAAGACCTGGCGGTCGCCCTGGTTCAGGAGATACGCCATCCAGAGCAGAAGAAGCACCTCCCATTTGTAGGATTTCTTTTCGTAAAACTTTGTCATGTTATCGGTAATTATTGCACCACATTACAGTTCACTACAGTTTCCGACTCCAAGTTAGTGCTTTTTTTCCAAAAATCACAAAGTTTTCTGCGATTTAGGGTCCGGTTTTTCTTTGACTTCTTCAAATATTTTTCTTTTCTTTGTATAAATTTTACAATGTGATATGATTCGAGTTATTGACAAAGCGCTGAACATATTGGAACTGCTCGCTTCGGACATTACCCAGGAATACCCGCTCGGCATGATTGCTGATGCCCTGGAGATGGATAAGGGCACTTGTTCCAACATTGTCAAGACCCTCCAGCAGCGGGGTTACGTTTCCCAGTCCGCCCCGAGGAAGGGGTACAAACTCGGTTACATGATCTACCGGCTCGGTGACTCGTTTGTCAATAATGAAGACCTGGCCCGACTTTCCATCGGCACGATGGAGCGCCTGGCCGCCCGCTTCAACGAGAGCGTACTGCTCTCGGTGCTCCGTCAGGACAAGCGCATTACGCTATACAATACGGTTCCGGAGCAGGACCTGACCGTACGGACCAGCCGGGAGAAGCCGGCCTACTGCGCAACGACCGGACGGATGATCCTCTCCTACCTTTCTTCAGAGGAGCTGGTGCGGTTCATCCGTCTCCACGGTCTGCCGAAAGCCGGGGAATGGGACGGCGTGACCAGCTATTCCGAGTTGCTCTCGGAACTGGAGAAGGCACGGGAACAGGGTTGGCGGATCGACGTCAACCGGAATCATATCGTCGGACTTGGCGTTCCCATCTGGAAAGGCGACAAGGTCGTAGCAAGCCTCGGCATCTTCCTCCCGGAAGCCCGTTTCAACGGAGAAATCCAGGGGGAGATGCTTCAGGCGCTGATCGAGGCCGGAGAAGAGATCCGGTCTATCCTCAGCCGTCCGGCTTGATACGGAACTATTTCAGAGTCAAAAGTTTCTTGTCCACAATCAGGACAGGGCTGTCGTAGACAGGCACGGTGAAGGTCCATTCCGAACCGTGCTTTTTTGCCGGAATCCGGTAGACGTTTCCGGTGCGGATGTCGACGCATACGGGGTTCCGGAAACTGGCGCCGCTGACGGTGACCGGGGTCGGGCTGACCGTGACGGAATCGACCGGAGCCCTGCCGTCATCCCAGACGAGGAAAGCGTGGGAACCGGTTCCTGTCTCGAAGGCGTAAGTCGAGAAGGAGCCCTCGGCGCCAACCGTGACGGAAACGTCCCCCGCGATCTTTTCCATCAGATCCCAGACCGCCACGAGATTCTGGACCGCGTAATAGGACTGCTTGCGGCGGACGATGTTGTTCTCATCGTCCGATTCCAGCAATCCCTTGACGTTCTTTTTCTTGATGGCGTCGTTCCCCTTGAAATAGTTCATGTCACAGATGCAGAAGATCGTGGTCGGGATATCGCGCGCCTTGTCGCTGAGCATTCTCCGGAGGGCCCATTTGCCCTGGGAGATTTCCGACCAGTCGTATTTCGAGAGGGCTCCGCCCATATGCCCCTTGGAAGGCGCACCGGTCTCTCCCTGGCGGATCCGGATATCCGACTGGAATTTCTTCAGGGAATCCAGCATGGGCTCCACCTGCTTCTTGTACATGTCCTCCGGACGATAGTTGTAGAAATGGTAGGAGAGCCAGTAGAAGAGATCGAGTTTCCCCTTTTTCCAGAGATGGGTCATGACCTTCTGGAAATTTGCCGGGCGCCAGCCCGCAAGCGCCAGGGCCGCTATCCGGGCATCCGGATCGACACTTTTGATAACTTCGGCGGTACGGATCGTAAAGTCCGCGAATTCCTCCGCCTGGTTCGCGAAATAACGGTCCGGCTCATTCCAGACCTCCCATTCATGGACCTTTCCCTTGTAGCGGACGGCCATCGCCCGGACCCAGTTGTCCCAGGCGGTCAGCGCCTCCTCGGTGGAAGGAAAGCCGGCGCCCAGGATGGTGGTTCCGCCCCCCTCATAGATCGGGTTGCCGTAGGAAGTTTCCAGCCAGGGTTCGATTCCGCGGGAGACGGCGTCATCTATGATCGAATCCAGCCAGGCGAAATCGTAGACCCCTTTCTCCTTCTCCGTCTTGGCCCATCCGGCCTGCAGCCGGATCTTCCGGATGCCGAGTTCCGCCAGATATTCCTTGTATTTGTGATAATCCGCATAGTCCCGGTCAAGGGTTTCGCAGCCGATGGTCAGGTCATTCCGGGTCTCGGAGAGAGATTTCGGGGCGATGACCCCGATCAATTTGGCGTCGGTAACGGTCTGCGCCAGTTCCGTATTGACCGGAATCGACGCACAGCCGGACAGGATGAGGATCGGTCCGGCGAGCAGGAGTTTTTTCAAAGGGTTCATATCCAGCAATTTAAGGAATTCTTTCATAAGCCGGCGCTGCAGAGGAAACCTCCGTCGACCGGAACGGTGATGCCGGTGACGAAGCCGGCCTTCGCATCGTCGATGAGCCAGTTCAGGCAACCGAGCAGTTCCTCGGCCTGCCCGAAACGGTGCATCGGGGTATTGTAGTGAATGTGTTCCCCTCTCGGGGTAAGGCCTCCGTCCGGGGTCATCAGCCGCTTCCGGCTGCGTTCGTTGACGAAGAACCCGGGGGCGATCGCGTTCACCCGGATTCCCGCCGGAGCGAGATAGGCGGCGATCCACTGGGTCCAGTTGCTCACGGCCGCCTTCGCGCACGCATAGGCCGGGACGCGGGACAGGGGCCGGTAGGTATTCATGGAGGCGAAATTGACGATGGACCCGCCTCCCGCGCGGATCATGTCCGGAGCGAAGACCTTGGTGGGGATGACCGTTCCCATGATGTTGATGTCGATCACATCCCGGAAACGGCTCATGTCCAGGTCGAAGAAGCCCCGGAAATCATGGGTCGGTTCCAGTTCCGCCGGCTCGAATTCATTGACGGTCGTGATGGCGTCCATCTGGTTGCCGCCGGCACCGTTGACGAGTACCCGGCAGGGCCCGAAGCGCCTGAAAGCCTCGTCCCGGATCTCCCGCATCCGGTTTTCATCCTTGACGTCGCCCAGGGCGACAATGCACTCTCCGCCCGCCAGACGGATCTGCTCCGCCGTTTTCTCCAGTTTCTCCGCCGTCCGGCCGATGAGGACGATACCAAATCCCTGTTTTGCCAGATCTATTGCAATCGGGCCGCAGAGTGTTCCGCCGGCGCCTGTAACGACGGCCATTTTTTTCTTTTCCATGGTTTCCATATTATCGTTTCAGTGATTATTAAAACCCAAGCGCCGAAAGTGAGTCGGCGATCTTCTCGAATTTAAAGCGATTGTAGGTATACCATCCGTCCCATTTGCCGGCGGCATAGACCTCCCGTTCAGCCATGAGGGCGTCGAAATACCGCCTCGCCTCGACAAGGCGGGCGTCTGCGGACCGGCCATGGGACAATTCCCACCTCGCCATGGTCAGTTCCGCGGCGAGGGCCGTCAAGTTGAACATGATCTCCGAAGGATAGACGAGGGTCGTGTATGCGAAGGGTTTTTCCTTCTCTGGAAGACCCTCATACGCATCCCTGCCCAGGTCCAATGCCATTTCATAAGAGGCCTTCTGCGCACACAGCCCGCGGTACTGGTCCATCTGGCTCGAAAATACGGCTCCGGACCGCATCGCGAACCGGGTCGAGTCCGGGGCACAATCCGGCGGGGACACCGAGAAGGGCTCCGTCGGTTCCGGATCCGCTGTCTTCCGCATCCGAGTGATCGCGTCCAGTTTCCCGAGGCAGATACCGAACAGATATCCGTCCAGGAAACAGGGCAGATCCGATACCGGATGCCGCTCAAGGGCATTGAAATAGAGGTTATAAGCGCTCCTGAGCCGGTCTGCATGGCCCGGGAAATGCCGTTCCGCCCACTCGTCCTGCCACCGCTGAGGATCGAAGGAATCCATATCCCAGAGCATCCGGGAAGCCGCTGCGATGTTGTATGTAAATTCCCGAACATTTCCTACGTTCAGGAACGCGCTTTCCGTCGCTCCCCCTTTCCGGGCTTCCTCCATCATTTCATACATTTTCCCGACAGGAACCAAGGGAGCCAAATGCGGACCGTCATAGAACAGGGCCGGATGATAATAGACCCCGTATTTCAGTCCTTGGAGGCGCTTGGTCGTCCAGATATCCCGTCCCCAGCGCCAACCGGGTCCATTGTCGGCGAAGTGGATGATCGTCCCTTCCGGGAAGGTCAGGTATCCCCGGTCATTGAGTTCGGAGCCTTCCAGCCATAGTGTCGTTTCATACAGCCGGTCCTCCTTCGGCACGCCGGCCTCGTCCAGGATCTCAATCTGGCGGGCCATGGCCTCGGAAATGATTCTTCCCCGCTCTTCCATACCCTTCGGAGCGCTCTTGTCCGTCGCCCACATGGCCCTGTCCCCGGCCCCCCGGAGACCGATGGTCCAGATCACGTCGGGATACTTTTTCCATCCTTCGACCGATTCCTTCCACATCGCCTCCATCTTATCGCGGCAGGTCAGATATGAGAACGGGACATCCTCCCCCCTCTCCTTCCAATACTGCACGAAGATGCGGCCGCTGAGGCCCAGGGGTTCCTGGTGGTGCATGGTGATATACAGTCCCCGCTCCGAACAGATCCTTACGAGGGCCTCCTCCGCGGGATTCCCGATCCAGATAAAACTGCACGGGATGACCAGATTGTACCGGCTGCGGACCAGCGCCCCGGCGATCTGCTCCATGACTTCCGGAGCGATGACGTGGTTAAAAAAAGTATAGTCGATGCAGCGAAGCGCCCCGGAATCCTTCCAGCCGGTCAGGAAATCCTCGTCATTGATGAACCATCCTCGGAATTTGAAATCCGGAGGATCCCTGTGGATGCCGATCTCCTCCCAGGACAGGGTCTTCGCGGACGGCCAGGCGGCATCGTTCCAAAAATACATGGGATCGACCCCGAGACAGGTTTCGATGAAATCGTAGACCGCGAACATCGTTCCGCGCGGGTTCGAGCCCCGCAGGTTCAGGATCCCGTCCTCCACGAAGACATCATACGCCTCCCACCGGTCGTCTCCGGCTGCCGTTCCGATGAAAACGCCGCCTTTCCGAGCTTTCTTCCCCCGCCGGAGTTCCAGGGAAACCCCGGTGATGTGCTTCACATCTGCAACAAGGTCTTTGGCGGCCAGATAGACATATTCAGGCTCGCCCGGAGCCACGGTAACGGAAGCCTTCCGGTCCGGAGAGACCAGACAGAAGGAACTGAGTACAAGGAGCAGTAAGGAATGCCACATATAATAATCTCAATAAATCATTGCTGTCCACTAAAACGATCTTATAATCAATCAAGCCTCTCCTACCACGCCAGTTCCGTGCGCGCATAGTCCATAAACCAGCGCCAGTCTTCATGCGTAATCGAATGCGGACCGGTCTTCAGGTGCCAGCCAATCGATTTTCCGAAGAGACGGAAGACGGGATCGGGTACGGCAGGGTCGTCCACAAGCGAGTGATTGCCGCTGAAGTTCGGGTATATGAACGCCGGCACCGCTTCTTGACCGGCCGGCAGGTACACGAGCACGTCGAAAGCATGCTCACCGCAAACATCGGCACTTCGCACCACATACTGCCGTCGCTCAGCCGCGCCGCTGAAAGCCGGACCGCACTCTACGAGGTCAAATGACAGTTGCATGGGCTTGGGCGGATACTGCCCGTAAACGTTTTCGTCGAAGAACGCGATTACGTGCGGACGGACGTCCCGCATCCACTCCTCGGCACTTGCAACGTCAATCACCCGACCCCGGGCTGGGACGGGATCGTCCGCTGCAACAGCCACGTTGGAAGACAACAGGGCGGCGGTCAGAAGGATGAGGAATCCCGATGGTTTCATCTTGTAATTAATTGTCAAACAATAAATTATGATTATCTGTAGACACTATTCTCCGTAAATCCAACGGTTTGCGTTTTGGTAACAGATATCTTTTACGAGGTCCTCCAGGAGGTCCGGATCCTTGGGGAAATGGCCACGTGCGACTTTCGTCCCCAGCCAGTTGCAGAGAATTCGCCGGAAGTATTCGTGCCGCGAGAAGGAAAGGACGTTCCGGGAATCCGTCGTCATCCCGAGGGATTGGGATAGCAGCGAGTAACTGGAGATGACCTCCAAATTCTCCTCGATACCATAGAAGTGATCATTAAACCACCAGGCCGGGCCGAACTTGATTTTCTGCACCCCGGATTCGGAGAAGGAACCGGTCAGGGTGGCGAGGGCGGCGTTGTCCGCCGGATTGAGCGTATACAGAATGACCTTCGGCATCCCGCCGTCCCGGTCCATCGCGTCCAGGAAGCGGCAGAGACTGCTCAGATCCGTTCCCGATCCAGGACAGGCGTAACCGCCGGTCGCTCCCGCAATCCGGCGGAGCCGGGTGCTGGTCCACCGCTCTGCCCCGATATGGAGTTGCATGACCCAGCCCCGAACCGCATACTGGCGCCCGAGCCATTCAAGGAGGTATGAAAACAGTTCCGCCTTTTCCGAACGGTCCATGCGATCCCGCTTCCGGAAGAGCCAGGAAGCCCGTTCCCGGCTAGTCGCCTTGAACACAAAGCCGTTGTCGAGGGCATGATCCGAAAGTCTGCAGCCGTTCCCTGCGAAGGTATCAAGCCGGAGGGAAACGGCTTCCAGGAAAGCGTCCAGGGAATCTTCTTCCGGCGAAAGCCTTTCCTGCCAGGAAGGGTTGAGCGCCAGGATGGAATCGGCCCTGAGCGATGGAGAAATCTCGATTCCCGAGACCTGCGAGGCTTCCCGGTGAAGACTTGTATCGTCCAGCAGATCATCCGAGGTGGTCGCCTTCCGGACTCCGGTTTTCCGGAGCAGGGCTCCCATCGAAAAACCGTCTTCCTTCAGAAGGTTGTTGCAATGGGCCCAAAGGCGGTCCGCACCCGCTTCGGAGGGAATTTCGTCAATCCCGAAAAACCGCTTCATTTCCAGGCAGGACCAATGGAAAAGCGGATTTCCGACAAGGGCGGGTACCGTCCGGCACCAGGCGTCAAACTTCTCCTTCGGGGATGCAGCTCCCGAGATCAGCCGCTCGTCCAGCCCCATGAGGCGCATCGCCCGGTGCTTGTAGGGGTCGGAACAGACCCAGAGCGTACCGATGTCCGGATATTTCCGGTCCTCGCAAAGGTCCCGGACCGGCAGGTGGTTATGGAAATCGACGATGGGACAGCCTTCGGCAGCCCGGGCGTACAGGTCCTTGGCAACCTTGTTTTCCAGCAAAAAGTTTTCGTTAATAAACGGCATGGTCAGCGGGTGGTAGTTTGACGGGATTTACGGGTAAGGATCCAAAGCAAGGCGGCTCCGGCAAGGCAGATGGCTCCGGCAAGGAAACTGTAGACGCCGCCCTTCGAGCCGATCGAAGGCAGGCTCATGCCGCAGAAGAGCAAACCCGCGACAAAAAGCGAGAAGACGAAGAGGGAGGAAATGACCCGCTTGTACGCCGGGGCAATGGTCGGCTTGTCCTCCTCCCTGATCGGGGTTTCCATCTGCCGGAAGAAGGCGTCGATCTCCTCCTGCTTTTCCGGAGTCCGGACGGTTCGGTAAGGAAGATAGTAAACGATCAGGCAGAGGATGATTTCCAGCAGGGTTCCGACCTCCCAGGAGAGGGACGGGATCAGGTTGATCGCGACACCGGTTGCGACGCCGCAGAAAATCGTCAGGATCGCAGCCGCTCCGCCGGGGCGTTTCGAAAGGATACCGAAGATCAGCGGAATCCCGAGCGGAATGGCCAGGATGCCGGTAAACAGCTTGTTCGCCTCGAAGGCGCCTCCCATGCCCCGGATCAGGATGGCCCCTCCGATCATGATCAGGCCGATCAGCAGGGTGCTCCAGCGGGCCACCGAGAGCATCTGGCGGTCCGTTGCCTTCGGGTTGAAAAGGCGCTTGTAAATATCGTGCGTGACGACCCCGGACATGACGTTGTACTCGGAATTCAGGGAAGACATCGTCGCGGCGAACATGGAGGAGAAGAGGATGCCCATGATCCCTACCGGAAGCAGCTTCACGGACAGGGTGACATAGGACATCTCAGGATTCTCCAGGCCGGGCACGATAACCGGGGCGACGACCGCCGGAAGGATGAAAACCGGCGAGCAGAGCAAGAACAGGAGACCCGTGACGATGCCGATCTTCCGCGCCGCCTTCTCATCCCGGACGCAGTAGAATTTCTGGATGAAGTTCCAGTTCTGGTTGTACTTGATCGTCGTCATGAGATAGTAGACGATCAGCCAGAAGGGGGCGCCTTTGGGGCCGTTGAACCAGCTCAGGTGGTCGGGATGGGTCGCGGAGAGACCGGCGAAGCCCCCCGACGCTGAGAAGGAGAGAGGGACCAGGACGAGGGTCACGAGGACCAGAATAAGGAACTGAATCGTGCTCATGATACTAACGGACCAGATGCCACCGAAAAGGTTGAACAGGGTCACGATCAGGCCGGAAACGATGATGGCCACCTCCAGGGAGAGCGGCGTGCAGGCCGCGATGAACACCCCGATGGCATAGAGCCGCACCATGTTGTCCAGAAAGCGCATGACAAGGCCCGCCCAGCTCATGATCTGCCGGACCGGCATGTTGTAGCGGGTCTCCAGGTACTCGACGGGGGTCGTCCGTCCCGTCCGGCGCCACCGGCCGGCGAAAAAGAGGCCTCCGACGATGCAGGCGGGCACCGTGCACCAGACGACCGTGATGGCGACAAGGCCCCACTGATAGGCGATTCCCGCATAGGCGACGAAGATGAAGGTGCTGAAAAGCCCCATGAAATTCGTGACGGTCGCCATGAACCAGGGAATGGTCCCGTTTCCCTTGAGATAGGATCCCGAATCCTTGACCAGATGGCCGAAGAGGACCCCGACGATCGCCATCAGGAGGATATAAATCAGAACGGCCACATAATCCAGGCCTTGCAGTTGTAGGGTCATATCCTTTACTCGTAATTGATTTTCAATGTGTCCATAATGCCTTTGAGGTACCCCACGCCGAAGAGGGTCCCTCCCATCGAATAGGACGGGTGGGTATTGTCATCGCAAGCCAGGGTCGGGACATGGTCCGAGCGGATGATCCCGTCGAACCCTTCGTCCCGGTACAGGCAGAGCATCGCCGGGATGTCCGTCGGTCCGTTGTCATGGAAGGTCTCGTGGAAGTGCGAAGGCGTTCCCGAGACATCCCGGATGTGGATGAACCGGATCCGGTCCTTCCACCGACGGAAGACGGAAGGAAGGTCAGCCCCCATCGTCCTGAAAGTTCCCTGGCAGAAGGTGAGGCCGTGGGAAGGGCTCCCGCTCAGCGCCAGGGCGCGGTCGATTGCTTCCGGAGAGATCAATATCCTCTCCACGCCCTCGATCGAGGGTACGGGGGGATCGTCCGGATGCAGGCCCATGACCACTCCGGCCTCTTCTGCGGCGGGCAGGACCTCCTCCAGGAACCACCGGTAGTTCTCCCAGATCCGTTCCCGGGAAACGGGCGCGTAGGGCCTGTCCGGCAGTTTTGCCGCCTCCGATGCGTCAAAACCGGTCACCAGGGCTCCTCCCCGCTCCCGGATGCTGGAAGTAGTCCGGAACCAGCCGGTGGGCATGAAATTGTAGCAAAGGGTCGTGATGCCGAGACGTCCCATGTTCCGGAGCATCTGCCGGTACCGGTCCGCATCCTCCTCCCTCCCCGGAAGTCCGAGTTTGAGGCGGCTCATGTCGAACTGGTCCCCCTCGAGGGCAATCAGGTCGAATCCATGGGCAGCAAACCGGTCCTTCGCCTCCTTCAGGGAGTCGAAGTCCCACACCGGCGCTCTCCCGGTCAGCTCCGGAGCCAGTTTGGCGACGGCATAGCGGATCCCCATCTGGGAACAGAGGTCCCAGCTGAGGTCGGGCCTGTCGGAAAAGAAGAGATGGCTGAGTTTCATCCGGTTTAATCGATGTTCCTTTTCGAAATCTGAACGTCAGTCTGGCTCTTGATCCGATAGTCCGTCGTCGTGGCATCGAGAACGAATATCCGGTACCTGGCACCGTTGTCGAAAACCCGGATCACGATGTGTCCCCAGTCCTCGATCTTCTTGAACCGTTCCTCTCCCAGCCGTTCCCGGCAGGAGGCGGAGGTTGAATAGATGATTCTCTTCCCCGGATACAGCGGGTCGGTAACCCTGTCCATGAAAGGAGCCGTGGGGTGGTGACCGCCGAAAGCGGGGATGATGATGAAATCCGGGGCCATCTTCCACAGGAAATTGGGATTGTTGGTATCGTAATATCCGTGATGGTTGGCCTTCATGACATTGCAGGGGGCGATGAGACCGACAACCTGGGATTCGTAGTCGCGGTTCCGGCCGTTGGCCGAGGTTCTGCTGCCGGGAAGGTCTCCGCCCGTATAGTATTTGAAATCTCCGTAGCGGAAAAGGAGGACAATCGAGAACATGTTCTCGTCGAATTGATACTCGATCGGATCCTCGGTGTTCATGAGTTTTGTACGGGATCCCCTGCCGGTCGCGACCCGGAGGTTTCCGGCTACGGTCCAGACATCGAAGTCATAGCCTGTCTTCCCGGGGGTGAACTGTTTATGGGAACCCACGACGATCTGTTCCGCCTTCATCCCGTTGTTTTGGATCTGGTAATTGACGAACCGCTTGTAATGGGGCATTCCCCCTTTGTTCATACCTTCCACCATTTCTACGGAAGGGAAATCGTAGGAAGGATAGCCTCTGTCAACCAGTGTCCCGATCTTCACGTACTCTCCGAGTTCCATCAGTCCGGCCATCCTGTAGCCGTGCGGGCCGTCCCTGAAAGCCGACGGACTGCCCATGTGGTCGGCATGGAAATGAGAGAGCAGCACATAATCGATCCGGCCAGGGGTCGGGGAGAAACGGTCGATATAGGTCGCAATCCATTCCGCCGGTGTTTTCGAAGAATCCGGCAAAACCTTGCTCATAGCCCATACTCCGGGACGGCCCGTCATGTCACCGGCATCGATGAGCATCGTCGTTCCGTTCGGGAACACCAGGAACTGCGCTTCGCCCTTTCCCGTCGCAATAAAATGGATATCGAAGAACCCTTCCTGCCAGGCAGGAAGATACGAAACGGAAGCATCCTGGCCCTTTGCGGCCCCAAAGACTGCAAAAAGACAGAAGAATAGCGTCAAAAGCCTTTTCATTTCTCTAGAAAAAAGAGATTATACCATATCCTTCTTGACCGTCCGGAGCCGGGCGACAGCGATGCAGGCGGCACCGAGGAGGGCGAAGATGGCGAGGGATGCGAAAGCGGTCCGGATCGAGAAAGCGTCGCTGAGCATGCCCATGACGAGCGGTCCGAGGGCTCCGATGATGCAGCCGCCGCAGCCGAAGATTCCCGTAGCCATCGCCCGGTATTTCGGATCGATGACATCCAGGAGGGCCGCATACAGGTTGGAATCATAGACGCCCGACGCGAAGCCGAAGCAACATAGGGCGATGATCATCAGCACGAGAGAACCCGTTCCGGCAATCACCAGGATGAAAGGGATGCAGAGCAGGATTCCGAAGAGTTCCACCTCGAAGCGGATATAGGGACGGCGGGGCTTGAGCCGGTCGGATAACCGTCCGGAAAGGGTGACGCCCACGAAGGCGCCCACATAGAACCAGAACACGCCGTGGAAGACGGCAGTGGCGTGCGGCATCTCCGGGAAAGCCCGCATCATAAAGACGGGCGTCCAGATCTTCACCCCGTAGTTCGCGAAGAAATAGCAGCCGAGCGCAGCCATCATCCATAGGGCGGTCGGTTTGGAGAAGAAGGCTGAAAGCGCCTGTTTGACAGATACTTCCCCTTTCTTTCCCACATTCGGGGTATCCTTCAGGAAAAGGAGCATGACCAGCGCCCAGATGATACCGATGGCACCGAAAAGCCAGAAGGCCTTCCGCCAGCCGTCAGCCCCGATTCCGGCTATCTTGCTGGCCGAAATGGAACAGATGACGATCCCGAGGTAGATGGCTCCCTGATAGATCGAGAAGGCCGTTCCGCGCGTATCCGTGTGGAACTCCCCAATCAGCGAGGAGTTGCAGGGCGGCATCAGCGACTGTCCCACCCCGTTCATCAGGCCGTACGAGATGAGCAGCATTCCGATACCGGTGGAAAAGCCCGAAAGCAGGATTCCCGTCGAGAAGAGCAGGGCACCCGCCACGAGGATCCACTTTCTCCGGAAGAAATCCGCCGCGAGACCGGCAAAGGGGATCACAACCCCGAAGGCCAGCGTGAAAATGCTGCCGACAAGGCCCATGCCGGCATCGGAGACGGTCCCTCCGAAGGCAGTCTTGATGTCGGGGAGCACGGCTGCGTAGATCTGCCGGCTGCCCTGGGCAAGGAAGTATGCCGCCGAAATAAGCAGCAGCATCGTCCATTTGTAGTCGATCTTTTTCATGTTTCCTACAGGGTTATTCCGTCACCGTCATTCTTCAGATAGAACTCCCGGGTCACGAGGTTCCCGTCCGCATCGGTCCAGGACACCTTGTAGTTGCCCTTGAAGCCGCGGAACTTGACGACGCCCTTCTTCCCCGCCTTGACGGACAGGCGGGTCTTCCACTCGTTGTTGATCAGGTTGTCCAGCGCATAGTAGGAAGCTTTCGGCTTCATGTCCCGGTCGAAGAGACCGGAAACGGAAGGCTCGCCGGGGGCGCCGCAGTCATCCACGACGTTCCACCAGGTGATGCCCATCATCGGCTTGACGCTGAACCACAGGCGGTACAGGTTCCGGGCGATGATTGCCTGGATCTGACGGCCGCGGAAATCATTCCCGGGGGCGGTGATGGTGATTTCGCTCAGATGGATCGGAATTCCCGCCTGGCCCAGCCGGTCGGTCCAGTCCCAGACCTGGTCCGGATAGACCGCTTTCCCGGGAACTTGCTTGCCGTCAGCGATGTCGAGGCACTGCTGCGGGTTGAAAAGGTGCATCTGGGCGCCCATGATGTCGATCTTGCAGCCGCGGGAAGTCAGGTCCTTCACCTGGTCGAGGTAGCCCTGGCCCATGTTGTAGTCGTTGATATTCAGTTTGACCTGGTCGGGGAAAACGCTTTGGGCGACCTGGAAGGCCTTGTAGGTATAGTCCGCAGGCATGATTCCGTAGTGGCTCTTGATCAGCCTTCCGCCCGGGTTCATGATCTTGAAGTCGACGGAACTCTCGTTCACGACATCCCAGCTCTGGACACGGCCGCCGTACCGTTTGGCGAGGTCCCGGACCCGGTTCTCGAAGAGGGCGTTGACCGTCTTGGTGTACTCGGGGAGGGCATCCGAAACCTGGTCTGCCGTCAGCGACTTGTACAGGTCGGTATACTTTTCGATAGCCCGGTTGTTCTTCGGATTGATTTCCTCGGAGACATAGGTATCCATGACCTTCTTCTCGTCCGGGGTCATCAGTTTCTCGATAATCCAATGCGGATGCTGCCAGGTGCGGTTGCCCCAGATGATGTTGTGTCCATGGAGCCGGATCCCCTTGGCCTCGCAGAAGTCCACGACCTCGTCGGAAGCCGGACGGCGCCAGTGGGGCTGCATCTTCGGGTCCTTGCAGTTGTTCCAGAACTCCTCAGTATCCCAGTACTCCGAAACGTAACGGGGTCGTCCCGGTTCCATCTCGAAGGTCTTCCAGTAGAAAGAGATGCTCGCGGAATTGAAAAGGGTACCGTAGAGCTCCTTGTAACGCTCGTTCCGCTCGTGGGTCCCGAGCTGGTTGAAATTGAAGATATGGGCCCCGAAGATGAAATCGTGGGAAACCTGCTCGATCTTGAGTTCCGTTCCGGCCGGAACGTCCCCGAGGTTGATGACCGCGTCCGCCTTGCGGTTCGCGTCAATGTCCGCATCAATTCTGGCCTGGACTTGCGGATTCCAGATTTTCCAGTAGGCATCACTCATGATGTGGTCCTTGTCTTCCTTCTGCGACTTCGGAATACTATCCTGCGCGTAGGCGGCAAGACCCAGGAAAAGAACCGTGATGGATAAGAATGCTTTTTTCATACTATTGATTATTAATTATTTACAGTGCTATACCATCCTATTGCCGACTATCGTCGATATCGACGAAGACCGGACGGGAAACGGCAATCTCCTGTCCTGCGGGGGTCAGGGAACCGTCGTCGGAAGAACGGTCGAAAAGCTGGACAGTGTCATCGTCCCGGCACGCGACGGCCACGAGGGCTCCGTCCGAGGACAGGCAGAAATGCCGGGGATGGGCCCCGGTCGGGACATAGGAAGCCGGAGAGAGCAGGCCGTCTTTCCCGACGGAGAGTACGGCGATGCCGTCTCCCTTCAGCCGCGAGGACACATAAAGGAAACGTCCGTCCGGGCTGAGGACCAGGTGTCCCCCGCCCCCCGGGCGTTCCGGATTGACGACAATCCGCTGCCGCAGATCCATCTCCGGCCAGGAATAGACCAGCACCTCATCGGAGAGTTCGGTCGCGGCATAGAGGACGCCGCGACCGAATGTGCAGTGCCTCGGGCCGCTTCCGGCGGGAGCGGCGAAACGTTCGCGGGACTCGGGAACCAACTGACCGTCAGCGACCTGGAATCGGTATAGAGCATCGGAACCGAGGTCCACGACAACGAGGCTCTTTTCGTCCGGAGAGAGCCAGGACGAATGGACATGGGGACTGTCCTGCCGCCCGGGAACGGGACCGGAGCCCTCGAAACGGAGCACCCGGGGCTCACCGCAGGGAATACCTTCAGCGCCGAGGGGAAAGAGGGAGAGCGTCCCGGAAGTGTAGTCCGCGACGACCGCCTCCCGCTCAAGCAGGGTGATGTGGCAGGAATGCTCCCCCGGGGTCGGATACTCCCCGAGCAGAGCCATGGAGGCCTCATCGAAGATGCAGAGCAAAGACCCGCCTGCGAGGCTCCGGAGCGCATAGACCTTTCCGAAGCCCCGGGTCACCCAGGTATGTCCCCAGGCGGAATCCCATGTCCCGATATAGAGCAGCATCAGAAATAGCCTCCCCGCTCCTTGATGGACTGGATTGTATCGCCCTTATGGACCCAGGAGAAGATATTCTTCTCATTTTCACGGATTTCCTCGGCCCTGACCACGACATCATAAGCGATGTCCCGGGGAACTACGAGGACGCCGTCGATATCTCCGAGGACGACATCGCCGGGCCGGATCGTCACGTTCCCGATCACGATCGGAATCTGGTAATGCGTAATCAGGCAGCGTCCGAGGCTGCCGTTGGAAATCCGGTATTCGTAGAAGACCGGGAAGTCCGCCGACAGGATCTGGTGCGTGTCCCGGATGCCGCCGTCGATGCAGGCTGCCTTGACCTTCTTGCCCTTCGCGGTTGCGGTCATGACGCCGCCCCAGAGGGTCGCTTCCTGGTCCCGGCTTGTGTCCCAGACGACGAAATGGTCCTCGCCGAGGGTGTCCAGCATCTGGGTGCGGAACTCCATCTCACCGGTGATCTTGGCGTTCGGGGCGCTCTTGACCGTAAAGGCGAATCCCGCCACGGTATGGTACTCGCGGAGCGGATGGATCCGGTGCGGAAGGGCCTGGTGGAGCAGGCAGAACTCCCGGAGGACATCGTTGACCGCCCCGAGATAAAGCTGCTCGAACCGGGCGAGGAGCTCCTTGTCGGGAATGGGGAAAGGTTTGTCAGAGACGTACTCCCGCGTCTCAATCAGTTTTTCGAGGTGCATCATGCCCACCTCTTTCTTGTACTGTTCTACACTCATATCTATTACTGAACTGATATTTCATACCATACCGTCCGGTACTGCGGTCCGATTTCGAGGATCGCCTTGCCGGAAGCGCCGCGTTTGACGGGGACTTCCTTCATCCGGGCACCGCTCTCGTCGAGGGCCCAGCACTTCGTGGCGGAAGCAGCGGAAGGAAGGATCACGGTCGCGGGGATTCCTTCGGTCATCATGGGACCGGTTCCCCAGTCGTACCAGCGCGAGGAGACGGCTTTCGTCAGTTTCCCGTCCTTGTCCTTCTCAACCGTAAAGACCGCGTCTTTGTTGTGGGTATAGCCGGTCGCGACGAGGAGGGATGAGCCCTTCGCCGCAAATCCCTTCCCTTCCCGGCTCGTCAGGGAGACGGTCGTCCATCCGAGTTTCGTCTCGCCGACGACGAGGGAAACGCCGTTCCCGAGGTCCATGACCCGGCCGGCCGGGAAACCGGAGAAGAGTTTCACGTTCGGGGTCCGGACGAGGAACATGCCGCTCCCGGGGATCTCATTGTTCCATTCGATCTCCCCAGTGCAGGTGGTATTGACGGGACCGGCTTCTTCCTTAGGCAGCGTCTTGTTCACCTCGGGATCCCCATGCAGGTCGACGGCGGTCTTGTGCCGCAGCATCGTAAGGTTCGAGAAACGGCCGTCCGAGGTCTTCGCGATGGTGGAAACGATATCGCCGCCCCGTTTCGGGTTCGTAAGCCAGACGTCCTCGACGGTCTTCAGCGGGAGGGCCGGAGCGACTCCTTCCGGATCCTCGGCGACATCGCCCCTGAGGAACATCGCCGCGCAGGCGATGAAATGCGCCAGGCAGTCGGTCCGCGCCGCATACGAGAAGAAATACTCCATTCCCTGCGGCTCCTCGTTCATCCGGTTGTTCCAGGAATAGGCGAAGACCCCGTCCCAGCCCTGGAAGGCCGCATAGGCGTGGAGCATGGGCTGGCCCTCAGCCCCGAAGAAGGAGGGATAGGGGTGGTTGTACTCGGAAACGGTATAGGGTTTCCCGGCATAACGCCTCGAAATCAGGTTGCCGGTCAGCGTTCCTCCGTTCGGATCGTTCACCATGGCGACGTTGTCCTGCTTCCAGTAGACGCCGATCCTGGGATGCCGCCAGTAGGCGTGATTGTCATAGTAGTCCATTCCCTCCAGGGCGGAAGGAACGGTGTAGGAGACCTGGGTCGAGGTGATGGGAACCCGGACGCCGAGTTCGTCCCTCAGATAAGTCCGCATGTTGTTCCAGTGGTCCGACTCCAACTTCTCGAGGGTCTTGAAGAAGGCGCGGCGCTCCCCTTCCGGAAGTTTCTTGAGCTCAGAAGGCTTCGGCCAGTCCGGCTTCCTCACGTTTCCGCTGAAGTACCGTGTAAACAGGGCATCCTCGTTGTTGAGTTCGATTACTGCGACGACGGGATCCTTTGCAAGGGGCAGTCCCGTGTAAGGATTGACATGGGTCAGGAGGTCCTTCGCATACTCCCGCTCCTTGGCCTGGATCTCGGGATTGAAGGCGTTCTGTCCTTTATAATGATAGTGGTAGCGGGCGACATAGAGGTTGACGTTGACATAGATGCCCCGCTGCTTGAACTGGGCGATCAGGTATTCCAGCCGGTCCAGCATTTCCGGATCGAGATTCCGTTCGGAACCGTCATTCGCAAAAATCGAAGGTTCCTTGGCCAGCGGGAAATTCTCCGGTCCGTAGGGCCAGTCCATGTAATGCAATCTGACACAGTTGATTCCGAACCGGGCCATCCGGGCGGCCATGCGCTCGGCCTGTTCGTGGGTCGGGAAGTTTGCGGCGGCCGTCAGGTTCGTGGCGTTCAGCCGGATCCGGCCCTTGTCGTTCACGAAATGACCGTTTTCAACCCGGATGAAACCGTCCTTTCCGGCCGGAGCGTCCAGCAGGAAACTGTAGTCGACCGCCGGCGCAGCCTCCCCGTAGGTGATGACAAACGGGAACAATCCCTCGTCCGAAGGGACCATCCCGTCCCGGAGCTCCTGGGCGGAGAGGGAGCCCCCCGCCAGCAAGAACAGTGAGAAAAGAATGATTTTTTTCATAAGAATGGGGATTATTTTCCTTTGGTAAACGGGATGGACATGCCTCCGTCGATCGGGATGTCGGCGCCGGTCAGATAGCGCCCCTCATCGGAGCAGAGGAGGAGGATCGTCGGTGCGATGTCGTCGCTCTGGCCGACGAAACCGACAGGGATGGAGTCCTCGATCATCTTCCGGTAGGCGGGATCGGCCAGGACTTTCTCGTTGCGGACAGTCTCGATGGCGCCCGGGGCGATGTTGTTGATCGTAATCCCGTCTCCCGCCAGCTGGCCGCAGAGGGTCATGCAAAGGTTGTTCTGTGCTGCTTTCGTGGCGGCGTAGACGGCCATCGCGGTGTTGGGACGGCTCTGCTGGACGCTGCCGACCGTAACGATCCTGCCCCAGCCTTTCTTGCGCATCCCGGGGACGCAGGCCTGGATCAGCAGGAGGGAAGCGCGGAAATTGGTGTGCATCTGCGTGTCGAACTCTTCCGGAGTAATCTGCTCCCATTCGTTGCGGATCTGGACGGAAGCGTTCAGAACGAGGATATCGACCTCGAGGCCGTTATCCGCCATGAACTTTTCAAAGTCCTGCCGGACCGTAGCCGAGGAAATGTTGTATTTCCACGGAATGCATTCTCCACCGGCATCCCGGATGGCCCCCATCGTAACGGCGGCCTTGACGTCGTTGGAATTCCAGTTGACTATCACCTTGGCGCCCTGCTTTGCCAGCAGGATCGCCGTTGCGCGCCCGATACCCTGGCCACTGCCGGTTACAAGGGCGGTATGTCCTTTTAAATTAAACATGATTAACTCCAGATTCTATCGTTTGAAAATTCAGTATTCCATTCGTCCGTCGGCTCCCAGAGACCGGGAATCGCAGGATTGATCTTTTCGGCGATCAGTTCCTCGTTGAGTTCCGTGATGCCGAGTCCCGGTCCGTCGGGAACGGCGATATAGCCGTCCTTCACGAGCGGGTCCGGGAGACCCTTGACGAGGTCTTTCCACCAGGGCACGTCGACCGAGTGCAGTTCCATCGCAAGTACGTTGTGCATCGCTGCGGCAACATGGACGGCGGCCATGCAGGCGATCGGGCTCTCGGCCATATGGATAGCGACCGCAACTCCGTTCTCGTCTGCCATGTCTGCGATCTTCTTGAGTTCCAGCGCCCCGCCGCAAGTCAGGATGTCCGGGTGGATCACTGAAACGCCATGATTCTTGAGAAGGGGTTCGAAGCCCTCCTTGAGGTAGATGTCCTCTCCCGTCGCGACCGGGACCGTGGTCGAGTTGGCCAGGCGCACATACTGGTCCGTATACATCCACGGGATCATATCCTCCATCCAGGCGATGTTGTATTTCTCGATCCTGCGGGCGAACCGGATGCAGTCCTCGACGCAGACATGGCCGAAATGGTCGATGGCGAGCGGCACCTCGTAGCCGATCACCTCCCGGACGTCCCGGACATATTTTTCGAGGATGTCGAGGCCCTTCTCCGTCAGGTGGATGCCTGTGAAGGGATGGGCCGTCGTGACGATGTCGTAGCTCTTCGTCCGCCGGACCATGTCCGCCGTGACCGAACCGCTCTGGACATTCAGGATATGCGGGGCATATTGCTTCATTTCGTCGATCAGCCCGAGCGGGGCGTTGATGGCGCCGGGGATGTCCATCAGCAGGCCGATCCCGAGGTCCATCTTCAGGAAGGTGAAGCCCATCTCCATCCGCTTTTTCAGCGCTTCGCCCATGGCGTGGCCATCATTGTCCTTCCCGTCCGCGTCCGTGTCGCAGTAGATGCGGATCCGGTCGCGGAACTTGCCGCCGAGCAACTGCCAGAGCGGGACGCCCCAGGCCTTTCCGGCGAGGTCCCAGAGGGCGATCTCTACACCTGAAACGCCGCCTCCCTGCCGGGAGGGACCGCCAAACTGTTTTATCTTGTGGAACAGCCGGTCAACATTGCAGGGGTTTTCGCCGAGGAGGCGGCTCTTCAGCATCAGGGCGTATGTCTTGCTGGAGGCGTCACGCACCTCCCCGTATCCGACAAGGCCCTGATTCGTATAAATCTTCAATAGGGTGCACCGCTTTGGGGCCCCGTCGATATCCGCGAAACGCATATCGGTGATCCGAAGGGTAGAAGGATCGATGGATGGGTTCATGTTGTTATAGATTTTTTTTATTATGGTCAACTATAACAAAAATAAAAAATGAGAATTGCTTTTCCTAAAGTATTGACAGTTAATTAAACATATTTTACATAGCCAAATGATTCCGTCGATATCGGCTCGTTTCCGGCAGGAGTTTTCGCCCTTTTCCGAAAACGAAGGGCACAAAAACGGGCATCTGCGGCTTATTGTGCGACAAACCCCACCTCGAGGGTGGGTTTGTTACGTTTGACGACGTACAATGGCGATATCGTTACCGTGCGTTTTGCAGGGAGCCTGCTTTCTCGACGGGTCGCCGTGAGATGTAATGGTTTGCAACATAAGCAGTTAGCCAACTCCTCCCCTGCGTTTTGACAGGGGATGAATTAGCTAAAACATTATCCTTCAGCGACTTCTGTCTCACGCTAAAAATGGCCGCATGTCCTGCAGGGGGCAGAACTTCAAGAAACAAAGTGATTTGAACCGGGCCCTTCTTCCCGCTTCTTCCCGCATCTTCCTCCTGCCGCCTAAATGAGGGTATATCAATGAGAAAAACGACCGAGGGGTCCTGGATTCAGGACCCCTCGATTGCTTATTCTATTGCCTGTCAAACGGTTATCCAGCAGGAGAGCCGCAGATTCGGAGAACCGGAAGATTCGGAGAGCTGCAGGTCAGGTGAGCCGGAGAACCCGGATAACACGAGTACCGATACGCCGGAAATCCGTATGCGTCAGGTGCTTACGGTTCGTACTTGAGCGTCACACCTGCAACGGGAAGACCTCCCTTGACACAGTAGAGATAGTACCGGGCATTGTACTCTGTATCGTGCAGGTCATACACGACATCGACACTCGGCTTGTTCGGCCACTGCTGGTAGTCTCCGACGATGATCGTTCCTGCAGGATCGGCCGTGACCTGTCCATGACGCGCCGACTTGTTGTTGTTGGAAACATGGACGGTCAGCCGGGTCAGCTTGTAATCCTCGATGATCGGCGTAGCGAGATAGGATCCGGCCGAAGCAATAACCAGGTACTTACCAATGTTGCTGACACCGAGAAGGAAGGAGTATTCGACGCCGTTGAGCGGATAGAAATACTCGCCCGTACTCTTTGCCGTCGGCCAGTTCATGATACTGTTGTCGGTAAAGTCAAACGTCAGTTCGATCGGCTTGATCAGGCTCGGATCGTTCGCCTGGACGACCGGCAGCCGCTGTACGACATTCGTATCTGCCGTGTAGAACAGGATGTCCGCCTGACGGGGCTTCTTTCCCATATTCGGCGCAACGGTGACCCGGATTGTTCCGTCCCCTTCAAAGACCTTGACCGGAGCGTTGATCCAGCTGATGGTCTCCTCACTGACCGCACCGGTCTCCTCATCGGTGACCTTGGCGAGTCCCTTCATGGACCAGAAAGAGTTGGAACGGACGTTGAAGGTGGTATCCCCGCCCGCCGCCGTCATCCGGAGGGTATCGATTCCGCTCAGTTCGACGGAAAGCGTCTTGTTCGCCACGGTGGTATAATTGCCCGGACGGGCGCCGGGATAGCTGAAATCCTCGCAACCTGCCGTAAGGAGCAGGGCAAGCCCGCAAAGGAGGGCACTGAAGAGCAATTTATTTCTTTTCATAATGGTCCGGATTTTCATCTTGATATTCGAGAACGCCGTCACGGATCCGGTACTTGAACCGAAGGACATCGGCCACTACGGTCCGGGTGCCGTCCCCGTTGGAGAAACTGTAATTGAGATGGATCTCACGATTCTGAAGGAGAAGCGCATCATTGGTAAAGCTCGGGCTGCCGGCGACCGGCTGGATTTCGGGTCCGCCCTCGGGGCTGCTCACCGTGATGGTGTTGTCACCGGCGATGGTCAGGAGGATTTCCCCGTCCTGTCCGCCGACCTTGTTCGCCGAAAGGACATTGAAATCCTTCGTCGTCAGGTAGCAGCTGAACGCATCCGCCTGGTTGATGTCGGCCGAGTAGGAAACTGCGGATATCTCGTTCCCGCTGTTCTCATCGACGACATGCCGCTGTCCTTCGTAGTACCAGTAGCCGAAATGCTTGTTCTCGCACTTGACGGCGATGATCTCGAAACTCATTTCGGGAATCATCTGGTCGGCATCGGCGGAATTGATCTTGAAGCCCAGCGCATAGTAGGGCTTCAGGGTCTTGGCGTCGGAGGTGATGGCATCGTTGGCCGTAATTGTGGCGACTGCCGTATGGCGGCCTTTTTCGATGGTCAGCGAGCTGAGCCCGTCAATCTTGTAGAACGCTTCCGGAAGCGGCTCAAAGCCCCGGATTCCCGCGGCCTTGACCTCCTCGGTCACATAACCCTGGGAGACATAGCCGAGGCCCGGATTTCCGAGGAAGGCGTCGATGGCCGTGAAGGAATCGACAGATCCGGACTCGCTCGCGAATGTCGAAAGATCGGCGCTCAGGAGGGAATTGTCCAGCGAGACGGAGACCTTCCGGTCGCGATCGTTATGATCCAGGCCGCCCAGGCCGACCGTAAAGTCGAAGCCCTGCTTCTCGCCCAACACAAAGGTCCTCAGGTCATACTGGTAGGCCGTATAGATGGCATCGTAATCGTAATCCACCATATAGTCATCGTAACATCCGGTCACGAGGACGGCTGCCAGTGCAATAAGATATAATTGGATTCTTTTCATCGTTCTTCGGGTTTTGACTTATTTCCAATTGCTCCATCCTTCGTTCTGGACGATGCCCGGGGCCTTGCGCAGTTCCTGGTAAGGAAGCGGAGTCCAGAGGGAAGGATAACTGTTGTTGCGGAGAACCACGTCGGAATAGTGGAACGAGCCGTCTCCGTTGTCCGTTACGACGGTTCCGTAGACCGGGCCGTTGATTTCGCTGACGTCGGTCGCCCAGCGGCGGACATTGTAGAAGCTCAGTCCTTCAAAGCAGGTTTCAATCCGCCATTCGTTCTTGACGAGGTCATAGAACTTGGCCGCATCGGCCGCGCACTCCTCGAGGTACGGATCTCCCTTGGCGCCGATGCCGGAGACTCCGTCTACGGTCGGACGGGTGCGGAGCCAGCCCAGAACCTCCTTTGCGGAGTAGCCGAAGCGTGAGGCGTCCGTCGGGGAAACGACCCGGGAAGCGGCCTCTGCGAAGGTCAGCGCGATCTCCGTAAAGCGCATGCGCATGACAAAGTGGTGTCCGGTCTCAACGTTGGTATCGTAAGGATCCCAGGCATTGTAGAGGAACTTCTTGACATAGAAGGAGGTCGGGGAGGTGGCGGTTCCGCCGGGAGCGTCCTTGCCGCCCGTCGCGCATTCAAAGGTGTAGCGGACGTCGGTGTTGTTGCGGACGACCCTGCTCCCGTTGTAATAGATCGTAGCGGCCAGACGCGGATCCCTGCCCGAGAACGGGTGGTCGGGATCATATCCGCTCCGGGAATCGGTAATCGGATAGCCGTTCGCCATCGGGAAACGGTCGACCAGGTTCCGGGTGGGAGCGACAGCGCCGTTACCGCCAAATTCAAGCGGGTAGAAGGAAGTCTCCAGGTTGGAGGAAGTCGCAAAGCGCGAGCACCAGATAATCTCCGGGCTGTTCGGATCCGTCCAGAGGAAACCGCCGGTCGGAGAGAACTTGCCGAGGACGCCGCCTTCCCTTTCGATCTTGTGCGTAATCACGCTGGCTGCCATTTCGGCGGCCTTCTCATAGCGGGAAAGATCCCCGCTTGGATTGAAGGCCGGGGAGGCCCAGAGGAGATAGGTCATCGCCTTCAGGCTCCGCATGGCGACCCGGTCAAGGGCGCCGTAGCGGGCAGAACCTGAAACCATGATGAACTGCGGAGCATCGTCGGGATAGTCCCGGTTGTTCTCGTTCAGATAGACCATAGCCGAGTCGCAGTCCCGGATAATCTGCTCGACGCACTCGTCGAAGGTGTTCCGGGCGACCGTCTCGGGATCGATCTTGTTGATATCGGTATATTCGGTCTGAAGCGGAATGCCGAGGAGTTTCCCGTCCGTTCCGACGCCGCCGAACATGCGGAGCAGGGAGAAATGGAACCAGGCCCTGAGGCCGTAGGCGCTGCCCTGCAATTCATTCCTGAGGGCCAGGTCCGCCTGGGCGTTGACCATGTACCGGGTATTGTAACCTTCCCGCTCATGCAGGAAACGGTTGACATAGTTGATGCCGGTATAGCAGTTGGTCCAGTCGTCGGCGAAGAGGGTGCTGACCGGCTGGTCGCCGTTCGCCCACCGGGCGATCGCCGAAGCGTCGTTCCGGTAGATCAGTTCGTCCGTCGCAGCCGTCCGGTAGATATAGCGGTCGGAAATATAGGAGACCGGATTCATGCTGGTATTCATGTACGCCTTGTCCACGAATCCCCGGAGGATTTCCGGATACAGATCGATGTTTTCGTCCGTATAGGCTCCGTCAGGAAGGGGCTCCAGATAGTTGCATCCTGTCATCAGGAAACCGAGGAGCAGCAAAATGTGAAATATATTTTTTCCTTTCATAACGTCAGCATGTCTTAGAAGGTCATTTTAACACCCAGGGTCACAGTCTTGAACATCGGATAATCGCTTACGCCGGAATCGATGTTCTCGGGATCGACGTACTGTACCTTGGTCAGGGTCAGCAGGTTCTGTCCCTTGGCATAAACCGTCACCTTCGGGAAGGAATAGGACAGGATCACATCCTTGATCTTGAAGTACGTTCCGTCCGTCAGCCAGAAGTCCGAAGCGAGGAAGTTGTTGTTGGACTTGATATAGGAAAGCCTCGGATAGGCCCCGCCGAGATTGTCACGGATGAAAGCCGAGTAGTTTCCGTCGCCCCAGCCGCTCCAGAAGTAGTCGTTCGTCAATTCGAGGTCGCCGCCCACTTCGCCGGCTCCGATAACCCGGAGGTCCCATCGCCTCCAGCCGAGGTTGAGGTTCAGCCAGTAGCGGAAATCCGGATTGGTGTCGCCGATGATGGTCCGGTCGTTGGTATCGATGGTCCCGTCGCCGTTCACATCCTTGTAATACAGGTCGCCGACATGGATATCGGTGGAATAGGACGGAAGGCTGGCAAGCTGCTCCTCGCTGGTGTAGCGTCCCAGGCACTGGTAGCCCCAGACAGACGAGGAAGTCGTCCCGATCTTGTCCTGATAGGCTTCGCTGAAAACATTGTTGGCGAGGATCCGGTAAATCGCCTTGTAGGAAACGGCACTGGCCTTGAGGCCGAAACGGAAGTCTCCGAATTTGCCCTCATAACCGGCCGTCACTTCCCATCCGTTATAATCCGTCCGGTTGTAATTGGCATACGTCTCGATACCATCAAGGCCGTACAGGGTCGGAAGAGCCGACGTAATGTCCGTGATGATACCGAAAATCTTGTGCGAGAAAACATCCGCCGACAGGGTAAAGCCCTTGAACAGCGCAAGGTCGATACCGACGTTGGCAAGGCGTTCCCGGGCCCAGTTCAGGTCGTAATTCTCGAACCGCTGGATGGTCGTCGCCTGGGAAGTCCACTGGTTGGTACCGAACCAGGTATCGCCGCCCACATAAGGTCCGAATTTATCGGAACTCGCGAAACTATAGTTGCTCTGGTAGAGATACGGGGTACCGAAGGCATCGTCGCTCCGTCCCACGATTCCCCACTGGGCCCGCAGCTTCAGGAGATCCAGGAAACGGGCATCCTTGAGGAACGGCTCGTTGGAAACGATCCAGGAGGCGCCGAGGGAAGGCATGAACGCAAATCGGTGATCCTTGCTGAAGCGGTGGGAACCGACATACTGGCCGACCGCCTCGAGGATGTACCGGTCTCCGTAATTATAGGTTGCGTCCAGGGTCCCGAACATCTGCCGCTGGCGGTAGCTGATTCCATAGCCCTCGGCATTGTACATCAGGAAGGTTCCTCCGACATTCAGCTTGTGGCCGCCGCGGACGAAATCCCAGTAAAGCCGCTCATAGAACTGCAGGGACATGTTCGTCGTACTGTTGAGGAGGCTCTTGGAGGTCGCCTTGGTTCCATGGTGGGTCGTCGAAATCTGGCTGAAACCCTCTTCTGCGGAAGGATCCCAGTAATAGGCCAGGTAGTCGTTCTGCTTGCCGATATTCGTCGCAAGGAAGGACAGGTAGGAGAACGAAGTCCTGGACTTGAGGCCGGGAAGAATGAAACCGAGGTCCGCGTTGAGTCCGCCCGACATCAGTACGCCGCGGCGGCGGACCGTCCGGCGGCCGCCTTCGATCAGCTGGGCGTAGGGGTTGTTCTCGAACACCTTGCTGACGCCATAACGCGTAGCGCCATAGACGCCGAGGTCGATTTCCTCCTCGGAAAGGGCCTTGCCGAAGTCCTTGGGGAAGGCGGTAGCCGGAATGTTATTCCAGGCGTTCCAGTCCGTATAGGCCTGACGGTTGAAGTTCACCGACGTATTGTAATTCAGCGTCAGTTCCAGCCATTGGGTCAGTTTCGCGCCGAGACCGGCCGAAATGTTGATCCGGTTGTAGGCGATATCGGAAGCGTTCACGATGTCGCCGCTGTGGAGCGCACTGATCGTACCGTTGTAGCGGATACCGGGCGTACCGCCGGAAATCCGGACGGATTCCTGCATGACGGGGCGCCAGGAGCGCATCATCAGTCCCTTGTAGTCTACGTTCGGAGCGACCAGGTCGTACGGATCGTTCTTGACGAGCCCTTCGAAAGAGAAGGGATCATAGAGCTGGTTGTATCCGGAAGCCGCGCGGGCCTGGTTGTTGAGTCGGGCATAGGTATATCCGTCCGCCCATTCCGGGAGGAGATTGATCATGCCGATGCCGCTTTCCAGGGTCGCGACAACCTTCATCGGCGTATTGTACGCCCCGCCCCGGGTCCTGATGTAGACGGCTCCGTTCGAAGCGATGGCTCCGACCCGGGCCTTGTCGGTCACATCCGCCAGAAGCGAAATGCTTTCGATCTGGGCCGGGTCAAGCAGAAGCTGTGTGAAAGGCATGCGGATGTCGTCGACAATCAGCTGCAGATTTCCGCGTCCCTTGAGATTGTAGGACCAGCCGCCGCCCGCAAAGACACCGGAATAGGAGTTGGAGCCGCCCCAGTACGCGCCGTTGGCTTCCATTGCCATGAAACCGGGCAGCTGCCCGACCAGCCGGCTGCGGACATCGCCGGCAGGCATTTCCTCGAGCCTGTCGCCCGAGACCGTGCGTATCAGGGAGGTCGTCATCGTCTCGGAAACCGTCCTTTCAAAAGGATAAGTGATGACGGTATCGCGTTTGGCCTGTTCCTGGGCACGGGCCTCCGTCGGAAGGAGGGCGGCCAGGGAAATCAGGATTCCTGCGAGGAGGAAGAATCTGTTAATCATCTGTCTCATAGGTTCTATCTCCATGCATCGTTATTGACAAAATTCTTGACTTTCCGGGCTTCGGAATCCGGGAACGGGAAGAAGTACATGCAGTCTTTCCACCGGCTCTGGCGGTTGTCCGGAAGCAGGCGTCGCTCAAATTTGCGCCCTTTGGGATACTCTTCGCTGACCGGGACCTTGGTGATATACATGCCGTAGAGCTTCTGGCTCATGGTCTCGGGTGCGATCTTCCAGCGACGGATATCGAAATAGTAGTGGTTGCCTTCGTAGCTGAATTCCACACACCGCTCGTTGCGGATGCGCTCGCGGAAGGCATCTTTCGAAGTGGTATACTTGTCCAGCACGGGCGGCATGCCGACACGGGCGCGGACGAGGTTGACCGCCTCGACGGCCGTCAGGGAGTGGCCCGGAGCCGTTCCTGTCGGTCCGTAGGCCTCATTGACGGCCTCGGCGTAATTCAGGTACAGCTCGGCGACCCGCACCTGGGGATCCGCAAAGATATGGGAAGCGTCCTTCGTTCCGTAGATCCCGTTCCAGTACTTCTTGCAGTAGTAGCCGGTATTGGAGTAGGATGCCTGGTCATTGTCGCGGGTACCCCACTCGATGCCGAATTCAACATTGTTCATACCGGAAATCGACGTTCCCGGCCAGCGTCCCAGATCCGGATCGTAATAGATGTTGACCTGTCCGGTCACCTGCTGGCTGGTCGAACCGTCGTGGAGGATGTTGAACTCGAAACGGGGATCCCGATTGGCATAGGGATCCTGCTCGTTATAGTGGCCGAGGGCAGCCGCAGCGGCGCGGTCGGCCTCGGTGTTGAGGGCGTCGCCCCAGATCGTCTCGTACTTGTCCACGAAATTCTGGGTCGGACAGTTTCCGCCGGCATAGATGTTACCGGACTGCGGGTAGGCCAGGAAGGACCGGTTGTTCGCAGCATTGTTGGCAGCCGAAATCGTATAGGTCCAGAGAGATTCGTTCGTAGCAGCCTTGTTCAGGTAATTGTCGGCATAATTCTCAAAGGGGACCATCTCATATTCCCATTCCTGCGCGACATCGAGGGCCTTGGCACACATCTCGGCGGCCTTGACCCAGTCCTCGTTGCCCAGCTCGTTGCTGAGGGGGCTGGCGGCAAAAAGATAGCTTCGGGCGGCCAGGGCGACGCTGACGGCGCCGTTCGGCTGGATCAGTGTAGAACCCTGGAGGTGGTTGGGTTCGCCCGGACGGCCGTCCCGGCGCATGTAACCGGCCTTCTCAAGATACTCATAGCCTTTCAGCATGTCTTCCGCCGCACGGACATAGGTCTCGTGACGGGAGAGACGGGGAAGATCCCACTCGTCGTCCGCACCGATGGTGTGGTCGATATAGGGCATTCCGCCGAAAAGGCGGCAGAGTCCGTAATGGGAATAGCCGCGGAGGAAGTAGGCCTGGCCGAGCAGGTCGTTGTACTGCTGTTCCGTAATGTTGCGGCACTCGTCGATGTGCTCGATGGTGACGTTGCACTTTCGGATCATACCGAAACAGCTGGCGCAGATCGGCTTGTTGTCCGCACGGGACTTGTCGAAGGTCAGCTTCTCGATGATGTCCTGGTTCAGGTTGCACTGCTTGAAGTTCAGCTGGGTGACGCTGAGGGCGCCGCAGTCCGACGCATCGGTCGTACTCTGCCAGCTGAGACGGTAGTACTGGAACAGGTCGTAGTAGAAGGGGAACACGTTATGGATCGACTGCTTGTTCTGGCCACCGTCGGAGTCATACGTGTACGAGAAGTAATTCCAGAAATTGTTATAGGTGGAAAAAATCTCCTCGTCGGAAAGTCCCAGCTCCGGATCCACGTCCAGATAGTGGCAGGATGCCGCGCCTATCGGGCAGAGGATCAGTGCGAGCAGATATTGTATAATTCTCTTCTTCATATTCCGATAAGGTTAAAAATCAACTTTGACTCCCAGTTTGACAATCCGCATGATCGGATAGGTCAAAGTGCTGGCACTCACGGCCATCGGTTCGATCTCCGGGATGGAAGTGAACGTTAACAGGTTGTTTCCCGTCAGCGAGATCGTCAGGCCCTCGAGACCCGTTTTCTTGTGCAGTTTGTCCGATGCAAAGGTATAGGAGAGCATGAACTCCTGCAGACGGATGAAATCGGAATTCCGCCAGGAATAATCCTGGGCCTGGATGGTGAAGCCAGGAGACGAGGCGGTACCGCCGGCCCATGCATAAGCCAGGTCGGAGAAGGTCAGGGTCGGGGCGTCTGGATTCTGGTTGTCCGGCCTCCAGTAGTTGACGTACGGAGCATGAACCACGTTTTCACCCTGGAGGAACGGGACGGTTACGGCCCGCCGGGCGTACTGGTACTTGCCATAGGTCCCGGTCCAGAGCATGTTCACACGGAAGCCCTTGTAGCCGCCGCCGAGATTCAGCGAAGCCGTCGCCGGGGCGTACACGGTACCGGGGATGCAGTGTGCATCCGCCTTTTCAATGATGCCGTCCGGCTTGAAGTCGGTATATTTGAAGACACCGGGGACCACGTTCTGGAGCCAGGAGGTCGTATACGTGGCATATCCGTGGATTTCGTCGATCGTCTTGAAATAGGTATCGTCGACCATCGTGGCGCCGTTACGGGCTCCGCCGTAGGCCGTTCCCACCATCTTCTGGTAATCCGGCGTATAGGCGGCTTCCTCATAGGCGAGGATCCGGTTTTCATTCCATCCGGCGAGGAGGCTGGTGTTGAAGTACCAGCCATTCTTCCAGGAATGGCGATAAGCGAGTTCAACATCGAAGCCGTGCTTTTTCAGCTCGCCGGCATTGATATCCTTGAAGTCAACGGAGACGAAGGCCGTCACAACCGGGGTCACAAGCATATCGTAGCGGTGCTCCTTGAAGAGGTCGACACTCAGGGTCAGGTCGTCCTTGAGCCAGCCCATTTCGAAACCGAGGTCCTGCTTGACGGCGGTTTCCCAACGGGCGTTCTCATTGGCCGCCTTACCTTCGATATAATACTTGTTGTTTCTGCTGTTCTTGCCCCAGTAATTGTAGTACAGCCAGTTGGCGGAAGAGCTGTCCGAACCGACCTTTCCGATGGAATAACGGATCTTCATGGTGCTCCACCAGGGCAGGGCGTTCTTGAAGAACGGCTCCTCGGAAATACGCCATCCGAAGGCGACGGACGGGAAGAGACCGAAACGGTACTTCGGCGAGAACTGCTCGCTGCCCGTATAACCGACGTTCCCTTCAAAAAGGTACTTGCCCATGTAGTCGTACGTAACACGGCCGACGAGGGACTGGTTCCTGTGCGGGAAGGAGGCGCCTGAGTCGACCTCGCGCTGGGAATACAGGGCAAGGGCGGAAACGTTGTGCTTTTTCGCAAATTTCCGGCTGTAACGGAGCGCACCTTCGAGGTAGAAGTTGTACTCGATGCTGCTGGCCGTATTGGTCTGGCTGATCGTATACGGCTTGTCGTTCCAGACATAGTTGGAAGAGGTCGTCGTGTACCAGGGGTTGTCCGCCCCTGCGTCGACCAGATCCCATACAATATCCCAGAGCTGAAGTGCTTTGTTCACCTGCGCGGCGATCCGGGTGAAGCCGGTCGTCAGACTGACGGCTCCCGTAACCTTGAGGCCCTTCGTGATGAAATCCAGTTTCTGGTCCAGGAAGAGGTCGGCGGAGAATACGCTCCGCTGGGTGACCTTGAAATCAGGATGAGCGACATAGGAATAAGGGTTCTCGTAGAAAGCACCCTGGTTGCTGGCGAGACGGATACCGTGCTCGTCGGGATAATCCGGATCCGGATACATATCCAGCGCCCATTCCGGATAGTAGGCCGGGAAGAGCGTGGTCGGGCTCTGGTAGATACGGCCGAAGAACCAGTCCGAAGCACCTTGGGCAAGCTGTCTGTGATTGGTCAGGGTGCCGCCCAGTTTCAAGGCGATCGATGTGGTTTTGGTCGGGGCGAAGTCCAGGTTGAAACGGTAATTCCAGCGGTCCAGGGCCAGCGTCTGGTTGCTGTAGGAGGCGTTTTGCGTTTCCCACAAGCCCTTGATGATGGAGCCCTGGTGGATGTAGTTGGCACCGAAATAGTACTTGATCTTGTCCGATCCGCCCCGGACGTTCATATTGACATTGTAATTGTTGGCAAATTTATTGAGGGTCTCCTTGTACCAGTCCACGTCCGGATAGCGGAGCGGATCGGAACCGTCACGATATTTCTGCAGTTCCTCCGTGGAATACATGGAACCGAAGGAGCCCTGGTTCCGGTAACCGGTATTGGCCATCAAACTGACCGTATAGGCATCCACGTGCTCCGGAAGGCGCCAGGGCGTTTCAAGGCCGTATTCGGCGCCGACATGGAACTTGGGCTTTCCTTTGAAGCCGGATTTCGTCGTCACGATGATGACGCCGTTGGCGCCCTTGGCACCGTACACGGCGGTCGCGGAAGCGTCCTTCAGGACGGAGATGCTCTCGATTTCATTCGGAGACAGGCGGGACAGGGAGCGTTCCACACCATCTACCAGGACGAGCGGACTGTTTCCGTTCCAGGAGGAAAGACCGCGGATCGTAAAGGAAAGGTCCGTGTCTCCCGGCGCGCCGGAGCCCCATGACGAGAAAGCGTTCATACCCGCCACCTTACCGGCAAGGGCGTTGGTCAGGTCAGTGCTTCCGGAAAGGGCGAGCTGTTCTCCCTTGACCTGGGAGATGGAGCCCACGATACTTTCCTTCTTCTGGGTGCCATAGGCCACGACGACAGCATCCTCCAGCCGTTCGACATCCGGCTGCAGGGAAATGATCAGGTCGGCCACAGGTCCCGTGATGCGCTGCTCCCATGCTGTAAATCCCAGCATGGAAACCTGGATCGTGCTGCCGACGGGTACCATGAACGAGAACTGTCCGTCAGGACCGGTCATCGCTCCTCCGAGGGCCGGGTTCGCCGGGACGGTCACCATGGCGCCGACGACCGGCGCTGATGCCTCATCCAGGACGACACCCTTAACCTGCACTTTCTGTTGGGCAAGGGCTGTCGCCGCGCCGAGCAAAAAGAGCAGACACAGGATCAATGTTTTTCTCGGTTTCATCATTGTTGATAGGGTTGATTACTATTTTATATTGATTCTTTTAGCGTATGCAGTCTCTCAAAGATATGAGGAAATACTCTATTATCAAAAAGTTAACGCAATAATATCGTTATATTTTATATCGTAAAACTCACTGTGAGCCATTCTATTCGGGCTTGATTACCCTGGAAGTGAAGGAGGTCGCGTTGAAACGGAAACCTTCCGCATGCTGGAAGAGTTCCGGCTCCTTCTGGTCGGGTGCCGCTTCCCGGACGAAACTGCAGTTGTCAAACGAGAAATCCTGAACCGGATTGCCTTCCCTCCCGTGGAAGAAGGGGAAATGCTTTCCCGCCGCATGGACGTTGGAGAAATGGATGTTCCGGACGGCCTTGACCTTCGCACTCGAATCGGGAGTGATGTCGACCTTGATCGGATAACCATAGATACCGTCCATCACGATATTCGAGAAAGACAGATCCTCGACAACGGATTCTTCGTTCCCCCAGTCGTTCCCGCCGACCTTCGGGATGAGCAGGTCGATTCCGCAATAGGAACCCGTCATGACGATGTTCGAGAAGGTGCAGTGGCGGATGATCCCGTCATTCGTCCAGCCGATCCGGAAGCAGCCCGAGTAGCTGCGGAGGACGCAGTTGGTGACCGTCAGGCGCTCCATCGGCTTCTTTTCATGCAGGGAACGACTGTTCGCCCGAACGATGATCGCATCATCCCCGCACTCGATGTGACAATCGGAGATCGTGACGTCCCGGCTGCAGTTGACATGGATACCGTCGTTGTTCGGATACTCCAGGTTCGCGAGGATCTGCAGGCCCCGGATCGTGACCCGGTCGCAGTCATGGATCCAGTAGCTCCAGCCCGCCGGCTGGTTCGTCAAGGTTACATCCTCGATCAGCACATCCTTGCAGCCGGCGAGCAGCACCACCCGCGGCAGCTGTTTCTCAAGGGGATGGACACGCCTGTACTTCCATGTCCCGTTGAACGCCTGCCGGTCCGTCTTTTCAATGTGGGTGGTCCCGTTCGCATCGATCACTCCCCTCCCCGTGATGGAGATCCGCTCCGCCTCGTCGCCGAAGATGAAACAGGCGTTCCGCTGACCGGGGCGGGGCATGTTTTCGGTAATGATGTGTTTGGGATCCGGCCAGTTCGGGAAGTCATCCATATCCGGGGAAGCAAGGAGTTTCGCCGTTCCGTCGATATAGAGGTTGACCCCGTCCTTGAGCTGGATCGGGCCGCTCAGATAGACTCCGTCCGTCAGGACGACCCTTCCGCCGCCCGCTTTCGTGCAGGCGTCGATGGCCTTCTGGATCGCTACGGTATTCTTGGTCGTTCCGTCCCCTTTCGCGCCGTATTTCCGGACGTCGAAGTCCGCACTCCAAAGGGTCGCGGCAGAAAGGATCAGGCAGAAAAGGAATGCTATGATTCTTTGTTTCATAGGTTATTCGGATTTGATTACTTTCGCGGTAAAGGTGGTGGCGTTGAACTTGAACCCCTCGGCAAACTGGAAGAGTTCCGATTCTTTCTGGTCGGAATCCGCTTCCCGGACGAAACTGCAGTTGTCGAAGGTGAAGTTCTGCAGGGGGTTCGACTCCCGGCCGATGAAGGCGGGGAAATGCTTCCCCTTCGCATGGACATTGGAGAAATGGATGTCCCGGACGGCCTTGATGCGGGCCTTGTCGCCCAAGATGGTGCGGATCGGTTTCCCATAGATCCCGTCCATCACGATGTTCGAGAAGAGCATGTCCTCGATCAGGGAATCTTCCCGCCCGAAATCGTGGTTGCGCGGATAGGGAGAGTTCGGGAGGGTAAAGCCGATCCCGTCGCGGGTCTCCGTGATGACGAGGTTGGAGAAGGTGCAGTGCCGCATGACCCCGTCGTCGCTGTAGCCGACGCGGATGCCGTAGCAGCGGGAGCGGAGGACGCAGTTCGTGACCGTGACCCTTTCCATCGGCTTGTTTTCCTTGAGGGAACGGCTGTTGGCCCGGATGACGATCGAATCGTCCCCGCACTCGATATGGCAGTCGGAGACCGTGACGTCCCGGCTGCAGTTGAGATGGATCCCGTCATTGTTGGGGTATGAAAGTTCGGCCAGGATCTGCAGGCCCCGCATCGTGACGCGGTCGCAGTCATGGATCCAGTAGCTCCAGCCCGCCGGCTGGTTGGTCATGGTCACGTCCGCGATCAGGACATCCTTGCAACCGGCGAAAAAGACCACCCTGGGAAGCGTTTCGGGATTGGGAAGTTTGCGTTTGTAGAACCAGCCACCGGAATTGGTGGGCTTGTCGAGTTTCTCGATATGGTAGGTGCCGTTGCCGTCGATGACTCCACGGCCCGTGATCGAAATCCGCTCGGCCTCATCGGCGAAGATGATGCAGGCGTTCCGGTTGCCCCGGGGCAGGTTCTCGCTGTTGACATGCTTGACATTCTGCCATTCAGGATAGTCCGCGATGTCCGGGGACGCCAGCAGCTTCGCCGTCCCGTCGATATAGAGGTTGACGCCGTCCTTGAGCTGGATCGGGCCCGTCAGATAGACTCCGTCCATCAGGACAACCCTTCCGCCGCCAGCCTTGGTGCAGGCGTCGATGGCCTTCTGGATCGCTACGGTGTTCTTGGTTGTCCCATCCCCTTTCGCGCCGAACTTGCGGACGTCGAAGTCCGCCGCAAGGAGGGTCGCGCAGGAAAGGATCAGGCAGAATAGGATTGCGGTGATTTTCGTTCTCATATCAGTTATTTCCAGTTGATTTCATTGCGGTTGATCAGGAGGACCGGAGCGTCCCAGAGAGGCAGCCTGCTGATCTTGACGACGTCCCGGGCATTCCCTCCCCGGGAGATGCACCCCGCCAGATCCTGGACCTTCCCGGTCACGAGATCGACATAGACCGGCCGGTTGAAGGTTATCCCTTCGAGGGTGATGTTCTGCAGGTCGCGCTCCAGGCAGCCCGAAGGCCGTTCGTCGCAGTACCAGAGCATGACGCCGATCTTCTTGCCGTCCTTCTGGACCCCGACGCAGGCGATGTCCCGGCCGCTGTTATGGATGACCTTGATTCCCTCACACGGGCTCAGTTCCCGGGTGAAGACGCTGGTCATGTGCTGGACTCCGTAGAATTTCGGGCGGAGATACTGCGGAACATGGAGAAGGTTCATCCGCACGAGGCCGAAGGACTGGATCATCCATCCGTAATTGAGGTCGACCATCGTGAAGACGGAATAGGGCACGCCCATCCCGAAATGGGTCGCCATCTGGCGGAGGTCCCACTTGACCTGGCTGTACTCGTCCCATTCGATGCTGTGCATCGCATGCCCGTATTCGAGCTGGCCGGGGCAGCCGGTCTCCCCCTGCAGGACGGGAATCTCTTTGTCCGTATACTTTTTGATATCGGCACGGAGTTCCTCAACGGCGGGCCTGACATATTCCGGAATCGGCCAGTAGGCGTGGTAGGTCAGGTAGTCCATCTGGTCGATGCAGCCTAGTTCTTTCATTTTCTTAAGCGATTTCCGGATGTACTCCTTTTCCGGGGAGCAGACGCCGAGGCTGGCAATCTTGACCTTCTTGTCATGCTTCCGGATCGCTTTGGCCGTATGCTGGAAAAGCACGGCATAGTCATTATACGATTCGCCCCTGGAACCTCCGTCCGGTTCGTTCCAGACCTCATACATCGTCACTTTTCCCTTGTAACGCTTGACGACCGCTTCGACATAGCGGTCCCATCCGTCCATCACGGGGCCTTCCGGGAAAATCCTGGCGTTCAGGTTCAGGCCGTCGTCGGAATAGACCGGATTGCCGTAGCAGAGGCAGACCCAGGGCTTGACGCCCTGTTCGATCAGGCCGTCGACGATATTGTCGAGCCAGGCGAAATCGTACTTGCCCTTCTCCGGCTCGCATTTGGCCCATCCGCTCTGGATGCGGGCGTAGCCGACGCCGGTCTGGCCGACATACTGCTTGTAATTGTCGAACTTGGAGTAATCCCGGTCCAGGGTCTCGCAGCCGACGGACCACCAGGATTCCATGCCGATTTCGGAATGGATGGGGACCAGTTCCCCGAGCACCGGGATCGGCGCCGGGTGGTTCTTGAGATTTTCCCATGTCACCGATTTCTTGAGCGGCGGAAGGGCCGAGGAAGACAGGGAGAATACCGCCAGGGCGGTAACGACGAGCCATGCTTTATTGAAAAGATGCTTCATGTTTCAGTCAATTATTTCGTTCTTGTTGTGAAAGTGGTCGCATGGAAGGTAATTCCCGTGGCATGGACCATCTGCATGTCCTTCTGTTCGGGATTCACCTGGGTAAAACTGCAGTTGTTGAAAACGATATTCTCGATGGGGACATCTTCCCGGCCGAGGAAACAGGGGAAATTAGCTCCCGTCGCCTGGATATTGTTGAAGCGCAGGTTCCGGATGGCTTCCGCCATCGCCTTTTCCTTGATGCTGATCACGATGGGATAGTAGTAGATGCCGTCCATCAGGATATTGTCGAAGCAGATATCCTCGATCAGGGTTTTCTCCCGTCCGTAATCTTTGGCATGGGGCGTCGGAAGGGCGATCCCGATGCCGTGCTTCGACTCGGTGATGACGAGGTTGGAGAGGGCGCAGTGCCGGATCACCCCGTCATTGGACCAGGCGATCCGGACGCCGTTGGCGTGGCTCCTCAGGACGCAGTTCGTAATCACGCACCGCTCCATCGGCTTGTTCTCATGCAGCGAGCGGCTGTTCGCCCGGATGACGATGCTGTCGTCCCCGCACTCGATGTGGCAGTCGGAAACGGTCACGTCCCGGCAGCAGTTGAGATGGATCCCGTCATTGTTCGGATATTTCAGGTCCGCCAGGATCTGAAGGCCCCGGACCGTGACGCGGTCGCAGTCATGCAGCCAGTAGCTCCAGCCCGACGGCTGGTTCGTCATGGTCACGTCTTCGATGAGCACATCCTTGCACCCCGCGAAGAACACGACCCGCGGAAGGGACTCATCGTTGGGGTATTTGCGCTTGTAACTCCAGCCTCCGGCATTCGTCGGCTTGTCTATCTTCTCGACGTGATAGGTCCCGTTGCCGTCGATGACCCCCCTGCCGGTGATGGCGATCCGCTCCGCCTCGTCGGCGAAGATGACACAAGCGTTCCGGTTGCCCCGGGGCAGGTTCTCGCTGACGATATGCTTCGGATCGGGCCATTCGGGATAGTCCTTGATATCCGGCGAGGCTAGGAACTTCGCCGTCCCGTCGATATGGAAGTCGACGCCGCTCTTTAGCTGGATGGGACCCGAGAGATAGACTCCGTCCATCAGGACGACCCTTCCGCCGCCCGCCTTCGTGCAGGCGTCGATGGCTTTCTGGATGGCCACGGTATTTTTGGTGACGCCGTCCCCCTTCGCTCCGAATTTCCGGATGTCGAAGTCGGCACCGTAGAGGGTCACGGCGGTCAGGATCAGGCCGGTCAAGGCTGCGGCTAAGCTTTTCTTGGTCATAAATTATTCAGTTTTAGTTACTTTTGAAGTGAATGTAGTAGCGTTGAAAGAGAAGCCTTCCGCATACCGGAAGATCTCGGGATTCTCCTTTTCCGGAGGGGTTTCCCGGACGAAACTGCAGTTGTCGAACGAAAAGTTCTGCACCGGGTTGCCCTCCCGGCCATGGAACCTAGGAAAACTGGCTCCGCGGGCATGGACGTTCGAGAAACGGAGGTTCCGGATCGCCTCGACCCTCGTCCCCGGGTCCCGGTCGATCGAAACGCTGATCGGAGTTCCGTAGATATCGTCCATCACGATGTTCGAAAAGGCCATGTCCTCGACCAGGGTCGCCTCGTTCCCCCAGTCGTTTCCGCTGATTTTGGGCAGATGGACGGCGATTCCGTTATGGGATTTGGTCATGACGAGGTTCGAGAAGGTGCAGTGGCGCATGACCCCGTCGTTGGTCCATCCGATCCGGATGCAGCAGGCGTAGCTGCGGAGGACGCAGTTGGTGACGGTCACCCTTTCCATCGGCTTCTTCTCATGCAGGGAACGGCTGTTCGCGCGGATGATGATTGCGTCGTCGCCGGTTTCGATGTGGCAGTCGGAGATCGTGACGTCGCGGCTGCAGTTGACATGGATGCCGTCGTTGTTCGGATACTCCAGATTTGCGAGGATCTGCAGCCCCCGGACCGTGACGCGGTCGCAGTCATGGATCCAGTAACTCCAGCCCGCGGGCTGGTTCGTCATCGTCACGTCTTCGATCAGGACGTCCTTGCAACCCGTCAGGAGCACCACCCGCGGAAGCGACTCGTCGGGACCGTAGATGCGCTTGTATTTCCATCTCCCGTTGAAGGCTTTCTGGTCCGTCTTCCGAATATGATACGTGCCGTTCGCATCGATCACTCCCCTCCCCGTGATGGAGATCCGTTCGGCCTCGTCGGCGAAGATGATGCAGGCGTTCCGGTGGCCCCGGGGCATGTTTTCGGTGATGATGTGCTTCGGGTCCGGCCAGTTCGGATAATCCTTGATATCCGGGGAGGCCAGGAGTTTCGCCGTCCCGTCGATGTAGAGGTTGACCCCGTCCTTGAGCCGGATCGGGCCGGTCATATAGACCCCGTCCATGAGGACGACCCTTCCGCCGCCCGCCTTCGTGCAGGCGTCGATGGCCTTCTGGATCGCCGTAGTGTTCTTGGTCGTTCCGTCCCCTTTCGCCCCGAACTTCCGGACGTCGAAATCCGCGCCGGAAAGGGTCGCGGCGGAGAGGATCAGGCAGAGTAGCAATGCTTGCTTTTTCATTATCTGTAACGATTGAATGATGGACACGCCGGTGATGTATCTCCCCTTTCCGTCCGGTTTATACCTAAGCCGGGAAATGCCACACCACACCACACCTTAGTCCTAATGCAAATATAGATTTTTTTTTTCAATTTCTGACACTCTTGCCGAAGGAAATCAAAATAACTATCTTTGCAACAGGATGGATCACCAGATAGACATCAAAAGCCGCGACCCGATCTACAAGCAGCTGGTCTCCCAGATCGAACGGGAGGTCCGGGAGGGGCGTCTCTCCCCCGGCGAGGCGCTTCCTTCCATGAGCGACCTCGCCGCCCGGCTCGGCATCTCCAAGGAGACCGTGAAAAAAGCCTATGGAGTCCTGACCGACAAGGAGATGATCATCCCCCAGCAGGGCAAGGGATTCTTCGTGGCCGACCTTTCGAAAACCCTCCGTCCGCGGGTCCTGCTCCTTTTCGACAAAATCTCCGACTACAAGCAGATCCTTTTCAACGCCTTCACCCGCCGGCTCGGGGAAGAGGCGGAAATCACGATCCTGGTCCATAACCAGAGCCTTTCCCAGCTCGAAATCTTCCTCGATTCCTATCTCGACCAGTACGACTTCTATGTCCTGACCCCCCACTTCCCGCTGGACAGGAAAAGCCAGGCGCGCGCCGTCAGGCAGATGGCCCGCATCCCGAACCGGAAACTGATCCTGCTGGACCACCTCCAGCCGGGATATCAAGGGAACTACGGGGCTGTGTACCAAGACTTTGAGAATGATATCTACGACGGTCTGCTGCAGGGGCTCGACGATCTCCGGAAAGTCAGGAACCTGCAGGTCGTCACGATGCCCCAGTCCCTGTACGGCTCCCTGGTCCGGAAAGGCGTCAAGCGTTTCACGGACGAGTTCGGAATCCCGGTCCGGTTCATGACCGCCATCCCGGAGATAATCCATCCGGGAGAGACCTATCTGCTGTTGAATTCCCAGCTCGACGCCGGAATCGTGGAACTGTCCAGGAAGATCCGCCGGGCGGGTCTTTCCATCGGAGAGGACGTGAAGATCATCTCCTACAACGAGATCGACATGAACGAAGTGATCCTGGACGGCCTGACGACCGTCTCGACCGATTTCCGCGAAATGGGACGGCTCTCCGCCGAGATGATCCTGAGCCGCAAGATGACGAAGATCCACTGCCCCTTCCGCATGAACCGCCGCCACACCTTCTGATTCTTCGGGTGGAGTCTATTCGCCTACTATTCAATGAATTACATAATGTACCTCTGGTGCGATTTCACCAGAGGCGCATCAAGGATCTTCCTATGAATCTGCGAGTTGTCCTCCACCGGGGTTGACTGATTATCATAATTTTTATGATAATTCATAATAATTGCATATCTTTGCCTATCGTGTGGAGAAGATATGGAAGTATTGATGTGTGAGGACTTGTTGGAATTATATACGACAGGTGACAACAGGAGATACAAAGGGATTGCAAGGAATCCCGAACTGATGAAAGGTTTCCGACGGGCGGTGGCAGTAATGAAAAACGCGGAGAGCCTGAAGGAACTGCAACAGTTCAGTTGGTTACATTATGAAAAACTGAAATACGGATTCTCCGGCCTCTCTTCCGTACGACTTTCCAATCGCTTTGTCCACCGGTTACTGTTCAAAGAACAGGAAGACAAACTGTTGATTGAATTGATAGAAATAAATGAAACCCATTATGGAAATAAAGGATAAGGAACCAGTTCCCGTGAATGGATTATCTCCATTCATTCCGGTCCATCCCGGTGAAATACTGGGGGAAGAACTCAAAGCCCGGGGGATCCGGCAGAAGGACTTTGCAAAAGCCGCCGGACTCCAGGCCTCCCATCTAAGCGCGATTATCCACGGGGTCAGGACCATCACCCCTTCCGTCGCACAAAAAATCGAATCTTGCCTGACCGGGATATCCGCCGGTTTCTGGATCAAGGCCCAGAAAGAGTACAACATGGAAATCCTTCGCAAAAAAGCCAAACCTTCCCTGCTTGTTGCTGGATATAAAAGAACTCTCTCCCCTTCGGCTCACGTTCTTACCGAGCCGACCGCAGCCATCCGGGATACAGTCGAGTATACCATAGCCATTCCCGAAAAGGACAAGGACCTGCTGATGACGCTTGCCAGCCGTTTCGGGTGGTTGATAGCGGAGGAATGAAGGCAAGCCGCTATTTCTGGAGCGGCTCGAAGACAAAGGCCCAGGGAGCCAGGGTGAAGCGGCTGCCGTCGGCAAGCCTGACCTTGACCTTCCTGCCGGAGAAGTTCCCGACGAAGATCACGTCCTGGGAAAGCCCGTCATGGCGCCGGAAGGAAAGGACTTCCTTCGGGCAGTCGTTGTCGATCCAGCAGTCCTCGTGGCCGAAGATGGAGACACGCTTGTCGAAACAAACTTCTTTGCCGTTGAAAAGGAACGGGACCCCGAGATCGCGGAGACGCTCCAGATGGGCCTCCGCCCCTTTCAGAGTCCCCGCCCCGGTCATCGAACGGGGCGCGAGCTGGTAGGTGATCCCCTTCCGGAACCAGTCCGGCGCACGGAGGTACGCCCATTTCCCGGAATCGTACAGCTTCAGCAGCCGTTCCGGTTCATCGGTCGTGATATAGTTGAATCCCTGGTCCAGGAAACGGGCCATCTCCTCTTCCTTGTTCACGGTCCATACGTTCAGATGGGTGCCCGCCTGTTTGAAAACCGGCAGCCATTCCGGCCTGAGATCATACTGATTATCCTGATAATCAACGCATCGGAAGCCTTTCGGAAGGATATTCTCCGGGGCCGCATCAGGGTCATCCTGTTTCCATTTCCCAAGATACGCGACCGGGAGGTCCGTCACCTCCATGAGGGCGGTTCCTGCGGGAATGTACCCCACCAGATACTCGACCCAGGGCTTCGCCTCCATCTTTTCGACCAGCGCGTTGACGGCAAGGGCCAGCGCGACGGTACGGGGCCGGTCCTTGACGAAGGTCTTGATATCGATGATGAGCTTGGTCCCGTGCTGCTTTTTGGCCTCCGTGATGTACTCCCGGAGGGTTGGGATCGGTTCCCCGTTGGGAAGCGGCTCGCTCCTCAATTCCGCGAACGGAGTTTCTTCGATATGCTTACCGTTCCGGGTGCTGTTGTGGAAGATGACAAGCGAGTCCTCCAGCGTAAACCAGACGTCACATTCACTGCCATGGCACCCCATCTTCGCCGCATCCCGGAAGGATGCCAGCGAGTTCTGGGGATTGCCGGTATTCTTCCAGGCGCCCCGGTGGGAGATGACGGGATTCTTGTTCCATCCCGCGAACGCCGTCCCTGGCACGAGGAACAGGGCCATCAGCAGAATCAGGAAAACCTTTCTCATAGCCTTACTTCGTCCATTCGATCACGCAATTGCTGCGGGCGGGAAGGGTGTACTTGACCTCCCCCTTGTCCGCATAGGTCCCTAGGGACTCCTTTCCGGCGGCCGTAATCAGGTTAACCGAACCCTGTGAGGGCAGGCCGAAGGCCGCGGCATCGACGGTGAAGGCGATCTCCTGGGGCTCGTCCGCGATATTGGAGACCGCGAGGGCGAGATTCCCATCCTGGGACTGCCAGAGGCCCGCGTAGAGCGTATTGACCTTCTTTTCAAACCGGGTCACCGTGTCCCCCGTCCGGCCGGCATAGATGCTGATCCGGGAAATCGGGATGTTCAGCTGCTGCGACGGCAGGACCGGGAGATCCTTCATGACGCCGCAGAGCAAGTAATCCAGCGCATTGTAGCGGGTCTTGACGAGGTCTACGACGAAGTCCATCTCCGCTTTCCGTTCGTCGAAGAGGAAGGAATGGTAATTGGCGAGGGTCGGCTGCATGCCCCAGATGAAAGCCCGGGCCTGTTCCATCCGGAACTGCATGTTGAACTCTTCCGGCAGGAGGGTCTCGGCGTTCTTCGGATAGAACTGCTTGGGCCAGAGCTCGTCATACGGCGGATAGACCAGCGAGGAATAGCTTCCGTAGGTCATGGCGTAGTCGTGGAAAATCGCCTGGAAAAGCGGGATGGGCTCGGTGTCGGTTACGCCCCGGGTCCGCTCCCAGGAAGGATCGAGGGTCAGGAAATCATCGAGGAGCGGCATCCAGTCCTCGGCGGAACCTTCTCCCGCCAGCATGGCATCGGAACCCTCCGGGAAAGCGTCCCGGATCTGGGCGGTCAGTTTCCCGAAACTCTTCACCCAGGCGTTGCCGCCGCCGAGCGGATGGCCATGGTCGGGATTGTAGCACGCAAAACTGCTGCAGGCCTGGTCCATATAGACGCCGCCGACATGGTACCGGTTGACGACGGTATCGCAGAGGGCGCTGTACGTGTCCCTCCAGAACTGGGTCGACATGCACATCGGCGTCAGTCCGTTGCCGGAGAACTTCTCGTAGACGTGGCGGTAGGTCGTTCCGTCTTTCCTTCGGGCGGCATAGGCTTCAGCCCCTTGGGTCTTATAGCTCTCGGTAGCGTCGCCCCACTGGTAGGAATTCATGTAAACGAGGCAGCGGATGCCCTTCTCACGGGCATGGTCCACGGCTTTGATGAAGGATTCCCTCCCCTCTTTCGGAGGAACATACTCCGGGAAACCTTCGTCATAGGGACAGCCGTGCCACCAGTGCCAGTAGGCGCTCACCGGCAGGCCGAGACGTTCCTGGATGTCCTCCGCCTCGGCCAGCACATTCTCCGACCGGCCGCGGTTCCAGATCCAGAAGGCCGTGTTCCGGAGCCATTCAGGGGACTGCCCGTTATGGAACCGGCTCTCTTTGCAGAACTTCTCTCCGACCGCCCACTCGCGGTAAATACCCGCCGCATCGATCCAGTTCCCGTCGAAAACGCCGACGACGACATCATAGCCGGGCGAAAAGACATCAGTCGTTTCTTCGTCCGGGACGAGGGCGGAGGCCATGACCTCGACGTGGCTCGGAGTCATCGTGTAGGCGAAACTCTTGATGATGGAAGAGGTGTCCTGCGAAGAGAAGTAAAGGCCGTCCTTGAGGGTCTCGCGGTCATAGAGCACGGTCAGCTGGGCCGACCCGCCCGGGAAACCCCTGTTGTACTTGACCGGCTTCTTCTCCGTAGCGTTCTTGGCAGGATCATGGATAAGGTTCCCGAGCCAGGAAGGCATCACCATGTCGGCATGCTCGTACGCCTTGATCCCCGAGACGACCGGGCAGGAGACGCGTGCGGACCGGTGGCCTTGCAGGCCCTTGAAAGAAGCCCTCCAATGGGACATCGGACGGTCCTTTTCCAGAGAGACGTCGACCTGGACCTCGAAGGGAGCTTCCCCGGGATAGGCCCAGACGATGCTGACCTTGTCCCGGCCATGCTTCCGGAAACGGACCGAACAGGGCCGGCCCTCGAGCGATTGCTTTTTGTCGGAAATCAGGAGGGCCCAGGGAAGGCTGTCGACCGCCTGGGCGTCAATCATTTCCCGCGAACTTTCAGTGACCAGGAAAGACACCAGCTTCCCCGTCTCACGCTCAAAGCCCAGGGTAAGTTTGCCGTTGCTGATCCGGACCATGTCGGACCGGCTGCATCCGAATGCGAAGAGCAGCATCGCAAAAAAGGATATTGCAAGAATTCGTTTCATATTCAATCGGTTAATAGTTTCATTTCACAGGTTCCATCAGCACCAGGACAACGCTCTGGGCGGGGATGGCGTCCCCTTCGGCGACCTCTCGGTCCGGGGCGCAGAGGCCAGTCGCCCTGTATCCGGGGACGGAGACCTTAAAGGTGACCGGCTCGTCTGAAACGTTCCAGACCAGGACACCGAGTTTTCCTTCCGCGGCGAAGGCACTGGCCAGCACGCAGGGCGACGATGCCTCGAGTTTCACATCCCGGTTGGAGAGGAAGCGTCCTTCCATAAGCAGGTCCCCGTGCTCCTTCTGGAAGGTCAGCGCCTGCTTATAGTAACGGACGGCCTCTGCCGGATCCCCGGCTTCTGTGAGCAAATCCAGGTTCGGCGGACCCAGGACGTTTCCGTAGTCCTCCCGGACGGGAACAGTACCGTTCTCGACATATTTCCGGTCGGCCGCATAACGGAGTTCCATCTCGTTCCGGAACCCGAAAGCAAGCTGGTAATTGAGGACATAACGGGAGTTGGAGGGGTTGGGATGGCGGATTGTCGTAATCAGTTCCGGGAAGGTATAATGGAAGAGTTCCGGATAGTATTCGAGGGATCCATCCCCTGTAAAACGTTTCCGGAAGGCTTTCAGCGGACGGATGCCGGCCGCTTCCCCGCAACCGTGGAACATGCCGATCGTGTTCATCTCGGCGTCCACAAGGCCTTCTGTCATGACGATGAAATCGGGATTCTCGCGGGCCATGATTTCCTGGACATAGGCCATGTTGTCATTCCGGTCGTTCTCGTAGACGATGGCGGGGACGGTATGGCCATGGTCCGGGCTGTAACAGAGATACGGACCCTTGGTTCCCAACTGGTCATACAGCAGGCCGTCGGCCCCGAGGGAAGCGGCCTGGCGGGCCAAGCGGAGCATGATATCCCGCCACACCTCGCTGCGCTGGCAGGCCATGCCATGGATCCGGGCGGGCGCGTCGGAGTACTTGTGCCATTTCTGATAATCGAGGGTCCCGTCTTTCCGGACGACGGTGATGAACTTGCCCGTATCCGGCCAGAACTGCGTTCCGTCCTGATCCAGGAGCTGGCCGTTGGTATAGAGAATTACGCGTTTCCCTTTTTCATGTGCTTTCGCAATCCCCTCCCGCAGCGCCTTTTCGCCGCCGAGTTTCGGATCCGGGGAATAGTCCGGATAGAAACGGTCATGGCCGCCGATTCCCCGTCCGAAAAGGCCCAGGACATCGATTCCGCGGTCTTCTGCCGCATCGGCAAGGAAGGTCCCGATATCCTCGTAAGGGACGATCACCTCGTCATTCTGCTGCTTCAGGATCGCGAGGAGCCAGCCTGTATTCCTGCGGGTCCATTCCGGTTTCTCCAAGATCTTCCGGTTCGGCAGGAACCAGGCCCGGTAGATGTCAGCTGCAGCGTGCCAGCTGCCCTTGTAGGGATAGATGACGGTCGGCGGGACATCGAAGGACTCTCCCGGGAAGCAGGTCATGAACTGGCGGAACCGGATTCCGGCTTCGCGCGTCTCGGGATCATAGGTGGTGACGATCTCCTTCCAGGTAAAGCCGGGGTCATGGCTTCCCACATAGACTCCGCCTTCCTTGCCCTGCAGGGCGCACCACTGCATGTTGCAGCCCCTGGACGGATACCGCATGGTATAGGAAAAGGCCTTTTCCTCCTTGTCCCAGGTCCATGGCTTGGGCGCTTTTTCCTTTTTCCTGGGAGCGGCCGGGACGGCCTTCAGCGGCAGACGCCAGCCCGTTCCGACCGGAAGCAGGACGGCATCGTCTTCCCCGGCTGGGAACGGCTTTACGGCCGGCCCTTCCAGCGAAAGGACGAACCAGTCCTCTTCGTTGTTGACGATGCGGGAGGTGACCTCCAGCGCACCCTTTACCTCCTTCGAGGCGGAATAACAGACGGTAAGGTCGATATTCTTTCCGCCGACTCCCTTATAGGTCAGGGTATTGCCCTTTTTCTCCGGAACGACGGTCGCATCGGAATTCCGGATGGTCAGGCGTTCGCACGTCCCTGACATCTGCTCAATGACAAGAACCCATTCCGCATCCGGATCGATCTGGTCCTTAAGCGGAAGGGCGGAACAAGCGGCCGCAAGGCTCACGACGGCCGCCAATAGGAAACAATTGATTCTGGAACGCATATGCTTATAGGTTGAAACTGGTATCCTGAAAAACTTAGATGCACTGTGATACAAATATAATCAAATCCCTGGCTAACTGCAAATTCCCTCCATGTAACATCCCGCCTCCGCTCCATCCATAGCCTGTTTCCTGCTATTCCCTCCCCATTTACTGCACCTCTTTTTCCCCCCCCTGCAAGCCGTGAGATGGAACTCGCTAATGGATAAGACATTAGGCAAATCCTCCCCTGCAATATTACATGGGAGCAATTGTCTAAATCGCTCTAGGACAAGCTATTCCATTTCACGGCCGTCCCTCCTTGGGAGTGCCGGTTCGGGAGATCTTCTTGCTCTGATGCTTGGAAAAATGAACATAGTTTCCGAACTTCAAACGCCCGAATACTTAAATTATGAGAACACGTCGAAGAACAGTGGTCGGAGGGGTCCCGAACCATTGCTACCAAAGAACCATGAACGGGGCCATCCTCTTTTACTGCATCAGTGATTTCCTGGTCCATTTCACGATCTTTTGCGTTACCGCAGAGAAGTATCGCATCCAGGTTCTGGCTTTATGCCAGATGCCGGACCATATACACAGTACGCTCGTAGCGGACAGCGCCAGGGCCTTGGCGGCATTTCAAGGAGAATGCACGCGCAAGTTCGCTCTGGTCCACAACCCGGTCTGCCATGCGACAGGGCCCCTCTTCGAAAGTACCTTCGGAAGTGTCCCTCTTTTTGGAGACAAGAAAGTCAGAACAAATCTATGTTATGTCGGCAACAATCCGGTGGAGCGCAGACTTTGTAAAAAGGCGGAAGAATACCGTTGGAACTACCTGGCGTATGGATCCAGCGACCATCCTTTCTCCGAAAAACTCATTCTTCGGAAATCATCCTGGGCGATGAGGAGGGCCGTCCAAGAGGTCCGGGCCATGAAACGAGCACGGAAACATCTTTCATACAAACAGTTGCAACGTCTTTTCGAGTCACTGGACAGAAAGGAGAAACTCCAGCTCTGCGACTTTATCATTTCTATCTACAACGTCATAGATTACCGCACTGCCAGCCGGTTCTTTGACAGTTATGACGAGATGCTTGCCGCAATGCACGCAAACACTGGAAGCGAACATGTCCTGAACGAAATCTTTATAGGGAAATCGGATACCTGTTTTACAAAGATGATCTCCATTGTCAATAAAGAGTTGAATCTGAAGGATATCCACGACGTTCTCGCCCTTCCTGCTGACGACAAGTATGCCTTGTTTCAGCAGCTTCTCTTGAAAACGGGAGCTTTACCCGAACAAGTAGCCAAGTTTCTCCGTCTTCCCCTCCATAAAACCGGAGAAAGGACTATAGATACAAACCCGAAACCGTAAGACAGGACTGCTGACACTGCCTTGACACCTTGAGACAGGACCACAGACACAGCACTGAAACTGTAAGACAAGACTGCCGATACAATTAGCGTGATATGTATATAACTGACGGATAAGGTCTTAGTCAATTCCTCCCATGCCAAAATTCATGGGAGGAATTCGTTAAACAGTTGTTAGACAACATTTTACACATCACAGGAAGTAAGGGAGGATGAAGGAGAGCAGGGGTAAGATCAATAGCACGGGGCAGTGCCTAACGAAAAATCGTCCCCCACGGGAAGGGGGACGATTACTTCTGATCAATTCAGGTCGGAGAATTATCTCTTGATGATAATGTCATCGATGTAGAACTGGGCGTTTGCTGCCGAGGCATCGAGGTTTCCGATCTGGATCTGCGTATCCGAGGAGGCGCCCGTGATCTTGACCGTCGCGGTCGACCACTGATACGGAGTATACTCGGAATCCCACTCGATCTGGCCGACACTTCCGGAACCGGTCAAGTCGACGGCGATGGCATTGGCATTGACCGCGAGCTGGGCGCCCGTCGCATTGACATAAGGAGCCACCTTGAAGGTCAGGGTCAGGTCCGTCGGGGCCTTCAGCATGTCAAGCACAGGCGACATGACGAAGTTTGCACCGGAAGCAGCGCTGAGGCGGAGGCATCCCCTGCCGACCAGGCTGGTTCCCGATACGGCCCAGCCTTCCATGTTGGAATAAGCCGGAGCCGCACCGTAATGGGCGAGATAGTAGATCGGAACGCCGATAACCGGACTCGGTCCATACAGGCAGCGCTCGAAGTTCTCCATCGCGAGCACATTGTGATACCCCTTGTTGGGAGTATTGGTCGTGCGGCTGCTGAGGACGGAACCGTTGTTGACACGGAGGGTCTTCGAGGCATTACCGGCGGCGACCTTCGGAGGGACCATCTTGAAATAGATGTTCCCGGAGGTAACCGCTTCGCTTTCGGGGATCGAGAACTCCGCAACCATCCGGTTGTTGGCATAACCGGTCTGGGTAAAGGTAAAGTTCGGACCCGCCGCGGCATCAGGAGTCGTGTTGGTCGTATTGTATACGGCATCGACCTCCTTGAAGTTGGTTCCATCCGTGCTCCAGGATACCGTCCAAGGGCCGGCAAAGACATTGGCCGTACCGCAGGAGAGGGAGAAAGCGAATTCCAGGTCTCCCCAGACCTTCTGCCTCACAGGAACCGTGTACATCAGATAGGAGCCGGCGAGATGCCACTGGATCGTCGTGAAGCAGCTCTGCCAAGGAGTGGCGACGCCGATGACGACCGACATCTTGTTGGCCGTTCCGGTCACTTTCTCGATGGCCGCACCGGCTACCGAGTACCCGGGATCGTCCGTGAAGGTGAGCTTCGTCGCGCCGGAGATCGTACCGTTGCTGACCGTGTTGGCCGCACCGCCGATATGCAGGAAATTCGCGATCGGCTCGATCTGGAAAGGAGCCCTATAAGCCGGGATCCGTTCCCCGGTCAGGCCGGAGACGTCTTCCGCGCTCCTCGGGCGGACCTTACCGTCCACGACAATACCGCGGACCGCACCGCTGCCGGCACCGACGTTCCCGAAGGAAGCGCCGCTCTCGACATGGACCGGGAAGGAAGCATCCTGCTCGTCCGTCGCGACCAGGGAGACGTCGCCGCTCCATGCCTTTCCGGCGGAGCCTTGCGGCGCCTGGACGTTCCGGAGTTCGACCAGCATGTTCTCATAGTGGGAAAGCGCGTCCGAAGAGATGTAGGCCGGTTCGACGCCCGGGGCTCCGGAGGAGAGAACCGTGATCGGCTCGGTGAGATTTGCGGTATAGCCGCCGTTCATCTCCTTGGTAACCGTTCCGGAGGTCATTTCAACTTTGACCTTGTCGCCGACCTTGAGGGAGGCGACATTCGGGGCGGCGGCACGGATGAAGCAGGAGCCGTCGGTCAGGTACACATAGCCTTCCGGCAGGTTGCCGCCCGGAACGCCGATCACTTCGGCATCGAAGGTACCGAAATCGGTCAGGTCGTCCGTAGCGCCCGGAGCGAGCGGATAGCCGGTCTTGAGGACATCCGCGAGCTGGAGGTTCAGCATGACCGGAACGAAGAGACCCTGTTTCATTACAAACGTCTTCTCCAGCTTCCCGTCCTCGCTGCGGAGGACGATCGTGCAGGAGCGGTCCGTCTCGCGGTCACCCCGGAGAACGATGCCGAGGATATCGGCATCTCCGCTGCCGGTAGTGGCGTCAAAGCGGATCCAGTCGATCGGGTTGCCACCGGCATCGACTGCGGAAAGGGTCCAGGGAACGTTGGAACGGACTGAAATCAGGAAACCGTCTCCCTCGCCCAGTGCGGCCTGGGCATAAGCCTCCGGAACCGCGTCGAGGTAGGGTGCGACGGTCTGTTCAACCGGTTTCTCGCAGGAGACGGCGAAGAGCAGGAGGGCCGCCGCAAGGAGCCAAATTTTCGATAGTATCTTCTTCATATCCGGTTCTATTTATAGTTCTTGGTATTTTCATCCTGCCACTCGTTGACTCCGTCCCGGATCCGGTTGCGGAAGACGAGGGTATCGGTGACATAGGTCGTCGTACCGTCGCCGTTCGAGTAGGCGTAGTTGAGATAGATTTCCCGGTCCTGGATCAGCTTGGCCCCGTTGTGGTGGCTCGGCTGGCCGAGAATGTTGCGCAGTTCCTTCTGCCCGGAGACATCCTCGACTTTGATCTCGTCGTTGTCGAGGAAGGTCAGGCGCAGGGAGCCCTCCAGGTTGGAGAACTTGTCGGTTACGACCGAATTGAAATTCTCGGTCGTCAGGACATAGTTCCTGGTATCTCCCTGGGGGATTTCGAGGGTATAGCGGTCGTCCGACATCGGGTTACCGTTGGAGTTCTTGATGACGACACGGCGGCCACCGTGGTACCAGTTGCCCCAGAAGCGGTTCTCGACCTTGACGGCCATGACCTGGAAAGATTTCTCCGTAATCAGGGAATCCACGTCGGCGGAAGTGATCACGAACCCGAGTGCATAATAGGGTTTAAGGATCTTCTCATCCTTGAACATCTCTTCCGTCGGGTAAAGGAAAAGGTCGCCGGTATGGTAGCCTTGCTTGATCTTGACCGGACCGCTTGTCGTATAGAAAGACTCGGGAAGAGGCTCCAGCGATTGGATGCCGGCCGCCGTGATCTCAGTGGTCACATAATCCTGACTCAAGGAGCCAAGGGGGGCCGTTCCCATCATGCCGTCCATCGCCGTGAACGAGGCGGTACGGTGCATGGGATCGAAGACGGAGAGGTCCGAGGTCAGCAGGCTGTTGTCAATCATGACATTGACCTTGCGGTCCCGGTCGTTCGAGACAACACCGCCGAGGGCCGTCGTGAAACCGATCTCAACATCTTCCCCGCAGACAAAGGTCCTCAGGTCATACTGGAAGGCCGCGTAGGCTGCGGTATAATCATAGTCCCTGACATAATCCTCATAACAGGAAGTCAGGGCCAGCATGGCCGATAAAACGAGTATGGTTCTTTTCATTTTCATATCCATTTCCAAATAAAATTGCCTTTATTTCCAGGATTCCCACCCCGCATTCTGTACGAGATTCGGGCACCGGCGCACATCCAGGTACGGGAGCGGACGCCAGATTGAAGGATAGTTCTTACGCTCGATGACCGTCGGAGTATAGGTATACCCGCTTTCGGCATCGCCGGTGATGGAGACGCCCTGAATTTCCACATTGATCGCGGATAGGTCGGAAGGATTCGCTGTCCAGCGGCGCAGGTCGAAGAACCTGTTCCCTTCAAAGCAGGTCGTGATCCGCCATTCGTTCTTTACGAGCGCCTCGAAGAGGGCAGGCGAAGCCGCGCACTCGTCGAGATAGGGGTCTCCGTTTTGTGCAACGTAACTGGGCTTTCCTTCAGTCGTCGGGCGGTTCCGAAGATAAGCAAGCGCCTGCTTCGGCGAGATGCCGAACATGGACCCGTCATTCGGGGAAGTGACCTTAGAAGCCGCTTCTGCGAAAATTAGGCACATCTGCTCCCAGCGCATATAGAAGACTGCATGGACGGAACTGACTACATTCTCATCATAGGGATTCCAGCCCGAGAAGACGAATTTCTTAATATAGTAGCTGGTCGGTGAGGTCCCGGTAAGACCCGGAGCGTCTTTGCCTCCGACGGCCGACTCGATCGTATACATCAACTCATTGTTCGTATTCCGCCGTACCTCGGAGCCGTTGTGGAAGATCGCAGCCTCGAAACGGGGGTCGCGGTGCTCATACGGTTTCTTGGGATCATAACCGGAACGGGGATCCGTAATCGGATAGCCGTTCTCGGCCGGGAAGGCATCGACAAGCTGCTGGGTCGGGACAATGCCCGCACTGCCACCGAAACCCTGTGGATAGAGGCTCGTTTCCATCGTCGTCGAATTCCCCATGCTGGAGATGAAGATAATCTCAGGGTTGTTGAGATCTTGCCAAGAGAATCCGACAGCCGGATCGAAACCACCAGTAAAGGTACTTTCGACATGCAACTTGTGGTTCATGACCTTGGCGGCGTATTCGGCCGCTTTCTGGTAGCGGGTCTTGTCTCCGGTCGGATTGTAAGCCGGGGACGCCCACATCAGATAGGTCATCGCACGGAGACCGTTGAGTGAAATCTGGTCGAAGCAGCGATACCGGGCACTGCCCGTGATCGGGGTCGAATAGACCTTGTCGTCCGGATAGTCGCGGTTGTTGAACGGAAGGTAGACCTCGGCCGAATCGCAGTCGCGGAGGATCTGCTCGACCGTCTCGTCGAATGTCGCACGCTTGATCGAAGCGGGATCCAGGTTCTCAGCTTCAGACGGTTCGGTCAGGACCGGGACGCCGAGCAGGTTCCCGTCCGTACCGATGCCTCCGAAGGTTCTCAGAAGATCATAATAGTACCAGGCGCGGAGCACATAGGCATCTCCTTGAAGGGTCTGACGAAGCACCATGTCCGACTCATGGTCGAGCAGGTAGTGCGTATTGATGCCGACCCGGTCCTTCAGGAACATGTTGCAGTAGTTGATTCCCTGATAGCTCCGGGTCCAAACGGCACGAAAAGGATTCGCGCTTATCGAAGTCGTACCAACGGAGAACTGCCGCGTAGAGTTCGTCTGATTGCGATAGACGGCATTATCCGTTCCGGCTTCCGCGCCGATGAACTCGGTCGTGTAATACGTATCGGGACGCAAGGAGTAGGCCTTGACGATAAAGCCCCGGACGATCGACGGATAATCCTGGTAATTGTCCTCGTTGTAGGATCCGTTCGCAAGCGGTTTGAGGAAATCGCTGCAGCCCGCTGCCAGCAGTCCGGTAAGACCGAGGATCAGAAATATCTTAAGTATGTTTTTCATTTCCATGCCTCCTATTGATTAAAAGGTCAGTTTGGCCCCGAATGAGAGGACCTTGAAAATAGGATAGTTGGATAAACCGGCTTGAGAATCCTCAGGATCTAAGTACTCAAAGTCCGTCAGAAGCAGCAGGTTGCTGCCCTTAAGGTCGAGCCGGATGCTCTTTACGCCCGCCTTGTTCCCTTCCTTGAACGGAATAGTATACCCGAGATCGACGGCCTGGATCCGGAACCAGTTGAGCTGACGGAGCCAGTAAGTCGAGTTGACCTCATTGTTGGGAACACCATAGTAGTCGACGCGTGGGATGAACTTCCCGGCCTGCTCGACGACGAACTGGGATTGGTTAGCCGTGCCCGACGCTGCAGTGAAGTAAGTAGTGGAAATCATGTTATAGTTAGCGCCATACCGCCCGGTTCCTACGACCAGGAAGTCGAAATTCTTCCACCCCAGGGAAAGATTAACGGTATATCGCACTTTCGGATTGGAGGTTCCGATGATAACCCGGTCGTTTGCATCAATGAGACCGTCTCCGTTCTGGTCCTTGTACTTGAGATCACCGACCTTCAGGGAAGCCCTGTCAACATAAGCGGGCAGGGATTCGATCTCTTCCTCGCTCTTATACTTGCCGAGGCATTCAAAACCGCGGATCGCATAGTAGTCTGAGCCGGTAAGTTTCTGATAATCATATAGATAATTATCAGTTACAAGTTTGTCGTAGATCCGTCCGTCGAAGCCGGCCCAAGCCCATGCGCCAACGTTCCAGTCACCGAACTGTTTCCGGAAGGAAGCGGTAAGGTTAAACCCGGAAATGATTTCAGCCTCATAATTATCATAGATCGTCGCCGTAAGGCCGAAGACGTCCGGAGTGTTCGCGAGGATATCGGCTATGGAACCGTACAGCCTGCTGCGGAACCAGTCCGCGCTCAGGGTGACGCAATCGAAAAGACCGACGTCGATTCCGACGTTCTGCTGGCTCAGTCTCGTCCAGGACAGTTCCGGATTCGCAAGGCGGCTCAGGGTCGTAGCACTGGCTTTCATGCTCTTGTTGCCGAACCACTGCGCGCCGGCATTGTGGGAAGGACCGAATTCTATATTGCCGGAAGTCGAGTAAATCGCCTGGTAGAGATAGGGGCTGCCAAAGAGATCACCCTGGCCTGTATTGCCCGCCTGTGCGTGGAACTTGAGGTTTGTCAGGACCGGATTCCCTTGCAGGAAAGGCTCGTTCGTGGCTATCCAGGAGACACCGACTGAAGGGAAGAAGCCCCACTTGGAAGCCCCCTTGAAACGGGAGGATCCGGCATACTGGGCGGAAGCTTCGACATTGTAGCGTCCCTTGTAGGACCAGGCGGCGTCTCCCTCAAAGAATTGGATTCTCTGATGATAACTGTCTCCTGTCTGAACGGTATTGGACATATAATAGGTCGCACCGGCATCGATGCTGTGCCCCTTCTTTGCCCAGTTATAGTAGAGCCGTTCGTAGAAGGAAAGGATCGAAGAGGTAGAATTGTCCGACCGGGAACGGGAGGTCTTTTTCGTCCCCTTATGATTGGAAATTTCCTGGATCCCTTCCGTCGGATCCCAGTAGTAGGCGATATAGTCGTTGGACTTGCCGATCTCGGTCATGAGGAAGTTGCTCGTCATGACGGAGGTCTTGGACTTCAGGCCTTTCAGGAAGAAACCGAAGTCGACATCCGCGTTCGCGAAGAAGAAACCCGAACGGGTCCGGATCGTCTGACGACCGCCCTCGATAAGTTTGGCATAATAGTTCCCGGTGAAGGTCTTGGAAACGCCGTAGATCGTCTGGCCGGCCATCGTCGCGATATCCGCGTCCGTATCCTCGGAGTTCGTCACCTTGCCGAGGATCAGCGGATAAGCGACTTCGGGAACGGACCGGAAAGTATACCAGCCGACATTCGGATGTCTCCGGAAACCGAGCAGGCCCATGAATCCGGCGGAAGCCTCGATCCACTGTCCGATCTTGGTCGTAACGTTGCCCGTGATGTTGAGCTTATTGTAATCGATCCGCTCGGCATTCATGATATCGCCGTAATTCAGGCCGTTGAGCGCGAGGTGGTACTTGATTGTGTTGGAACCGGCGGAAGCATCAATTCCGAAGGTCGTAGAAGAGAAGGCATCCTTCAGCATCTTTTCCCGGTAATTCACTGCCGGATAGAGGATATCGTTCTCCCGATAGCGCCGGAAAGCGGCAATCGCCTCATCGGAATAAAGCGGTTCCATCCCGGCTCCGATCCGCATCTGATTGTTCAGTTTGGCATAATCGGCACCGCTGGCCCACGGGGCTATCCGGTCGGCGAAATTCACGCCGGTTTCTGCACTGACGGAAACTTTCAGCGGAGTGTTGTACTCTCCCCGCTGGGTCTTGATCAGAAGGGCGCCATAGGTTGCCAGCGGTCCGGCTTTCGCCTTATCCAACACATCGGAGAGGACGGTGATGGATTCGATCTGGTTCGGATCCAGCAGGAGCTGGTTGAACGGGATCGGCATATCATCTACGAAAATCTTGGAGCTGCTGTATCCGCTGAGGCGGACATTGAAAGCTCCCCCTCCGGAAACATAGCTGGGAAAACCGCTCGACGCGGCCAGATAGACATTCCCGCCTTCCTCTGTGATTTCCAGACCGGGGACCATACCGGTCAGCCGGTTCCGAAGGTCTCCGATCGCGTGTTTTTCAAGATCCGACCGGTAGATGGTAATCGACTTGCCTGTCGTTGTGGAGTAGGACTTGGTAACGCTCCATGGCAGGTTGACCAGCGTATCCTTCTGCCCGGCAGTCTGGGCGAGCGAGACGGCAGGGAGCGCAAGCAGGATGAAAAGTATGATATATTTTCTCATGGTTACTGCCATTTTTGGTTGTTGACAAAATTCTTCATCGTATTCGCAGCGTCATCCGGCCAGGGCAGGACATACATATAGTCCTTCCAGGTGCACTGGCGGTTGTTCGGAAGGGGACGGCGGACATACATCTTTCCGTCCGGATACTGGGTGGACGGGGTGCACTTTTCGATATACATGCCGTAGAGGGTCTGCTTCATCGTCTGCGGAGCGATCATCCAGCGGCGGATATCGAAGTAGTAGTGGTTGCTCTCGAAAGCCAGCTCGACGCAGCGTTCGTTCCGGACATAGTCGCGGAAGGCCTCCTTGCTGCCGACATACTCGCTGCGGGCATCCGGCATGCCGACCCGGTTGCGGATCGTGTTAAGGGCCTCAAGCGCGGTAATGTTCATTCCGCCGGCCGTACCGTTCGGGCCGTAGGCCTCGTTGACAGCTTCGGCATAGGCAAGATACAACTCACCGAGACGGAACATCGGGTCGAGGTTCGGATGGCTTCCGGAGAAGGAGCCGTCCCAGTAGCGCCGGCAGTAATAGCCCGTATTGGTCTCGCCGGTACGTTCGCTGTCCTTGGAGCCCCAGTCGGCGCCGAAACTCATGACGGTCGAGTTGATTGTCGTGGACGGCCAGGAATTCGTCGCGGGATCGAAGTAGATGTTGAACACGCCGCCCGCGGAGGAGATGACGGCCTGGTTGAAGGCCGGGGAGCCGTCGTGGATGATAACCATGTCCATGCGCGGGTCGCGGTTGGCGTAGGGGCGCTGGTCATTGTAACTTCCGGCTGCGATTGCTTTGGCGCGCTCCGCTTCGGTGCGGAGGAGGTAGCCGTCCGCCGTTTCGAAACGGTCCACGAAATTCTGGGTCGGATGGGTACCTGAAGATCCTCTGATACCGGAAAGCTTGGACTGGCAGTAGGAAAGCATGCCGCCGAAGTTCTGCACGTTCACGGCGGAATTCAGGGTATAGCCCCAGATCGTCTCGTTCGTTGTGGTCGCACCCGTATAGTTGTCGAGGTAAGTCTCGAGCGGCTGGAGTTCAAAGCGGTTGTCCAGAGCGGCCTTCAAAGCCACTCCGCAGGCATCCGCAGCGGCGATCCAGTCGGCGTCTCCGTTCTCATTGTTGAGCGGGGATGCGGCATACAGGAGGCAGCGGGCACGCACGGCGGCAGCGATGCAGCCCGAAGGCATCCAAAGGAGGAGCGTGCTGGGAACCAGGTTTTCCGGCGTATTGCGCCGCATGATTCCGGCCTTCTCGAAATACTCATAAGAAAGCTCGAGATCTTCAGCAGCCTTTTGATATGTCTCATGGGCTGAGAGTCTCGGAATGTCCCATTCGTCGTCCGCACCGATCTCATAATCGATATACGGCATTCCGCCGAACCAACGGCAGAGATTGAAGTAACAGACGCCCCGGAGGAAGTAGGCCTGGGCAAGCAGGTCATTCCGCTCGGTCTCGGTTCCATTCGTAATCTTATCGAAATTGGCAATCATCTTGCTGGCGATCCGGATGACGCCGAAACAGGCGGTAACCATCGGCTTGTCATTGGTCGCCGTTCCGTTCGTGAACTGCTTGATGATATTCTGGGTCAGGAAACCTTGCTTGAAGTTCTGCTGGGCATAGAGGAGACGTCCGCAGTCGGCGGCATCCGTCGTTGCGACCCAGGAGAAGAAGAACGCCTGGATAAGATCCAGATAGAACGGAGAGACCAGCGTGATGTTAAGTTTGTTCTGACCGCTGGCTGCATCATATGCAACAGAAAGGAAGGTGTTCGCATTCGAATAGGTGCTGAACACTTCTTCCTCGGTGATACCGAGCTCGGGGTCGACGTCAAGATAGTGGCAGCTTCCTGCAAGAAGACCTGTCAGGAGAAGTACCGCTACGCTGAAGAAATAATTTCTGATATTCTTTTTCATACGCCTGTTCCTTTAGAAGTTAATGCTGACACCGAGTTTGGTGGTCCGCGTCAGCGGATAGTAAGAAGTCGCCGTATTGTGGATCTGGGGGTTACCCTCAATGAGGTTGGTAAACATCCAGAAGTTGTTTGCGGTCAGGCTGACGGTCAGGCCGTCGATCCCGAGACGCTGGCGGAGCTTCTTTCCGTCAAACTTGTACCCGAAGTAGAGTTCCTGGATATTGAAATAGTCTGATTTCCGCCAGGTGTAGTCTTCGAGGGCAAGATTGAAGCCCGGGTGATTCGAGGTACCGCCCGCCCAGGCATACATCTGGTCGATGAAGGTAGGGGTCGGAGCGTCGGCAAGACGGTTCGTCGGCGTCCAGTAGTCGAGGGCGGCCGGGTGGACCGTCAGGTCGCCGGAGAGGAACGGGATGATATATCCGCGCTTGAACTGGATCTTCTTTCCGACCGTCCCGGTCCCGACGGCCCGGAAGGTGAAGCCCTTGTAGCCGAGTGAGAAATTCAGGGAATAGGAGCAGGGCGGATAGGAGGAACCGGCCAGAACATGCAAATCCTCATCGGAAAGGACTCCGTCCGGCATATAGTCCATGAACTTGTAGACACCCGGAACCAGGTTGGTCCAGGAAGCCGTATAGGCCGGATAGCCATGGATCTGGTTGATATTCTGGAAATACTTGTCGTCGATCAGGGTCGAACCGGTCCGCTGCGAGTTGACGGGGGTTCCCGCGTACTTCTTGTATTCAGGATTGTACGGGATATCCGCGTACTTGACGATCCGGTTCTCGTTGAGACCCACGAGGACGCCCAGACTGTAATGCCAGCCGCTCTTGAGGGAATCCCGCCAGAGGAGGTCGATGTCGATACCGTGCTTTTTGAGGGCACCGGAGTTTGTCTGCTTGAACCCGATACCGACGAGAGGGGTGACGACCGGGGACATCAGGATGTCATACCGGTATTCGTCGAAGAGGTCGACATTGAGGTTCAGCCTGTCGCGGAAAAAGCCCATCTCGAAACCGAGGTCTTTCTTGTCGGCCGTTTCCCAACGGGCTCCCTTGTTTGCCGCAGAACCTTCTTTATAATGGTTCCCGTAAAGCGCCTTGCCATTCAGGCTTGACAGTTCATAGGCCGTATAATAGAGGAAGCCGGAGGTCGAAGAGTCGCTACCGACGAGACCCCAGGAGAAGCGGACCTTCATGGTGTTCCACCAGGGAAGGGCGCGTTTCCAGAACTTCTCCCTCGAGATCGTATAACCCGCCGCGACGGAGGGGAAGATACCGTACCGGTACTGCGGGGCGAACTGCTCGCTGCCGGTGATACCGATATTGGCCTCGAAGAGGTACTTCTGCATATAATTATAGGTAACACGCCCGACGAGGGACTGGTTCCGGTGCGGGGAGGCGGTACCGCTGTTGTACTGACGCTGGTTGTAGACCGTCATCGCCGTTACGTCATGCTGTCCGAACTTGCGCGCGTAATTGAGGGCGCCCTCGATATAATGCACGAAGCCGACGCTGTTCGCCGTCATGGACTGGCTGACGGAGAGCGGCGGGGTGACATAAACCTGGGTCACGTCCGAGGAACTGGAGTTCCAGACATCAGCGACACCGAGGTCGAAGCGGTTCCAATCGATATCCCAACGAGGGACCGTCTGACTGCCGGACTGAGAGTTGCGCTCATAAGCGCTCGTCAGGGAAACCATCGCCTTGGCAGACAGACCCTTCGTAATGAAATCCAACTTCTGGGTCAGCACCAAGTCTGAGAGGATCCGGTAGTTCGTATACTGGTCCCACTGGCTGTCGTAAATATAGCGGTACGGATTTTCGTAATTCTGTCCTGCATTGTTGGAGAGACGGATTCCGTGGGCATCCGGATAGTTCGGATCCGGGAATATATCATAGATATCCGCCGGCCAATAAGCCGGATACTTGAGACCCGTCGCCATATACATCGTATTGAAGACACCGCCCTGGGACGTGCCGCTCGGCTGACTTGTTATCGTAACCGATCCGCCGAAACGGAGGCTCAGCTCCGTTGTCTTAGTCAGGGCCGCCGTCAGGTTGAGACGGTAGTTGATACGGTCGGACTGAAAAGTGACAGGACCGTTCGTATTCACCTGCTTGAGGAGGGAACCGTCATGATAGTAGGACCCGAGGGCATAGTACTTCACCCTCTTGCTGCCGCCGCTGATATCGAAAGATGCATTGTACGAAGGAGCGACCGGCCGCATCATCGTCCGGTACCAGTCGATGTCCGGATACCTCCAGGGATTCGTTCCCTTCCGGTACTGGTCGATTATATACTCCGAATACTGGGCGGCGTAGGACTGGTCGTTCCGGTAGGCGATATTCGCCATATTAAGGGTCGTTTCGGCATTGACATGCTGCGGCAGATAAAGCGGCGAGGTCACACCGTAATCCGCACGCACATGCATCTTGGCCCGTCCTTCCGTACCTGTCTTTGTCGTTACGATGATAACGCCGTTCGCGCCCTTGGAACCGAAGACAGCCGTTGCGGAGGCGTCCTTCAGGACGGAGATGCTCTGGACCTCATCCGGATTCAGGTCATTCAGGGACCGTTCGACGCCGTCGACCATCACGAGCGGAGAGTTGCTGCCCGAGAAGGTGGAAAGGCCACGCAGCATCATAGAATTGGAGACTTCCCGGGAACCCGGTGCGCCGGAGGGATTCGTCATCAAGAGGCCGGAGACCTTACCGGAGAGAGCGGATTTCAGATCCTGCGTACCCGTGTTGGTGAGCTGCTCGGACGAGACCGACGAGATCGCGCCGACGATACTCTCCTTTTTCTGGGTACCGTAACCCACGACGACGGCATCCTCGAGGAAGTTCTCATCGACTTCCAGCTGGACGAACCAGTCGAGGATGTCCCGGTTGACCGTCCGGGTCTGCTCTGCATAGCCGACATAAGAGACGGCCAGAACGCTTCCGGCAGGGACCGTGATGGAGAAGGCGCCCTTTTCGTCCGCGACGGTTCCCATCCCGGTACGACCAACGACCAGAATGGACGCACCGACGGCAGGCATCCCTCCCTCATCGACGACAGTTCCGCGGACTGAATAATTCTTCGCGGAATTCTGTCCCTGCGCCCACACTGTACCGCTCAAAGCACAGTACAGCACAGTGAGGAGCAAGAGAATTTTAAATGGACTTTTCATAAATGTTAGTTATAGTTATATTGTAAAATAGCCTTAATTATTAGTGGCTTGGGTATACTTAACCCTCAAATATAGCAACAATTCTAAAATACTCAAAATTTTCACACAAAAATATCCTCCGATGTTTTACCATGCAAAACAACGGAGGATTGAAGATGTCTGGGGCTCGAGGAGGACTCCCGGATCAATTGTTGAGGACAGGCTCTTCTGGCAGCTCTTCACGGAATATCCCGGCACGCTTCGGATCGGTATTCTTCATATCCCAGCCGATCTGGCGGAGATGGTGATGGAACATGCCCCGCAGATAGCTCGTCTCGCCCCCGGCGTTCCAGGCGGAATTGGCCAGTGTCAGATAGATATTGAGCATATCCTGGCCGAAATCGTGATGCCAGAGGGTGCCGAGGATTCCGTCGGCCTTGCCGTCGCGGGCCGCCTTCACCAGGGATTTGAGTCCGTTCCTCTCTTTCCATGGACAGGTCAACGTCGTGAAACCCAGGCCTTTGAAATAATCCAGCGTCGGATAAACCTCCTTCGGCTCTTTGTAGTACCAGTCGCAGATGATGATGTCCCGCGGGAAATCCCGGATCCCGGCCGCCGTTTCCTCCGTTCCATTGTGGACAAAGCCCTTCCAGCGGGGATCGCCCTTCTCGAGCAGCATGTCGTGCCACATCATCGTACGGGCACCCTTCTTTTGGACCACTTTGTTCATCGCCTTGATGTGGTCCAGGAAGAGCTGTGAATAGGATTTCCCGATGCAGTCAGGACAGCTCGGGGCATGGGCCTCATCCCCGCCGATATGGAAATAGGGCGGATTCCCGAAGGCGTCCAGGCGTTCCTCGATCAGCTTCGTAAGGAGCTTCCGGACCTCCGGATTCGAAAGGCACCAGTTCCATCCGCCAACCGGTTCAAACAGTGGCTGGTACTCGGGATTCAGGTCGAGGACAGCGTGCTTTCCCGCCCCGCCCCGGCTCATCGTGGCATGCCCGAAAACGTTGATCTGAGGGATGAGCAGAATCCCGAGGTCGTCCGCAATCGCCTTGAGGCGGGCGACTTCCTGCTTGGTCATGGTCCCGTCGGGCCAGCCGTACCACGGTGCGACCTCGCTCCGGAAGGTCCCCCAGGACTCGATGACGGCGTAATTCAGTTTGTAATAGGCGGCGAGCCGAATCAGGCGTTCGATCTCCCAGGGCTCCCGTTCATGGAACCAACAGATATGGATTCCGCGGAAAGCTAGGGCGGGCTTGTCCTGGATCGCGGCCTTGGGGACAATCCATCCCTCAACCTTGAGCGTCCCCCGTTTCGGGATGGCGATCTGGCGGAGCGAGTACAGGGCGTAGCGGACTCCCTGCAGGGTCTGTGCGGTGATTTCGACACCGTTTTTGGCGGTCGTCAGTTCATACGCTTCGTCCCCGAGCTTGGTCTTTTTGGTGGAGGTCTTTACCTTCGGGGCGAGGATGCCGTACCATTCGGTCAGATGCTTCCGGGCCCACTCCCCCGCCGCCTTGTCCGGGCATTCGATACGGACGAGATTCAGGGGATGGTACTCCGTCGCGGAGATCTCGCAGCTGGCCGGCTCCGGACAGATCTGCGGCGCGATCATGGCCTGCTCCGGCGCCGGAGCCGCTGCCAGGGATGGTGAAAACGAGATCAGGGCCAGCACGGCGAGGGCGAAGAATGATTGCTTCATATGATTATGCTTTTGTGAAACGTTACAGGAGCGGGTGAAACTCCCGAAGTCAAAGATAAACAATACTTAACAAAAATCCAACGGCCTCCTCCCCCCCCCGGGTGCTCCTATGGGTCCAAACGATGGACCGGTAAGTACAAAAAAGGCCTTAAATGCGCCTATGGGTCCCGCCCATGGACCCATAGGCGCACCTCCAACCCGGGATATCCGCAAAAGAGGTGGATTTAAGAGACTTACAATGAATCCAGCATCTTGGCGGCGACCTCATAGGAGAGACCGCAGACACGGGCGATCTGGTGGACATTCGCGCAGAAACGGAATTGAAGCTGACGGAGAATCTCGACCTGATCTTCTCTTGACAAATCCTTAAAGCGACTCTTCCGGAAAAGACTCTGACACAGATCCGGCAGGGCATCCAGGATAAGCTGGCCCCTGAAGGACGGCCGGGTACTCTCGGAAGGTTCAAGCAGACGCTTTGCCTTGGAGGAGACCGTCAGGAAAAAATTCATCCTTCTGGGAGTCCGGAACAACTTCTCGACGGCTTCAATATCCACATAAGACTCTGGCAAGACATATCCTTTCTCACAAACTCTCCAATCGAGGGGCAAATCGATGATGCGAGTATGCAGGAGCCTGCTCCGGGAACGCTTTGACATGTCCCCGAGCCGCTTTCCGAATGGCCCGGCCGGGTTGAAGAAAACATTTCCCGTTCCCCAGGGATACTGGGTAGGATATGAACAGATATTCGCTGCCACACAGTTCATGTGAACGTAAGCGATCGCTTTCTCCCGCGATTCTTCCGAAGAAGGAAGCAACCGGATATCCACCTTATTGCGCCGCAGGAATTCCTTGACGCCATATTTCTTCCGGTAATACTTTCCATACCGGCTCTTGATGCCGTCGACAAAGTCCCGTACTTCCTGCTCTTCCCCGAATAGGACAAAGTGCAAGTGGTTGGACATCAAGATATAAGAGAGAACGACGACCTCGGAAAGGGAAGCCTGGACCGCGACATAATTCATCCCTGTCGCAAAGTCCATCTCGTCAAGGAACCACAGGCCGTCTTCCTTGTGGTCGGTCGTAACCAGATAATAATTCTTCATAGTCATTCAGTTTAAGTTCATCCATAGACGCAAAAATAGGATTTCCCGGAGAATTCCAATGGTTTCAGGAAAATAATCGTCTCCCCGGAAGATTCTTCAGGTCATGACTGCTCATGGGCGGGGGGATACCTCTCCAAACAGACTGACCTCGACGGAACTCAGTTCCGTTTTCTTCCCAGGGGAACTCTCCCCGGGGGGAATACCTCTCCAAGAGTTGGAGGAATCTCTCTTTGGAAAGTTTTTAAGAAGTTTCGGGGAATCCCTTCCCGGGAGCCGGAAGAGACCCCTTCGAAGAAGCCGGAAGAGACCCCTTCAAGGGAGCCGGGGTGCGCTTATGGGTCCAAACGATGGACCGGTAAGTGCAAAAAAGGCTTAAAATGCTCCTATCGGTCCAGCGGCTGGACCCATAGGAGCATTGAGCCGAAGACGCCGAAGGGATGATTCCGGACACCGAAGGGATGATTCCTGGCCGCGATCACCGAGAAGCCCGGCGTGACCGACCAGATCCTGGTCAAGGGCAAGAAACCCGCCGCCTAAGGGATAAGTTCATACAGGCGGATGTCGGGGGAAGCGAAGTTCACCTTGAAGGACTTGGCCTTCTTGGCTACGACTTCCCCGGTGAAGAGATCCACGACCTGCGACACCTTCCGGGGCAGCCGGACCGTACGCTCCCCTCCTTCCTTGCAGTGGATGGTCAGCAGCCGCTCGTTGGCGAAGACCGGCCAGAGGTCGTCCACATAGAAATGGACCCCGGCGGCCTCACAGACCTTGCGGGTCGTCGTTTCCGTAAAGCAGACGGGATTCCATGCGTAAACCGCGGTCCATCCTCCCGGCATCGCCGTCGTGATGATCCCGGTCTCGGTCTCATCGCCCTTCCCCGTCGCGTATGGGACGCCTGTCCAGGCCTCTACACGCTTGGTATCCAGCGTTTTCCCGTCGATGGCTCCGGGGGCATAGGTAAACAGCACGGTACGGCCGGGGGTACAGACCTTCTCCCGGAGCAGCCTGGCCCGGGCGTCATCGATCACGAACAGATGCGGGAGCATGATGATCTTGTACTGGGAAAGGTCGAGTTTCTCCAGATCGGAAAACAGGCAGCAGTCGAACGGAGCGCCGAAGCGGTTGACCCGGTTCCGGAGCCTTTCCACGAGCGGTCCGACCCACGGATCGCCGTCCTTCAGATAGAACATGCTGCGGGTGTCGGAGACAAGCAGTATCTCCGCGACGGACGGGGACATATCGTCCTTGAACCGCTGCTGGATGGGTTCCATCCTGGCGATCCATTCCCGCACCTTGGGATCATCATAATATGCGCCCCACTGGTCGAACCACCAGTAGTCGGCATGGTTGACCAGGGCGAAACAGGCCTCCCGCACGTTGCCCACGATGTCTTCTTCCTGAGAGAACCACTGGTGGCGGTCCCTGACTTCCTGGTGCCTTCTTTTGGCCCGTTCGACCAGGTCGTGCGGACGGCAGTCGATCTCATGCATCAGACGCTTTCCATGCAGCATCGCCGTATGGAAGAACGCCCCGCTTCCGGTTCCCTTGCCGATCTCCCGGTTCCCGTAGGAAGCGGGAGCGGCGAAGAAGTCAATGTCAGGGCAGGTCAAAACCCGCTCCGAGTCCATATGGCCGTTGTTGATACTCCATATATAGCCGAAGAAGGCCCCGATCTGCTTGTTCTTGGGGAGCATGGCGCGGGCCTCGCGGGCAAAGGCCATGAGGGCGTCCCCGACCACCTCGCCGTTGAACCGCCAGTAATCGGCCTTTTCCTGTTCCGTGGCCGGATCATAGAGACGGTTCTCGAAAGCGGCGGTATGGAGGGCGGTCAGGCTCGGTGCCGAAGCTTCGTACTGCACGCCATGCTTCTTCTGCCAGTCCGCCCAGGCCCTGTCCTTGTCGGCCGTCGTATAGCCATGGAGATGGTCCAGCCATTCATACGTACTTCCACCGCAGAGCATGTATGCGTCGATCCTGTCGCCGTAATGCTCCTCGGCATACGCGATCAAATCCTTCATGTACCGCATCGTCATCTCCCGCCATCTCGGATTGGAGCAGGCGATGGAAATATGCGTGAACGAGTCCATGCGGAGCTTCCGGGTCAGCCACACCGGCGTGTCGAGGTCGATCATGCAGATCAGGCCACCGTCCGGGTTGGTCATTTCCATTTCGATCATCTGCTCATCCAGATGCTCGAATTCGTACTTCCCCTCCCCGACCCAGATGGGCGGGTAATCGCAGTATCCCTGTCCGAGTCCGTTCAGGACGTTGCCGGCGGCGAAACAGCGGCCCTTCACACCCAGTTCATCGTGGAAAATCCGGCCCATGTCGGGCTGCTTCTTGAAGGAACGGTAACAACTGAGAAGCGGAGGGTACTCTCCGGTAAGCGGCTTTCCAAGCATCCGCAATCCCCCGTCGGGAACGGGAGCGACGGAAACGGACCCGGGCGTGACCGTTCCGGCCGAGGCGATGACCGGGAGCAGCCCGGCGGCCAAAAGGACAAATAATCGTCTGAGTAACATAGAATAATGATTTTATGGTTATGCGATAATAATCCGGGGATCCTCGGTGACGAGGGCGGAGCCGATCTCCCAGAACTGCCGGCAGTCGAGCAGCTTCAGCTGACCGCCCCCGAGCGGGACGCTGCGGATCCCGAGACCGCTCGAGAGGGCCTCGCGGAAGAACCGGGCGCCTTCGTCCTTCGAATAGAACTCACGCGGGCCGGGAAGGCCCTTCGGAACGTATTTCCAGGTGATCGACCCGTCCGGAAGACGGACCTCGTAGTACGACGGTCCGAGGCCGGGCAGGTTGTAATGGGTCTCGAAACAATGGACGAAGGACATATGCCCGACAGGGCTTCCGAAAAGCAGGATCTTGCCGCCCATCTCCCGGACGACCATCGGACAGGAATTGTCGGAGAAGGGCGGTTCGTCCTCGGCCTGGCGGGAGAGGACTTCGGCAGCACGCGGCCCCCAGCCCGCCCAGGAATGGGAAAGGTGCACCCCCCTCGGAGCGTCGGGATAGAGCCGCATGAACTCGAGCGGAAGCGTGCCGACCCAGCGGACGGCCTCGCTCGCGCGGTCGCGGGAATCGCTCGGGCGGTGGTCCCAGCGCTTGTTGATCCCGTTCAGGAAACACTCGGACCGCTGGAAGGTAGGAACGAAGAAGTTGCCCTCCGGCCCGACGGCTTCGATGATCGCCCGGATGATCGTCCCGGCCCCGCCGGTGATATGTCCGCAGGCCGAAAGCGAAGAATGGACGAGGAGCGTGTCCCCTTTCCGGACGCCGACGGCCGCGAGGGCCGCGAGGATGGCCTCAAGGCCGATTTCCGGATCGCCGCTCCGGTCGCGTTTCGGGACGGGCGCCGGGATGCGGGCGGTCAGTTTCCCCTCCTTCTTTCCCTCCGGGGCGATCCGGAGGGCACCCGTTCCCGCGAGGGTCCTGAGCCGGAGGCCGGAACGCGGGGAAACCGAAATCACGGCAAGCGGGCAGCCATCCGGCAGGGTGGCCGGCGAAGGGATTTCGTCCGGACGCTCGAAACGGTCCGGGGTAAAATCGCTGATGAACCCAAGCGCGCCGCGCGCCCGGAGCGCGTCGATCTGGGCCGGTCCTGCCACGGTTTCGGGTTCCAGGATGACCCATACGCCGCGCGCATCCTCTCCGGCGAGGAACTGCGCCTCGGACAATACTTTCGCTTCCTGCCGGCCATTCAGCGGGCTGCCGCCGCACCGGTAATCGAACTCGGATTCAGAACCCGGAGAGATCGCATTTTTCATAATGATACAGGTTGGTCGTTCGGGATATTAACTTGGGTATAGTTGGGTATTGCCAAAATTATGGATTATTTTCTATTCCTCCAAATTTTCAAAAGGAAATCAGAATATTTCGCGTATATTTGTCTTGTATGCTACCGATCAGTATCCAACGGAATTCCACCCTCCCGATCTATGCCCAGATCGTCACGGCCGTCGAGTCCATGATCCGCAGCGGACAGTTGAAGGACAATGAGCCGCTCCCTTCGATGAACGCCCTCGCGGACGAACTGGACATCTCGATGGAGACCGTCCGGAGGGCCTATAAAATCCTCCGCGGCCGCGGCCTGCTCCGCTCCTCGCAGGGAATGGGCTTTTTCGCCTGCGCCCGCAACGAGAACGCCCCGTACCGGATCCTGCTGCTGTTCGACCGGCTCACTTCCTACCGGACCGTGACGTACCGTTCCCTGATCGCCCATCTTGGCAAGAAGGCCGAGACCACCATCCATCTCTACAACCACGATATGGACCTGTTTGAGGCTTTCGTGCAGGAATCCGTGGATAAATATGACTATTATCTGATTGTCCCTCATTTCTTTAACGAGGATCCAGCCCGGATCAGGCGGATTGTTTCCAGGATTCCGAGACAGAAACTGATTATCCTGGACCGCGAAATCGAAGGGCTCTCCGGACAGTTCGGAAGCGTCTATGAGGCCTCGATGGAAGACGCCTACACGGCCCTTTCCACCAACGGGGATATCCTGGACAAATACCGTGATATCCAGATTGTCACTTCGCAGAACAGCCTGTACCGGAACATCATCCTTCCCGCGATGGACCGGGCGATCACCGAACGTGGAAGGACCTATACGGTCACCGAAGGGTTCTCCCCGGAGCAGATGCGGGAGGGACGCCTTTTCATCATCATCGCCGGCCAGATGGACACGGACCATTTCAATATCCTCCGGACCGTCCGGGAGGCCGGCCTGGTCTTCGGGCGGGATGTGGGACTGATTTCCTATAATGACTGTCCGGAGAACGAGTTCATCGGAGAGGGCCTCGCGTGCCTCTCCACGGATTTCGCGGAGATGGGCCGCCAAGCGGCGGAAATGATCAGCCGCGGCCGGATGGAGCGGATCCACAACCGCTTTTACCTGATCCGCAGGGGGTCGGTCTAGCCCCTACTCCTTCTCAAACACCAGCAGCCGCAGGCTCTGGGCAGGGAGAAGTCCTTCCGCCGGAGTCCCTTCCGGGGCGGCGGTTTCCACAAGTTTCCATCCCTTTTCCGGAGTGACCGTGAACCCGGCCGACTCCTCGTCCGAGACGTTCCAGACGACGACGCCCATCCGCTTCCCGTTGACGAAAGAACGGGCTACGACGTACCGGGCGTCCGTCTCCAGCGTAAATCCGTCATCCGCCGAAAAGGTCCCGAGATAGAAGAGATCCTCGTATTTCCGGCGGAAATCGAGCACCGCCCTGCCGTATCCGACCAGTTCCGTGGGGTTGTAATCGTAAATCGAGGAATTGTTCGGCTTGCCATGGATGTCGTCGTACTCCGAAGGATCCGGATACTGGTCGTACAGGAGGTATTTCTTGTCCGGAATGTACCGGCACTCGATCTCATGACGGTAGCCGAAGGTCGTTCCGTAGTTCAGGGTCCCCCGCATCGTAGCGGGCGTCGAGAAACGGACCGTCGCCTGCGCCTCCGGGAAGACATAATGGAACATATCTGGGAAAAGGGTCATGAACTGGTCCCGGTCGCACATATGCCGGATCACCTCCGGATGGACCCCTTTCTGGGAGGTTGGCGACCAGCCGTGGAACATGTCGATCCCGTTCAGTTCGCAGTCCTGCAGGGCCTCGGCCATGACGACGAAATCCGGATCGATCTTCCTCATTTCCGCGGAAGCCCATTCCAGGAATTCCACCCGGTCGCGGTCATAGACGACGGCGGGAACGGTATGACCGTGCCCTTCTCCATAGCAGAATCCGCCGTTATGGCCCCCGACCTGGTCGTAGATCACCCCGTCGGCGCCCAGCGCCTGGACCTTCTTCGCGACCGAGAGCATCCGGTTGCGCCAGCGAACGTCCTGATAGCAGCCGAGACCGAAAGTCCGGGGACCCTTGCTGTTGAACTTGATGTACTGATTGGTCATGAAGGCTCCGCTCTTGCCGACCCGGGCGATGAACTGTCCCGTATCCGGCCAGAACTGCGTATCATTCCGGTCGATGAGCTGGCCGTTGATATAGAAAATCGCCCGCTTGCCCCGCTTGTGCACGTTTTCGAGCGCCTCTTTCAGCGCCTCTTCGCCGCCCATCTCGTCGGAGATGTCATAATCGGGATAGAAGCGGTCGTGACCGCCGACGGTCCATCCGTAAAGCCCCAGGATGTCGATTCCCCGACGGTCCGCCGCATCGGCAAGCAAGGTCCCGACCTCGGGATAGGACCAGATCATCTCCCCGTTCTGCTGGCGGAGGATGGTCAGGAGCCAGCCGGATGCGTTCCGGATCCATTCCGGCCTTGCCCTCAGGGGTTTCACCTTGTCATACCAGGCCCGGTATTCCCGGGCGCCTTCCTTCCAGGAGCCCTCGTTCCATGCAATCTTCATGGGAGCCCCGTTCCAGGTTTCCCCGGGGAAGCAGGTGAGTTTGTTTTCCACACGGAAAGCGGCCCGCCGCTCGTCGGGGAAATACTGGATACGGAAGATTTTCCACCGGAAATCCGGGTCGTAGCTCACAATGTACAGGCTCCGGTCGCCGGAAGTGAACTGGAGCCAGGGCATGGAGATTCGATATCCGGGATAGCTCCAGCGGGCTTCATAGCCGCTGGTTCCCTTGATTTTCTTCCAGGTATCTTCTTGCTCGACCCGGGTCAGGTCATACCGCACACCGCCACCGGACGGGACGAGCAGGGGCATTTTTTCCACATCGACGCCGAGGTCGCGGACTTCCGGGCCAGCCAGGGTCAGGACGACCCAGCCGGCCTCCCGGTTGACGACGGAAGGAGTCACCTCATAATTGTCTTCCTTCCCGGCGTACAGGAAGGAGACCTCGATATCATGCCCACCGACGGAGGACCAGGTCAGCCTTGTGCCTTTCCTTCCATGGCGGATTTTGGGTCCGACCGCTTCCGAGCCGGGGATATGGACCTCGGTCCGGGCTGAATCCAGCGACTGGATGACAAGGACCCAGTCTCCGACCTGCTCCGCCGTCGGAAATGAAGGCGTACAGGAAGATACCGCCAGAAGAACGGCGGAAACGAAAAGGATGTGCAGGTATTTCATAAAAAAACAGTTAGGCGGTCAAGAAAGCCTCGAGACCGTTGAAGGTCGCGTGGTCGAAATCGGAAACGGGGGCGACTTTCTTCACCTGGCCGGGCAGGGTGGCGAAAGCTTCCTCCATGAATCTGAATGACTTGGAGATCTGACCGCCGAACAGCAGGCATTCAATGCCGTATTCGGCAAGGATATCCTTGAGGGACAGGGCAAGGATTTCTCCGGCCTCGCGGAAAGCGCCCAGCGCGGGGACATAGCCTTTCGCGGCTTTTTCCGCGATTTCCTTGACGGACCCGGCAGGGTTTCCTCCGAAGAGTTCGTAAAGCCGCATGATTCCCCGTTTCGAGGCATAATCCTCCAGGATTCCGTCCCGGAACGGACGTGAATAAGCGGAGACGAGGGGGCTCCCGGAAGGGGCCTTCAGGATCTCTCCGTCGATGGCCATCGAGAAGCCGAGCCCGGTCCCGAGGGTCACGAGGGCGACGTTCCGGAAGCCTTTCGCGGCGCCCGTCGAGAGTTCTCCGAGGAGCATGCAGTTGACATCGTGGATGAAACGCACGTCCGCGTTCTCCGGAAGTCCGGCAAGGGCCCGGAAGTTTTCCCCGTAGACCGCCGCGAATTTATGTTTCATCAGGAATATGCCCTTTCCGTAGTCGAAGGGTCCGGGAATGGCGACCCCGACGAGGTCCCCTTCCGTCCATGGGCCCACGGCTTCCCGTAGGGAGGCCGAAATGACCTCCCTCGTTCCGTTGGAATCCACCGGGACGCTGCGGCCGTCACCGCATTTGATGAACGTGCCGCCGACATCCAGTAATATTTTACGCCGATTCATATTCAAAACCTTCTTTCAAAAAATCAGGAATTCTTTTTCTTAAAATGGATTCATGTTATCAAATCCGGTTATTTGTCGAAACTGCGGGAGGCAAAGGGAAGCGCCTGCCGGAGCGCATTATGCCAGTACTCCCAGTTATGTACCCCATTCCGGACCCGGAGCTCAGACTTGACCTTGGCGGCCTTCATTTTCATGTGGAGCTGGAAAGAATGCTCGAGCACGAAATCGTCATCACCGCAATCTATGAACCACTTGACTGTCCGGAGGGATGCAATCGTCGCCTCATCGGCCTGGTCTATGAAATCCAGGGCAGAATGCTCCCTGACGGATTTGGCGGCATAGTACCGTTTGTCTTTTTTCTTGGCATTCATCTTTACGGGGTGGGAATCGTCGTTATCCAACCAGGCGCTCATGGCATAGCAACTGGAGAAAAGGTCCGGATGACGCTGGCAGTAGACCGTGCTTCCGCCGCCGCCCATGGACAATCCCATGACAGCCCGGTGGCCTTTATCGCCGATGGCCCGGTACTTCTTTTCGACGGCCGGCATGAATTCCTGGAAGAAGAAGTCCTCGTAGTTCCATCCCGGCATATTGAAGTACCCGTTCCAGATATTGTCCTTGACGGGCCCGCCCGCATTCGGCATGACGATAATCATCTTGACCGCCTCCCCGGAAGCAATCAGTTCATCGGCGATCGCTTTTACGGCACCTTTTTCCGCCCAACTCGAGTATTTGCCGCCGAGGCCATGGAGCAGGTAAACGATCGGATAGGATTTGTCGGATTGCTCAAATCCGGAGGGAAGGTAAACATTGAACTTTACCTCTGCATTCAATATCTTGCTGGAGAGGCTGTCCGTGACGATCTTGCCTGCGTTCGCTGAAATAACGGGCAGGAAAAGCAGAAGAAAGAAAAAGAATCGTTTCATGGACTTAATCAAAAAAAGCGACTACCTTGCTGCCTGACTGGATATCCGGAAGCGTGATCACTTCCGCGCCGAATCCCTTCCACGGCCTGCCGTTGACGGTAACCTTCCGGATCGGTTTCCCTTCCGGATGGCGCAGCTTGACCTGGATGGAACGAGGCTTGACAGGAGAAGATTTCTTTTCGAGCGATATGGAGATCTTTCCACCGGAGACTTCGGAGTCGATCCGATACGATACCGGGCCGAAACAGGTCTGGGAGTTCTTGACTTCTACCGTCTTACCATCCTCGAGCCATGCTCTCGGAATACCGAAGGCAAGGCAGAGATCACCACCGTTTTCCTCATAGATCAGCATCTTGTTGGTAACCCTGATCAGCTCGGAAGTCGAATGCAGATGGGGCTGCCGTGCCTGGTACCAGGGATCGTTGTTGTTCGATCCGAAATTGTCATGTTCCTGTGTGGCGTAGAGGTTCCGTGCCTGTCCATAGGAGAACATGCCGTAGAAATTCAGCAGGGAACGGTCCAGGTTCCCCATCCGCATGTTCGAAATTCCGTAGCCGGCGCTGAAATGGGCGGTGAATCCCAATTTATTAGAGGCCGATGTCCTGAGTATTCCGAGAATGATACCCTTGTAATGCTCATAATAAGTCGTATAGGCCTCCATCCGCGGATCGTCCTTGTCAAAGATCATGGACTCCAGCATCCGGCAAGAGATCATCGAATAATAATGAGAGGGGCCATTGGTGGGGGCATAGGGAATCGGTTCCCGGAAAGCCAGGTCGAGCGGGATATACCGGAAGCCGTCTCCGGTCACGGTGGCCTTGTCCATGGATGCGAGGATATCCTTCCGGTATTCCTCCGCCAGACGCAGCAAGCGGTTGCCTTCCGAGGCATACGATCCGCCCATCTCCTTCAAAGCCAATCCGACCTCATGCATACCTGCCCAGCACCATGCGTTTCCGCAGTATTCCTGGGTCTCGGTACCCACGTTATCCACGTTCGAGCGCATCGGCGGGAGCAGGCCGTAACCCACATCGTCGCGGCTTTGCTTGTTCAGGGAACGCTTTTCTTCAATCCAGTTGCAACCCTTGATGAGAGCCGGAGCCACGGAAGCGAACCATTCCTTGTCACGACCCATCCTGTAGATCTGGCTGATCGCATACAGGATACCGCCGTGCTGGTGCGGAATGATAGCATTTCTCCGGTTCACGCCGGAAATGCTGCCGTCCTCCCGCTGGAGCCGAAGGAACATCCGGGCACACTTCTTCGCTTCCTCGTAATACCCAGCCGTCGTGATCGTATTCAGGTACATCGCCGCGGCATAACCGAATATCCCTTCATAGAAGAACGGAGCATCCGTCGTCTTGTATGTCAGGCGGAGCTTGTCCTCCTGGACCAGCAGGAAATTGTTCTCCAGCCATGTACGGTAAGCATTGTTGACAATCTCTTCAGGGACATTGATTTGCATTCCGCGGTCCATAATCCCTTCCCAATAGCCTTTGACGGTTTCGTACGTCTTGTCGAAATCGCCCTCGGCAATGGGCTTCGCCTCCCGTTCCCGGACAGGCTCAAAGGGGATGCAGAGATAGATACACTGCTCCTCTTCCGGCTTTAACGTAAGGGAAAAAGTCAGGCGGTTTTCACCGAACTTGCCATCGGTGCGGCTACTCCAGAGAACGGGATCGCCGTTCTCATTGACAATCTTATACTCCTCCTGCCTCAGCATCATCGGGCAATTGACGATCATCCGGCCCGAAGTCGCCCAGATCTGGGAGGAAGGGCGGCTGCCGGTTCCCTGGAACCGGATCGAAAGTTCCTGATTCTTTACCCCTTCCGCATGGTTTGTCACCCGCATCCGCACCCAGGCGATCAGCGGCATATCCGTGTCGAAGTTCTTGGAAATAGCCATGACCGTCTGGTCGTACTGAACCTTGTGATACGAAAACTTGCGGGTTACGACGGGGAGCCAGTCCCCTTCCAGGCACTCGCCGAGGCGCTCCACTTCACTGCTGCCGAGCGACACCGGACCGACCTTCATCTGGCCGTGCACACTGTCTTCCCAAACTTCTAACGAGAGATAGAAGGGAGGGAAGATGATGGACCCGTCCCAGGAGGTCAGGAACCGGCCATGATGCTCCTTGATACCGACAAGCGCCTTGGGATAGTCCATATAGTGGGGGAAGATAGCAGAAACAGACGCAAAGGAAGGGTCCTTTCCTGCAGCCATCTCCCGCCCCAGTACCTGAAAAGCTTCCATTGACGACTCGTTGATAGAAGAATAGTTATCCTCAGGAAGAATGAAGTCGGGGAGAGACTGGGCAGATACCAGTGCTGCACCTGCCATCAGAAAAAGGGATAGAGCGAATTTTTTCATAAGAGACTAATCAAAATATGCGATAATACTACAATTAGTTATGTTTCCGGGGAGAGTAATGATTTCTTCCGTGAATCCCTTCCAGGTCTTTCCGTCCAAGGTTACCTTCCGGATAGGCTTTCCTTCCGGATGGCGCAGTTTGACCTGGATAGAACGAGCTTTCACAGGACCGGGATTATGATGGACAGAGACCTTGATCCGGCCTTCCGCGACCCCGGATTCAATCTGATAGGAAACCGGCCCGAAACAAGTCTGGGAATTCTTCACCTCAATCTTTTTCCCATCCTCAAGCCAGGCTCTCGGAATGCCGAACGACAGACAGATATCGCCGCCATTTTCCTCGTAAATCAGCATCTTGTTGGTAATACGGATCAACTCGGAGGTCGAATGGAGATGAGGCTGACGCGCATAATACCAGGAGTCATTCTTTCCTTGAATGAAATTATCATGCTCCTGGGTGGCATACAGGTTTCGGGCCTGTCCATAAGAGAACATTCCGTAAAAATTCAGAAGCGAACGGTCCAGTTTCCCCATCCGCATGTTGGAGATTCCATAACCGGCGGCAAAGTGCGCCGTGAAGCCCAATTTGTTACTGATTTTCGTATGCCGGACAAGTCCCAGGATGATTCCCTTGAAATACTCAAAATAGGATGTATAAGCTTCCATCCTCGGATCATCCTTATCGAAAATCATGGACTCCAGCATCCGGCTGCCGATCATGGTATAATAGAAAGAGTCCGAATTGGTAAGGGCATAAGGATACGGTTTCCTCTGATCCAAATCAAGCGGGATAAACTTCACACCGTCTTTATAGGCCGTTGCTTTGTCCATGGACGAGAGGATATCCTTCCGGTATTCCTCCGCCAGACGCAGCAAGCGGTTGCCTTCCGAGGCATAGGAACCGCCCATCTCCTTCAAAGCCAACCCGACCTCATGCATACCTGCCCAGCACCATGCATTGCCACAGTATTCCTGGGTTCCGGCTCCCCCGTCCACATTGGAACGCAGCGGAGGAAGAATGCCATATCCGATTTCCGACCGGCTTTGCTTGTTCAGCGAACGCTGCTCCTCGATCCAGTTGCAGCCCTTGATGAGGGCCGGAGCCACGGAAGCGAACCATTCCTTGTCCCGGCCCATCCTGTAGATCTGACTGATCGCATACAGGATGCCGCCGTGCTGGTGCGGAATGATGGAATTGGTCCGGTTCACGCCTGAAATACTGCCGTCCTCCCGCTGGAGCCGGAGGAACATCTGGGCACACTTCTTAGCTTCCTCGTAATACCCCGCCGTCGTAATCGTATTCAGGTACATCGCCGCGGCATAACCGAAAATCCCTTCATAGAAGAACGGGGCATCCGTCGTCTTGTATGTGAGGCGAAGCTTGTCCTCCTGGACCAGCAGGAAATTGTTCTCCAGCCATGTACGGTAAGCATTATTGACAATCTCTTCAGGGACATTGATTTGCATTCCGCGGTCCATAATTCCTTCCCAATAGCCTTTGACGGTTTCGTACGTCTTGTCGAAATCGCCCTCGGCAATGGGCTTCGCCTCCCGTTCCCGGACAGGCTCAAAGGGGATGCAGAGATAGATACACTGCTCCTCTTCCGGCTTCAACGCAAGGGAGAACGTCAGGCGGTTTTCACCGAACCGGCCATCTGAACGGCTGCACCACAAAACGGGATCACCGTTCTCATTGACAATCTTGAAGTCTTCCTGTCTCAGCAGCATCGGACAGTTCACGACCATCCTGCCCGAGGTCGCCCAAACCTGGGAGGCAGGACGCGCTCCGGTCCCTCGGAAACGGATCGACAGTTCCTGATTCTTGGCAGCCTTGGTTTGGTTCGTCACCCGCATCCGCACCCAGGCGATCAGCGGCATATCCGTGTCGAAGTTCTTCGAAATAGCCATGACCGTCTGGTCGTACTGAACCTTGTGATAAGAAAACTTGCGGGTCACGACGGGGAGCCAGTCCCCTTCCAGAGACTCTCCAAGGCGCTCCACCTCAGTTCCGGAGAACGGTACCGGCTCTACCATCAGCTGTTCATAACCGGAGTTTTCCCAAACCTCGAAAGAGAGATAAAAGGGAGGGAAAATGATGGAACCATCCCAGGAGGTCAGGAAGCGGCCACGGTGTTCCTTGATACCGACGATTGCTTTGGGCCGGTCCATATAATGAGGGAAAATCGCAGAAACCTTCTCGAAAGAAGGGTCCTCGCCGCGTAGGACGGCCTCGCTGAGAGAAGAAAATCCAGCCATCATGTCCTCATCCAACCCCACATATTTATCATCGGGAAGGATGTAGTTGGGAATTTCCTGGGCATGGGCTATCAGCGCCATCCCCAAACCCAGGATTGTAATCAACAGTCTATTCATAACTTTTTAACGTGAAATGATGATATCATCTATGAAAAACTCGGAAGTGGCATTGCCGATCCTGATCCGGGTTGCTCCCGTGGCGCCTGAAATCTTCACCGTTGCCCGGTGCCAATGATAGGGGTCGGAAGCAAAATCCGCATTGTCCCACTCTATCGGCCCCGCCTCTCCAGTTCCTTCACAAACGACGGTAATAGTGTTGGCAGCAGGAGTCAAATCTTTGCCCGTCGGATTGACGTAAGGGGCGGCTTTGAAAGAAAGGATCACATCGGAAGTCGCCGTCAGGGCTGCCAGGGGCGGAGAATAAATGCTTGTCGTTCCGTCTGTTCCACTCATAAACAAACATCCCAGATACTGATTGGCAGTACCGCTGACAGTCCAGTCTCCCGAATAATCGGACTGATTGATCGTCCGGCTCATGTAATAGATCGGGATTCCGACAACAGGGTTGCAGCCATTGAGTGCATTATTGAATCCTTCCTGAGCCAGAACATTGTGATAGTCGGAGTCCGGGAGCGACGGGGTTGCGCCGGTCAGATAGAAACCGACATTCACTCTGAGCGTTTTTGTTGCATTGGCCTCATCAACGGCCGGAGGATCCATCCTGAAATAAAGATCCCCGGAGGTAAGGGCCTCGTTTTCCGGAATATGGAATTGGACGACCATACGATTGACGGCGAAGTCTCTCCCGGCAAAGGTAAACGTCCCGGAATCCCCGCTCCCCGGAGTCAGGTTCGAGGCGCCATAAACCCCGTCGACATCTTTCCATGTAACCTTGTCTGTGCTCCAACGGACCTTCCAGAAGTCATTGAAGACGCCTTCGGTTCCGCATGAGATTGAGAATGTAAACTCCAGATTCCCATAGATCTTCCCGGAAACCGGAAGGGTAAACAGAAGATAGCTGCCAGGGAGTTGCCACTGACGTAGCGTACAGCAGGTCTGGAAAGGCGTAGAGAGTGATGCCGTCATTGCCATGGCGTTGGCATCCCCGACCACCTTCTCAACGGAAGCGCCGGCGACAGAGAAACCGGCTGACTCGGCAAATGTGAATTTCGTAGCCCCGGAGATTTCACCATTCACATACTTGTTCGCTGCCGTTCCAAGCTGGAAAAAAGCCATAATCGGTTCTATTGCGACAGGGGGGACATAGGAATTCCGCCCCGTCTCGGACAGGGCGAGATCGGAAAGGTCGCGAGGACGGACCTTTCCGTCCACGACAATGCCGGTAACGGTCCCATGGCCGGACGGAATGGCAGCCTTGGAGAAAGAGGCGCCGCCGTCGACAAAGACATCAAACTTTCCGGCATCCTCGTCATCCGTCACCATTCCGACCGTCCCGCTCCATGTCTTGCCAAGGAAAGCATCTTGCGCCTGACTGGGCTCCACACGGACCAAGGCATTGGGATAGCGCGCGACGGCCGAGGCCTGGATGCGGGGAGCCTGTATGCGATTCCCGGAAGAAACCAGCATCACGGGGGACGGAATATCAATCGTGATACCTCCGCCGGCCTCTTTGGTAACGGTTCCCTCCGTCGTTTCGACCTGAATCTTGTCTCCGACCTTGAGGGCTTCCGAATCCGGCAATTTCGCCCGGAGGAACAAGTTCCCGTCATCAGTCAGGAAAACGCCCCCCTCCGGGAGATTGTCCCCGGGAGCACCCACGACAATCGCTTCAAACATCAGGAAATCTGTCAGCAAGTCACTCCCGCCTGCGGGGAGAGATGCTGCGGAAGACATGATGCTGGAAAGGGAAACCTTTCTGAAATTCGGCTCATATTTGAGCTGCGAGAATGGGAATGTCACCTTTTGCCGTCCGTCTGTTGACCGGACGACAAACAGGCAGGTGCGTGCTTCAGTCCTGTCTCCGCGCTGGACGAAACCGAAGACATCCGCATCACCTTCTCCGGATTCACACTCGAACTTGACCCAGTCTACGATGTTCCCGAACGGGTCTTCCGCGGATACCGTCCATGCCAGATTGGAACGGATAAGCAGCAGGAAACCGTCGCCCTCACCCGAAGCGGAGCGGAATTGACTGTCCACCGTCAGATAGGACTCTTCCGCCGTCTCCTCAACGGTATTGCATGCCGTCCAGAAAAGACCGGCAAGCGCAATCACCGCGAAAGGGAAAAACGATACTATTCTATTCATAACGATATCTTTTTGGTCTAATACATTTTACTCGTAATGAGCCGGGTTCTCATCCTGCCACTCACTCATTCCGTCCCGGACCCTGTTACGGAAAAAGAGCGTATCTACGACATAAGTGGAAGTACCGTCACCATTGTTCCAGCAGTAATTCAAGAATATTTTCCGGTCCTGGAGAAGTTTCGCGCCATTGTGGTAACTCCGCTGACCATTGATGGGACGGATTACGCGTTCGCCGGAAGGATCTTCTACCGTAACAGAATTATTGCCGCCGAAAACCAAACGGAGCGTTCCGGGCTGATTCGCGATTTTATCCGTAAGAACGGATTGGACGCTCTCTGTCTGCAGGGCATAAATCCTGCTGTCAGCCTGCGGGAGGGAGAACGAATACTTGTTCTCCGAAATAACGGAACCGTCTTTATCCTTCGAGACAACCATCTTTCCCCCATGATACCAGTTTCCGTAAAAGGAATTCTCCACTTTCACGGCCATGATCTGGAAACTCATCTTGGAGGGAATCCTGTCGGCATCGGCCTCCTCAATCTTGAATGCCAGTGCATAGTACGGTTTCAGCATTTTCTCATCCTTGAACATTGCCGGAGTCGGCGTAAGCCTGAGCTTGGCCGTATGGCTGCCCTTGGCAATAACCAGATTCGAGGAAGGAGACTGGGTATAATAGGCTTCAGGAAGGGGGGTCAGGGCAGTCAACCCTGCCGCAGAAACCTCGTTCTTGACATAATTCTGGGACATGTTTCCAAACTTCCCGTTCCCTTTCAGCCCGTCAAGGGCGGTAAACGGTGCCGTTTCTCCGTCCTCGTCCAAAACGGACAGGTCGGAATTCAGCATATTATTATCAATGGAGACATGGACCTTTCTGTCCCGGTCATTATCAATCACTCCGCTTAACGCTACAGTAAAGCTGACTTCCAGGTCTTCTTCTCCGGGAATAAACGTTCGAAGGTCATACTGGTATGCGGAATAAACAGCGGAATAATCATAATCCTTGATAAAATCATCATAACATGCAGTCATGGCGAAACAGACCGCAAGGATTGCCATTGTTCTTTTCATAATCGGTATCATTTTTATCGCCAGTTTTCCCAACCTTCATTCTGGACCAGATTCGGGCACCTGCGGATATCACCGACAGGGATCGGCATCCATGGAGAAGGATAATGCTTAGTCTCTAAGAGAGTCTTCTGATAGGAGAAGGCATCCTCCCCGGACGGAGTGATCGCCATCCCATGCACCGGGACGTTGATTTCTTCCCCCCAGCGGCGAAGATCAAAATAGCGTGTTCCCTCGAAACACGTCGTGATGCGCCATTCGTTACGGACCAGAGCCTGGAATAGAGCCGGAGATGCGGCACACTCATCCAGATACGGATCCGCCGTAATCCCGGGCTTCCCCTCTGCCGTCGGCCGCGACCGGACCCAGCCCAGCACTTCCTTGGGGCTGTAGCCGAACGAGTCGTTTTCGGCCGACCCGAGGAATGCGGAAGCGGCTTCGGCAAAAATCAGGCACATCTGCTCCCAGCGTTCGAAGAAGACAACCGAAACATTGCTCAGGACATTGCTGTCAAAAGGATTCCACCCGGAATACAGGAACTTCTTGATGTAGTAGCTGGTCCTGGACGTTCCGGTAAGCATCGGGGCATCCTTCCCTCCTTCCGCGGATTCAATCGTGTACATCAGGCTTCCGTTTCCGTCACGAAGGACCTCGGCTCCATTGTAAAGGATATCCGCATAGAACCGGGAATCCCTTCCCACATACGGATGGGCTGGATCATACCCGCTGCGGGCATCTGTAATCGGATAACCGTTCGCCATCGGGAACGCATCTACCAGTTCCTGCGTCGGGACATAATCTGCGGAACCCCCGAATCCGATAGGATAGAAGGTCGTCTCATAAGTCGTCGTAGAATACGTGGATGAGGGGAAAATCGCTTCCGGGCTGTTGCCATCCCTCCAGGAGAAGCTTTTCGTACGGTCAAACCCCATCGGTCCTTCGACTTCCAGTTTGTGCCGGATGACCTTCATCGCGTATTCGGCGGCCTTCTGGTACCGGGTCTTGTCCCCGGACGGATTGAAGGCAGGGCTCGCCCAGAGCAGGTAGACCATGGCCCGAAGTCCGTCTATGGAGACCTGGTCCAACGTCGTATAGCGGATGGAACCCGTCACGGGAATGGATGTATTCGTATTGCCGGAATAGTCCCGGTTGAGATACGGAAGATACTCGTAGGCCTTGTCGCAGTCATCCAGGATCTGCATGACCGTATCGTCAAAGGTCGCACGGGTCAGTTTTGCGGGGTCGGCTTCGGAAATCTTGACCGCCTCCGTCATCAGCGGGACACCGTACAGGACCCCGTCCGTTCCTTTTCCGCCGAAATGCTTCAGCAAAGAGAAATGATACCAGGCACGCAGCCCGTACGCATCTCCTTGCAGGCACCTGCGGAGCAGATTGTCGGATTCAGCGTCCAGGTAATAGTGGGTAGTCATCCCCAGGTCATCCTTCAAGAACTGGTTGCAGTAATAGATGGCCGTATAATTATTTGTCCACACGGACTCGAACGGACTGTTTCCCAGCGTAACGGAGCCGAGGGAAAACAGGCGGTTGGCATTGCTCTCGCTCCGGAATACCGCATTGTCCGCAAGGGCATCCGAGGCGGCGAAGCGGATTGAGGCATAGGTACGGGGACGCAGATTATAGGCATGCTCGACCAGGCCACGAACCATCTGAGGATAGTCCGTATAATTCTCATCATTGTAGGTTCCGCTCAATTTGGGCTCCAGAAAATCGCAGCCACAAGCGAGCCAAAAGAGGCAAACGGCCCCTGGAATTATTCGAAATATAATGCTTTTCATATCATTACGCTTTTTCATATCCTCAGAAAGTCAGAGTGATACCCGCCATGAAGACCCGAAGCAGCGGACGGCTGGACACCCCGGCATCCGGCGCTTCCGGATCGATGTACCGTACCTTTGTCAATGTCAGCAGGTTTTCCCCTTTGATATCGAAACGTACTTCTTTGAGAGAGCGGTCCAGACGGAAGGTATAGCCAAGGTCCAGGGCCTGGATCTTGAACCAATCCCCTCTTTCAAGCCAGTAGCTGCTGCTCACGAAATTGTTGGTGGACTTGACATATGAAAGGTTCGGATACATCGGGTCTTTGATAAATGCCGAATAATTGCCGTTCCCCCATCCGTTCCAGAAAAAGTCTGAATTCTTCATCAGATCGACACCGGTACGACCGGTTCCCACCACCTCGAAGTCAAATCCTTTGTACTCGAAGCCGAAACGGACCTCATAACTGAATTTCGGGGCCTCATCACCTATCAGCATCTTATCGTTTGCATCGATTGTTCCGTCTCCGTTCACATCCCGGTACATCAGGTCGCCGACCTTCAGTCCGCTTTTCTCGACATAGGAAGGATTGGCATCGATCTGTTCCTGGGAAGAATACCGGCCGAGGCAGTCGAGCCCCCAGATACCGGAGGTCGACGTCCCCGTCTTCCGGAGATGCTCATTCCCCGGAGCGAAGAAGTCACTCACGATGGTCTTGTAAATGATGCCGTAATGGCTCGCGTCAGCCGACGCATGGAGGGCGAAGTCGCCGAACCGGCGATCGTAGCGCAGGGCGACATTGAATCCGGATGCCGCCGTACCGGTGTAGTTGGCATAGGCGTTCATGTCGGAGAATCCGAAGATGTCCGGCATCGCTCCCGTCGTATTGGCGATGCTGCCGCTCCGTTCCCAGTTGAAATAGTTGAAGGAAATGCCGAAACCGCCCGAGAGGCCGAGGTCGACCCCCGCATCGATTTCACGCATCGAGCTCCAGGTCAGATCGGGATTTCCGTATTGGGTGGTCGTGGTATTGACAGATGTGCGCGTCGTGTTCCCGAACCAGTGGGTTGCCGCACCCAGGTTCGTCGGCCCGAACGTATATCCGCTCGCCCGCGAATAAACCATCTCGTACAGATAATGGGATCCGGTTGCATCGGAACGCTGGGGAACAATGCCCGCCTGGGCATGCCATTTCAGATGGTCGATCCACCGGATATCCTTCATGAACTCTTCATTCGACATCGTCCAGGAGACGCCTGCCGTCGGGAAGAAGCCGAAACGGGAGCCCTTCGCGAAACGGTCCGTACCGGTATACTGTGCACAAAACTCGACGGCATACCTGCCATGATAGGACCAGCCCGCATTCCCGACAAAGAAAAGGTACCGCTCAAAATCGGTCTCCGAAGAGTTGAAGGCCCTGTTCAGGTAGGCAGTCATTCCCAGATCAACGGTGTGGCCTTTGAAAGACTTGTTGTAAGAAAGCCGCTCATACATCGACAGGTTTTCAGAAACGGTCGAGTTCTGAAGACTCCGCGAAGTCGCTTTTTGGCCTTGGTGCGAGGATATCTCACCAATCCCCTGCTCCTTATCCCAATAATAAGCCAGATAATCATGCGTCATGCCGATATTGGAGAGGACAAAAGAGTTCGTCTGCAGGCCGGTCCGGGATTTCAAACCGGGAAGGAACCAGGAAAAATCCACATCCAGATGGGCCTGGAAGATTCCTGAACGGGCTTTCCTTGTCACATAACCTCCTTCAAGCCGTTCGGCATAAGGGTTGGATCCGAATACCTTGGAAACGCCGTATATGGTAACCTGGTCTCCGTTCTCATCGGTTTCCGTGGAGAGCGTCAGCGGGAAGGCAATACCCGGGACGGAATTATAACTGTGCCAAGATGTGCCGTCTCCCCTGTAAACCCCAAGGAATCCGATGAAAGAAGCTCCGGCTTCGATATACCTGCCGATACGGGAGCTCACGCTTCCCGAATAGTTGATCTTGTTATAATCATACCGGTTCGGTCCGTTTTGGTGGTCACCGGAATTGAATCCGTTGAGGGCGAACGCATACTTGACGATGTTATTGCCGGCCGACAGATTCAGGTTCAGGTTCGAAGACGAGAACATCTTCTTGAAAAGGAGTGCCCTGTAATCGACGTTCGGCGTTGTCAGGCTGTAGGGATCCCTCGCCTTGAACCCCTCGATATCCTCGTCGGTATACAGGGGCGCATAACCCGCAGCCGTACGGGCCATATTATTATACACGGCATATTCCTCACCCGAAAGCCAGTCGGCGACCCTGTCTATAACCCGGATACCGGATTCAAAAGAAGTCCGGATTCTCAGCGGCTGGTTATAGCCGCCTTCATTCGTCCTGATATAAATGGTTCCATCGGTTCCCATCGGCCCGAACTGGGATTTGTCGAGCACGTCGGAGAGAATGGTGACGGACTGGATCTGGTTCGGGTCGAGGAGGAGCTGGTTATAGGGGACCAGCATGTCGTCCACGATGGCGACGATTCCCCCAAGCCCTTTCATATTGAAGGTGTATCCCCCGCCACCCAGGGTATAGGAGCCCATGCTTGCAGAGATGGACGAGAAATAGGATCCTCCATTCTCTATCACCTCCATTCCCGGAACCAAACCGGTAAAACGGCCTCGAAGATCGCCGGAGACCCGTTTCTGGAGAGCAGGAACCGAAACGGAATGGACCGAACCCGTCATCTGGTCCTGCGCCTTGTAGACATTGTACGGAAGACTGACCAGCGAGTCAGCCTTCTGCGCTTCCTGGGCTGCAAGAGCGGTCCCTGTCGCACATATTACGACCAGGACTATCATCAATTGTTTGATATACGTATTCATATCTTATCTATTAATGCCAGGAGGCATTGTTAACAAAGTTGGTCATCGTAATCTCCTCACTGTGGGAGAAAGGCAGGACATACATGCAGTCTTTCCAGGTTCCCTGGCGAGCAGAAGAAAGATCGCGTCTGGTATACACCTTTCCAAGCGGATGCTCCGCGTCGGGGGGGCAAGTCGAGATGTACATACCCTGGAGCGTAGCTGTCATTAACTGCGGCGCCGTTTTCCAGCGGCGGATATCGAACCAATAGTGATTGCTCTCAAAAGCCAGCTCTACGCACCGTTCGTTCTGGATACGCTCCCGGAAAACCGCTGCGCTGCCTGTATATTCATTCCGGACATCCGCAATGCCGGCACGCCGCCGGATGACATTCACGGCCTCGACCGCGGACAGATTCACATTGGAATAAGTCGACACCCTCCCGGAGGGGCCGAAGGCCTCATTCACACATTCCGCATAATTCAGGTACAGTTCGGCAAGCCGGACCATGGGATCGACGATCGCATGAGCCCCCGAGAAGGAACCGTCATAATACTTTCTGGCATAATAGCCTGTATTGGTATACCCTTCAGTCGCAAGCGCCTGGGTATCCCATTCGATTCCGAGGGAAACATTGACGCCGTTGAGCGTTGTCCGCGGCCAGGACTTGGCCTCGCTGTCATAATAGATATTGAAGCATCCACCCCCCGAAGAGATCTTCGCCTGTGCGAAGGCGGGGAGACCGTCGTGGATAATATTCAGGTCCAAGCGGGGGTCACGGTTCCGGTAAGGGGCCTGTTCGTTGTAGCTGCCAGCAGCCACGGCCGCCGCCCGCTGGGCGCTTGTCTGGAGAGGATATCCGTCGAGGGTTTCAAACCGGTCCACGAAGTTCTGGGTAGGGTGGGTGCCATACCCGGTCATGCTTGAAAGGCCGGTACCACGGGTAAGGATGGACGGGATGATGGTGGAGATATTGTTACTGGTATTGGCGAGGGACTGGATATGGGGCCAGATCGTCTCGTTCGTAATGGTAACGGTATGGAACATGTCCGTATAACTCTCGATAGGCTGCAGGGTAAAACCGTTCTCCAGAGCGGCGGAAAGGGCGAATGCACTCGCTTCTGCCGCCGCTTCCCAGTCGGAGGTTCCCCCCTCGTTGTTCAGCGGACTCGCCGCATACATCAGCGCCCGCGCGCGGAGTGCAAGCGCCGTACACCCGCTCGGCAGTTCCAGCTGCTTGGTGCCGGTATTGAGGTTTGCAGGTGTGTTCCGCCGCATATAACCGGCTGCGTTCAGGTATTCATAGGCTTTGAAGAAGTCCTCCGCCGCCTTTACATAGGTGGTATGGGATGACTCCCTCGGGATGTCCCAGCTTTCGTCTGCCTGGAGGACATGGTCCAGATAGGGAACGCCTCCGAAGAAACGGCAGAGATTGAAATGGGCGAGCGCCCGGACGAAATAGGCTTCGCCAAGATATTCATTCCGCTCGACATCCGTCCCGTCGATCATCTTGTCGTAGTTCTCGATCGCCTTGTTGGCCATACGGATGAGCCGCCACATATTATAAGATATCTGCAGGTTTCCGCCCGTCGTCGCAGTCCCGTCGATATAGGAGTACCGGTCCAGCATGGACTCGGAAAGATTGCATTTCTTGAATTCCGAGGTTGAAGGAGATGTCGGGGCGCCGGTGTCGGCCGCATCGGTCTGGGCCGCCCAGCTTCCGCCATAGATAAAGATCCTCTCCAGTTCGAACGGATAGGCATATTCCAGTTGGGCGAGCGCTCTGCCAAGGAAGGCGCTCGAACGGGAATAGGTCGCGAAAACCTGGTCCTCCGTGAGACTCGTCGTTTCTTCATCCAAATCGAGATAATGGCATCCCGAAACGGTCCCCGACAACAGGGCGAAGACGAAGATGATTTGGAGTATTCTGTTCTTTTTCATGATCTTGCCATTTTAAAATGAAACGCTGACTCCGCATTTGACCGTTCTCATCAGCGGGAAATACATCGTCGATGTCTTGTAGAGCTGAGGAGAGGTCTCCGGCCATTGCGTGAACGTGTAGACGTGGTTGCCGACGAGACTGACCGTCACGCCGTTGATCCCCAGGGCATCCTTGAGCTTTTTCCCTCTCAGGGTATAACCGAGATAGATTTCCGACAGTTCGAAATAATCCGAGTTCCGCCAGGTCACACCCGGGATGCCGAGGTAGTTCCAGTTGTTTCCGGTCCACATATAAGTCGTCGTGGCATTGTTCGAGTCGAAGACCACATTCTGGACGGAAGCGTTATGGTGCTGCGGAGTCCAGTAATCGACCTCGACTTCATTGAGTTTCAGGTTCGAGTTGTAGAACGGCACGATGAACGACCTGTTCAGCTCACTGTACTGGCCGATCGTACCGGTGCCCGTCACCTTGAAGGTCAGGTTCTTGTAGCCAAGGGACAGGTTGGCCGAATAGAGACCCGGCGCGTACATGTTCCCCCGCGCTACAAACGTATCGTTGGTACCGTCGATGAATCCGTCCGTGGAATAATCCAGATATTTGAACATGCCGAGGGTCTTCCAGGCAGATGCGATGGACGGATATCCATGGACATCGTCGATGTTGTTGAAGAATCCTCCGTCAACCCGTTCGATCCCCATCATCTTGGATTCGATGGGGGTCCCTGCGACTTTCTTGTAAGTCACCTCGAACGGAGGATCCGGGTAGGTCACGACCCGGTTCTCATTCAGCGATAGAGACCCGCCGATATCATAGAAGAATCCGTTCCGGAAGCTCTTGTGCCAGTTCAGTTCGATTTCGATACCATGCTTTTTGATGCTGCCGCTGTTGGTCTTTTTGGAGGAAGCGCCCAGCAGCGGGGTGACGACCGGAGCGATCAGCATGTCGTAGCGATACTCATCGAACAGATCGACATTCAGGGTCAGGTCGTCATGGAGCCAGCCCATCTCGAAGCCAAGGTCCTGTTTCCGGGCTGTTTCCCACCGGGCTCCCGTATTGGCCGCAGCCCCTTCTACATAGTAATTTCCGCTCTTGGAATAGGAGGTATGGTACAAATATCCGCTTGCCGCCGTATCGTAACCGGTCAAACCGTATGAGTAGCGGATTTTCATCGTGCTCCACCAAGGCATTGCAGAACGCCAGAACGGCTCCTTGGAAATCGCATAACCGACAGCGGCGGACGGGAAGAGACCGTACCGGTATTTCGGAGCGAACTGCTCGCTTCCGGTAACGCCGAAATTCGCCTCGAAAAGATATTTCTTCTTATAGTCCCAGGTAACCCTTCCGACCGCGGATTGATTCCTTCTCGGAGCCGAAATCCCGGCATTGTACTGTCTTTGGTTGTATACCAGCCGGCCGGTGACATTGTGGTCTCCGAATTTCCGTGCATATTGAAGACCGCCCTGGAGGGTAAAGGTATAATAGAGGGAATTGGATTTGATCGAGGAGGAAGCGCTCTCCGAGATCGGCGGTTTCGTATAGACCTCCTGCGCTCCGCCGGTCTGGTTGATCCAGATGTCGGATTCTCCCGCATCATATGCCGTCCAGTCGATCCGCCACTGGGGATAATTCACGCCTCCGGAAGAGGCATTGGATGCACGGGTGGTAATCGTAGAGAGCGAAACGGTCATGTCCGCCGTGAGGCCTTTCGTGATAAAATCCAGATTCTGCTTGAGAATGATGTCGGAATTGATCGTATATTTTGTATCCTCGCTCCAGTTATCATTCAGGATATTGGTCATCGGATTAGCGGCGGAACCGGTACCGACTTTCTGGGCGAGACGGACTCCCGTCGCGTCCGGGAAATTCGGGTCCGGATACTGCTTGAGCGCTTCTTCCGTAAAATATCCGGGGTACATCAAGCCGGAAGCCATATAGGCCGTCGCGAAGATCGTTCCGTCATTGGACGATGCCTGCGGCGCCTTGTTCATGGTGATCGCTCCTCCGAACTTGAAGGAAAGCACAGTCGAGCGCGTCACGTTCATGTCCATGTTCAAACGGTAGTTGAACCGGTCGGATGCCCACGTGTTCTGCTTGTATCCGGAGATCAGCTTCAGGGGCGTACTATCGTATGTATAAGAACCTGAAGCAAAATATTTGAATTTCTCCGTACCGCCGGAAATGTCAAAGTTCGCATTGTAAGTCGGAACGAAGTCTTCGAAGATTTCTTCGAACCAATCGACATCCGGATACCGGAACGGGTCGGACTGCGACCGGTATTTCTCAATGATTTCAGACGAGAACTGACTGGAGAAGTTCGATCCGTTGCGATATGCCACATTCGCCGCCTCCAATGTGGTTGCGGCATCGATATGACTGGGCAGATCCACGACGGACCGGACACCATACTCAACTTTTGCACGCATTCTCGGCTTGCCGACCGAGCCGGTTTTCGTGGTGACAAGAATAACACCATTCGCGCCCTTCGAACCAAAGACAGCCGTTGCGGAAGCATCCTTGAGAATTGAGATGGATTCTATTTCATTCGGATCCAACTCTTCCATCGACCGCTCGATTCCGTCAACCATCACCAGCGGGGCATTGTCATTGGCATCGTTGACGGCAGATTCCGAAGTGGCGCCCGTCCAATGGGAGATACCGCGGATCGTAATACGCGTCCGCTCCATGCCGAGTCCGGGCACCCCGGAAGGAGAATTGATCTGCAGGCCGGAAACCTTTCCTTTCATCGACGTAATGGCTGAATTGGATCCGGAAGTGACAAGATCGTCGGAATCGACCTTTGAAATCGAGCCCACCAAACTCTCTTTTGTCTGCACTCCGAATCCGACGACCACGACCTCGTCAAGTTCCGTCGTTTCCTCCGGCATGGTGATGAAAAGAATCCCATGGTCCTTCACCGGGGCTTCCTGGGTCTGATACCCCATGCTGGTAAAAAACAGGGTCGAACCGACAGGGGCTTCGATGCTGAAACGGCCCGTCTGATCTGTAATCGCACCTCCCAATTGGGGATTGTTGTTGACCAATACGGCAGCACCGATTACAGGCTCTCCCTTATCATCGACTACTGTTCCCGAAACAGTAACTCTTTGATTTGAAGGCCGATTCTGCCCTAAAACAGGACTGGGCACAGCACAGTACAGCAAAGTCAGAAACAACAAATAATTTAATAACCTTTTCATAAGCGGGTAATTAAATAATCTAAAATCTCAAAATAACACGATCCAAACAGGTATATCCAAAGAATCCGCTGTCGCGCTATTAAGTATTTGAAAAAATGAGAAAGTACCGGAGATTATGGAGAACAATGTCCCTTACCTCTTACATGTTGCAGACTAATATCAGTTTCCCAAAAGAAAACGGCAATACAATAAATGTAAATCTGCGGGAGAACCCTCGAAAATTTAGGCTCTCCCACCGAAATCAAGCTGATTACGCCGGTCCAAATTCGAATCCGTCTTTCAGCATGGTCTTGTGGACGCAGACCGGTTCCTTGCCGAGGTTCTCGATCACATATTCGCCCATGTCGGCGGGCACGACGACCATGTCGAGATAATCCGCATCGTAATATCTTTCGGGATGGGCCTTGCTCCGGATCCGGATCTTGTCTCCGTCGACGAGGACGAGGACATGGAACCTGCCAGCCGTATCCCCTTCGCAGGTCTTCTCGAACTCGTAACGGCGGAGCGAGAAGTAGAGAAGGTCATGTTCACCGACGATATACTCGGCCCAGCCGGGTCCTTCCTTGACTTTCCGGGGCTGCTGGACAATGTTGTTGCGGACCCAGGTGGTGCGGCGGTCCTTCGCGACATTCTCCTCGCCGAGCTTGGTGTGGATCGGGCGCTGCTTGCCGTCGAAGTCGAGACGCAAATAGTCGTACATCTTATAGGTGTAGGAACCGATGGTGAGGGAGCCGATCTCAAGGACGACCTGGTTGCGGCCCGAGGAATGGATCGTTCCGGCGGGAAGCATGACCTGGAGGCCCGGCTTCGACTCTTCATAGCTGACATATTTCATATAATCCACCGGCTTGTGCTCCTTGTCGGCGGCCTCGATGTCCTTGAAGAACTGCGGGAGGTCCGCATCGTCGCGGAAGCCGATGAAGGTCTTGGCTCCGTGGCCGGTCGCGACGACATAATAGCTCTCATCCTGACGGCCGAACTCTCCGAAGTTATCGATATTGAATTTGGCTCCGGAGTGGCACTGGATCGACATGTTCCCCGTCGAATGGAAGGAATCGTCGTAGTTGAACCGGATTGGGAAATACCCGTGGAACTTCTCTACGCAGGCCTTGCCCATGACGGCCTCCCCCTCTTTCATGAAGAAGGAGCAGAACGGGATTTCGACGATGGTCTTTCCGACCTCGACGAGGACGCTGACCTCCATCGGGATCAGGTCGAAGACCCAGGCGCAGTTGCGCATCGTATCCGGAAGGTTGCGGAGACGCTTGATGTAGCTGCCGCCCCAGACCCCTTCGAGATAAGCCGGCTTGCAGCGGAACGGGTAGGTGGCGAGGCTGGCGAGGATTTCCCGGATCGACTCGCGGGTCATCATCTTCAGGTCGTCCGGATGGTCGGCCTCGAAATAATAATCGACCACATTGCCTTTCAGGAGTTCCGCCCGGAGGTGGACCGCCACTTCGAAATCGGCGTAGTAGCAGCGGCGGATCGTCTGGTTGACCGGCTGCGGTTTCGTGAGGCCGAGGTTGATATAGGTTCCCCTGCGGATACGGAGGATGGATTCCTTCGGGGTGATGTCCAGGAAACAGGTCAGGTCATAGAGTGCGCGCTGGGGAGCGACCAGACAGCCGTAGCCGTACACGATCGTCACGGTTCCGGCTTCCCGGATGCCGGCGTTGAAAGCGTCCAGACGGGCCTTGTCCAGCATTCCCTCGTACCCGCCCTTGTAGATGCGGCCGAAGAGAAGGGTCGGGTCGACGGAGCGGTCCCACCAGAGCTTGTCGTCGATCATGTCCTTGAATTCCGCCTCGCTCTTGTAAGTGGCGGAAAAATCGAGGGTCCGGACGGCGACGTTCCGGAGCTGGAGCTGCTGTGACAGCAGATTGACGATACGGGTGAAATCGGCGGTGGTATAGCCGTCGAAGGCCACCACGACGGAGCCTTTCCCGTCCATCATTCCGGCGATCCGTCCGGCGAGGGTGGCAGCCACCTTGGTAGAACCTCCGGTTACCAGGCCGTCAATGGCCTCCTTGGGTAATGCGGGACGGTTTACGGGACGGGGATCGTCATACGGGAAAGGGTTGTACATGAAACTCATAGGGCAGTCTGATTTATATGGATTGGATAATTAGAGATTCTTGCGCATCTTGTCATAGTCTTTCTGGTAATGGAGCCGGCTGACAAGGAGCATCAGGGCGCCGCAGACGAGCCAGATGACGGCCAGGCAGGAGAAGCCGAAAGCCAGTCCCCGGGAGGTCTTGATCGCTGCGAGGACGACCGGGGCGAGGGAACCCACGCCGAAACCGATCATGATCATTACGCTCGAAGCGGAGGCATGGAGCCTGGGCGGAATGACGTCATAGAGTACCGTATAGGTATTGGCGTCGAAGAAAGCCCGGGCGAAGCCGAATCCGGCGCAGCCGAGATAGACGACCCAGAGGATTCTGGGAGAGCCCATCATGAACAGGAAGGGGACCGCGAACAGCAGGCCGATACCCTGGAGGGCCATCCTCCACCGGGGATTCTTCGCACCGATGCGGTCGGAGATGGACCCGGCGAGCAGGACGCCCACGAAGGCGAAAATATGGGTATAGAACGTGGCATTGAAGCCCGCCTGGGCGAGGGTCATGTCGAAGCTTTCGTGCAGGTAGGTCGGCATCCAGGTCAGATAGCCGTTAAGCACGAAGATCAGGCCGCTGAAGCCGATGATCAGCATGATGGCGGTCGGGGTCTTGAACATGAACTTGAAACCGTCCAGGAATCCCGGTTTGGCGGCCGCGGGCTGGGCTTCCGCCGGGGCGACGGCGGCGGGAGCGGTCTCCGCGGGTTTGTCCTTGAGGCGGAAGATCATCACGATGCCCCAGATGATGCCGACCGAACCGAAGATGCAGAAGGACCACTGCCAGCCCATCTTGTCCGCGATCAGGCCCGCCAGGAATCCGCTCAGGATGATTCCGATATAATACGCTGTCTGATGGATTGAGAGGGCGCGGGCCCTGGTATCGGTATGGTACTGTGCGAGGAGCGCCATGCAGGAGGGCGAGAAAACGGCCTCCCCTCCTCCCGTCGCGATGGAGCGGAAGAGGACGAGGGAAATGAATCCGCCGGCGAAGCCCGTCAGCATCGTGGCGACACTCCAGAACAGGATGCTGCAAGTCGTGACCCACTTCCGGGAGAGGCGGTCTCCGGCCCATCCCCCGAGCGGAACGGAAAGGGCGAAGAAGAGATTGAAGATCGTAGCGATCCATCCGATGGAGACATCGGTGAGGCTCAGCGAATCCCGGATCTGGGGAAGGACCGTATTGAAGACCTGGCGGTCGGCCTGGTTGAGCAGATAGGCCATCCAGAGCAGGGCCAGGACCTCCCATTTGTAGAAACCGGCCATCCTGCCGGAGGAAACGTCTCGGGTTTTGTCCATTCTTTCCGTTTTTTAGCGAACTGTGTTGCACTGTGATGCTTTGCAAATTTAGGGATTATTTTTATATTTGCAAACAGAATAAAAGCCTATTATGGGAAAAATCAATATCGACCCTGCTGCCTCGACTCCTATTTACAAGCAGATCATCAACGATATCCGCTCCAGCATCGCGGACGGTTCCCTCAAGAGCGGGGAACAGATTCCCTCGATCAACAACCTGGCGGATGAGCTTTCTATTTCCAAGGACACCGTCAAAAAAGCGTATGCAGCCCTCCGGAAAGAGGGTTTGGTCGACTCTTTCCACGGAAAGGGATTTTTCATCAGTCACCCGCGGGACGATTCCAAGATGAACATCCTGCTCCTCTTCGACAAGCTCTCCCCTCTCAAGCAGGTCCTTTTCCAGAACTTCAACGCGGAGATCGGCGACAAGGCCGAAATCACCGTCCGTTTCCACAACCAGGACGTCGACCTGCTGGAGCATTACCTGGACCAGACCCTGGACCAGTACGACTATTACCTGATCTCTCCCCATTTCCCGCTCGACGAACATATCCAGACCCGCGTCGTACGCCTGCTGAAACGGGTCCCGAACCGGAAACTGATCCTCATTGACCGGAATATGCCGCGGCTCGTCGGAAACTTCGGCGCCGTCTACCAGGACTGCAACCAGGACATCTACGACGCCCTCGGCGGAGGAATCGACCGGATCCGCGATTTCTCGATGCTCAACGTCGTGATGGTCCCGGGCAGCCTCTACCATACGGAAATCAGCGCGGCCGTCAAGCGTTTCTGCAAGACCTACCGGGTCAAGGCGCGCTATCTCTTCGGAACCACTCCGCAGGATATCCATGCGAACGAACTCTACCTCATCCTGAACAGCCAGCTGGACACCGGCCTCCTGCAGCTCGTGCACCAGATCCAGAACAAGGGGCTCGTGATCGGAAAGGATGTCGGTATCATCTCCTACAACGAATCCCCCCTGAGCGAGATCGTCCTGGGCGGCCTGACGACCGCCTCCACCGACTTCGGCCAGATGGGGACCCTCGCCGCCCGGATGGTCCTTTCCGGGGAACTCAGCAAAGTCCGCTGCGACTTCCGCCTCATCCGCCGCGCCACCTTCTGACAGGAGATTCCAGACAAAAAAGGCGCGTCCCGGATTGCGGGGCGCGCCTTGATACTTGAAGCGGTCGGGGACTACATCATCCCGCCTGCGGGCATGGCCGGAGCGGCCGGTTCCTTCTCGGGAAGGTCGACGATACCGCATTCGGTCGTCAGGAACATGCCGGCTACGGAAGCCGCGTTCTCGAGGGCGACACGGGCGACCTTGGTCGGGTCGATGATGCCTGCCTCGTACATGTTCACGTATTCCCCGGTCCGGGCGTTGTAACCGAAGTCAGCCTTGCCTTCGCGGATCTTGTTGATGATGACGGAAGCCTCGACACCGGCGTTCTCGGCGATCTGGCGGAGCGGCTCCTCGATGGCGCGGGCCACGATGTGGATACCGGTCGTCTCGTCTTCGTTCTCGCCCTTGAGGCCCTTCAGAGCCTCTACGGCACGGATGTAGGCGACTCCGCCACCCGGCAGGTAACCTTCCTCGACGGCGGCGCGGGTCGCATTGAGCGCATCCTCGACGCGGTCTTTCTTCTCCTTCATCTCAACCTCGGTCGTCGCACCGACATAGAGGACGGCGACGCCGCCGGCGAGCTTGCCGAGACGCTCCTGGAGCTTCTCCTTGTCGTAATCGGACTTGGTCGTCTCGATCTGCTTGCGGATGAGGGCGACACGCTCCTTGATCTCGTCCCTGGAGCCTGCACCGCCGACGATGGTGGTGTTCTCCTTGGTGATCGTGACCTTTTCGGCATGGCCGAGCATCGGAAGGGTCGCGTTCTCGAGCGTGAATCCCCTCTCCTCGGAAATGACGGTCGCGCCGGTCAGGATAGCGATATCCTGCAGCATCTCCTTGCGGCGGTCGCCGAATCCCGGAGCCTTGACGGCAGCGATCTTCAGGGTACCGCGGAGACGGTTCACGACAAGGGTCGTAAGCGCTTCGCCTTCAACGTCTTCAGCGATGATCAGGAGGGCCTTCCCTTCCCGGGCGATCGGCTCGAGGATCGGAAGGAGATCCTTCATCGAAGAGATCTTCTTGTCGGTCAGGAGGATGCTGGCGTCATCCAGGACGGCCTCCATCTTGTCTCCGTTCGTCATGAAATACGGAGAGATGTAGCCCCTGTCGAACTGCATGCCTTCGACGACCTTGACCTCGGTCTCGGTGCCCTTGGCTTCCTCGACGGTGATGACGCCGTCGGTCTTGACCTTGGCCATCGCGTCGGCGATCAGTTTGCCGATATAGCTGTCATTGTTGGCGGAAACGGTTCCGACCTGCTCGATCTTGGAGTAGTCGTCGCCGACTTCCTGGCTCTGCGCCTGGAGGTCCTTCACGACTGCGGCGACTGCCTTGTCGATGCCCCGCTTGAGGTCCATCGGGTTGGCGCCGGCGGTGACGTTCTTCAGGCCGACATTGATGATGGCCTGGGCGAGGACGGTAGCCGTCGTGGTGCCGTCACCGGCCTGGTCGTTGGTCTTGGAAGCGACTTCCTTGACCATCTGGGCGCCCATGTTCTCATAAGCGTCCTCGAGTTCGACTTCCTTGGCGACGGTCACGCCGTCCTTGGTAACCTGGGGAGCTCCGAACTTCTTGGCGATCACTACATTGCGGCCTTTCGGGCCGAGGGTGACCTTGACTGCATTCGCCAGCGCGTCAGCGCCGTTTTTCATCGCTGTGCGGGCTTCAGTATTGAATTTGATTTCCTTTGCCATGATTAAAGAACTGCTAAGATGTCCGACTGTTTGACGATCAGGTACTTCTTGTCATCGACGGTGACTTCCGTGCCTGCATATTTACCGTAAAGGACGGTCTCGCCGACGGAGACTTCCATCGGTTCATCCTTCTTGCCGGGGCCGGTCGCAATGATGACGCCCTGCTGCGGTTTTTCTTTTGCCGTGTCCGGAATGTACAGTCCGCCGGCTGTCTTCGTCTCGGCCTCTTTCGGCTCGATGAGGACTCTGTCTGCTAATGGTCTGATCATAATATCAAATGTTTTTTGAGTTTGTTTTCCAGGCAGTGTCCTATCAAGCCGTGTGCCATCCCGGCACGACTGACAAAATGTCACCTCCTGACCGTGAAACGGTAGACGCAGGTGTGCTTGTAGACAATCGCGGGGAGGACGAGGACGTCGGTAAAATTGTCATGGTTGGGACTGTCGGGCCATTTCTGGGTCTCCAGGGCCAGGGAAGAGCGGAATACGAGGGGCTTGCCGTTCTTTCCCTTGTCGCTGCCGTCGAAGAAATTGCCGCTGTAGAACTGCAGGCCGGGCTGGTCGGTCAGGACCTCCAGCTGGCGGCCGGTCTCGGGATCCCAGACTGTGCAGGCGGAGACGACTTTCCCGTCCGGATCCGCATTGAGGCACCAGTTGTGGTCATAGCCGCGGGCGAAACGGATCTGGGTGTCGGAGGTCTCTCCGATCCGGTCTCCGATCCGGTGCTCCTTCCGGAAATCGAAGGGAGTCCCTTCCACGTCGCGGATCTCGCCCGTAGGGATGCTCAGGGAGTCGATCGGGATGAACCGGTCGGCGTTGATCTTCATCAGGTAGTCCTCTACCGTGCCGTTGCCTTCGCCCCTGAGGTTGAAGAAGGAATGGTGGGAAAGGTTGACCGGCGTAGCCTTGTCTGTCGTCGCCTTGTACATGACGATGAATTCATTCTGCTCCGTGAGGGTATAGCTCATCAGGATGTCGAGGTTCCCCGGGAATCCTTCCTGGCCGTCGGGATGGACATAGCGGAAGGTAATCGAGGAGGGACCGGACTGGACGACGTCCCAGACGACATGGTCGACGCCCTTGAATCCCCCGTGGAGGGTATTCACTCCGTTGTCGTTGCAGGGGGTATGGAAGGTCTCCCCGTAGACATCGAAAGAGGCGCCCCCGATCCGGTTCGCGACGGGACCGACGCAAGCGCCGAGGAAGCGCTCGCCGGAAGGATGGACATATTCCTCAAGGGAGTTCCGGCCCACGACGATATCCTCGTAATCGCCGTGTTTGTCCGGGGTGAACAGCGAAACGACGCGTGCGCCGTAATTGGTCACCTGGAGGATGATATCGCCGTTTTTCAGGGTATAGAGGGCGACCGGATGCTGATCGACGCTGCCGTTGAAATTCTCGGCCGGCACAAGGACCGGAGCCTTCTTGGGGGCACATGCGGCAAGGAGAAGGAGGCCCGCCGCCAACCATGCTGTAGCTTTCATAATATGCATATATTTCCACAAATTTAAGAATTTATATTAAATTTGCAGATTGTTGTACATTAATTTAAAGGAATTGAAATGCGAATCATACGGAATGCCGAATTCGGAGGGGAACGGCCGCTCTATGCGGAAAAGGACCTTCGGCTGGAGAATGTGGTGATCAATCCCGGCGAGTCGGCGCTCAAGGAGACGGCCCGGATCGAAGCGGTCGGCTGCGAGTTCAAGGGAAAATATCCTTTCTGGTGCACGGACGGGTTCACCGTCGAACAGTGCATCTTCCGGGAGGGGGCGCGTGCCGCCCTCTGGTATTCCAAGGACTGCCGGATGAGCGACACCCTCATCGAGGCCCCCAAGATGTTCCGCGAGATGGACGGGGTGACCCTCCGGAAGGTACGCATACCGAACGCCCAAGAGACCTTCTGGTCCTGCCGGGACATCGACCTCGAAGACGTAGAAGTCTCCGGTGCCGACTATATCTTCATGAACTCCAGGGACATCCGGATCCGGAACTACCGTCAGAAAGGCAATTATTCCTTCCAGTATGCCCGGGACGTGGAGATCCGGGACGCCGTCCTCGAAACGAAAGACGCGTTTTGGAATGCCGAAAACGTCACCGTCTACGATTCGCGGATTGACGGAGAGTACCTTGGCTGGTATTCCCGGAATCTCCGCCTCGTCGGCTGCCGGATCTCCGGCACGCAGCCGCTCTGCTATGCCGAGAATCTCGTCCTGGAGAACTGCATCTTCGACGAGGATGCGGACCTGGCTTTCGAGTATTCGACCGTCCAGGCCGGAATCCTCAGCCCGGTGACGAGCGTCAAGAATCCCCGGGGCGGACGGATCATCGCCCAGTGCTACGGGGAGATCATCCTCGACCGGAACATCAAGGCTCCGGGCGACTGCGAGATCCTTACCTGGGAGAATCCCGACCACGACCTTTCCAAAGAACCCCAAATCGTAGAGTATTGACATGGGACGCTACTGCTTCGACGAGATCGTACCGCGCCGCGGAACCGGCAGCGTGAAATGGGATGAATTCGAATCCGACGCCCTTCCGATGTGGGTCGCGGACATGGACTTCAAGGCGGCGCCCGAGATCCTCGACGCCCTTCAAAAACGGCTGGACCACGGAGTCTTCGGCTACCAGCTGGTGCCCGACGCCTACTATGACGCCATCGCCAAGTGGTTCCGGGAAAGGCACGGATGGACCGGATTCGGGAAGGAGAACGTCATCTGCACGACGGGCGTGATCCCCGCCTATTCCGCCTGCATCAAGGCCTTCGCGAAGCCCGGGGAAAAGGTCATCATGATGACCCCCTGCTACAACGCCTTCTTCCCCGCCGTCCGGAACAACAAGTGCGTCGAGAGCCATAATCCGCTCCTCATCGAAGACGGACAGTGCCGGATCGATTTCGAAGACCTGGAACGGAAGGCCGCCGATCCGGAAGCCACCGTCCTCCTCCTCTGCAACCCCCACAACCCCACCGGACGGGTATGGACCCGGGAAGAACTGCTTCGGGTCGCGGAAATCTGCCTGAGGAACGGCGTCTTCGTCATCTCCGATGAAATCCACTGTGAACTGACCTATCCCGGCCACGACTATACCCCCTACGGAACGCTTCCGGATGAATATGTCTGGAATTCCGCTTCCTGCATCTCCCCCACCAAGGCTTTCAACATCGCCGGCATCCAGATCGCGAACATCGTGGCGAAAGATCCCGAAAAGGTCCGGAAGATCGACCGCGCCATCAACGACAACGAGTGCTGCGACGTCAATGTCTTCGGCGTGACCGCCCTGATGGCCGCCTACGGGGAAGGCGGGGGATGGCTCGATGAACTTCGCGCCTATCTATACGAGAACTACCTGACCGTCAAGGAGTTCCTCGCAAAGGAACTTCCTTCCGTGAAGGTCCTTCCGCTGGAGGGAACCTATCTTCTATGGCTCGACTGCCGCGCCTTCCGGAAAGCGGACGAACCGGAGGAAGGCTTCTCCGTCCGCCTCGCGGACCATCTCCGGAAACACGCCCGCCTTATCTTCTCGACCGGAACGATCTACGGACCGGAGGCTGAGGGATACGAGCGGATGAACATCGCCTGTCCCCGGGAAACGCTGCTGGACGGCCTTTCCCGCCTGAAAGAGGGACTTCTGAATTATTGATTGTTTTATTTCCACGTTTATGCTACTTGTAATCCTGGGTCTTTTCTACCTCCTCGCACCCGCAGGCGTCCTGTGGCTCTGCAGGAAGTACAAATGGGCGAAATCGATCGGCCCGATCCTCCTTCTCTATTTCATCGGGGCCATCCTGGCGAACCTCGGCTTCTATCCGGAACCGGGATCCCAGATGGCAGACGACCTTCTCAAGATGCAGACCCTGTTCACCAATGCGATGATTCCCCTCGCCATTCCGCTGATGCTCTTCTCCTTCACCTACCGGAAGAGCGAGACCCGGGACCAGCTCATCGCGATGGTAACGGGACTGTTCGCCGTCGTCATCGCCGTCGTCGCGGGCTATCCGATCTTCGGCTCCCATATTCCGGACGCCCCCCGCGTCGCGGGCATGTACACGGCCTGCCTGACGGGCGGAACGGTCAACATGGCCTCCGTCTCGAAGAGCCTCGGCTCCCCGGACACGCAGTTTGTCCTCCTGAACACCTGCGACATGATCGTCTCGTTCACTTACCTCGTGTTCATCATGGCCATCGGAATCAAGCTAGCCCGCAAGTTCCTACCCGTCAAGACCCTGGACGAAGCCCATTACGACGATGCCGCCGTCAGGGCAGAGATGGAAAAGGCCGACGAGAACCCGTACAAGGGACTGACTACGAAATCCGGCATGCAGGATACCGCGCACCTGATGGCCGCGACCCTGATCATCGTGGGCCTTTCCGCCGGCATCGCGTTCGGCCTCACCAAGCTCCTCCCGGGCTCCTTCATGATGTATTTCATCCTCGCGATCACGACCCTCAGCATCGCGGCCTCGTTCTACAAGCCGCTGCACGACCGGAAATACGGCTACGACATCGGAATGTACTTCATCTATGTCTTCAGTATCGTCGTCGCCTCGATGGCCAACGTCCGCGCGATGGACTTCACCGGGGCCCTCTGGATCATCGGTTTCCTGTTCTTCATGGAAATCGTCTCCTTGATCATCCAGGTCCTGACAGCCAAGATCTTCAAGGTCGACGCGGATACGGCCGTGATCGCCTCCGTCACCTATATCAACTCGCCGCCTTTCGTCCCGATGATCGCCGCCTCGATGCGCAACAGCCGCGTCCTGATGCCGGGTCTTTCGATCGGCGTCATCGGATATGCCGTGGGCAACTACCTCGGCGTCCTGATTTTCCAAATCCTGTCATAATCCTTGTCGAAATATGAAAAGAAAAGTTCTTGCACTGATCATAGCCGCCTTCTCAGCCCTGGCCCTCAACGCCCAGGAAGTGGCCAAGACGGGACTCAATTTCGGACCCCTTCCCGCTGTCGGTTACAGTTCCGACCTCGGCTGGCATTACGGCGCTCTCTCCGACATCTTCTGGTACGGGGACGGCAGCAAATACCCGGACTACGTCTGGAAGGCGAACGTCGAGGTTTCCCAGTATTCCAAGGGGAACACCGTCCTCCACAGCTTCTTCGATTCGAAGTACCTGATTCCCGGACTCCGCGTCTCCGCGGCCGTCTCCTATTTCGGGAACAAGACCTACAATTTCTACGGATTCAACGGGGCACCGTCCATCTATCTGCCTGAATACGACAAGATTACGGATGACGGATTCGGCTTCTACCTGATGCGCCGGGACATCTTCCGCGTCATGACCTGCTTCCAGGGGAACTTCGGCAAAAGCCGCTGGGGATGGGCCGCAGGCCTTTCCTACTGGTATTTCAGGACGGGCAGCGCCGAGAACAAGGGACTCGCCAACAACAGCCCCTCCCTGTATCAGCTCTACACGCAGCACAACATCATTCCCGAGAACGAGATGTACGGCGGCCAGCACCTGGAACTGAAGGCCGGCATCGTCTACGATTCCCGCGACCACGAGAACAACCCGACGCGGGGTACCAACCTCGAGGTCTATGCGTTCGGTTCCCCGGACATCATCTCCAAGCACGGCAACCATTACATCAAGCTCGCCGCGCACTTCAAGCAGTTCGTCCCGCTCGTGAAGGAGCGCCTTACCTTCGGGTTCCATCTTGCCTATCAGGGACTTGTCGCCGGAAAGGCGCCTTTCTACATGCTCCAGAGCATCCAGTCCCTCAACATGAAACAGATCAACACGGAAGGACTCGGCTCGACCTGCACCGTCCGCGGTACGGTCTCGAACCGGATGATGGGCAACGGCTACGCCTGGGGCAACTTCGAGCTCCGCTACAACTTCGCCCGCTTCCGCTGGATCGGACAGAACTGGACCCTCGCGACGAACCCCTTCTTCGACGCCGGCATGGTCGTGCAGCCCTACCGCCTCGAGTACATGCAGCGCGTCGCCGGAAATCCCCGGTACAATGACCCGACGGGCGATTATTCCCACATCCGCTATTACGACGGGGAGAAGACCACTGTCCTGATCCCGGACAAGACCATCGCCGAACTGATCTACACCGGCAACAAGGAGAAACTCCACATGGGCGCCGGCATCGGCCTCCACGTCATCATGAACCAGAATTTCAACATCAATTTCGAGTTCGCGAAGTGCCTGGACCCGAACGACGGGAACATCGGCATCAACATCGGCCTGAACTACATTTTCTAGACCCATGACCAGACTGAGCGTCAATATCAACAAGATCGCCACGATCCGGAACGCCCGGGGCGGAAACCTCCCGGACGTAGCCAAGGCGGCTGTCAATTGCGAGCGTTTCGGCGCCGAGGGGATCACGGTCCATCCGCGTCCCGACGAGCGGCATATCCGCTATGCCGACGTCCGCGAGATCCGTCCGCTGGTCCAGACCGAATTCAACATCGAGGGGAACCCTATCCCTTCTTTCGTGGACCTTGTCCTGGAAGTTGTTCCCGACCAGGTCACCCTCGTTCCGGACGCCCATGACGCCATCACCTCCAACGCCGGATGGAACACTTTGAAACACAAGGATTTCCTTACCGATATCTGCGCCCGTTTCAAGGCGGCCGGGATCCGGACCTCCATTTTCATCGACCCGGACCCGGACATGGCCGAAGGAGCCGCCCTCTGCGGAGCGGACCGCGTGGAACTCTATACGGCGGATTACGCGGCTGAATACCTGCTCGATCCCGAGATCGCCATCGCCCGCTATTACGAGACGGCGAAGGCGGCCCGGTCCGCCGGTCTCGGCCTGAACGCGGGCCACGACCTCAATCTGGACAACCTCGCCTATTTCATCCGGACCATTCCCTGGACGGACGAGGTTTCGATCGGCCACGCGCTGATCAGCGATGCCCTCTATATGGGCCTGGAGAAAACAATTCAGGCATATCTTGGGGAAATCAGGAAAAAATAAGTATCTTTGTCAATTATCCGCAAAAAGAAACCAAAATTATTGATTAATAAATGAAAAAGTCACTTTTCTTCGGCATCGTCGCCTCCATGGCGCTTGCCCTTGCTCTCTCCAGCTGCACCAACGCCAATACGACAGCTGCCCCTGCTGAAGCCGGAACCGAAACCACCGTACCTGCAGGCACGATCGTGTATTTCAATATCGACAAAGTCATGTCCGGTTATGACATGGCCAACGAACTCCGCAGCGTCGTGGAGACGAAGGTGAACGGCATCCAGGCCGAAATCGACCGCCGTGGCAAGAAGCTCGAGAAAGACGTCACCGACTTCCAGCAGAAGATCGACAAAGGTCTCCTGACCCGTTCCGTCGCGGAAGCCCAGGGCCAGAAACTCCAGCAGCAGCAGAACGCATACCAGCAGTATGCCATGCAGAAGAACCAGGAGATCCAGGAAGAGCAGCAGGTGATGCTCAACCAGATCGCCGATGCCATCAACCAGTTCATCCTCAAGTACAACGAGGAGAAGAAGTACGCCCTGATCCTGACCACCTCCGGCGAGGTCCTTCCCGCTCCGATCGTCACCGGCGACCCGAGCCTCGACATTACGGAAGATCTGCTTAAGGGCTTGAACGACGAGTATATCAAGACCAAGAGCGCCGAGACCAAATAATTGATGCGGATCGCACTGCTGTCCAGTTTTTACCCGCTCAGGGGCGGCATCGCCCAGTTCAATGCCAGCATGTTGCAGGAACTGGGCAAGGAGCACACGGTCAAGGCCTTCAATTTCAAGAGGCAGTACCCGGAGTTCCTGTTTCCTGGCAAAACGCAGTATGTGACCCCAGACGATGAGGCCGTACCCGTAGAGAGTGAATCCCTGCTGGATACGGCCAATCCTTTTACCTACGGGAAGACGGCCCGCGCGATCCGGGAATGGGAACCGGACCTGCTGGTCATGAAATACTGGATGTCCTGGTTCGCCCCCTCGCTGGGCCATGTCGCCCGGCATTGCGGCTGCAAGGCCGTCGCCGTCCTGGACAACGTCATCCCCCACGAAGCGCACCTCGTCGACAAACCCCTGACGAAGTATTTCCTCAACGGCTGCGACGGGTTTGTCACGATGTCGGACAGCGTGACGGAAGACCTGCTCTCCCTCCGGAAAGATGCCCCCTACGTTCTTCTCCCCCACCCGCTCTATTCCCATTTCGGGGAAAAGCTTCCCCGGGAAGAAGCGGAGCGGAAGCTGGGCCTGTTGCCCGGAAAGAAAAACCTCCTCTTCTTCGGACTGATCCGCTCCTACAAGGGACTGGACATTCTCCTGGAGGCCTTCCGGGAACTCGGCGAAGACTACCAGCTGATCATAGCCGGCGAGCCGTACGGGTCTTTCGACAAATACCAGTCCATCATCGACGCCATCCCCGGACGGGACCGGATCAAGGTCTTTCCCGTCTATATCCGGGATTCTGAGGTGAAGACCTATTTCTCGGCCGCCGACGTAACGGTCCTTCCCTACCGGAGCGCCACGCAGAGCGGCATCAGTTCCATCTCCTACCATTTTGAAGTGCCTATGATCGTCACCGACGTCGGCGGGCTGAAAAGCACGATCGGCGACCGTGGCACGGGAATTGTCGCCCCGAAAGCCGATCCCGGAACCGTCCGGGAGGAAATCCTCCGGTATTTCGGCGATCCGTCCATCCCGGAAGGATGCATCCGCGCCATCCGGGAAGAGAAAAAGCGACTCTCCTGGTCCAGGTTCTGCTCGAACCTGACGGCCTTCGCCCAAACCCTGTAAACAACGATGACCATGAAGACGAGAATAGCGACAATCCTTCTGGCGGCCACCTGCCTGCTGGCCTTCTCCCCCGCTCCGTCCTACGGACAGGGCTATGTCCCGACGCCCGTAACCGTCTCCAAGGAGAAAGTGAAGATCAACGGGAAGACGTTCTATTCGCACGTCGTCCTCGAGAAACAGACCCTGTACTCCATCAGCAAAGCGTACCAGGTCTCCGTGGACGACATCTATGCCGCGAATCCGACCCTCCACCAGACGGGACTCCAGAAGAACTCGATCATCTTGATCCCCGCGGAAGGGGAAGTCCGGACCGAAACCGTCACGCAGAACCCCGTGAAGGAGACGAACGCCACGGCCAAGGTCGAGACTCCGGCCGAACCTGAGCCCCAGACCCCCGAGTACATCGAGCACACGGTCAAATGGTATGAGGGAATCGACGACATCGCCCGCAAATACGGCGTCACCGTCGATGACATCGTGAACTTCAACGGACTTTCCAGCCGGAAACTCACCCGGAAGCAGGTCCTCCGGATCCCGCTCCACCCGGGTGCGGCGCCCCAGAAGCAGGAAGAAACGCCCCAGGCCCCGGTCGAAGTGATCAAGGAAGTGCTCGAAGACATCACAACTCCCTCCCAGCCGGTCGAGGAAGAGGTGACTTTCGAAGGGAAGAAAGTCGTGGATGCGAGCCTTCTCCTCCCGCTCAACGCCTCCGGGCGTCCGAGCGACATCAACATGGACTTCTACGCCGGCGTGCTGCTGGCCATCCGGGACCTTGAAAAACAGGGCATCGGAACGCGGCTGAACGTCTACGACGTGGCGAACGGGGTCATCCCCTCCCAGGAGACGCTTTCCACGAGCGATTTCGTCCTCGGACCGATTTCATCCAAGGATCTCGCCCTGGTCCTCGACCGCACGGGCGGCCATGTTCCGGTCATCTCCCCGCTGGATCCGAAAGCGGGCGCCCTGACCGGGTCCCATCCGAACATGATCCAGGCTCCGAGTCCTTCCGAAACCCAGTTCGAGGCGCTTGCGGAGTGGATCGCCGAGACGCGCAAGGCGGAGGACAAGGTCATCGTCCTGTCGGAAAAGAACGTTGCCAACGCACCCGGAAATGCGCTTCTCTCCAAGATCCAGTCCCGCGGACTCGGCGCTACGGTCCTCAGCTATTCCCTCAGCGAGGGGACCAGCATCCCTTCCCGGCTGACCGGCATGCTGACCAAGAACGGGACCAACCGGATCGTCGTCGCCTCCGACCGCCAGTCCTTCATGAACGATGTCACGAGAAATGTGGGCATCCTGGTCGGAAAGGGCTATGACATTGTGCTTTACGCGCCCTCGAAGGTCCGTACGTTCGATATCGACAACGCCAGCTATCACCTGGCCCAGCTGCACATCTGCTCGACCTATTTCGTGGACTATTCGGACAAGGATGTCAAGAACTTCCTGCTCTCGTACCGGGCGCTCTACAATACGGAACCTTCCCAGTTCGCCTTCCAAGGGTACGATACTGCGAAATACTTCATCGGTATTGTCTCAAAATACGGCAAGAACTGGAGACGCAAACTCGAAGAGACCGAAGGGAAGGGACTTCATTCGGACTTCCAGTTCAACGGCCAGACCAACGCCGCCGTCAGACGCATCGTCTACCGGAAAGACTACACGACAGGATTGGAAAAATAAGCCTCAGGACAGAAGAGTCCGGGCATTCTCGATGGCGGCTTCCGTGATACGGGAGCCGCTCAGCATTCTGGCGACCTCCATCAGGCGTCCCTCGGAATCGAGAAGGCGGATCGACGTGACGGAGTCTTCTTTCGTAACCAGATAATGGGCTTTTCCCTTCGCCGCAACCTGCGGGAGGTGGGTAATCGCGAAGACCTGCATATCCTCCCCCATCGCACAGATCATCGAGCCCATCTTGTCGGCAGCGCTGCCCGACACGCCCGTATCGATCTCGTCGAAAACGAGGGTCGGCATCTCGGTGTAGCGGGCCATCATCGCCTTGAGACTCAGCATGATCCGGGACATTTCGCCTCCGGAGGCGCACTTGGCGACATCGACGGGATTCTTGCCGGAAGCGGAAAAGAGGAAGGTGATCCGGTCCCGGCCGCCGGCTCCGGGTTCCGCCTCCGAAAGCTCCGCCGCGAAAACGGCCTGCTCGAGTTCCAGGAAACGGAGGGAGTCCAGGACGGCTCCGGCAAAAGCGGGAGCGGCGGCTTCCCGCGAGGCATGGAGCCGGTCGGAAAGGGCAGCATACGCCTTTCCCTCCGCTTTGATCTCCTTGTCCATCGCCTCGATCCTCGCATCCAGCTCGGAATTGTCAAAAAGCAGCTCGGAGAGGGAGTCGCGCTTTGCGATCAGGTCCTCCACCGAGTCGGCGCGGTGTCTTTTCATCAGGCCGTACAGCAGGGAAAGCCTGTCCTCGACGGCCTGCAGACGCTCTTCCGAGACATCCGTCCGGGCATTGACCTGCGCGACCTCTGAAACGATATCGTCGAGTTCGAGGCGGGCGGATTCCAGCCGGGCCGAGAGCGGACCCAGGGAAGGAATGAAACGGGAAAGGCGGGAAAGGTGGCGGACGGATTCCTTCAATGCGACGTCGACGGGCACCAGGCGGTCGTCTTCAGGAGAGAGAAGTCCCTCGACGGCGGTCAGTTCCTGCTTGATCTCCTCCGCATGGGAGAGCTGCTCCTGTTCCGCTTCCAGTTCCCCGAGTTCCCCGCTCCTGAGGCGGGCCTCGTCGAGCTGGCGGAACATCGCCTCGTTGTAATCCTGTTCATCGGCCGCCTTCCGGCGTTTCTCCACGAGGGTCTCCCGCTCCTTCCGGAGGGAGATCAGCCGGTTCCAGGACCGGGCGGTATCCTTCCGCAGCGTTTCGTTCCCGGCATAATGGTCCAGGATATCCAACTGGAAAGCCTTGTCGGAAAGGAGGCGGGTCTGATGCTGGGAATGGATGTCGATCAGCCCGAGGGAGAGCTCCTGGAGAAGGGAGGCCGGCACCGGGGAATCATTCACGAAAGCCCTTGAGCGTCCGGAAGGAGCAATGGTCCGGCGGAGGATCAGATGGCCTCCGTCCGGCTCAATATCGTTCTCTTCCAGGAAATTCCGGAGCTCGGGCTTGTCCTCCACGTCGAATTCGGCCTCGACCACGCAGGACTCCCCGTGCTCGCCGATCAGGGAAGCGTCCGCCTTGGCGCCCATCACGAGGGACAGGGCCCCGAGCAGGATCGACTTCCCGGCGCCGGTCTGCCCGGATATAATGATGAGACCCTCTGGAAAACGGATATCCAGAGAGTCTATCAATACGTAATTCCCGACGTGAAGGGCCGAAAGCATGGTCCTATTTCTTCTCGGTCTGGGCCTTGCGGTAGAAGAGGTCGCCGTTCTCGAATTCGGAAATGGCGACGAGGTCCGGTTTCGGCTGACGCTCGTAGTATTTGGAGATTTCGATCTGCTCCTTGTTCTCGAAGACTTCTTCCATGGTATCGCGCTCGTTGCGGAAATCCTCGAGTTTCTTCATCAGTTCCTTCTTCTCCGCGGCAGCGATCTGATTCGCCCTCTTGTAGAGCACGACGACGGATTCATAGATATTTCCCGTCGGGGCCGCCAGGTTCTTGATATCCCGGGTAATGGTGTTGTTCGGAATTTTCTTCTTGTTTTCCATCTCAAAAATTAATTAGCTTCTTATTTATTACCGGGTTTTTTCGGCAGAGGTTTCATTTTTTTTACTTTCCAGTTTCTCCAGTTCCTTGCGTTCCCGGGCGAAATCCTTCTCCTTGGCGTTCAGCTCCTCTTCCGTGCCGGTATAGCGCCCGAGGGCACGCTGCGCACGCTTGTACATCACGTCAAGTTCGCGACGGTACTTGGACTCCGGAATCTCCCCGATGAAATTGAGGTAGTCGTCCACGAAGGTCAGGTAACGCTCCTTCTGCTTCGACTCGTAGCTGAGCCGGGCGTAATTGTAGGAGGACATGGCCGTATAGTAGAGGATATCTTCCCGGTAGAGATTGTCGGCATCGTCCTTCAGGACGTTCTTGAATGCGACGCGGGCGGCCTTGTAATCCTCCATCTTATAGTACAGGCGCGCATTTTCATACGCCTTCCGGTCCAGGCGTTCGTTCAGGTCCGCGGACATCTTGTTGCAGATGTCGATCTTGGACTCGTCCGTCACGCCGGAGGAGAGGTATTCCGCAATGGCCTGCAGGCAGGTATAGGTCGGCATCTGGTCCAGTTCATACCGGTAGGTCGAACGGTAGAGACAGTCGAGGCGGAGGAAACGGGCGTCGTCCGCGAACGGGCTCCGCGGGAACTGCTCGATGAACTTGGAGAAGTTGGTTTCGGCCGTATAGAAATCCTTGTACCGGTAGTTGGACAAGCCCCAGTAATACTGGACGGTATCATCCCTTTCCGTGCCGCTGGTCAGGACGGACATCGACTCGAAGAGCTGGGCCGCCTTGGAATACTTCTTCTGGTTGAAATAATCGAAGGCCGCGGCGAATTTCGCGTCCACATCATTGCTGTTCAGCAACATCTCGTATTCAGACTTGCAGGATGCAATGGCGAGGAAGAGGGCTGCCCCAGCGAGGATCAATTTCGTATATTTCATTATCATTCAATTATTTCTGATTATCCAACAGAAAACGTTCCGCATCCCGGGCGGCCATGCATCCGGAACCGGCGGCCGTAACGGCCTGACGGTAATGCGGATCCTGGACATCCCCGGCGGCGAAAACGCCTTCGACCGAAGTCGCGGAGGTTTTCCCACGAGTCACGATATATCCGCTCTCGTCCGTCTCGATCCATTTCGAGAACAGCTCGGAATTCGGATGGTGGCCGATCGCGAGGAAAAACCCGTCGATCTTTATATCAAAGACAGTGCCATCCTTCCGCAGAAGGCGGGCGCCCGTGACGCCCATCCCGTCCCCCAGGACTTCCTGCGTATTGCAGTTCCAGAGGATTTCGATATTCTCGCGGTCGAAGACCTTCTTCTGCATGGCCTTCGAAGCGCGGAAAACGTCGCGGCGGACGATCATATAGACCTTCGCTGCCAAGGTGGACAGGTACAGGGCCTCTTCGCAGGCCGTGTCTCCCCCGCCGACGACCGCGACCGTCCGCTTCCGGTAAAAGAAGCCGTCGCAGGTCGCGCAGGCGGAAACGCCCATGCCCCGGTATTTTTGCTCGGAAGGGAGTCCGAGATAACGGGCCGTCGCTCCGGTCGCGATGATCAGGCTTTCCGCCTCGATCTCCGTCTCCCCGTCGATGGTGATGCGGAAGGGCCGGACGCCCAGGTCCACTTCCGTCGCGGTTCCGGGACGGATATCGGCGCCGAAGGATGCCGCCTGGGCGCGCATGGTGTCCATCAGGGTATTGGCGTCCACGCCGCCGTTGAAGCCCGGGAAATTCTCGACGACGGTCGTCGTCGTGAGCTGCCCCCCCGGTTCCATCCCTTCGTACAGGACGGGAGAGAGATTGGCCCTGGAGGCGTAGATTGCAGCCGTGAATCCGGCAGGACCGCCGCCAAGGATGAGACATCTGACCTTTTCCATATTCATTTTCTTCGTAGTCTGCAAATATACACTTTTTTGGGGAATGATAATTAATTCTTACCTTTACGAGACGATTAAATAATCCGGATATGAGAAAAATCCCCGCCCTTCTCGCCACCCTCTGGGCAGCCGTTTCCGGAATGCAGGCGCAGCCTGTTTCCCCCGATCCAGCATCTGACGCTCCCTGGTGCAATCCCTATGTCAATGAAGCCAGCCGCTATCCCATGCGGGCTTTCTTCCATTCCGATGCGGACACCCTCTCCCTCGACGGGGTCTGGAAGTTCCTGGGCTGTCCGGATCCCGACCACCGGACCGCCGGCTTCGAAGCCGTGGATTTCGACGACACGGCGTGGGGAACGATGCCCGTTCCCGGGATGTGGGAGCTGAACGGCTTCGGCGACCCGGTCTATATCTGCAACAACTTTGCATGGCGGTGGCACTATACCAACAATCCGCCCTATCCCCCGATTGAGAACAATCATGTCGGGCTCTATCGGAAAGAGGTGGAAATCAGCGAGTTGAGACCGGATGAAGATCTTTTCCTGCGGATCGGCGCGGTCACCTCGAACGTTCGGGTATGGATCAACGGAAAGGACGCCGGTTACAGCGAGGACAGCCGCCTGGACGCCGTTTTCGACATAACGGATTTCGTCCGGCCAGGGGTCAACGTCATCGCCCTCGAGGTCATGCGCTGGTGCGACGGAACCTATCTCGAGGACCAGGATTGCTGGCGGATGAGCGGAATCTCCCGGTCCCTCGGGCTGGTCAGACGCGCGAAAGCGAGGCTCGAGGACATCAACGTCACGGCGGGGATGGACGGAACGCTTTCCGTCAAGGCCCTGACGACGGCCGGCGTCGGCAAGCTCGCTTTCCGGCTCCTGAATCCGGATGGAAGGCGGATCCGGAAATGGCGCGCCAGAGTACAGCCCGGGGACATGGCCGAGACCCTGACAGAAAAGCGGATCCGCCGCCCCCGGCTATGGAGCGCCGAAACGCCCGAACTGTACCGGCTGGAAGTCTCCGTGTACGACCGGAACGGCGGAGTGACGGAGAAGGACTGGCTGGACATCGGCTTCCGCGACGTTACCGTGGAAGGGAACCGGATGCTCGTCAACGGGCGGCCGGTCCTCGTCAAGGGCGTCAACCGCCACGAAATGAGCCCTACGGGCGGCTATGTCATGACCCGGAAGGAGATGGAAGATGATATCCGCCTTTTGAAATCCTTGAATATCAATTCCGTCCGGACCTCCCACTACCCGGACGATCCCTACTGGTACGAACTCTGCGACCGGTACGGCATCTATATCATGGACGAGGCGGACGTCGAGTCGCACGGAATCGGCTTCGCCTCCGACAAGACCCTGGCGGCCAAGGAGAACTACCGGATCTCCCACGTCCAGCGATTCTCCCGCATGGTCCAGCGGGACCGGAACCACCCCTGCATCATTATCTGGAGCCTCGGAAACGAGGCGGGCGACGGCCCCAACCTGACGGCGGAATACGAATGGGGGAAAGAGAACGATCCGACCCGACCTGTCGTCTATACCCAGGTCAGGAAGAATGTGAAGACCCCCACGGACATCGACTGCTACTATTACCGGGATCCCGAATGGACCGAAGAATTCCTGAAATCCGGGAAGCAGACCGTACCGTTCCTGTTCAAGGAATACGCCCATGCGATGGGCAACTCCCTCGGCAATTTCGACCGCTACTGGGAACTGGCCCGGAAGTACGACGGTTTCCAGGGCGGTTATATCTGGGATTTCGCCGACCAGGCCCTGCTCATCGACGGAAAGGTGATGATCGGCGGGGATTTCAACGACTATGATCCCTGGAACGCTTCGCTGCACTGCAACGGATTGCTCTCGACGGACCGGAAATGGCATCCGCACGCCTTTGAGGCGGCTCACGTGATGCGGAACATCCTGACATCGGCGACACCCGCCGAAGCGCGGGAAGGAAAGGTCCGGGTCCATAACGAATATTTCTTCCGGGATCTCTCCGCATTCCGTCTCCACTGGACGCTGTCCGTCGACGGAGAGCCGGTCCGGGAAGGGGATGTCGAAAAGTTGAAGGTCGCCCCGGGCGAAACCCGCACTGTCTCGCTGGGGTATGGACCCGCGGACTTCGACCGGTTCTGCCCCGACACGTCCGGGCATCAGATCCTGCTCGACGTCTCCTATCTGCTCAAGCATGACGAGGGCCTGCTCTCCGGAGGCACGCGCCTCGCCTATGACCAGATCTGTGTCACCGAAGGCCCCGACCCGTTCCTGCCCGCCGACGGAGCCCCTTCAACGGCGCACTGGCAGGTTTCTTTCAATGCCGACGGAGCCCTGTCCGGATGGAAGGCGGGCGACCGCGAACTGATCCGGGAACCGCTGATGCCCTGCTTCGGCCGGCCCGTCGTGGAAAATGACTTCGGAGCCAGCCTGCACCGGAAAATGCAGCCCTGGCTGTATCCGGACTTCCGTCTCGCCAGGGTCGAGACCGACGGGGCGGTCCGGGAAGAAGGAAAGGGCTGGATCTGCGACGGAGAAGGGTCTTTAACCGCATGCTATGACCTTTCCTTCGGGGTCCGCGTCATCCTGTCCTATGATATCACCCCGCGAGGAGAGATCCGTCTGACGGAGCGGCTCGAGGATGCCGGAGGCCTGAAAGACTGTCCGGATCTGTTCCGTTTCGGAGTGGAACTGGCGATGGACGGGACCTATGACATCGTGGATTATTACGGCCTCGGACCGTTCGAGACCTACGCCGACCGGAAATCAGGGGCTCTCCTGGGACGCTATGTGCAGCGGGTCGGGGACCAGTACAACTGGGCCTATGTGCGCCCGCAGGAGTCCGGCAACCACGAGGATCTGCGCTATTTCGCAGTTCTCGACAATGAGGGATACGGCCTTCTGGCAACGTCGGGGAAGCGTTTCAGCGGTTCCGCCCTGCCCCTGTCCCGGCGGGATCTCGACCTCAGCGTCAATGAACCGGGGTCGATCCACCGGCTTCCGACGATGGTCTGGCAGAAACATGCCCATTCCTATGAACTCCTCGGAAAGGCCTGTCTGGACGACCGGTCCCGGGGCGAGACCTGGGTCCATCTCGACCTCGCCCAGATGGGCGTAGGCGGCATCAACACCTGGGGCGCGATCCCGCTGAAGGAATTCCGGCTGCCGGCCGGGGAATATGTCTTCTCGCTGAACCTGACTCCCTGGGTAAAGGGCCACGTCGGCGGGGACGGCCGGGACATCAGAAAATAACGAACCTCAGGCGGCTGCTTTTCAGATTGAATTCGGAAGACTTCGGTCTGATATCGGCGACGGGCTTTTCGTTGTAGAGCAACAGCTGGAAACAGATTTTCCGGTTGCCGTTACCGGCATCCAGACCATTGCTGCCATCCACGGAGAACGTCTGACCGCCAAGCGTTACCTCCGCTTCCCCCGAATAGGTCATTTCCAGGTACAAAGCCCCGAAACCGATCTTGCCCTGTTTGTTCAAGGTCTCCCACTTGGATCTGGAATTCAGGTCAAGGACGAGTTTCCCCTGCCCTTTATAATCAGGAACCAGCAAGTCGGTACTGATATAGTTGACCGGGGCTTTGTTAATCATATCCAGGCGGGGAAAATTATCCGTGTTGGATTCCGTCTCGAACCCATCCGCGACCGCTTTTTCCATATTTGCGGCGAACTCCTCTTTGGAGAACCTCACCGTACTGATGGCCATGACGGAGTTCCCCAGGGCCTGAATGGCTTCATAGGTCGTCTGGTAAAGGATCGTCATGACCTTGACGTCCTTGATTTTGAGGGTATTCCGTATGACGCCGTTGGCGTAGTTGTTAGACGTGACGATATATCCGTCCCGCCCGAGGATCCGGTCGGCCATTTCGATGATATCAAGGTAATGGCGTCCCGTTTCGTCTTTCAGTTTAGGCTCGATAAAAACCAGCAGCCCGTTTTCCTTGCAGCAGGTCAGATACTCCTCCAGGGTGGGGACCTGTGTCCGCATCTCTTCCCGATCCGCTTTCAGCCTGTATCTTGTCTTCAGTTCTTCCAGCGTAACTTCGCTCACAGGGACCGGATTCTCGATTTTCGTTCCGTCCAGATTCAGGCAGGTCCTGTTGAGGGTCGGGTCATGCATGCAGACGAGAACGCCGTCCGATGTAGTCCGGACATCGGTTTCAATACTTTCAAAGCCGACCTTCCGGGCATAGGCAACCGCCTCGAGCGAGTTCTCCCCGGCCACCGTGCACTTCAAGTCTACTCCTCTGTGCGAAAGCCATTTCCGCTGCGTAGAGACTACTTTCCCCGAGGCATCTTTCCCAGAAGGGGTAACATAACCCGGAATCTTATCGGAAGAATTGCATGACGATACCAAAACAGCGAGAAGGGCTGTCACGGCGAGGGCGGTTCGTGTTTTCATTTGATCGGATTTTATGTGTGGTGATATCTTTATCCTGAAGTACTGTGACCTCTCACGGCAAAAATACACAGAATTGCCCAAGAATGAAAAATAATCACTACCTTCGTGAGGAAATGACACTAATTAACTAACCCAGCCACATGAAGCTCGATTTGAAGTTTCTCGGTACATGGAAGTTCTGGAAAGAACTGTTCATCATGACCCTTGGCATGCTCATCGCATCCGCTGCCGTATATTATTTCATGATTCCCGGAAAACTGGTCCTCGGATCCATCACCGGTCTTTCGATCGTCATCTCGAACCTGGCCGCAAAGTTCGGACTGGTCCTCAAAGTCTCCCTCGTCGTCACCGTCATCAACGCAATCCTGCTGCTCCTGGCATGGCTGCTGATCGGCAAGGAGTTCGGCGCGAAGACCGTCTACACGGCCCTGATCCTCGGCCCCATGCTGGAATTCTGGGAGAAGGTGCTTCCCTATGAAAAACTGGTGGAACCGGGCCAGACGTCCGTCATGGGCGACATCTGGTTCGACCTGCTCTGCTTCGTGCTGGTCGTCAGTATCTCGCAGACCATCCTCTTCCGGATCAACGCCTCCACGGGCGGGCTGGACATCCTCGCGAAGATCGTCAACAAATACCTCCATTTCGACATCGGGACTTCGGTGACCGTGGCGGGAGCGATCATCTGCTGCACGGCCTTCACGATCAATCCTTTCCGCCTTGTCGTCATCGGTCTGATCGGCACCTGGATCAACGGCCTGGCGATCGACTACTTCACGGCCGGTCTCAACCGGCGGAAGCGGGTCTGCGTCATCACGACCGAGCATGAACGGGTCCGGCAATACATCGTCGAAAAGCTCCACCGAGGCTGCAGCCTGTACGAAGTCATCGGAGGATTTTCCGGGGAGAAGAACATGGAAATCCAGGTGCTCCTGACACAGGACGAGTTCTCCAATCTGATGAATTTCATGAAAGAGGAAGGGATCAAGTCTTTTACGACGGCCGGCAATGTAAGTGAAGTATACGGCCTCTGGCGCGGGAAAGACACGGACTCTTCCAAATAAAGGAAACTTTTTTTTGCAAATTCAAGAATAAGGACTATCTTTGCAAAACTTTTTGAGGGCTTAGCTCAGTTGGTTTAGAGCGCCTGCTTGACAGGCAGGAGGTCAGCAGTTCAAGTCTGCTAGTCCTCACTCAAAGAAAGGCTTTGATTTTCATGCAGTTATGAATCTCAAAGCCTTATTTTTTGCGGTAATCGCCACCCTTTGTCAGCCCGTTTATGGACCCCATTTCAGGTGATTTCAGGGTCATTTCAGGGTCTCTTTCTGCAAATTTCTGCAAATTTTCAGCGGCAATGAGAAAAGATTATGGCGAATTGCTATCCCGCTTCGGATTGATATCACATCCTATTGTCTCTGGAAGTAGCCTGGTCTCTTTTTTCGCATCATGCGTGATACACATGTGTCTGATTATCAAAAAGTTTCGAGAATACTCCTGCTATATTTAAGGTAGGAGGATTCTCGTATTTCACTCTCTTTCAAAGACTTATAAATCACGCCTTTTCGTCCCAATCCGGACAGGTTTGAGTCTCCACTCAAATATTTGCCGGTTTCCGGAGGCTACCTGTCGACGGCGGTTGCGGCAATTTCACCTGCCCAAGTCCAGCCTTCACCGACTCCGGTTATGTTGTGCACGGGGTTGTCAGCACCGCCGTACCAGGCTTCGGCCTCGGTCTGGTACCACTTGATCTGGTCATCCGTAGCACGTGTGAATATCAGCGTCATATCATCGATGGTTTCGGTCAGGGAATTGCCGTCAAAGAATAGTTCGTCGCTCTCTTCGTCGACATTGCCGTCTTCATCCAGGTACGCGATGTCCACCTTGCCGTCAGATGAAACGTTGTATTTGAATAGCGTGTGATAGCGGTCATAGGGGACATAAACCAGACGGGAGTCTTCCAGGATGTCCATTTCTTTCCATCCCTGCCCTGTGTCCTGGAAATGGTAAATGATAGCAAGACCGTTCGCCTCTTGGGGAAAGTAAAGGCCTTCATCGGCCTCTATGGAATCGAACTCGACGTCCTCAAGTTCCAGCAGCCATTCTCCCTTCCCGTTGGATTATTCTGAACAATTATCTAACTTTGTTTGAATTGTAACTCTCAACCGATTAGATTCTACCCAGGGATGAAAATGAAAAAGATGATTACCTTGTCACTGATCGTTTTGCTTGGCCTGCCGTGCACCGGAGCCAATGTCACAAAACGCAGCATTCTGATCCAGAAAAATTTCGAGCTTTGTTTCCAGATGGCCCAGGATGGAAATTCAGCCGCCGTGCTCGCCTCGGATCCGGTTTTGACGGAGTTCGCCCTGCAAAAGCGGGAAGCGTTCGGGAAAGCCTCTACGGAAGAGGATGCCCTCAAGACGGTGATGTTCTCCAAAGAGGATATAGGGCTGATCGGCGACAGGCTGGCGGAGATCTCTTCCACCCCCGCGCTCAAGCAGCTGTGCTCAAATCTCAAAAAGAGCGGGAAGTATTTCATTTTTAACGAGTTGCCGGACGGTGAATTCCTACGGTCGGCCTGGACCCAGGATGCCGGCGGAATCAACAAGATCATCGATGTGTACGCATTGGACGGAAAACCGCATTCTTCGATCGATATCCCGGATCCCAGATTTAAGAACCTGCCGTACTATATCGATGCGTTGGCGAAGGTCGTCCGCCCGGGTATCCGGGAAAACGCATTGGCGCTCAGCAGCAAGGGCCTGTTCTACGCCCTCACACTCGAGGTTGCGCTGGCTTATCTGGATGCCAACGACCGCTATGAGGCGACTGATTTCGAGCCGATGGCCACGGGAATCAATGCCAAGGCATATGCGAAAGTCCGCAGCACGAAATGGGAAAAGTATCCCTATTCGGCGATCCTGGTGCTGGGCGCCGGCCCCAATGACGAAGGCCAGGCCCTCAATCCGAAAGGCCGCGTCCGCTGTGCTTATGCCGCCGGGCTGTACCTGCAGGGGCAGGCTCCGTTCCTCATTCTCAGCGGCGGACGTGCGCATCCGGCCATGACCCCCTATTCCGAAGCGGAGGAGATGAAGCGTTACCTGATGGAGGTTTTCGGGATCCCGGAGGAAGCGATCATCGCCGAGCCGCATGCCCGGCATACGACCACGAACGTGCGGAATGCCGCGAGGATTATGCTCACGACCGGATTCCCGATGGATAAGCCGGCGCTCATGTCCTCGACCCAGGAGCAGTTGAACAGTGTCGAGAAGCCCCGTTTCCAGGATCGGTGCCGCATGGAGATGCTGGTGGTGCCTTTCCGGCTCGGGGAGCGGCTCAATACCCGCGAGCTGGTATTCTGGCCCCTTTCCAACGCCACGCAGATCAACCCCATCGATCCCCTGGATCCGTAACAGAGGCTGACCGGAGGATCTCCCCCGGACCCGGTGTCCGGAGGACTAGGGTGTGATAACCGTAAAAGAACAATCAGGATGAATGGTTTATTGAAAAAAATTCTTTTAGCAGCCGCTGTGCTCGTTGCGGTGCCGTCTTTTGCGGGCAACCGGAATATCGACATCACCAAGACCGGGGCCAGGGCGGTCCCGGGGAAAGACAATGCCGCCGCGATCCAGAAGGCGATCGACAAGGTGAACGCAGCCGGAGGCGGGACGGTCACGGTTCCCGCCGGGGACTTCCTGACGGGTCCCGTCGAACTGAAATCCGGCGTGGAACTCCATCTGGAAATGGGAGCGAGGCTGATCGGGATCGCCGACAAGGCGGCCTATGAGAAGGCCCATCTGGTCGTGGATGGCGAAGTGTCCCCCTTCTCTTCCCTGATCTATGCCTACAGGCAGAGCAACATCGCCGTGACGGGGCTCGGCACCCTCGACGGCCAGGGCGGAGATCCGGCGTTCAAGGCGAAAGGAGATCCGGACGGGAGGCCGATGCTGATCCTCTTCCGCGACTGCAAGGATGTCGTGGTGAAGGACCTCCATCTCGAGAATTCGGCCCATTGGGTGCAGTACTATACAGGGTGCGAGGGCGTCCGGATCAGCGGACTCAAGGTCCATTCCCTCTGTAACCGCAACAACGACGGGATCGACATCGAGTCCAGAAACGTCATCGTAAGCGACTGCATGTTCGACTGCGAGGACGACGCCATCTGTCTCAAGGGGATGTCCGAGAACCTCTGCGAGAATATCACCATCACGAACTGCGTCGCCGCATCGAACTGCAACGGGGTCAAGCTCGGCACCGGCTCGGTTTACGGCTACCGCAACGTTACGGTCAGCAACATCGCCATCCACCGCGCCAGCGAAGACAATCGCAAGAAATGGTCCACCAGGCTCAAGGGTATCACGGCGCCGGTGACGGTCATTTCCGGCATCGCCGTGGAAGTCGTGGACGGAGGGATCGCGGAGAATATCAATTTCAGCAATATCTCGATGAGGGATGTCCAGACGCCCATCTTCATCCGTTTCGCCCGGCGAAATAGCGAATCTGTGTTCCCCGACGGGCCCAGGATGAAGGGAATCACCATCAGCGGGGTGACCGCCGTCTGCGAGAGCATGATGACGAGTTCCATCACGGGGGTCCCGGGATTGTATCCCGAGAATATCTATCTCTCAGACATCGATATCACAGCTCCGGGCGGAGGAACGGCCGAGATGGGGAAAATCGAAGTTCCCGAAGCCGAGAAATCCTATCCCGAGAACAGGTCGCTCGGCCACATCTACCCGGCGTCCGGTCTCTATATCAGGCACGCCAGGAATGTCAGTCTCTCCCGTGTCCGCTTCCATTTCCGCGAACCGGACGCCCGCCCCCTTATCATAACAGACGACTGTACGGACATTGTAAACGGAAAGATGTAAATATGGAAACAAACCTTAAACCCGAAGGCTTCGTGCTGGAGCATCCCGCCATCGACGTGGCGGACCCGGTCGCCGTCGCCGCCTGGTGGTGCGAGAATCTGGGCTTTACCATGACCCGCCAGAAAGACGATGAAACCCATACGACCTTTATCGTGGACGCCAGCGGGCGGGTGGCATTCGAAATGTACCGCGCCAAGACCACACCCGCCGCTCCCGACTACGCTTCGATGGACCCCCTCACCCTTCATTTCGGATTCACTTCCCAAGATGTCGACGCCGACATCGAGCGCCTCACCAAAGCCGGCGCCACCCTGGTCTCGCACGAAAAATCCCCGGGCTTCGACGGCGCCATGATGCGCGACCCCTTCGGCATTCCGATCCAGTTCGTCAAACGGGAGAAAAGCGTTCTTCTGAAATAAAATCTGCCATGAACCATCATCTCAGAGCCCTGCTGCTGTCCTTTTGCCTGATGGCGGGGATCGCCGCATCCTCGGGCGCGAGGGAAAGGCCGGTTATCACCGGTACCGTAACGGATACCCGGGGCAGGCCCCTTTCCGGGGTCGTCGTAACCGACGGTTTCACGCACGCTGAAACCAATAAGGCCGGACGTTTCCGGATCGTGTCCCCGCATCCGGAACGCGTCCGCTTCGTCTCAGCCCGGATCCCTTCCGGGTACAGGCCGGTCCTGAAGGAAGGCCGCGCGGAGTTTTTCGCCCCTGTCGGGGATTACACGGGAAGAATGCGCGAGGCGGCCATCGTACTGGAGAAAGACCCGGCTCCGTCGGATGACTATACCGTCCTGATGATGGCGGATCCACAGGCAAAACCCTATCAGGCCAGCGCCAAGAATGACAATATCGCCTATGCCGCTACGGACATCTGGGAGGATTTGTTCGCCGACCTGAAGGCTCGAATTGCGAAGACCACCGGTCCCTGTTTCGGCATTTGTCTCGGGGATATCGGCGCGACGGGCAGCGGTGCCCGGAAGGATGCCGCCGTCTATACCCCGTATCGCCGGGGGATGGAGAGTCTTCGCATCCCGTTTTTCCAGGTCATCGGGAACCACGACCACTTTTACGAGGGCGCGGAGGATGACGATGCGGCCGCCAGGCTGTTCGAAGACACCTTCGGCCCGAGGAACTATTCTTTCGACATCGGGAAAGTGCATTTCGTCGTCATCGACGACTGTATCTACATCAAGAACCTGCGGCGTTACCCCTTCCTGTACGGAATTGAAGACGGATTCCTGGAGTGGCTCAAGAGCGACCTCGCCAGGGTCCCGAAGGACATGCCCGTGATGGTATGCTCGCACGCCGACCTGTTCAACTCGGACGGCATCCAGGACTGGGTTTATGATGACATGAAGTGCGCCTACAAGCTTTCCGACGCCATCGCAGCCCTGCAGGGGTTCGACAAGCTCTATTTCTGGGCCGGGCACACGCATACCTGCTCGTTCCTCGGAAAGGTCCGCTCGCCGGACAATCCATCCGGCATCGAGACCTTCGTCATCGGGCGCTCGAGCGGTTGCACTCCAACCAATGAATATGTGAGCCATGACGGAACGCCCCGCGGATTCGTCGTCCTGGAGGTCCATGGAAAGGAATTCAGCTGGAAGTTCCATCCGCTGGAGTCCAATAATGCGACATTCCGGGGCAAGACGGCGCCGGAATTCAAGTGGAAGCCTGAAGTGATGGACGAGAGTTTCCAGCTGCACGCCTATCCAAGGGGAGCCTATGACGATGATTATGTTTATGCCAATATCTTCCTCTGGGACCCTTCCTGGTCCATCCCGGTTCTCCGGATCGGTGACAAGACGTATCCGATGCGGAAGGACTACCTCTACGACCTCTCGTTCAAGGAGATCGTGCAGTTCTACAACAAAAACGCCGGCACCCGCTCTTCCTATTCCATAAAAGGTCTGCACCATTTCCTTGTCCGCGTTCCGGACGAGGCCCGTGGAAGGGGGACCGTCGAAGTGACGGACCGTTTCGGAAATACCTGGAAAGCAGATGTTTCAATCGACCCGACGGTCTATCTGGACGGCCGGCTTCATCTTTCCTTCGACCTCCGCGGGAAGGATGCCCTGACCGCATCCGCGGAAAGCGGGCACCCGCTGGTCCTTTCCGGTGGACGGTATTCCGCCGCGACGGAAACCGAGGAGGGATACTGGGAGCTGTCCAGGGAAGGGAGTTCCCTGACGCTGCCCGCGTTGCCGGGATACAGGCTCTCCGGCGTTACGGTCCACCCTTCCGGCAACACGATGCGGGAGCAGTCCGCCCGGATCGTATCCGAGGATGGGGAGTCCATCCCGGGAGGCGGTCCGCTCCTGTTCATGGGCAATGCATCCGATACCTGGGAACTCGAGGGAACCCTGCCCGGGGCATCCTACAGGATCCAGGCGGAGAAGAAGCCATTCCGGATTTCCGAAATCCGCCTCGCGTACGAGAAGGAATAGAATTCTATAGGATAATTTCGCAGGCGGGCGCTTGATTTTTCTTTAACTTTTCATTACTTTTGAAAAAATTTAAAGACCTGCATAATCATCAACTAAAATCTATAACATTATGGCAAAGAAAAACAGTAACTTCATCGCAGTATTGGCGATGATCTTCCTGTTCGGCATGATTTCCTTCGTGACGAACCTCGCCGCCCCTATCGGCAACATCTGGAAGATGCAGCCCCAGATCGCGGGCTCGAACGCCCTCGGTATGATGGGTAACATGATGAACTTCCTTGCGTATGCCATCATGGGCATCCCCGCCGGCAACATGCTGACCAAATTCGGTTACAAGAAGACGGCCCTCATCGCTATCGCGGTCGGATTCCTCGGCGTCTTCGTCCAGTTCCTCTCCGGTGTAGTCGCCGCTTTCCCCGGCAACTTCATCGTCTATCTCCTCGGTGCGTTCATCTCCGGCTTCTCCGTCTGCATGCTCAACACCGTGGTCAATCCGATGCTCAAGCTCATCGGCGGCACCCGCAGCAACCAGTTCATCCAGATCGGCGGTTCCTTCAACTCCCTGATGGCGACCCTCACCCCGATGCTCGTCGGCGCCCTCATCGGCGTCCTGACCCCGCAGTCGATCATCTCGGATGTCAACCCCGTCCTCTTCCTCGCCATGGGCGTCTTCGCACTTGCCTTCATCATCCTCCTCTTCGTCCCGATCCAGGACCCCGAGCAGGTCGCCAACCAGGAGAATGCCGTCAGCCCGCTGAAGTTCAAGCACTTCATCTATGGCGTTATCGCGATCTTCCTCTATGTCGGCGTTGAGGTCGGTATCCCGGGCACCCTCAATTTCTACCTCTCCGATTCCGTGAAGGGAGCCGGTCTCGATCCTTCCATCGCCGTCCGTACCGCCGGATTCGTCGCCGGTACCTACTGGTTCCTGATGCTGATCGGCCGTCTCGTTTCCAGCTTCATCAGCGGCAAGGTTTCTTCCCGCACCCAGCTGACCTGCGTATCGGCCGTCGCCATCATCCTCGTTCTCATCGCCATCTTCGCCCCGAAGACCGCCCAGACCTCGATGCCCGCCTTCACCGGTTCCGGTTTCGAAATGGTCAAGGTCCCCGTAGCGGCCCTCCTGCTGGTCCTCTGCGGACTCTGCACCTCTGTCATGTGGGGAACGATCTTCGACCTTGCGGTTGAAGGACTCGGCGCAGCGACCAACAAGGCTTCCGGTATCTTCATGGCCATGGTCGTCGGCGGCGGTATCCTCCCGCTCGTCCAGAATTTCATCGCCGACAAGGCCGGGTACATGCCCAGCTACTGGATCATCATCGCCGGTCTCGCCTTCATCCTCTTCTTCGCCGTCGCCGGCTCCAGGATCAAGAGCAACAACTAATTATCATTCAACAATATGGATTCTATCAACAAAGAATTTGTAATCGGCATCGACGTCGGCGGACAGACGACCAAATGCGGCGTCGTGGACGCCCGCGGACAGGTCCTTTCCCAGACGGTGATCCGTTCCGACGATACGGATGACGAAAACGTCTATATCTCGACGCTCGCGGATTCGCTCCATACGCTGATCGCCGCGGCCGATGTCGTCGACAACGTACGCGGCATCGGAGTGGGCGCCCCGAACGGCAACTACTACACCGGAACGATCGAATTCGCCCCGAACCTCAAATGGGGCGGCAACAAGGTGATTCCGTTCTCCAAGCTGCTCTCTGAAAAGATGGACGGGATTCCCGTATCCCTGACCAATGACGCGAACGCCGCCGCGGTCGGTGAAATGACCTACGGCGCCGCCAGGGGTATGAAGAATTTCATCATGATCACCCTCGGCACCGGTGTCGGATCCGGCATCGTCATCAACGGCGAGGTGGTCTACGGCCATGACGGATTCGCCGGCGAGCTCGGCCATACCTGCGCGGTCCGCTACAACGGACGCCAGTGCGGCTGCGGAAAGTTCGGCTGCCTCGAGGCATATGCCTCCGCGACCGGCGTCGCCCGTACCGCCCGCGAGTGGCTGGAAATGACCGATGAACCGTCATCGCTCAGGAGCCTCGACCGGATTTCTTCCAAGCTGGTCTACGATGCCGCCAAGGAGGGGGATGCCCTCGCCCTCCGGGTATTCGAGTATACCGGAAAGATCCTCGGCCAGAAGTTCGCCGACTTCATCGAGTTCTCCGCTCCGGAGGCCATCGTGCTCTTCGGCGGCCTCGCCCGGGCAAAGGAATTCCTCGATGAACCGATCAAGAAAGCGATGAACGAGAATGTCCTGCCTCTCTGGCGCGACAAGGTCATGCTCGTCTACTCCCAGCTCAAGGAATCCGACGCCGCTATCCTCGGCGCTTCCGCCCTCGCCTGGGAGCTCTAGGCCGTAACCTATTATAAAGTAGAGGAGTATCCTCTGAAACCGTCGCTTCGCGACCCCTCCCTAAAGGGCCCCTCCCTCTTACAATGCCGAGGGTGGCATGGGTTTCAGAGGATACTCCTCTACTTTATACGTTTACAGTCGGACTAATCCAGCGAATGGATGGCGAGGCCGGAACGGAGTTTCGGCTCGAACCAGGTCGTCTTCGGAGGCATGATATTGCCGGTATCGGCGATATTGATCAGCTGCTGCATCGAGACCGGGTAAAGCGCAAAAGCCACCTTCATCTCGCCGCTGTCGACCCTCCGGGCCAACTCTCCGAGTCCCCGGATTCCGCCCACGAAATCGATCCGCTTGTCCGTACGCAGATCCTTGATTCCGAGTAGCTTGTCCAGCACCAGGTTGGACAGGATCGTCACGTCCAGAACCCCGATCGGATCGTTGTCGTTGAACCGGCCGGGACGAGCCTGGAGGCTGTACCACTTGTCCTCGAGGTACATCGAGAAATTGTGCAGGCCGGTCGGGGCATAAGGCTTCGCCGGGCGGCCGCAGCGGGGTTTCGTCTCCATCTTCACCTCGAAATCCTCTTCCAGCGCCTGCAGGAACTGTTCAGGAGTCATTCCATTCAAATCCTTGACGACGCGGTTGTAGTCGATAATCGCCAAATGGCTCTGCGGGAAACAGACGGCCATGAAATAATTGTACTCCTCCTTGCCGGTATGGTTCGGATTCTGGGCGCGTTTCTCCGCCCCGACCCGGGCGGCTGCCGCCGTACGGTGATGGCCGTCCGCAACATAGAAGGCATCGACATCGCTGGTGAAGATCTCGGTAATCCGCGCGATCGTCGCGTCATCGTCGATCACCCAGAAGGTGTGTCCGAACTTGTTTTCATCCGTAAACTTGTATTCCGGCGTCCCGGCGACGGTTTTCGCGACGATTGCATTGATCTCCGCGTTGTCCTTGTAGGCGAAGAAAACCGGCTCGATGTTCGCGTTCTGGATGCGGACATGGACCATCCGGTCGTCCTCCTTGTCCTTGCGGGTCAGCTCATGCTTCTTGATGATCCCTTCGGCATAGTCGTCGGTATGGGCGCAGAGTACCAGACCATACTGGGTGCGCTTCCCCATCGTCTGGGCATAAACGTAGTACCGCGGCTTGGGATCCCGGACGAGCCAGCCCCTTTCTTTCCAGAGCCTGAAATTTTCGACCGCCTTGTCATAGACGGGCTGCGAATGCTCGTCGGCAATCGGGGTGAAATCTATTTCGGGCTTGGTGATATGCAGAAGGGACTTCTCCCCCGCCATCGCAAGGGCCTCTTCGGAATTCAGGACATCATAGGGAGGTGCCGCGACCTCAGTGACAAGATTTTTAGGCGGACGGATCGCCGCAAAGGGTTTGACTCTTACCATAGGTATACAATCTATAAATATGTGGTTCAGTCTGCCTCGAAGGCAGTTTTCAAAGTTAGCAAATTTGGTCAAGAGCATCAAGTCCCGAACGCCGAAACCGCCGTTTTTTCAAAAAATCCAGCACTCTCCGTCAAGAAAAAGGGCCTCCCAAGGCCCTGGAAGGCCCTTTTTCGAATTTATCCGTTTTCATTTTGTGAACACGGATAAGGATGGGTAACTTGCGGCGTTTTTGATTTGTGAACTTAAAAAACTTGAACGATGAAAAATGCCAGACCCTTCGCCGCGGCGGCGGCGACCCTCCTCCTCATCAGCGCCTGCAATGAAAATGACCGGCCTCCCCTGCCTGAAGACGGCGGGCGTATCCGAGTGGAAGTCGGAATCGAAGGAACCGGTGCGACCCGAGCCGTCGGGATCGTCTCAGGTTCAGACGCTTCCGAGGCAAAAGTCAACGACTTGCAGGTCTTCGTCTTCAACGGGGACCGGATGGACGGATATGCCCATGGGACCAATACCAAATCCCTCTCCGTCTCCTGCACGGCGGGTCCGAGGGACATCTACGCCGTCGTCAACGCCCCCTCCCTCGCCGGAATCACGACCCTGGACCAGCTGCTCGGAACCGTTTCCAGCCTGGTGGAAGATATCAGGAATTTCCGGATGGTAGGGAAAAAGACGGAAAACCTGCCCGTCAGCCAGACGATCACGGTCCAGGTAGACCGGCTGGCCGCCCGCGTCGTCCTCAAGGGAATCCGGAACGGACTGAAAAACAATCCCGAAACCCTCCTCATCCGCTCGGTCTACCTGACCAATGTCGCCGGGGACGTCAACTTCGGCTGCAGTCCCGACTATGTTCCCCAGACCTGGTACAACAGGAGGGGATACCAGCACGCCAACTGCCTCGGGACATTCAACCGGGACGCCGTAGACGCCCCCGTCTCCCAAGGACAGATCTACTCCACCGCCCACTATTTCTATTCCATGCCGAACGCTTTCGACCCGGCCACTGGAGGGCCATGGACACCGCGCCGGGCTAAACTGGTCGTCCAGGCCAGCATCGGAGGGACCGTGTACGATTATCCGGTCCTTCTTCCCCCCCTCGAAGCCAACCATTCCTATGAAATCGAGCTGCTGACGATTACCCGGACCGGGAATCAGGACAACGGACGGGAACCGGTCACAGACGACGATACCGACGAGGAGGACCTGATCACCGGGAAGGACGTCTCGTTCGAAATCACCGTCAAGCCCTGGACGACCGTCACGGTTACGGAAGGAACAACCCTCTGAGGCGATGGGACGCTGGTTGAAAACAGGATGGCTCCTGCTGCCGTTCCTGCTGCTCTCCGCCTGTATCCGGGACGGGAGCGACCCTTCCGGGAAGATGCTGGAGATCCCGTTCCGGACCCTGTGCGGCCCGGAGGTCCGTTCGGTCCTGACATCCCGGGACATTGAGACGAAACGGACTTCCGTCACCCTGGCCGCCTACCGGGGCGGAGTGCTGGAAACCGCAAGGTTCTTTTCCGGGGACGGCGGGATGACCCTCAGGCTCGGGGGAAATCGCACCTACACAGTCTACGCCTTTATAAATATGGGTGACCTGACCCCGGTCCTGCCCGGTCGGGAGGAGGATCTCGCGACGGTCCATTATACGGTTCCGGATTACCGGACGCTGGACCGGACGGGACTCCCGATGGCCGGACGGACGGATTCATTCCGGGTCGGGGACGGCTCCATGGGGACCATCCCGGTGCGGAGGCTCTTCGCGAAGGTCACGGCCATCCTGCATTGCGACTGGGACGGGGCTTCCGTCGAAAAGGTCCGGATCAGGAAGCTCAACGGGCGCATTCCCCTGAAGGGACCCGCCGCAGCGGCAACGGAGGCGGACCTCCTCGACTGGGAAGAGATGGACACCGGATCCGGTCCGGACGGGACCTATGTCTTTTATGTCCCCGAAAACCGGCAGGGAACGATCCCCGGGATTACGGATCCATCTTTCAAGGCCCCGGACAGGAACTCCTCCGTCAAGGCCCGGGAAAGTCTCCTGACCTATCTGGAGGCAGAGGTACGGTCCACGGGGGCCTACGGAGGGACCGTCCTGTTCCGCAGTTTCCTCGGGAACAATGCAACGGACGATTTCGACATCGAAGGAAATGTCGATTACCGCTGGACCATCCACTACCACGAAGACGGACTGCAGGAAAACAGCTGGAAGACGGATACGGACGGCCTGAAGGACCAACGGTATCTGGGATGGACGGGAAATCCCATCCGCGTGCAGGCCGGAAAGACCTATGCCTTTGCGGATTACCTTTCAACGAATATCCCTTTGCAGGGGATCGTCAAGACCTTTTCCGGAGAAGGAAAGGATGCGATGATCGCCTCGGCGGGAACGGAGACCTTTACCATCCGGGCGGACGCCGCCTACGGGACGAAATGCCTGGCGGAGGCGAAACCCCTCAGGAACAGCACCCCCGCCCTGACGCGCACGACAACCTTCAAGGTGACCGATTCGCGCTTTATCCGGTGGCATGGACAGGAAGGAAATCCAGTCAAGGAAATCCTCATTTCCGAGGCCGAACGGGGAATTACCGACGGCGATCCGCTTCTTCTGACCGGATTCGAAATGGGGGATGAAACCGGGACCTGGTCATGGAAAGGGAAACGGATTCATTGGCAGTCCGGACTGAACCTGTACCTGGACGCCACGATCCCGCCGACCATCACGAACGGGAAAGGAAAGATCACAGCCTATTTCAATTACGGAACGGATCAGGAAAACTGTTTCAACGCCCGGGAGTATCCAGACCCATGCGGCGTTCTCACGCTGATCCATCCCTACGCAGACTTCGTTCCCGGGGTCCATGACATCCTCCTCCATTACAAGGACGACCCGGAGTGCGCCATCACCCTCAGGCTGAACATTTTGTCGGCCGGTGGCGAGGTCACCTACCGGGATGTCTACACGCTGGTCCCCGAAGAGGCGACCATCGAAGCCGGTGAGACGCAGTCCTTCTCCCTCACGGCAGAAACCTACCGCTACATCGACGGCCGGTATGACGGTTCCTGGGAAAGGGATGCCGAATTCAAGGAAATGACCTGGACCTCATCCGACAGCGCGGTCGCGACCGTGGATGCGGACGGCACGGCGACCGGTCTCGACGAAGGGACCGCGACGATCCGGGTCCGGTTCCGGGAAAACGGGAAACTCGTCTATGAGGAAGCCTCGGCGACTCTCCATGTCACCCGGGGATGGAAGTCCGAATACGAACTCGCAATCGAGCCGGAGCGGGCGGACCTTCTCGTCGGAAGCACGCGGAAATTCATCGTCACGCTGACGACCCGGCGCTATCTCGACGGCGTCCTCAAGAGTACGGAAAGCACGGTCCTTGACAACGCCTCTCTCTCCTGGCGGTCCGACGCCCCGTCAATCGCTTCCGTCCAAAGCGGTGAAGCAACCGGCCTGAAGCCCGGAACCGCCACGATCTCAGCCTCTTATAAGATTGGCGGAAAAACCCTTTCCGTCCAGTCCGTCATCACGGTCAAGGAAAACAACGGCATCAACATCAATTCCGGATGGGACCGCTCCGGAACCGTAATCCTCAACTAAACGAACAATTATGAAAAGAATCCTATTCCATTTCCTCCTGCTGGCGACACTCGCCGCCCCCGGATGCTCCCGGGCCGAAACGGAATGTCCGGAGAGTCCGGAACGGCCCTATGCGTCGGTGCCGGTCCGATTCACCCTGGGGACGGTCTGCCCAGCCGACAGCGCCGGGACCCGTTCCGCAGCGGATATCGATGATGACGACATCCGACAGGCGGCCCTCTTCGTGTTCGAATCTTCCAGCGGGAAGATTTGTCTCGACGCGTCCGGCCGTCCATTCACGACGGTCAGGAATTCCCGTTCGTTCGACTGGGAACTCCCCTGCCATCCCGACGGGACGCCGCTCGCGGCGGATATCTATGTCATCTGCAACTTCGGATCCCTTTCGCTCCCCCTGTCCGACAAAAACCTGAAATCCACGACTCTCGACGCGCTTACCTACAGCATCTCCGGGATCGGCGAACTGGAAAAGGGAATGCCGATGGCCGGAATCAACCGGGTCAGCCTGACCCCGTCGGTCCGGACCCTCAACCTCAACGTGAAGAAACTCTTCGCCTGCTTCTACTTCGAGTTCGACACCTCTGAACTGGAATCGGCCGGTCTCACCCTCGAGGCCCTCCATCTGACCACCCATCAGGTCAATACAAAGGTCCACTGGTTCGCCGGCGGAGACAAGGCCGGGGCGACGACGACCCTCGATTACGCAAGCGAAAAGGACCTGAAGGACCTCGCCGGCGGAGGCAGTTCCTGCGTATATGTCCTCGAGAATATGCAGGGGACGATTCCGGGCGCAACCTCCTGGAAGACGGTCCAGAACGACCTGGGAACCAAGGTGTTGCACTGCACCTACGCTGACATCGGGATCAAGGTCCTGGACGCCGACGGGCTCTACGGGAACCGGTCGTTCCAGGTCTATCTCGGGGACGGGGACATGGTCTCCGACTTCGATATCCCCCGCAACCTGCTGAAAACAGTCCGGGTCCGGATTCCCGCTGAGAATCCCGACTTCGTCTGGGACCTGAAGCAGGTCACCCTCGAACCCGGGAAAAACATGGAAGTCGGATACCGGACCACCTTGCCGCTTTCCGCTCTCCGGTTCCGGACCAGCGGAGACCTCTGCACGGTCCGCTCCTCTACGCTCGGGACAGCCGTCATATCCGTTTCCGACAAGGCCCGGGACGGAGAGGAGTACATCGTCGAAGGAGGCTCCGCCAATTGTTCCGCCACCCTCAAGGTTATTGTCAGGAAGCCGGGTGTGCTGACCTGCAACTGGACTGAAAAGGTCAGTTATGTCGGCTACCGCTCCTCCTTCAAGGTAGAAGGGTTGCAAAAGGACGAGGTCCCCGTCGAGGTCAGCTGTTCCGGCACCCGGTCACGGGCATCCCTGGACGGGTCCACGGTCCTCTTCATCCCCGGCAGCCGGTGGTCGGAAGTGGTGACCGTAAGGACATCGCTCGGCCGGACCCTGCCGGTATCCACCCCCGGGGCCGTCCTGCCCGGTCTTGTTACGGAAAGATCCCTCCTCCTTTCGATAGACGGCACCGCTGCCTATCCGGAGATCCGTTATGTCGACCCGTCGACCGGGAAGAAACTGAACGGGTTCGATCCGGACTTTTTCAACGACTACCTTCGCGTGACCCGGAGCGCGGTCCGGACGGAAGGAGGCTCCCCGGACGGCCTGGTCCGGGCCGCCTGCGACGGGAACCGGATGTCCGTCTTCACCTATCACATCGAGGGATTCGTATCCGGGAAGAAAGTTGCGACCGTCTCCTTCCTGCCCATAGATTTTGAAGAGATTTCGACCGAACTTGACGCCTATATCGCTTCTCCGGGCATTTCCCCGGAAGGGCTCGGCGAACTCCATGACTATTCGCTCATCCCCCCGACCGGGGGACGCGCGGAAGACGAGCGGGAAATCCTTTCCGTCGAGACGGTCTGGAATCCGGCATCCACTTCCGTAGACCCTTCCGCGATCGTCTACCCTCCTGAACCTGAGGGAGTCAGCATGGAATGGACTCAGGGAGAAACCGTCCGACTGACTCTCCGTACGGACGGAAATCCGGGAGAAGGGAGTGTCCGGATCAGGATCAGGAACCGGAATTCGGGCGAGACGGTCCCATTCACGCTCTTCACGGTCGAAAAGCACCTCCACCTCGCAATCGGCGGCGTCCGGTCTTCCGCCCGGAGGCTCGGGGAATCCGACGGAATCTACGGATCGAGAAAAGGGGCTTCCCATACCTATATCCTCTGCGCGGCCGACTTCGCATCCGCTTCCAACGGATCGGAAGCCCGCCGGTATGAAGACTGGCCCGAAGCTGCCAGGCAACTGGTCCCCTGGTTCCATGCGGGCGGGAAACTGGCTTCCCGCGTTACCCTGCCTGGCCGCTCGGGCGTTCTTTCCACGAGCGGAGGATATACAAGCCTCTATCTGACGACCGGCGGAATCAACGGAGGCTCCGCCCCGAAAGGCACCGGAATCCAGCTGTATGCCATCCATTGCTTCGACGGGGCTGACCCCTGCGACCTTCCCGCCCGTCATTCATTTTCCGGATACGAAAGCGGCCGCATCCATGTCCACGACTACGGAGACCTATATCCGGCATCGAAAGGATGGCTTCCGGAAGGGGCCAGCGGCTTCTCGGGATGGACAGATTGACAACCCTAAATAATCCAGATATGAAAACTGAAACAAACACTTCCCGGGCGAAAGCCCCTTACCTCGCCCCTTCGGGTCAAGAGGTGCCGTTATCCATCGAAACATCGATCCTCTCCGGACTTGAAGGGGAACCGATCGACTGGAATGAAGAAATTGAACTTTAATCACTTTATATCATGAAAAAACTTCACTTGATCCTGGGGTGCGCCGCCATTACGGCCGCCTGTACCGGGGAACCGTTCATCCCCGACGCGACTACCGGTCCGGAAGTCCCGGCCGGCTACCACATGGAAACCCTGCTGGCCGGATATCCGGCGGAAACCCGTACCTCCTTCGATACGGAAACGGGCTCCTTCGCCTGGACGGACGGAGACCTCCTCGCCTTCCACCTATCGGACGGATCGTATCTGGTCAATCCGGTCGACCCGGTTACCGGAGAGGTCCATCTCATCATCAGGGACGGAATCGTCAGGAACCAGTTCGCGGTCTATCCCGCCGGAGCAGCCGTTCCCGAACATGCCGAAGCGGGGGACCTGATGGTATCCTATCCCGACTCGTACGACATCTCGGATGACCTTTCTTCCGATTACGCCCCGCTTCCGATGGTCGCCGACAACGATCCCGCCCTCGACAAGATTTCGTTCAACCACGTCGGCGCCCTGCTGCAGATCAACCTGAAAGTGCGGGCGGGCGCCCGGCAGGTCAGGGTCTCGCTCGGGAGGAGGATCACCGGGAATTTCGCGGTTTCGGAAGGGGAAGACGGTCTTCTCACGACCGTTTCCGACCGGGGTTCCGAAGACGGGGTGACCTTCATCATTTCCCGGGACGGCCTGCCCGCAGACGAAGAGGTCAAACTGCTACTTCCGGTTCCTGCGGGAGCGTATGAAAGACTGACGCTTTCGATCGGGAACGGGACGGAAGAGACCGACCGCTTCGAAAAGGCGGTTTCCCTGGATTTCGCCCGCGCTTCCGGCAAGAAGATCAGCATCAAGGAATCGAGTTTCGACGACAACCGGGATTATTTCTGGATCGAGGCGCTGGACGCCGGCAGCACGGTCCGGTTCTCTGAAGGCGTCAATGCTCCCGTGACCCTCTTCGTATCGACCGACGGAAAGCGGACCTTCCGGGAATGGGACAAGTCCGAACTGGTCCTGGAACAAGCGGGTGACAGGGCCTATTTCTACGGAACGACGGGGACCTTCTCCACCGGCTACTACGGGTCCTGGATCAGCCAGTTCGGCGGGACCGGACGACTGAAGGTCGGAGGACGGCTTACCACCCTGCTGGCACGGGACGGCGGCAGTCTCCAGACCGCCTGCTTCCACTCCCTGTTCGCCCGGAACGACGCCCTCGTTGACGCATCCGAACTGATCATGCCCGATGAAACCTGCCCGAACTGCTTCGACACGATGTTCGGCTACTGCAAAAATCTGCTCTACGGTACGGCCCTCCCGACCCTCCATATCACGGAGCGCTGCTACCAGTCGATGTTCTCCTATTGCCCCTCCCTGGCCGAGGCGCCGGCCCTTCCCGCAACGGACCTCGCGGAAGAATGCTACAAGTTCATGTTCCTCAAGTGCACCTCGCTCCCGAAGGCTCCGGAACTCCCGGCCGTCAAGATGGTCAAATACTGCTATGAGGGGATGTTCGACGGGTGCGCCTCCCTCACGGAAGCCCCCGCCCTGCCCTCCGTCGACCTCGCCAACGGCTGCTACAGCAGCATGTTCGGGCGCTGCCCTTCCCTGACGGAATGCCCCGTCCTGCCGGCTACCGTCCTTTTCCCTTCCTGCTACTCCCGGATGTTCGAGGAAAGCGGAATCCGGGTACCGCCCCTCCTGCCGGCTCCCGTGATGGTAAGTAGCTGCTATTACGGCATGTTCCGGAATTGCACCTCCCTCAAGGAAGCCCCGGTCCTCGCCTCGACGGAACTCGCCAAGACCTGCTATTACGACATGCTGCGGGGAACCCCGATCACCGTCGCGCCCGTCCTTCCGGCAACCGTCATGGCCGAAGGATGTTATGAAGGGATGTTCTCCTGGTGCAAGAAACTGAAAAGCGGACCGGAACTGCCTTCCCTCTCGCTGGCCAAACGGTGCTACGCCAACATGTTCGGGTCTTCGGCCCTGACCGTTGCGCCCGCTCTGCCCGCGACGGAACTGGCCGAAGGGTGCTACAGCAGCATGTTCAACGCCTGCCGGTCCCTGAAGGCGATGCCGGAACTTCCCGCGGAAACCGTCGTGACCCGCAGCTACTACGCCATGTTCAAGGAATGCTCGAGCCTGACGGAAGCCGCCGTCCCTGCAAAGTACTTTACGGGAACGGCGGGCTGCCAGGAGATGTTCAATTTCTGCCGGAAACTGAAGAAAATCACATTCGGCGGGACGGCGTGGAAATCCGGCGTCTTCAAGAGCTGGGTCGGAAACGTCGCCGAGACGGGGGAATTCTATAAGAAGGCAAGCCTTGAAACGGTCTTCGGCGCGGATGCCATCCCGAACGGTTGGGACGTCTACCGCGTCGAAGACATATCGGCGGAACTGTAAGGAGCCTAGCGGTTTACCTGGAAGCGGGTATTGCCGGTTGCGAAATAGTCGGCAATCTGGCGGGCGGCGGCGAGGCCGGCGTTGACGTTGGCCTCCGCCGTCTGGGCTCCCATCTTCTTCGGCGTCGCGAAAACGCGAAGGCCGAACTTTTCCTTGAGCTCTTCGTAATTGTCCGGCATGACATCGGTGATGTACTTGAGGTCCGGACGGTCCTCGAGGGCGCGCATCAGACCCTCTTCGTCGATCACCTCCTTGCGGGCGGTGTTGACGAGGGTCGCCCCCTTCGGCATCTTCGTGATCAGGTCGTAATTGATCGACTTGATCGTCGAGGGAAGGGCGGGGATATGGACCGAGACATAGTCGGAGCGGCTGTACAGTTCCTCAACGGAGAAGACGGGAGTCGCTCCGCCGGCCTCGATCTGCTCGGGGGTCAGGAACGGGTCCAGGGCGCAGAGTTCCATTCCGAGGGCCTTCGCTTTCTGGCCTACCAGGCGCCCGACGTTGCCGAAGGCCTGGATACCGACGCGTTTGCCCTGGATCTCGGAACCAGTCGCCGGGGTGAACTGGGTACGGGCCATGAAAATCATCATGGCGACGGCCAGTTCCGCAACGGCGTTCGAGTTCTGTCCCGGGGTATTCATGACAACGATCCCGCGGGCGGTCGCGGCGGCGAGGTCGACATTGTCGAATCCGGCACCGGCACGGACGACGATCTTCAGTTTGGGCGCGGCGGCCATGACCTCTTCCGTCACCTTGTCGGAGCGGATGATCATCGCGTCGACGTCCGAAACGGCTGCGACGAGGTCAGCCTGCTCTGGATATTTCTCGAGCCTGACGACTTCGTGGCCTGCGGAAACAAGGATATCGGTAATCCCTTCGACCGCCTGGGCGGCGAAGGGTTTCTGGGTGGCGAGCAATACTTTCATGGCTTATTTCTTCAACTGTTCAAACTCTTTCATGCAGTCTACGAGGGCCTGGACGTCCTCTTCGGTGCAGGCGTTGTAGATCGAGGCGCGGAAACCGCCGACGCTGCGGTGGCCCTTGATGCCGACCATGCCCCGCTCCTTGGCGAAGGCGAAGAACTCGTCCTGGAGATCCTCGAAGCCCGGCGCCATCACGAAGCATACGTTCATCCGGGAGCGGTCTTCCTTCGCGGCGGTGCCGACGAAGAGGGTGTTCCTGTCGATCTCGGCATAGAGGAGATCGGCCTTCCGCTGGTTGATCTTGTCGATCGCCTCGACACCGCCGATGCCCTTGAGCCACTTGAGGGTTTCATTCATCACGTAAATCGCGAACACGGGTGGCGTGTTGAACATCGAAAGCTTGTCGATATGGGTCCTGTAGTCGAGCATCGTCGGGATATAACGGCTGACACGGCCGAGGGAGTCCTTGCGGATGATGGCGAAGATCACGCCGGCGGGACCGACATTCTTCTGGGCGCCGCCGTAGATCAGGTCGTACTTGGAGACGTCGACGGGACGGGACATGATATCCGAGGACATGTCCGCGATGAGCGGAACGGGGCAGTCCCAGTCCTCGCGGATCTCCGTACCGTAGATCGTGTTGTTCGTCGTGATATGGAGATAGTCGAGGTCGGAGGGAATCTCGAATCCCTTCGGGATATAGGTGTAGTTCTTGTCCTTGGAGCAGGCGATGGCATAGGCTTCGCCGATCCCCTGGGCCTCCTTGAGCGCCTTGTGGGCCCATACGCCGGTATCGAGATATGCGGCTTTCTTCTCCAGATAGTTCATCGCGACGTACAGGAACTGGAGGGAAGCGCCTCCGCCGAGGAACACGACCTCGTGGGTATCGGGGATATGGAGTAGTTCCTTCCACAGGGAGCGGCACTCGTCCATGACCGCATCCCATTCCTTGGTGCGGTGGGAGATGGAGATAAGGGATATTCCGGTACCGCTGAAATCCTTCAGGGCCTCGATGGTCCTGTCGATTGCGACCTGCGGGAGGAGGCAAGGACCGGCATTGAAGACATGCACTTTTTTCATGGATAATAAAATATTTAAACTGTTATCTGTTTGGGCGGTAAATATAATAATATCTAACCATTAATCAAATAATTCTTCCAGATCGCAACCGTCAATCTGGCCTATGCGCTCCCGGAACGCTTCCTCCGCTGATAGGCGGACCCGGACCGTCAGGGCGCATTCCATCCCGAAGTCCTGGTCCTTCGGCGAAAGGTCCATATCCTTGAGGACTTTCATGACCGGGTTCATGGACAGATAGCCGAAACGGAGCCGGAAGAACTTCCCGGCCACCTTCCCGACGATTTCGGCCGACGAAAGCGCATCCGCCGTGGAGGTCTTGTACGCCCGGATCAGCCCGGGGATCCCGAGCTTGATTCCACCGAAATACCGGATGACGACGACCAGGATGTCGCTCAGTCCCGCCGAATCGATCTGCCCCAGGATAGGCCGGCCGGCCGACCCGGAAGGCTCCCCGTCGTCATTGGCCCGGAAACGGTCCCCCAGGTAGCCGAGACGGTAGGCGTAACAGTGGTGCCGGGCGTCGTGATATTCCCTTTTCAAGGTGGCTACGATCCCGCGGATCTCCTCTTCCGTCTCCACGGGATAGGCCCTCGCGATGAACCGGGAACCATTGTCCTTGAACAGTCCCTCGGAGACGCCTGCGATACTCTTGTATGAATCCTGTATCATCGTTTTCAAAATTACTCATTTTTGGAAAATAATGCAATCACATCACAAATTATTGCTATCTTTGAATTTGGAAATCGACTCAACGAAGACTGAAAATGAATTTAAGCTATCGAGTAACCCTCAGCGGAATCAAAGGTTTCTTCCGCGTCTATCATATCACCGGGGATACGACCCTCTACACTTTCCATAAACAGATGCGCGCCGACATGGAGTTCCCGCAGGACCAACTCATCATGTTCAAGGGGCTGGACGCCGCCGGGGAAGTCGTCGGACGCTACGGCCTGTTCGACCTCGGTTCGGGTTCCGTCGATGAAATCACGATGGAAAAGACCGTCGAACTGGGCATCACCTCCTTCCTCTATTACTACGACGTCACCAACCGCAAGAGCGTGGTCATCCAGTTCGAAGGCGAAGTCGCCGACGACTCCGTCAAGACCGGCTTCCCGGTCATCGCCGAAAGCAAGGGACCGAACCCCATCGAGTTCGAAAACGGATATGTCGCCTTCGAGGACCTGCCTGACGAGCGCCGTCACCTGCCCGGCGAGAACAGCATCCTGGGCGGATTCGACCTCGGGGACGAGGATGAAGATTTCGATGACGAAGCCCCGGACGAAGACGAGGACGAGGATGATGACGAAGACGGAAAGGAGATCTACGACGAAAGCGAAGGGATCTGACGGATGGCGAAAAAACTGGTTGTCATCCTGGGCCCGACGGGGGTAGGAAAAACGGATTTCAGCATCGGACGCGCCCTGGAAGCGGGTTCTCCCGTCATTTCCTGCGACTCCAGACAGATTTACAAAGAGATGTCCATCGGGACCGCCGTCCCCGATGAGGCCCAGCTTGCCGCCGTCCCCCATCATTTCATCCGCACCCGTTCCGTCAAGGACCCGTATACGGCTGGAGACTATGAGCGGGACGCCCTCGAGCTGATCGAACGCCTGTTCGCCGAAGGGCACGAGACCCTCGTGATGACCGGAGGGTCCATGATGTACATCGATGCCGTCTGCAACGGCCTCGACAACCTTCCCGAAGTGCCGCTCCTGCTCCGGGAACAGTTGATGAACTGCCTCGAGTCCGAAGGCGTCGAGCCCCTCGCCGAGCAGCTCCGTGACCTTGATCCCGAAACCTATTCCACCATCGACCGGGCCAACGGGCAGCGGGTCGTCCGCGCCCTGGAGGTCTGCATCTACACGGGCGTCCCCTTCTCGTCCTTCAAGACCGGACAGAGCAAGAAGAGGGATTTCGAGATAGAGAAGATCGGGCTGGAACGCCCCCGGGAGGAACTCTACGACCGGATCAACCGGAGGGTCGACCGGATGATGGAAGACGGACTTGTGGAGGAGGCCCGCCGTCTCATTCCGTACCGGGACCTTCCCGCCCTCCAGACCGTCGGTTACCGGGAACTCTTCCGTCACTTCGATGGGGAGTACGGACTCGACAAGGCCGTCGAACTGATCAAAAGGAATTCCCGCCACTACGCCAAGCGACAACTCACCTGGTGGCGGCGGGATGACAGTATCCGCTGGATCAGCCTATAGCGAAGCGATATTCTTTTCGTTGTGCAGCAGTTTCCCCTCTGCCGTATAGGCATAGGCGATACGGTCCGCATAATGTTCCTCGACCTTTCCGCGGACGATCTTGGACGTAGAGTTGAGCATCTTGTTGGCGATGGTGAACTCCTCGTCGCAGATGACGACCGCTGAAGGCAGCCAACGCTCCGGGAACATGCCCTCGTGACGGCCGCCCTTCTTGTAGGAATCGATTTCTTCCTGGATCTTGTCGAGCATCGCAATCTTGCCGTCCCGGCTGTCGGGATCGAGTCCCTTGGCCTGGACATACTCCTTGAGCGCGCCCTTGTCCGGAACGATCAGGACCATGGTATAGGGATCCTGGTTGTTGTGGAGGACGACGGAATTGATGAACTTGGAACCGTCCGTGAGACTGTCTTCGAATCCCTCCGGAGAGTATTTCTCCCCGTCGGAAGAGATGAGCAGGGACTTGAAGCGTCCGACGACATAGAGGAAATCCGTATCGAAAGGACAGATATAACCCATGTCTCCGGTATGGAGCCAGCCGTCCACGACCGTTTCCGCCGTGGCCTTGGGATTCTTCCAGTAGCCGGCCATGACGTTCTCGCCCCGGATGACGATCTCGCCTTTCTGTCCGATGGGGACTTCCTTCCCTTCGGCGTCGCAGATCTTGATGTCCATCGGCTTGACCAGCCGCCCGGACGATCCGAAGATCGCGTGGCCGGTCGAATTCGCGCAGATGATCGGAGTCGCCTCCGTCAGTCCGTAGCCCTGGAACATCGGCATGCCGACGGCGCAGAAGAAACGCTGGAGTTCGATGTCGAGAAGGGCGCCTCCGCCGACGAAGAATTTCATCCGTCCGCCGAAACTTTCACGTACATTCTTGAAAATAAGCTTGTCGAAGAGGGCGACAAGGGGTTTCCGCCACGCATTGGCAAAGCCGCCCCGGTTGTAGTATTCCTTGTTGTAGGCAATCGCGTTCCGGAGGGCGAAATTGAACAGTTTCTCGACCTTGGGGCCCTTTTTCTTGATGCCGTTCTCGATATTCTTCTTGAAATTGCGCGCCAGCGCGGGGACGGAGAGCATCACGTGAGGCCGCACCTCCGCGATCGCGGTCGGGATGTTCCGGAGGGTCGCCATCGCATTCTTCCCGATCGGGACGAAGGCGATGCTGCCGCCGTAGTACATCATGGTGTACATGCCGGCCACGTGGGCGAAGCAATGGTCCAGCGGAAGGATGATCAGCATGACATTCCCCTCATCGATCGAGATGACCGAATTCCCCTGGGCAACGTTCGCGGTGTAGTTCCGGTGGGTCAGCAGGATGCCCTTCGGGTCGGCCGTCGTGCCGGAAGTATAACTGATGTTCGCATAGTCGTCGGGGCCGATGGACTTGTAGCGGGCGACGAACTCATCCCGGTGGGCCTTGAGGAACTCGTCTCCCATGGCCATGATCTCGGAAATCCGGATCTCGCCGGGCTCCAGGGACGTATAGTCGAAAGCCGTATCGTCAAAGACGATGACCTTCTCGACGGCGGGACACTCGGGAAGGATCGCGCGGATTTTCGGGAGGTGGTTGCCGGAAACCAGGATCCATTTCGAGTCGGAGTGGTTGATCCGGAAGACCAGGTCCTTCCCCTCGCCGAGGTTGACCGAAAGCGGGACGTCGGTCGCACCGGCATAGAGGGCGCCGAGTTCCGCGAGGATCCACATGGACCGGCTTTCGGAAAGGAGGGCGATCTTGTCGCCTTTCTTCAGGCCGAGGGACATCAGGCCGGCGCCGATACGGTAGGCCGTCTCACGGGTCTGTTCCTGGGTAATGATCTTCCACTCGCCGTCGACCTTCTCGCGAAGATAGGGACTGGTTGCAAACTGATGGGTATACTTCTCTACGAAGTCGATGATGGTAGGTCTTTCTGTCATGTCTTTGCTTGAATGGGTTTAGATTCCGGGGAAAAGTCCGAACAGTTCCGCATCTATCTTGTCGGTGATGTACTGGAAGTCTTCCGGACGGTTCTCGAATTTGATGGTGTCCACATCGACGATGAGAAGCCGGTTCTTGTAGCCGGCGATCCAGTCCTCGTAGCGCTGGTTCAGTCCCGTGATGTAGTCGATCCGGATGCTGCGCTCATATTCGCGGCCCCGTTTCTGGATCTGGGCGATGAGGTTCGGGATGCTCGAGCGGAGGTAGATCATCAGGTCGGGCGCCTTGACGAGCGACATCATCAGGTCGAACAGGTCGCTGTAATTCTCGAAGTCACGGGTCGACATCAGCCCCATGGCATGGAGGTTCGGGGCGAAGATCCTGGCGTCCTCGTAGATCGTACGGTCCTGGATAATGATATCGTCCTGCTTGGAAATCTCGACCACGTCCTTGAAGCGCTTGTTCAGGAAGTAGATCTGGAGATTGAATGACCAGCGTTCCATATCTTCGTAGAAATCAGCCAGATACGGATTGAAATCAACAGACTCGAATTTCGGGGTCCAGCCATAATGTGAGGCCAGCATCTTGGTCAGCGTCGTCTTTCCGCTACCGATATTTCCCGCTACGGCGATGTGCATATTCTTTCAGTGTTATTCTTGCAAAAGTACAAAATAAATCAGAACAAACCATATAACTCGGCGTCGATCCGGTCCGTGATCAGGGCGAAGTCCTCCGGACGGTTCTTGAAGTCCAGGTTGTCCGCATCGATGACCAGGACCTTGCCCTTGTAATCCTCGTAGATGAACTTGTCGTACCGGTCGTTCAGGCCCTTCAGATAGTCGATTCCGATCGACTGCTCGTAGTCACGCCCCCGTTTCTGGATCTGGGCGACCAGGTGCGGGATCGAAGACTTGAGGTAAATCATCAGGTCGGGCGCCTTGACCAGGGACATCATCAATTCGAAAAGGTCCATGTAGGTTTTGAAATCCCGCTCCGAAAGGTTTCCCATCGCGTAATTGTTCGCGACGAAGATATAGACGCCCTCGAAGATCGTCCGGTCCTGGATGATGACCCCGTCCGTCTTCGCGATTTCGAGCACGTCCCGGAAACGCTGCTCCAGGAAATAGACCTCGAGGTTGAAGGACCACCGGGCGATATCCTTGTAATAATCCTCGAGGTAGGGATTGTAACTGACGGCCTCGTATTTCGGGGTCCACCCGTAGTGTTCCGCCAGCATGCCCGTCAGGGTCGTCTTTCCGCTGCCGATATTCCCGGCGATTCCGATGTGCATATCCGTATGGTTCTGTGAATTGAACAAATATAAGGATTTTTCCTTATCTCTCAAAAGTGAGGCCGCCCGCGTCTCCCTCCCCGTCGGGCTCGTTGAAGGGAATCAGGAAAGGATTGGTCATCGCTTCGCGTCCGATCGTCGTGCGGGGGCCGTGCCCTGGAATCACGTCCACGTCGCCGGGAAGGCCCATGAGCCGGTCCATGATGCTCTTGATCAGGGCGTCATAATCCCCGCCCGGAAAATCGGAGCGGCCGATGCTGCCGGCAAAAAGCGTATCCCCGGAAAGCAGGATCTTCTCTTCCTCGCAGTAGTAGCAGACGCCGCCCGGGGTATGGCCCGGCGTCGAAATGACCCGGAAGGAGAGTCCGGCGACGGAGAGGACCTCCCCGTCCCGGATATCGACCGTCGGGAAAGGACGTTCCGCGGGTGCTTTGGCATATTTGTAGAAAAAACGGATGCCAAGTTCCGCCAGGCTTTTGTCCGCGGGGTCCAGATAGACCGGAACATCCTTTTTCGCAAGCAGGGTCCGGACGCCCCAGGTATGGTCGAAATGACCATGGGTGAGGAGGATGCCTTCCATCTCCAGCCCATGCTCGTCCAGGTACCGCAGCAGCAGACCGGATTCCGCCTCGTCCGACATCCCGGGATCGACGACGGCGCAGCCTTTCTCCCCCTCTTTCCACAGGACGGCGCAGCAGGCGCCGAGTTCGTTGAAATGGAATAACTTGATATTTATCATCTTTCCGCTTGTTCTGATTAATCTCCGGCAAGTTATCGAAAAAAACTGAAAAACCGAAGTTTTTCCGTACATTTGCAGACTGCTTATGAAGAGGGAATACATCGAAATAGAGGGGGCGAAAGCCAATAACCTGAAGAATGTCAGCGTGTCCATCCCGCGGAATGAATTCGTGGTCGTCACCGGTCTTTCCGGAAGCGGCAAGTCCTCCCTCGCCTTCGACACCATCTACGCCGAAGGGCAGCGCCGGTACATGGACACCCTCTCCACCTACGCCAAGCACTTCATGGGCATCCTGGAAAAACCGGAGGTGGAGGACATCCACGGACTCAGCCCCATCATCGCCATCGAGCAGAAAACCACGGGGAACAACCCCCGGTCGACCGTGGGGACCATCACCGAAATCTATGATTTCCTGCGGCTTCTGTACGCCCGGGGATCGCGGGCCTACTCCCCCGTCTCCGGCGAGGAAATGGTCCGGTACACCGACGGTCAGATCATCGACCTGATCATGCAGGAATACGCCGGGAGGAAATGCTACCTGCTCGCCCCGCTCGTCCGGGGCCGGAAAGGCCACTACCGGGACCTTTTCGAGCAGCTCCGGCGCCGCGGATATACGCAGGTGCGCATCGACGGAGAGATTCTCGACCTCGCCGGAATCGACGCGCTGGACCGGTACAAGGTCCATTTCATCGAGCTGGTCGTGGACCGGCTGAAACCCGGGGAAGGGGACCTCAAGCGGGTCCGGGATTCGGTCATGACCGCCCTCGGGGCAGGGAAGGGGTCGGTGGCCGTCCAGGACCACCAGACCGGAGAAATCCGCCACTATTCCAAGCATTTCGTGGACCCGGAAAGCGGTATTTCCCTGCAGGAACCCCAGCCCCATTCCTTTTCCTTCAACTCTCCCCAGGGATACTGCCCGCACTGCAAGGGACTCGGCCTGATCGTGGACGTAAACATGGACACGATCATCCCGGACCGCAGGAAATCCATCGCGGACGGGGCCATCGTGCCGCTGGGCAAGGTCCGGGAGAACCGGAAATTCGACATCATCCGGGCCATCGCGCGCAAGTACGGGTTCTCTCTCTATGACCCCGTCGAGGACGTGCCGGACGAGGCCCTGACCCATATCATCTTCGGATCCGAGGAACTGTTCCGCGTCGGGGAGGGGAACCTCTCCGAGATGGAATCCTTCGACGGTATCGTCGACGACATCGAGGACAAGATCGTCTGCCCGGTCTGCGGAGGGACGCGGCTCAACCCCGAGGCGGCCTGTTTCCGGATCGACGGAAAGACCATCTCCGAGGTCGCGGCGATGGAGATGAGCCGCCTGAGGGCCTGGCTGGACGAAATCCCCGCCGGGTTCACGGAACGCCAGAAAAACGTGGCGCGGGATATCCTGAAAGAGCTCCGGGACCGGGTCCAGTTCATGCTGGACGTCGGCCTGGACTATCTGTCCCTCGACCGGGCGACCGCGACCCTCTCCGGCGGCGAAAGCCAGCGGATCCGCCTCGCCACCCAGATCGGATCGAAACTGGTCAACGTCCTCTACATCCTGGACGAACCGTCGATCGGACTGCATCAGAAAGACAACCGGAAGCTGATCGCTTCGCTGAAAAAGCTCAGGGACGAGGGGAACTCCGTCATGGTCGTCGAGCACGACGCCGAGACCATGATGAGCGCCGACTGGCTGGTCGACGTGGGCCCGGGCGCCGGCGAAGAAGGCGGACGGATCTGCCTCAACGCCCCCCTTTCCTACCTGCTGGATGGCCGGGAACCGGATCCGGACACCCTTTCTCGCTGCGTCGTCTCCCCCTCGAGGACGCTGGATTATCTGAAAGGGAAAGCCGGGATCCCCGTCCCCGCCGTCCGCCGCAAGGGGAATGGACGGTACCTCATCCTGGAAGGGGCCAACGGCAACAACCTCAAGGACATTTCCGTCCGGTTCCCGCTCGGCTGCTTCATCGGGGTCGCCGGGCTTTCCGGCAGCGGCAAATCCTCGCTCGTGAACGAGACGCTGATGCCGATCCTCAAGAAGAAATTCTACCGTTCCAAGGAACGTCCCCTTCCCTACCGCAGCATCGCCGGCATCGAGAACATCGACAAACTGATCGAAATCGACCAGTCCCCGATCGGACGGACGCCCCGGAGCAACCCGGCGACTTTCACGGGGGTGTTCAACGACATCCGGACCCTGTTCGAAGAGACGCCGGACGCAAAAGTGCGCGGTTTCAAGGCGGGACGCTTCTCCTTCAACGTTCCCGGCGGCCGCTGCGAACAGTGCAAGGGAGCGGGCATCAAAGTCATCGAGATGAACTTCCTTCCGTCGGTCCATGTTCCCTGCGACGAATGCCGGGGGCGCCGGTACAAGGAGGATACCCTCGCCGTCCGCTACAAGGGGAAAAACATCAACGACGTGCTTGAAATGCCGATTTCGGAGGCCTACGAGTTTTTCAAGCCGGTTCCGAAAATCGCCGCGAAGCTGAAGGCGCTCGTGGACGTCGGACTGGGATATCTGCATCTCGGCCAGTCCGCGGTCACCCTGTCCGGCGGCGAGTCCCAGCGGATGAAACTGGCGGCCGAGCTCTCCCGGCAGAGTACCGGCAAGACCCTGTACATCCTCGACGAGCCGACGACAGGCCTGCATTTCGAAGACATCCAGATCCTGCTGAACGTCCTGCAGAAACTGGTCGACCAGGGCAATACCATCATCATCATCGAGCATAACCTCGACATTCTCAAATCCGTCGACTACCTTTTCGACATGGGACCCGAAGGCGGCCGCGGCGGCGGACTCATCGTCGCCGAAGGCACTCCGGAAGAACTTGCCGACGATCCCGCCTCCGTCACCGGCCCCTATCTCCGCACCGTCCTGAAATAGCATTCCGCCCCCATTTCCGGACTCCACTTCTTCCGTCCACCAGACGGAATTCCCCTTCCTGGTGCTCCTATGGGTCCACTGAATGGACCGGTGGGAGCAAAAACGCCCTTAAATGATCCTATGGGTCCCGGCTCTGGACTCATAAGCGCACCCGGCGCCACTTTGGGCTGCTGAAGACCGACCGTGCCCGGCCCGGCGGAACTTCACCGGGAAGGAAGCGGGGAAACCGGAGGCGGAAAGATTCTTTATCTATTTTCTATAAAAATTCTTTTAAAGGGCTGATCTTGGCAAGATTTTGGAAGATTTTTCGTAAATTTGTGAGATAGTAGTGAAAACCGATCGTTAAAATTACACAACAATATGATTTTCAACCTTTTACAGGCAGACACAATCCCCGGGGCCGCAGCTGACGCCCTCACGCAACCTGCCGCACAGCCGGTCGAAATGAGCGAAAGCCTTTTCTCCATGTTCAAGATGGGCGGAGCCCTCATGTGGGTCCTCCTCGCCCTTTCGATCCTCGCCATCTACATCATCGGGAAGAAATGGTGGATGCTCCGCCAGGCCTCGAAGATCGACCACAACTTCATGAACGACATCCGCGACTATGTCACCGCCGGAAAGTTCAAGTCGGCCGTCACCCTCTGCCGCAAGTATGACAATCCGGTCGCGCGGATGATCGAGACCGGTATCCACCGGATCGGACGCCCGATGGGCGACATCCAGTCCGCCATCGAGAACATCGGCAACGTCGAGGTCTCCCGCCTCGAGAAAGGCCTTCCGATCCTCGCCTCCATCGCCGGCGGCGCCCCGATGATCGGATTCCTCGGTACCGTCATCGGTATGGTCCAGGCGTTCTTCAACATGTCCAAGGCCGGGAACAATATCGACATCACCCTCCTCTCCGGAGGCATCTACACCGCCATGATCACGACTGTCGGCGGTCTGATCGTCGGTATCATCGCCTACTTTGGCTACAACTACCTGACCTCCAAGGTGTCCGACCTCGTCTACAAGATGGAGAGCTCTACCCTGGAATTCATCGACATCGTCCTGAACGAACCCGGAGAGGAAGAATAACCTATGGCACTGAAGAGAAACACGAAGGTAGACGCATCGTTCTCGGTATCCTCGATGACGGATATCGTGTTCCTGCTGCTGATCTTCTTCCTGGTGACTTCGACGCTCATCAACCCGAACGCCCTCAAGCTCCTCCTCCCGAAGAGCACCGGCCAGATCGGGGCGAAAGCGACCGTCAGCGTCAGCATCAAGGACTGGCAGAACGATACCTATACCTACCACATCAACGGAGACCAGACCCCGCTCCCCTATGACCAGGTCGAAGAGGAACTGGTCAACCTTCTCCAGAACGAGGAGGATCCGACTTTCTCCATCTTCTCCGACGAGACCGTTCCCGTCGGCGAGGTGGTCGGAATCATGAACATCGCCAAGAGAAACCACTATAAAGTGATTCTCGCGACGCAACCCGAATAGACCATGCAGCCCTATCTTCGCACCAGGCTCGAGCAGGACAAGCGCTCCCGTGGGATCGGAATCGGTCTCACCGTGGCGGTCCATGCCCTGATCCTCCTGCTGTGCGTTTTCACCGGGCTGAAATACCTTGATCCGCCGCCGCCCGAAACCACCTTCCTCATCGATTTTGAGGAAGAGGTCCTGGAGAAGGAGACCCCCATCCCCGCCAAGGTCGGAAGGCAGCCGCAGGCCGAAGAGGTGGACAAGACCAAACCGGTAGAGCTGGTCCAGAAGGCGGAATCGCCCTATGTCAACGACCGGCCGAACCGCACCCCGGCGACGAAACCGGACACCCACGGTGATGTGGACGTCCCGACGCCGGTGCAGGAAGAACCCAAGCTGGACCCCAGGGCCTCGTTCCCAGGGATGTCCAAGCAGGAAAGCACGGCCACGACGCCCCATTCTGCGAGCGAGGCGGGTGAGGGATTCAAGGCCGGACAGCCCGACGGGAATACGCCGTCCGGCAAGACGGAAGGCTCCGCCAACGCCCATTTGAAGGGGCGCCGGGTGGAGGGCACCCTTCCGAGACCTACGTACAGCGCACAGAAAGAAGGAATCGTCGTCGTCCAGATCAAGGTCGACCAGTACGGCAACGTAACGGAAGCCGTTCCCGGCGTGGAAGGCACGACCGTCACGGACAAGGCGCTGTGGACCGCGGCGAGAAACGCCGCCATGAAAGCCCATTTCAACATGAGCGCAGAGGCTCCTGCCATCCAGATGGGCACCATTACTTACAAATTCAAACTGCAGTAGATGCAGCTCATTTAACAGCCGAGAGGCACAGTGTACTATGGAATACAATAAGAAAGGTGGTGAATCCAGCCACCAGGGTCGTAGGGATTACGACAAGCGTCCTGCCGGGAAACCGTCGGGCAGGAAACATTTCACGACAACCAGGAAAACATCCCCGGAGCATGGGGCCGAGCGCGTCTTCACGACCGACCGCGCCTATGATTCCACGGACCGTCCCGTCCGCCGGTTCGACGGCGAACGTCGCCCTTATGACGGGGAGCGCCGCTCCTTCGATGGAGAGAGACGCCCTTACGACGGAGAAAGAAGACGGTTTGACGGCGAAAGGAAGCCGTATGACCGGGAGAGGAGAAGTTTCGACGGAGACCGGAGGAGCTTCCACCAGGGACAGGGTCCCCGGAAGCCGGGCCGCAAGCCGCAGGCACCCAAATCGGGCATCGACGCGATGATCAGCCGGCGTCCCCAGGTCGACCGGAACGCCTATTCCGACAACGACCAGGTCAAGACTCCGATCCAGGAAGTCATCCGTCTGAACAAGTTCATCGCGAATTCAGGCATATGCTCCCGCCGGGAAGCCGATACCCTGATCCAGTCCGGGGTCGTCACCGTCAACGGCGAGGTCGTCACGGAACTCGGGTCCAAGGTCAATGTCCTGATGGACGAGGTCCGTTTCAACGGACAGCGCCTCAAGGGCGAAGAAAAGGTCTATATCGTCATGAACAAGCCGAAGGGCTATGTCACGACTGCAGGCGACCCGCACGCCGAAAAAACCGTCATGGACCTCATCAAGGGCTGCCCGAAACGGGTATTCCCGGTCGGCCGGCTCGACAAGAACACGACCGGCGTCCTGATGTTCACGAACGACGGCGAGATGGCCGAGAAGCTGACCCACCCGTCCTATAACAAGAAGAAAATCTACCAGGTGACCCTCGACCAGCCGCTCGAGGAGGCCGACAAGGAGAAGATCCTCGCCGGCGTCGAACTCAACGACGGCGTGGTCAAGGCCGATGAACTGGAATACATCGATGTGAAGGACCGCCGCAAGCTCGGGATAGAGATCCATTCCGGCAAGAACCGGGTGGTACGCCGGATCTTCGAATCCCTCGGCTACGATGTCAAGGCCCTCGACCGCGTCTATTTCGCCGGGCTGACGAAGAAGGGACTCAAGAAGAGCGACTGGCGTTACCTGACGGAAGGTGAGGTGAACATCCTAAAGATGGGGGCCTACGTATAATGCACAGGGCCGGATTCGTCAATATCATCGGCAACCCCAACGTCGGGAAATCGACGCTGATGAATGCCCTGGTCGGAGAAAAGCTGTCCATCGTCACCGCCAAGGCCCAGACGACGCGTCACCGCATCATGGGCATCGTCAACGGTGAGGACTACCAGATCGTATACTCCGACACCCCGGGCATCCTCAAGCCGAACTACCGCCTCCAGGAAAATATGATGAACTTTGTCGACACCGCCATCGGCGACGCCGACATCATCCTCTATGTCACGGACACGGTCGAGAAAGGTGACAAGAACGCCGATTACATCGCCAAGCTGCAGAAGGTGACCTGCCCGGTCGTGCTGGTCATCAACAAGATCGACATCAGCACCCAGGAGAAGGTCGTCGAGCGGATGAACTGGTGGAAGGAGCAGCTTCCCGCCGCGGAGATCATCCCGGTCTCCGCCCAGGAACGCTTCAACCTCGAGAGCGTTCTCGAGGCCGTTTCCTCCCGCCTGCCGGAAGCCCCGGCCTGGTTTGACAAGGATACCTTTACGGACCGGAACCTCCGTTTCTTCGCCTCCGAAATCCTGCGGGAGAAGATCTTCCTCAACTACTCGGAGGAGATCCCCTACAGCTGCCAGGTTGAGATCGAATCCTTCAAGGAAGGGGAAGACCGGTATGAGATCGCAGCCGTCATCTATGTCCTCCGGGACAGCCAGAAGGGCATCATCATCGGGAAGAAGGGGGCGGCCCTGAAGAAGGTCGGTACGGAAGCCCGGATCGAGATGGAAGATTTTTTCCAGAAGAAAGTCTTCCTTTCGACGTTCGTCAAGGTCGATCCCGACTGGCGCGAGAGCCGGAAGGAACTCCGCCGTTTCGGCTACGAGGCTTGATCTTCCGGAGGGAAGGGAGTTTCTCCGGGAACCGTCCTTCGGACCCCTCCCAGGCAAGCCTGGGTCCCTCCCTCTTACACGGCCGAGGGTGGCCATGGGTTCCCGGAGAAACTCCCTTCCCTCCAGGAATGCCAAGACTGACATTGATGGAAACAAAGAAGAACTGATAGAAAAACTGAGAGAATATGAGTGAAGAATGGGATGATATCCGGGAAGAGCCGGAAGAAGGACAGGAAGAAGAAATCATCGACGAAGAGTCCGGGGACGGGAAGTTCTCGCGGCTCCTCGGCAGCGACAGCCGGAAATTCAAACTTTCCGGCATGTTCAAGGACTGGTTCCTCGACTACTCTTCCTATGTGATCCTCCAGCGGGCCGTCCCCCACATCGTCGATGGACTCAAACCGGTCCAGCGGCGGGTGCTCCATGCCATGTACCGGATCGACGACGGACGTTTCACCAAGGTGGCCAACATCGTCGGCCAGGCCATGCAGTACCATCCCCACGGTGACGCCTCCATCCTCGGCGCCCTCGTCCAGCTCGGCCAGAAAGGCTACGCAGTCGACTGCCAGGGTAACTGGGGAAACATCCTGACCGGAGACCCCAACGCCGCCGCCCGATACATCGAAGCCCGTCTCTCCAAGTTCGCGAAAGAGGTTATTTTCGACCCCAAGGTCACGCCCTGGATGACCTCGTACGACGGCCGGAACCAGGAACCGACCGAACTTCCGGTCCGGTTCCCCCTCCTCCTCGCGCAGGGGACCGAGGGCATCGCCGTCGGCATGGCCTCGAAAATCCTCCCCCACAATTTCAACGAACTCATCGACGCCTCCATCGCCATCCTCAAGGAAGAGCCCTATGAGATCTTCCCGGACTTCCCGACCGGAGGCCTCGTCGACTGCTCGAAATACAACGCCGGCCGCCGCGGCGGGCAGGTAAAGGTACGCGCCCGGATCGAAAAGGTCGACAAGAACACCATCACGATCACGGAAATCCCCTACGGAAAGACCTCGCACATCCTGATCGACTCCATCCTCAAGGCGAAGGACAAGGGTAAGATCAAGATCAAGAAGATCGAGGACATGACGACCGACAGGGTCGAGATCATCATCCATCTTCCGAACGACGTCTCTCCGGACAAGACGATCGACGCCCTGTACGCCTTCACGGACTGCGAGACGACGATCAACCCGAACGCCTGCGTCATCAAGGACGACAAGCCGCAGTTCCTCTCCGTCAACGACATCCTCGAATACGACACTTTCCATACCCGCGACATCCTGCGCCGGCAGCTGGAAATCAAGCTCGGGGAACTGGAAGACGACTGGCATTACAGCTCGCTCGAGCGGATCTTCTTCGAAAACCGGATCTACAAAGTCTTGGAACAGAACCAGATGAGCTGGGAACAGCAGTTGGACGACGTCTTCGCCAAGATGAAAGAATACGAAGACCTGCTGCACCGGGAGATCATCATGGACGACATCCTCAAACTCGTCGAAAAACCGGTCCGGAAAATCTCCAAGTTCGACACCAAGGCCCTCGACGAGAAGATCTACGCCCTCGAGGACCAGATGAAGGAAGTCAAGAACAACCTCGACCACATCACGGCCTTCACGATCGACTGGTTCCGTTCCCTCAAGAAAAAATACGGAAAGGACATGCCGCGCCTGACGGAAATCACCTCCTTCGAGACCATCGCGGCGACGAAGGTCGTCAACCTGAGCGCCAAGCTCTACGCGAATCTCGAGGAAGGATTCGTCGGAACCGGTCTGAAGAAAGACGACAACGGAACCTATGTCTGCGACTGCTCCGACCTCTCCGAGATCATCGTTATCGGGAAGGACGGGAAGTACCGGATCACCAAGGTCAGCGACAAGGCCTTCTTCGGCAAGAACCTTCTCTATGTCGGGGTCTTCAACCGGAATGACGCCCGGACGATCTACAACGTCATCTACCGGGACGGCAAGCAGCCTGTCTACTTCGCCAAACGATTCGCCATCACCTCCGTCACGAGGGACAAGGAATACGATATCACGACCGGCGCCGCGGGCTCCACGATCCTCTGGTTCACGGTCAACCACAACGGAGAGGCCGAAAGCGTCCGCATCTACCTCCGGCCGAAGCCGAAGCTCAAGAAGACGCAGCTGGAATACGACTTCTCTTCTCTTGCCATCAAGGGCAAGGGATCCCGCGGCAACCTCGTCGCCAAGACGTCGATCCAGAAGATCGTCATGAAATCCAAGGGTGTCTCCACGATCGGAGGCAAGGATATCTGGTTCGACACCGATGTCCAGCGGCTCAACGAAGACGGTCGCGGAGTCCATATCGGAGAATTCAGCGGAGACGACAAGGTCCTCGCCATCTTCCGGGACGGAACCTACTATACGACCAACTACGAGACGGTCAACAAGTACCAGGGCGAAATCATCCGGATCGAAAAGCTCGATCCCGGAAAGGCCTGGACTGCCCTGTACTGGGATGCTGCCGCCAAGGCTTTCTATATCAAGCGGTTCAGCTTCACTGAAAGCAACAATACCCCCGTTCTGTTCATCGCGGAGGGCCGGAACTCCTATCTCGTGGACATCTCTGACGACCTCCATCCGCAGGTCCTCCTGACCTTTGGCGGGAAATTCAGCCACCGGGAGCCCGAAGTGATCGACGCCGAAAACTTCATCGCGAAGAAGGGCCTTGCGGCCAAGGGCAAGAAATGCCACGCCTATGACCTGAAGAAAGTCGAGTTCACCGAGCCGCTGCACAAGCCGGAAGATGACGAGGAACCGGAGGATACCGGTATCCGGGCCGAAGAAGAGGAAGAAGTCATCGACGTCGATATCGATGTTACGGCGCGCGAGACGGTCGACATCGAACAGAGCGCCCAGTCGCTCCGGATGCTCCGCGACTCGAAGGACGCCAAGGACACGGACCCCGACGATGACGGGGAAGTGATCGACCTGACCCTCTTCTAGCCATGGTCGTCGCGCTGACCGGATGCATGGGAAGCGGCAAGAGCACGGTCGGACGCGCCCTTGCAGACATGCTTGGATGCCGTTTCATCGACCTCGACGAGGCCATCGTGAAAAAAGCCGGAAAAACCATCCCCGAGATCTTCTCTTCCGAAGGGGAGGCCGGTTTCCGCCGCATCGAACTGAAGACCCTGAAAGCCGTCCTGCCGGAAAGCGGGACGGTCGTCCTGGCCCTGGGCGGGGGAACCTTGACTGTCCCGGAAGCCGCCGCGCTCATTCACGAAAAAACCTGCTGCATCTATCTCCGGGCCTCCGTCGACACCCTTGCGGAACGGCTCGCCCCGGAAGCGGAGGGACGCCCCCTTCTGAAGGACGGGGACATCCGGGAACGGATCGCGGCGCTGATGGATGCCCGCGGGGAGATTTATGAAAAAACCGCCCATGCCGTAATCGACACGGACGGGATGGATCCCTCTGACATCGCGGAAGAGCTGATTCTCAGCTATCTCTAGATCAGTTCCGTACGCTCCCTCATATCTTTGAGGCGGAGCTGGATGGTCGAACTGCCTCGATAGAAATTCTCCACGATCGAATAGCATACGTCGACCGGATTCCCGGATTTGATATAGTCGTAGAATTCGGACATGTTGAAACCGATCGCCGCGATCTGGTGGTAGGGCTGCGATTCCTGGACGAGGTCCAGTTTCATATGGACACCGCCCGCCCCGACCTTGCGCCCGTTGCCCACGTCATAGACATCTTCCGTCAAGAAGACCGGATTGGCGTTGCCGGGACCGAAGGGCTGGAACTGCTTGAGGATCCGGAAGAATTTCGGAGAAATCTGCGAAAAATCCAGTTTCGCGTCCAGGTCGATGACCGGGACCAGCATCTCCGGGATGATCTTTCCGCTCACGAAATTGTTCATCCGGCGGCAGAACTCCGGAAGATTCTCTTCCTTCAGGGTCAGGCCGGCCGCATAGACATGGCCGCCGAAATTCTCCAGCAGGTCCGCACAGCTCTCGATTGCGGTGTAGAGGTCGAAACCCTGGACGCTGCGGGCCGATCCGGTCACGAAACCGTTCGACTTAGTCAGGACCACGGTAGGCTTGTAGAACGCTTCGACGAGACGGGAGGCGACGATGCCGACCACGCCCTTGTTCCAGGTCGGGTTATAGACGATCGTCACGTTGTCGGTCTCGAGGGCTGTCCCCTTCCCGACCATCTCCAAGGCTTCCTGGGTGATCTCCCGGTCTATGTTCTTGCGCTCGTTGTTGTTGTCGTTGATCTTGTCTCCGATCGCGAAAGCGGTCCTGTCGTCGCCGGCCGTCAGGAGCTCGACCGCCAGCCGTCCGCTTTCCATACGCCCCGCGGCATTGATCCGCGGTCCGATCTTAAAGACGATATCGTCGATCGAAACGTGGGAAGGCTCCAGTTTGGCGAGGCTGATCAGGGCCAGCAGGCCCTTCCGGGGATTCTCGTTCAGGCGCTTGAGGCCGAAATGGGCCAGGATCCGGTTCTCCCCCACCATCGTAACGAGGTCGGAGGCGATGCTGACGACCAGAAGGTCCAGCAACGGCTCCAGGCTCTCGAAAGGAATGTTGTACCGGAGGGAATAGGCCTGGACCAGTTTGAAGCCGACGCCGCACCCGCAAAGGTCGTCGAAGGGATAATGGCAGTCCTCCCGCTTCGGATCGAGGACGGCGACCGCTTCCGGGAGCGATTCTTCGGGAAGATGGTGGTCGCAGATGATCACATCGATACCCTTCCCTCGGGCATAGGCGACTTTCTCGATCGCCTTGATTCCGCAGTCCAGGGTGATCAGGAGGGAGAATCCGTTGTCGGACGCCCAGTCGATCCCCTTGTAGGAGACGCCGTAACCCTCATCGTAGCGGTCCGGGATATAGAAATCGACCTTCGGGGTAAAGCGGCGGACGAAGGAATAGACCAGCGATACCGCCGTCGTCCCGTCGACGTCATAATCTCCGTAGACCAGGATCTTCTCGCCTGAGGAAACGGCCTTGTGGAGCCTTTCCACGGCCTTGTCCATGTCCTTCATCAGGAAGGGGTCGTGCAGTTCGGAGAGGGAGGGCCGGAAAAAGGAACGGGCCTGGTCGAACGTCTCTATTCCGCGCTTGACCAGCAGGTCGGCGAGGACCCGGTCGATGCCCAGTTCCGCCGCCAGCCGCCCGACCTTTTCGGGGTCGGCCGGTTCCATCAGATTCCATTTTTTCTCAGTGCCCATTTCGTACAAAGTTACGCATTAAATCTAGAAATATCATCATAAATCATTAAATTTGCAATTCAAACTGAAAATTGGATATGGCAAATGTGAATGAACTCAACGAGCAGGAGCTCGGAAGAAGGGAATCCCTGAAGAAACTGCGTGAACTTGGAATCAACCCCTATCCGGCACCGCTCTACCCCGTCAATACAACCACGAAAGAAATCGCCGACGGCTTCGTCCCCGAGGAAGGCAACTTCCAGGATGTCTGCATCGCCGGAAGGATCATGTCCCGCCGGATCATGGGCGCGGCCTCCTTCATGGAGCTGCAGGACCACGCCGGCCGGATCCAGGTCTATGTCAAACGCGACGAAATCTGCCCGGAAGAGGACAAGACGATGTACAACACTGTCTTCAAGAAACTCCTCGACATCGGGGACATCATCGGCATCAAGGGCTTCGCCTTCTTCACCCAGACCGGCCAGCTGTCGGTCCACGCCAAGGAACTGACCGTCCTGTCCAAGTCCGTCCGCGTCCTTCCGATCGTGAAGACCGACGCCGACGGAACGGTCCATGACGGCTTCGCCGACCCGGAACTCCGTTACCGCCAGCGGTATGTCGACCTCGTCGTCAACCCGCAGGTCAAGGACGTCTTCATCAAGCGGACCCGGATCATCAACACCATGCGCGAAGCCTTCAACGAAGCCGGCTGCCTCGAGGTCGAAACGCCTATCCTCCAGCCGATTCCGGGTGGAGCGACGGCCCGTCCGTTCATCACCCACCACAATGCCCTCGACGTGGACATGTACATGCGGATCGCCAACGAACTCTACCTCAAGCGCCTTATTGTCGGCGGCTTCCAGGGGGTCTACGAATTTGCGAAGAACTTCCGCAACGAGGGAATGGACAAGACCCACAATCCGGAATTCACCTGCGTCGAGATGTACATCGCCTACAAGGACTACATCTGGATGATGGACTTCACGGAAAAGATGATCCAGCGGGTCTGCAACGCCGTCAACGGCGGCGACGAGGTGACGATCGGCGGCAACCTGATCAGTTTCAAGGCCCCGTTCCGCCGCCTCAGGATCCTCGATGCGATCCGGGAATACGCCGGTGTCGACGTCAAGGGGATGGACGAGGCGCAGCTCCGCGAGACCTGCAAGAAACTGAATGTCGAGGTCGAGCCCTCTATGGGCGTCGGCAAGCTCATCGACGCGATTTTCGGCGAATACTGCGAGAAGAACCTGATCCAGCCGACCTTCATCATCGACTATCCGGTCGAGATGTCTCCGCTGACCAAGCGCTGCCGCTACGACGATACCCTGACCGAACGCTTCGAACTTTTCGTCAACGGGAAGGAACTGGCCAACGCCTATTCCGAGCTCAATGACCCGATCGACCAGCTCGAGCGCTTCGAAGAGCAGGCCGCCCTCAAATCCAAGGGGGACGACGAGGCGATGTACATCGACTACGATTTCGTCCGCGCCCTCGAATACGGCATGCCGCCGACCTCCGGGATCGGAATCGGGATTGACCGCCTGACGATGTTCATGACGGGCGCCGAAGCGATCCAGGACGTCCTCTTCTTCCCGACGATGAGACCAGAAGTCTTCTAGGATGCGTTTCGAAACCGTCACCTCCGCGACCAACGCCAAGATCCGGCACCTCATCACGCTGCAGGAAAAGTCCCGCGCAAGGCGTGAGGAAGGTCTTTTCGTCGTCGAGGGACGGAGGGAACTGGGGCATTGCCTGGAGGCCGGGTTCATCCCGCGGACCGTCTTTGCCTGCGGGTCCATCCTCCCGGCCGAAGACCGGGAACGTCTTCTCGGCGCCGCTTCGACGGCCAATCCGGACCTCAACGTGATCGAAATTCCGGACCACCTGTACGCCAAGGTCGCCTACCGGGAAGGAACGGAAGGCATCCTGGCGGAGGTCTCCTGCCGGTATCCGTGCCTGGACGACCTCACTCTCCCGGAGAATCCCCTGATCATCGTCCTGGAATCCGTCGAGAAACCCGGGAATCTCGGAGCCGTACTCCGGAGCGCGGACGCGGCCGGAGCCGATGCGGTCATCCTCTGCGACCCGCTGACGGATCTCTATAATCCCAACCTCATCCGGGCCAGCCTCGGCGGAATCTTCACCAACCGGGTCGTCGCCGCTCCGGGAGAGGAAGTGATTTCCTGGCTGAAGGCCCATGGAATCCGGATCCTGACGGCCCAGCTGCAGGATTCCCTACCCTATTACGATACGCCGATGACGGGGCCCACCGCCCTCGTCATGGGCACGGAATCGACCGGCCTGACGGATCCCTGGCGGAAAGCCGCCGATGCCCATATCCGGATCCCCATGCTGGGCAGGCTCGACTCCCTCAATGTCTCCGTTTCCGCCGCCATCCTCCTTTTTGAAGCCGTCAGGCAGCGCCAGCTATGATGAAATTCGGGATCATCGGAGACCCTGTCTCCCATTCGAAGAGTCCGGTCCTGTTCAGGGCCGCATACGGGGGCGCATGGCCCTATGAACTGATTGAAGGATCCGATTTCGAGACCTCCTGGAAGAAGTTCCTCGAGGAGTACAACGGTATCAACGTTACCGCTCCCTTCAAGGCCCTCGCCTTCGGGAAAGCCGATATCGCAACCGTGGCGACCGCCCGGATCGGGGCCGCCAACCTGATTGTGAAGACCCCGCAGGGGACCGAGGCCCATAACTCCGATTTCAGCGGAGTGATCCTTTCCGTCCGGGAAGCCCTTGCGCCGGGATGCGCCCCCGCATCCGACGAGGCGGTTCTCGGCGAAGTGAGGGACCTTCTTCCCAATCTCTACCCTACCCGCCCCGAAGCCCTTGTGATCGGGTGCGGAGGCGCCGGGAGGGCAGCCGCCGTCGCCGCGGCGGAAATGGGATTCCGCGTCCGCGTGATGAACCGGACCTATCTCAAAGCCGTCGACCTCTGCCGGGAAATGCCGGAGATGGACTTCGAGGCCGTCCCCGTCGACCGGCTCCGGGAATCGGTCCGGAGGGCCGACCTTGTCCTCTATACCGCGACCGGTCCTCTCGAAGGCCTCATGGACCTTACGGAAGAGGATTTCTCGGGGATGGACCCGTATGGAAAGCCTTCCAAACTGGTCCTGGAGGCCAATTACAAAGACCCTTCCTTCACGGGCGGAATCCTGGAGAAAATTGAAAATGCCGGTGCCCAGTATGTTTCCGGACGCAGATGGCTTCTCTACCAGGCCGTTTCCGGATACAGGATCTTCACCGGAAGCGAACCCGACATCAACGCGATGATCTCAACCCTGTAACCATATGAGAATCTTTAACCTGCTTCTTCCCCTCCTGCTCGTGGCAGCCACTTGTGAGTGCAAAAAACCGGACGAACCCGTCACAGAACCTGAAAAACCCGTCGTCGAACCCGAAAAACCGGTAACGCCGGAACCGGCTTTCCTGAAAGTCGAACTCCGGACGGACACCTCTCACGAGATGTCCTGCTCCTATGATTCCGGATCCGGCGAATATGTCATTACGACCTCGGGAACGGACCCGTTCGTCTTTGCCAAGGGTTTGTCCAAAGCGCTTTCGGACAGTTTGTGCATCTTTTCTTTCAGCTACACCAGTTCCCTGGAAGTAGATGATTTCCAGCTCTATTACTGCGACCCGCTCGCGGAAGACCGGTCCGGCCATTTCGGCGTGATGACAAAGACCGGGACCTATAAGGAGATGAGCTGCAACCTCATCGCGGACCGGAAGAAATTCTCCTGGGGCAAGACCGGGGACTATCTCCGGGTCGATTTCGGGCATACCAAAAACAACACGCTGAAAGTCAAGGATATCATGATCCGGCCCATGAACGCGGCGGAGCGGAAAGCCTATGAAGAGTCCCAGGAACAGGGAAAGACCAAGCAGCAGACGGCGGACGGAATCGAGGCCTATCTGCAGAAGAAGTTCTCCTCTTCGGTCAGCTCAGTCTCCGTTTCCGACAACGAAGTGACGATCTCGGGAAGCACCTCCGGACAGGGGTGCGCTCTTATGGAAATAACTCCGTACCAGGACTTTACAACGATGACAACCTTTACCGGAAAGACAGATCTTCCGGCCGGAGACTTCAGCGTGACCTTCCCCCGGAAGACGGAAAAGGACGGCTTTACCTATGACCGGATCCTGTCGAAATGGGCCGTCGTCCAGGGCACGAAGATCGACTCCCACGCCCGCTATGCGGACGACATGCCCCAGCCGGAAGGTGTCTCAGAGATGAAACCCGCCTCCAAGAAAGGGCTCGGCGGCTTCTTCGGGCCCTCGCTCCAGATATCCGACCTCGACGACCTCGGCATCACGAGCGTGACCGTCAACATCGTCCTCAACACCGTAATCAATACGGAACGGACCGGCAGTTTCACCCAGGCCCATACCTACGCCGGCAAGACCTATTACATCAATTCTTCCCAGGTCGGCAGCCTCGACAAGATCTTCAAGGCCTGCGCCTCCCGGAAAATCGTCACCGCGGCCATCCTGCTGAACCGTCCCGCGGACAATACGGCAGCCTCCCGGATCCTCAGGCATCCGGAGTGTGACGGCGGATATTACAGCATGCCTAACCTCACGAGTGCGGAGGGCGTCCATCTCTACGCCGCCGTCCTCGACTACCTCGCCTCGCGTTACAACGGGGGCGCGAACGGCCGCATCAACCACTGGATCCTCCACAACGAAGTCGACTTCCAGAAGGAATGGACCAACATGGGCGACCAGCCGGAATGGCTCTTCATGGACGCGTACATCAAGTCCATGCGCATCTGCTCCCTGATCGCCCGGCAGTACGATCCCCACGCCAACACCCTGATTTCCCTGACCCATTGCTGGAACAAGGCCGACGGGCAATACGCTCCGAAGAAGATGCTCGAGGACCTCAACCTCGCCTCCGCCTCGGAAGGGGACTTCCCCTGGGGCCTCGCCTGCCATCCCTACCCGCAGGACCTGACGAAACCCGAATTCTGGAAAAACGATACCCGGTCGACCTGGTCCCTGACCTCCGACTACTGCACGTTCAAGAACCTGGAGGTCATCAACGACTGGATCCTCGCTTCCGGGAACCGGTTCAAAGGCAAGGAAAAACGGATCCTTTACCTGTCCGAAAACGGGACGAATTCCCCGAGCTATTCCGAAAACGACCTGGCCCTCCAGGCCGCCGGAGCCTGCTGGATGTGGAAGAAAGTCTCCCGACTCGAGGGAATCGATGCCGTCCAGTGGCACAACTGGCGGGACAACAAGGACGAAGGCGGCCTCAGGATCGGCCTCCGCAAGTTCCCGGAAAGTCCGGACAACAGCGCTGTCAAGCCGGTATGGGACGTTTACAAGGCGGCCGGGACCTCTTCCGAAGATGCGGTTTTCGCCCCGTACCTGAAGACGATCGGCATCGGTTCATGGGATGAAATTTTCCACAGCATCCAGTAGGATTTTCCGGTGGATTTTCCTAACTTGCAAGAGTATTTTTAAACATTATTACTATGGCACTGAACAAAGTTATGCTTATCGGTAACGTTGGCAGAGACCCCGAAGTACGTTATCTTGAACCGAATTCCCAGAATGCAGGTGCAAATGCAAAAGTGGCGACCTTTACCCTTGCGACGACCGAGCGATACCGTGACCGCAGCGGCGAAGTCCGCGAAAACACCGAATGGCACAACATCGTCGCCTGGAGAAACACGGCCGACGTCGTTGAGAAATATGTCCGGAAAGGCATGCAGGTCTATATTGAAGGACGGCTCAGGACCCGTTCCTGGACCGACCAGACCGGGAACAAGCGCTATACCACGGAAGTCCTCGCCGACACCCTTCAGATGCTCGGCAAACGCCAGGACAATCCGAACAATAACGACGCTGGCGGCTATCAGCAGCCGCAGCCGGCCTATCAGGGGCAGCCTGCGCAGCCGGCCGCCCCTGCCACACCTATACAGAACAACGGACCGGAAGACGACCTTCCGTTCTAAAAAACGGCCGTATGAAAGGAACAGTATTGGCTATCAATACCGGATCCACGACTACCAAAATCGGCTATTTCATCGACGGAGATCTGGCTTTTGAAAAAAAGCTGGAGCATTCGTCCGAGGAAATCTTGCGGTTTCCGAACGTCATGGACCAGGATCACATGAGAAGGGACGCCATCATGGGCTTCCTTTCCGAAAAAGGGATCCAACTGAAAGATATCGATATCGTGATGGCTCGGGGAGGCCTTTTCTCCCCGGTCATTACGGGAATCTACCGGGTCAACCGCGACATGCGGGACGTCCTCCTGACCTGCCGGGACGGGATCCATGCCTGCAACCTGAGCGCGGTGATCGCAGACGACATCGCCGAACTGGTCAATGAAGCCCGCGCTTCGGAGGAGTGCGGCGAGCCGGCGTGCCATGCGTATATCGCAGATCCTCCGATGGCGGACGAGATGCTCCCCGAAACCCGGATCGGAGGCATTCCCGAATTCCCCCGGAGGGCTTTTTTCCATGCCTTGAACTCCCGGGCGACCGTGCGGAAGTACCTCCGGGAGCATGGACACACGCAGAACGACATCACGGCCATCGTGGCCCATCTGGGCGGCGGAATCACCGTCACCCTGCACCGGAACGGCCAGGTCATCGATACGAACAACGGTCTCGGCGGCGACGGTCCCTTCACTCCCGAACGGGCCGGTTCCTGTCCCGCATTCCCATTGATTGAGATGTGTTTCAGCGGGAAATACTCCGAGAAAGAGGTCAAGAAAAGGATCCTCGGATCAGGCGGTGCCGTCGCTTTCTTCGGCACGAATGACCTCCGGGAGATCGAAGACCGCGCCCTGGCAGGAGACAGGGAGTGCGCAGTCTGGCTGGAGGCCTATTCCCTCAATATCGCGAAGTATATCGCTTCCCTGGCGACCACTGTCATGGGGAAGGTTGACATCATCCTCCTGACCGGAGGGACGGCGAACAGCAAGAAGATTACCGACGATATCCGCAGCAGGGTCTCGTTCATCGCGCCGGTGGAAATCTACGCCGGCGAAAATGAACTGGAGTCCCTTGCGGAAAACGGTTATTCGATCCTCTCCGGCTCCGTCAAGATCCACCGCTACGACAAGTCCGCCCTCGTCCCGGATTAAACGGCGAAGGCATTTCCCCTACTATATTAAGCAGACGAAGCTGATTCTATTTCACAAACATGACGGCCTCGGCGATGGAGTTGAGTTTCGTCTGGACGTCATCGGCGCGGCTTGCGAGGACGCAAGGGACCTTCGTTCCGACGAGCATGCCGGCCTGCTGGACACCCACGGCCAGTTTCGAGTTGGTCTTCCAGAAAACATTGGCGGACTCGATGTTCGGGAAGAGGAGGCAGTCAGCATCGCCCGCGACCGGGCTTTCAAGCTTCTTGATTTCCACGGACTCCCGGTCGATCGCTACGTCGAGGGCCAGCGGACCGTCCCCGATGCAGCCTTTAATCTGGCCGCGGTCGCACATCTTCGCCAGCATGGCAGCTTCCATGCAGGCCGGCATCGAATCCAGCATCTGCTCGGAGGCGGCGATGAAGGCGATCTTCGGCTTGGCGATGCCGAAGGACTTCGCGACTGACGTAATGAACCCGGCGATCTTGACCTTCTGGCGGAAATCCGGAAGCGGAATCACGGCCATGTCGCCCATGAAGATGAGCTTGTGGTAGTTCGGGTTCTCGAGGACGCCGACGTGGCTCAGGAGGCCCTTCGGAGGGAGGAGGCCGGTTTCCTTGTTCAGGATGGCACGGAGGAACTTGTCGGTCGAGCAGAGGCCCTTCATCAGGACGTCGCCGTCCCCGTCATGGACCATCCGGACGGCCTCGGCGACCGCCTTCATCTCGTCCTTGATATCCACGATTTCGAATTTCGCGACATCGATGCCGTTGTCCTTGCAGACACTGGCGATCAGGTCGGCGTCCCCGACGAGGGTCACCTTGACGAAACCGAGGTCCGTCGCCTTCGAAGCCGCTTCGATCGTATGCTCATCGACAGCCCACGCTGCCACCATCTTCTTGCAGATGTTCTTCGCCTTGAGCTCGGCGAAAAGATCGGAGAAAGTCTTTATCATGATGCTTATTCTTGAGATTCGAGTACGAGATGCATGGTATCGCGGGCGATGACGAGTTCCTCGTCCGTGCAGATGACGGCGGCCTTGACGGCGGAATCCGGGGTCGTGATCACCATATTCTTGGCATAAGCCTCGACATTCGCGTCATAGTCGATCTTGAGTCCGAGATAGGAGAAGTTCTCCAGGACGCGGCGGCGCATCCGCGGGTTGTGCTCCCCGATGCCGCCGGTGAAGACGATCAGGTCGACTCCGTTCATCACGGCTACGTAGGAGCCGATATTCTTGATGATGTCGTAGTTGTATTTCTTGAAGGAGAGTTTCGCCTTCACGTCTCCGTTCACGGCGAGTTCGTTCATCTCCCGGGCGTCGGAAGTCTTGCCGGTCAGTCCGAGGAAGCCGGACTTGCGGTTCAGGATCGTGGACATCTCGTCCGGGGTCGTCCCGAGTTTCTTCATCAGGAAGAGGACCGCGTTGGCGTCGATGTTGCCGACACGGGTGCCCATGATCATGCCTTCGAGCGGAGAGAAGCCCATCGAGGTGTCGACGCAGTGACCGTTCTGGATCGCGCAGATCGAACTGCCCGCCCCGAGGTGGCAGGTGATGATCTTGGAATCGTTCAGGTCGAGTCCGGCGAATTTCGCGCCTTCCGAAGCGACATACTGATGCGAGGTGCCGTGTGCGCCGTACCGGCGGACGCGGTACTGGTCGTAATACTCATACGGCAGGGCGTACATATAGGCGTACGGAGGCATCGTCTGGTGGAAAGCCGTATCGAAAGTCACGACCTGGGGGACGGTCGGAAGGACATGCTCGATGGCGTGGATGCCGAGCAGGTGGGCCGGATTGTGGAGAGGTGCGAACTCGGAGCAGTATTCTATCTTGCGGAGCACATCTTCGTTGACGAGGGCGCTGGCGGAGAAGAAATCGCCGCCCTGGACGATACGGTGGCCGACCGCCTCGATGTCCTCGAGGGACTCCAGGACGCCGTGGTCCTTGTCGGTCAGGGCATTCAGGACCAGCTGCATGCCGACCTTATGGTCGGGAATCGGGATTTCTGTGACCATCTTCTCCCCGCCGGTCGGGGCATATTGGAGGACACCCATCGGAAGACCGATCTTTTCGACGATACCCTTGGCTATGACGTCATAGACGTCGTCATTTTTCATGTCGAGAAGCTGATACTTGATGGATGAGCTTCCGCAATTGATAACAAGAATAATCATAAATTATTGGTATTAGAGTCTACAAATTTAGCAATTATTCCGTATTTTCGCACGAACTAGGACTATGAAATGGAAACTTCAAGAAAAATCGAGGCGCTTTCCGCCTTGTTTGCGGCGGGAGTCTTCGCCGGCAGCCTCCTTCCGGATGGCGGATCCGCCCCGTATCTGTGGGCATCCATCCTATTCTCCGCCCTCGCCTCCCTGCTGTATTTCACCCGGAAGGATTCCGGATTCCTGCCGCCCTTCCTCTGCCTTTTCCTCTGCGGGGCGCTGTGCTTCCTGACTTCCTCTTTCGCCGTACCGGTGCGGGAGCACCCCTTGCGGGATCTCGCCGATACCGCCTGCGGCGTCCTGAAGGAACGCATAGACGCCCTCCCGTTCCGGAAAAGTGAAACGGCCGCCCTGCTGAAAGCCCTCCTGACCGGAGACCGTTCGTCCCTCGCAAAAGAGACGGTCGCCGTCTTCCGGAAAGCCGGAGCATCCCACCTCCTCGCCCTCTCGGGACTCCATATCGGAATTCTCTACCTGCTGCTTGGCTACGTGCTCGCCCCAGTCGGGCATTCCCCCGCCGCCCGGACCGGAAAAAGCCTCCTCACCGTCTTTCTCGCCTGGTTCTACGCTCTGATGACCGGCGCATCCCCTTCCATCCTGAGGGCTACGCTGTTCATCACCATCCGGGAAACCGCCGGCCTTCTTCACCGGAAGCGGGACCCGCTCAAGGTGCTCAGCCTCGCCCTCGTCCTCCAGCTGGCCTTCTCCCCTTCCGCCATCCGCTCCGTCGGATTCCAGCTCTCCTACGCGGCCATGCTCGGCATCTTCCTGATCCACCCGTGGCTGTCCTCCTTCTACCCGTCCGCCGGGAAAAGACCGGATCCGGTGCGGAAAATCTGGGAGGCGGCGTCCCTGAGCCTGTCCTGCCAGGTGACGACCGCCCCGATCGTATGGATCTGTTTCCGGTCCTTCCCGGTCTACTTTCTGATTACGAATCTGATTGCGATTCCCCTGACGACCCTTCTGGTGGGGACTTCGGTCGCGCTGCTGCTTCTCTCCTTTGCCGGAATCTGTCCGGATGCCGCCGTCCGGCTGACGGAAGGCCTCGCGGACGCCCTCCTCGGCGCCCTCAGGGTCATCGCGTCAATGTGAAAGCGGGAAACCCGGACTGGCCCATTCGTGCATGGACCCGTCCTCCCCGGCGGATACCAGATAGATGTCGACATCCTTCCCGGCCAGGTCCGCGGCCTTTTCCGGACCGAGGACCATGCACCAGGTCGCGTAGGCGTCCGCATCCGAGGCGGTGGGGTCTCCCGGCTTCGAACGCACCACGACGGTTGCGCTCAGCAGGGCGTTTTCTGCCGGATATCCCGTCCGGGGATCGATCGTATGGGCATATTTCTTTCCGTCCCGGACATAATACTTCCGGTAATTGCCGGAGGTGACGACGCCGCACGGGGCTCCTTCGGAGGTCATGACCCCGGCCAGGTCCGCTCCGGGCGCATTGTTTCCGTCGACGGGACGGTCGATTCCGATGGTCCATGGCTTCCCGGAAGCGTTCAGTCCGTCGCACCAGATCTCACCGATGTTGACCAGCATGGCGGACGCCCCGATCCTGTAGAGATAGAGGGCGACCTCATCCGCCGAGAATCCCTGGGCGATGGCATTGTAATTCAGGACCGGAAGCGGCAGGGACGGATCTTTCAGCAGGGATGCCGGCTCCAGGATTCCCCCGGAAGAGAAAGCCGCCCTCATATCCTGCCGGAGGTTTTTCATCCCGCAGCCCCTCAGCAGCGAATCGATCCGCGCAGGGGAAGGCAGGGAATCCGACTTGAACCCGAATCCCCAGGCGTCGAAAAGCGGGCCCGCGGCACAGTCTATCGCCCCGTCCGTACGCAGGTACCAGCGCCAGGCCTCGTCATACATGTCCATGAAAAGCGCATTCGGCCGGACCGCCTGCCCGGCATTGAACCGGGAAAGCATCGACGCCTTGTTATAGCCGGAAAGGGTCGTATCGATCGCCGTCAGGATGGAGTCGACGGCCCGCTGCACTTCGACCCTGGACTTTCCTGTTCCCCGGAGATTGACCTTTACCTGATAGACTCCCCCCTGCGCATATCCCTGGAGGGTGACGTAACGGTCTTTTTCCCGGCAGGAAAAAAGGAGCGGAAGGAGGCAGATAAGGAGCGCGAATCTCTTCATTTGGCAAAGTGTTTGCACAAAGGTAGGAGATTTCGTTGAAAATACCGATATTTGCAAGTCAGTTCAGAAAAGATATGAAGAAATTCTGCATAGGTTCCATCTTTCTCGCCTTCCTTCTGGCAGGCGTGCTTCCTACGGGTTGCAAAAAGCCTGACGAGACGGACGATACCCCATACCTTTCCGGTTCCATGGCCTTCGATGTGCCTTTCTACGCCCGGCAGGGAGAAAAAATCACGATCAAGCCCCATGGCGTATCCCACCCTGAGGGCGGGAAATTGAAGGTCTATGCCTATGGGGAGAGCCCGGTGAAGGTCGCTCTCCCCGATACCGTATTCGTCGCGAAAGGCCGGATCGAAAGAGGCGACCTTTCATTCACCTTCACGATGCCGGATTCCCTCGACAACTTCACCCTCAACTGCGTAGCTGCCGCCGACGGTTATTACAGCCGTTCGATGTCGGCCGAAGTGACCGTCATCTCCCCTGAGATCGGTTCTTCCATCATCGGAAGCGGGATCGATCCCGACGACACCTCCATCCTGGACGACCGGACGGAGGACCGAACCGGGGAAAGGACCTACTACTACACCACGATCGGCGACCTCGACTGGTTCCGCCTCAATCTCGCTTACACGGGCTCCGGAAAGCCGTACCTCGGCTGCGAGGTCATGTCCTATGTCATGGGCCGCTACTATACCTACGAGGAGGCCCTGACGGCCTGTCCCGAAGGATGGCGCCTGCCGACCGACGGGGAATGGATCGCTCTCGGGAAAGTGATGACCGGGAAGGAAACGCAGCCGGGCGCGACGATCGAAGGGGCCGCCGGCGCCCTGATGGCCGACGCCTATTTCAACGGGAACAAGATGTGGGAGTTCTGGCCGGAGGTGAAGATCACGAACCGGTCCGAACTGGCCGTCATTCCGGCCGGATTCGCTGACGTTTCGGGCGTATCGCCCAAGTTCTCCGGCGGCAATGAATACGCCGCCTTCTGGACCGCCGACAAGGACGGGGAGGACAAGGCATTCTACCGGTATATAAACGTAAACAAGCCGGATATATTCTCCGGCTCGGCTGACACGCAGTCCCTCGCGCTTTCAGTGCGTTGCGTACGGAAAACGGAATCTACCTCAGATCAGTAACGACATACGATTTGTCAAGGGTTTTCTCATCGAACGAGAAAACCTCTTTTTTATCGTCTCCGCTCTCCAGGAAAACGATGTTCTTCAGGACGAAACGGGCTTTCACGTCCTCGTCCAGCACCAAAGTTACGTCGAGGGAGGATGCCGTGCTGGAATGGACCGTGATCTTGTCCATATAGTCCCTGTAGGAAGAAATCAGGAGGGCGGGATTCGTAAAGATATCGTCATTCTCGACCGTTTCGACCAGGACTTCTTTCGCGGAGGTGTCCACCGTCCATCGGGTCGTCCCGTCGCTGATGACCTTCAGTCCCAGCCCGGTCAGGGAAAAAGCGTTCCCTTCGACAATCACCTTCCCTTCCGTCACCCTCTGCATCGGAGCTCCGTCCTTGGAAAGGGAATAGGTATAATCGAACTTGACCCGGTTGTCGCCGACCTTGTCCAGGACGGCGATATTCTGTGCCTGAAGCGCTGCCGGGAAGAGCAGGCAGAGGAGTAGGAGAAGTCTTTTCATCGCGTTTCCTATTTATTGAGGAAATGGGCGAGGATTCCATCGAGTTCGCTGAAATCCTTGACCAAGACCTCGCGTGGCTTGGACCCTTGCTGGGGACCGACAACGCCGGCCGCTTCCAGCTGGTCCATTACCCTACCCGCTTTTGCATAACCCATGCCAAGTTTGCGCTGCAGGTCGGAAGTCGATCCTCTCTGGGTCATCACGACCATCCGGGCCGCTTCCTCGAAACGCTCGTCGATGTTCTTCATATCGATCATGCCGCCGCCGTCTTCATCCCCGCCTTCGACTTCCGGTTCAGGCAGGTAGCACGGCGTATTGTAACTCCGCTTCCAGCCCCGCTGCTCCCCGATGAAGGAGGTGATCGCCTGGACTTCGTCCCCGTCTACATAGCCGCACTGGACCCGCTCCATCTCGATTCCGCTGTAGATCAGCATGTCACCCTTTCCGATCAGCTTGTCGGCGCCGGGGTTGTCGAGGATCGTCATGGAATCGACCCGCGAGGTCACCCGGAAGGCGATCCGCGTCGGGAAGTTGGTCTTGATCAGGCCCGTCACGACATCGACGGTCGGCCGCTGGGTCGCCAGGATCACGTGGAGACCGGCGGCACGCCCTTTCTGGGCGAGACGGATGACGGAATTGGTGATGCTGCGGGCGAGGGCCTTGGATTCGGGGCCCGCCCCGGTCGACATCGTCAGGTCGGCGTACTCGTCGATGATCGTCACGATATACGGAAGGAAACGGTGTCCCTCGGTCGGAAGGAGGTGGCGGTCCCTGAACTTGTCGTTATAGCGCTTAAGATTGTTCACGCCGGCTTTCGAGAGCAGTTCATACCGCTGGTCCATCTCGACGCAGAGCGATTTGAGGACCGCACCGGCGTCCTTGGCGTTCTTGACGATCGCCCGGTCCATCTCTTCCTGCTCGTCCGAGGCACTCGGCAGGACGGCCAGGTAGTGGTAGAGGAGCTGGTTGTAGGCGGAGAACTCGACCATCTTCGGATCGATGAAGACGAATTTCAGTTCGGAGGGGTGCTTGCTGTACAGCAGCGACGACACGATCACGTTCAAGCCGACGGACTTGCCCTGCTTCGTCGCACCTGCGACGAGGAGGTGCGGTGCGTCGGCAAGGTCGAAGACCTTGACCTGCTGGGTGATGGTATAGCCGATTGCGACCGGCAGGTCGGCTTTGCTTTCCCGGAAGGCGGGATCGTTGAGCAGGGACTTCAGGGGGACGATCGAGGGCTTGTCGTTGGCCACTTCGATGCCGACGGAATCAGGCAGGGTCACGACGCGGACGCCCCGTGCATTGAGGGACATCGCGATATCCTCCTGCAGGCTCTTGATCGCCGCGATCTTCACGCCGGGGGCGGGATAGACTTTATAAAGGGTCACGGTGGGGCCGACAATGGCCTTGACATCCTTGACCTGGATCTTGTAGTTCGAGAGGGTCGTCCGGATCTTGAGGTTGTTGCGCTCCAGTTCGTCCGGGGAGACCTCGTGCCGTCCGGAAAGATAGTCCCCGAGAAGATCGAGGGAAGGGAACTTGTATTTCGGAAGGTCGTCCCGGTTGTCGATCCGGGGCAGTTCCTCCTCGACCTTGGCATCGAGCGTACCGTCCGTCACGATCTCGAAAGAGCCGTCCGTGGCAGGCTCCTCCCCGGTCGGGAAGGGATCCTTCACGTCGACCACGACGGGGCCCGTAGGAGGGGTCGAGGGACGCTCCCGGCGAGGTTTGGGAGCCGGTTCCATGACCTCTGCGACGGCCGGAACGATATCTTCATCCTGCGGCTGCTCCTCTTCGGGTTCGCGTTTCGGGAACCGCATGGCCGGGATCAGGTCCTTGGAGAGCCACCAGATCCACCCCGCTGTCAGGAGGATCAGGGAAAGGGCAGTCACGATGGTACCCACGAGGTTGACGGACCATCCGGCGACGGAGGCGCCGCAACTGCCGCCGAGCCCGTTCCCGAAAGCTTGGGAAAGGCCGGCGAGCGGGCCGATGAACCCGAGGATGATCGAGAAGAGGATGGCGCCGGAAAAACAGGCGATGAAACTCTTCAGGAGGGGAACCGAACGGTCTTTCCGGATCAGGCGCCAGGCCAGGATCCCGAGGAAAACGACGAGGGCGAGGGCGGCGACGCCGAAACAGTTGCCCACCAGGAAATGACTCCACTTGAACCCGGCCTTGCTCGCGAGGTTATGGACCTGTACGGACTGGTCCATCATGGACGGATCCGTCAACAGGCTCTGGTCCTGCTTCCAGGTAAAAAAGTAGGAGCAGACGGCGAGGAGGGTGTACACCGCGAAAACCGCGACGGCCCAACCCGCCACCGTAGCGATCCGGGAGCGTTTTTCCGGATCGAGTCCGGTCCAAAGGGAGACAGGGTTCCTGAATTTTTTCATCTTTATTTCTTCTTTCCGTTCTTCCGGTTCCGGTTGTTCCGGTTATTCCGGTTTCCGTAATTCAGATTCATTCCGGGACGGGCGAAGGAGGAATCTGCGGAAATCTTGGACAGTTCCATTCCTTCCGGGACAATCACCCTGCCGCCCGAGAGGCGTTCGATATCCTGGAAGATGGTCGCATCCGCGACCGTATCCTTGTTCCAGATCAGATACTGCTGGCGCATATAGATCGCGAGGGAACGGATCATGGCGGTTTTGATATCACCTTCCGGTTCGGAGGCGATCAGGTTGAGGATGCTCTCGATATTCCGTCCATAGTGGCGGGCCTTGATCGGCCGCGTATTGAGCGGAATCTGCTCCGGGCGGCTGTTGACGAACTCCGGGACGGGGGCCGGATAGGGAGAATCGATGTCCAGGTCGTATCCCGCGATCATGTAGAGGTGGTCCCACAGTTTCTGGGCGTAATTGTCCTGCTGGTGGACCTGGGGATTGAGGCGCTCCATGACCTTGACGATCGCCGCAGCCTGGGCCGTCCGTTTCTCACGGTCGGGGATGGTCTTCATCAGTTCGACCATCTTCAGCACGTTCCGGCCGTACTCCGGCATCTGGAGTTTCTCCACTTCGGTATTGTAATAAAGCTTTATTGAATTCTCGTTGGCTTCCATGGCAGTATTTATTGATAGAATACAAAGATAATGATTTAGAGCGAAACTTCCTCAAAAAAGTCCGACCCGTTTTCCCGGATGTACCAGAGCCAGCCGCGCACCGTCCCGAATCCCATCTCCCGGAAAAGGGTCATATAGCGGCGGACCTGGGTGCGGTACTCCGGTTCCTCCGCCCCGAATTTATAGTCCACGACGATGACCCCGTCCCCGTCGAGGATGACCCTGTCGGGCCTGTTCTCGAACTGTCCCCTGCCGCCGCGGCCTCTCCAGGCCGGATCGAAAACGGTCGTTTCGTTCAGGAGCCGGCTGCGGTCCTCCGGGAACCATTCCGAAGGCGCCGCATGGATCTTTTCCGAAAGCAGGGAGAGGATCCGCGGGGCCTCTTCCCGGATAATTTCACCGCGGGAGACCGCTCTGGACACGGCGTCCGGAAGGTCCTCTGCGACAGCCACTTCGGAAAGAATCCGGTGCATCACGAGTCCCCGGATCCGAGGGGACGCGTCCTTCCCGACCTCTCCCCCGGGGCCGAAGAAATCGGCCGCCTCCGGACTGTACCTGAGCCTTCCCCGGGAGCCGGTTCCTTCCGGATTGAGCGGGAAGGAAGGATAGCCGAGCGGAATCCGCCCCGTGACGGACGGCTTTTCCTCCCTTACGGAGCAATCGAACCGGGTCCCTTTCAAAAAGCGGAGCGCGCCGGACTCATCTTCTTTCCGGACCATCCCGGAGTCCCCGCCGACGGCAAAGCCATAAAGGACATGGGACAGATTGGAATAGGGAATCTGCGCCGCCTTTTTGGACAGGGCGTCCCTGACGGCCTTGGAAGGCCTCTCCGCGATGACCTCCAAGCCGTATTTCGCCCGGGTCATGGCGACATAGAAAACATTGAGGTTGTCGATGAACTGCAGTTCCCTTTCCCGGCGGTAGTCTTCCGCAAAGAGGGTATTTTCGCTTCCGGCGCTGAGATTGACCGGATAGATTCCGTCCGCGGCGCCGGACAGGCGGGTCCCCGCCGTCTCCGGACGGCACCAGCTTTCGGAAGCCCGGAAAAGCTCCACCTCCTCGGCATAGGGGAAGATCACGTACGGGAACTCCAGGCCCTTGGACTTATGGACCGTCATCACGCGGATGGACGCGCCCTGCTGGGGGGACGCAAGCTTCGGATTCTCCCCTTCCCAGTATTTAAGGAAGGCGGAGAGGTGGTTCCCGTTCGCCGTGCTCCAGTCCTGGAGAAGGTCCATAAAGGCGTGGATATAAGCGGCTTCCCCTTCCACAGCCGCGGCGTCGGAACGGATCAGGTCTCGCAGGAGGGATTCCGCCAGATCCGTCAGGGAATGGTAGGATTCGGGGACATGGACCCCGAGCGTCCGGGCCAGATACCCCCTGACCGAGCGCTCGTTCCCGGCGAGAGGCGCCTCGACGAGGGACAGTTCCGAAACCAGGCGGCGGACTATCACGGAGGACTTGACGAAGAGGGAATCGTCCGAGATGACCGGCAGGCCGTGGGCGATCAGTTCCGAAGCGATCCGCGAACCGTCGGTATTGGAGCGGACGAGGATGGCGATATCGCCGGGGCCGGCGCCTTCTGAAAGAAGACGGTCCACGGAGGCGAGGATCTCCCCGATTTCCGATTCCTTGTCTGGGACGAAAACCAGCCCGACGGAACCTTCTTCGGTCCGGGATATCTTCACTTCCTGGCGGACGTCTGCGTAGAGATCCTCAATCCGGTGTTCCTCCCCGAGGAGGCTGTCCAGCGCACGGGCGGCAAAGGGGAAAAACCGGTTGTTGAACCGGACAATTTCCCCCAGGGTTCGGTAATTGGACCGGAGCTCATCCGGGCAAGAATCCCGGAATTCTTTCTGCAATCCGCTGTCCAGCAGGTGCCAGTCCGATCCCCTCCACCGGTAGATCGACTGCTTGACATCCCCGACGACGAGGTTTCCGAACCCGCCGGCCTCGCTGTTTTTGAGCAGCGGGCGGAAATTCTCCCACTGGACGGCCGAGGTATCCTGGAACTCGTCGAGAAGGAAATCCTCGAAACGCACACCCAGTTTCTCATAGACGAATGGGGCGTCGCTTCCGTCGATGATATTGTGGAGAATCTGGTTCGAATCGTCGATGCTGAGGATGTTTTTCTCGCGCTGGAGGTCGGCGAATGCCTTTCTCAATGCCCCGGCGATACCGAGCCCATAAAGCTGTTTCCGGATGAGCAGGGCGGTTTCATATTCCTTGAACGGCAGGTCGAAAAGGGCGCAGAAGGCCCCCAGGGGCTCTTCCAGCTTTCCCTCCAGGGCGAGCCGGAACTTATCTTTCCCCTTCGCGAACCATTTATTGCTGTCGGCCGATTTGGTCAGGAAAGAGGATGACGGTTTATCGACGGGGTCTCCGGGCGAAAGCTCCGCATATTTGTAAAGGCCCTTGAGATATTTGCCGTTGGTCTCCTCCGGGTCGATTCCTTCCGCTGAAAAAACGTCCAGGACGGCCTGCGCCCGGAGCGGGACTTCTTTCTCGAAAGCATCGATGATCCCGGTACAAACCGCCCGGACTTCCTTGAGACGCTCCATCGAATAGTCCCTCTCCTCATCGATCCGATAGCGTTCGACCATAGCCTGATGGTCCTCGCTCTTGAGGCTGCCCGCAATTTTCTTCAGGTCTTTCTCGAGACTGAACCGGTTGCCCATGCCGAGACCGGCCATGACGCTGTCCGTCAGCCAGGCAAGCATCCCCTTGTCATCCTCGGTCAGCGAGTCCAGGATCCGGTCCACGCTTTCTTCGACCAGCCCCTCGCGGTCCAGTTCGACCTGATAGGAGGAGAACTGGCCGATCTCCCGGGAGAAAGCGCGGAGAGTCTGTTGGAAAAAGCGGTCGATCGTGCTGACCGCAAAGGCGGAGTAGTCATGCAGGATGCTGCACAGGCAGCGGTCCGCCTTCTTCCGGAGAGACTCCGCGTCCGGGAAGCTCTCCGGAACGAAAACACTGTAATAGTCAGATTCTTCCGGTCTTGTGGAAAGAATGAACAATTCCTTCAGGATCCGGCGTTTCATCTCGTCGGTCGCCTTGTTCGTGAAGGTGACGGCGAGGATGCTCCGGTATTTGAAGCGCTCCGGGCTCAGAAGCAGGAGCCGGATATATTCGAGAGCGAGGTTGTAGGTTTTCCCGGACCCCGCAGATGCTTTCAATATCTTGATCATCGTCCGCAAATCGTCTTGAAATCACAATAACTGCACGTTTTCAGGTCATCCGTTCTCCGGAACGGGACATTCGGATCGACAAGGGAACGGAGCGTGTCCTGCAGCCGCTCCCGGACGGCCGAAGCGAACTTCGGACTGCAGGGGATGTTCTCGACCTCCCGCGTAAAGAGACGGGATGCCGAATAGATGGAATTCAGCTGCCGGTTTCCCTTCAACTGGGGGTCGTGGGCAGCATACATATCATAGAGGAAAAGCTGTAGAGCGATTTTGGGCCGGTTCTGGGTGTCGGGCCCGAACAGCAGGTCCGCAACCGCCTCGGCGTTTTCGTCCGTAATATTGATATCCTTGTCGGTCACCCTGCCGGTCTTATAGTCGACGATCCGGATCTCCCCTTCGTGGAAACTGTCGACCCGGTCGACGAAGCCCACGAACTTGAATCCCCCGAACTCCCACTCCAGGTATTTCTCCAGGCCGATGATCCTGAAACTCCCGACGCCTTCCTTTTTCATCAGTTCGAGGTCCCGGGAAAGGGTTTTCACCACATATTCAAGCAGAACTTCCTCGATGACGAGATTCCGGCCGGTAACCTCGCCGGACCGCATCTCTTCCTTAATGAGACTCCGGATCCTCCGCTTGAGGAGCGGACGGTCCTTCAGGAGAGAACGGATATAGGCGTCGGTCACCTCCTTCAGCGGAGCGCTGACATGCTGCCGGATATAAGCCCTGTCGTTCATCGGAAAATCCTCCCGGAGCGCTTCTCCGCCGAGATAGACGGCCTGCATCGCCTTGTGGAAGACATTTCCGAGCGTCCGGTCGTCCAGCGATTCGGTAATCTCGTCCTCCGCCTTGAGTCCTTTGACCTGCTGATAATAGAAGCGCACCGGACAGGCGAGATAGTTCTGCAGCGAAGAAGCCGAGAGGGCGGATTCTTTCAGGATCCGGATATCCTCCTCCGTCTTCGGGATCTCGGATTCCACCCGGGGAGGGAGCATTTCCGCCGCCGCGACAAACCGTTTCAAGGGAACCCGGAAATGATACTCCAACTGCTTGATGTAGCGGCTCTCCTCCCCTCCCTTGATGCCTTCGGTCCGGCTGTCGTAGACGAGCCAGACCTTTTCGGCCCGCTGGATCATCCGGTAGAAATAGTAGGCCCATACCGCATCCTGGTACTCGTAAGTCGGAAGACCGAAGCCTTTCCGGAGTTCCGGAGGGATGAACGACGACGAGACGCTCCGGCGCGGGAAAAGGCCCTCGTTGGCCGAGAAAATGATGAGGTTACGGAAATCCAGGGCACGCGTTTCCAACGGGCCCATCACCTGCAGCCCTTTGAGGGGCTCCCCGGAGAACGGCACCGAGAGTCCCGAAAGCATCCGTTCCAGCAGGCGGGCGAAGGTCTGGGGCAGGATCTCGAGACCGATATCCTTCAACTGAACGAGAGCCGTATAATACCGTTTGGCGAAATCCAGTTCCAGGACCATGTCGTCAGACACCCTGAGCAGGCTTCCGACGGCGCTGACGATGGAAGCGAGATAGTCGGCGAAGGAGCGGATCCCTTCCCGGGACGGAGTTCTCGGATCGGTCACGACCGGACGGAAGATCAGTTCAAAGAGCGGTCCGCCTCCGAGGTCGCCTCCCGGAATATAATACAGCGATCCCTCACGCACCTTCCGGACCGTTTCCTGCTCCTCAGGGGTCATGATCCGCCGGAGAATCCCGCTGGAGAAGATGGAATGGACATCCTTGTGGTAGAACAGCCATTCGCCGGCACGGTTCCTCAGGCGCAGCTGCAGGGAAATGACATCCTGCATCAGCGAGAAAAGAGCGCTCGCCCCCATCGGGTATCCCATCGTGACATTGACGTCCCGGATCCCTTCCGGAATGGTATTCAGCAGGGGCAGCAGAAGGTTCTCGTCAGGAAGGACGAAGGCGGTTTCGACAGGGGCACCGTCCCGGACCTCTTCCAGGATGGACGGAGCCAGCTTGACCTGGCCGGTCGCCGAAGGAACGCTGATGACCCGGATGTCAGGGATGCTCTCCGGCGCCTCCACCGGAAAGGCCTGGGGGAATTCGGAAAGATTCCCCTCCATGAAGAAGGAAGACTTGTTGAGCGGATGGCGGATCATCCGGGAGACATAGTCCCAGCAGAACTCCGCCACGCCGGCGTCCCTCATTTTCCGCATCAGGACTTTCTCGCACTCGTTCAGGGCGTTCAGGCCGACGAAAACGAACTTCTCCTTTCCCGGGAAAACGGGTTCCAGCAGGTCCCGGACCGGGATGTCCTTCAGGCGGGTCGCAAGATCCCGGTAGACCATCCCCTCATAGGCCATGGACCTTTCTTTCAGATGGGCGTTGAACCGGCGGTACAGGGGATAGAGGACGTTCCAGATCCGGAGAAACCGGACCTTGACGTTCCCGTCCGTGTCCATATTGACCGTGAGCCGGCCGGACCCGTCCCGGAAATGGGACAGGAAACGGTCCACGGCGTTCTTCTGGTTCTCCGTGAGATAGGAATAACTGTCCTGGATCGCCTTGAAATCGGAAACATTGGCGAAAAGGTGCTCCGGGTCCGCGAGATATTTGTCGATGTCGTCGAAATCCGAGAGGATGACGTCTCCCCAGAAGATGAACTCGTCCAACGGCTCCGCCTCCGGGAAAACCTCCCGGTAACAGGCGTACAGTTCGACCAGGAGACGGATCCGGTCGGTCGTATCGACATCGTAGACTTTGTAGAAGAAGTCATTGATCGTCAGCATCGCCGGGGCGATGAAGGGAGCGGCGGACACTCCTCCGGAAACGGCGCTTTCCTGAAGGGAATCGGAGAGCGCCTTCCGGAAGAAGGCCATGGACCTCCGGTTCGGAAAGATAAAGCAGATATCGGAAATGGAGCCCTCGGAAAGATACCGCGAGGCGACCTGCAAGAGAAAACTTTTCATATATACAAAAATACAATAGTTCTCGAAAAATCTTGCACCCGGAGAAAAAATTTCTTACTTTTGCAAAAGCGCCAATTTAGAACAATTATAAAATAAAAGCTTTATGAAAAAGAAATTCAGATGTCTTGTTTGCGGGTATGTCTATGAAGGTGAAAATCCGCCTGCAGAATGCCCCGTCTGCCATGTCAAATCCGACAAGTTCGTCGAAGTCAAAGACGAGGAAGGGAAGCCCATGTGGGCCTGCGAGCATGAACTCGGCGTCGCCAAGGGCGTTGATCCGGAAGTCCTCGCGGGACTCAGGGAGCATTTCACGGGAGAGTGCTCGGAAGTGGGCATGTACCTCGCCATGAGCCGCCAGGCCGAACGTGAAGGCTATCCGGAAGTCGCCGACGCCTTCAAGCGCTACGCCTTCGAGGAAGCGGACCATGCCGCGCGCATCGCGGAACTCCTCGGAGAGGTTGTCTGGGACACCAAGACGAACCTGAAGAAAAGGTATGAGGCCGAAGCAGGCGCCTGCGAAGGCAAACTGGCGATCGCCAAGCGCGCGAAGGCCCTCGGCTACGATGCAATCCACGATACGATCCACGAGATGGCCCGCGACGAGGCCCGCCACGGCGCCGGTTTCCTCGGTCTCTACAACCGTTTCTTCAAGAAATAATCAGCCTTCCAGGTCCTCTTCCGAGAGACCGAAACGGGCGGCAACGTCATCCGGGATGTCATTGAAATCGATGGCATCCCAGATTTCTTCTATCTCCCTCCGGTCTTTCTTGGTAGGACGGCCGGCTCCCCGGTCCCGCTTGACGAAGAAGGTCTCGACGGGGGTCCGGAGTTTTTCTATCTCGGACGCCGGGGTCAGGTTCTCGGCAAACTCCGGCACGAGTTTGGCCCCGACCCTGCGCTCAAGGGGCTGGAGGACCTTGTAGGTAAAGGTGACGGAGCCCTTCCGGACCTGGAGGATATCTCCGCTCTGGACGAACTTGGATGGTTTGGCGTTTGCCTCGCCGATCTTGACTTTGCCGCCCTTACAGGCGTCGGTTGCGTCGGTCCGGGTCTTGAAAGCCCGGATCGCCCACAAAAACTTATCGACTCTAACTGTTCCAGCCATATTGGTTCCTGACAAAGAAATCTAACGATAAATGTACCGGCAGTTGTCGTACCGGAGGTTGACGACATGCGCGAAACGGTTCCCTTTGGGCCTGACCACCCAGCCATGACGGGTTCCATCCGGGAATTCCTCCTCCGGAAGGATCTCGAAGGTGCAGTTGTTGAAACTGACTTCTTCGATCGGAGTCCCTTCCCTGCCCTTGAAACAAAGTTCATACAGGCAACTGACGTTCATATCCGAGAATGAAATGTTCCGGATCGCCTCACAGCGTACCTCCTCTGCTTCATCGATGATTCCGAATACAGGGAGGAACACATGATCCATCCTGATATTGGAGAAAGAAATATCTTCGATCAGCGAAGCCTCCCTTCCGTAATCGTTCCCATCCGATTCCTTTAATAAAGGGAAACTAGGGAGATAGAGACAGATTCCTGCCGAACAGTCGTACATCTGGATATTCGAGACGGAGCAATTCCGGATGACTCCGTCATTCGTCCAACCGATTCGGACGCCTGTATCCCAGCTTCTTAACACACAGTTTGTAATAACGACGCGTTCGCAGGGCTTGTTTTCCCGCAGGGAACGGCTGTTCGCACGGATGATGACAGCGTCGTCCCCCGTCTCGATGAAACAGTTGGAAACGGTAACGTCCCGTGAACAATTCAGATGGATTCCGTCGTTGTTGGGATACCGGACGTCCGCCAGGATCTTGCAACGGTCAAAATGGACCACATCACAGTCGTGGATCCAGTAACTCCATCCGGCCGGCTGGTTCGTCATCGTCACATCCGTCACCGTGATATTCCGGCATCCGGCGAAAAAGACGGCACGCGGAAGCGATTGCGGACGGGGGACCGTCCTTTCGAAATGCCATCCCTTCCAATTGTCTCCCGTCTTCTCCTTTACGAAACAGGTCCCGTTGCAGTCGATGGTCCCGCGGCCCGTAATCGCAATGTTCTCCGCTTCATCCGCATAGATGATGGAAACGTTACGGAAACGCGGCATGCCCTCGGAGAGGTAATGACGAACGTCAGTCCGTTCCGGATAATCCGACAAATCGGCCGAAGCCAGCAGGGTCGCGTCCGCTTCGATATGCAGTTCCACGCCGCTTTTCAATTCAACGGGCGCCGTCAGGAAAACGCCTCCGGAAAGGGTTACCCTGCCGCCTCCTGAAGAGGAGACGTCATCGATGGCTTTCTGAAGGAGCGCCGTCACTTTCGTCTTTCCGTCCGCCTTCGCCCCGCGGGACTTGAGATCGATGTCTTTTGCCGAGGCTCCACAAACGGCGAGAACCAAAAGCAACAGGCTGACTGTCAATTTTCTATACATAATCAACGAGGTTATTGTGAACTGTGATGAGACTTCTTTTCCGGAGGTGCCCCTGTCCCTGGAAACCTATGCCACCCTCGGCACTATAAGAGGGAGGGGCCCTTCAGGGAGGGGTCGCGAAGCGACGGTTTCCAGGGCCAGGGGCACCTTCGGAAACAGCCGCTATTCTTCAGAATCACGGGCATCCTCGCCCGTATAGGAATCGGTTTCCACGCGGGGTTCAAGGATGGTTTCGAGGAGCAGGGTGTCCCGGTCGGAAGGGACGAGGAAAAAGTCATGTACCTCGGCGGGGACGAGAAGGACCTCTCCCGCCTTGACGGGATACCGCTCGGAAGACCGCCCGTCCTCGGACGGGACCTCCGCCATCGCTGCACCGTGCAGGCAGGCATAAAGCTGGAAACTCCTCTCCTCCTCCGAAAAGATATGGACCGGGTCTGAGAGGGTGAATTCCGTCACGGTGAAGGCCGGCGTCGCGGCAAGCCGCTCGGTCACCCTTCCCTCCTTCCGGGAGGCTCCGTGCCGGAGCGACCGGTCCCAAGGGCGGAAATCGATCAGGTCGAAAGCCTCTTCGAGATGGGTCTCGCGCTCCCCCCGGCCCCAGTCATGGACCCGGAAGAAAAGATCCGAGCACTCGGAAACCTCGACGAGAGAGAGGGAACCGGATGCCCCGTGCACGAGTCCCGGGGGAATCAGGTAACTCTCCCCCTTGACCGGACGGATGACGTTCAGGAGATCCTCCACGGTCCCGGCCAGGCATTTCTCGTAAAACTCCGTCGGAGAGACGTCGCGGCCGAAGCCCATCCAGAGCCTGGCGTCCTCTCCCGCTTCCGTCACATACCAGAGGGCGGTCTTTCCAAAGGCATCGTAACGCTCCTCGGCGGTCCGGTCGTCCGGGTTGACATGGAGCGACGTGCGCCCCCGGACCGTCAGGAACTTGACGAGAACCGGGAACTGCGTCCCGTACCACTCGAAGGCCGTTTCTCCGACGACCCGTTCCAGATAGGTCTGCATGACCTCGGCGAGCGTATTGCCCCCCAGCCATCCGTTGTCGACCATCGAATCGATGTACCCGAGATCGGCGATGGCATGCCGGTCTCCTCCCCACGGCGTTTCCGAAGAAACGGGGATGAACTTGAAAGGATAGAGCTTCTTATCGTCAAACATGGTCAAGGCTGCAATGGATCCGCTTCCAGTTTCCGTGGCGGAAATCCGATTCCGTATAATAAAGATGCAGGACGCGTCCTTCCCCGAAATCGAGTCCGCCCGTCCCGCCGACAACCGTCAGGAAGGGAACGCGGTCCCCGGAAGGAGCTCCGAACAACTCTGTCCCGGTACCATCCCCTGCGGAGAAGACCACTTTCAAGGCCTCCTCCGTCAGGGACCGGTCCTCGTCGTCTACGAGCATACAGCTCCGGAACGTCTCGAAATTCACCTCTTTGGCGTACCGGACGACGGCATGGGCCCTCGGCCATTCCCCTTCCCCGGTCGGGATCGGAGAGTCATAACCGGCATAGGCGTCTACGGCCGCGAAGACATAGAACATGCCCTCCCGGGGCAGTCTTCCTTCCGGATCGAAAGGCGCGAGATCCCCGCAGTCGATCTGGCACAGGAAGGTCAGCGGATAGTCATAGGTCTCCCCGTCCTCGGTCACCTCGACGGTAGGATAGTCGAGGGCGGCGGGCATATCGGGATCACCCCACCACTTGCTGCTGCAGAAGAGGTTGGTTTCCGTCTTTTCGAGTTGAAGGCGGACGGCCATCCCTACAGGCCGATGGTCTTGAAGAAGTCGTTCCCCTTGTCATCCACGAGGATGAACGCCGGGAAGTCCTCGACTACGATCTTCCAGATCGCTTCCATGCCGAGTTCGGGATACTCGACGCACTCGATGCTGCGGATACTGCTTTGGGACAGCACGGCGGCGACACCGCCGATCGTTCCCAGATAGAAGCCTCCGTGCTTCTGGCAGGCGTCGGTAACCGCCTTGGTACGGTTTCCCTTGGCAATCATCACCAGCGAAGCGCCGACTCCCTGGAATTCATCCACATAGGGGTCCATACGGTTGGCCGTGGTGGGGCCCATGCTGCCGCAGGGATAGCCTTCCGGAGTCTTGGCGGGGCCAGCGTAGAGGATCGGATGGTCCTTGAAGTAAGACGGCATCCCTTCTCCCGCATCCAGACGCGCTTTCAGCTTCGCATGGGCGATGTCGCGGGCCACGATGATCGTACCCTTCAGGTTCACGCGGGTACCTACGGTGTATTTGGTGAGTTCAGCCCGTACCGCGTCAATGCCCTTGTCCAGGTCGATTTCAATCCCCTTCGGGCCCTCGCCGGGACGGCGGAACTCTTCCGGGATGAGCTCGGAAGGATTGCTGTCCATCTTCTCGATCCAGACGCCATCTGCGTTGATCTTGCTCTTGATGTTGCGGTCGGCGCTGCAGCTCACGCCCATCCCGATCGGACAGCTGGCTCCGTGGCGGGGCAGGCGCACCACCCGGATGTCATGCGCGAGGTACTTGCCTCCGAACTGAGCGCCCAGACCGATCTTCTGCGCTTCCTTGAGGAGTTTCTCTTCCAGATCCGTGTCACGGAATGCCCGGCCGGTTTCATCTCCGGTCGTGGGCAGGCTGTCATAATACTTGATGCTGGCAAGCTTGACCGTCAGAAGGTTCTTCTCGGCCGAGGTGCCGCCGATGACAAAGGCGATATGATAGGGAGGGCATGCCGCGGTGCCCAGGCTCTTCATCTTCTCCACGAGGAACGGGAGGAGGGTGCCCTCATTCTGGATCGTGGCCTTGGTCATGGGGTAGAAATAAGTCTTGTTGGCGCTGCCGCCTCCCTTGGCCACCATGACAAAGCGGTATTCGCTGCCCCGGGCGGCCTCGATGTCGATCTGGGCGGGGAGGTTGCACTTGGTATTGACCTCACTGTACATATCCAGCGGGGCATTCTGGCTGTAGCGGAGATTCTCCCGGGTATAGGTGTTGAAGACGCCGAGGCTCAAGGCCTCTTCGTCTTCAAAATCCGTCCAGACATGCTGTCCTTTCTCGCCATGGATAATGGCGGTGCCTGTATCCTGGCAGAACGGGAGCACTCCCTTCGCCGCGGTCTCGGCATTGCGCAGGAACTGGAGGGCGACGTACTTGTCGTTGTCACTGGCCTCGGGATCCTCCAGGATAGCGGCCACTTGCTCGTTGTGGGCGCGGCGGAGCATGAACTGGCAGTCATGGAAAGACTGCTCGGCTACCAGCGTGAGGGCCTCCGGAGAGACTTCCAGGATGGTCTTGCCGCCGCATGGTCCATCCAGTTTGACGGTTTTTACGAGTTTTTCAGAACCGGGAATCTTGTAGTATTCAGTGGTGTCCGGACCCAACTGAAACATCGGTGCATACTTGAATTCAGCCATTTCTTAAAAGATTGTTTTCACAAATATAGTTCTTTAATCAGTCTTTTGCAATGCATGCCATCCTTTCAGGAAGGATTCGGGAGTCTGGATTTCCGGAATGACGAAAGTCTCGTGGAGACCTTTCCGGATGCGGAAATCGCGCGTATTGTGGGTAAGAAGGACCGGGCAGCCCTCCGCTTTTGCGCAAACGATTTGCAAAAGATCCTCCATGTCAGGACCGTCCAGCAGCAAGGCCTGCTGCAACTGTGAATCATCCATGGGGAGGACATGGACAACCGACGAGATCTGCTTCAACGTGGGTGCGATCAAAGCGTGGGGGACGGTTTTTCTGAGGACATACGCGATATTGGCGACGGACAAGACGGACAGGCAGACTTCAATGTCGCCGTCTTCCTGCATCTGAAGGATCCGGGCGGCATCTTCATAACCGGGCCTCTCGAGAATCAGGTCCAACATGATATTGGTGTCGAAAAATACGCGCGGTCTCATTTGGACAAGATATAGGTCAACCGGTCGTCATCAACTACTTCCGAAGGTTGCACCGGCTTGGCGACACCTATCAGGGACAGGATCTTAGGATCTGAAACGCCCTCCGGAGCATGCGCTCCTCCCTCTCGGGAATCCGCTTCCAGCAGGTCTTCGATATACCTTTTCAGGGAAACGCCACGCTTCTGCGCCTTCCCGCTCAAAACCCTGAAAACAGGGGCCTTGATATCAATCAGTTTCCTCGTCGCCGTTTCCATATATATCTTTTTCGCAAAGATATATACAATTATTCAAACACACAAGGGATGACCTTGAAACAGTCAATGCACTTTCAACCGTTCTTCGAAGAACATGCGGCAGCGGGCGGGATCGTCCGTATTGATGATATCCGCTCCCATGACATAGAATGTGAGATAGATGTTCCCGGTGTCCGGCGCACCCCAGAAACGGATCGGTTTTCCGACCCGGTGGCCACGGCTCCGGGCATGGACTCAGCCGTCTTCAGGTCGATGACCAGGTCCAGCCGGTCGTCGCTCCCTTTCCACATCCTTCCCCCGTTCTCCCGGAATATCCGTACGATCGGTTCGATATACATCGTCTTCAGGCTGCGGTCCGCCCGCACGTCCTTCCGGTCATGGGCCACGAGAATCTCTCCGTCCTGGAGGTAGACGTCGGCCTCGATCGAAACGCCTTACGCATGGCTACAGTTCATCATCATCCGTCACCGCGGCACCCTTGCCCATCAGGAAGGTCTTCATGAACTCGTTCAGGTCTCCGTCGAGGACGCCCTGGGTATCGGCCGTGGAGTAGCCGGTACGAAGATCCTTGACCAGCTTGTAGGGGTGCAGGACGTAGTTACGGATCTGGGAGCCCCATTCGATCCGCTTTTTCTGGCCCTCGAGCTCGGCCTGCTTTTCCTGGCGCTTCTTGAGTTCGATATCATAGAGCCGGGACTTGAGGATACGGAGAGCGTTCTCCCGGTTGTCGAACTGGGAACGGGTCTCGGTATTTTCTACCATAATTCCGGAAGGGATGTGCCGGACGCGGACGCCGGTCTCGACCTTGTTGACATTCTGGCCGCCGTGGCCGCCCGAACGGAAGGTATCCCATTCCAGGTCGGAAGGATTGATCTCGATATGGATTGTGTCGTCGACGAGGGGATAGACGAAGACCGATGAAAAGGTCGTCTGGCGCTTTCCCTGGGCGTTGAACGGGGATATCCGGACGAGACGGTGGACGCCGTTCTCCGCTTTGAGGTAACCGTAGGCATAATCGCCCTCGACCTCAATCGTCGCGGACTTGATGCCGGCCTCCTCGCCTTCGAGAAGGGCCGTGACGGTCATCTTGTATCCGTTTCGCTCTCCCCAGCGGAGGTACATGCGCATCAGCATGGCAGACCAGTCGTTTGCCTCGGTGCCTCCGGCGCCGGAATTGATGGTCAGGACGGCACCGAGGTTGTCTCCCTCGCCGCCCAGCATGTTCTTCAGTTCCAGGGCTTCGACCGCATCGACCGCAGTCGCCCAGGCGCTGTCCAGTTCCCGGGTCTCGTCAGTCTCGATCGCCTCGTCTTCCCCGCCGGAAACGCTTTCCCGCGCAAATTCATAAAGGACGTCGAGATCGTCGACAAGGGTCGAAGCTTTGTCGAAATCCGTCACCCAGGACCGGAGTCCCGCCAGTTTTTTCAAGAAGATTTCCGCGGCCTTCGGATCGCCCCAGAAGTCGGCCGCCTGTGTCTGGAGCTCCTGCTCAGCTACTTTTTCCCGCTTCCCGGGGATGTCAAAGACACCTCCCCAGCGTTTCCATACGCTGATGCAGAGCCTTGATCTGATCGAAAGTAATCATTCGCTCTCCATATTAATGTTCATGGACAAAGATACGCAAAAAACCGGTCCCCGCAAAGGCTCAGAGGAGGTCCGCATCGACTTTCAGGTCCTCGGGACCGGGGATGACCCGGACCTTCGTTCCCTTGCCGACATAGGGCAGGACCTTCAGGAGGTCGGCGTTGTGGAGCCGGATGCAGCCCTTGCTGTCCCGGGATCCGATCCGGTCGTCCCGCTCCGGGCAGGTTCCATGGATCCCGATCGCCTTGAATCCGGGAGTCTCGAGATGGATGAAATAAGGCCCGTATGCTTCGACCTTGCCCTTGCCGTCATGATAATCATAGAGGACGCCTTTGGTATTCTGCACCCAGGTCACAGTAAAGGTTCCTTCGGGGGTTTTGCAGTCCCCCGCCTTGCGTTTACGGCCGGCCTTCTCCCCCGTCGCGACGGGAAAGGTCATCAGGGTGTCGCCCTTGTCGGAAAGGACGGAGAGTGTGAAGGCGCCCTTGTCCACGAGGAGGCTGCAGCCGGGCTTTTTCTGCGCCGGCGCCTCGAAGGCGATCCCGGCAGAAAGGACAGCGGCCAAAAGGGTCAGAAGTAGCTTTTTCATGAATCCCAGGTTTTAAAGGGGTGTTTTGACAGATAGGAATTGTAGTACTGCCGGTTTCCGGTGACTTCCTCTCCGAGCCAGGCGGGCCTTTCGAACGCCTCGTCTTCGGAACCGAGCTCGATTTCGGCCATCACGAGTCCCTCGTTCTCTCCCCGGAACTCGTCGATCTCGAAAAACCGTTTCCCGGCCGGAACGATGTAACGGATCTTGTCGATGATGCCGCCGTGGCAGAGTTTCAGCAACGCTTCCGCATCCTCGAGGGAGATCTCTTTCTCCCATTCCGCCCGGCTCATCCCGTTGAAACACGGCCCCTTGATCGTCAGGATGCCGGTCCCGTCCAGGATCCGTACCCGGACGGTATTCCCGCCGTCATGGGCGATGTACCCCTGCGCAATCCTATGCGAGGAGACCGCCTCCGCCTTGAAGGAATCATTGACTGTCAGGAATTTCCGTTCCGTTTCTATATGCATTTCTCCCATCTTACATCAGGTATTTGTCCATATTCTTCCCCGCGGCGGTCCCTTCCCGGATTTCGGTGGAGGAGATCGTGACGGGCGGCGCCTTGAGGAGGGTGATCCGGTACCGGGGATCTTCTTTCAAAAGACGGGCCTTGAGATGGCCCCGGTGGAATCCTTTCCGGGGGAAAACGACGACCCCGTATTCCAGCAGGATCCGTCGGTAGTCCTTCCAGCGCGGGAAACTGTCCAGATTGTCCGCCCCGATCGCGAGGGTGAAAGTATTCTCCGGTTCCCGCTCCCGAAGCGCATCAAGGGTCCGGATCGTATAGTGGGGCGGTTCCATCCCGAGTTCGATGTCGTCGACCCGGGCCTGGATTTCGGGGTGGCGCCGGACCGCGGCGACGGCGGCCTCGTAGCGTTCCCGGCCCGTCAGGACGCCGGAAGCCTCCTTGAAGGGGCTCTGCGGGGTCACGATCAGGTAGACCCGGTCGAAGCCGGCCTCGCGGGTGAGGTGCTCCATGATGGCCTGGTGGCCGATATGCAGGGGATTGAAGCTCCCCGAATAGACCGCAATGTTCATATCAAAGGATTCTCCGCAGGGGGTGGGGACCCTGAAACCTATGCCACCCTCGGCACTATAAGAGGGAGGGGCCCTTCAGGGAGGGGTCGCGAAGCGACGGTTTCAGGATTCCCACTCCCTGCGGGAAGGCCATTCGTTCAGGAAATCGGTGACCATGGCCTCGGCTTCGGCGAGGGCGGTGGCGAGATCGTCATTGACGAGAACCCGGTCGAAAAGCGGCGCATAGGTCATCTCCTCGGCCGCCTTCGCCACCCGCTGCTCGATCGCCTCCGGCGTGTCAGTCCCCCGGAGCACCAGACGGCGACGGAGTTCCTCGATCGACGGGGCCTGGATGAACACGGAAAGGGCCTTGTCCCCGAAATACTTTTTCAGGTTGACTCCCCCCTTGACATCCACGTCGAACACGATGACATGGTCCTTTGCCCAGATCCGATTCACCTCCGACTTCAGCGTCCCGTAGAAACGGTCCGGATAGACCTCCTCGAATTCCACGAATTTATCGTCCTTGACCAGCTGGCGGAAAGCCTCGGCCGAATAGAACAGATATTCGACACCGTCTTTCTCTTCGCCCCGGGGAAGGCGGGACGTCGCCGAAACGGAAAACTCGATTTCGGGATACAGTCCGAGGACATGTCCCACTACCGTACTCTTGCCGGAACCGGAAGGCGCCGAAAATATCAATACTTTGTTATCCATAATCTTTCTATTTCACGCAAATTTAACTAAATTTGCCGTGCATTAGTATTGGTAGTGAATTTTTGTTCTAATTTTTAATAGCAATTATGGTATCTTTCAAAGAACTTGGTCTTGTGAACACCAGAGAGATGTTCGCCAAGGCTGTCGCAGGCGGCTATGCCATCCCCGCATTCAATTTCAATAATATGGAGCAGCTCCAGGCCATCATCCAGGCCGCTGCCGAAACGAAGTCCCCGGTCATCCTCCAGGTCTCCAAGGGCGCCCGCAACTATGCGAACCAGACCCTTCTCCGCTATATGGCCGAAGGTGCTGTCGAGTATGCGAAGGAACTCGGCTGGGAGCATCCGCAGATCTGCCTCCATCTGGATCACGGCGACAGCTTCGAACTCTGCAAGAGCTGTGTTGACATGGGCTTCTCTTCCGTCATGATCGACGCCTCCTCCCTCCCGTACGAGGACAACATCGCCCTGACCCGCAAAGTCGTCGACTACGCCCACCAGTACGATGTGACCGTCGAGGCTGAACTCGGCGTTCTCGCCGGTGTCGAAGACGAAGTCTCCGCCGAGGAATCCCACTATACCCGTCCGGAAGAAGTCATCGACTTCGCCACCCGTACCGGCTGCGACTCCCTCGCCATCTCCATCGGCACCTCCCACGGCGCCTACAAGTTCAAACCCGAGCAGTGCACCCGCGACCCCAAGACCGGCCGCCTCGTACCTCCGCCGCTCGCTTTCGACGTCCTTCACGAGATTGAAAAGAAGCTCCCGGGCTTCCCGATCGTCCTTCACGGCTCCTCCTCCGTTCCGCAGGAGTATGTCGACATCATCAACACGCACGGCGGCAAACTTCCCGATGCTGTCGGTATTCCCGAAGAGCAGCTCCGCGAGGCCTCCAAGAGCGCTGTCTGCAAGATCAACATCGACTCCGACAGCCGTCTTGCAATGACCGCAGCCATCCGCAAGGTCTTCGTCGACAAGCCGGGTGAATTCGACCCGCGCAAGTATCTCGGACCGGCCCGCGACGAAATGAAGAAGCTCTACGAGCACAAGATCGTCAACGTCCTCGGATCCAACGGCAAGGCCGAATAATCCATTATCAGTTATCATCGAGGCCCCGGCCTTCTGAAACCGCCGCTTACGCGGCCCCTCCCTAAAGGGTCCCTCCCTCTTACATTGCCGAGGGTGGCATGGGTTTCAGAAGGCCGGGGCCCCGATGATAATATGTCAACGCCTACAGGCCGAGATCCCGGGGCTCCGCCCGTTCCGTCTGTTTCTCGATGAGCCGGTCGATGGCCGCCTGGGAGATCAGGCCTTCCAGCGCCATGAAGACGCACTCTTCCCCGTCTTCGGAGATCATGGCAAAGCTGGACACGTATTCACCGTCCCCGACGGAATACATCCGGACGGTCTCTCCGTTGTCTTTCGCTTCCATCAGCATCTCATATTTCCCCGCCTGAACGAATCGGTTCGCTTCGGCTTTGAGTTTCATGCGGACGTCGGGATCGGACACATTCAGCAGGTAGAATCCGGAAAGGGACTTGACCGCTTCCTTGACATCGAGGTCCATGTCCTGCATCGGAAGTTTCCCGATCATCCGGAACATCGCCGGGGAGATATACACGGCCTGGACACCGGGGAGATCGGAATATCTGGTATAGAGGGAGCGGGCATCCTGGGCGGACGCCGCGAGGGCCGCAAAAAGGGCGGCAAGGATCAGGAGAATCTTTTTCATTTTGCGTTGTTGATGATATCTAAGGTCAGGTTGGCTTTATCGGAAATCATGCCGAACGCCTTTTCCAGTTCGGCGTAGGCGAGATACGGATCGTCGAAAGTGTCTTTCGGGCCGGAATTGCGGACCGCGAAACCGACTCCGACAAGAAGGGCGGCCGCGGCGGCGATTCCGCCGAGGACCCATTTCCTGCCTGCTCCTTCCGAAAGGACGGAACGGCGGACGGATGCCTTGAGATCCGCCGGAACGGCGACCCGCTCGTCCCCTGCCACTTTCAGGAGCTCGTCCAGGCTGATTTTTTCTATCTCGTCAATTGTTTTCATATTCCAACTGTTTTTTAAGGTTTTTCCGCGCTCCGCTGACAAGGACCCGCACGTGAAGGGGTGTCAGTCCGGTTTCAGCGGCAATTTCTTCGTAGCTCCGGTCCCGGAGGACCCGTTCCCGGAATGCGTTCCGCTGTTTCTCGGGCAGGGCGTCAAGGGCCCGGTGGAGTTTCCTCAGGTCCTCCCTGGCGTCGAAAGCCGTTTCTTCCGGACCTTTCTCTTCCAGGAAGTCGCCCCGAAGAGGTTCAGTGCGGCTTTCCCTCCGGATCTGGTCCAGGCAGAGGTTCCGGATCATCACGATCCCGAAAGCCTCCGGATTCCGGACCCCGTCCAGCATGTCCCGCATCTTCCAGAGTTTCAGGAAGAGGTCCTGGACGGCATCGAGCGCCTTCTCCCGGTCTTCGAGCAAATAGAAGGCCACCCGGTAGAAACGGTCGCTGAGCGAAACGAACCCTGTTTCGAATCCTGCCCGTGTCATAGGCTTTCGGAAAGGGATTGCAGGGCGTCCAGGGAGATGGACCCTCCGGCCAGGAGCAGGGTCCCGCTTTCGTCGAAAAGGACCAGGTCGCGCAGCTTTCCGGCCATCTCGTCCAGCAGGCCGTAGATTCTCATGCAGCTTTCCCCGTCTTTCATTTCCATCAGCATTTCCGAAGAGCGGAGGATCCGCTGAACGCGGGAAGCGAAGGAAGCCCGGACGGAGGCGGGAGAGTCGCTGAAGTCCACGACCGTGAGGTTTCGGACCCCATCGATAAGCGACACGGCCGTTTTCGCATCCGGATCGTCGGCCCCGAGCCGGGCCGCACGCTTGAGGAGAGCCGTGGAGAGGAAGCCCAGATGCATCACGTCGAAATCTTCCCGGACCCGGTACTCGGAGACCAGGGCGTTCAAAGCGGAGACATCAAGTTTCTTCCCTCCGGCCTGAAGTCCCGGGGTGAGCAGCAGGGCCGCACAGAAAACCAAAATAATCTTTTTCATCATTCTAAACATTAATCGTTCCGGATGCATCCGATGAGAAGACGATCCGGAACGAAAAATGTTACATGCAAAATGCAGATTTTATTTCATGTCGAAATCGACGATGATCGGAAGGTGATCCGAAGGGCGCCAGAAGTTGGACAGATTCTGCGGATCGCGGACCGGAGTCGTATAATCGTCCCAGATGATGTCCGCGAAGGTAATCCTGTCATAGAGCGGCTTGGTACAGTAGACATAGTCGATGCGGGATCCCTTTCCACCGGTGCTCGGCTTGAACTCGTCCGGATACTTTTCCTTGATTACGTCAAGATAGGGAGTATTGGCCCGGACATAGTCATGGACAAGGAATTTCGGGTCGTCTTCGGCATAGCCGTACTTGTCGTTGTCGACGCGGGAACGCGCGTTGAAATCGCCCATCATCATCCAGAGCTGGTCCTTGGCCTCGGGGACGGTGCCGATCGTATGCTCGCAGATGTACTGCATCTCCTTAGCCCGGAACTTGTCTCCGCCCTGCTCGGCCTTGGAAGCCTCGCGGTCCTCGGCACGGAAGGCATAGGCCTGCGGCCAGGTATGAAGGGTCACGATGTTGATCGTCTTTCCGTTCACTTCGACAGTCGCCCAGCCTGCACCGTGGGATACGACCATATCCGGCTCCTCGCCGATAATCTTGTCGATGTAGGTGATCGGGTACTTCGAGGTGATGACCTGCGGATAATTGTCGCGATGGCCCCCGACACCCCAGTACTTGTGGCCATAACGGGCGGCGAGTTCACCCCAGTTCTCTACCAGGTAACGGTCCTCCTCGGGCATTTTCTTGTCTGAGTCCGTGAGAAAGATCGACTGGGCCTCGCACCAGACGCAGATGTCCGGATCCTGCTCCTTGACCCAGTTGACGAAACGGTCGTAATTGTCATTCTGTCCGTCCCACATGCCGTTCTGGATATTCCAGTAGAGTAGGCGCATGGTCTTATCCTGCTTGCAGGAGACCGTCAGGAGGACGACAGCAAAAAGCGCTGCCAATAAGGTTACTAAAGGTCTTTTCATAATATAAATGGTTAATTACTTGATTTCTTCAAGTCCGAGATCCTTGAAGGTTCTCGGTGCGGGAACGCCCGGAAGCGGCTTGCGGTCCTTGATCTGCTGAAGGGCCACTTCGATCGCCTTCAGGAGCTGCTGGTCCTCGCCCGCCTGTTCGCGGACCGGATCGTTGTCGAGCAGGATGTCCGGATCGACACCGTGGTTTTCGACGATCCACTGCCCGGTCTTGGCGTCATAATTCGTAAAGAAGGGCACGCGCACGTCGGTTCCGTCCATATAAGGGAGGGAGCCGCTGATGCCGACGATGCCGCCCCAGGTACGGGTTCCGATGACGGTACCGAGGTTGTTGGCCTTGAAGCTCCAGGGGAACAGATCACCGTCGGAAGCGGAATACTTGTTGATCAGCAGGACCTTCGGTCCGGTATGGGTCCCTTCCGGAACGGTTCCGGTACGGGTCGATCCGCGGCGCATGGTCATCCGGTAGACCTCCCGCTGCAGACGTTCGATGATCATCGGGGAAATGTTTCCGCCGCCGTTCTCGCGGTCGTCGATGATCAGGGCTTCCTTGTCGAGCTGCGGATAATAGTACCGGGCCCATTCACGGAGTCCCTCGGCGCCCATGTCCGGGATATAGATGTACCCGACCTTGCCGCCGGACTTCTCCTCGACGGTGCGGATGTTCTTCTGGACCCAGGCATAGTGGTAGAGGGGATATTCGTCGGCGATCGGCTTGACGACGACCTTCTTCCCGCCGACGGTCAGCTCGGTCAGGACCCCCGCCTTGCCGACCAGCAACTTATAGATATTGTCGACATCCCGGAGGGAAACCCCGTCGATCGCGGTGATGACATCGCCCTCCTTCACTCCGATGCCGGGTTCGGTCAGCGGCGAACGGAGGTCCTCACTGTAGGTCGCCCCTTCGAGGATCCTGTCGATGCGGAAACCGTCCTTGACCTTGCTCAATTCGGCCCCGAGGAGGCCCATCTTCGTCCGGGGCGCTTTCGGATACTCGCCGACGGTCACGTAGGCATGGCCGCTGGCCACCTCGGAGATCATCTCGCCGATGACATAATTGAGGTCGAGCCGGGTCTTGGCATACGGGACGAGGACCTCATATTTCGCCTTGACGGCCTTCCAGTCGCGCCCGTGCATGTTCTCGAGATAGTAGCCGTCGCGGAAAGCGCGCCAGACCTCGTCATAGATCTGGGGCCATTCCTGCGAGTAATCGACCGTCGCGACGAGATTCGAAAGGTCCACCTGGTCCTTCAGCATCACCTTGGCACCGGGAGCGGCGACGAAGAGATCCCTACCCTTCGAGAAGAGAGCCTTCTTGTCCCCCGCCCTCCAGCTCATGCGGGCGTCCGTGCATTCATCGTCTTTCTGGTCGGCCAGGTCGAAGACACGGGTGCCGCGGCCGCCGCCGTACCAGATCTTCTTTCCGTCGCAGAAGAAACCGTAGCCATCAATCGGGAGCTTGACGATCCGGCCGGTCAGGCCCTCAACATCGATCTTCACGTCGGGGAGATCGCTCTTGGGGGCATCCGGAGCCGCTTTTTTCCCGGCATCTCCCTTCTTTCCGGTCTTGGGAGTTTCCTCCTTTGGAGCGGGTTTCGAGTCCGGTTTCGGAGCATCCCCGACGGAAGGATCCGACGGGAGGAGCGGAGACGGGGTATCGGCTGCGAGCATGGCCATATAGACACCGCTCATGTTCCCGAAGGCATAGTTCCACTCGATCCGGCTGTACTGGGGATTGAGATCGCGGTCGGAGGTGAAAATCAAGTACTTCCCGTCCGTGCTGAAGGTCGGGTTTCCGCTGTCGTACCATTTTTCCGTCACGGGATATTCCTTGCCGGAAGCCAGATTATAGAGGTAGATGATCGACATTTCGTTGGGGGCGGGCTTCGTATAGGTCAGCCACTTTCCGTCCGGAGAGTAGGAAACCCGGTAGAACTCCGCCTCGGGGTTCTGCTGGATCGTCCTCGCCGCTTTCGTGACGGGATCGACTTCCACGAGCCGGTTCTTCCGGTCCCCGTACAGGATATGCTTGCTGTCGGGGCTCCACTGGATCCAGCGGATATAGGTGTCGGATCCCGACGTAATCTGGCGGGGAACGCCTCCGGAAACCGCATCGCAGAGGTAGATCTCAGTTTCTCCGGTCCCGTCCCCGATCCAGGCGATCGACTTGCCGTCAGGACTCCAGGAGGCTCCCCGGTCATTGGCGCCGGGGGTCCGGCTGAGATTGCGTGTCACACCCTTGCCGACCGGCACGTCGAAGACTTCACCGCGGGCCGTGACGACGGCGCGGCTTCCGTCCGGGGAAAGGCTGACAGCCGTTCGGCGGTCGGCCACGTTCCGGGTTTCGGTACGGCCGAACACCGCGTCGGAAGCAAGGGTGACTGATATCTTCTCGCATTTCCGGGTCTTCGGATCGAGCTTGTAGATCCATCCGCCGTTCTCGAAGACGACCGTCTTGCCGTCCGTGGAGGGGAACTTGACATCATATTCCTTGAAATCAGTTACTTTCTCGGTCTTCTTGGTCTTGGTATTGTAGACGAAGAGATTCATGTACATGTCCCGGTCGGAGGCAAAGAAAATCTCATCGCCGACCCACATCGGGAAGATGTCCTGGGCGTCGTTGGAGGTGATGTTCTCGACCTTCCCGGCCTTCGGATCCCAGATCCAGATATCGTCGGCCATGCCGCCGCGGTAGTACTTCCATGTACGGAACTCGCGCATGACCCGGTTATAGGCCAGTTTCTTCCCGTCCGGGGACCAGCAGCAGAAGCCGCCCTCGGGAAGGGGAATCTCCTCGGGCATGCCTCCTGAAGGGGATACGGTCCACAGCTTGCCGGGGAATCCGTCGCCGATGCGGTTCCTGTAGATGACCTGCTTGCCGTCCGGGCTCCAGCCCATGACGATGTTGTTCGGGCCCATCCGGTCTCCGAGTTCGTCGCGGCCGTTCGTCGCAGTATAGGTCAGCCGGACCGGTTCTCCGCCCTCGGAAGGGATCAGATAGACCTCGCGGTTTCCGTCATACTCGCCCGTGAAAGCGATCCGCTTTCCGTCGGGACTGAAGCGGGCGAACATTTCATAGCCCATATGGGAAGTGAGCTTCCGGGCTTCGCCGCCCTGGATCGGAACGGTCCAGAGATCTCCCGCATAGGAGAAGACGACCTCCCGGCTGTTCGTGGCGGGGAAGCGGAGCAGACGCCCTTCTTCGGGATTCTGCGCAGCGGCGACGAGGACTGTCAGCAGGGCCGCCGAGATGATTGTAAAGGTTCGTTTCATGCCTTATTTCCGTAATCTTAATGAATTCAGAACGACGCAGACGCTTGAGAGCGCCATGCAGGCGGCGGCGATCATCGGATTGAGCAGCCAGCCGGTCCAGGGATACAGCACGCCGGCCGCGAGCGGCACGGCGAGCAGATTGTAGAAGAATGCCCAGAAAAGGTTTTCCCGGATGATGCCGACCGTCTTTCTGGAGAGCCGGAGCAGATCCGAGATCTTGTAGAGGTCGGAGGAAACGATCGTGGCCATCGCGGAATCGATGGCGATGTCGCTGCCCTCCCCCATCGCGACGCCGAGGTCGGCCTGGGCGAGCGCCGCGCTGTCATTGATTCCGTCTCCGACCATGGCGACCTTTCTCCCGGAATCCTGCAAGGCCTTGATATAGGAGACCTTATCTTCCGGAAGCACATTGGCCCTCACGGTCCGGATCCCGGTCTCCCGGGCGATTTTCGCGGCGGCCACTTCATTGTCGCCGGTCAGCATATGGACCTCCAGGCCGCTGTCCTGGAGGGAACGCACGGCCAGCACGGAAGACTCTTTCAGGTCGTCCGCCAGGGCGAGGACGGCATAGACCTTCTCCCGGTCGAAGAGAATCGTGATCGTATAACCTTCGTCGCTCCAGGTACGGACCGCCTCCGTAACCAGCGGGGAGGTTTCGCCGGGGATGCCTTCCGGAAGGACCTCTTCGAGCAGTTTCCGGTTGCCGGCATAATAGGTTCGGCCGGAGATCTCTCCCGAGATGCCTTTCCCGAGAATGGACCGGAATCCGGTCACTTCCAGTTCGTCGCATCCCCTCAGGGATTCCACGACGGCCTTCGCCAGCGGGTGGGAAGACTGTTTCTCAAGCGTGAAGAGCACGTCCCGGAGGTTCAGGACGGACGGGTCGTCTTCCGCGACGATGCCCGGGTCCCAGACCGAATCGACCACGGAAGGCTTCCCTTCTGTAATCGTTCCCGTCTTGTCGAGAACGATCGTATTGACGTTCCTCGCGACCTGCAGGCTGGCGGCATCCTTGATGAGGATTCCCTTTTCCGCCCCTTTTCCCACGGCGGCGATGATGGCCGTCGGAGTTGCGAGACCGAGGGAGCAGGGACAGGCGATGACGAGGACGGCCACCATGGACATCAGTCCCATCGTCACCCCGTCGGAAGGGGCGAGGAAGATCCAGCAGAGCAAGGTCAGGAGGGAAATCCCGATGATGACCGGGACGAAAACCGCGGCGACCTTGTCGACCGTTTTCTGGATCGGGGCTTTGCTGCCCTGGGCGTCCCGGACCATCCGGATGATCGATGACAGCATCGTATCGGGACCGGTCCGGTCGGTGCGGACATGGAAAGTCCCGCTCTGGTTGATCGTTCCGGTATAGACATTCATCCCCGTCACCTTGAGCACGGGAACCGGCTCTCCGGTCAGCATGCTCTCGTCGACATAGGATTCCCCTGAGGAAACCGTTCCGTCGACCGGCACACGGCTGCCCGGCTTGACGATCACGACATCGCCCGGGACGACCTGGTCCACAGGGAGTATCGTTTCTTTCACGAGCGGGACCCCGTCGATGACCTCCACCCGCTTGACCGTCACTTCGTCCGGCTGGAGGGTGCGGAGCTTCCGGATCGCGCCGGTCGTGGAATGCTTCGCCTTCTCCTCCAGCAGACGGCCGATGAGGATGAAGGCGAGAATCATCGCCGAAGATTCGAAATAGAGGTGGGGCTGCAGTCCGCGCGAGGTCCAGACCTGCGGGAAGAAGAGATTGAAAGCGCTGAAAAGCCAGGAAATGAGGACGGAAAGGGCGACGAGCGTGTCCATGTTTGCGGCGCCGTGCCGGAGGGCGTTCCACCCGGACTTGAAGAACCGGCGCCCATAGAGGACCAGGGCCGTTCCGGAAAGAACCATCAGGACGATTCCCTTGTACGGGAAGTCCTTGAATCCCATCCCTAGCAGCATCACCAGGGTGGCGATGACCAGCGCTCCGACCGTATCCCTGCGGAGTTTCCGCCAGGCGTCTTCCTGCAATCGGTCGGCTTCCGACTCGCCCTCGTCGTCCGATCCCTCGACGATAAGGTCGTAACCGGCATCCTGGACGGCTTTCTTGAGGTCGGTCGAAGAACATACGGCGGGGTCGAAGTCCACCCGGGCGGAATTCGAGGCCAGGCTGACGGATACGTCCGAAACGCCCTGACGGTTTTTCAGCGCCCCCTCCACCCGTGCGACACAGGCGGCGCAACCCATTCCCTGAACCGGGAAAGTCTTCCTGACAGTTTTACTCATACGCGATATTTTTCGACCTGCTCGCGAATCAGGTCCGGGTCATCGAAATAATTGATCTTCATAGCCGCTTTCATCTCGTGCAGGGTCTTGGCGGCGACTTCGCGGGCGGCCTCGCTCCCTTTTCGGAGGATCTCGAACACGGCGGGAATATCCTTCTCATACTCGTGTCGCCTGGCGCGGATGGGCTCGAGACGGTCGTGGAGGACATTGATCAGGAACTTCTTGCATTTCATATCACCGAGGCCGCCCCGCATATAATGCTCCTTGACTTCGTCGAGATTCCGGTAATCCGGCCAGTATTTCGGGAAATCGGCATCCTCGCAGAATGCGTCCAGATAGGTGAAGACCGTATTGCCCTCGACCTTTCCGGGATCTTCGACGCGGAGATGGCCGGGATCCGTAAACATCGACTTGACCTTCCGCTCCATCTCCTTCGGATCGTCGCTCAGGTAGATGCAGTTGCCGAGGGACTTGGACATCTTGGCCTTTCCGTCCGTTCCCGGCAGGCGCCGGCAGACCAGGTTGGAAGGCAGGAGGATCTCAGGCTCGACGAGAACCTCGCCGTAGGTCGCGTTGAAACTCCTCACGATCTCCCGGCACTGCTCGATCATCGGTTCCTGGTCATCCCCGACCGGAACGGTCGTCGCCTTGAAGGCGGTGATGTCGGCCGCCTGGCTGATCGGATAGGTGAAGAAGCCGACCGGGACGCCGCTGCCGAACGCGAGTTCCTCGCCTTCGGCGGTGAATCCGCGCATCTTGATCTCGGTCTTGACGGTCGGATTCCGCTGGAGGCGCGCCACGGTCACCAGGTTCGAGAAGAACTGGGTCATTTCGTGGAGCTCGGGAATCATCGACTGGATGAAAATCGTCACCTTCTCCGGGTCGAGACCGCAGGAGAGGTAGTCGAGAGCTACTTCTATGATATTTTGACGGACTTTTTCAGGATTGTCTGCATTGTCGGTAAGGGCCTGAACATCTGCTATGAAGACAAACATTCTGTCATAATCTCCCTGATTCTGGAGTTCCACACGGCCGCGGAGGGAACCCACGTAATGGCCGAGATGCAGCTTGCCGGTAGGACGGTCGCCAGTTAAAATGATTTTTCCCATAATGTCCAAATTTACGCATTAATCCCCAATTCTGCAAGATAAATGCTTATCTTTGCACCAAAGTAGAAACCATGAAGACACTTAAACTGATTGCATGCGCGCTTCTCGCCGCGGCAACCGCTCTTTCCTGCAAACACAGCGATCCGGACAACTCCGGCAAGGAGGACCCGGGGAATCAAGAGCCGGGCAAGGAGGATGTCGAACCGACTTATAACGTACCCGCCTTCGCAACCGGGGCCGACCTGAGCTGGGCCTCCGAGATGGAGGCCGGCGGCATCCGTTTCAAGGATGGAAACGGAACGGTGAAGGACCTCTACGAGATCCTTTCCGGGATCGGCATGAACGCGGTCAGGCTTCGCGTCTGGGTCGATCCGCAGTACGGGAAATGGTGCGGGAAGGCCGACTTCCTGGCCCAGGCCCGCCGAGCGGACAAAGCCGGGATGGCCCTGATGGTCGATTTCCATTACAGCGACTTCTTCGCCGATCCGGGCCGCCAGAACATCCCCGCCGCCTGGAAAGCGGACCAGGGGGATGCCGGCAAGATCGCCGCGCGGGTCCGGGCCCATACCGTCGAAGTGCTCCAGGCCCTCAAGGACGAGGGGATCACTCCCGAATGGGTCCAGGTCGGAAATGAAATCACCAACGGGCTGATCTGGCCGACGGGACAGATTTACGACAGTTCCTGGAAAGAGATCGGCGGGGCATGGACCAAGGTCGCGACCCTTGTGAATGCCGGTTGCGAGGCCGCCAAGGAGGTCTTTCCCGGGACCCTCACGGTCGTCCATGTCGACAATGCCTGGGACAGCAAGGTCTGGTGGTTCCGGAAATTCCAAGAGGCCGGAGGGTCGAAATACGACCTGATCGCCCTGTCGCACTATCCCCAGGATGCCGGTGGAAAGACCTGGCAGGAAGCCAATTCCCTCGCCATTTCCAATATCGGCGCCCTTGCGAACGCCTTCCGCAAGAAAGTCATCGTTTCCGAAATCGGGACGCGTGCCTCCGATCCGGCCCTTGCCGCCCAGGTCCTGAAGGATTTCGTAAGCAAGGCAAAGGCCTCGGATGCCTGCACGGGAGTCCTGTATTGGGAACCCGAAGTGTTCGGAGGCTGGAAATCCGCCGCCCATAAGGCGCTCGGATGGAATGCTTACGACAAAGGTGCGTTCACTTCCGCGGGATCCCCCTCGGAAGCGCTGGTCGCGATGATGAAATAGCGTCTAGAAGAGTACGGAGGCCTGTTCGGGGCCCGATTCGACTGAGACCTTCCCTCCGTAGAGGAGCGGAAGGTTTTTCTTGGTATGGCCCGCCGGGAAGCCGTAGATGACCGGGATACCCATGCTGTCCGCATAATTGCCGATCACTTCCTCGGCCGATTCGAAACCGATGTCGGTCACGCTCTCGGTGTAGGAGCCGACGATGAGGGCCCTGACCCGCTCCAGTTCGCCGTGGAGGGCGATCGTGTTCCACATCCGGTCGATATGATGAAGCGTCTCCCCGATCTCCTCGATATAAAGTACCGTATCCCCGACGATCGGATCCCAAGGAGTTCCGAGAAGCGGGATCAGGGAGGTCATGTTCCCTCCGACGAGGATCCCGGACGCGCTCCCGGGGCAGTTTCTCGGATCCGCGGGAACGGTGTACCGGGGAAGCGTACCGAACAGAAGGTCCTTGAGAGCGGCATCCGAAACGGGATCGTCATTGAAAGTCGAGCCCATCGGGCCGTGGACGCTCGCGACTCCCTGCCGGAGGGACGCCGCGAGGAAATTGGTGATGTCGCTGAATCCGACGAGCCATTTCGGGTCGGCGCTGAACAGGTCTCCGGGGAGCTCGCTCAGGAGCTGGATACCCCCGTAACCGCCGCGGGAACAGAATACGGCACGGATCTCCGGGTTCCGGAAAGCGTCCTCCAGTTCGGCGAGCCGCTCGGACGGACTGCCCGCATACGGCCCCTTGTACTGACGGTCCGGACGGGGGTAGAGGACCGGTTCGAGATTCCAGCCGCGGAGGAATTCGACGGCATACTGGAATTTGACGGGATCAAGACGGTAGCACGGAGAGACCAGGGCCACCTTGTCTCCTTCCTTCAGGAACGGAGGGATGATATTGCCAGGATTCTGTTTCATATCGCAAAGATAGGCAATTTCCCTTGATATGCCTATTGTTTTTAGGGGGAAAGAAGTTAAATTTGCGTAAACCCTAGAATCACCTGGCCATGACGGAAAGACAAGCCGAAATCATCGAACTCATCCACAAGGAAGTCAAACCGGCCCTGGGCTGTACGGAGCCGATCGCCGTCGCCCTCGCCGTCGCGAAAGCCGTGGAGATCCTCGCGGAAAACTGCACGGAATGCCACGGATGCGCCCTCTGGAGACAGACGGCGGACTTTACCATTTCCGTCGCGGTCAGCGGGAATATCCTCAAGAACGGGATGGGCGTCGGGATTCCGGGGACTGGGATGGTCGGCCTGCCGATCGCAGCCGCCCTCGGAGCGGTCTGCGGAAACTCCTCGAAGGGGCTGGAAGTCCTTTCCGGACTTACGGACGGAGCGGTCACCCGGGCCCGTGAACTCGTAGCGGCCAACCGCGTGTCCATCTCCCTCGCCGATACGGCCCACCTCCTCTATGTCAAGGCGACGGTCGCCCTCGGAAAAGGGATGGAAGCATCGGCCGTCGTCAATCCCCACGCCAGCGCCGTCATCGAGGATGACCACGACAAAATCGTAGAAACCCGCTTTGCGGACCGGATCCTGATGAGCTCCGAAGCCGGCGCCGCCGTCAAGGAGCGCCAGACCTCGGATTACGGGCTTACCGTCCGTGAAATCTACGACTTCGCCTGCGAGGTGGAAGACGGGGATATCGCCTTCATCCTGGAGGACCGGACCCTGAACCTTGCCCTTGCGAAGGAAGGACTCCGGGGGGACTACGGCCTGCAGGTCGGAAAGGCGATCCGGGAAAACCAGCAGGAGATCTTCGGGGACGATTTCATGAGCTATGCCATGGGACTGACCGCCGCCGCGTCGGACGCGCGGATGGCGGGATGTACCCTTCCGGCCATGTCCAACAGCGGAAGCGGCAACCAGGGGATCACGGTCAGCGTGCCGGTGATTGCCTACGCCCAGAAATACGGAATCGGTGACAGGGAACTTGCCAGGGCCCTGATCCTGAGCAACCTGATCGCCATCCATATCAAGGGATTCCTGGGCAAGTTGTCCGCCCTGTGCGGCTGCGTGGTCGCTTCGACCGGATCCGCCTGCGGCATCGTCTTCCTGCAGGGCGGCTCCTACACCCAGGTCTGCGCCGCCATCAAGAATATGATCGGGAACATCACCGGCATGATCTGCGACGGGGCCAAGGTCGGATGCGCGATGAAGGTGGCCTCCGGCGTTTCCAGCGCCGTCCAGTCCGCCGTCCTCGCTCTCCGGGACACCTGCATCGGGAAAACCGACGGAATCATCGAAGATGACATCGAAAAAACGATCCGCAACCTGGGGACCCTCGGCTCGACCGGGATGCAGGCTGCGGACCGCATGATTCTCGACATCATGCTCTGCAAATGATCATCGGATCTCGATGGTGTAAGGCAGGGCTGCGTAAATCTGGACAGGATCGTTCGCATTGAGCGACTGCAGGGTCTTTCCAAGGGCCTCGAAGGGGGTTCCGGCGAGGATGGACTTGTCCCGCTTGCTCTGTCCGATCATTTCATAGAACTGCTCCATCGGAGTCAGCGGCTGGGGATACGCCTTGACCGTATAATCGGTGTCGGAGACATATCCGGCCAGGTCCGCCGCATAGTTGACGGCATCCTGGAGCGTACCGATCTGGTCGACAAGGCCGATCCCGATAGCGTCGCTTCCGGCCCATACACGGCCCTGTGCGATCTCGTCGACGGCCTCCGGGGTCATGCCGCGGCTTTCAGCGACCATGTTCACGAAAGTCGAATAGGTATCTTCGATATTCGCCTGAAGGTAAGCAAGTTCCTCGCTGTCGAACGGACGCATCAACGAGAACATGTCACTGTGGCGGTTGGAAGGGACGGAGACCATATTGACATGGGCCACGTTCTTCGCGGTCTTGCTGAATTCCGGGATCAGGCCGAAGACGCCGATCGAACCGGTCAGGGTCGTCGCGTCGGAGAAGATCCGCTCGCAGCCGTTCGAGATCCAATACCCGCCGGAAGCGGCATAATTGCCATAGGATGCGACGACGGGCTTTTCGGCCTTCAGCAGGTCGAGAGCGGCCTTGATTTTCGAGGAGGCGACCACGCTGCCGCCCGGAGAGTTGACCCTGAGCACGACGACCTTGACATTTTCATCCTTGCGGATCTTGTCGATGATCCGGACGAAACGGTCACCGGCGATGTCGGAAGCTTCGTCACCGTCCTTGATCTCGCCGTCGGCATAGAGGATGGCCACGGCGTTCTTCACGGATGACGGTTTGGAAGGGGTCTTCTTCGCGGAAACATAATCGGAGAAGGAAACCAGATGAAGGTCCTCTTTCTTTTCAACGACGGCAAGGTCGCAGAGACGCTGGACCAGAGCCTCGTGAGTGACCAGGCTGTCGACCAGGCCGGCGTCGCGGAAGTCCTCGGGGAAATTGAGTTTCAGTCCGTCGATCAACTCATTGAAGGCCTCGGGAGTGAGACCGCGGCTTTCGGCCATGACGGTGGAAAAGTTCTTCCAGATGGACTGGACCATGACCCGGTTTTGTTCGAGGTTCTCCTCGCTCGGAGCATTCTTGGTATACATTTCCCCGGCCGATTTGTACTTCCCGTGACGGATCAGCTGGTAATTGACGCCGAGTTTGTCCATCAGATCTTTCAGGAACATCAACTGGCCGCTCATGCCGATGAGGCGGGACATCCCGCCATGATCCGACATCATATAGATTTTGTCAGCGACCGAATTCAGGTAATAATTGCCGTTCCCGGCATTTTCCATGTACGCGACAACCGGTTTCCCGCTCTCACGGAAAGCGGACAGCGCAGCGCGGAATTCTTCCAGGTCGGCCGTAGAGCCGGGGGTCGAGTCGCCGCGGAGCAGGATATACTTGATCCCGGGATCGCCGGCGGCGGTACGGATGGCCTGGATGGCATCCCAGAGACCGACCGTGGCGGTTCCGCTGCCCGAATAAAGGGACATTACATCCGGCATCTGCTCGCCGGACTGCTCGGCCAGGACGAAATCGTCATAATTGATATCGAGGACACCCTCCCGGGGCAGAACGGTCTTGGAACCACCGGAAAGGGCGGCCGAACCGATCATTCCGATCATCAGGATGAACCCGAGGATCCAAAGGATGAAAAAGCCGCAGAGTACGGCAAGTACCATTTTTACAAAATCTTTCATCTTATTGACAGTATTGTTGTTCCAAAATGCAAAAGTAATCATTTCCGTAAAAAATCAGTATATTTGTAGGTTATTTATTCCATTCTATGGCACAGAAACCATCTATTCCCAAAGGAACCCGCGATTTCGGTCAGCAGGAAATGGCCGAAAGGAACTATATTTTCGACACGATCCGTTCCGTCTTCAAGACCTACGGTTACCAGCAGATCGAAACCCCGTCCATCGAGAACCTTTCGACCCTCCTCGGCAAATACGGGGAGGAAGGGGACAAACTGCTGTTCCGGATCCTCAACTCCGGAGACGCCTTCTCGGGAATCGATTACGAGCAGTACCGCCTCGAAGGGGACTCTTTCAACAGCAAGGCCCTCTCCCTGAAGGTTTGCGAAAAGGGGCTCCGCTACGACCTGACCGTTCCTTTCGCCCGTTATGTCGTCCAGCACCAGAACGAAATCTCCTTCCCTTTCAAGCGGTTCCAGATCCAGCCGGTCTGGCGGGCGGACCGTCCCCAGAAGGGTCGCTACCGTGAATTCTACCAGTGCGACGTCGACGTCATCGGCTCCCGTTCGCAGGTCAATGAACTCGAACTCGTCCAGATGGTGGACCGGGTTTTCTCGCTCCTCGGCGTCCGGGTCCTCATCAAGATCAACAACCGGAAGGTGCTGACCGGCTTCGCCGAAATCTGCGGCTTCCCGGACAGGGTCGTGGACATCACCGTCGCCATCGACAAACTGGACAAGATCGGTCTGGAAAAAGTTGAAGAAGAGATGATGGAGAAGGGGCTTACCCCCGAAGCCGTCGCCGTCCTGCGTCCGATCCTCACCCTTTCCGGTTCGACCGGGGAAAAGCTTTCCGAAATGCGCCGGCTGATGAACGGCGGCTCCGCCTCCGGAATCGTCTCGGAAGCCGGACTGAAAGGGTTGGATGAACTCGAGGAACTGTTCGGTCTCATCGAAGCGGCGGGTATTTCCCACCCGGTCGAGATCGACCTCTCCCTCGCCCGCGGCCTGAATTACTACACGGGTGCGATCTTCGAAGTCAAGGCCCTCGATTTCCCGATCGGAAGCATCTGCGGCGGAGGCCGTTACGATAACCTGACCGGCATATTCGGACTGCCGGACATGTCGGGCGTCGGCATCTCCTTCGGCGCCGACCGCATCTACGACGTGCTGAAAGGGCTGGACAAGTTCCCTTCCGACCTCACCCGCTCGACGCGCGTTCTGTTCGCCGTAATGGGCGGAGAAGAGCTCCGGTACACCCTCTCCCCCGCCAAGGCGCTGCGAGAAGCGGGCGTTTCAGTCGAAGTCTATCCCGAAGCGGGCAAACTCAAAAAACAGTTCGATTACGCCGCCCGGAAGAACATTCCTTTCATCTCGATCAACGGGAGCGAGGAAATCGCTGCGGGCACGCTGAATTTCAAGAATTTACAGACCGGCGAGCAGAAAGCGTTCGCAAAAGACGACCTCTCCGGCATCCTGGCATTCATCGGCTGAGAAAGGGGTCTGCTTGAGAAATATTTGGATAATTCAAAAATTGTCCATACCTTTGTAATCCACATCGCGGAGTAGAGCAGTCGGTAGCTCGTCGGGCTCATAACCCGGAGGTCAGAGGTTCGAGTCCTCTCTCCGCTACTACAGAGGATAAATCGAAAGATTTGTCCTCTTTTTGTTTATGTCGGAATAAATAGTATCTTTGTGTCGGAATAAATGTCGGGATAACTGACGGAACAAGATGACGGAATAACCCATGTATAAACCACCTTTCACCGTATCGGCCAAAGCCATCAATCTGATTGCGAAGATTTCCAGTCAGTTGGAAAGATATGCGATCCGGATGGAACAGGAGGACACTTTGCGGCTCAGGAGGGCCAATCGGATCAAAACCATCCATTCCTCTCTGGCAATCGAGGGTAACACCCTGTCTGAAGGTGAAGTTCAGGCAGTTTTGGAAGGCAAGAAGGTTGTAGCACCGTTGAAAGAGATCCAGGAAGTCAAGAACGCCATCAAGACCTACGAACTCTATCCCAAACTCAATCCCTTTTCCATCCAGGACCTTTTGCTGGCCCATTGTACGATGATGTCCGGCCTTGTCGATGAAGCCGGGATGTTCAGAAAAGGGGGCGTCGGGGTTTTTGACGGAGACAAGCCCATCCACATCGCTCCCCCTGCGGACAGGGTCAGGGACCTGATGAGCTACCTTTTCGGATGGCTGGAGAATGCCTATGACCATCTGCTCATCCGGAGTTGTGTCTTCCATTATGAGTTTGAATTCATCCACCCCTTCACCGACGGAAACGGAAGAATCGGCCGTCTCTGGCAATCTCTTATCCTCGGCCGGCTGAATCCAATTTTCGAGCATCTTCCTGTCGAGAACATGGTCTATTCCAACCAACAGGCCTATTACCATGCCATCAACCGGAGTTCCGACCTTGGCGACAGTGGCCCCTTTATCGATTTCATGCTGGAAGAAATCCTGAACGCACTCGTTGGCCATCAAGGGAAATCCAATGCCGACATTTCCGATGAGAAAGGCCTCAACTTCCAGCAGCAAAGAGTCTTGGGTTATCTGCGTGCAGACAGACATACCACGGCGGCCAAGATCGCCGCAGATCTGGACATGAGTGCCCGCCAGATTGAGCGGATGCTTGCCGACATGAAGGCTAAAGGCATTATTCGTCGAATAGGTGCCAACCGGAACGGCTATTGGGAAATCGTGCTTCCGGAATGCTAAATGTGTGATTCGCAGAGGAATCCTTGTCACTTCACCGAGAAAATAGTATATTTACCGCTGATAAATCGAGATTTTACTTATGAAGAATTGGAAGAAAATTATTGGCTACATCTTTGCCTCTTCAATGGTGATCTTTGGGGTGATATATTTGATAACCGATTCAAAATGGGCCCATATGACTTTCGCGCTAAGCTTGGTCATCGTTTCCCTTTACAATCTTTTTTTAAATCCAGTAAATAGGAATAAAAGCAAGGACGAGGACTAAATTCGGATTCCCAGTTGAAATCCAAATAAAAGTTGAAAATATTTTCAGCTTTTTCAATAAATCGCTATAAATCAAGCACTTGAAAAATGTTTGATTTGGAGCGTAACAATAACAATCCATCGGTCTCGTAGAGATCGATGCTTGTGAGACTCATAAAAATCCTCGGTAAACAAACTTCCCAAAGCGGACATCTGTAGTCAGTGCCGCAAGTATCTGCATTAGGTTACTGAGGCGGGAGGTACAAACTTTAACAAGCGGACTCCAAAGCCACATTCGAATTTAAGTACTCTCTCCCAAGGGAAGTCTGTTTACCAGACAGGATTTCAATTGCATTATGAGACATAGCAGTTGACATAAGGTTGCTGATGCTTCATAACGAAGTAAATACGATTGACCAGACGTCGCGCAATCTTAATGATTGCTTTGCTTGGTTTCATCTTCCGGCAATACTCAACAAATGCAGAGGACAGAACAGGGTCCTTTCGTGATGCCACCCATGCAGCCTCTACAATCAGCCATCTCAATTTGGCATGACGACGAACGGTGATATTGCCGGTTCCATCATGCTCGCCACTTGAATAGCACATCGGGACGATGCCTACATAGGAGGCGAAATGAGCAGCATCCTTGAAACGAGCGATGTCATCCACCTCTGAGATTATCGTCAAACCAGCCAGTTGTCCGATTCCAGGAACACTCATCAAATACCGGAGAGGCTCATCAAAGCGTTCTGTCCTTGACAATAGACGAAGTTCTTTCATCATCTTGAGCTGCTGGGCACGAAGATCTTCATATTGGGCGATCAATAAATCAAGTGTCTTCCTCCCGTAATCAGTCTCCAGATCCAAACGTTTCAACCATAGGACAAACTTATTGGTCCACGTACACCCTGGGCGTTGAAACTCTTCAGGAATATCAATTCCCAAATACCTTAGGTGAGCCTTAATCCTATTCTTATGGCGAGTCTGATCTTTCGTCAATGAGTCTCTCAATCTTATCAAAGAGCGTATCTCTGTCGCAAGACTGTCAGGAACATAGATGGCCTTAAGTTCTCCCGCACGTAGGCTCCTGGCAAGCTTCCCACTATCAACAGCATCTGTTTTCCTCAGCCTCTCCCCAGCCATTGTTGGAACATCTGCCGGGTTCACAACTATGTTGTTTATCCCCAAGTTGTGCAGCTCCCAATGTATCCAGAATCCGCAGAAACCGGCCTCGTAGACCGAGTAATACTCTGCATCCGGATAAGTGTTGGTCAGGAACTTGTTCAATGCAGCAGGGCTGGGATCCTGCGTAAACTTCTTTAAAACAGCCTGCTCTGATAGGACAGTTACCGACCAACTTCTCATGTGTACGTCTAATCCGACAAAAATCTTTTGACCTTTGAAGGAAAATGGTTTACTTTGTGTACTCATAGCTACTGTGTTTTTGATTACATGTTGTGCTTTATAAATGTAGCCAAAAATATCAGTAGCTTTTATTTCATATGAAAAACTTCTCGGGGGTCTGCCAAG
>JAFRUH010000024.1 GCA_017438975.1 Bacteroidales bacterium
AAGCCACCGTTCTTCGCACGGGCGCGGCCAACGGCGTCGATCTCATCGATGAAGACGATGCACGGGGCCTTCTCCTTCGCCTGCCGGAAGAGATCGCGGACGCGGGAGGCTCCCACGCCGACGAACATTTCCACGAAGTCGGAACCGGAGATGGAGAAGAAGGGTACATTGGCCTCCCCTGCCACAGCCTTGGCCAGCAGGGTCTTTCCCGTTCCGGGAGGACCTACGAGAAGGGCCCCTTTCGGGATCTTGCCGCCGAGGGCGGTATACTTTTGGGGATTCTTGAGGAAGTCGACGATTTCCATTACCTCTTCCTTTGCACCGTACAGGCCGGCGACGTCCTTGAAAGTAACCTTGACTTCGTCCTTGTCGGCCAGCTTGCCGGTGGCCTTGCCCACGTTGAAGGGATTGCCCATCCCTCCCCCGGCGCCGCCAGCTCCGCGGTTCATGCCCCGGAACATCCACACCCAGAACAGGATGAGGAGCAGGGTCGGGAAAATCCACTGGGCCAGTTCCGCCCAGGTGTGGTCGGCGTTCTGGATGACCACCTTGAACTTGTCACCGACCGGCAATGCCTCGTTCAGTTCGGCAAAACTCGCTTCCGGATCGAACTTGGCCGAAACCAGGAAGTAGAAATGCGGCGCCCGCCGGGGAACGACGCCCCCGGGGAACTCGTCGGCATACTTGGCGAGGCGTTCGGGACGGACCTTGATCTCGCCGCGGATGTCGTTCCGGACGAAGACGATTTCCTCGATGTCCCCGGCCTGGGCCATGGTCTGTACGTCCTGCCATTCGATTTTCTGGGGATCGGAAGATTGCTGGTTCGAGAACAGCAGCCAGCCGATGCCCAGGATGAGGAGCAGGTAGAACCAGGAAAAATTGAAGGAGAAGCTGAATCCTTTGCGCCCCTTCGGATCTTTTTTATTTCCAGCCATTTATTCAGAAGACTTTTTGGGCGCAGGCTTCCTGCGTTCCTGGTATACCTTCCGCGGAACGTCGGCCCAGAGGTCCTCCAGGCGGTAGAAGTCGCGGTATTCCTTGAGGAAAATATGGACGACGATATTTCCGTAGTCCTGGATGATCCAGAAATTGTTGCCCTCGCCCTGGGAGCGGTACAGGGTATGTCCCTCTTCCTGCATCTTTTCGGCGATGTTGTCGGCGATGGCGCCGACCTGGGTCGTGTTGGATCCGTCACAGACCACGAAAAAGTCCGTAATGGCACCGTCCATCTTCCGGAGGTCGAGGGAAACGACGTCCTGGCCCTTCTTGTCTATGATCGCATCGGCGATGAGCCGAAGGTCGTGAGTAATCATAAATCGGGATAAATTAGTAAATTTGCACACAAATATAATCAAAATCCTGGCCAATGGAAAGCAAGACAAGGATAAAGTGGTTCGACTCCCTGGATTCGACCAATGACGAACTTCTGCGACATCTTCCGACCTATGACAATTTGTCAGTCGTGGCGGCTGTGGAGCAGTTCGCCGGACGGGGGCAGCGGGGGAACCGCTGGTTGTCGGAACCGGGCGACAACCTGACCTTCTCCCTGCTGCTCCGACCGGACAGGCTCCCCGCCCGGGAGATCATGAGCATCACGTTCCTGGCGGCTGTCGTCATCCGGGACTGGCTCCGGGAAGAGGGTGTGCCCGCCCTTGTCAAATGGCCGAACGACCTTTACGTAGGAAACCGGAAGATCTGCGGGATGCTGATCGAGAACGGTTTCGCGGAAGGGATGGTGGCCTGGTCAGTCATCGGTATCGGCATCAACCTGAACCAGATCCGTTTCCCCGGTGAACTGGTGAACCCGGTCTCCCTGAAGCGGATTACCGGGAAGGAATATGACCCCGAGTCCGCCCTGGAGCGGATCTGCCAGCTGTTCGAGATACGCCTGAGCGCCCTGTCCGGTGATCGGGAGCGCTTGTATGAGGCATATTGCGAAGAACTGTTCCAGGCGGGTGTCCCCCGCCCTTATCGTGACCTTCTTACCGGAGAGGAATTCACGGGGACGATAAAAGGCGTCACCCGGGAGGGACGCCTTTTGATGGATCGGGACGGTATGCAGGTCTCTTTCGCATTCAAGGAAGTGGGGTACATCCTCTGATGGCCGCGATGGCGGCTCCCGGGTCTTCCGCCTTGAAAACGGCACTCCCCGCAACGGCGATGTCGACGCCTGCCTCCGCGAGTTTCCCGGCGTTGGCCGGGGAAACACCGCCGTCCACTTCAATGAGGGCGCGGCTGCCCTGCCGGATGATTTCGGCCTTCAACGCCCGCACGCGCCCGTAGGTGTCCTCGATGAATCTCTGTCCGCCGAAACCGGCGAAGACGCTCATCAGGAGGACATAGTCCACCGCACCGAGATACGGGAAGACCTTCTCCACGGGACAGTCGGGATTGATGACGATGCCGGGCTTCACGCCCAGGTTCCGGATGTGTCCGATCACGTTTCCAGACTCTTCCAGGGCGGCTTCGTAGTGGAAACTGATCATCGCGGCGCCTGCCTTGGCGAAGCGCTCAACGTAGTTTTCCGGGTGGACGATCATCAGGTGTACGTCCATCGGTTTCCGGGCTTCACGGGCGATGGCTTCGACGACCGGGAAACCGAAAGATATGTTCGGAACGAATGTTCCGTCCATGATGTCCAGATGGAAAAAGTCCGCATGGCGGTTTACCGTTTCCACGTCCCGGGACAGATGGAGGAAGTCCGCGGCCAGGATGGAGGGTGCTACCAGCATTTCATTCAAAGTTGACGACGACATCGACCAGGTGGTCGACGAATTTATCCAGGGAGGCCAGTTCGAGTTTCTCGCCCGGGGCGTGAACGTTCCGGAGCGTAGGACCGAAGGATATCATGTCCAGGTCCGGGAACTTCTCCAGGAACAGGCCGCATTCGAGACCGGCGTGGATCGCCTTGACTTCGGGATCCACCTTGAACAGCTTCCGATAAGAGTCCACGGAGACCTTGAGGATGCGGGAATCCAGGTTCGGCTTCCAGCCCGGGTATTCGCCATGGTGCTCCACGTCGAATGAGCCCAGGAAGAAGGCGGCTTCCACCCGCTCGGCCATCGCATGCAGTTCGGAAACGACGGAACTGCGCTGGCTGGTAACGACCTTGAGGACATCTCCTTCGATATGGACGGCCGCCAGGTTGGTGGACGTTTCCACCAGGCCGGGAATGTCCATCGACATCTTTTCCACCCCGTGCGGAACGGAGAGGAGGGTCATGATGATGTTGGCGGCATCCCCTTCCTCGATGGGACGGATGGGGCAGGCCTCCGGCTGGCAGGACATCCATACCCCCGGGTCGCTGGCCTTGAACTCGGCCTGCAGGAGGGTTTCAAAGGCCTTGGCGTCGGCTTCCCATTCGGAAACGTCGTCGGCGGGGACGGCGATGAAGGCTTCGGCTTCCCGGCAGATGGCGTTGGGTTTGTTGCCGCCGCCGATGGTGAGCAGCTGGAAGTCGTACTGAAGCTCCGTATACAGGAAACGGATGAGCTGGCGGAGGGCGTTGAGACGTTCCTTGTTGATGTCGTCGCCGCTGTGTCCGCCCAGACCGCCGGAAATCCTGACTCTCAGGGTCTTATATCCTTTCCTGAGGGCTTCCCGCTTGAATTCGAAGGTGTCCGTGGTATCCATTCCGCCGGCACAGCCCACGAACAGTTGTCCCTCATCCTCGGAATCCAGGTTGATGAGGGTCTTCCCTTCGAAGAAACCGGGTTCCAGGGCGAAGGCCCCGTCCATTCCCGTTTCCTCGGAAATGGTGAACAGGCATTCGAGTTTTCCGGTGGGAAGGTCGCTTGCGAGGAGGGCCAGGCAGGCGGCGACGCCGATTCCGTCGTCGGCGCCGAGGGTCGTTTCCTTGGCAATCATCCAGCCATCCTCTACGACGTAGGGAATCGGCTCTTTCAGGAAGTCGAAATCGAAACTGGCGTTTTTCTCGCACACCATGTCCTGGTGGGCCTGTAGGACCAGCGTGGGAACTTTCTCCTTGCCGGGAGCCGCTTCCTTGATGATGACCACGTTTCCGGTCTTGTCCGTCCGGCAGGCCAGACCGTGGTCCGCGGCGAACTGCTGGAGGAAGGCGGTCATCGGCTCCTCGTGGCCGGACTCCCTCGGAATCCGGGTTATTTCTTTGAACAGGTTGAGTACGGTTTCAGCATTCATATCTACGCAAGCGTTTGTTTGCGTAAATATAGGGAAAAAAAGGGAAAGAAGGAAATTTTAACGGCCTACCGGGACGGCGACCATCTCCTCGATGTCCGTAACGTATTGACGGAAAGCCTTGTCTGTGGACATCAGGTCCTGAACGGTCGTGCAGGCATGGAGGACCGTCGCATGGTCCTTGCCGCCGAGTTCCGAGCCGATGGTGGACAGGGAACAGTTCGGGATGAGGTTACGGCACTCGTACATCGCGATCTGGCGGGCCTGGACGATCTGGCGCTTGCGGGATTTGGACAACAGGATGTCGCGGGTGATGTTGAAGTACTCGCAGACGGTGTTCACGATGAGTTCGATGCTGACGTCGGCCTGCTCTTCCCCGACGATCTTGCCAGTGAGTTTTTCCGCCAGGGAGACGGTGATTTCCCGATGGCCGAGGGTGGCGTTGGCGATCAGGGAGATGAGCGTGCCCTCGAGTTCCCGGAAGTTGGACTTGATCCGGGAGGCCAGGAAGGCGAGGACGTCGTCCCCGATGGAAACACCCTCGCGGAAAGCACGGGCCTTCAGCATCGCCAGGCGGGTCTCATACTCGGGCCGGGAAAGTTCCACGGAAAGGCCCCATTTGAAACGGGAAAGCAGGCGCTCCTCGAAGTTCTTCAGGTCCACGGGGGCACGGTCGGAGGTGAAGACCAGCTGCTTGCCGCTCTGGTGAAGGTGGTTGAATACGTTGAAGAACGCATTCTGGGAGCCTTGCCCGAGCAGGTCCTGGATGTCATCGACCAGCAGGACGTCGATCCGCATGTAGAAGGCCATGAAATCGACGAGCTTGTTGCCTTTCACGGCATCCATGTACTGGGTCTTGAACTCGTTGCCGGTGACATAGAGCACCACCAGGTCGGAGAATTTCTCCTTGACCGCGATTCCGATGGCCTGGAGCAGATGCGTCTTGCCCAGTCCCGGACCGCCGAAGATGAACAGCGGGTTGAACGGGGTCTTGCCCGGAGCGAGGGAGATGTTCTCGCCGGCATTGACACCCATCTTGTTGCACTCGCCCTCAATCAGGTTCGCGAAGCAGTACACGGGATTCAGGCGCGGATTGATCTGCAGGCGCTGGACACCCGGGAACACGATCGGATTCGGGCTGGCCGACGGCTGGTACGTGCTGATCGCCACCGTTCTGTTCGTGGGGGTGAGTCCGTGGGAGGCCGGATAGACCATCGGCTTTTCCTCCTGCACCGGACGCACCATATAATGAAGCTGGGCACCGGCGCCGATGGCGCGCTTGAGGGTCATCTTGAGAAGATCCAGATAGGCTCCTTCGATGTAGTCTCGGAAGAAATCGGAGGGAACCTCGACGGTCAGGGTGGATTCGACCAGGGAGACCGGACGGATCGGCTTGAACCACGTATTGAACTTCTGCGGCTCAATGTTGTTGGCAATGATCTGCAGACAGTTATTCCATACGGCAATATGTCTTTCTGGTCCGGTCATAAGGAATTTCAATCGAATCGTAATGCAAAATTGGAGGAAAAAATCTTGATAACAAATTAAATTTGCTATTGCATTTGTCGAATTTTTCTTTTTCTTTAATATTGAAAACGCAGGAATTCACTTGTTTTCAATAATACTAATTATCAATTAGTTGCCGTGCGAAAAACACAGTTTAGCTACATGGCAAGAGGATTGAAGATTATAATAATTCCAATTTATTAAAACCGCGGAAAATATCCTTTTCACCTTATTGGAAAAGGGAAAAATCAGTGGATGCGCGTCAGTGTTTCCCCTTCCTTCTTCACGATGAAGCAGCCGGGATATTTCGGGGAGATTTCTTTGAACCGTTCACGAGCTTTTTCCAGAGAGTCTTCCGGAAGCAGAAGGTACTTGTACAGATTTCCCACCTTCAGTTCCAGGGCCTCATAGCCCTTGAAGAAAGAATCACCGGAAGACATCCGACGGGAGGTCGCGAGAACCTGGATGCCGTAGACCGTACTCCCCTTCTGCGGGTCCGTGGCAGCAGGCGCGTTCCCGGGCTTGGCTTCCGTCACGGGGGCCGGCTTTGCCGAGGAGGTGCTTCCGGTAGAATGGTCATACCGGTTTTTGAAGGTAGTGAACGCTTTCAGCAGGTTGCCGGCAATCTGGTCCCGTCCGTCCGACGAACGCATGGCGGCTAGATCCTTGTCGTTGGAGATGAAGCCGACTTCCACCAGCACCGAAGGCATCGTCGTCCGCCACAAGACCCAAAAGGGGTCCTGGGAGACACCGCGGTTCCGGGTGATCGGCCCGCCTTTCATCGCGTCGGCGATATCGGAGGCGAAGACGAGACTTTGCTCCAGGTGGGCATTCTGCATCAGGGAGAAAAAGATGTATGACTGCGGGTCGGAAGGATCGAAGCCCTGGTATTTGGTCTGGTAATCGTCCTCCAGCAGGATCACGGAGTTCTCCCGCTTGCACAACTCGAGGTTCTTGCCGAAGAGGTCATTCCCCTTCTGGGAAGACTGCCCGAGACAGTGGATGGAATAGCCGTTGGCTGAGGTGCCCTTATCTTGCGCATTGATGTGGATGGAGACGAACAGGTCCGCGCCGGCATTGTTCGCAATGTCCGCCCGGCCGCTGAGGGTCACGTACTTGTCCTCGTTGCGGGTCAGGATGACCTTCACGTCAGGAAATGCCTCGCGGATTTTCCGGGCGAAACGCTGGGAGATGTCGAGGGTCAGGCTTTTCTCGTAGGTTTTCTTGTCCCGGCTGATGCATCCGGAATCGTGTCCGCCGTGTCCGGGATCGATGACGACCGTCGAAAGTTTCAGCCTGTCCTGGGCGCGGGCGGGAATCGGCACTATGCTTGCAAGGAAGAGGGCGGCTTCCAGAAGCAGAATGGGGCGGAAACAGGTCTTCATCGTCTCTCCGTTTTGAATTGAAGGAAAATTATAGTAATTTTGTCGATTGCAAATATAAGCAAT
>JAFRUH010000025.1 GCA_017438975.1 Bacteroidales bacterium
GCTTCAGCCAGGCTCCGATGCCCGGCAGGTTGTTCTCATCGACGAACGCCAGGCGGTCGGTCTGGAGAGGACAGCAGAGGTTGACGGTGATTACCGCGTAGAGATCCTCGTCCGGGACGGTGATCATCTCGACGGCCAGGGTGCCGTCCGCGTTCAACGCTTTTGAGGAAAACGAGTCCGTCATCGAACCGGTCGGCAAGCCAGGCCTTCTTGGAAGAGACCTGCACATCCTTGTTATTGGAAATGGCGCAGCAAATATGCTCTTTCTCCAGATTATCCTTCGTTACCTTGATGTATTCCATAATTAAGACAAACTACGATTCTTCTAACTCTCAAAGGTAACGTTTTTCGACGATATTATTTGTCGAAAAATGAGTAAATTTGAACCATGGAATACCTGTCAAAGCAACGATACGATGAGATTGCAGCCGAGTTGAAGCATCTTATCAACGTAGTTTACCCCCAAGTGAAGGACGACCTCGCGGAGGCCCGCGCCCAAGGAGACCTGAGCGAGAATGCAGGGTATCGTGAAGCAAGGCGGATCCAAGCGAAGACCATCAGCCGTATCCGTTTCCTGCAAAAGGTCCTCGAGCATTCACGCGTGATCAACTCTGACGACCTTCCCAAAGACAGGGTTTGCCTTCTGAGCCGTGTCGAATTCACGAACCTCTCGACGAATGCCCGCATGAAAATCGAGATAGTCAGCCCCCACGAGATGGACCTCGAGGCTGGCAAGATTTCGCTGAAATCCCCGATCGGAGCAGCCTTGATGGGCAAGAAGGTCGGCGAAGTCACGGAGGCCAGGGTCCCCTCCGGAACCCTGCGCCTGAGAATCGATAGCATCACGTTCGACTGAAAAATAATTTCCCTCAGCATTTCACATTATCGCGTTTTTTACTATTTTTGTCCTGATGAAGAAAATCGCAATAATTCCGACCTTGACGGCGATGCTGATGGTCATTTTCACTACAGTGGTCCCCCATCATCATCACCAGGCAATGATCTGCCTGGTCAAGGAAGTTTGCGTCATGGACGGATGCTGCAATGACGAGCACACCATGCATTCAGACGCAAACCATGAAGAGGACGAGAATCATTGCGTGTCCCATGAGAAATATTGTCCTTCTGACAATCTGAGACTCGATTTTACCGTTCTGGCTACGCCCGCGGTCAAAGTACCTGTGGTTGTCAACGCAGTGCCGTTTTCTGTCGAACATCCCCGTTCCGGCCTCAAGGCTTCATCGTCCCCGCCCATCTTGGCGTGGCGAATTAATTGCTGATTATCAGTTGATTATGCTTGAAACATCGCTTCGAAATGAAGGGATGATACTATTGTAATTAATTGATAATTAGAGATTTCAATGAGAAGCAAACCATTTGTTATTTTTATGGCCGTGTGTGCCATTCTCAACGCCTGCGGTCATCATGACCATTCACATAATCATGAAGAGGAGGGCGAGAGCCATTTCCATGGTGACGGGATAAAGATAAGCCCGGAACGCCAGGCTGTCCTCGGCATCGTCACGGACACTGTGGATGTCGGAGAATTCAACGAAATAATCCGGACTAGCGGACAGATCATCTCATCGACCGGTGACGAGATGACCGTCGTTGCGAAGAGCGAAGGCATAGTCAATCTGTCTGGGTTGGCTGAAGGATCCCCCGTCGGAAAAGGGGCCCGGATTGCCACCATCTCATCCAAGGGAATCGGATCTGGAGACAAACTCGCGAAAGCCAGGATCACCTATGAAACGGCAAAGAAAGAATACGAACGCGACATGCAGCTCAGCAAAGACAATATTGTGAGCGAGAGCCACGTGGACCAGAGCAGGCTGGAGTACGAGTACGCAAAGGCGGAATATGAGGCCCTGTCGACTGGATCTGGCACTTCGGGGGGGATAGTCGTCACCTCTCCCCTCTCCGGGTTCATCAAGAACCTCAGTGTCAGGAGCGGAGACTATGTTGAAACGGGCTCACCGATAGCCACTGTGAGCCAGAACAGGAAACTTCGCCTGAGGGCTGACGTCTCTGAAAAATATTTCGACAAGATAAGCCGGATCCGGGATGCGAACTTCAAGACATCCTATGGAGACAGGACCTACCGGATGCAAGATCTCGGCGGACGACTGGCCGGCTACGGCCGTGCCGCGGACGGAAATTACTTCATCCCTGTGACCTTTGAGTTCGACAACAAAGGAGACTTTGTCCCGGGATCTTACGTGGATATTTTCCTGATGACATCCCTGTCGAAGGAATGCCTGTCGATTCCGCTGGAGGCCGTAGTCGAGGATCAGGGCGTCCACTATGTCTTCGTCCTAGACGATGACGGGGATTTCCTGAAGCGAGAAGTGAGCCTTGGGATCTCCGACGGAGAGAGGGTTCCGGTCTTCAAGGGGCTGGAAGCTGGAGATGTCGTTGTCGTCAAGGGTGCTGTCCATGTCAAACTGGCCGGAGTGACGGCTGTCCCTGCCGGTCATACTCACAATCACTAGACCTATGGGACAGATCAAGCATGAGAATGGTCTCCTCAACGGGATCATCCGTTTTTCCCTAAACAACAGGATTGCGGTCTTAGTGATCGCAACACTCTGTCTCGTAGCAGGAATCTATTCTACGTTACATACTGAAGTGGATGTCTTCCCCGACCTGAATGCTCCAACCGTAGTGGTTATGACCGAAGCCGAAGGAATGGCTCCTGAAGAGGTTGAGAGACTTGTTACCTTCCCCGTTGAATCAGCCCTGAACGGTGCTACCAACGTCCGCCGCGTAAGGTCATCCTCAACCACGGGATTTTCAATTGTGAACATCGAATTCGACTGGGGTACGGACATTTACAAGGCACGCCAGATAGTCAGCGAGAAACTTGCCCTGATTGGAGAGAGCCTGCCTGAAAATGTCGGACATCCGACCCTCGGGCCCCAGGCTTCGATCCTCGGAGAACTAATGATCATCGGACTGACTTCCGACACGACCTCTCTTCAGGATCTGAGGACGCTGGCGGATTGGTCGATCAGGCCACGCCTGCTATCCACCGGCGGTGTCGCCCAGGTCTCCGTTATCGGAGGAGACATAAAAGAGTATCAGATACTCATGGACCCGGGGCGCATGCGTCACTACGGAGTCACGATGGACGAAGTGATCTACGCCGTCAAAGGAATGAACCGGAACGCTGCCGGAGGCACATTGTATGAATATGGTAACGAGTACATAGTGCGCGGGGTCCTATCCACTTCCGAAGTGGAAGAGATGAAGAAGGCCGTCGTAAAAACCTCGGAAGGCGGTATGCCGGTCACCCTGGAAGCCATCGCAGATGTAAAGATCGGTCCCAAGACTCCTGTCCTTGGTCTGGCCTCGAACGACGGTAAGCCGGCAGTCGTGCTTACCGTCACGAAACAGCCGAACACGAACAGCCTTGAACTGACCGGTAAACTGGACAGAGCCCTGGATGACATCAAAGCGTCCCTTCCATCCGATGTCAAGATCAATTCAGAGATATTCCGCCAGTCTCGTTTCATCGAAGGATCGATTTCCAATGTCAAGAAATCTCTCATAGAAGGCGGCATATTTGTGGTCATAGTCCTCTTCATATTCCTTATGAACTGGAGGACAACCCTCATTTCTTTGATTTCGATTCCGCTGTCGATCCTGGTCACCCTCCTCGTCTCAAAGTTCATGGGGCTGACTGTCAATACGATGAGCCTTGGAGGAATTGCCATTGCCATCGGTTCACTTGTGGATGATTCCATCGTCGACGTGGAGAACGTTTTCAAACGCCTCCGACAGTCTCGTGGAAGGGATGTCCTGGAGGTTGTGTATGAGGCGTCGAAGGAGGTGAGGATGCCGATGCTCAATTCCACACTGATCATCATCGCGAGTTTCCTGCCTTTGTTTTTCCTGTCAGGCATGGAGGGTCGCATGCTGAAACCTCTTGGCCTCACCTTCATCATCTCCCTGATCACCTCGACCCTCGTCGCCCTCACCGTAACCCCCGTTCTAAGTTCATACTTGCTGGCCCATGAGACAGATTCAGGACGCAGGCAAGAGCCGCCTGTGTCGGCATGGCTGAAGAAGCATTATGCAAAAGCGCTGGACTGGGCACTTCGCCACCGGAAGGCCGTCATCGGCACTTTCGCCTGCCTCCTGGCCGTGGCACTGGCCATGTTCTTCTCTCTCGGCAGAAGTTTCCTCCCCGCCTTCAATGAAGGCTCCTTCACGATAGCCATGAGTTCAGTGCCCGGGATTTCCCTGGAAGAATCCGACAAACTCGGACTTCAGGCTGAAGAAATCCTGATGAGCATTCCGGAGATAATAACGGTCGGACGGAAGACCGGAAGGGCTGAACTTGATGAACACGCTTTCGGGGTGAACTGCTCTGAATTCGAATGTCCTTTCAGACTTGATGGAAGAAGCAGGCGGGCTATTACTGAAGAAATACGCGGAAAGCTCTCGGTTTTACCCGGAGTGAACGTTGAGATAGGCGGACCTATCTCACACAGGATCGATGCAATGCTTTCTGGAACTCAATCCAATATTGCCATCAAGGTATTCGGTACCGACCTGAGCAAGATGTATTCTATCGGACAGGAGATCAAGGCTGCAATCTCAGACGTGGACGGTATTGCCGACATAAACGTCGAGCAGCAAGTAGATAGGCCGGAACTCAACATCGTTCCGAAAAGGGAGATGCTCGCCCGGTATGGAATCACGATGCCCGAGTTCGCCGAATTCGTGAAAGTGATGCTCGAAGGAGAAACGGTCTCGACTGTCTACGAAGGCAACCGCTCCTTCGACCTTACCCTGAAAGTCAAGGATGGGGCCCGTTCCACAATGGAAAGGATCGAGGATCTGTTTCTGGACACTCCTTCAGGATCCAAGGTCCCTCTGAGGTATGTCGCCGATGTGGTTTCGTCCTCGGGTCCCAATACCATAGGGCGGGAGAACCTGGACAGGAAACTAGTCGTTTCGTGCAACGCCACCGGAGGCGAACTGGCAAAGGCCGTTGCCTCCATAAAGGAAGAGATTGATAAACATGTAACCCTCCCTGACGGGTACAGGATTGAGTTCGGAGGACAGTTCGAGAGTGAAGAAAGAGCCTCGAGGACAATCGCTCTTGTCAGCATATTCAGCATATTCATTATTTTCATGCTGCTTTATGGGGCGTTCAAGAACGCCGGGCAAAGCCTTATCGTACTCCTCAACCTGCCTCTGGCCCTGATCGGTGGAGTGATTACTGTTTTTTTCACCGGTGGAATCATGAGCATTCCGTCGATCATCGGGTTCATCTCGCTGTTTGGCATCGCCACCAGGAACGGCATGCTTCTGATCGACCGTTACAATGTCCTTGCGTCACGGGGTTGCTCCCCTGTCGAGACTGTCATGACCGGTTCGACGGACAGGCTGAACCCGATTATCATGACAGCTGTCACTTCTGCATTGGCACTTCTTCCTCTGGCACTTGGCGGAGGATTGCCCGGCAACGAGATACAGTCTCCGATGGCAAAGGTCATCCTCGGCGGTCTCCTCTCCTCCACCCTCCTGAACGGCTTCGTCATTCCGGTCATGTACATTATCACCAAGAAGAATCGAATATGAAACGTATTATATCAGTTATCATTGCTATACAAGGAACATTTTTCAGCTTCGGTCAGAATTCTGTCAATCAGGTGCTGGCACAGATTGAGAGGAACAATCCGGAGTTGAAGGTCGTCGCTGCGGAAGTGGAGGCGGAGCGACTTGCCGGGAAGGCGGAGACACTTCTTCCCAATCCGGAAGTCGAATTCAACTATCTCTGGGGTGCTGAAAACATAGGAGGCCGCCATGATCTGAGAGTCAGCCAGGCTTTTGACATCCCGACCATCACCGGAATGAAAGCCGGCATGGCCGAAGGGATGGGAGAACTGGCCTCTTTGAAGTACAAGACCGAACGCCAGGCTGTCCTTCTGGAAGCAAAACAAGCCTGTATCGACCTCGTCTACTGCAATGCCATCCTTTCTGAACTGAGGACACACCTGACTCAGTCCAACTCCCTGGTCAGTTCCTACGAAAAGAGGATGAAGGCAGGAGAATCGACCGTACTCGATCTCAATAAGGCCAGGATCCACCTGACCACGGTGCAAGGGAAAGCGAATCGGGCCGAGGTCGAAAGACAGACCCTACTGTCAACCCTGCGCTCCCTTAACGGAGGAAAAGATATCGATTTCGACGCCCTCACCTACGACTTGGAGGACTCTATTCCGGGCGATTTCGAGACGTGGTTTGACGCAGCATCGCAGGACAGTCCCCTGCTCGCCTACGTACGCAAGCAAGTGGAACTTGAGAACCGGCAGCTCGCTATAGACAAAGCATCCCGCCTGCCTGAACTCGCAGTAGGCTATATGAGTGAGATTCGGACGCAGGAGAAGTTCCGGGGCGTGACCATTGGCGTCAACATTCCCCTTTGGAGCGCCGGGAACAAAATCCGGCAGTCACAGGCCAGGCTCATTGCGGCCAAGGAAAGACGTAATGCCGCCGAACAGAAATTCCTCTTCGACCTCCGTAATCAGTACATGAAGGCATATTCCATGAAAGAGAACTCAGAGATGATGCATACTTCTTTGAAAGAGACCGATAGCCGGGAATTCCTGCTTTCAGCCCTTTCAAAGGGAGAAATCTCGATGATCGACTACCTTGTGGAAATCGACCTCTACTTTGAAGCCCTGGAAGCAACCTTGGAAGCAGAGCGCGACTACCGTCACGCCCTTGCTTTGCTTACTGCCTACAGCCTGTAAGACCTGCTTAGACTATCGCGATATACCCGCTCTGTTACTATGGACAAAGGCCTGCTTTACCAATCGTTGACGAAATATTTCCTCGGAGTCATCCTCCTCGGGATCTTGTTGTTCCTGCCTGCCGGATCGCTCCGGTTCTGGCAGGGATGGCTCCTGATGGGCATCCTGTTCGTGCCGATGTTCATTGCCGGTATCATCCTGCTGAAAAGGAACCCGGACCTCCTGCGGAAGCGTCTGAACGCCAAGGAACAGGAATCCGAACAGAAGACCGTTGTGGCCTTGAGCGGACTACTTTTCATCGCCGCCTTCGTCGTGGCCGGCCTGAACTTGCGTTTCGGCTGGTGGTTGTTGCCGGACTGGGCCGTCTGGGCGGCGGCCGTGCTCTTCCTGGCATCGTACCTGCTGTATGCGGAAGTCTTGCGGGAGAATACCTACCTGTCCCGGACCATCGAGGTGCAGGAGAACCAGAAGGTCATCGACACGGGGCTGTACGGAATCGTGCGGCATCCGATGTACATGGCCACGACGGTCCTTTTCCTTTCGATGCCGCTGGTGCTCGGCTCCCCTTTCTCATTCATGATCATGCTGGGCTATATTCCCGTGATCGCCAAACGGATCCGCAATGAGGAGTCCGTCCTGGAAGATGGCCTGGAGGGATACGCAGAGTACAAGAAGCATGTAAAATACAGAATCATTCCTTATATTTGGTGATATGGCTTGCAATACCGATTTCGTCCAATATATCGTCGATCAGTGTTCCGGCGCGGGTGACATCTCCGTCAAGAAGATGATGGGCGACTAATGTACTTTTCGGCCTCATCTGCGACAACAACCTCTACATCAAGCGGACCTATCCCGGAGCGACTGTGCTGAAGGAACTGGACGAGCGTCCCCCCTATCCCGGGGCCAGGCCGTATTTCTACATCAGCGACGTCGATGACCGGGAATACCTGACTGCGTTGGTGAGGGCAACGGTCCAGGCCTGGTTTGCTCCCAAGGCTTCAGGGCTTTTTTCGCCGAACATCTGGGGAGCAGGTTCACGTTCCATGTAAGGTTCCAGAAATGGCTTCACGAGAATGCCGGTAAGACGTTTCGGGATGCGATAGAGGCTTATAGACATATGTAATTTACCATCAATCGTACGGTATCGCGTTCACCATCAAGATGAGCAAGATGGGCGACCACCGGATCGACGGCTTTTTCGATTTCGTCGTCCCTCCCCTGGAAGGCCTCTGGTGGGCCGGGGAGGGAGAGGTGGACTATGGCCGGAAGGATGACTTCCATTTCATATCGATGCTCCGCCTCCCGGACTTCGTGACGAAGGATGATTTCAACTGGGCGGTGGAGACTGCGACCGCGAAAAAGAAGAAGGACTTCTCAAGGGCCGAGTTTTTCCATTATGAAGAGGGGAAATGCGTGCAGTGCATGCACATCGGTTCCTATGACATGGAGCCGGTGACCATCGGCAAGATGAAGGCTCTGGTCGCCCAGGAAGGGCTGTCCATTGCCATAGATGGCAAGAGAATGCATCATGAAATCTACCTGTCAGACCCGAGGAAGACTGCGGCCGACAAGCTCAAAACCGTGATCCGTTATCCCGTGAAATGATGAACAAGGTGAAGATCACGGCTGTCAGGAAGACGGAGTACCCGGACCTGATGGAGAAATATGAGAACCCCATGAGCGCGATGATCTCCTGCAACGACGGTTTCCGACCGGTGAGCTTTTATTTGGAAGTATTGGAGGATTAATCCCGTTCAAACGAACATTTGAGCAAGAACGACGCCTGGTTATAACCGGCCAGCACCTTATTTGTACCTATGGAACGAATAGGTGGTCCTGGCACCGAAGGAGTCTTTCTGGATGACCAGTTTCGTGCGGGTCATTTCGAGGACTCTGTATGTCCCTGACAGGCGCATTTCATAGCGGGGAACTTGGGTGAGCCAGAGCGTCTTCTCGAAACTGATCAGCTTCTTGGAGGCGTTGAAAGAAAATTGGGAGCCGTCGACATCCACATCTTTGAGGTCGAAATGGGTGAAACTGCCTTTCTTGGCAAGAGCGATGCGGGGCTCGCTCAGGGAAAGATAGAAATGGACACCGGAGTAATCGACATGATCACGTGAATCCAGGGCCCAGACACCATAAATGGACCCCGTGAGATCTCCGGTATGACTTACTCTTGAAACACCGCAGGATGTAAATAGGGTCAGGCAGGCGACAACTGCTGCAAAAAACATCTTCTTCATAGTAGTTCTGTGTCATGTGAAACTTTTGACAAGGTAAACATTAAATTACAATAATCCAACCGAATCTGCCAGCGAACCGGTTTCCCGAAAAAATCCTTATCTTTGAATCCAAACCATCATTTCAACGCTTTATGGCCCAATACCCTTGCGAGAACTGCAAGTTCCGCGCGCACTACGACAAGAATCCCAAATCTGTCCTTGGCCGGTTCTGGCGCTGGCATATCAACTTCTGCCCCGGTTTCAAAGCATATTTCACCCATCAGGATGAAGAAACCCAGACTGTCCTTCGTGAAAAATACGACTTCCACAAGTATAAGAACCTATGATTGACGTGGAGAGCCGACCTTACTGGATTATCGATGTCCTTCCGAAACAGGTTCCCGATGACTCCCCCGGCCGATATTTCACGGTCGAGAAGTATTTCCTGTCCCATTTGGAGGAAATTGCCGGGAAGTTCGCTTCCATGCTGGTGAAACTGAACTGCTTCCATTCCCTGACAGTCAGTCCCGACGATGAACGGTGGTCCGGCGACTTCTCACCGGAAGACCTTGTATGTTTCCTTCGGGAGAGCATCGCTTCACACTCCCCTGTTTTCATCCGGATCCAGCCGTCGGACGCACTGGTCTCCTTCAGCGGTGACGACCACTACATGACCCTTTACGGCCCGGATGAAGAACTGCTCGAACTGGTCCGTCAGCTCGCCTCCGCGGAAGGCCTGTTCGTCTGGACTCCGATAAACTAATGCATGTGTAACAGGACGCCGACAGATACAGTTCAACATCCGGATCCATCAATTCGGCAGGACGTGCCCATGTCCTCGGGACGGGGTTCCAGGCCAACGTCCCTGGACATGAGCGTTATGGACCCGTCCTCCAGGACATAGCAAGGGATCCCAACATCGCCTGTCTTCTTGGCCTCGTCGAATGCCGGATTGCTGTCTCGCAGATCGAGGAAACGCTTCAGGTTCCTCACGTGCTTCCCGATATCGATCACCTCGAAATCCGGATTACCTTCCACCTGCCTTTCAACATACTCGCAGTCCGGACAGGTATGCATAACGAACATTTTTATCATAGCAAGTCCTTAAATTATCATCCTTGATACAAAGCTACGAAAAATATAGGTTTTCAGGCAACAATTCGTATCTTTGTCATTGAGTTTCAGTAGTGTATGAAAAAAGCGTTTATTACTATCATGTCCGCTCTCGCGCTGTTCGCCACACAGGCGTCCGCGCAGACCTATTCCGATCTCGGTACCTGGAGCAGCGTCCAGCTCGTCAAATCCTTCGGCGCTCCTTTCGCCATGGCACGGTTGGAGCATCGCTCCTTTGACCATGTCAACAGCACGGAGTGCTGGTTCGCGATGGCCGGCGGCGGATACAATTTCAACAGTTGGCTCAAGGGTGACCTGAGCTATGAGTTCTGGCGCATCCCTTCTGCTGGAGACATGATCCAGCACAAGGCGGTCCTGTGTCTAACCGAAACCCTCAAGCGCGACGGCCTCTCCATCGCTCTCAGGGAGAAATACGAACTGGCCTACAACCCGGGAGCGGAATCGTTCAGCAATACCCTTCGAACCCGGCTCCGCGGGCAATACAAGGCCCCAGAAAGCATTTTCACGCCTTATCTGATGTTCGAGTTCTTCAGCAGTTTCGACACCGGCAAATGGGTGCGTTCGCTGCATTATGCCGGTACGGAAATCAGCCTCGGACGGGGTCACTCGCTGGATTTCTTCTATATGTACCACCTATTCGACAAAGGCGGCCTGACGGCCGCCTGTCATACGTTGGGTATCGGTTATATTTTCGTCTTCTAGTCCTGCTGTTCCGCCTCCTCGGAGAGGGCGTCCGTAGCGCGGACCGTCACGGTGCTGGCGTAGCAGCCGAACATTTCTTCCACTTCCTCTTTCCGGTTCACCTTGGAAAGGAGGCTCACAACGGGCACGACTACCAATCCGAGCAGCATCGCCAGCACACCGGCATTGATCGGCGAGGTAAAATACGGGCTGATGAAAGTCCGTCCCGTGAACGTGCAGTACATACAGCCGCACATGACACCCACGCCCACGATGAAAGAGGCCCAGACCGATGCGGAAGTCGTACGCTTCCAGTAAAGTCCGTACAGGAACGGTGCCAGGAATGCGCCTGCCAGCGCTCCCCACGAAATGCCCATGAGCTGGGCGATGAAGGTCACGGAACTCTTGGCCTGGACGATGGCCAGGACGGAAGAAACGATAATGAAGAAAAGCACAAGAAGACGGATGCAGAGCAGTTGCCTGCGGTCATCCATATGTACGCCTTTGCGGACCTTGGCCAAGGCCGGATCGATGATATCCAATGTCAGCGTGGACCCGGATGTGAGCACCAGAGAGGATAGGGTCGACATGGACGCCGACAGAACCAGGATGATCACGACGCCGATCATCAGGTCCGGAAGGGCTGCCAGCATGGACGGGATGATGCTGTCATAAACCGGAGTCCCTGCCGCCGTATACTCGATGCTCTGGCCATAAAGCCTACCGAAACCACCCAGGAAATAACATCCTCCTGCCACGATGATTGCGAAGAAGGTGGAGATGAACGTACCTTTTCGGATGGCCGCCTCGTTGCGGATGGCGTAGAATTTCCCTACCATCTGCGGCAGTCCCCAGGTTCCCAGGGATGTCAGCAATACGACACCCAGAAGGTATATGGGTTGGGGGCCCAGGAATGAGACGAAAGCCCCGTTCAGGGCAGGTGCAGACTCGGACGGAATCTGGGAGAGGCTCTCCACCGCAGCGCTGAAGCCCCCGTTTCCGCTGAGTACGGATGCGATCACGGCACAGATACCCGCCAACATGATCAATCCCTGGATAAAATCGTTCACGGCGGTCGCCATGTAACCTCCTACCAGCACATAGATGCCTGTAAGGATGGCCATCCCCAGCACGCACCAGACATAATCCACATTGAAGGCCATGCTGAAAAGCCGGGAGAGGCCGTTATAGAGCGACGCGGTATATGGGATGAGAAAGATGAACACGATGACAGACGCAGCGACCTTGAGCGCATCGCTGAAGAAACGCTTCCCGAAAAAGTCGGGCATCGTGGCGCTCTGCAGATGCTGGGTCATTAGGCGTGTCCGGCGTCCAAGGATCCGCCAGGCCAGGAGCGAACCGATGAGGGCGTTGCCGATACCGATCCAGGTTGCCGCCAAACCGTACTTCCAGCCAAACTGACCGGCGTATCCCACAAAGATGACAGCCGAAAAATAAGATGTACCGAATGCGAAAGCCGTAAGCCAGGAGCCGACATTGCGGCCTCCCAGGACGAAGCCCTGAACATCAGATGCGGTCCGGCGGCAATAGATGCCGACACCGATCATCACGGCAAAGAACAGGATGAGAAGAATACACTTGACTAACATGTGCCAAATGTAACAAAAAAATCCGGTATTATATGAGGATATACCGGATTAATTATCAATCAGGCAGTTTACCTGCCTGTGTCACTTGATGAAATACCGGGGGACAGAGCTCTTGTAAGCGCGGTACTCGTCCCTGAAATCGGCTTCCAACCGCTTCTCCTCCGACCTTACCTGAAGCGTGAGAAGAATTATCTCGATGGCAAAGATGATCAGCGGCCACCAGCTCCGGAGCCACACAAGAACACCGATATCATAGATATATACACCCAGCAGCATCGGATTGCGGGAAAAACCATAAGGCCCATCCTTCATCAAGTGCCGGGTTCTCGGAGCGACTTCGTGGTTATAGGCATCAAAGGGATTCCCTTTGCCGACATTTTTCATATGGACGATTGACCAGATGCTGAGCGCCAGCCCCGGAATTATCAGGATAAGCGCGATAATGACCCAAGGCTGCGCCGGGGCCCATGGAAAGGGCCTTCCGGACACCCTCCACATCAATGCCGGGATCCCGGCGATAAAAATCAGAAATCCAAGAATATATCCGATCGCATTCCTCATATGGGCACAAAATTAGTGGTATTATTTACTGAGTCCTGGGATGAAAACCATTCTTTGGAAGTCTACCCCGAAGGCATGACGATGGTCTGCCGGAACGAATCCCAGGGATTTGTAAAGACTGATCAGATGAGGCATGTCGCTGTCGGCTACAAGAGCTATCTGATTGAAACCAAGATCAATGCCTTTTCTGATTCCATCCTGCAGCAGAGCCTTCCCTATGCCTCTCCCCCGATATTCCGGGAGGACCGCCAATGAATCCAGGTAGTACTCTCCCGGATCCGTCTCCTGCTCGGAGTCGCCGTGGGTCGGGAAGAAATCCGGCCATATTTCCGCGAAGGTCTTCTCCCTTAGCCTCTTATATATGTCTCCCGGATACGAAAGGAGGGCACCGACCACCTTGCCGTCCGCTTCAGCAACCCTCGAATGACGATACGAGTAGAGCAGGTCGTCGCGCCGCTCGCATTCGACCAGGCTCCGGAAAATATCTTCTTTCTCGGGGACCTCAGTCCCGAAGTCATAGAAGTGCATCCCCGCCATGATGCATTTGGCAAGGAAGGGGGCGTCTTCCGGCCTGGCCTTACGAATGACAGGAAACCCTGCGATCCTTTTAGCCACCTCTTCCGGATGATCGATCAGGAACTGCCCATGATTCATGCCGGGAAAGACTTCGACGTGTGTGGAAGGATGGATAGCGCAGAGATGCCTCGCCTGCGGTTTCGCTACAAAGGACTCTTTGGTCCCATACCAATAGTGGATATCTGCGCCCTTAATGGACTCCAATTTGTGGGTATAAACGTCCTTGTATCCGTCACGCACGGCTTTCCCCTTGCCTGATGGCCATACTTTCCTGCACTCGTCCAGCAGTACATCGAAGTAATGGGAATGGAATACCCGCCGCCAGAAACCGGTCCAGTGATAGCAGGTCCAGACATTGAGGCTCTGATAATAGCGGAGGGGATCTACGCTCCACCTCGGAAGCGGCAGCAGCGGAGCTGCGTCCAGGATTGCGTGGTCGATGACAATCCGGTCCATTTCCATGATCCTGGAAAGGATTTTCCCTCCCAGAGACAGGCCATAGGCAACGTCAAGATGGCCGTTCAGCTTGTCCCGGACATATCCGATGATCTGCCCGGCCTGGTCGTCGATGGAAGTGAATGACGATTCCTTGCCGATCAGGAATCCATCGATTCCGACGGCAATGATATGGTATCTGTCTTTCAGGAGACCGATCAGCGGCAGGAATATCTCGTAAGATACTCCAAGCCCCGGAATCAAGAGCAGTGAAGGCCCCTCCCCATTTCCTGTTATCTTTATTTCCATTTTGATTCCTCCGGCTAACCCGGAAGGCGCTTATCAGAGGCCGAATTTGCAGGTAGTCTCGTAGTCGTTCCAATTACGGAGATAGAGAGCTATGTGCTTTTGGTCGTACACATTGCTGTATTGGGTGTCTTCGACGGTTCCGTTCTCCCAAACGAGGTCTTGCCAATGCACGCGCGCGAGACATTCCTGCGCCTCGTCAAGGGTAAGGATTCCTTTGTGTTCCTGAAGGTAAGCTCCCACCGTCTCATAGCGCCACCAGCTCTTGCTGTGCGGATTCCCGAAAACGGGATCCGGCTCCGTTGTAACATACTTTTCATGGAGGAGATGGTTGGTTATATGCATGTAGTTGGCCCCCTCGGCCTTCCGCGTGATGAGGGTCTTCCAGCCATCAAACAGGTCGAATTCGACAACCGCACAGTCCCCGCTGGCATCGGCCACCAGATAATGATAGCCGCCACCGGTGGCCGCATCGTGCCGAACGTCAACCGTTTCCAGGAGAGCCAGGGCTTCCTGCACGGTCGCGCAGCGGTCCAGCCAAAGGCGCATGATGATAGTCGTGCCCACGTCATGCTTCGGGGTATCCTGCTGCGACGCCTGCTTGGGAAGCGCCAGAATGGAGGTGCAAAGCCCCTTCTCGTTAATGCCGTCCACGGGGGCGTATACGGATGCCAGACAGTTGAGTTTCGCAGCCAGGGAAACCGGCAGTTTCTCGAGGGAGTATCCAAAATGGGACATGTCGCTGCAGGCGATGGAGGCGTATCCCTTCTTCGGATGGGAGACGGTCACCATCGTGGGATTCTTGAAATAGTCATAGTTGCGGCCGAACCAGAAACCGTTTCCCTCTGCCTGTACGGCCTGGAACGAGGTACAATTGATAGTATTCATCTCTCCGTTTTCATCGGCGACCTGCGAACTCTTGATCTTGAGAGGGAGACCTTTCCCGATGCGTCCGACGACATAGTTCAGTAGTTCGGCGTTCTCGTCGATGTCGTTGGCGATGACATCGTCGAGGTCATAATCAGCCTTGTACTCCATCCGGTAAAGATATGGATTCCCTTCGACGGATTCGATAGAACGGAGGGTTGATATTTCGCCGCCCCAGATAAGTGAAATGGCGATACAAATCGCGGCAAGGATGCCGACAATCCACAATAATGCTTTCTTCATTGTCAAGATCGTTTGATTACAAATACAAATATAAAAATAGAAGCGGGAAAGAGCAATCCCACGGAATTAAAACACCATGTCCGCCATTTTTCATTCTCACCGGGAATTCGTATTTTTGGGGACCGATAGACGACTTTCATGGTGTTAAAACTCGGCTTATGACATTTCTGATCGAATCCCTCATCGCCTGCGTGCTCTTCACGTTATTTGTATTCCTGATGTCCAGGAATCCGTTGAAGACCATTTTCAACTATCCCCCGGCCATCATCGAGCGATGCCGCCAAATCGGCCTGGTGGACGACGGTAACCGTCCGGGCGGGACTGCATCTGGTTTTGCCATGACCCCCATTTCGTAATAAAAGGAACGGAAGACATGACGGAGGATTATCACGACTACTGGTTCCATATCAAAGGCTCGCTCATCGGTATGGTGCTGGCCATCCCCGCAGCGCTGATCGCCGGCGTCATCGTTATCCTGTAGGTTCAATGAATAAACTATTGTCCATCTTGCTTTTCCTTTGTCTGTCCGCTTTCCCAGTCGCCGGAAAGGGACTCTCATCGCGTACCGTGCGTATCATCACGGAGAACGGGAAGATGCTCGCCGAGAAATTCGGAGCCGTCGTCGTTTGTCCGGACTACCGTCTGGCAGGCAAAGATCCTTTTCCTGCCGCTTTGGAGGACTGCTACGCAGCCCTGGAGTGGATGTACGGGAATGCTGAAGAGCTTGGAATCGACAGGGACCGGCTCGTCGTCGGTGGAGAGAGCGCCGGCGGCGGACTAACAGTTGCTGTCTGCCTCTTTGCAAGGGACAAAGGCAGGATTCCTATCGCCCTTCAACTGCCGCTCTATCCGATGCTCGATTGTGAGGATACTGAATCATCCGTCGATAACCACGGAAGAGTATGGAACACAAAACGAACCCACTGGGGCTGGAAACGTTATCTCGGAAACCTGTACGGAACGGATTCCGTCAGCAAGTACGCATCTCCCGCCCGTGAGACTGAATACTCCAACCTTCCTCCTTGCTACACCTTTGTCGCCGACGGAGAGCCTTTCTATGCGGAAACACTCTCCTACGTGAACAATCTAAAGGCGGCTGGAGTCGAAGCCAAGGTAGACGTCTACCACGGGAATACCCATGCTTTTGACATGCTTCTCCCCTGGCAGGAGCAAAGCAAATTGGCAAGGAAACGTCTTTGCGAGGCTTACCTGCGTCTCACGAAGTGACGGTAATCAGATGCCCAGACGCCCGGATTGGGAGCTGTCCCCATTTTCTGCCAAGCCATCTCACGAGATGTAAGTTTGACAATCCTGTAGGTAACGTTCGTGAAGTCCGACATCACCGGATTGAAGGTAATGGTGTTCTTTTCAAACATGTCCAGCATATAATGGCCGCTGAAATCACTGGACTTGCCTGAGAGCGCATCATATACGAAGAGCTGGTATCGGCCGTCGCCGTCAAAGGTAAAGCTCACGGATCCGTCCATCGCAAACACCGCCGGGTCATACTGTTCAGACCAGGTGCCTTCCAATTTGTTGACATCAATCTTCTCGCAGCCGCAGAGTCCTGCCGTAAGCAGCGCCACAAAAATCACAGTTTTCAGGATCTTCATCGTATTCGTTTTTCCATTAAATCCAATGAAATCCGAAATCTTGCATCACCTATACTTTCAAAATGTCCTGTGAACTGACAATTGCGATGATAACAGCCTTCGAAACCAATCACTTGGACCGCATCTTCCAACGCGCCTATTTCCTGATGAACCGATTCTCGCTTTCCGGAGTATCGGCCCGGTTGTAGCGCTCGACCGTCATAAGAAGGTCATACTTCTCCCGAAGAGAAGCGATGGTCGCCATCATGGGAGAGGCGTGGTGCGCGTCTATGGCTTCCTGATTTGTCCAGCTGTCGACCAGAAGGATGGTCTCAGGGTCATCCAGAGACTGATAATACTCATAGCGCAGGTTCCCCTCCTCTGCACGGATAGCGTCCACCGTGCCGCTGGCGATCATCTCTTCGGCAAATGCCCGCGCACTTCCGTTCGCGCCGGTGTATCTGAGATTTACGGTAATGGACATAGCGGTATCTTGTTTGGGATTACATGCTTGCAGCACCAAAGCCGCAGTCATCAAAAAGAATAAGACTCTCTTCATGGATACTTTTATTTGGAACAAAGTTACGATTTTTCAGGGAATTGGAGACGGTCGTACACTTCATCCGTCACAGGCTCAAGCCACTCGTTGCTTGCTCCTTCCTGCACATCCTTGTGATAGGTCAGATGCTGGAACCAGGAATCCCGGGCGGCCCCGTGCCAGTGCTTGACCTCGGCGGGAATGGCGATAATGGTACCGGGGGTCATTTCAACGGCCTCTTTGCCCCATTCCTGGTACCAGCCGCGGCCGGCGACGCAGATCAGGACCTGAACCTGCTTGTGGTGGATATGCCAGTTGTTGCGACAACGGGGTTCGAAGGTGACGTTTGCCATGCCCCCTTCCATCGGAGCCAGATAACTGTTGCCCGTGAAGTACTTTGCATAGGCGGTATTGGGTTCTCCCTTCGGCCAGACTGAGAAATCCACCGCCCTTACCGGGGTATGATTCTCACCGAAAACAACCGCCAGTGCACCGCGAAGCCTTTCCGCCTCCTCAAAGCCCACTTCCCCTTCAAGCAATTCGGGGAGCGCCCGAAGTTCTTCGTCCGTTACACCCATATTCCGGGCGCCGGAGACATGGGCGATAAGCTGCGGCTCGCAGCCGCGAAGGGTCGAAATGGCGCTTACCGTAACGATTTCCCGGTCGGCATGGGAGAGGTTATTCCTGGCGAAAATATCGCCGAACAGATGGGCCTTCAGGTAATAATCCGTTGCGGGAGCAAAGGAGTATTGGAATGGTTTCCCGGTAAGACGCTTCTGGACCTCCGTGCCCTGTTTCAAGGCATCATAATCCGCAGGCAGCGGATCCGCCTCTTTGCCGGGATTGTCATGGATTTCGGAGGCTTTACGCTGCTCCAGGACACGTTGCAAAGCGCCAAGTGCATTCAGGGACCTGGGGAAACCGGAATAGGCATAGAGATGCGACAAGGCCTCTTTCGCTTCGCTGACGGTAAGTCCATTGTCAAGGGCCACTGCGATTGCCGATTCCAGGCCGGGGATATCCCCTTTCGCTTCCAGGGCGGCGATGACGGCCAGACCCTGCCGGCGGGATGTAAGTTGATTCTCCATATTTTGATTTTCTTTGTTCAAGTCAGAGCAAATGGCTGCCGATTCCGCAACAAACTGCGAAACAAGGGCTATAAAAATGATGCTGAAGAACGCTTTTTTCATAGCCTTTCAAATTTTACACTGACATTTCCATTCCCCAAAGCCTCCGAAAGACCGCTTGTGCTTGCGAGCTTTCCGATACGCGTATAGCTGTATCCGCCTGCGGAACCATAGAAAAGAACGATGCAGTTACCGCTGTAGAGCATCAAGTCTCCGGCCTGGATGCTGTCATAATGCCGGTCGTTCTTGGGCAGGGAGACGCCATAGCAATACTTCTCGTTTCCGTTCAGTTCCGACATCTCAAGTGTCAGCGGCAGTTTCCCGAGAAAGGCCTTTCCCGTTTCGGAATCTTCAATATCGGCGGTAAAAGACTTTCCACCGGCGGTGATTTTCACTTTCATGGACTGTTCTCCACTTTGAGGGGTTATCATTTTATCGTACCACTGAGCTGTGAGGTCCTTCGCCTTGCTGACCTGTGAGGAACGGATCCAAAGGCTTTCTGAAAGGAATTTGCCCTGCGGAACAAGCCGTTTCGCATCCTGTTCGACACCGGAGATCCCGCTGCTCGCACTCGTGACGATAAGACCGATGGTTTTACCGGCCATCTTGCTGGCGGACTTAAAGAGGAAGCTCTGCATCGGGGCGGCCATCTGACTCCACCAGAGTGGGGTTACAATAATAATAGTATCATATTTGTCGAAGGAGACCTGGACATCTTTGACAGCCGGATAGGAAGATGCCGATGAAGGATTCTCACGGATTGCCGCGATAAGGGAACTGCCTATGGCATAATTATTCGCGGCATAGTCAAGACCGGCTTCAGCCGGGAGGATTTCCAGGGAGTCGGCGGTGATGTGGGAGCAGAGTGCACTGGCGATCGTCCTTGAATTGCCAGTAAAACTGTACCAGATAACCAGCGTCTTGCCCACAGTCGTGCCAGGTTTCTGGGGGTCGGCAGGGGTTTCCTGTCCTTTCTCATCCTTTTTTTCAGTCGTCCCGTTATCCGGTTCAACTGGGAGCGGATCCGTCGTGCAGGAGAGCAGCGAAACGGCAAGTATCAGATTCAAGAGTCTCATTTCAGATTTGTTTTGAAAAACGCCTCCATTTTGTCATAGGGAATCACGCCGGCCACATCATCGTACAGATCGACATGTGAAGCGCCGGGAATGATGAGCAGTTCCTTGTTGCTGCCGGAGAGAAGAGAGTAGGCATATTCGCTGAAATAGCGGCTGTGGGCCTTTTCTCCGTGGATCAGGAGAACGGGATTCTCGATTTCACCGGCCCAGGCAAGCAGGGGCTGGTTCAGGAAGCTCTGGCAGCCGATGACATTCCACCCATCGTTGGCGTTTCCGCTCCGCTCGTGATATCCGCGTGGGGTCTTGTAATAGGCATGGTAGTCCTTAACGAACCAGGGGGCATCGTCCGGCAGCGGGTCGATGACACCGCCGGCGCGCTTGTAAGAGCCGGATCTGTAGTCTTCCGTCCGCTGGGCAGCCAGAGCCTTTCGCTTGTCCATCCTCTGGGCAGGGGTATCTTCGCTGGCGAAATAGCCTTCCACATTGACTTTGCTCATGTCGTACATCGTGGAAGCCACGGTAGCCTTGATGCGGGGATCGAGGGCGGCGGCATTGATGGCCATGCCACCGAAACCGCAGATTCCGATGATACCGATGCGCTCGGGATCGACCAGATCACAGGTGGACAGGAAATCGACGGCGGCGAGGAAGTCTTCCGTGTTGATGTCCGGGGAAGCCATCCGGCGGGGTTCTCCGCCGGATTCACCGGTGAAAGAGGGATCGAAGGCGACGGTCAGGAAACCGCGTTCGGCCATATGCTGGGCATAGAGTCCGGAAGACTGTTCCTTTACCGCACCGAAAGGACCGGAAACCGCGATCGCGGGGAGTTTTCCTTCCGCATTCTTGGGGACATACATGTCCGCGGCCAGTTCAATGCCGTAGCGGTTGTGGAAAGTGACCTTGCTGTGGTCAACCAGTTCGGATTTCGGGAAGGTCTTGTCCCATTCCTTGGTAAGAGTTAGCTTGCTCATATCTTTCGTTTTTGTTTGGCAGCCCAGGATCAATAAAGAGGCAAGGGCGACAGATATCATTTGTTTCATATCCATTGTTTTTGCAAAGGTCGGAATCCTGTCGGAGAATTATCAACCGATTTTTGTCAATTATCTACCAATATCGCAGAAATTTGGATTATTAACCAATTTTTCCTACCTTTATGAACGTTATGAAGAACACCCTGCAGGTCTCTAATCCCAATGACTACGCCCGCTTTCTGAATGCCCCCGTCCTGCATCCGCTGGTGAGCGTCATCCACTATGACGAAGTGTCTCCGATCCACTCCAGTCTGAACCGTTATGGAGTCTACGGCCTTTTCATCCAGCGGAATTTCCCAAAGAACCTGACCTACGGGATGAAAATGTTCGACGCGGCCGACGGGTCCATCATCGCCGTGGAGCCCGGCCAGATCGGCGGGAAGGAAGATGACGGCGAAGGTATCTTCATCAGCGGCTGGGCACTGCTCTTTTCTCCTGAATTGCTGCACGGCACCGACCTGGAGGCAAGGATGAAGGATTATCCCTTCTTTTCTTACTTTTCCACTGAAACCCTCAAGATGGAGCCTTCGGAATGGAGCCGGATCACCCAGCTACTCACGCAATTGAGGCATGAACTGGAGGAGAACGCCGACTCCCCCGCCCTCCGAGCCGTCATCCTCGGGTATCTCCGGCTCATCCTGGAATACTGCCAGCGGATCTATCTGCGCCAACTGTCCAAAGAGGACCAGTCTTCCACGGACCTTCTCAAGCGCTTCCACAACCTGCTTCGCGAGTACTACCTTGATAGGAAACAACTGGACCTCGGCGTCCCGACCGTCAGTTATTGTGCCGGGCAGTTGGCTTATTCGCCCCGCTATCTGGGGGACGTGATCCATCGGGCCACCGGCGGCACCGCGATCGGCTATATCCATTCCTTCGTGATCGAGCAGGGCAAGAACCTTCTGATGAACGGGCACAACATCAATGAAACAGCCCACCTGCTGGGATTCGAATACCCACACCATTTTTCACGATTATTCAAAAGAGTTGCCGGCATTACACCTTCAGAATTCCTGTTATGAATCCGAACGCTTTCCGTAGGAGTGGAAGACAAGTCCTACTTTTCCTGTCTAATCGGTGATGAAACGCACCAGATGCCATCTGCCTCCGAGAAAAAAGATGCAAGGATAATCCTAATAGTTGCAATTTCCATTCTATAATCTTCGACGGATAATGCAGAACTTTGCATCTGCAATGCTTGCCGCCTTCATCATATCGATTCTTGCCGCCGCATCACCGGTGTGTGACACCCTATTGGATCCGGCGTCAATCACCGTCTTGAAAGAGTCCGTATCGTTGGACAAGATCCCCTCGCCCGTTTCCTTCATCAGGATGGAAAAGCTTCAAAGAAGCGGCACATATCGTTCCAACAAGCTTTCCGGGCAGATACCTGGTCTCCATATCCCTGAATACGGAGCATCCCTTACATCTACCATCTACCTGCGCGGGCTCGGCTCCCGGATGGAGAATCCCGTGATGGGCGTCTATCTCGACGGAATTCCGATACTGGACAAGAATGCATATGACTTTGACTGGACAGGCATCCGGAATATCACCATGCTCCGGGGACCGCAAGGGACCCTTTATGGAAGGAATTCGATGGGCGGGGTCCTTGCGATCCAGTCCCTGTCACCCTCCGACAACGCCGAGTCTACCGTCTTCCTGGAATACGGGAGCTCCGCTTTCCTTCGCGCCGGGACCTACTTCACTGTCGGGAACAATGTCATTTCAGCCGGTTACAGGCACTCCCGGGGCTATTTCCCCAATGATTATAAACAGGAATTCTGCGATCCCTACGACGGTGTTTCCCTGCATTGGAAGCATGAGCGTCCGCTAAGCGACAGATTCCACCTTCGCAATACCTTGTGGACAAGCCTGTCAAAGGAAGGAGGCTTCGCATACGGTCAGTGGACGGATGGAGTGCTCCGGCCGGTTTCGTACAATGATGAAGGAAGCTACCGCCGTCTTTCCCTGATCGAGGGGACGACCCTCAGATGGTCTGGTGAAGCCTTCCTAGCCGATGCCGCGGCATCCATCCAGGTACTCGCCGATGATATGCGCATGGATCAGGACTATACCCCCGCCCCGGTCTTCACCCTCCGGCAACGCCAGTTCAGTGGGGCGGGGACCGTTGAGGTCCGGTTCCGGCGTGCGGATGCCAAAGCCTCCTGGCAGCCTTCGACCGGCATATTTGCTTTTTATAAACTGAATCATATGCGGGCGCCGGTCACCTTCAGGCAGGAGGGTATCCGGCGGCTGATCCTCGACAATGCCAACAGCCATATTCCCTCGGAAATAGGCTATCTGGCAATCCCCGACACTGAAATCCCCGTTGATTCCGATTTCCTGATCGGGACGGGAAATGCGGCTCTTTTCCATGAATCTGTTTTCCGGACCGGGAAGTGGCAGTTCATTGCCGGAGTCAGACTCGACTATGAACATGGCCGGCTGGATTATGACTGCCTGGCAAGCCTGCATTACCGCTTCGTCCCTACGATGAAAGCGGACAAACCCTTTTCCGTTCCCTTTACCGGGGTCCGGAATCACCGGAAGGCAGAGGCCCTGCCCAAATTATCCGCCTTGTACCAGGTCAACGAACCGTTTTCCGTCTATTCCACCATATCGAAGGGATATCGTGCGGGAGGGTTCAATACCCAGATCTTTTCCGATATCCTTCAGAACCTGACCATGAACGGCTTGATGAAAGACCTCGGGGTCTATCTGGACCGCCCCATCGTATCCGTTTCCGCCGGGAATACGGAGTATCAACCCGAAAGCGCATGGAACTTCGAAACGGGAACTCGTTATCTGAAAGGAGACCTTCACATCGAATTGTCAGCCTATTATATCGCAGTCCTGAACCAGCAGCTGACCGTTTTCCCTCCGGGGATGAACACCGGTCGGATGATGACCAACGCCGGCAAGAGCCGGAGTATCGGTTCTGAAGCGGAAGCGGAATGGACGCCCGGGGCTTTCCGCGCCCATGTTGCCTGGTCCTGGTGCGACGCCCGTTTCCTCCGTTACGACGACGGGAACAGGGACTATTCCGGCAATTATGTCCCTTATGTTCCGCGGCATACGTTCTACGCCGGTGCCGGATACAGCTTCATTCTGGACCGGTGCCGTGTGGAAACGGATGTAGCGGGTAAAGGCGAAGGGCCCATTCTATGGAACGAAGAAAACACGCTGAGGGAACCCTTCCACCTGCGTTTTGAAGGCCGCATCGCCCTTGTTTTTCCGAAATGGGAGCTATATCTCAGAGGAGAAAACCTCCTGGGCTCCACCGCGCACTGTTTCTATTTCAAGTCTGTCGGAAACGAGTTTTTTGCGCGCATCAGACCACGCACGATAATTACCGGATTATCTTTAAAAATATAATATTATGAAAACCAAATTCTTCCTTGCGGCCGCAATGGCCACGCTCATCTTCTCCTGTGGGGAAAACACACCTGAAGCACCTCTTGTACCAGAAGAGTCGGATTATACCGGCACCGTGACGGTTATCTACCAGGGCAGTCCGTTCAACAATGAAAACATCAGCGTGAACTTCTCTCCTTCCGACGAAGGGAAAACAGCATCCATCACGCTCCATCAGATCCGTTTCGTTCCGCAGATGCCCGTCACCATCGACGTGACCATTCTGGGAATCGCACTTCAAAGTTCCAAGGAAAAGATCATTCTCTCCTGCGAGAGGACCATACCGCTGGCCATGGGTGGCGAGTATCCCAGATACACCGTCACGGACCTGAAAGGCGAAATCGTCGGGAAAAGCCTTTCTTTCTCATTGAATTTCGGCGATTATCCGACTTCGTTCAGCGGGCAGGGGAACAGATAGATTTTGATTCCGGCAAATAATTGAGTATTTTGGCGCCTTCAATTATTGGCTAGAATCTAAAAAAATGAAAACTTCCCTCCGGACAACGATTCTGATCGTTTCCCTGCTGGTTTCAAGTGCGGCATCTCTGTCCGCCGTCGACCGCGGACTTGGAAATACCAAGTCGGTCTATATCCCGAAAGGCACCGTCGCCTTCTCCCATAGGTTATGGAAAGATACTCTTCGAGAAAGATATGACCGAGTATGAGAAGTTCCACCTTGATATCAAATACCGCAGCGACCGCACTCCGACGTTGCTTACCATCGTAACATCTTCCAGCTATCTGGGCGACTACTTTACCGGCGGATCCGGCTCGGTCGCATACTTCGACGAATTCCGGTTCATCTATTATTGACAGATGATCGAGCGCATCAATCCAGTGCCGGCTTCAGATGCAGGACGGTGACTTCACTGTCCGTACCGATGCGAAGGGGAAGTCCGAATGTGCCGCTGCCGCAGGAAACATATATCTCAAGGGAGTCTCGATGATACAGACCCCGGTTGTATTCGAAAAGGCGGTCGTTGATGAGGGTGAGCGGGAAGAACTGTCCACCATGTGTATGTCCGGCGAGGAACAGATCGGCACCGGCCTCCTCGATATACCTGGCACCGACAGGACTGTGGTGCAGGACGACGGTAGCGATGCTGTCGGCGATCCCCATCAAAGGCATCGTACCGGCAATAGTCTCCTGCCTCCGTGCAGCGTGCATCGTATCGGCGGACCCGCTGTCCGCCACCATATAGTCCAGCCCGACAATCTGCAAGCCGGCATACTCTACGGACTCATTATCAAGCACTTTCAGGCCTGCATCCCGGCACATTTCCTTGACGAGGGCGGCATCCACGTAAGTGTCGTGGTTCCCGTCCACGAAAAAAGCCGGCGCTTTCAACTGACGCAGCGGACTAAGCACGTCCCCGTTGCAATTGAACCGGCTCTCAAGCAGGTCACCCGTGATGAAAATGACTTCCGGGTCCTCTCCGTTCACCATCTCGACCAGTTTCCGGAGGTGTTTCTTTCCCCGGAAATGGCCGAGGTGGATATCCGTCAGCTGGACAGCCTTGATCTCCCTGTCCAGATGAGGCAGATCAACCGTTACTTCCTTGATCCGGGGAGAGGCCGCGTGGATGAAACCATATCCTGCCGTGCATGCCGTCAGAAGAACTACGGCCGCGCCGAAAACGCCTTTGCTGAAAGGCAGGACCAGATGGACCAGGTCCACCAGCACGAATACCGGCAGGAGAATGACGAGGATGGCAAGGAGATAACAGAACAATACCGTCAGCGGATGTGCGACGGGCCCGGCCGTAAACTCGCCGGAATAGGCGAACATGGCAGTCAGTCCGAGCAAGACGGCGGCTCCGTAACCAAGATAAAGCCACAAAGGACGGACGCCAGCAAGCCAGGCCGTCCTGGATCCCAGATACCAGACGGCAACCCCAAGGAAAGCGAAAAACGCGGCGAATATCATCAGATGCTTCAAAATACTGAATTAAAAAAGGAAACGGTTCTTTGGACGAATTCTTTCCTATGACGCGTAATCATATGGTTCCCGCCTTCGATCAGGATAAACTCGGCTCTCTCCCCATACGTCTCCTTGAATCGCTCGCTGCACCAGATGGGTACGATACCGTCACGGGTGCCGTGAAGGATGCACACTTTTCCTTCATAGGCGGAGGCCGTTCCGTAAATGTCCAGATCCTGCGTACCCAGGAGGTATTCGCGGCCGAGTTTCATGAAGCCCCAGCAGCGGACGAATTCGGGAGGATCCTTCGGGTCGAAGCGTGCATTGAAGAACTTGCCTCCCTGGCAGGCTTCCTTGATGACGGAACCAGGAGCGATAAGCGCCATTCCTTTCGGGACGTCTTTGCCCTCTTTGGCAAGGCGGCCGGCCGTCATGGATGCGACGACTCCTCCTTGCGAATGCCCCAGAAAGCCGATTTCCGAAACATAGCTCAGTCCTTTGACATAATCCAGAACCGCCATCGCATCCGCGATTTCACGTTCGATGGTCATATCCTGCATCCGGCCCTCGCTCTTCCCGTGTCCGTCGAAATCGAACCGGACGGAAGCGATTCCGGCCTCGGCAAGTCCTTTCGCCAAGGCGGGCATCGGGTTTAAATCCTTGCTGGAAAAGATGCCGTGCATAAGAATGACCATCGGACACCTTTCCGTATCCGGATTGAATCCCTCGGGAAGTCTGATTACACAAGAGAGGCTGCCTTGTGGGCCGGGAACCTGAACGGTTTTCGCGCCCAACAGGAAGAGAGTCGCAAGAAGCAGGATAAGACTGATCAACATTCGTTTCATGCCTATTGTATTCCATGTGATGGAATCGTCATATACAAATATACTGCATTTTTATTAACTTTGTCAAGTAACAGCTCCACCGATGATCAATCCCGTATACTCCCCCGCCCCCGGCCGCTATGAGAGCGGCATCCGCTTCCGACGTTCCGGCCACAGCGGAATCCTCCTCCCGGAGATCGCCCTCGGCCTCTGGCACAACTTCGGCGACGTCAATCCCCTCGCCAACTCCATGGAAATGGCCCATTACGCCTTCGATCACGGCATCGTCCATTTCGACCTCGCCAACAACTACGGTCCCTCTTACGGATCGGCAGAGGAAACCTTCGGCGTAATCATGAAGAAATCCTTCGCCCCTTTCCGCGACGAGCTCTTCATCTCGACCAAGGCGGGGCATGACATGTGGCCCGGTCCCTACGGGGAATGGGGTTCGCGCAAGTACCTGATGGCGAGCCTGGACCAGAGCCTCAAGAGGATGAACCTGGATTACGTGGACCTCTTCTATTCCCACCGGTACGATCCCAATACCCCGCTGGAGGAAACGCTGCAGGCGCTCGTGGATATCGTACGGGCCGGCAAGGCACTCTATGCCGGCATCTCCAAGTATCCGCCCGAGGCTGCGGAATTCGCCTATAACTACCTCAAGGACAGGGATGTCCCCTGCCTTATCTACCAAGGACGGTACAACATCCTGAACAGGGAACCCGAGACGGATGGTATCCTGGACCAGGCCAGGGAAAAAGGCGTAGGGTTCATCGCCTTTTCACCCCTGGCGCAGGGACTCCTTTCGGGACGGTATCTGGACGGTGTACCGGCTGATTCCCGGATGGCCAAGGAGCATTTCCTGAAATCTTCGGTTCTCACCCCGAAGATGCATTCAACCCTGGTGCGGTTGAATGGAATCGCCGCCCGCCGGGGGCAGACCCTAGCCGAGATGGCCCTAGCCTGGTGCCTCCGGGACGACCGGGTGACAAGCGTCATCGTAGGCGCCAGCCGCGTCTCCCAGCTGGAGGATGATTTCAAAGCTCTGGAGAATACCTCCTTCAGTGCGGAAGAACTGGCCGAAATCGATGAAATCGTCTGGAGCGCGAAAGCATGATTATGGGTAATCTCGTCCTACATAAGAAACTCTTCCGGGAACTGACCGTCGACGAGTTGTACGGGCTCCTGCGGGCCCGTTCGGAGGTCTTTGTCGTGGAGCAGGAATGTGCCTATCAAGACATGGACGGGGACGATCAGGCTTCGGTCCATCTCTGGCTGACGGAGGGTGACCGAATCCTTGCCATCTGCCGCGTCTGCCCGGCCGGCACACATATGGATGAGGTGTCCATCGGGCGCGTAGTAACGACCGAGCGGGGCAAAGGTTACGGCAAGAGGATCATGCAAGAGGGAATCAAGGTGGCAAAAGAGTATTTCGGGGCAGACAGGATCGACATAGAGGCCCAGGAGTATGCCCGCGGCTTTTACGAACTGACAGGATTCCGACAGTCCTCGGAGCCATTCATCCTGGACGGAATACCTCACATCAGGATGACATGGAGACAGGCATGAAATTTCCCCATACGGACAGGCCGGGATTCTGGTTCGGGCTCATCGATTTCTGCACGGCAGGACTTTTCTTCCTGTTCTATATGCCCTTGGACGGCTTGCAGGATGAACTCGACTACATCCTGGGAAGAAGGACGAAAAGGTACTGGGCCGCTTATCTTCTCGGCATTCCGACGGCGTTCATCTATCCGCTCGTCTGGATGGCCCGCATCTCGGAAGAACTGAAGGAGAAGGCCGTTGAGATGGGCCTGAAAGGTCCTTTCACCTCCTGGTGGCATATGTTCGGATGGAACACCTTCGGCGTCCTGTTTTTCGGTCCTGCCATCGCCACGAAACGCTTTTTCGATACGCTCAACAAGATTGAACGGGAACTGAACGCTTCGTCCGGCCGACAGTGATTTACCTGCCGATCGCTTTCAGGAAGCGCTTGTCGTTCATCTGCTCGTTGGTGATGTACTTTCCATCGCAGAAGAAAGCATAGGTCGTGATGGGAGTCGGGGCGTTCTGCGCCTCTTCCTTGCTCTGCAGATGGACAGCCTTGAAAGGCACGCTGTATTCCTTTGCCACGGACTCCAGGACAGGAACATATTTTCCGTTGAACGGACACTGGCTGGTATAGTAGAGGACATAGCCGGACTCATTGGTATGCGGATGTTTCGCGCAATCCTTGAACCGGGGAGCGGGTGCCTCGACAGAAAAGGGAAGGAACCATAGCTGAATGCCGTTGTCGGCCTCGTCGCAGACACGGAAACCTTTGTAAGCAAGGAACTTCGGATCTGCCAGGAAAGGCTTTTTCCGCTCGGAAGAAAGGATGCAGAGGCCGCACTTCCCTTTGGCCTTGCTGTCCCGGATGCACTCTTCCAGCAGGTCATTGGAATATCCGTGTCCCTTGAAAGAGCCCGAGACCCAGAGGCAGTCGATATACATGTAATTCTCAGCCGCGATCGGATTCCAGGCGTTCTCGGCAGGGATATACTCGATGAAGCATTTTCCGCGTTCGACACTCTTGAGGAAAACGAGTCCGTCGTCGAAGCGGTCCGACAGCCAGGCTTTCTTGGAAGATACCTGGACATCCTTGTTGTTGGAAATCGCACAGCAGATGTGCTCTTTTTCCAAATTCTCCTTTGTAACCCTAATGTATTCCATGTCAATTCATTCTTGATCGATTCACATGATATCGGACGGATCCGAGTCCCGCTTCCTACGCTGTTCCGCCAAGGATATCATCAGGTTGCGGATGGAAAAGAAAATGGAGAACTGGCCGATCACCAGGACCCAGTCGTGCCGGATGATACCGTACGCGATAATCATGGAAGAGCCGATGACCGCCAGGACCCAGTGCCCGAGCGGAAGAATGGACTGTTTGCGCTTGTAACTGTATACCAGCTGGTAGACGGAACGGATCTCGAAGGTAAACTGCCCCAGGACACCGAACAGCAGCAAGTTCAAGGGCACATCTTCGTTTTTCAGGAACGTATCGACGAAGGTCGGGAGATCCCGGACGATGAGGGCCAGGATGAACAGCGGGAACATTGCTTGCAGGATAACGACAATCCGGGGGACCTTCTTGTACAGTCCCATGATGCTGATATTCCACATGTAGATGTAATATCCGACACTCTCGCCGAAGATGATGGAAAAGTCTTTCCGGAGCCACCCGTAGATATAGAGGATGACGGCGCCGATACTGCTCAGGACCCAGTAGATACCCGGAGATTCCACCTTCTGCGATTTCTCCGACAGATACCACTGGATCAGGATCCGGAGGCCGTATATGCCCATTCCGGCCAGTCCGAGGAGATATACCCAGGAAGGACTGTCCATGGCTTATCAGATTCGCGGGGTTCCGTAGAAATGGATCCAGACCGCATCCTGCAGTTCATCCGGAAGTCCCCGGAGGACGGAGCGGAGCGTCTGCGGCGGGAAGTCCGCATACCGCAGGAAAATAAGGGCGTCGAGACTGTCGGAAAAATCCGGGTCCACATTGAAGCAGACCAGTTTCGCCCCGCAGGTGAAATACTTGCGGACCAGGACCGGGAGGCGGTATTCCCCGTCGGAAAGGGATCCCAGCAGTTTGTCGAACGCGGAGATGTCCCCGTCCGTCTGTCGCAAAAGATCATCCGGGTCCACGCGAAGGTAATCCGGGATGAACGGGTGCGTCGGCTGCGATACGAGGGAGGCGTCCGGCAGCTTATAATACTTTTCGAAGAACCTGACGATCAGACTCTTATAGAAATGCGGCATGTCGCTGCTGATGCTGACCGGACCGGAATAGTATTCCATCTCGGGAGATTTCAGGGTGCATACCGCGAGACCCGTCAGCAGGAGACGGAGCGGATGGACTTCCCGCTGGTATTTCCTGACAATGAAAGATCGTCCGAGCTCCAGGGAACGGCAAAGCAGGGATCCAGCCTTCTCCCCGTGCTGATAAAGCGTATTGGAATAGAAACCGGGTACTCCCCCTTTCGTTTCCATTATTTCAGGACCGAAGCCTAACCGGTAGGCACCTGCAATCTGACCGTCCGGCACATGCCAGAGCACCATTTGCCTGTAATAGGCGTCGAAGCGGTCTGTATCGAAAGGCCGTCCGGTTCCTTCTCCCACTTCGCGGAAGGTTTCCTCCCGAAGACGGTATAATTCTTTCATCGTTGCGGGAGCTTCTTCGGAATGGAGCAGATACGCTCGGTAGTCCCCTATTTCGAACAGCATCTTCTCCTTGCAGGCATCGATCTCGGCCCTGATCAGATCGGGAGAGACCGGTTCCGCAAGGGGTTCACGTTCCGTTTTCACGGCCTCTGCCGTTTCCTTCCGGCATTGTGCCTCCAGTGCGTACGTACGGCTCCTGAGATACCGGCCTAGTTCCGGAATCCCCATAGATTCGATCTCCGACGCCGGAATGGGCTGACCGATGCGGACCCGGACCTTCGTTCCGGGCATATGGAACATCTCGTGGATGAGACGTACGGTACGGAGCCGGGGATGGATCCGGCCGAGCCGGTGGAACTGATCCGAATTCCCGCCGTCGAAATAAATGGGGATCACGGGGAAACCCGATTTCTTGACCAGTTTGATGATGTTTTCTGCCCACGGGATATCTTCCACGACCTTTCCCTCTCTCATAGCGGTTCGGTTCTTCCCTTTCTGCCAGGTCGCGACCTCGCCCGCAGGGAAGAAACCCAACGGTTTCTGTCCGGCCAGATGGGCCAGTGCCGTCCGTATGCCTGAGATACTCCGCGCTCCGCCCGAAGAGAAATTGTCCACTGCGATGAAACTCTCTTTCAGGCTGGGGATAAGCGCAAGAAGAAAAGTGGTAAGTATCTTGTAATCAGGTCTTCTGGCTCCTATGACCGTATTCAGGATCATCCCGTCTACGGCTCCGTAATGATGGTTGGATACGGTGATGAAACCACCTTCCATAGGGATGCGCTCAAGCTGTTCAGGAGGAATCTCATAGGATACTCCGATCTCTTCCAGTACGTGTGCGGAAAACTCCGGGCCGTCGAATTCGGCATATTTGGCGTGAATCCGGTTCACCTCGTCCATCTCCAGGAACTTGTAGGCCCATCGGGCCAACATCCTGCCTGCCGCTCCTTTCAAGCCAATGCTCTTTTGCAGGTCTTCAACCTCCAGTACCGTTTTTTTCTTGGGCTCCATTAATTATCAGGTTAGGAAATACAAAGATAGTGTCTTTGCGTGTATTCTCAATGGAATTTGCTTTTTTTTCTTAACTTCGCAGGAGTATCCATAACGATTAAATAATGAAAAAATACTGTCTTTCAACCATTTTGCTTTTTGCCCTTCTGCTGGTCGGGTCGTGTTCTTCTTCCGACACCTGGATCAGGGTCGAAGGAAACCGTTTCGTCGACGCAGAAGGCAAAGAGATGATCTTCCGCGGACTCTGTTTTTCGGACCCGGTCAAACTGGTCCGCGACGGGCAGTGGAACGAACGGTATTTCGCCGAAGCCTCCTCCTGGGGATCCAACGTGGTGCGTTTCGCCGTTCATCCTGCCAATCTGAATTCCATGGGGTGGGAAGAGACTTTCAAAGCCATGGACCAGGGAATTGAATGGGCCGGGAAACACGGCTTGTACGTGATCATGGACTGGCACTCCATCGGAAACCTCAAGGATGAACTTTTCACTTCGGAGATGTACAACACGACCAAAGCGGAAACTTTCAGGTTCTGGCGGACGGTCGCCAGCCGCTACAAAAATGAACCCCGGGTGGCTTTCTATGAACTGTTCAACGAGCCCACGACCAGCGGGACCGGGTCCTGTACCTGGGCGGAATGGAAAGGGTTGCAGGAAGAAATCATCGATACCATACGCACCTACAATCCCAACGCCCTCTGCCTCTGCTCGGGATTCAACTGGGCGTATGACCTTACTCCGGTCGTGATGGATCCCGTCGCCCGGCCCAACGTCGCCTATGTATCCCACCCTTACCCCATGAAACGACCCGAACCCTGGGAAGAACAGTGGGAGAAAGATTTCGGTTTCGTCGCCGAGACCTACCCGGTCATCTGCACGGAGATCGGTTATTGCCTCGAAGACGAGCCTGGGGCCCATATCCCTGTCATCTCCACGGACTCGTACGGAGAGCATATAACCCGGTATCTGGAAAAGAAGGGCATCTCATTCACGGTCTGGTGCTTCGACGTGAACTGGGCGCCCATGCTGATCAGCGACTAGAATTTCACCCCGACCACCCAGGGGCGGTTCTTCAAAACCTATCTCCAAGGAAAAGCGTTAACTGACTGAATCATATGGAAACACGAAAACACCTCGCGGCGGAAAAGAAACGCTGCAATTCCCACAACTGCGCCCAGTCCGTCGTCTGCACCTACTGTGACCGGGTCGGTCTTCCCGAAGGGACTGCACTGGACATCGCCGGTGCCTACGGGACAGGTATGGGCAACATGGAGGGAACTTGCGGGGCCATCGTCGGAGCCGGGATGATCATCGGACTCGCGACCCGGGACCGGAACCTTTCCCGCAGCCGGATGAAAGAACTGATGACCCGGTTCCAGGAACGGAACGGCGCCACCCGCTGCAAACTGCTCAAAGGGATAGAGACGGGAAAGGTCCTTCGTGACTGTCCGGACTGCGTCGCGGACGCTTCCGAATTCCTCGAGGATATCCTGGGAGAGAGCCTTTGATCCTATCCCAGAACGACGTCAAGGACCATCATCAGGGCAAAGCCGATGGCGAACCCCACGGTCCCGATGTTGGAATGCTTGCCTTGGGAATACTCCGGAACCAATTCTTCCACAACAACATACAGCATAGCCCCTGCCGCAAATGAAAGCATATACGGCATGATGCCGATGATGGATGTCGCCAGAAACAGCATCAGCGCGCCGCCGAGAGGTTCCACGATTCCGCTGAGCGCTCCGATTGCAAAGGCCCTCGGGCGGGAATTCCCTTCCGCCCTCAGAGGCATGGATATGATGGCGCCTTCGGGGATGTTCTGGATGGCGATACCCAGCGAGAGCGCCAGGGCTCCGGCCATCTTGAAATCGACGGCGAGAGCGCCTGCGATAGCCACGCCGACCGCCATCCCTTCCGGGAAATTGTGGATCGTGACGGCCAGCGCAAGTTTTGTCGTACGGGAAAGACGGCTGGCAGGTCCCTCGGGGCCTCCTGCAGGATGGATATGCGGGGTGATATAGTCTATCAGCAGGAGGAATCCGAAACCCGCCAGGAGACCGACGGTCGGGGCCATGATGGCCTTGGGACCCTCTCCCATCCCGATGGCGGGAATCAGCAGCGACCATACCGAAGCCGCCACCATGACCCCGGAGGCGAAACCGAGGAGGATTTTCTGCAAGAGCGGAGGAATGTCCCTCCGCATGAAGAATACGAAGGCCGACCCCAGGGCGGTCCCGAGGAAGGGAATCAGCAAGGCAACGAATACAGGACTCATATTATTTGCGAATTTACGGATTTCCGGGCGTTTTGCAAAGGCTCAGGAGGATCCGTTGGATATTTCTGTTTTATTCCTTACTTTTGAATTCGGCAAATGGATAGACAGGCAATCATATCGGTAACGGAGGGACAGGCGTGCAATCCCGCCTGCCGGATGGCCGCCCCATTTTCCCTGTCCCTCTATGACGGGGAGCAGATAGCGGTCGTCGGGGACAACGCGGCCGGCAAGACCAGGCTGATAGAAACTTTGACTGGGAAGAACCCCGTTCAGGGGGCCGCGCTACGATACGACTTCTCTCCATCCCCGCTTGCCATGGTCTGGGAAAACATCAAATACATCGCTTTCAACGACGCCTATGGATCTTCGGTCGGGAGCAACTATTACCTGCAGAGACGCTGGAACAGCCAGGATGTGGATGACGATACGCCGACGGCGGGAGAATTGCTGGACCAGGCCTTCGAGACAGCGGAAAAGGGTGCCGGACGCTACGAAGAGAGGGCAGGACTCCGGGACAGGCTCTATTCCCTGTTCGGACTCGGAGACCTGCTGGACAAAAGCATCATTACCCTCTCGAGCGGAGAACTCCGGAAGTTCCACCTGACCCGCACGCTCCTTTCCATGCCGCGCGTCCTGATCCTCGACAATCCGTTCATCGGGTTGGACGCTGCGACGCGGGACGCCTTGTCGGACCTTCTCGGGAACCTGGCGGAAAAGATGCGTATCCTTCTGATCCTCGTCCTCTCCCGCGTGGATGTGATGCCCTCATTCATTACGCATGTCATCCCCGTCGAAGGGATGCACGTGCTCCCGAAAGTCCCCGTTTCCGGCTATATGGACCATTCCGGGGCCGTTTCCGACGGTTCCGGGAGCCGTATCCGGACCATTCTCTCCCTTCCCGTCCGGGACTTGTCCAAGGAACCGTTCTATCCGGTCGGGCTTTCCCCTGAGATAGTCCGTTGCAGCGCCGTCACGATCCGATATGGAGACAGGACCATCCTGAAGGATTTCAACTGGACGGTCCGGGAGGGCGAACGATGGGCCCTGACCGGTGAAAACGGCTCCGGGAAGTCTACCCTTCTTTCGCTGGTCTGCGCGGACAATCCCCAGAGCTACGCCTGCGACATCGCCCTTTTCGGTCATCGCAGGGGCACCGGCGAAAGCATCTGGGAGATTAAGCGGCATATCGGATACGTCAGTCCTGAGATGCACCGGAGCTATCAGGAGAACATACCCGCCCTGGATATCGTGGCGAGCGGCCTTTTCGATACGGTCGGGCTCTACCGGTATCCTTCGGAAGAACAACAGGATATCTGCCGCACCTGGATGCGCATTTTCGGAATCGAAGATCTCGCAGGGAGACCGTATCTACGGCTCTCCAGCGGAGAGCAGCGGCTGTGCCTGCTTGCCCGGGCCTTCGTCAAGGATCCGGAACTACTGATCCTGGATGAACCCATGCACGGGCTGGACCTCCGGCATATCGCCATGGTCCGCGAGATTATCGATTCCTTCGTCAAGAGACCGCACAAAACCCTCGTAATGGTTTCTCATTACGAGTCGGAACTGCCTTCCTGCATCGACAGGAGACTGGTATTGACACGGCAGTAGTTCCTAAATCCCCCACTCCGGGAGTTCCTTCTCCGGTACGCAGCGCAAAGAAGAGCGAAGGATCACGTCCCTGGCTTCTTCCGTCTTGTCGGCCCGAATGATAAGGAGCCCTTTCCCGTGAATGAAGAAGGAATACATGTACACGATGCCGATCTGGGCTTCGCTAAGACCACGGACCGCTTCAGCGATCTGGCCGGGGCGCTCGTCCAGTTCGATGGCGAAAACGTCCGACAGGGCAACCGCAACGCCTTGACGCTCAAGTTCTTTATAGGCGCGCTGGGGCTCCGTACAGATGATCCGGAGAAGACCGTACTGGGCCGTATCGGCGATGGAGGAGGCGATGATAAGGATGCCGGCATCCTTCAGGATGTCGAGAACCTTCGTCAGGGTTCCGGCACGGTTCTCGAGGAAAATGGAAAGCTGATTGAGGGTCATGGCTATTTCAATTTACGGTTATCGATGACACGGACGCTCTTTCCCTGGCTGCGCTCGATGGCGTTCGGGGCTTTCAGGGAGACCTTCACGCCGATACTCAGGACGCTCCTGAGTTTGGCGGCGAGGCGTTTTTGAAGTTCGTCGATGGCGGCGGGAGTATCGAAAGTTGCCGTAAAATACTCCTGCCGGAGCTCGACCTGAACCTCGAGGGTGTCCAGATTGTTCACGCGGTTCACAACAAGCAGGTAGCGTGGTGCGAATTCCTTCATGCTGAGCACGACGCTTTCCACCTGGGAAGGGAAAACATTGATACCCCGGATGATGAGCATATCGTCGCTGCGGCCTGTGATCGGTGTCATGCGGACGCTCGTACGGCCACAGTCGCAGTCCCCTGCCATCAGGGAACACAGATCGCGGGTACGGTAGCGGAGAACCGGCATCCCTTCTTTCGTGAGGGTGGTGAATACCAGCTCTCCGGGTTGTCCCTTGGGAAGCGGTTCCAGGGTTACCGGATTGATGATTTCGGGATAGAAATGGTCTTCGTTGATGTGGGACCCGTTCTGCATCTGGCATTCATAGCTGACGCTCGGTCCCATGATTTCGCTCAGTCCGTACAGGTTGAAACCTTTCAGTCCCAGCCGCTCCTGGATCTCCTCCCGCATGCTCTCGGTCCAGGGCTCAGCGCCGAAAGCACCGACGCGAAGCTTGATCTGGTCCTTGGTGATTCCGAGCTGTTCCATCGTCTCGGCGAGATAAAGGGCATAGGAAGGGGTGCAGGCGATGCCGGTGATGCCGAGGTCCCGGATGAGCCTGGCGTGCTTTTCGGTATTGCCGGTCGAGGCCGGAACGACGGAGGCCCCTACCATCTCAACGCCATTGTGGGCTCCGAGACCGCCCGTGAACAGGCCGTAACCGTAGGAAACCGAGAAGATATCCTCGCGGCCTACTCCGTAGGCAGTAAGGCAACGAGCCATACATTCGCTCCATACACCGATATCCTTGCGGGTATAACCGACAATGGTGGGGTTGCCGGTCGTTCCGGAAGATGCGTGGATGCGGATGATTTCGCTTTGCGGAGCAGCCTGAAGGCCGAAGGGATAATTGTCCCGGAGATCTTTCTTCGTCGTGTAGGGGAGTTTCACGATGTCGTCGATGCTCCGGATATCATCCGGGGTCAGGTCCATTTCCTGCAGTTTGTGACGGTAGAAAGGGACATTGTGGTACACGTACTCTACAATCTTGTGGAGCCGTTTACCCTGGAGCGCGCTCATCTCGTCGCGGCTCATGCATTCTTTGTTGGGATTCCAGATCATATCATTAAGTTCGTTTCGTTCAAGGATGGTCCTCACGGAAAGCCTTCATACGCTCTTCCAGGACCGGATACAGTTCCTCCCTCATCCGGCTCGTACAGCCCCGGACTCCGTTCTGGAGACTGCCGGTCGTGGACAGGGAAATGCAGCTGACTCCATAATATAGAAGCTCTTTCAGAAGTTCCCCTCCCGTCAGGTTTCCGTATCCGAGCGTGAAGAAGAATCCGTCGCCGACAGGCAGGGTCACGTCGCGGTCGTAGACCACGCGGAAGCCGTTCCGGCAAAAGATCTCTTTCATACGGGCAGCCCTGCGCTCATATTCCCGGGTATCTTCCACGAAGTCGATCACCCCGTCCGCCGATAGTTCCAGCATGCGTGCATAGGCATACTGGGTCGACGCAGTACAGCCGCTCGTGATCATATAAAGGATAGATGCGGTCAGGGTCTGGCCGAAGACACCGGCATCGTGGTACCGTTCCGCCAGGGCGGGATAATGCCGTGCGAACAGTTTGTCTCCGATCGCGACGAGCGCCATGCGCTGCCCGGCGTAACTGAATATCTTCGAAGAGGACAGGAAGAGGATCCAGTTATCGGTATAGCGGGCGACGGTTGGGACATAAGGTGGCTCGAAAGGGCGTCCGAGATTGCGCCGGTAGTCCATGCAGAAATAGGCCAGGTCCTCCAGCACGACGGCGTCGTATTTCGTCGCCAGTTCGCCGATAATCCGGAGTTCGCTCTCCTCCAGGCAGATCCACGCGGGATTGTTAGGATTCGAGTAAACGATGGCGGCGACGTCACCGGCCGAAAGTTCCTCCTCCAGTTTCGCCCGGAGCGCCTCTCCGCGATAAGGGTAGATGTCGAACTCCTTCCAGGAGATGCCAAGCACCCGGAGCTGTGATTTCTGGATAGGGAAACCCGGATCGATAAACAGCACCTTATCCTTCCCGGGGATGCGCTGGGTGCAGGCGATAAAGGCTCCGAAGGAACCGGCGACCGAACCAGTCGTCGGAATGCAGCCCGCCGGATCGATGTCGATGTCGATGAATGCCTTGATAAAGCGTGCGGCGGCTTTCTTGAGATCCGGGACGCCGTCCGCAGGAGGATACTGCGACCCCACGCCGCGATCCAGCGCCTCCTTCTCCGCCTCTACACCGTAACGGTTCGGAGGCAGTCCCGGAGACCCCTGGTCCATCCGGATAAAAGGAAGACCCGTCTTCCGCTCAAGGTACTGGGCAACCAGGAGAATCTCACCGATCGTGGCCTGCGACAGGTCGGCCACCCGGGAAGCGACCCTCGCTTCCTCGACCAGGGTTTCACTGAATACTTTCATAACCGGCGTCGAATGCTTTCAGATTATCCTCCACGACTTTCTCGCCCTTGCGTCCGAAGACGGAACGGATCGCTTTCCGGAGTTCCTCCGGGCTGAGGATCGTCAGATTTCTCGCGGCCATACCGAGAAGGACCATATTCGCGCTTCTCGGGGCCTGGATCCGGAGGGCGACCTCGTTGATGTCCATCCGCATCAGTCCGGGAAGAGCGTCAAGTTCCTCCATGAGAGCGGCTTCGTCCGGATAATCGGGGATGTTCACGAAGGGCTTGGAGGAGGTCACGACAATGCCTTCCGGCCCCAGATAGGGCAGGTAACGGAGCGCTTCCATCGGCTCCATCGAGAGAATCATGTCCGCTCCTCCCAGGGGGATCAGGTCGCTGCTTATGGGACCGGTAGAGAGTCGGAGGTCACTCTGGACATCCCCGCCCCGCTGGCTCATTCCATGGACCTCGGCCTGTTTGAGACTGAGACCGGCCGCCGTTGCGGCTTCTCCGATGACGGTGGCGATGGAGAGGATCCCTTGTCCTCCCACGCCGGCTAACTTGATATCGGTTTTCATTGCTTTTCCGCTTTTTTCTGACGTTGTTTCCTCGCGAGCGTCTGCATGCATTCGCGCTGCGGTATGATGACGGAAACGCCCTTATACTCAATTTCCTCGCGGATGATGCGGGTAATCTCTTCCATATTCGCCGGCAGCGGGACAACCACGTGCAGGTGCTCCCGTTCGACCCCGAGGGCGAGACAGATGGCTTCGAATTTATGCGTTCCGGCCGAGTCCTGTCCGCCGGTCATCGCGGTCGTGAGGTTGTCCGACAGGATGACCGTGATGGCGGACCTGTCATTCACCGCGTCCAGCAGGCTCGTCATGCCGGAATGGGTGAAAGTCGAGTCGCCGATGACCGCGACGGCGGGATGGACACCGGCATCCGCGGCTCCCTTTGCCATCGTGATGGACGCGCCCATATCGACACAGGAATCGATGGCCCTGTACGGCGGAAGGGCTCCCAGCGTATAGCAGCCGATGTCACCGAATACCCGAGCGTCCGGATAGTCCGCAAGAACCTGGTTCAAAGCGGTATAGACATCCCTGTGACCGCATCCCTTGCAAAGCTGCGGAGGACGAGGGGAAAGGTTTTTGGCGGGAAGGCGGATCTCTCCGCGGGAAACGCCCAGGGCCTCCGCAACATTGTCCGGATTCAGTTCTCCGGTACGGGGCAGGCGGCCGGTCAGGCGGCCGTAAACGGGATAATCAGCCCCGAGCAGGGCTTTTACCCCTTCTTCCGCGAACGGCTGGCCATCCTCTACGACAAGGATTCCGTCGGAGATGCCGGCTAACTCGCGGACCAGCGATGCGGGAAGCGGATACTGGGAGATTTTCAGGAGGGAGATGCCTTCGGGAAGTGATTCCTGCACATAATTGCAGGCGATTCCGCAGGCGATGACGCCCAAACCCTTACCCTTTTCCAGCTTGTTGAAAGGAGATTTCCCGGCCAGTTCGAGAAGGGTGGGCTGAAGTCCCACGAGCGAGGCGTACTGACGTTTGGCATTGCCGGGAAGGAGAACCCAGCGCCCCCGTTCCACATCCGGAGCGAGAGAATTCTGCGGCCTGGCCTCCCCGATCGTCACGGATGCCCGGGAATGGGCCAGACGGGTCACGATCCGCAGCAGGACCGGAAGCCGCAACTTCTCGGAGAGATCGAAGGCATATGCCATCATATCATAGCATTCCTGCTGGTCGGAGGGTTCAAGGATGGGAACCATCGCGAATTTTCCGTAAAAACGGGAATCCTGCTCATTCTGGGAAGAATGCATGGACGGATCATCGGCGGCGACTACGACGATTCCCCCTTTCACGCCGGTAATGGCGGAGTTCACGAAGGCATCGGCGCAGACATTCATCCCCACATGTTTCATGCAGACCAGAGCCCGTTTCCCGGCATATGACATACCGAGCGCGGCCTCCATAGCCGTCTTTTCATTCGTACACCAGCGGCTGCGCACGCCGCTTTCCCGTGCTACAGGATCATTTTGGATAAATTCGGTGATTTCAGTGGAAGGAGTTCCGGGATATGCGTACACGCCGGAGAGACCGGCATGCAATGCTCCCAGGGCGATTGCTTCGTCGCCGAGCAACAGTTTTTTCCCAAGCATCATCTAACGTTCGTTTTTAATTAGTGACAAATATACGGATTTTTCCCTCACTTTATACCGGAGGATCCGATATTCGTCTACTTCCCGGCATCGGGGCCGAGCCGATGGAGAATCCACTCCAGGTTGACGAGTTTCTCCAGCAAATCGTTTCTTACATAATAATAGTGGTTCGACGATTCGTAGCCGAAGGTCGGGTCTGCATCGCATAAAGGGATGAACTCGTTAATGTTATTCACCTCATTTTCAACGACTTCTATCATCCCCTCCTTATCCTCGGCATCCCTTTTGAGAATGAATTCGGCCTGATTGACAATGGAGCGGAAGTGGCACTTGATCCCGTGTGCCCGCCCCGCATCCGTTCTCAGCAGCTGCCTGACAACCGGATCGGTTTCACCCGCCAAAGCTTCGTCCAACAGGTTTGCCCCTTCTTCAAAAGCGTCGGCCACCTTGCGGTTCTGTGCGATGTAAACTTCTGCGGGATAGATACTTCTCCATTTATTCAGATCATCGTATGGAAAACCGACCATCGTAGCACTCCAACCCGTTGGGTTCAGGCGGAACAGGTTGGCCGGACCCATATGCTGGGGGCCGTTATAAAGGGTACCGATATGATACGGATACTCCTTGAACCCTTCGGAGAATACCTTCCACGCTTTCCTGACAGCAGGACCGGACCGTTCACCGTAATACTCCTTTGCCAATCGTTCAAGGACCGTATCGACGCCGACTTCGGCATGACCGGAAGAAAGGATCTTCTGGAAGACTGCGAAATTGACGGACGGATAACCGCCCAGGCTCCAGGTCATCATCGCGTCTTCCACTCCCCTTTCGGCCAGGTTCCGGGCGTGCGCGGCAACAAGATCCACAGCAGGAATGACCGGAAACGAGCCAAGTTCCCAGGTGGCATTGACCATGACCTTGGCAGCCGTTCCAAGTCCCGCTTCCCGGGCGATTTCCCAGTTCCTGACGGCTTTAGGGCCGGGCCCGACAGAAGATATCGAATACTCCGACACCGTCGATGCGATTCCTCCCCTTTCGATGGGAAGGTCCCATTCACTGACCGACATCAGGGTGCAGCGCTTGTCCAGGCGCCGGATGGTTTCCTCCGCATAGGCTTCCTTCCATTTCCAGTCCCAGACAAGGACCCTCGCATCCGGATTGCCGGAACAGACACCTTCCGCAATGGCGTTGTTTACATCCGCCAGGATTTCATGGACAGGCCTGACGGCGCACCGGGGGCATTGCTCCGGATGATTGTGCGAGGCACAGTTCGTCAGGTTTTCGGACATGGAAATGATGAATACGCCGCCGAGACCCTTGACGGAAGAAAACAGGCTCTCAAAGGATCGGGTCAGCCATTTCAGGACGGATGGATCCGAGGTGCACAGGGCACGGAGACCGTGCTCGCCTACACCGGCAAGGCGTTCCCTTTCATCGGTATCGAACCATCTTTCGGGCAGGGCCCTGGGCTCATTGACATAAAGCATGACGCGGATGCCGTATTTCGCCGCCCGGTCGACCAGGATCTGCAGGTTCCGGCGACGTTCCTGCCAGTTTCCGTCGCCCGGGAAGATGCCTTCCGGAGCGACCATCATACGCAGTACGGAATGGACCCAGATGGCGTTGATGCCCTGGGAAGCCAGTTGTCGGAGGAGTTCCTCCGAATAGGATCCCTGATCCGGATCCATAAGCGGATCACCGTATTCTGCACAGTAGGAGAAAGCGATCCTGAGCGGTCCGGAGACGTCCGCCAGTCCGTTCCCTGAAGCCGGGAAAGACGGAAGGTCCCTGAAAAAATCAAAACGGGGGACGAGCTTCCGGGCACGGTGAGACTTTGCAACGGACGCAATGGCACGGCAATCCCTTCTCATCCGGCGCGATGGTTTTTCCCAGGACAGAGGTTCGCATTCAGGTTTGATGCGCCCCAGCTTCACGAAAAGGAAATCGTCTTCATAGAGACGCCACTCCAGTTCTTCCTGGGTAAGATCCAGCAACTGAAGGATTTGACCGTATGGAAGAAGATGCCAGTTCCGGCGGAGGACCGTGATATATCCTTTGGACGTGAGCCATACCGGATCGGTTTCCGGTCTGCGTTTCAGTCCCATGTCCGCAGCCGTCCGCCGAACGTTCCGGACCGATGTCTGCAGGACAAGGGCTAACCGTTCCGCCGGGACCAGTCCCCAGTTCCGCCAGACGAAGGCATGGATCCTGGAAGGGAAATGCTCGGGGTCCAGTGAGGCTTTCCCGGTCCGCCCCGGAAGATTACCGGACGGCGGTAGGGAATCCGGGACGGTGGCTGTGGCCAACGGGGAATCCGCTCCCATCAAGAAAGCGACGGCGATGAAAAAGGCGGCAAGACGTTTCATGACGGAATCCCCAACCGGACGACTTCTTACTTCTGCGGACGCAGTTTCTGCTCGATATCCATACTCCAGCGCAACGACTTGATCCCCGACTTGGTCAGGTCGGCCTGCGCAGTGCGGTTTCCGCTCTTGAACAGGAAGCTGAGACGTTTGCCTTGAAGGAAACGCTTGACGACCATGCAGGCTGCCGTTCCGGATCCGCCCAGTCTTTCTGCTCCGGAAGAAAGCCGGCAAGGGAATTCCTTCGTCGTTCCCGGTGCATTCTCCAGCAATTCGAGGAAGCCATCCAGCGAGGCGTACACCTCTTCAACGGTAGATCCCAGGAAGATACAGGTTTCGTCCTGGTGACTCAGGGAAGCGAAAGCGACATCGTCCTTGGCAATCTCCAGAAGGGGGATGACATGTCCGAGACCTAGATAATATCCGAATGTTCCGTCCTCGTCTTTATAGGAAAACAGAGTGTATTGCTCGTCGTCCTGTTCGATGGAAGTGATTTCATTCCGCATTCCCGCCGGGAAGTTCTGCGCGAACGAGATGGCGGTAATCAGTGTAAGTGAAAGGGCAAATAAGACTTTTTTCATATTGTTAAGATATTTGAAGGCGAAGATAGCTAATTAATCGATAAGGTCAGATATTTTCTCCGTTCATTTTCCGTGAATTTCTCGATGGCATAACGAAGCATCGTGCGGGGCATCCGGAAATACCTCGGCTCCAGGAAGGAAACCAGGGCGTCCTTGTCCCGCTTCCCGGCTTCTCTCAGAAGCCATCCTGTCGCCTTGTGGATCAGGTCATGGGGATGGCCGATCAGGATGTCCGCAATCGCGAAGGTATCCTCCAGCTGGCCTTTCCGGACGAACGCCATTGTGCTGACCATGCCGATCCGCTGCTCCCAGATGGTTTTACCCTTCCGGGCGAGGTCATAAAGGATCGTCCTGTCTTTGTCCAGGAGCCACTCTCCCAGAAGCGGATAGCAGGACAGGTCGACAAGGTCCCAGTTGTTGATCCGGTCCGTATGGGACAGGTAGAAATCGACGCACTGCCGCCTGAGGGACGGGTCCTTCTTTGCATGGGCGAAGATCTCCACGAGGGCCAGCAGCCCGGCCAGCCGGATCTCGTGATACCCGCTCGCAAGGCATTCCCCCAGTTCCGGGAAGCCGATCTCCCGCCACAAACGTTTCACGACGGTCCTCGTAACCGGAACCTTGATACCGAGGAACTGGTCCCCTTCTCCGTACTGTCCCGGACCGGTCTTGAAAAAACGGGAAAGACCCGGCACCTGGGCTGGGTCTGAATGACGGAGCATTTCTTCGACAAGCGGGTTCATATCAAGCATTTTATAGGGGATGTTTCTTCAAAAATTATACCTTCCGATCCGGGCTTGCACAAATGGAGACAAGGGGCTATCTTTGCAAAAACAAGTCCGTATGAACCCCATATCCCTCCGCCTGCTGAGCCAGCATCTCATCTGTCCCCGGTTCAACGCTCCTCATGAGGTGGTATCCTGGATGGGGGCCATGCAGGCCCAGGAGTTCAGAGGGATGCGCTGGGCCGTCGCTATGCGGACGAAAAAGCCCTCTGCGAAAGCCTTTGAGGAAGATTACAATGCGGGCCGGATCGTCCGGACCCACCTTCTCCGCACGACCTGGCAAATGGTCGCAGGAGAGGATCTGGGGTGGATCCTCGACCTGTGCCGTGTTCCAGCGATGCGGGGTCTTCACGGCTGGATGAAGGCGAATGGAATCAGTATCCCGGCGGCGGAACAGGATGCGGTCCATCGGCTCTTCTCCGATTACCTCTCCACCCACCGGATTGCCGTCAAAAGCGATTTCACGGCACTGCTCGAAGAGAAGGGAATGGCGATGGAAGATCACCGACTATCCTACCATATCCGCCTCGCCGAATATTCGGGCTTGCTTTGCAGCGGCGATCTTTTCCCGCAGAAACATAGCTACGCCCTGGTCGCCGATAAACTCCCCGGGGTCCTGCACCTTCCCCGGGAGGAAGCACTCGGAATGCTGGCACTCAAGTATTTCCGAAGCCACGGACCGGCCACCCTGGAAGACTTCGTATGGTGGTCCGGACTCAATATCGGCGATTGCCGTCAGGCGATCTTATCCCTCGGGAGCGAATTGACGGAAAAACGCTGGAAGGGGCTTGTTTTCTATCTCCACCGGGATTGCCGTACCCGGGGATTCCGAAGCGGATCCGTCCATCTGCTGCCTGCCTACGACGAATATCTGATCGGGTACAAGAGCCGGCACGTCAGCCTCCACCCGGACCACAGCCACCGCGCACACAATCAGACCGGGAATTTCTGGCCCGTCATCCTCCAGGACGGGGAAGTCGTCGGGAACTGGTCCCCCTTCGGCAAAGAGATTTCGGTGACTCCTTTCCCCGGGGCATCCCTGAACGAAGAAAAGCTGGAGTTTGAGAAACGACGCTATGCGGGATTCCGGGAAATGGATTCCAAAGCGGCCATGCACCGGGAGTAAGCCCGCGCCAGCCGTCCGTCATTGTCCGAGAAGTGATTCCCCTCTTCCATGACCAGTGTACACCGGTCAGGCCCCAACTGCTCCCGGAGCAGTTCATAATGGGCACGGAGAGAGTCCCCTACCCGGGCGATCGCCTGGTTCCGCACATGTTCCTCCCGGTCGCCGAGACTCAGGTAAACATATTCCGCCCGCGTGACATTCTTCTTCGCGAAAGGCAGCCAGTCCCGGATCCATACCGAAGGGGAAGCGGCCGCCACCGCCTTGAAGCAATCCGTCCGGGACGATGCCCAAAGGGCGAAAAGACCGCCCAGGGAATACCCTCCGAGGATAAGCGGCAAGGATCCGAAGCGTCCGAGGAGTTCGGGGACGGCGGACGATAGGATATATTGAAGGGTATCTGCCGCATGTTTTCCGGCCTCGGCCTCCCGTGAGATGTTCCGGTCCGGCCAGGGCATGAGATCGATGATCCAGTCGTCCAGACAGATGGTCAGCAGGGCGAAAGGGACCGGAGAGAGAGCCGCGGTTTTCCGGACTTCATCTTCCAGGCTGGCGCTTTCGTGCCGAGCCGAAGGCTGAATCAGGAGATAAGAAGGCTTCCCGGCTCCGAAAAGCCGGCACTGTTTTCCACCTATGGCCATTTCCCTGAACATCAGTCATCAATCTCAGTAGACGAAGATAGCGATTTTCCGTTATAATTTGTATTTTTGTTTTTCGGAAACGATAACAGTTACGAATATGACACTCGAACAGCAAATCCAGGAAGCCATCAAAGAGGCCATGAAGGCCAGGAATACGGTGGCCATGAACGCGACCCGCGCCATCAAGGGCGAAATCCTCCTTTTCAAGACCGGAGAGGGAGGGTCCCGGGAAGTAACGGACGGAGATATCCTCAAGATGATCCAGAAACTCGTCAAGCAGCGGAAGGAAGCCGCCGAACAGTTCACCGCCGCCGGCCGTCCCGAACTCGCGGAAAACGAACTGGCGGAAGCGGCCGTCATGGAGCAATATCTTCCGAAGCAACTCTCCGTTGAAGAAGTCCGGGAAAAAGTGAAGGAAATCATCGAACAAGTGGGTGCCTCCTCGATCCGGGATATGGGCAAGGTGATGGGCGCCGCGAACAAAACCCTGGCCGGGCTCTCCGACGGACGCACCATCTCTACGATCGTCAAGGAACTTCTCGGTTAGGAAGCGATGCCTATCATACGCAGTCAGGATAGTATTTCCGGCCCTCGCGTCGGGAACAAGGAGGAGATGCAGTCGCTGATCCTCCGGTACAAGCTCGTCCCCTTTTTCTCGAATCCGATCCCCGGTTATTCCATCGAAGAGCACACTCCCCTGGACCTTTGGTTCACCGAGGAGAGTCTGGGGCCCTGGGACTGGAAGATCGACTGCGTCCAGAGCGGAGACATCGTCTATGGAAAATACCTGTGGGGCGGGAAGGCCGCCTTCGCTACCCTGGACGTCTATCGGGAACTCGCGAACTGGAGGCGCTCCCTCCCGAAATATGCTCCTACGCCTTCCCAACAACTGATTCTGGATTATATGGCCGGGCACGGTTCCGTCTCCGTCAAGGAAGTCCGGGAACTGCTCCATGTGAAAAAATCCGCGGCGGATGCCCTTCTGACCAAGCTCCAGATGCAGACCCGCGTCATCACCGGAGACATCATCCGCGTTTACCGGGGGGCCGACCTGCAATACTCAGGCTGGCAGCGGAGCTCTTTCTGCGCCCCGGAAACCTTGTTTGAAGACCTTGATTTTCCATTCCCGGGATACAAGCCCAGGTCGATGAAATCCTCCCTGACACCGGACCAGTCCCTCGCATTCCTGAAAGACACGGTCCGGGAAGTCTGCGGGGAGGTGCCGGACAAAATCCTCCTGAAATTATTGGGATAGATATATTATCGTCATTATGAAACTGTTAGGCAATCTCCTCTGGTTGGTTCTCGGCGGTCTTCTGGTCGCCGTAATCTACTTTCTGGTCGGACTCCTGATGTGCATCACGATCATCGGAATCCCTTTCGGGATCCAGTTGTTCAAACTGGGATCCTATGCCTTATGGCCCTTCGGGCACGAGCTGGTCAACCGTCCGGACGAACCCGGATGTCTCAGCATCGTCATGAACCTCATCTGGATCCTCCTCGGCTGGTGGGAGATCGCTTTGATCCATCTGGGCTGCGGCCTGATTTTCTGCATTACCATCATCGGCATCCCCTGGGGAATCCAGCATTTCAGGATGGCGATCAACTCCATCTTCCCTTTCGGGAAGGAAATCCGATAAGTTCATGGCACGAATCTACGTCGCCTCCAGTTGGAGGAACAAATACTTTCCCGAAGTAGTGGCCCGTCTGAGGGAGGATGGCCACGAAGTCTACGATTTCCGCAACCCTCCGCACGGCGGGGCCGGTTTCCATTGGACGGACATCGACGAAAACGCCCCGGAATGGAGCTTCTCGCAATATGCCGAAGGTCTGCATCATCCGAAGGCCGAACGTCAGTTCAGAGCCGATCTGGAGGCTCTGGAATGGGCGGATACCTGCGTGCTGGTACTACCCTGCGGCCGCAGCGCGCACACGGAAGCCGGATGGATGGCCGGCGCCGGGAAGAAGGTCATCGTCTACATCCCGGAAATGCAGGAGCCGGAACTTATGTACAAGTTGTTCGACGCCGTCACGGGCGAAATCGACGATCTGCTGGACGAGATCAGAAAGGCTGCTGCAGGATCCTGAGGGTTTCTTCGAAGAGTTGGCGGCCTTTTTCGGGATCGACATACCTGCGGGGCATCTCCAGGCACCGTTTCCCTACGAAATACCTGTTCCTGCCGGCGGAGGACAAGGCCGCCAGGGCAGGAACGGCCCCCATTTCAGGCGATTTGCAGAAAGGTCTGAAAAGAAGGTCGGCGAGCGGATCGAACCAGCGGCCCATCGAGATCATGTTCGAATTGACAATCCCGGGATCGGCCACGTTGATCCGGAGGTCCGGACGGCGCCTCGCCAGTTCGAGGAAGAAATGCAGGAGGGCCAGTTTGGAACGGGCGTAGGTTCCGAGTTGGGAGAACTCTTCAGGAGCGGGCCTGAGGGCGCTTCCGGTCAGCGAAACGAAGCGGCAGGTCAGCGAGACCATATTGACGATCCGGGCGTCAGGGTCCATCCGGGAAAGCAGGAGAAGCGTCAGGAGAACCGGTGAGAAGTAATTGACTGCGAAGGTCTTTTCCAGTCCGTCCCCGGTCAGGGCATAACCCCGGTTGATCGCTCCCGCATTGTTGAAAAGGGAGGAGATCCGTTCTCCGTCGAAAGAGGCCGCAAAGGAGCGGACCGAATCCAGGGACGAAAGGTCGAGCGGGCGGATTTCCAGGTCCGCGGCGGGAAACTCAGCCAGGATTCTTTCCCGAACGGATCGGGCCTTCTCCGGATTCCGGCAGGCCATGACAACCGCCTCTCCCCGCTCCGCCAGGGCACGGGTTACTGCGGCGCCGATGGACCCGGAAGCACCGGTTATGATGGTCCTACCGGGCATATTCCATCCTCAGATTATCAATCCATAGCGTATTCCCCGGAGCGCCCGTAAAACCGCCCTGGCAGCCGGAGGAGATGTGCAGGACGGCATGGGTACAGTGCGTATCGGCATCCGCCCATCCCTCTTCCAGCACCGGCACGCGCTTTCCGCGGCTGTTGACGGCGTAGAGGGTTCTCTCTCCTCCGATAAGTCCCATATAAGACCGGTAGCCCGGTTGCGTCCTGGCATCACCGTACAGGACGGGAATACGGCGGTTGCGGACCCATCCGTCCGTACTCTCCGGTATCCGGAAAACGGCGGTTCCTACACGCTGGGCGTGGATCTTCCCGTCGGCGTCTTCCCATCTGCGCTGCAGGATCAGGAGGACCTGGCACGGGTCCTCGCCCGGGAATTCGGTTTTCCGGAAGGTCGTTCCCTTCATCAGTTTGCCGGTCGCGGGAAGGAAGGCCTTGTAATCTATCAGCAGGGCGTCGGGGCGGGATGTGAAAGGGATTCCCCAGTCCATATTGGCATAGGGATTCCGGACTCCCGTGATGGGTTCGAAGAGTTTTCCCCAGAAAAGGGAACCCGTAGCCAGCACCTGGATTTCGACCAGTCCCGCAACTTTGCAGGATGCGAAAACGGTCGAGAGTTTCGCGCAGCGGCCGTCCGGTCCGTCGGCGGGCTCCACGGAAAGGCTGGTCTTCGTAACGCCGGAGACTTTCGCCCAGACATTGGATGAAGCCCAGGGAGTCGCACCGTAGGGTCCCAGGGTATAGAGCGTCCTGACCTCTCCACCGAGAATCGCCGATTCCTTGACCTGCCGTCCCGTCCATTTCTCGAAATCCCCATAAGGAAGGGCCTCGATGCGTTGGGCGGAAAGCGGGAACAGGCTCCAGAGCAGAAGCAGGAGGGTTATTTGAATCTTTTCCATAAATTCGCGACAAGGGGTGACGGCAAGGCGGCGATCAGGGCCGGAAGCCAGACATTCATGAAAGCGGGGCTCACTACCCTACGCCCCCGGAACATCGCATGCAAGGCACGGCGGACGAGCCAATGAGGCGTCTTGATCAGTCCGACACGGACGCCGATCCGCATCCATTTCGGGTCGAGCCGGTATAGCGGGGTCGCGATCGCAGCGGGACAGACGGTCGTCAGATGGACGCCGTAAGGTTCGAGTTCATAGGAATAGGAGCGCCCGAAACTGCGGAGATAGGCCTTCGTAGCCGAATAAACCGTGATCCCGGGTGCGGGAATCCGGGCGGCCATGGAAGAGACATTGAGGATATGGCCGCTCCCCCGCTCTTTCATCCGGCCTCCGAATAGGATGCAAAGGCGGGTGACCGTCGTGACATGAAGATGGAGCATCGCCTGGACCCGGTCCAGGTCGCCGGGCAGCAATTCCTTGAAAAAGAACATACCCGCATCGTTGACGAGTACGTCGGGAACGATCCCTTCCGCATCGCACCAGGAGACCAGTTCGTCCGCCGCCCGTTCGGATGCGAGATCCTGGAAACGGGTCCGGACGGCAGTCCCGGACGACTCCTGAAGTTCCGCTGCGGCCGAGGCCAGTTCGTCTTCCCGGTTACTCACGAGCAGGAGGTCATAACCCCGCTTCCCGAGTTCCCGAGCGAACTCCAGACCCATTCCGGAGCTTCCCCCCGTAATCAGCGCGACCATCTTTCCTCCGCTTTATCGATTTCCTTCCGCAAGGCGCACGGCAATTCCCCGGCGCAGCGGTTGCATTTCATCTCGAGCGTGTACATCCTTCCGATGCAGTAGTTGGAATGGCGGCACTCGCTCCGCTCCACTTCCCCGCTCCGCAACTTGTTCACGAAATCCGTGTCGCGGATCAGCGCCCGGGCCATCTGGACGGCGTTGAAACCGGCTCCGAGGACCTCTTCGATCGAAGAACGGGAGACCATTCCCCCGACATAAACCAGGGGCAGACGGACGGCGGCACGGAACTCTTTCGCATCTTCCAGGAAATAGGCGTCCTTGTACGGGACGGTCGGAATGATCATCCGCCCGCAGAGACGGAGCATCGCCTTGAGCCACCAGAACTTGCGCATCTCCATATAATGGGCCAGGGTCCGGATGGGCATCGCCCCGCGCATCACTTCCATCGGAGCCTTGCTGACAAAACCGGCCGAAAGGACGATGGCGTGGACTCCGAGTCGTTCCAGTTCACGGGCGACTTCCAGGCACTCCTCGCGCTGCATTCCACCCCGGAAACCGTCGTGCATGTTCATCTTTACGAGTACGCCCAGATCATCCCCGGCCTTTTCCATGACCCTCCGGATCACCATCCGCATGAACCGCATCCGGTTCTCCAGAGATCCGCCGAAACGGTCCTTCCTGCGGTTGGTATAGGGCGAGAGGAACTGGCTGATCAGATATCCGTGCCCGGCATGGACCTCTACACAGTCGAAACCTGCCTCGCGGGCGAGTTCCACCGCCCGGCCGAAATCGTCGACAAGGGTTTCGATCTCCTCCTCCCGGAGTTTCCGGACGAAGGTCGGAGAATAGAGATTGAAACCGGCGGATGCGCCCACGGGGGTCCCGCCGCAGGTGGAGCGATGGGTCATATTCCCGCAATGGCCGAGCTGGATGGAGGCTTTCGCCCCTTCGGCGTGGATGGCGTCCGTAATCTCTTTCAGGGCGGGGACGATTTCTTCCCGCATCCAGAGCTGCCCGTCGAAGGAAAGGCCGCTGCGGGAAACGGAGGCATAGGCAAGGGTCGTCATTCCGACGCCTCCCCGGGAGACGGCGACGTGATAGTCCATCAGGTCCTGCGAGGGCTTGTTCCCGTAGGCCATGTTTTCAAAGGCCGCAGAACGGATGACCCGGTTGCGCAGGGTCACCGGGCCGATCCGGACCGGAGTGAATATCGGAGATTCTACAGGGGGCATATCAGAAGATAAATGGAATCATACGTTTGGTCTTGCGCTCGTTCATCTCGTCCGGGAACTCCCGTTCGTACATTTTGTGGATCCGGGCAGAGCGCGGCGCCAGGTTGGCGAATGTCCACAGGGCGAAAACGGCTCCGGAAAGGGACCAGGTCAGGATTGCGAAGCCGACCCATTCGACGAACTCCCCGAAATAATTGGCGCTCGTGACATACCGGAACATCCCTTCACGAGGCAGGTAATGGGCGGTGTCGCCGGGTTTCCGGAGATTCCGGATAATCGTATCGGATCCGATGTTGACGGACATCCCGTACAGGAAGATCGCCGTCCCGATCAGGAACGGAGCACCGGTCAGCCAGCCCTCCGGATAGTAATCCGACGGAGAGAGATAAAAGATCCATCCTCCCTGCATCAGGGCGTTCAGGGTATTGAAAACGGCTCCCATCAGGATGATGCTGAAGGGCATCTTGCTGCGACCGCGGATGAGGCAGGGAAAGATGAAAGAACGGTGGAAATAATGCAGCTCGAACAAAAGGAGGAAGGCGATCCGGACCGGATCCGTCCATCGGTCCGAAAACCACCACAATGCGAGCATCGCGAAGAAGACCGGCGCTTCCATCAGGACCCAGCCGATACGGTTGTCCACGCTGGGGCCCCATTTGGGCTGGTAGAACTTGCCGTACCCCGCATCAACGAAAAAAAGTGCGATGAAAACGACGACAGCGATGGCGGCCATAACGGCCAGGAACAGCTGGAAAGCGTGGGGCGAGAGCATGAACGATCAAGTAATTAATATTTTACAAAATTACTGATTTCTCTCCTGAATGCAAAACCGGCGGATTGAATTCTCCCGGAAAAGACTATCTTTGCGTATATGAAACGATTCATTCACCTCACCTGTCCGGCCTTGGGGCTGATATTATCCCTGATTCTCTTATGCTGTCCCGCTTCCGCCCGAAATGAGAAATATGTCAATCTCTTCCTCGGGACGCAGGGAGACCACGGGCAGATGGCTCCCGGGGCCGCCGTGCCGTTCGGAATGATTTCCGTCTGCCCGGACAGCAACCCCAGGCAGCACGGAGGCTACGATTTCGCCATCCCTGAGATTTCTGGCGTCTCGGTCAACCGCATGTCCGGAGTCGGCTGTGGCGGAGGAGGCGGCAACCTCAGCATCCTCCCGTCTTCCGCCGGAAAGCCCCTATCCATCGTAAAAGAATCGGAAAAAGCGTTTCCGGGCTATTACGGGACGGCATTCAGCAACGGTGCTTCCGGACGTTTCACGGCGACGAAAGACGTGGCAGTCGAGGCCTTTACCTTCGCCAAAGACGACCGGAATCTCCTGGTCGATTTCCGATCCGCCTTCGTGCGCCGCTCCCTGGACGGGGATTTCAAGGTCGCGGACGGGCATACGGTCCGGGGCTGGATAACCTGCGGAACCGTCTGCGGGAGAGGCGTTTACAAGTATTTCTACACCCTCCGTTCCTCCAAACCCTTCCATCTCAAGGAAGCAGGAAAAGGGAAGGCGATCCTCTCTTTCGACGCCCCGTCTACGGAGATCCGTATCGCCCTGTCTTCCGTCAGTCCCGACTGCGCGGACGCCTCCCTCGAGCAGATCGCCACGAAACGGTTCCGCACCCTCGTACGGGAGGCCCGGAAAACGTGGCGGGAGAAACTGGACAAGATCCGTGTCCGGGGCGGGGACAAGGAGCAGAGAATCCTTTTCTATACATCCCTGTACCGGATCTTCCTCAGTCCGATGGATGTCACGAGCCCCGATGGACGGTATCTTGCAACGGACGGAAAGATCTACCGGACGGAACCGGGCAGGCGGCATTACAACGGCTGGTCGATGTGGGATACCTATCGGACGAAATTCCCGATGCTCTTCCTGCTGGAGCCCGAAGTCAGCCGGGATATCTGCGAGTCCCTGGCGGACCTGTATGCCACCGGAAAGAATAACTGGGCGACCCTCTCCGAAAGCGCTCCCACCGTCCGGACCGAGCACACGGGAATCGCCCTTCTGGATGCCTGGAACAAAGGAATTCGGGATTTTGATTTCGGGAGGGCCTGGGACGGAATGGTCAAGGAGGCCTCGGAAGACCTTCCCCGCCGATCCCTCGACAACCTGATGGAGACCAGCACCGACCTCTGGGCGATGGGACGGATTGCGTCCATCCTCGGAAAGGATTCCCTCTCGCGAGCCTACATGGAGGAAGCGGAGCTGATGTTCAGCGAGGTATGGCCGGAGTTTTTCATGAAGGTCACTCCCCTTTTCAAGCAGATGAAGGACAACGGAATGTACCAGGGAACGCTCTGGCAGTACCGCTGGGCCTCCCCGCAGTTCCTGGACAAAATGATCGAGTGGTGCGGAAGGGAGAAGCTCTGCGCGGAGCTCGAGACCTTCTTCGAGGACCACAATTTCAATCAGGGGAACGAACCGGACATGCACACGCCCTTCCTGTTCAATCTCCTGGGCCGGCCGGACCTGACGGGGCGCATCGTATCGCAGCTACTGACCCGGGATGACATGGTCCATGTCTATGGCGGGAATGCGGAATATCCCGAACCCTTCGTCGGAAGGGCATTCCGGAACGCACCGGACGGATATGCACCCGAGATGGACGAGGATGACGGTGCCATGAGCGCATGGTACATGTTCGCGCAGATGGGGTTCTATCCCGTCGTCGCCGGGACGGAAAACTATGCTGCCTTCTCCCCTCTCTTTGACCGCATCAAGATCAGGACCGGCGGCCATACCGTGACGATCAAGACCCGCGGGAAGCGCTCGTACCGGGATGGAGACGCTCCCGTGCGTCTTCTTGTCAACGGCGCTGAAATCCCGGATTTCATCCTCTCCCACGAAATCTTCCGAACAGGCGGCAGCATTATCTTCGAGTACTGACCGGCTCCTGGAAAAGAAAAAGCTCCGGATCGCTCCGGAGCTCGTTTGGAATGGCGCGGCCGTTAGGAAAGATCGGCACGGGCCATGGCGTCCTTGTAGTACTTCTGGTCGACGAAGACATCCTGCTTGTACGGATTGATGTGACGCTTCTTCGAGACGTAGATGATGTAGCAGAGCGCAATCGCGTTCGTGATGAGGGCGAGGGCGCTGATCACCGTCATGGCCGTCGGGTTCGCCGCGATGGTGGTCAGGTCGCCACCCTGCTCGGAAATACGGCCGAGAGCCTCGATGGTCTCGATTCCCTGGGGATACTGCGTCGGGACGACGACCCAGCTGAACTTGTGGAAACCGTCCTTGAAGACTTCCTGGAAGAGCGGGAATACCTGGGCGAACATGCACCAGATCGCGAGGGTGTTCGCACGGTTCATGATCCAGCCGCCGCGGTTCCAGAAGATAGCCGCGATCGTCGGAGCGAGAAGCAGGGCGATACCGCAGTACCAGGAATGGGTCGGGAGGCAGTTGTAAGTATAGGCGAAGTTCCAGATGTCATAAATGACGATATAGACCCAGGTCATATCCGGCCAGATCATATCTTTCTTGTCCTTGGACGCCCATACGGACCACCAGGCGGTCATACAGAAGATGTTGAGGATACCCGCGACTCCGTTCATGACATTGTGCCAACCGCCGTAGAGCCACACGCCCTCGCTGGAAAGCCACCACTGGTTCCATCCCTTGATGGCGCTCTCGAAATCGGAAGCGACCGCAATGAGGATGTTGATCGCGACGATGATGAAGGGGAAGGGTTTGAACCAGTGCTTGGCACCGATGCCCCACTTGTACTTGATCATCATGAAACCGATACATCCGGTCAGGGCCGCGTACAGCTTCGCGTAATGGAACCAGCCGTTCATGTAGAGATAGGTCTGGTTCTTCAGCGCCCATTCGGCTCCGGTCGCCGCACCGATCGCGACGGCGACGAAATAAGCCGTCAGGATAGCCGGAACGGCAAAGAACATGATGGCGCCTCCGGTCTTGGTCCGGCGTGCGAACTCATTGAGCAGGATCAGTCCGAGAAGGACTACGATCAGCATGCCCCATTGGGCAAGGGCATTCGCCCCGTAAACATGGAAAAACATACAGATTGATTTTGGTTATTAAATAGTAGACGTTGACAGTTCACGATGGCGCCTGACATAGGCATAAACCGCCCATACAGCAGTCAGTACCAATGAGATAGGAAGTCCTACCGTAAGCATTTCATGAAGCATGGCCGAGAATCCTCCCGTCTCGCCCAGCGCGGTGAAGAAAGGAAACCTCCAGGTCAGTTCGCCGTTGATGATATGGTCCACGATCAGCATGACCGTACCGCCCCAGAGCATCTTCTCCAGAGAGGGGATCTCCCTGCCGAGCGTTGTTTTGAATGGCTTGGTATGGGCTTTCCGGTATGCAGTCGTACCGATGGCCTGGACAAGGGGAACAATAAAACAAGACATAGGTTCAGATATTTGACATGATTGATTACAATGGACACTCCGGGACTTCTATCTCCTTGATCTCCACTTCATTTCCTCGGAGGAGATACGTATTCTCCCCCTGGCAGAAGGGACAGTTCCTGCCGAAGCGGACGGTTTCATATTCTTTACGGCAGTCATCACAGAAAGAAACGGCAGGGATGGTGCAGACCTTCAGTTCACACCCTCTCAGCAGGTCTTCCTTGTCGGCCGCCCACCGCCAGCAATCGGTCAGGTACTCCGGGACGACGGTGGAGACTTCGCCGATGTTCATCACCACGGCGGATACATGGTCCACGTGGTTGTCGGCGGCCGCCTGCTTGACGTCCCGGATGATGTAGAAGACGATTCCCAGTTCGTGCATAAAAAGGATTTACTTGCCCGATTTGAAGAGGATCTTGCCGGTTCGCTTGAGCATATACGGGAGGATGCCGCTGAACTTGTCCTCGGAGGTGACGAAGTGGCTCGCCTCGGGATGGACCCGGTGCAGATGGATCGCGTCGAAGGCGCACTTGGTCGTACAGACACCGCAGCCGATGCACTTGTTCTCGTCCACGACGGAAGCCCCGCACCCCAGGCAGCGGGCCGTTTCCTTGCGGACCTGTTCTTCGGTAAGGGTGAGATGATACTCGCGGAAGGGATCTTCGCGGGGCTCGCAGCCGGCCTCCTGGCGGGAGGAATTGTCATAGGACTTGACGACGATATCGGATTTGTCCAATTCGATGAAGTCGCGGCGGTTCCGGCCGATCGTCAAGTGGCCGTGCTGGACATAACGGTGCAGGGACTCGGCGGCTTCCTTGCCGGCTGCGATCGCATCGATGGCGAACTTGGGACCGGTGAAGCAGTCGCCTCCGACGAATATGTCTTCCTCGGCAGTCTGGTATGTCAGTTTGTCGGCGACCGGATAGACGCCCCGGAAGAACTCGACCTTGGTATCCTTGAGGAGGTCCTTGAGGATGACCGTCTGGCCGATTGCGAAAACGATGAAATCCGCGTCGAGGGTAATCAGTTCATTCTCATCGTATTTCGGGGAGAATTTATGGTTTTCGTCAAAGACGGATACGCATTTCTTGAAAACGATTCCCGTGACCTTGTCCGCTCCGAGGACTTCCTTCGGTCCCCAGCCGGGATTGATGACGACTCCGTCCTCGCGGGCCTCCCGGCGCTCCTCAAGGGACGCGGGCATGATGTCCTCGGTTTCGAGAGAAAGCATCGTGACGGACTCCGCCCCGCTCCGCTTGGCGACGCGGGCCGCGTCGATCGCGACATTTCCGCCGCCGACCACGACAACCTTGCCGCTCAGCCTGAACCCTCCGGTATTGGCCTCGTGCAGGAAATCGATGGCCGTCGTCGTTCCGGGCAGGGTCTCTCCCGGGATACCCGGCAGACGGCCGCCCTGGCAGCCGATGGCTACATAGAATCCCTTGTATCCCAGGTCGCGGAGTTCCTGGATCGTAATATCCTTGCCGACCTCGACTCCCGTACGGATCTCGACTCCGATCTCACGCATGATGTCGATCTCGGCCTTGATGACGTCTTTCTCCAACTTATAGGAAGGGATGCCGTAGCGGAGCATGCCACCGGGTTCCCCGTTCTTTTCGAATACGGTCGGGCAATAGCCCATCGTCGCCAGATAATAGGCGCAGCTCAGGCCGGCGGGGCCGCCGCCGATGACTGCGATCTTCTCTTCCCAGCGTTCCTGGACGCTCGAAGCGATATTGATTTCCGGGACGAAGCGGTTTTCCGCATTGAGGTCCTGTTCCGCGATAAACTTCTTGACGGCGTCGATGGCGATCGGCTGGTCGATCGTACCGCGGGTACAGGCGTCTTCGCAGCGCCGGTTGCAGATCCGGCCGCATACCGCCGGGAACGGATTCTCCCGTTTGATCAGTTCGAGCGCTTCCCGGTATTTCCCTTCCGCCGCTTTCTTCAGGTAGCCCTGGACGGCGATATGGGCCGGGCAGGCGGTCTTGCATGGAGAGGTTCCGGTCGGATAGCAGTTGATCCGGTTCTTGTCACGGTAGTCCTCAGTCCATTTGTGCGGTCCCCACTTGACCGCGTCCGGGAGTTCGTGCTTCGGATAGGTGACCGGACCGTGGGATGTGCAGAGCTTCTGGCCGAGCTTGACCGCACCGGCGGGACAATACTCCACGCAGCGGCCGCAGGCGACGCAGTTGGAGGGCTCCACCTCGGCGACATAGGCGCTCCGGGACATGTTCGGGGTATTGAAGAGCTGGGACGTACGGAGGGCGTTGCAGATCTTTACGTTGCAATTGCAGATTGCGAAGATCTTGCCTTCTCCGTCGATATTGGTGATCTGGTGCACGAAACCGTTGTCTTCCGCCTTCTTGAGGATGGCCATGCACTCGTCGTACGTGATATAGTGGCCCCGGCCGGTCTCGGCCAGGTAGTCGGCCATGTCGCCGACGCCGATGCACCAGTCGCGGTAATCGTCCGCGCAGCCCTCGTCCAGTTTCTTCCGGCCGTACCGGCAGGAGCAGATTCCGACACCGAGATGGCCCTCGTACTTCTTGAGCCAATAGGATATGTGCTCGATGTCGACGGACTGGTTCTCCATGGAGATCGCCTTTTCTACGGGAATGACGTGCATGCCGATACCGGACCCGCCCATCGGTACCATCGGGGTCACCTTCTCGAGCGGAAGGAAAGTCATCCGTTCGAAGAACATGGCCAGTTCCGGATGGCGGTCCATCAGCTCGGTATTCATATTGGTATATTCTGCCGATCCGGGGACGAACATCGGAACCCAGTAGACGCGGTCCTCGCGGTTGTAGGTCGTTCCGGGGACCGGACCGTCATCGGTATACTTGTCCCCGTAATCATATTCCAGCATGCCGAAATAGGACAGCTTGTCGAGCAGTTCGTCGAACGAGGCGTCGTCGGGGGTATAATGCTTCTCTGCATTCCACTGGTGCAGAAGGGCGTAGGGCCGGTGCTCGCGTACCTTGAAGAAGTTCCCCGGAAGCATGTCCAGAAGGAGATCCAGGGAGGCCTCGCGGGTTACGGCGTCCATCTCGTCCTCGAAGATGCAGGCAAGGCCCCAGTATTCGGGGGCTTCGGTCGTCATCTTGATCTTTCCGGGGATGCGGTCCGTAACGTGGCGGACGAATTTCAACAGTTTCGGATTCGGGTTCTTGTCGCCCAGGTGCTTGGGGACAAACTTCTTCGACATTTCAGGCATATGTGGCTGATTTACTGATTTTTCCAATTACGGACCTCCCGGAAGAGCCAGTCGGCGAATACCTCGACGCCTTCCCCGGTCTTCGCGCAGATGGGGATGACCCGGGCTTTCGGATTCCGCATCCGGACATACTCCCGGCACTTGTCCAGGTCGAAATCGAAGTAGGGCATCACGTCGGTCTTGTTCACGACGACGACGTCGCAGACAGAGAACATGAGCGGGTACTTCAAGGGCTTGTCATCCCCTTCCGGGACGGAGAGGATCATCGCGTTCCGGCAGCTGCCGGTATCGAATTCGGCGGGACAGACGAGGTTGCCGACATTCTCGAGGATTACCAGGTCGACATCCTCCAGGTCGAGGTTTGAGAGTCCCTGGCGGGTCATCTCCGCATCGAGGTGGCACATGCCGCCGGTATGGAGCTGGATCGAGGGAATGCCGGTGGCCTCCCTGATCTTGACGGCGTCGACATTGCTGTCGATATCGGCCTCCATCACGGCGATGCGCAACTTGTCTTTCAGCAGGTTGATCGTCCGGATCAGCGTCGTCGTCTTTCCGCTGCCCGGGGATGACATCAGATTAAGCAGGTAGACTCCCCTCTTTTTCAATTCCGTCCTGAGATCGTCGGCGTCTTTTTCATTCTCGGCAAAAACGCTCTTCTTGATCTCGATGACCTTTACTTCTTCCATATGTGGTTATTAGTCTGACAAAAGTAAACAATTTATTGTTTCCGCCCAAATATTTGACGGAAGCGCCTTGTTTTTTCTCGACAAAATCACTATTTTTGTAACCCGTATTCAAGACAATCATCTTATGAAATACGGGTTCGACAACGAGAAATATCTCAAGATTCAATCAGAGCACATCAAAGAGCGCATCGCCACCTTCGGCGATAAACTCTACATGGAATTCGGCGGCAAACTTTTCGACGATTTCCACGCCAGCCGCGTCCTCCCGGGATTCGAGCCGGACAGCAAACTGAAGATGCTGATGCAACTCAAGGACGACGCCGAAATCATCATCGTCATCAGCGCCGTGGACATCGAAAAGAACAAGGTCCGCAGCGACCTCGGAATCACCTACGATGTGGACGTCCTTCGCCTGCGGGACGAATTCCTCGACCGGGGACTCAGCGTCAACAGCGTCGTGGTGACCCATTACAATGGACAGGCCAGCGCGGACGCCTACCGGAAACGACTGGAAAATATGGGCATCAAGGTCTATTACCACCATACGATCGAAGGATATCCCCACAATGTCGCCCTGATCGACTCCGACGAAGGCTTCGGCAAGAACGATTACGTCGAGACCACGAAGCCCCTTGTCGTCGTGACCGCCCCGGGCCCCGGCAGCGGCAAGATGGCGGTCTGCCTGAGCCAGCTCTACCAGGAGAACAAGCGGGGCGTCAAGGCGGGATATGCCAAATTCGAGACTTTCCCGATCTGGAACCTGCCCCTTACCCATCCTGTCAACCTTGCCTACGAAGCTGCGACGGCCGACCTCGAGGATGTGAACATGATCGATCCCTTCCATCTCGAAGCCTACGGCGAGACCGCGGTCAATTACAACCGGGATGTCGAGATCTTTCCCGTGATGAACACCCTGTTCGACGACATCTACGGGGATACCCCTTACAAGTCTCCGACCGACATGGGGGTCAACATGGCCGGGTATTGCATCAGCGACGACGAGGTCTGCCGGGAAGCGTCAAAGCAGGAGATCATCCGCCGCTACTACACGGCCCTCTGCAATTTCGCAGACGGGAAGGCCACGGAGAGCGAAGTCAACAAGATCGCCCTGCTGATGAAGAAGGCGAAGATCACGACGGCCGACCGGAAGACCACGGTCGCAGCGCGGGAGCGGCTCGAGAAATCCCATTACGCCACGGCCGCCATCGAACTGGAGGACGGAACGATCCTGACCGCCGAGACCAGTCCCCTGCTCGGACCCAGCGCCGCCCTGCTCCTGAATGCCCTGAAACACATCGCCGGAATCGCGCACAATGTCAAACTCATCCCCCAGACGATGATCGAACCGATCCAGAAAACGAAGGTCACCTATCTCCACGGCCATAACCCCCGTCTCCATACGGACGAGGTCCTCGTGGCCATTTCCATGATGAGCCTGATCGACGAGAACTGCAAACTGGCCCTGGACCAGCTCCCGAAACTAGAGGGCGCACAGGTCCATTCCACCGTGATGCTCAGCGAAGTGGACCGGAAGACATTCAAGAAACTCGGCATCGGACTGACGTGCGACCCGGTCAAGAAACTAAAGAACCTGCAGAAATAAGCCGCTACATCTTCCCCTGCTCGCCGAGATGGCTGTCCTTGAATCCGAGGAAATAGAGGATTCCGTCAAGGCCGAGCGTATTGATAGACTGCCCTGCGTGTTTGATCACGCGGGGCTTTGCGTGGAATGCGATCCCGAGGCCTGCCTCGGAAAGCATAGGAAGGTCGTTGGCCCCGTCGCCGACGGCGATGGTCTGGGCCAGGTTGACATGCTCCGACTGGGCGATGAGCTTCAGCAGGTCCGCCTTCCGACGGCCGTCCACGACCTCTCCGAGATAGTTGCCGGTCAGTTTCCCGCCCTCGTCGATTTCCAGCTCGTTGGCGTAGACATAATCGATCCCGTAACGGCGCTGGAGATATTCACCGAAATATGTGAATCCGCCGCTGAGGATCGCGATCTTGTATCCGCAGGTCTTCAAGACGGACATCAGCCGGTCCGTACCTTCCGTAATCGGAAGATTCTCGGCGATTTCTTTCAGGACGCTGACATCCAGGCCCTTCAAGAGCCGGACACGGCGCGTGAAACTCTCCTTGAAATCAATCTCGCCCCGCATGGCGCTCGCGGTGATTGCCCTGACCTCCTCTCCGACTCCGGCCCGTTCCGCCATCTCGTCGATGCACTCTGTCTGGATCAGCGTCGAATCCATATCGAAGCAGATCAGCCGGCGCATCCGCCGGTACATATCGTCCTTCTGGAGAGAAAAGTCCATCCCCGATCCGGAGGACAGGGACATCAGGCGAGCCTGCATGGCAGAACGGTCCTGGGGCGTTCCACGCAGGGAGAATTCGATGCAGGCCCGGACATTCTTCTCGGGATGCTTGATGCTCATCCGTCCGGTCAGCCGCTTGATCGAATCGATGTTCAGGCCCTGCTCGGCGACGACTTCCGCCGCCTGCTGGATCTGCAGCGCCGACAGGCTGCGGCCGATCATCGTCAGGATATACCGGTTCTTGCCCTGACGTCCTGCCCACTGTTCGTAATCGTCGTCCGGAACGGGTTCGAAGCCGATGTTGACCCCGAGTTCCGTCGTCTTGAAAAGCAGCTCTTTCATGACCTGGCCGGAATGGGTGTCCTCGATCCGGATCAGGATGCCAAGGGAAAGGGAATTGTGGATGTCGGCCTGTCCGATGTCGAGAATCTGTGCATCGTACCGGGCCAGAATCTGCATCACGGATGCCGTAAGGCCAGTCTGGTCACGGCCTGTGATACGGATAAGGATCTGCTCTTTCATGTTCGCTTACGATTTACTGACGCAAAGATAGGCATTATTCCGAATATCTCGTATATTTACAAGTCGTATGAAATCCCATGCCTTATGAAAGCCCTGACACTGATGCTTCTGATGCTCGTTCCCTGCTTCCTGCAGGCGGAATGCCCGGCCCCCTATGAAACGGAAACCTTCACGACGGACGGCGGCAAGCCGGTCCGAATCACCCTCATCAAGCACGGTTCCCTGGAAATCTCCTATGACGGACTGTCCATCCAGGTCGATCCGGTCAACGGATACGGAAAGCCGACCGACTATGCGGCGGAATTCCCGAAAGCCGACGTCATCCTCGTCACCCACGAGCACGGGGACCATCTCGACGGAGAGGCCCTGAAAACCCTCTCCAAGGAGACAACCCTGCTGATTCTCAACGGCACGAGTGCGCAAAAAACCGGACGCGGTCTGGTCATCGCCAACGGCGAGACATGGACCCTTCCGAAAGGAATCCTCCTGGAAGCGGTGCCGGCCTACAACACGACTCCAGGACGGGAAAAATTCCATCCGAAAGGGAACGGGAACGGCTATGTCCTGACTCTCGACGGGCTGAGGATCTATATCGCCGGGGATACGGAAGATGTTCCGGAAATGGCTGACCTGAAGGACATCGACATCGCTTTCCTGCCGGTAAACCAGCCTTATACGATGACGGTGGAGCAATGCGCCGCCGCAACCCGCATCATCCGTCCGAAAGTGCTCATCCCGTACCATTTCGGAAAAACGGATCTGACCGGACTGCAGGAAATGCTGCCCGGCCAGACCATCCTTTTCAGGAATATGCAATAACGCACCTATGCCTGCATCCTGGACAGGAAGCAGTGGATCGTGTTTTTCATCAACATTGCGATCGTCATCGGGCCGACTCCGCCGGGAACCGGCGTAATCCACGATGCGACCTTCTCACAGGAAGCGAAGTCCACGTCGCCGCATAGCTTTCCTTCCGCATTCCGGTTCATGCCGACGTCGATGACGACGGCTCCAGGCTTTACCATCTCCCCCGTCACAAGTCCGGCCTTTCCGACCGCAACGACAAGGACGTCTGCGAGCCGCGTGACGGCACCGAGGTCGGCCGTGCGGGAATGGGCGATCACAACCGTGGCGTGGCGGTCCAGGAGAAGCTTCGCGACAGGTTTCCCGACGATATTGCTCCGTCCCACCACGACGGCCATCTTTCCTTTCAGTTCGACGCCGACGCTGTCGATGAGCCGCATGATCCCGGCCGGAGTGCACGGAACGATGCAATCCTTTCCGAGCCAGAGACCGCTGACATTGGCCGGATGGAATCCGTCCACATCCTTTTCACGGGAGATCGTATCGATGACCCGTTCTTCGTTTATATGCTTCGGAAGGGGAAGCTGGACCAGGATACCGTCCACGAGCGGATCGTCGTTCAGTTCACGGATCCTGTCGAGAAGTTCCTCTTCGGAGATTTCCGCCGGCAGTTCGATCAGTCGGGAGTCCATCCCGGTATACGCCGCCGCCTTGACCTTGTTCCGGACATAGACCTGGCTGGCGGGGTTCTCCCCCACGATGATGACACAGAGGCAGGGTTTGCGGCCGAAACGGGCCTCCAGTTCCTGCACCTCGGAGCGGACCTCGTCCTTGACAAGGGCGCTCAGGGCTTTTCCGTCAATGATATTACCCATATTCATTCAAATGCGCAGTGCGCGATGTCTTTCCGATAAAACAAATTCTCGCATTCGATCTTTTCCACCTCCCGGTAGACCTTTTCCCTTGCTTCGGCGACCGTACCGCCTCCTGCGATGACCATCATCACGCGTCCGCCGGCGGTGACGAGCTGACCTTCCGGGTCCAGGGCGGTCCCCATATGGTAGACCCGGGTCCCGAGCCGGTGCATCCCGTTGATCGGGAAGCCCTTTTTATAGGAACCGGGATAGCCTTTCGAAGCGAGCACGACGCCGAGGGTGATGCCGTCCGCCCAGACCGGTTCTTCCGTCCAGCGTCCGGTCGCAACCGCCTCGCAGATGTCGTACATGTCACTCTTCAGAAGAGGCAGGACGACTTCCGTCTCGGGATCGCCGAACCGGGCGTTGAACTCAATGACCTTGATTCCCTGCGGGGTCTTCATCAATCCGCCGTAGAGGACACCCGATAGAGGCCGGCCTTCCTCGCACATCGCCCGGGCGGTCCGGCACATGATCTCCTCATAGGCAAAGGCGCGGTCTTCCTCCGTAATGAAAGGAAGACCCGTATATGCGCCCATGCCGCCTGTATTCGGGCCCTTGTCGCCGTCAAAGGCGCGCTTGTGGTCCTGGGAAAGCGGCATCGGATAGACCCTGGGGCCGTCAACGAAACAGAGAAAAGAGAATTCGGGACCTGTCAGGAAGTCCTCGATGACGACTCTTCCCTTTCCGAAAGACTCGTCCAGCAGCATATCCGAAAGGGCGGCGCGGGCTTCTTCCAGGTTCGCGGCGATGACGACACCCTTGCCCGCGGCCAGTCCGTCATACTTGATGACAGCCGGGAAAGGACGGCCGGAAACATAAGCGAGCGCCTCTTCGTAGGAAGAGAACGCGCGGTAGGCAGCCGTCGGGATTCCGTGCCTTTCCATCAGTCCCTTGGCGAATTCCTTGGAACTCTCGATAGCCGTGGCGAGCCGGGTGTGGCCGAAGATCTTCAGGCCGGCGGCGCGGAAAGCATCCGCGATTCCGGCCGCAAGGGCGGATTCCGGACCGACGACGGTCAGGTCGACCTTCTTCTCAAGGGCAAACGCTTTCAGTCCTTCCACGTCCGTATCTTTCAGCGGCACGTTTTCAGCCTGCTGGAGCGTTCCGGCGTTGCCGGGCGCACAGTAGATTTTTCCGACCTGAGGAGAGCGGGACAGAGCGTCCACGATGGCGTGTTCCCGTCCCCCTGAGCCGACGACAAGGACAGTCTTTCCTTCCATGGCGATCAGTGCTTGAAGTGTCTGACACCCGTAAAGAGCATGGTGATGCCCAGTTCATCGGCCTTCGCGATCGCATCGGCGTCCCGTATGCTTCCGCCCGGCTGCACGATGGCCGTAACGCCGTATCTCGCCGCGAGGGCAACCGTGTCGTCGAAGGGCAGGAAACCGTCGGAGGCCAGGATGAGCCCCTCGGTGAAACCGGCGGCCTTCGCTTCTTCCAACGCTATTTCGGCGGAACCGACCCGGTTGGTCTGGCCGGCGCCGATACCGATCGTATGGTTGTCCCGGACGACGGCGATTGCATTGGACTTGACATGCTTGACGATCTTCCATCCGAAATTCAAGTCGCCGAGGACCGCATCGGTCGGTTTCACTTTCGTGACGCACATTTCGGGGACGACCTTTTCGACCTGCGTATCCAGTTCCTGGGAAAGCAGGCCGCCGTTGACGCTGATATACTGGCGGACCGGAGCATTGTCCCGGGTCATGTCGACCTCCATCACACGGAGATTCTTTTTCGTCGAAAGGATCTCGAGGGCTTCCGGAGTATAGGCCGGGGCGATGACGATCTCCAGGAAGATCGGTTTCATTCCGCGGGCGACCTCGGCCGTCAGGGTCCGGTTCACGCCCACGATGCCGCCGTAGATGCTGACCTTGTCGGCCTCATAGGCGGCCTGCCAAGCCTCTTCGATCGTTGCACCGACAGCTGCGCCGCAAGGATTCATGTGCTTGAGGGCGACGCAGAACGGCTCCTCGAAGTCCCTCAGGACGTTCAGGGCCGCATTGGCGTCCTGGATGTTGTTGTAGGAGAGTTCCTTTCCCTGGATCTGGCGGGCGAAAGCGAGCGAGAAGGGAACCGGATCGAGGCCGGCGTAGAACTTGGCGCTCTGATGCGGGTTTTCGCCGTAGCGGAGTCCCTGCTTGAGATCGTATTCGAGGAAGAGTTTTTCGTTCAGTCCCGCCTGCTTGCGCATATACTGCGCGATGCAGCAGTCGTACTCGGCCGTATGGGTATAAGCCTTGGCGGAAAGCTGAAGGCGCGTTTCCGGCGTCGTATTCCCTTTCTCACGGATTTCAGCAAGGACGGTATCGTAATCGGCAGGATTGCAGACGATCGTGACGTCCCTCCAGTTCTTGGCGGCGCTGCGGACCATGGAGGGGCCGCCGATATCGATATTCTCGATGGCGTCCTCGAGGGTGACTCCTTCCTTCGCGATGGTCTGGCGGAAAGGATAGAGGTTCACGCAGACCAGGTCGATCGTCTCGATGCCGTTTTCTTTCAGGGTTTCCATATGGGCGGGCACGTCCCGGCGGGCCAGGATACCGCCGTGAACCTTCGGATGGAGGGTCTTGACCCTTCCGTCGCAGATTTCCGGGAATCCGGTCACTTCACTGATTCCAATCGTCCGGACGCCCTGGCTTTCCAGAAGCTTCTGCGTTCCGCCGGTCGCGATGATTTCCCAACCAAGATCGACAAGCCCCTGGACGAATCCTACGAGACCTGTCTTGTCACTGACACTTACTAAAGCTCTCATTTCTATAGAATTAATTTATTTGTTTTCCATAATCACATTAACTCCCGGAACATACGTCACCCGACCGATGACGGAAGCCTTTTCGCCGCATCCGGCAAGGATCGCGATGGCCTTCTCAGCTTCCGAAGGATCCAGGACGGCAATCATGCCGATACCCATGTTGAAGATGTTGAACATCTCCCTGTGTGGAACCTTCCCCCACTTCTCGAGCATCCGGAAGACAGGCAGGATCTCCCAGGTCCCTTCCCGGATTTCAAGTCCCTGTCCTTCCTGGAGAACGCGGGGGATATTCTCGTCGAATCCGCCTCCCGTGATGTGGCAGATTCCATGGACATCGCAGGCGCGGATCACGGACAGCATCTGCTTCACATAGATCCGGGTCGGGGTCAGGAGCACCTCGCCGAGGGTCCTTCCGCCGAACTCGGGGATGGGATCAGCGTATTTCAGCCCGGCGTCCGCGACAATCTTCCGGACCAGGCTGAAACCGTTCGAATGGACCCCCGTGGAGGCGACGCCGACAAGGACGTCTCCGACCTTAACCTTCGATCCGTCAATGAGTTTCGATTTTTCAACGACCCCCGTCGTATATCCGGCGATATCATATTCCCCGTCGGCGTACATCCCGGGCATCTCGGCCGTTTCGCCGCCTACAAGGGCGCAGCCGGCCTGACGGCAACCTTCCGCGACGCCTGCGACGATCGCTTCTACCTTGGCGGGGACATTCTTTCCGAGCGCCACGTAATCCAGGAAAAAGAGCGGTTCCGCTCCCTGTGCGAGAACGTCGTTGACGCACATCGCGACGGCATCGATGCCGATGGTATCATGCTTGTCCATCGCGAAGGCGATCTTGAGCTTCGTGCCAACCCCGTCCGTTCCGCTAACAAGGACCGGTTCGCGGATCCCGAGGGCGGAGAGATCGAACATGCCTCCGAAGGATCCGATGTTCCCCATCGAGCCTTTCCGGGCCGTCGACGCGACGTGCTGCTTGATTCTCCGGACTACTTCGTATCCGGCCTCGAGATTGACTCCCGCTTTTTCATATGTCTTTGCCATATATCAGTTGTTTTGGATAATGTCGTCATCATAGAGAAGTGTCGGATACTCGCCGGTGAAACAGGCCTGGCAGGGATCCGCGCAGCCGAAGCAGGAATCCCGGGTCGACTCGGGGCTCAGATAACCGAGGGAGTCGGCGCCGATGGCCTCGCAGGCCTCATCCAGCGTCCGATGCGAGCAGAGGAGTTCTTCCGGGGTCGAAGTATCGACTCCGTAGTGGCATGTGAACCGCATCATCGGGCTGGCGATCCGGACATGGACCTCGCTGGCGCCGGCCTCCCGGAGGAGCCGGACGATCTTCAGGCAGGTCGTGCCCCTCACGATGGAATCGTCGACAAGAACGATCCGTTTCCCCTTGACGATGCTTTCCACCGGGGAGAGTTTCATCTTGACACCCAGTTCACGCATGGACTGGACCGGTTCGATGAACGTTCGGCCGACATATTTGTGCTTGACAAGGCCCATCTCGTAGGGAATCCCGCTCTCTTCGCTGTAGCCCATGGCCGCGCTGAGGCTGGACTCCGGAACGCCCACGACGATATCCGCGTCAGCCGGACATTCCCGATACAGCCGGCGGCCCGCTTCTTTCCGGTAAGCGTGGACGTTGCATCCGTCGATATCGCTGTCGGGACGTGCGAAGTAGATGTACTCCATCGCGCACATCCGGTGACGGGAAAAATGGGAATAGAGGTTGCTCCGGATCCCATGGGAATCCAGGCAGATGACCTCGCCGGGATTCACGTCCCGGATGAAGGTCGCCCCCATGATGCCGAAGGCGCAGGATTCGCTGCCGACGACATAGCCGTCGCCGAGTTTGCCGATGCAGAGGGGCTTGATGCCGTATTTGTCCCGACAGGCATAAATTCGGTTCCGGGTCATGATCAGGAAGGTGAATCCGCCTTCGATCATGTTCAGGGCCTTGATGATCCGCTCGATGCGGTCTTCGCCCGAGTTCTTCTTGATCAGATGGGCCAGGACCTCGGAGTCCGTGTCGGTCTGGAAGATCATGCCCCGTTTCTCAAGGTATTCGGCCAGCTGGCGGGCGTTGATGAGGTTGCCCTCCCCCGCAATGGCGAAATCACCGGTCCGGTGATGGAAAAAGAGCGGTTCTACGTTGTCCAGTCCTCCTTTCGAGACGTTGGCGTACTTGACGCTACCGATACCGATCTTTCCTTTCAGGGAATCGATCGTACCGTCCGGGAAGACTTCGTTCAACAGCCCGAGACCGCGGTAGCGGTAGGATTTCCCGTTCTCGTCGAAAGTGGCAATACCGCCGCCTTCCTGACCCCGGTGCTGGAGATTGTGAAGGCCGTAATACAATAAAGTGGAGGCGCGCTCGACGCCGTAAACTCCCAGTACGCCCATGTTACGATTCCATTTTTATGTTTTCCAAACGTTCCAGTACTTCCCGGTAGGACGCGACTACGTCGCTGAGGTCCAGCCGGAAACGGTCCTTGTCGAGACGTCTTCCGGTCTCCTCGTCCCACAGCCGGCAGGTATCCGGGCTGATTTCGTCCGATATGATCAGTTCTCCGTTGTCGGAAGCCCGTCCGAATTCAATCTTGACATCCACCAGTTCGATTCCGGCACGGTGGAAAAGGGCCCGGAGCAGGTCGTTGGCCTTTCTGGCTTCCCGGAACATATGCTCCAGCTCCGGATAGCTGATCAGTCCAAGTGCGACGGCGTGATGTTCATTGATCAACGGGTTCTCAAGTTCGTCGTTGTTGTAGCGGAGATCGACGATGGTATTGCTCTGGCGGAATCCTTCCGGCACACCGAGGCGGGCGGCCAGGGAACCGGCGATGCGGTTGCGGACGATCACTTCCAGGGGGATGATTTCGATCTTGCGGCAGAGCTGCTCGTCCGGTCCGGTCTTTTCGATGAAGTGCGTTTTCACCCCGTTCCGGTTCAGGTAATCCAGAAGGATGGCGGAGATGCCGTTGTCCAGCACGCCCTTCCCGATGAAACGCGCCCGTTTGATGTTGTTGTAGGCAACGGAAATATCCTTGTAGCGGAAAATCACCCGGTCGGGGTTTTCCGTGGAGAATACCTGCTTCTCGTTTCCTTCGAAAATAAGTTCGTTTTTCTTCATTGAATTATTATTTCTTGAAATAATTGACTGCATTTTCAAAGAGAGGCTGGCGGCGCTCCCCTGCGATGTTCTTGAAAAGGTCTTCCTCGTAGCGTTCGCTGTGTCCCATCTTTCCGAGGATATGGCCGTCAGGGCTCAGGATGCCTTCGATATCATAATAGGATCCGTTCGGATTGTCGACATAGCGGAAGGCGACCTGGCCGCGTGCAAAAAGTTCGCGGGCCGTTTCTTCACCCACGACAAATTTTCCTTCCCCGTGGCTGAAGGCGATGGAATGGCGCTGTCCGGGGGTGAAACCGCTGAGCCAGGGGGAATGGACGGACACGACCTCGGTCGTCGCGATCAGGGAGATGTGACGGTTGATGTCGTTACGGAAGAGGGTCGGGGAATCCGGCGTGACACAGCCGAGCTTTCCGTACGGGAGCAGGCCGCTCTTGACCAGGGCCTGGAAACCGTTGCAGATGCCGAGGATAAGACCGCCCCGCTCCAGAAGGGCCGTGATGGCAGTACCGACGGAGGCGTTTCCGATCACGTCCGCGATGAACTTTCCGCTGCCGTCCGGCTCGTCTCCCGAAGAGAATCCGCCACAGAACGCCAGGATATGGGATTCCGCAATCCGCTCCGAAAGTTCACGGATGGAAGTGAGGACGTCTTCGGGAGTCAGGTTCCTGAAAATGAATGGACGGACTTCCGCCCCGGCGTTCCGGAAGGCTTTCGCCGTATCGTAATCGCAGTTGGTTCCGGGGAATACCGGAAGACATACCACAGGGGTTTCCACCGGCGCGCCCGGATAGACCAGGTCGGAAGGATCTTTCCTCTGACATTCGACTTCCGGGACCGGGGCCTCGAACGCGGGCTTGACCCTGGCGGGATAGAGTTTGGCATACCGTGAGACATAGGCTTCCTCCAGGGCGGCGGGGTCGAGACAGGTGCCGTTGACCTCCATCCCGCCCGAGGTAACCTCACCGATCAGTTCGGCCGTCGGGAAATCCACCGGTTTATCCGTCTCGAACAGAATCGATCCGTACGGGAGGGAGAAAAGATCTTTCTCGGATAATTTCACATTGAATCCCAGCGAATTGCCAAGGCTCATCTTGACCAGCGCTTCAGCTGCACCTCCGACTCCGGACGCCCAGGCGGCGCAGATCTCGCCGGCGTCGATCCTTTCGTGGATCCATTTCCAACCCTTGGAGAGGGCCTCCGTATCGGGCATATGATTCGGCAAGGGAGTGTGACGGAGGAGCCAGATCCGGTCCCCAGCCCGCTTGAATTCGGGAGAAATGACCTTCCTGGCGTCGACCGTCGTGATTCCGAAGGCGACGAGGGTCGGAGGGACATGGATATGTTCGAATGTGCCGCTCATGGAATCTTTTCCGCCGATGGATGGAAGACCGAGGTCCCGCTGCATCTTCAGGGTTCCGAGCAGGGCGGCGAAAGGCTTGCCCCAGGTATGCGGATCCTCCGTCATGCGCTCGAAATACTCCTGGTAGGAAAAACGCATCTTCGAGTAATCCGCACCTGCGGCGACGACTTTCGCGCAAGCGTCGACAACGGCGTAAGCCGCACTGTGATAAGGACTCCAGAGAGCGAGGTCGGGATCATAGCCGTAGGCCATGACGCTGGCCGTGCGGGTCATTCCTCCGGTCGGGATCTTCTGGACGGACACCTGCGTCTCCGTCATCTGGCGCTTTCCGCCGTACGGCATCAGGACCGTGGAGCGGCCGATCGTAGAGTCGAACATCTCGACAAGTCCTTTCTGGGAAGCGACGTTCGGGGAACCCATCAGGGACTCCATCCGCTCTTTCAGGCTCTTCCCGGCAGGCTTCCTGTCGAACGGGTCGCGGTCTTCCACGGAAGAGACGGCCACCTTGGCGTAATGGGGGGCGCCGGCGCTGTCTATGAAAGAGCGTGCGAGGTCGCAGACGGTCTCGCCATGGAAAAACATCCGCATCCGGGCCCTTCCGGTCACATCCGCCACATGGGTCACTTCGATATTGTCGGCCGCGCAAAGGGCCATGAATTTCTCCTTGTCGGCGGCTTCCACGACGACGGCCATCCGTTCCTGGGACTCGCTGATAGCCAGTTCGGTCGCGTTCAGGCCGGAATACTTGGTCGGGACCCGGTCGAGATAGATGTCGAGTCCTCCGGCCAGTTCGCCGATGGCGACACTCACGCCGCCGGCTCCGAAATCGTTCGATTTCTTGATGAGGCGGGTCACCTCGGGTCTGCGGAACAGGCGCTGGAGCTGCCTTTCTTCGGGCGGGTTGCCCTTCTGCACCTCGCTGCCGCAGGTTTCAAGGGAGGCCTCGGTATGTTCCTTGGACGAGCCCGTGGCTCCTCCGATACCGTCCCGTCCGGTCCGTCCGCCCAGCAGGAGGATGACATCCCCGGGTGCGGGGGTTTCCCGGCGGACGTCGGAAGCTTTCACGGCTCCGACGACGGCTCCGATTTCCATCCGCTTGGCGGTATATCCTTCGGAATAGATCTCCCGAACGTGGGTCGTCGCCAGACCGATCTGGTTGCCGTAACTGGAATAGCCGCCGGCCGCCTTCCGGCTGATCATGCGCTGGGGCAGTTTGCCGGGAAGGGTGTCGGCCACCGGGGCTAGGATATCCCCGGCACCGGTGACGCGGAGCGCCTGGTAGACATAAGCGCGGCCGGAGAGAGGGTCGCGGATCGCGCCGCCGAGACAGGTCGCTGCACCGCCGAATGGCTCGATTTCCGTCGGGTGGTTATGGGTTTCGTTCTTGAATTGGAGCAGCCATTTCTCCGGCTTCCCGTCGACGTCGACATTGATGAAAATGCTGCAGGCGTTGTTCTCTTCGCTCTGCTCCATGTCGTCCAGTTTCCCGCGACTGCGGAGCCATCGGGCGCCGATCGTGGCCAGTTCCATCAGGCACAGCGGCTTTCCTCCCCTTCCGAGGTCTTTCCTCATCTTCCGGAGCATTCCGAGCGATTCGCCGAACTCTTCTTTCATGAAGGAGTCGTCTATCGTGATCTCCTCGATGACGGACGTAAAGGTCGTATGGCGGCAGTGGTCGCTCCAGTAGGTATCCAGGATGCGGAGTTCGGTCTCGGAAGGGTCCCTGCCTTCCTTGCGGAAATACCGGACCACTTCCCTGAGGTCATCCGTATTCATCGCGAGCCCGTGCTCCTTGCAGAAGGAAGCGTACCGGCTCTCGTCCATCGCGGTGAAACCGGTCAGGTCTTCGAGCGGCTTGACGTCCGCCTGCTCGCCCCAGGCGAGGACGGAAAGGTCCTTCGGACGGCATTCGACGGGGTTGATGAAATAATGGCGGATCCGCCCGAGGGTCTCTTCCGTAACCTCGTCGTCGAAGACCAGGAGCCGGGAGCTCTTGATCCGGACGTCGGCTGCGGGATCGATCAGATGGACACAGTCCACGGCGGAGGAGGCCCGCTGGTCGAACTGTCCCGGAATATACTCCACGGCGATGTATTTCCGTCCCGTCAGGTCCATCTCTTCCCGGACGGTATCCGTCGCGACCTCGCCGAAGACGCGGAACTTGCACGCTTCGACAAGTTCATCGGAGAACCCGAACAGGTCGTAGACATTGATCAGCCTGAGGGATCTCAGGCCCAGGGAAAGATTTTCATTGAACTCCGAGAGCAGGCTGGCCGCTTCGACCCGGAACTGCCTTTTCTTTTCAACAAATAACCGCTTGCTGTTCATTTTCGTTAAAATTGATGCCCACCTGCACATAAGCGGAGGTGGGCATTCTGTCAAATCACTGTATTCAATACTTTGTCGCTCTGTTTCTTGCGGAATTCCGACAGGGCCGCAGCAAGTTCAGGGTGCTGGAGGGCGAGGATGGAGACCGCGTACAGGGCGGCGTTCCGGGACCCGTCGATCGCCATCGTCGCGACGGGAATGCCGGAGGGCATCTGCACGATCGACAGCAGGGAGTCCAGGCCGCCGAGAGCCTTGGACCGCACCGGTATTCCGATAACCGGAAGGGTGGTCAGGGCCGCTATGACGCCGGGGAGATGGGCGGCTCCGCCCGCGCCGGCGATGATGATGTCCACTCCCCTTTCCCGGGCCGTCGAAACATATTCCGCAAGCGGGCCGGGATTCCGGTGGGCGCTGAGGACCTTTTTCTCATACGGGATTCCGAACTCTTCCAGGGTGGTGCAGGCAGGCAACATGACATCCCAGTCACTGGCGCTGCCCATGATGATGGATACCTTCATATATTAAGCGAAAAACAGTTTGGACAAAGTCATCGGCTCGATATACTCGCCGTCCTTGTAGACGCGCATGTTGCCGGAAGCGATCTCGTCGATCAGCATGACGTTTCCGTCCGCATCGTATCCGAACTCGAACTTGATGTCATAGAGAACGAGGCCTTTGGCCAGGAGGTCGTCTGCGACCACCTTCGTAATCCGGCGGGTCATCTCCTTGATCTCGTCGTACTGGCGCTCCGTCATGACGCCGAGGACGACCAGACCGTCCTTCGTCACGAGGGGATCTCCCTTCTCATCGTTCTTGAAGGTCATCTCGACATAGGCGGGAAGGTCCGTGCCGGGAGCGATATACTCCCCGTAGCGGCGGATGAAGCTCCCGACCGCCTTGTAGCGGCAGATCACTTCGAGACCGTGGCCGAAAACCTTAGCGGGCAGGACTTCCATCGTGGTATCCGCAAGATTGGCTTTGACGAAATGGGTCCGGATGCCGGCGGCGTTGAGTTTTTCGAAGAAATGGACAGACATCCTGAGATTCACGTCCCCGACCCCTTCAATCGTCAGGCCGATGGAATTTTCGCCAGGGTCGAACACGCCGTCCTTGCCGGTACAGTCATCTTTGAACTTGAGGAGGTAATGGCCGTTGTCGAGTGCATAGACATCCTTGGTCTTTCCGGAATAGATTCGTTTCATATCGCTGGATTTAATGAAATTCTACTAACAACGGGATGCAAATTTACGATGAATATCCGACAGCGGCAAATCAATTTGAAAATCTTTTCCGAAAATTATCAACAGCTTTGCTGTTAATATTTTTTGCGAGAATTATTTGGTGAATTGGACGAAATAACCTTACCTTTGCGAAAATTGTGTCCAGATGATCCGAGTCTTCAGAATCCAGCCTTTGTGCTCCGCAAGTTCCGACGAAATCCTCGTTTCATCTGTTATTTGTTTTTAATCCAGACAGCCTTCAGGGTTGTCTTTTTTTTGGGATGATGACGCAGACGCTGCTGCTTAGGGGCGGACTCGTAGTGACGGGTTCCGGAAGCCGGAAGGAGGATATCCTGGTCCGGGACGGGCGCATCGCCCTGACGGGTCCGGGCATCTCCGCTCCCGCGGGTGCTGAAATCCTCGATCTGACCGGGAAGACGGTCGTTCCCGCCTTCGCCGATCTCCATGTCCACTTCCGGGAGCCGGGATATTCTTATAAGGAAACGATCCGGACCGGGAGTCTCGCCGCCGCCCGCGGCGGATATACCCTTGTCTGCACGATGCCGAATCTGAACCCCGTCCCGGACTCGCCCGAAACGCTTGCCATCGAACAGGAGATCATCGACAGGGACGCCGTCATCACGGTGCTCCCCTACTGCGCGATCACAAAGGGACGGAAAGGGCTTGAAACGGTTGATTTCAAGTCGCTCAAGGGTCACTGCGTCGCTTTTTCCGACGACGGGAGCGGGGTCCAGTCCGACGGGATGATGCGGAAAGCCATGGAGGCCGCAGCAAAGGAAGGGGTCATCATCGCCGCCCACTGCGAAGACAACACCCTCCTGAGGGGCGGATACATCCACGACGGAAGATACGCATCCCTGCACGGTCACCGGGGAATCTGCTCCGAGAGCGAATGGAAACAGATTGCGAGAGACCTGGAACTCGCAGGGGAAACAGGCTGCCGCTACCATGTCTGCCATATCTCGACGAAAGAAAGCGTAGCAATCATCCGGGAGGCTAAACGGCGCGGGGTCCCCGTCACCTGTGAAACGGCTCCCCACTATCTGACCCTCTGCGAAGACGATCTCCGCGAGGAAGGACGTTTCAAGATGAATCCGCCCCTCAGGAGCGCCGAAGACCGCTCGGCCCTGATCGAAGGACTGATCGACGGGACGATTGACGCCATCGCCACGGACCATGCTCCGCATTCGGCCGAAGAGAAATCCCTCGGTCTGGAAAAAAGCGCGATGGGGATCGTCGGCCTCGAGACCTCCTTCCCGGTCCTCTATACCTCGCTTGTCAAGACCGGCATTCTCTGCCCGGAAAGGCTCATAGAGGCCATGAGCGAAGCCCCGAGAAGGATTTTCGGGCTCGGAGGCGGACTCGCCCCCGGCTGTCCTGCCGACATTGCCGTCATCGATACGGAGCACCCGTTCACGATCGACAGCCGGACCTTCCTCTCGAAGGGGAAAGCCACTCCGTTCGACGGTTGGAACGTATATGGAAAAATCATCCTGACCCTCAGGGGCGGGGTGACGGTATATAAAGAAATAGGTTAACATGAAAAGACCGGAAAAGAAACTTGTGTTGGAAAACGGCCGGGAGTTCTACGGAACCGGGTTCGGAGCGGACTGCCGCAAGGTCTGCGAAATCGTTTTCAACACGTCCGTAGTCGGGTATCAGGAGATCCTCTCCGATCCGTCTTACGCTGAACAGATTGTCGTGATGACCTATCCCCTCATCGGGAACTACGGGATCACGGACGAGGATTTCGAGTCCAGGACGCCTTCGATCGGCGGCCTTGTCGTACGGGAATGCTGCGACACTCCGAGCAATTTCCGCTATACGAAGACCCTGGAAGAGGAATTGGAGGAGCACGGAATCCCTTGCCTGAGCGGCATCGACACCCGGCTGCTGACGAAGGTGATCCGCGATTCGGGCCGGCCGATGGCGGCTATCGTCGAGGCCGGGATGCCGAAGGAGGAAGCCCTCGCCCTGATCGCCTCCACCCGTCGTCCGGACGATCTCGTCGCACGGGTCAGTTGCAGGAAGAGATGGGTTACGCGCACCTCGAACCACAGGTTCCATGTCGTCGCCGTCGACTGCGGAATCAAGTACAGCATCATCCGGATCCTGAACGGACTGGGATGCAACGTGACGATCGTCCCCTTCTCGACTCCGGCGAAAGATATCCTCGCTTTCAATCCGGACGGCGTCCTTCTGTCGAACGGACCTTCTTCCGCCCTGGAAGTACCGGAAGTCCTTTCCCTTCTGAATGAGTTGAAGGGGAAGCTCCCCATCCTCGGGATCGGACTCGGGCAGGAAGCGATCGGCCTTTCCTACGGAGCCGTCCTTGAGCCGATCGGCTGCGGCTTCCACGGGGACCATCCGGTGCGTGACCTTTCGTCCGGCAGGATCAACATCGCCGTGCTCAACCAGAGTTATGCCTTCAGGACGGTCGAAGGGACCGCGCTGAAAGCGACCCACGCCCTCGTTCCGGAAGGATTCGTCGTCGGATTCGAAAACCGTGAAGACCGGGTTTTCGGCGTCCAGTTCCACCTGGAATCCGCCCCCGGCCCGACGGACAACCGGTATTTGTTTGACAGGTTTATCCAAATGATGGAGGAAATGCCCCATGCCTAGAAGAACCGACATCAAGAAAGTCATGGTCATCGGCTCCGGTCCGATCGTCATCGGCCAGGCCGCGGAATTCGATTACGCGGGAACGCAGGCCTGCCTTGCGCTCAAGGAAGAAGGATACCAGGTCATCCTGGTCAATTCCAATCCGGCTACGATCATGACCGACACCAATATCGCCGACAAGGTCTATATGGAGCCGCTCAAGCTCGACTATATCGCCAAGATCATCCGCTATGAGCGCCCGGACGCCCTCGTCCCGGGACTCGGCGGACAGACCGGACTGAACCTGGCCGTCCAACTGGCCAAGAAAGGCATCCTCGAGGAATGCGGCGTCGAAATCCTCGGCACCTCTTTCCAGAATATCGAGAAGGCGGAAGACCGGGAACTGTTCAAGGAACTCTGCATTTCCATCGGCGAGCCGGTCATCCCGTCCGAAATCTGCTACAGTGTCGAAGAAGGGGTCGCCGCAGCAGAAAAGATCGGCTACCCGGTCGTCCTCCGGCCCGCCTTCACCCTCGGCGGAACAGGCGGTGGTTTCGCCGACGACGAAGAGCAGCTCCGCGACATGATGCGGAACGCACTCTTCCTCTCACCGGTCCACGAGGTGCTCGTCGAAAAGAGCATCAAGGGATACAAGGAGATCGAATTCGAGGTCATGCGCGACCGCAACGACACGGCCATCGCCATCTGCTCGATGGAGAATATCGACCCCGTCGGCATCCACACGGGCGATTCCATGGTCGTCGCCCCGGCCCAGACCCTGACGGACAAGGAATACCAGATGCTGCGGGACAGCGCCCTCAAGCTGATCCGCGCCCTCGATATCGAAGGCGGATGCAACATCCAGTTCGCCCTGGACCCGCTCTCTTTCAAGTACTATATCATCGAGGTCAATCCGCGGGTTTCACGGTCTTCCGCCCTTGCTTCGAAGGCCAGCGGATTCCCGATCGCCCGGGTGACCGCCAAGATCGCCGCCGGACTGACCCTGGACGAAATCACCATCGCCGGGGCTCCTGCCTGCTGCGAACCCGCCATAGACTATGTCGTCACCAAGGTGGCCCGTTTCCCCTTCGACAAGTTCAGCGAAGCCTCCAACGAACTCGGCACCCAGATGAAGGCGACCGGTGAAGTGATGAGCATCGGGCGGACCCTCGAAGAAAGCATCCTCAAGGCGATGCGCTCCCTCGAAACCGGCTGCTGCCATATCCACAAGAAGAAATTCGATTCCTGGACCGAGGAAGAACTCCTCTCCTATATCAGCAAGCCTACGGACGACCGGATCCACGCCATCGCCCAGCTCCTGCGCCTGAGGATCGACCTTTCCCGGATCTATGACCGGACCAAGATAGACATGCTCTTCCTCGAGAAAATCTACAACATCGTCCGGATGGAAAGGCGCGTCAAGGCCGCTCCGCATGATATCGATGTCCTCCGCGAAGCCAAGCGGATGGGATTCGGAGACCAGTTCATCGGTGAGCTATGGGGCGTTTCGGAAGCGGATATCATCCGGCTCCGGTTCCGGGAAGGCATCCTCCCGGTCTACAAGATGATCGACTCCTGCTGCGCCGAGCACGAAACCTATGTCCCCTATTTCTACTCCACCTACGAGGAGGAGAATGAATCCGTCCGGAGCGACCGGAAAAAGATCCTCGTCCTGGGATCGGGCCCGATCCGGATCGGACAGGGAGTCGAATTCGACTATTCGACCGTCCATGCCATCTGGGCCATCCGCGAGGCCGGTTATGAGGCCATCATCATCAACAACAATCCGGAAACCGTATCCACGGACTATACGATCTCGGACAAGCTCTATTTCGAGCCGCTGACGACGGAGGACGTCATGAACGTCATCCACCTGGAGCGGCCGGACGGGGTCATCGTCACCCTCGGCGGCCAGACCGCCATCAACCTGGCCGGTCCCCTCGAGGAGTTCGACGTCCCGCTCATCGGAACAGGCCTCGAGGCCATCGACAATGCCGAGGACCGCAAACTTTTCGAAGCGATCATGCGACGCACCGGCATCCCGCAGCCCAAGGCCCGCGCCGTCACCGACGTCGAGGAAGGCGTCGAAGCCGCCCGTGAGATCGGCTATCCGGTCCTGGTCCGTCCGAGCTTCGTGCTGGGCGGACGGGCGATGATGATCGTCGGAAACGACGAAACCCTCCGCCACTATCTCCGGAACGCCGTGGAGATCAACGAGAAGTCCCCGGTTCTCGTAGACAAGTACATCATGGGCAAGGAGACGGAGGTCGACGCCATCTGCGACGGGAAGGATGTCTTCATCCCGGCGATCATGGAACATGTCGAGAAGACCGGAATCCACTCCGGTGACAGTATCAGCGTCTATCCCTCCTTCAGTCTCAGCGCGAAGGTCAAGCAGGAAATCATCGACGATACCGTCAAACTAGGCCGGGAAATCGGAATCGTCGGCCTGTTCAACATCCAGTTCATCGTGGACGCCGAGGAGAATGTGTATGTCATCGAGGTCAATCCCCGCTCCTCCCGGACCGTCCCTTTCATTTCCAAGGCGACGGGCATCCCGATGGCCAAGATCGCGACGCGGGTCATGCTCGGCCACTCCCTCAAGGAACAGGGCATCACCGAGGTCTACTTCCCGGAGCGGAAGCGCCACTTCGTCAAGACGCCCGCCTTCTCCTTCGGAAAGATCAAGGGCATCGACACCTACCTCTCCCCCGAGATGAAATCGACCGGCGAGGCCATCGGCTACGACAATTCGCTGAACCGTGCCCTCTACAAGTCCCTCCAGGCATCCGGTATGGACGTCAAGGCTTATGGAACGATCTTCGCCACCATCGCGGACAAGGACAAGGAAGAAGCCCTTCCGCTGATCCGCCGATTCTATAACCTCGGGTTCAACATCGAAGCCACGAAGGGAACGGCTGCCTTCCTCAAGCGGAACGGCATCCGGACGAAATGTCTGAGGAAACTCAGCGAGGGGAGCGACGAAATCTACCAGGCACTCCGAAAGGGTCATGTCAAATACGTCATCAATACGATCGACCTCAATCAGCGGAGCAGCCATCTGGACGGCTATGAGATCCGCCGGACCGCCGTCGAGAACAACGTGACGGTCTTTACGGCCCTCGAAACGGTCCGCGTGCTCCTGGACGTGCTGGAAGAGATCACACTCGGCATCTCCACCATCGACGAAGAATACAAGAAATAATGGAGAAACACCGTTTTACCATCGAATCCAACCGGACCGTCGCCGCTCTCACGCACCGTCTCGTGCTGAAAGCGGATGACCCGGAGCTGGTCGTCGGAGGCGAATTTGTCAACCTTTCCCTCGACGGGTTCTTCCTGCGGCGCCCCCTCTCCCTCTGCGACCGGGAACCGGGCCGGATCACGCTCCTCTACAAGACCGTCGGCAAAGGGACGGAAGCCCTTTCCGCCCTCCGGGAGGGAGAAGTGCTGGATGTCCTGACCGGCCTCGGCAAGGGATTCGATGCGGCAGCCTGCCGGAAACGGGCCCTCCTTGTCGCGGGAGGCCTCGGTGCGGCCCCGCTTTACCTTCTCTGCAAAGAACTGAAGGAACGGGGACGACATGTCACCGCCGTTCTCGGCTTCAACAAGGCTGAGGAGATTGTGCTCGAAGAGGAATTCCGCGCCCTCTGCGACAAGGTGGTTCTCGCGACCCTAGACGGTTCCGCCGGGGTAAAAGGATTCGTCACCGACGCACTCTCGACCCTGGATCCGGGCTGGGACTATTTCTATACCTGCGGCCCGCTCGTCATGATGAAAGCCGTCTGCCGGGCTCTGGAAGGGCCCGGTGAGGCCAGCCTCGAAGAGAGGATGGGATGCGGAGCCGGATTCTGCTATTGCTGTACCTGCGAGACCGTCTCCGGCCCGAAACGGGTCTGCATGGACGGTCCGGTCTTCAAAAAGGAGGAACTGACATGGTAAAGGATCTTTCCGTCCATCTGGCGGGCCTAAGGCTCTCCAACCCGGTCATTCCGGCCAGCGGAACCTTCGGATTCGGACTTGAACTCTCCGGCAGCTTCGACCTGAACGTCCTCGGCGGGATTTCCCTGAAGGGGACGACGCTGGAGCCCCGGTTCGGGAACCCGACGCCCCGGGTCGCCGAATGTGAAGGCGGGATGATCAATTCCGTCGGACTCCAGAACCCCGGAATCGAAGCGCTGGTCTGGGAAAAGGTTCCTGCACTCAGGGATTGTTACAGAGGCGCCGTCATCGCGAATATCAGCGGTTTTTCGGTCGATGAGTACCGGACCTGCTGCGCCCTCGCCGACCGCTGCGACGGAATCGACCTGATCGAGGTCAACGTCTCCTGCCCGAATGTCCATAACGGCGGGATGGCCTTCGGGACGGATCCCGCTTCGGCCGCCGCCGTAACCCGCGCGGTCAGGGAGGTCTGCCGGAAACCGGTCTTCATCAAGTTGAGTCCCAACGTGACGGACATCGTGTCCATCGCCCGTGCCTGCGAAGACGCCGGGGCCGACGGCCTGACCCTTGTCAACACCTTCCTCGGGATGCGCATCGACATCCAGCGGCGGAAGCCGGTCCTCGCGAACACGACGGGCGGATTCTCCGGCAGGGCCGTCTTTCCGGTCGCCCTCAGGATGGTCTGGCAGGCCGCCAGAGCCTGCAGGATCCCGATTATGGGCTGCGGCGGAGTGGCTTCGGCGGAGCAGGTCGTTGAAATGATGATGGCCGGGGCGACGGCGGTCCAGATCGGGGCCGAAAACCTCCGGAATCCCTTTGCCTGCCCCGAAATCATCGCCGCCCTCCCCTCCGTCATGGACCGGCTTGGCATTTCAAGACTCGAAGAAATCATCGGAACCGTATGAACAGAGACGTCATCATAGCCTGCGACTTCAGCTCCAGGCAAGCCACCCTTTCCTTCCTCGACCGGTTCGGGGAAGGACGCAAGCCTTTCGTCAAGATCGGCATGGAACTCTTTTACGGAGAGGGTCCCTCGATCGTCCGGGAAATCAAGGCCCGCGGCCACCGGATCTTCCTGGACCTCAAGCTCCACGACATTCCGAACACAGTCCGGAAAGCCATGAAGGTCCTTTCCGCCCTGGACGTGGACCTGGTCAATGTCCATGCCGCCGGGACGGTCGCCATGATGAAGGCAGCCCTCGAAGGACTGACGCGGGAAGACGGGACCCGGCCCCTGCTGATCGCCGTCACCCAGCTGACTTCCACCGGGGATGAAGCGCTCCGGAACGAGCTCCTGATCGGAGCCGGCATGGAAGAAACCATCCTCCGGTACGCCCGGAACGCACGCGAAGCGGGACTGGACGGAGTCGTCTGTTCTCCGCTCGAAGCAGGCATCGTCAAGGAAGCCTGCGGAAAGGATTTCCTGACCGTCACTCCTGGCATCCGTTTTGCGGACTCCGCATCGGACGACCAGGTTCGGATCACCACCCCTGCCCGCGCCCGGGAACTGGGGTCGGATTACATTGTCGTCGGCCGGCCGGTCACGGCCGCCCCGGATCCCGTAGCCGCCTACCGGAGGTGCCTGGAAGAATTTGTTTGATATGAAAAAGGATATTGCAAAACAACTGCTCTCGATAGGAGCCGTTTTCCTGAGGCCGGAAGAGCCCTTTACCTGGGCAAGCGGCATCAAGAGCCCGATCTACTGTGACAACCGGCTGACCCTCTCGGCCCCCGCCGTTCGGGAGAAAGTCGAGGCTGGACTCGCAGCCCTGGTCCGGAAATACCATCCCGACTGCGAGATGCTGATGGGAACATCGACCGCCGGCATCGCCCATGCGGCCATCACGGCAACCCTGCTCGGCCTTCCGATGGGGTATGTCCGCTCGGAAGCCAAGTCCCACGGACGGACCAACCGGATCGAAGGAAGGATGGACCCGGGGACGAAAGTCGTCGTCATCGAGGACCTTATCTCGACCGGCGGAAGCGCCATCGACGTCGTCGAAGCGCTCCGGGAAGCCGGGGCCGAAGTCCTCGGTATCGTCAGCATCTTTACCTATGGAATGAAACGGGGTCTCGAACGGATCGCGGCCGCCGGAACGGTCAACCATTCCCTCTGCGACCTGGATTCCCTCGTGGAAACGGCCGTGGATGAAGGCTATATCGCTCCGCAGTGGAAAGAGCGCATCCTCGCCTTCCGCGACAACCCTTCGGATGAAAGTTGGATTCAATAAAAAGCAGGATATGAAGCATCTCATCGATCCCATGGACCTGACCAAGGAAGAACTTGACCAGATCATCGCGCTGGCGGAAGACATCATCGCCAACCGGGAAAAATACCAGGAAATCCAGGCCCACCGGAAACTGGCTACCCTCTTCTATGAACCCAGCACGCGTACGCGCCTGAGTTTCACCGCGGCCATGATGGAACTCGGCGGCAACGTCCTCGGGTTCTCGGACGCGAAAAGCAGTTCCGTAAGCAAAGGGGAAAGCGTGCAGGACACGGTGCGCGTCGTAGGCTGTTTCGCCGACGTCATCGCCATGCGGCACTATATCGAAGGGGCCCAGCTCTACGCCTCCGAAGTCTCCAAAGTCCCGATCATCAACGCCGGGGACGGCTCCCACAGCCACCCGACCCAGACCCTGACGGACCTTCTGACCATCCAGCGCGAACTCGGCCGGATCGACGGGATCACGATCGGTTTCTGCGGCGACCTGCGTTTCGGCAGGACGGTCCATTCCCTGATCAAGGCCCTGTCCCGTTACAAGGACATCCGGGTCGTCCTGATCGCCCCGGACGAGTTGAAACTGCCCGATTATATCAAGCAGGACGTCTGCGACCGGCTCGGAATCCGCTACCGCGAAGTATCCTCGATGGAAGAAGTCATTTCGGAACTCGACGTCCTGTATATGACCCGCGTCCAGAAAGAGCGCTTCCTGGACCAGGACGAATTCGACCGCGTCAAGGACAGTTTCGTCCTGGACGCCGCCAAGATGTCCCTCGCCAAAGAGAAGATGGCCGTGCTCCATCCCCTTCCCCGCGTCAACGAAATCCTGACCGAAGTCGACGCCGATCCGAGAGCGGCGTATTTCCGCCAGGTCGAGAACGGAAAATTCGTCCGGATGGCCCTCATGACCAAGCTGATCGAATGGAAAGACGATCCGGCCCATGCGATGCCCGCCCACGAGATTCCGGTCACGGATCCCTCGCTCAGATGTCCCAATCCACGCTGTATCTGCAACAATGAGCACGCACCCTACCGTTTCCGCAGGAGCGGGAGCGGAACACTGCGGTGCTGGTACTGCGATGCTAAGGCTAAATAAAGTTACAAACTGTTTATGAAAAGACATTTAATCGTACTCATGACGGCCGTCAGCGCCGGATTCCTTTTTGCGGGAATCGCTGCGGCCAGCGCTTCCGCGCAGGAGGATCCGAGACAGGCGATGATGCGTCCCTTGCCGAACGATCCCGCCGTCCGTATCGGTCACCTCGACAACGGACTTACTTATTATATCCGCCAGAATGCCCTTCCCGCCCACCGTGCGGAGTTCTATCTCGCCACCAACGTCGGTGCGATCCAGGAGACCCCCGACCAGGACGGTCTCGCCCACTTCCTGGAACACATGTGCTTCAACGGCACGAAGAACTTCCCGGATAAGGGGATCCTCGACTACCTCCGTTCCATCGGAGCCGAATTCGGCCGGAACATCAACGCCTCCACCGGTTTTGAAGAGACCCAGTACATGCTCAACAACATGCCCGTGGAGCGGGAGTCCGTCGTCGACAGCTGCCTGATCATCCTGAAGGAATACGCCTATTTCGTCGTCAACGACCCCGTCGAGATCGACAAGGAGCGCGGCGTCATCATCGAAGAGCGCCGCCAGCGCCGGAACGCCCAGTGGAGAACCCTGGAGCGCTCCCTCCCCTATTATTTCGGGGACACCAAATACGCGACCTGCACCCTGATCGGCCAGCAGAGCAGCCTCGAGAACTTCAAGCCCGAGAGCCTCCATGCCTTCTACGAGACCTGGTACCATCCCGGCAACCAGGCGGTCGTCGTCGTAGGTGACGTCGACGTGGACCGTACCGAGGCCAAGATCCGCGAAATCTTCTCGGTCATCCCGAAGAAAGAGAATCCCAGGCAGAAGGATGTCATCAAGGTTCCCGGACACAAGGAACCCCTCATCGGCATCCTGACCGACCCGGAGACGACCTCCCCCTCCATCGAGATGCTCTGGGAGAGCGATGCGATGCCGGAAGAATACAACGCCACGATCATCGGCCAGATGCAGGGATATCTCAAGAATCTCGTCAGTCAGATTATGTACGAACGCTTCAACGATATCACCTCGAAACCTGACAGCCCGTATCTTGCCGGTGCCTTCGGCATCTCGAATGTCATCTACGAGAGCGTGGAGGCCGGAATGGCTGACGTCACCCTCAAGGAAGACGATATACTCGGCGGTTTCAAGGCCTTCTACACGGAAATCGAACGCATGAAGCGCTTCGGATTCTATGATGATGAATTCGAGCGCGCCAAGACCAATCTGCTGAACTACCTGGAAAACGGGGTCAAGAAAGCCGATACCCGCCGCAATCCGGAATTCGTCCGCCCGATCATCCAGAATTTCTTCGACAAGGAACCGATCCTCGATCCCGAAACCGACCTCGAGCTTGGGAAGCAGCTGCTTTCCCAGATGAACGCCCAGGTGCTCAGCCAGGTCGCGGCCCAGATCATTACCGACGAAAACCTCGTAGTCCTCTATACGGGTCCCGAGAAAGAAGGGATTGCGACCCCGACCGCCGAGCAGCTGAAGGCTGCGATCGACGAGGTCAAGGCTTCCGACATCCAGCCGAGAGCCGGTGAGGAAATCGCTTCCGAATTCCTCGATCCCGCCACCCTCAAGGGTGCGAAGGCCAAGGTCGCCAGGAAGCCCGGCATCTACGGTTCTACCGTATGGACGCTCAAGAACGGCGTAAAGGTTACCATCCTCCCGACCGACTACACCAAGGACCAGATCCTCTTCGACCTGTACAAGGACGGCGGCAAGAGCCTCATCCCGGTCGAGGATCTCGCCTCCTTCAACGAGAGCATTTACAATATGTACGTCCACAATACCGGTGTCGCCGGCTTCTCCGGGACGCAGGTCTCCAAGATGCTGACCGGCAAGACCCTAAGCGTCACGCCGTACATCAATGAACTCGACCACGGCATCCGGGGTAACACCACCCCCAAGGACCTGGAAACGGCCCTTCAGCTGATCTACCTCTTCTTCGTCGAACCTCGTTTCGACCAGGATGAATTCGACAACGGCATCAACCAGTACCGGGCCGTCCTTCCGAACCTCGTCAATCAGCCGAACTACAAGTTCGCCGACGGGTTCTACAAACTGCTCTACGGGAACAATCCCCGCCGGCAGCAGCTCAACCAGGAAATCCTGGACAAGGCCAACCTGGAGTCGCTCGGAAAATACTACCGGAAACTCTTCAACGATGCCGCCGGAACGAACCTCGTCCTCGTCGGCGATATCGATCCGGACACGCTCAAACCGCTTGTCGAAAAGTATATCGGTAGCATTCCCAAGGGGAAGAAAGCCCTTTCCTGGGTCGATCCGGAAGTCAACATCGTTAAGGGAGAAGTGATCCGGGAAGCGGCCGTCGACATGCAGACCCCGAAGAATACCGTCATCCAGGTCTACAGCGCCGGTCTCCCCTATTCCGAAGCACGCAAGGCTGCGCTTGACGCCGCGAAATACATCCTCGACATGCGGTATGTGAATTCGCTCCGCGAAGAGGAAGGAGGCACCTACGGCGCCAGCACCAGCATCTCCCTGTCGAGGAAGCCCAAACAGGAAGGAATCATCGAGGTCTACTTCGACTGCAAGCCCGCTCTTTGCGACAAGCTCCGCGCCCTCGCGAAGTCCGGCCTGAAAGAACTCGCGGAGCAGGGGCCGACCGACGAAGAGATCACCGCCGCCATCCTGAATCTCAAGAAGAACATTCCGGAGAGCCGGGTCAGCAACGCCTACTGGCGCGGCAATATCGAGAACTTCATCGAGTACGGAACCGACCGGGACGTCGAGCGTGAAAACGCCATCAACGCCCTGAACAAGGATGCCGTCAAGGCCGTCCTTCAGGAGATCCTCGCGTCCGGCAACCTGGTCGAGTACGTCATGAAACCGGCCAATGCGGCCGAGGTGGAATAAGGCATGAACCACTTGGGAGAAATCATTTCATTGCTGGTCGCCGTCTCCTGGACGGCGACCGCACTTTTCGCCGACGAGGCCAGCCACCGGCTCGGCGCGATGACCGTCAATGTCATCCGGCTGGTCATTTCCGCCGTCATCCTCGCCCTCGTCCTCTGGTGCACGGTCGGCTCCCCCTACCCGGTCTATGCGGACGGCGCCACCTGGCACTGGCTCGGGCTCTCGGCCCTCGTCGGCTATATTTTCGGAGATTTCTGCCTCTTCAACTCATACGTCATCATCGGAGCCCGTTTCGGACAGCTATTCATGACCCTGGCTCCCCCGGCCGCCGCCGTAACGGGGATGCTCCTCCTCGGGGAAACGATGAGCTGGAAAGCCGTCCTGGCGATGGTCGTCACCCTCTCGGGTATCGCGATTTCCATCCTCAGCAGGACCGACGGGAAGCATGTCCGGCTCAACCTTCCCCTCAAGGGCATCCTGCTCGGAATCGGCGCCGGTGTCGGACAGGGCGTCGGTCTCGTGCTGAGCAAGATCGGCCTGCAGCATTACGAAGCCGCCCTTCCCGCGGACACCCCAGCCCTGATGGGAGAGATGCTTCCGGTCGCTTCTACGATGATCCGTTCCGTGGTAGGCGGGATCGGCTTCCTCGCAATCATGGCCCTGATGAAAGACCTGCCCAAACTGAAAGCGGCATTCCAGAATCGTGAGGGCATGAAATATGCCCTCCTCACGACTCTCTTCGGGCCCGTGATCGGGGTGTCGCTGTCGCTCATGGCCGTCCGCTCCGCCAATGCCGGCATCGCCTCTACGCTGATGGCCCTGACGCCGGTCCTGATCATTATTCCCTATGTTTTCATCTACAAGCGGAAAGTCTCCGGCAAGGAAATCCTCGGCGCCTGCCTGAGTATGACGGGCGTCGCCTTTTTCTTCCTGCTTAATTGATTTATTTTCTTTTATTAAAGCGGAAAAATTAGTATCTTCGCATACGGATTTATCAATTCGTCATGAACGCCATCGTTTCTACTGATTTTCACTTTCCGGGTCAAGTCTCGAAATACACCGGAAAGGTCCGTGATGTCTACAGTATCGGATCCGATTACCTGATCATGGTCGCGACAGACCGTATTTCCGCCTTCGATGTCGTCCTTCCGAGAGGGATTCCCTTCAAGGGACAGGTGCTGAACCAGATTGCATCCGAATTCCTCGACGCGACGGCGGATATTCTCCCGAATTGGAAAATCGCCGTTCCGGACCCGATGGTCACCGTCGGCTGGCGCTGCGAACCTTTCAAGGTCGAAATGGTCATCCGCGGCTACCTGACGGGCCATGCCTGGCGCGAATACAAAGCCGGGAAGCGTACCCTCTGCGGGGTTCCCCTCCCGGACGGGATGGTCGAGAACCAGGCCTTCCCGGAACCCGTCATCACCCCGACGACCAAAGCCACCGAAGGTCACGATGAAGATATCAGCCGGGAGGAAATCATCGCCAGGGGCATCGTCTCCCGGGAAGATTACGAGCAGCTCGAAGCCTACACCCGCGCCCTCTTCCGAAGGGGCACCGAAATCGCGGCCGGGAAAGGCCTGATCCTCGTCGATACCAAATATGAATTCGGCAAGCGGGACGGACGCATCTTCCTGATGGACGAAATCCATACGCCGGACTCCTCCCGCTATTTCTATGCGGACGGATACGCGGAAAGGCTCGCCCGCGGGGAACACCAGAGGCAACTGTCCAAGGAATTCGTCCGCGAGTGGCTGATGCAGAACGGTTTCCAGGGAAAAGAAGGCCAGCAGGTACCGGAAATGACGGATGAGATAGTCGCCGGAATCACAGACCGTTATGCGGAACTCTTCCGGCAGATCGCCGGACGTCCTTTCGAGGGTGCCGAATGCGACGACGTCCCCGCCCGTATTGAAAAGAATATCAATTCATTCCTCCAGACATTATGATCGAGCGCTATTCCCGGAAAGTTATGAGGGACATCTGGACCGAAGAGAATAAGTTCAGAGCCTATCTCGAAGTCGAAATCCTCTCCTGCGAAGCCTGGATGCGCCTCGGGGTCATCCCGGAGGAGGATGTCGCGAAAATCCGCGCCGGAGCGACCTTCAGCGTGGACCGCATCAAGGAGATCGAAGCCCAGACCCGCCACGACGTCGTCGCCTTCACGCGCGCCGTCAGCGAAAGTCTCGGTCCGGAGCGGAAATGGGTCCATTACGGGCTGACTTCGACCGATGTCGTCGATACCGCGAACGGGTACCTCCTCAAGCAGGCCGACGAAATTCTCCTGAAAGACCTGGAGGATTTCCAGGAAGTGCTCCGCCGCCGCGCCCTCGAATTCAAGGAGACCCCCTGCATCGGCAGGACCCACGGAATCCATGCGGACATCACATCCTTCGGCCTGAAATGGGCTCTCTGGTACGAGGAAATGAAACGGAACATCGAACGCTTCCGTTTCGCCGCCAGAGGGGTGGAAGCCGGAAAGATCAGCGGTGCGGTCGGCAATTTCGCCAATATCCCGCCGTCTATCCAGGACTATGTCTGCGAAAAACTCGGGATCCAGTCCGCCGACATCTCGACCCAGGTCCTCCAGCGGGACCGGCATGCCTTTTATATCGCGACCCTCGCAATCATCGCCTCGACCCTCGAGCAGATGGCCTTCGAGGTCCGAAACCTCCAGCGCACCGAAGTCCGGGAAGTCGAGGAGGCGTTCTCCAAGGGGCAGAAGGGGTCCAGCGCCATGCCGCACAAAAGGAACCCGATCAGCAGCGAGAACATCTGCGGCTGCGCCCGCGTCATGCGCGGATATATGGCCGCATCCTGTGAAAACGTCGCCCTCTGGCACGAGCGGGACATCTCCCATTCCTCGACCGAGCGCATCATCCTCCCGGACGCCACCGAGCTCCTGGACTATATGCTGTGCCGCTTCAGGGGGATCCTGGAGAATCTCGTCGTCTACCCCGAAACGATGCGGGCCAACATCTGGCGCACCCGCGGGGTCATCTTCGCGCAACGGGTCATGAACGCGCTCATCGAAAAGGGACTCTCCCGCGAGGAAGCCTACGACACGGTCCAGCCGATTGCCATGAAGGCATGGACAGAAGGTCTTGATTACCAAACGCTTCTTAAAGAAAACGAAAAAGTGATGCAACTCCTCGGCGAAGAAAGCCTGGACGCTTGCTTCACCCTTGATTATTATTTCAAAAACGTAGATTACATTTTTAAACGAGTAGGTATATGAAAAAGGTTGATGTGGTCCTCGGTCTCCAGTGGGGCGACGAGGGAAAAGGCAAGGTTGTCGATGTTCTTACCCCTGATTACAAGGTGATCGCCCGTTTCCAGGGCGGCCCCAACGCCGGTCATTCGCTCGTCTTCGACGGAGACGGGTTCGTGCTTCACACCGTTCCGTCCGGTATCTTCCGGAAGGACTCCGTCAATATCATCGGCAACGGCGTCGTTATCGATCCGGTCATCCTCCAGGATGAGATCGAAGCGATCGAGGCCAAAGGCGTCGACATCACCGGAAAGCTGCTGATTTCCAAGAAGGCCCATCTGATCCTCCCCACCCACCGGATGCTGGACGCCGCCAGCGAGACAGCCAAGGGAAAGGGCAAGATCGGTTCCACCCTCAAGGGCATCGGACCGACCTATATGGACAAGACCGGACGCAACGGCCTCCGCGTCGGCGATATCCTCTCCGAGGACTTCATCCAGCGCTACGAAGCCCTCAAATACAAGCATTACGGAATTCTCTCCCAGTATAAGTTCCCCTTCGACATCACGGACTACGAGGTCAAGTGGTTCAGCGCCGTGGAGAGCATGAAACGCTTTACGTTCATCGACAGTGAGTTCGCCGTCAACCGGTATCTCGACAACGATGTTCCTATCCTCGCGGAAGGCGCTCAGGGCGCCATGTTGGACATCGACTTCGGAACCTATCCTTTCGTCACTTCTTCGAACACGATGACCGCCGGCGTTTGCACCGGCCTCGGCGTCGCCCCGAACCGGGTCGGCAAGGTCATGGGTATCTTCAAGGCATACTGCACCCGCGTCGGCAGCGGTCCCTTCCCTACCGAACTCTTCGACGCGGACGGAGAGCGTCTCCGCCAGATCGGCCGTGAATACGGCGCCACGACCGGCCGTCCGCGCCGCTGCGGCTGGCTCGACCTCGTCGCGCTCAAGTACGCGGTCATGATGAACGGGGTCAGCGAACTGATCATGATGAAAGCCGACGTGATGAACAACTTCGACACGATCAAGGTTGCAACGGCCTACAAGATCGGAAACGAAACCGTCGGCGATTTCCCCTACGAATGCCCGAATGATGTCGAACCGGTCTACCGCGAGTTCCCGGGCTGGAAGTCCGACATCACGGGCGTCCGGAAATACGAGGACTTCCCCGAGAAGTTCAAACAGTACGTCGACTTTATCGAGAAGGAGACCGGCTGCCCGATCCGCATCATCTCCGTCGGTCCCGACCGGAAAGAGATTGTTCTTCGGTAATCAATTGAAAACGAGAATATAAAGCGAAATTACATGAAGAAATCCCTCAAGTATTTGATCCTACTTGCCGCCCTCGGATTCTCCCTTTCCGTCACGGCCCAGGACAAGACGATCCGGAAACTGATCGAACTCGGGACCACCGACAACAAGACCATGGAGATCGAGGATTTCATCGCGAACCGGATCGGCGGACGTCCGGTCGGTTCGCATGCCCTCGAGGACGCCGAGCGCTGGGTGGCGGACCAGTTCCGTTCCTGGGGTCTGGAAGTCATGGTCCAGGAAGTCGGGGAAATCCCGGTCGGTTTCAACCGGGGGCCCTGGTCGGGCCGGATCGTGAATAGCGGTGAGCCTCTCCATTTCGGGACCCCGACCTATACTTCTGGGACGAAGGGCCCCCAGCGGGGTCATGTCGTCATCGTTCCGAAAGATGACCGGGAGTTCGACCGGATGAAAGGAACGGCGAAAGGCGCCTGGGTGCTCCTCGAGAGCAAATCCAGGGGCTTCGCCCTCAGTTTCAGGGATTCCGTGATGCTCTCCAAACTCATCGATGCGGGCGCCCTCGGGTTCATCCAGTCTGCGGAACTCCCGATCCAGATCCATTACGACCGTGCCCACTGCTTCGACATCACGATGGACAATCTCCCCACCGTCTGCGATATCAAACTGGACAAGAACCAGTTCGAGGCGATCTACGCCAAGGTCAAGGCGCGCGAGAGGGTCGAACTGGAATTCGACATCCGGAACCACTTCTCCCCCGGTCCCGTCAAGTTCCACAACATCCTCGGCATCCTCCGGGGAAGCAAATATCCTAAGGAATATGTCATTTCCGGAAGCCATCTCGATTCCTATGACGTCGCCTGCGGCGCGGTCGACGACGGCCAGGGAACGAGCGTGAACATGGAAAGCGCCCGGCTCCTCGCCCTTTCCGGGGCTAAGCCGAAACGGACCATCATCTTCTCGATCTGGACCGGCGAGGAATATGGACTTCTCGGTTCGAAGTATTTCGTCGAGCAGAAAACCGTTCCGCTGGAGAAGATCTCGAACTACTTCAACCGGGACGGCGGACCGACTGTCGCCACATCCGTGACCGTTCCCCAGGCGATGTACGACGATTTCGTCAAGATTTGCGAACCGATTCCAGCGATCAATCCGGATTTCCCGTTCGAGGTACGCCTCCGGGAAGGAGGTCCGGTTCCGAAAAAGGGACGGGGTTCCGATCACGCCCATTTCGTCATGAACGGCGTTCCGGCGGTCTCCCTCGGTCTCCAGGACATCAAGGGATACGATTTCAATTACCGGGAGATCTGGCATACCGACCTCGACAGGTATGACAAGTGCATCCCCGAATACTTGGAGCATTCGGCCCTGGTCAATGCGATCGTCCTATACGGTGTCGCGAACCTGGACCACCTCCTCTCGCGGGACGGTTATTACATCGAGTAAACTCCTTTACGGACAATCGATCAGATCACGAAGACGTACGGCCTGGAATACTAACTGGGCCGTACTTCCTTCATAGAGGACGCCGACGGTTTCCTTGTCGACCGGAGCAAGTTCCTTTCGTCGTTCGGACGAGACAGGGAATCCTATAGGAATCCGCGCCGTCGTCCCCGCGGGTTCTGAGCGCGATTCCGAGCCGCCGGACAGCCGGTCCTTCTTCTTTCAGTGTGAGGGGGGTCTCCCCCGCTCCCTCCTTCAGCCGGATCGCCCGGACCCGGCAGGTAAAGGTAGCGGAAAGGTCGACCTTCTTCGAGTCTATCTCCAGGCTGACAAAGAAAAAATTCTGCTCCCGGACAAGGCTGCTGCGGAAAGGCAGGACAATCCGCCCGTCGCGGGAGGGACGCGCCTTCGAGAGTTCCCGGGCATAGGCGGGATCGTTCCAGAGCGACCAGCCTCCGGCCCATCGGCCGGACTGGGTCTTGAACTGGTTTGATGTCGTCCTGGAGGTCAGGACAGACGAGGTTCCGGTATAAAAGAGCCTTGCGCTCCGGACAGCCTTGACGGGGATTCCGTCGAGCTCCAGTTCGAACCGGCCTTCCACTTCCGCCGGCTCATCCGGGACGATCCGGATTTCGGAAACGACATTGCAGGGACGGTCCACGATGACCGGAATCCGGGGATTGTGGACCTCGGCGGCAAGGCCGGACAGAAGGATGGAAAGGACGGCGGAAAGGATCATAGAGAAACGGGTTTTCCGGCCGTAATGACGGAACGTACCCGGATATCGTCATCGAAAAGGACGAAGTCGGCATCCTTCCCGATGCGGATCGAACCCTTGCTGTGGGCGCGGACCATCTTGGCCGGGGAGAGGGACATCATCTCTACGGCATCGTACAGCGGTACGCCCGCCTGGTTGACCATGACCCGGACCAGGTGGTCGGCGGTCGCAACACTGCCGGCAAGGGCGGAATGGTCCAGAAGCTTTCCGACTCCCTCGTGGATGACGGACTGGGCGCCGTGCGGCGGACGTCCGTTATAGAAAACGGTGCCTTCGGGCATGCCCGCAGGGGCCAGGGCATCGGTGCAGAGGGCGGTCCGGTCGGCTCCCTTGAACTTCCAGACCATCCGGAGGATCTCCTTCGGAAGATGCTTCCCGTCCGCGATCATCTCGACGGAAAGCCCGTCCAGGAGATATCCCGCCTCGACGGCGCCGGCGACACGGTAGCATCCGACCTTGTAACAGGCGGACATCGCCGAATAGAAATGGGTCATCATCGAATAGCCCGAGAACATGGCGGCTTCGACCTGGGCGAAGGAGGCCGCCGTATGGGCGACGGATGCGACGATGCCGCGCCTGGAAAGCATTTTCCCGAGAGCGAGGGCGTTGTCGAGTTCCGGGGCGATGCTCCAGCGGATGACCGCGTCGGTATGGGAAAGGATTTCCTCCGCCCTGGGCAGGTCGGGATCGGAAAGGAAGGCGGGATCCTGCCCCCCGCATTTGACAGGATTGAGGAAGGGACCTTCCAAATGCAGCCCCAGCAGCGTGAAAGGCGGACGGGAGGCGCGGACCTGGCTGAACGCGTCGAAAACCTGGTACAGTTCCTCGTCGGGGCAGGTCAGCGTCGTCGGGACGATCGACGTCGTACCGTGGGCGAGATGGAACCGGGCAGCCCCTTCGATGGACTCGGGGGTACCGTCCATGAATCCGAATCCGCCCCCGCCGTGGACGTGGATATCCACGAAACCGGGAGAGAGGTAGAGACCGCCGGCATCGTATGTCACGACGTTTACACCCAGTTCCCGGACCGGCAGTATATCGGTTATTTTTCCATCCTGGCAGACGACTGCCAGCCCCTCCCGGATCTCACCGGGAAAGATTACCTTGGCATTGACGATGATCATCATTGGGAAGCATTGTTAACGAAAGCAAATATACGAATAAAGTTATTATCTTTGTCCTGCCCGAAATGAAAGATCCATTCTTTTCTGAAACAATCCTGGACTGGTATGCCCGGAACGGACGCGACCTCCCCTGGAGAAGGACGCGGGATCCGTATGCCATCTGGATCAGCGAGATCATCCTGCAGCAAACCCGGATCGCCCAGGGCACGGCCTATTGGGAAAGGTTCATGGCCCGTTTCCCCGACGTGGAGACCCTCGCGGAAGCGGACGAAGACGAAGTCCTCCGGCTCTGGGAGGGACTCGGCTATTATTCCCGTGCAAGGAACCTCCATGCGGCCGCGAAGCAGATTGCCGCGGCGGGGTCCTTCCCGGATACGCTGGATGGCATCCGCTCCCTGAGAGGCATCGGCGATTACACGGCGGCTGCGATCGGGTCCATCGCTTTCGGGCTGGACGCGGCTGTCCTGGACGGGAATGTCTACCGGGTTCTCTCCCGATACTTCGGCATCGCGACCCCGGTCGGCTCGACTGCGGCGAAGAAAGAATTCTCCGACCTCGCCCGGGAACTCCTTCCTCCGGGCAAGGCCGCCGATTTCAACCAGGGGATCATGGACTTCGGCGCCATACAATGTACACCCGTTTCCCCTGCCTGCGGGACCTGCCCCCTGTCCGGCTCCTGCCGGGCATTCAAGACGGACCGGACCGGAATCCTTCCCGTAAAGAGAGAGGCGAAGGCTGCGTCGGTCCGCCATTTTTCCTATGTCTATCTCCGGAGCGGAGGAATGACGGCTTTCCGCAAAAGGCCGGCCGGAGACATCTGGCAGGGCCTCTGGGAGCCGCTTCTCTTCGAATCTCCAGACGGAACCGGGGCCCTGCCGGAATGGATCCTCACCCTCTCCCCCGTCCTTCTCCGGGAAGGATTCCGCCACCAGCTGACCCACAGGACACTCCTGACGGATTTCTACCGGGCGGAAACGGAGGAAAAGCCGGAGCTTCCCGAGGGGTACCGGTGGATAAAGGAACAGGACCTCGACCGGTTCGGGAAACCCCGCCTTGTCGAGATCCTGCTGGAGATCCTTGAAGGGAAAGACTAACGCTTGATGCTCTGGCCGATCAGGTAGCAGACGGCGGCGACCGCCATGCCGTTGATGGCCGGGAAGCCCCAATGGACGAGGTTGGCGACGACGGCGCCGAGGACTACACCTATGACGGCAGACCAGTCGACCTTCCGGGTAGGCTCGCTTCCGTCCAGATACGGCTTCTTATTCATGAAATAGCTGATAATCAAAATGATACCGACAGGCGGAAGGGTGCAGTTCAGGACATTCAGCCACCCGCAGAAATTCCAGTAGAGCCAGACGGCGCTCAGCGTACCGATGATTCCGGAGACCAGGACCATCGTCTTCTTGCTCCAGCCGAAGATGTTGGAAAGACCGAGGCCGGCGGAATAAAGCGCGTTGTCGTTGGTGGTCCAGATGTTCAGTCCGAGAACGAGGACCGCGGCGTAGAACAGGTTCAGGTTCAGCATGACCTCGAAAATATCGTTTCCTCCCGCATAGATGCTCGAAACGGCGCCGAAGAGGAACATCAGGCTGTTACCGATGAAGAAGGCGATAATCGTGGTGATGAGGCCCACCTTTCCGCTCTTGGCGAAGCGGGTGAAATTCGGGGTGGCCGTACCTCCTGACACGAAACTTCCGACGACAAGACCCGCTCCGGCGATAATGCCAAGGTCCTTTGTCCCTTTCGAGAACTGGGCGACAAGGCCGGTATCCCCGCTGCGGATCGCCATGATCATCGCGACCGTGCCGAGAATCGCGACCGCCGGGACGGCGATGTAGCTGATAATCGTCAGGCTCTTGATTCCGTAATAGGCACTCGCAGTCATCAGAAGGCCCGCGACCGCCACCAGCAGGTATCCCTGCCAGGGCATGTGCTCGGGCGTAACTTCAAGTCCCAGGAACTCCTTGGCGACCGGAATCGCGAACATCGCGAGTCCGACCCCGAACCAGCCGATCTGCGTGAAGCTGATCATCGCGCTCGGGAGGAAACTGCCTTTCGTGCCGAAGCTCCTGCGCGCGAGCATATCGAGGGTCAGGCCGCTTTCCGCGCCGATGTAACCCAGGGAACCGGTATAAGCCGCGAGAATCAGTCCGCCGAGAAGAAGGGCCCAGAGGAACCCCTTGAAGTCCAGTCCCTGCGACAGCTGCTGGCCTACCCACATGCTGGCGGAGAAGAACGTGAAGCCGAGCATGACCATGAACATGCTCAAGTTGCTTTTGCGGCCGGCGCGGTCGACCGGCGTCGATGTGTAGTCTACATCGGTTTTTTTACTGCTCATATTGCTGTTGGATTGATTTGATGGCTTTGATGCGCCTTTCGGCAAGATCGGTGAGGGACAGGGAATAAGCCCCCTTCAGGAACTCCTGCTCCGCGGCCCACAGGGACATCAGCGGACGGGGATCCAGTTCTTTGTAATGATTGACGGAAAGCCAGCGGTCGAAGGTCAGCGGCCGCTGGTAGCCGAGTTTCTCCCCGACCAGCGCGACCGGATCGATGTGGTCGGCCCAGGACAGGATTCCCTCCCAATAGTCCATGACCTCCTCGAAATGGAGGGGAATCTCGTATCGGCGGGCCCCGCCGTCGTAGATGATGCATTTTTCCAGGAGGGCGTCGGGCCGTTCCATGATGTATTTCCTGAAATCAGGGGAGATGACCCCGCCATTCCAGCCGAAATCGATATCGGGCACGTTGATCCCGGTGGCCCCTTTGTCTTCGTAGACCGTAAAGATTCCTTCATAGAAGAAGCACTCGAAGCCTTCGAAACCCGGGAAGATCGAACGGATCCGGACGGTCATTTCTTCCATCAGGGAGATGGCGCGCGTACCGCCGACGGTGAAGAAGATGATCTTGCGGATACTCCCCCCTTTCCTGCGGAAACGGTCCAGGACATGCAGGAGGCAGAGGCGGAGGGTATCGCCGGTCGCGATGATGTCCCCGATGACGAGGACCCGGTCACGCGTCACCCTGAGCTTTTCGTACTTGATGTCCAGGCCGGTGATGACGTTGTTTTCGATAATCCGCTCGCAGGAGAGGAAATGCATGTCCCTGACGCGGATACCTGTCTTGTAGCAGGCTTCCTCGACCGGATAGTTCAGACCTCCCCGAAGGATGGTCAGGATATCAAAATCGCCGCTCATACCGGAAGAGACCAGGTATCGGAGGGCGGCGACGGTTTCGGGGAGCATGGACAGGCAGGAATCATATCCTACGACTTCCGGAGAGGCAAGGAGTTTCCGGGTACCGGACCCGCTTAGGATGAAATACCGGTTCAAGAACTGCCCGCTGCGGAGTTCATAGATATTCGTGGCTTCCTGCGAACCGACAAAATGCAGGTTCGAGCCTTTCAAAAGGTTGGACATGAAAAATCCCGATTAGATTCAACCGGGTAACAAAGATATGGAAAAAATCTTTTCCCCGCAAGAAAATGATTGCAGTTTCGCGCTCATTTTTTTACTTTTGCCCCCATGAAAAGAATACTCCTCTTCCTCCTGCTGACGGCCCTTGCAGCGGGCTGCCGGAGACCCGTCCTCGAAGACGGAAACTGGAATCCTCGCGTCCGGGAAGCGCTGGAACAGCTGATCGCGACCTGCGGGAAAGATGCTCCCGGTTATGAGCCGGCATGCAAGCCGTACGCCGTGTTCGATTATGACAATACCACGATCATCAACGACATCGCCCAGACCCTGCTCGTCTACCAGATCGAGAACCTCTCCTTCGCTTTTGCGCCCGAGGATTTCCGGAGCGTCCTGACTGTCGGACTTGAGGGCTGGGATACCGTTTATCCTGGAGGCGTCACTCCGCAGGGACTCGTCGACGACCTCGTCCGGGACTATGCGGAACTCTATCCCCTCCGGGAGGATCCGGCGGCTTTCCGCGCACTCGACGCATACAAGGATTTCAGGGCGAAACTCTGGTATCTTTCCTATAACAGCGGGGACGCCCATCCCGGCTCCGAGTTTTCCTGTGTCTGGATCGCGACCCTCCTCGACGGGATGGACGAAGCGAAGGTCACCTCGCTGACCCGGGAATCCGTGAACCACTGGATGGAGGAACCGCAGATGTACCGGCAGGACTGGACCAGTCCGGACGGGAAGGTCAGCGTCCGGGTTCCGAAGGGACTGACGCTTACGCCTGAGATGAAAGGACTCTACAAAGCCCTCAGGGACAACGGATTCGACGTCTATATCTGCTCCGCGTCCGTGGAGGCGGTCGTCGAGGCGATGGCTTGCGACCCGGCCTACGGGATCGGACTTGACCCGGAGAACGTCTTCGGGATCCGCCTGCGTCCGACTCCGGACGGGACGGTCCATGCCGTCGCAGACAGCAGCTATGCCCAGCCGTACCGGGAGGGGAAGGTCCGGTGCATCCTGGAAAACATAGCCCCGGGCCATAATGGCCGCGGGCCGGTCCTTGTCGCGGGGGACAGCAACGGAGACTATGCGATGCTGACTTCTTTCAAGGATCTGAAGGTCGGACTCATCGTCAACTGCCACGGTTCGGGCGGAATCGGAGGACTGACCGCCGCTGCCGCCGGGAAAACGCCCGACGTCAGGTTGCGGGGACGGGAGACGCCCCTGTATGTCGTTCAGGGAAGGGATCCATCCGAACCGGGTTTTATCCCCGACTGGGAATCAGTTCCGGTCCCGCTTCTTCCGGAAGGGAGTGAATAGGCGCTGCGGAAGTTCCATCGCGAGAATAATCCCCAGAACAATCGCAATGGCGATTTTGACTGCCGAGAAGCCGGTGGTCTGTGATTCTATGAACTGACTGGAAATCAAGTAATAGCTGAACCAGAATATCCCGGCCCCCGGGACAAGGGGGAAAATGCCGCAGAGCAGGTAGACCGTCCCGGGGCAGCGACGGAGGATGGCCGTTATCCGGGCGGTGACACAGACGGCGAAAGCCGCGATCAAGGTTGAAACGGCCGGCGTGAAAGAAGCGTAGCGGAAGAGCAGCAGATAGACCAGCCAGCCCAGGGCGCCGATCACTCCGCTCGGGACGTATTCCCTGTCCGGGACCCCGAAGAGGACGGCGAATGCCGCAGTGCCGACGAAGGCCCCGCAGACCTGCGGAAGAAGACCGGCCGTTTCCGGCTGGGCCGTCATGAAAGACAATGGAATCAGACCTCCGAAAGCAACCCCGTCGAGGAGGAAGCCGACGCTGACTCCGATTGCGATGCAAAAGAAACCGAGCATGGCATCCGTCATGCGCGTAATGCCGGCGATATAGTCGGAATTGGCGAGATCCCGGACGCCGTTGACGAAAGGCACGCCGGGAATCAGCGGCATAATCGCGCCGATGATGATGTTGCTCAAATGCGGACCGAACCCGATCCGGTAGGACAAAAGACACAGCAAGGTCGCGACAAGAGCGTTGCAGATGCCGCCGACGATCTTCGAAAGATACCGCGAGCTGACCAGCAGGATAAACAGGTAGAGAAGTGCACCGACGGTAAAAGCGGCCGCTGCGTCCATCCATCCACCACCGAACACGATGCAGAAACCGGCCGCGCCGAACGCGGAACCGAGGATCTGCTCCCAGAACGGCTTGGGTTTCATGGCCCGGATCTCTTCCAACCGTCTCGAGGCGCTTTCTATGGTATGACGGCCGGCGGCAATCTCATAGCTGAGGGCATTGACGGCGACCACCTTGTCGAGCCGGATTCCCCGGATCGGGATGAATTCGACATTGGCATAACTTGCCGTCTGGGAACCGACCTTTTTCACTTTCCCGGCCGATCCGGTCGTGAAGATTCCGTTGCTGAGCACGAAGAAATTCCCCGAATCGACTCCGAAATAGGAGGCGATCCGCGTCATGATATCTTCCACCCTGGAAATCTCCGCCCCGTTTTCGAGCAGGATGTGTCCGGCGGCGGAAGCGAGTCCGAGGACTTCGGCAAGGTCGTTTTTCTTCTCCATACGGCAAATTTAAAGACTTCCTCCGATTCAGACAAGAAATAAAATCGCTATCTTTGTGAAAACAAGCACGAAGATATGAAAAGAATCCTATCGCTCCTTCTGGTCCTGCTTCCCTGCCAGGTCCTCTTCTGCCAGGAATATGAAGAGTCGAACCAGGAAGAATGCACCAGCATCGTCGTAGGGCGCCTCGCCAGCACCGACGGATCGGTCATCACTTCACACACCTGCGACGGCGTTTCCCATACCTGGATCTCCCTGGAACCAGCCGCCCGCCACAAAAGGGGCGAGACCTTCAAGGTCTGCAAAGGGACCCGCCATACGAAATTCCGCGGGGACACCACAGGCGTAAAGGTTGTCGGCGAAATTCCGGAGGCCAGGCGCACCTATGCTTATATCAATACCGGATATCCCTCGCTGAACGAGAAGCAGCTCGCCATCGGTGAAACGACCTTCGGAGGTCCCGATACCCTCAAGAACCCCGACGGCATGTTCCTGATCGAGGAACTGGCCCGGCTCGCCCTGATGCGCTGCGACAACGCCCGGGACGCCGTCCGCCTGATGGGTTCCATCGCCGAGAAATACGGATACGGCGATTCCGGCGAATGCCTGACCGTCGCGGACAAGAAGGAAGCCTGGTTCTTCGAGATCCTCGGGACCGGGAAGGGAAGGACGGGCGCCGTATGGGCGGCCCAGCGCGTTCCGGACGACGAAGTCGCCATTTCCGCCAACATTCCCCGGATCGGGAAGGTCGACCGGAAGAACAAAGACTACTTCATGTGCTCCGACAATGTGGAGGCCGTCGCCCGCGAGTTCGGCTTGTGGGACGGCGAAGGAGACCTGGTTTTCTGGAAAGCCTACAACGTTCCCCGCGCAAAGGGACGCAACTACCAGATCCGTGAGTATTTCGTCCTCAGTCACCTGGCACCTTCCCTCTGCCTGAACATGGACATGGAAGAACTCCCCTTCTCCGTCAAGCCGGAGAAACCGGTCGACGTCCGCGACGTGATGGCCTTTTTCCGCAGCACCTACGAAGGAACGGACCACGACATGAGCAAGAACCTCCTCGCCCTGGACAAGGATTCGACCAAGGTCATCAGTCCCCTCGCCCACAACTGGGCGACGGCGACGACACGGAACCTTGTCAATACGATCGCTCCCGGGACGATCGACTTCTGCCGGACCCTTGCCGTCGCCTGGTGTTCCTACTCCACGGTGCTCCAGCTTCGCAGCTGGCTTCCCGACAGCGTCGGCGGCATCCTTTGGTACGCGGTTGACAACCCGGGCGAAAGCCCGAGGATTCCGATTTTCTGCGGGAATACCTCCCTCCCCGCCGCCTTCGATTTCTGCGGCCAGAAAGAGTATAAGGCAGATTGCGTCCTCTGGCAGTTCCGCCGGGCGAACCGTCTTGCGACGGTAGGCTGGCAGAAAGACCGGAAGAAAATCGAAAAGAACATCGCGGAGATGGAAGAGATGGCTTTCGAAGGACTGGGCAGTCTCCGGGCGGATCCGGAGGTCCTGAACGCCTACACGGCCAAAATCTATGAAGAATCGGCCGCCCGCTGGGCCAAGATGGAAGAAGAGTTCTGGATGGCGCACGGCCGGGGGTTCTAGAAGATGTTTAAACTATGAAGATGAATACAAGGAAATGGCAGATATGCCTTCTTTCCGCCTTCCTGGCGGTTGCTGCGGTATCCTGCGTGGACAAAAAGCCCGAGCCCGTTCCCGAGCCCGAACCTGAACCTGTCGTGAATCCCGAACCCGATCCGACCCCTCCCCCGGCCCCCGAGCCGGTGAAGACGACCCTCCGGATCATGCAGTTCAATATCCTCCAGTCGACTTCCGAGACCGCCGGGCATGAATGGACGGCTGTCCGGAAGGCCCCCAGCATCAAGATGCTCCAGGAGACCGCCCCGGACATCATCTGCCTCGAGGAAGCCCGCCGTCTCCAGTGCGACGACCTGAAATCCGCCCTGCCGGAGTATACCCAGATCCGTTTTGCCAAGGACGGCGTCTTGAAAGACGGACTCCAGGAGAGTTTCACGACCGACAACTTCAAGAACGGAGGGCAGCGGAACGTCGTGATGTTCAAGACCGACCGCTTCGAATACCTCGATGCCGGACGGTTCTGGTTCAGCGTCGACGGGACCGCCTCCGGCAACCGTTTCGACGACGATGCGACGACGCAGAAACTGACTCTCTTCGTCCATCTCAAGGACAAGGTCTCCGGGAAGGATTTCCGCGTCTACTGCACCCACTTCTTCGCCAAGTGCAATAAGGAGGAAACCCGGGCGAACTGCGTCAGGATGAGCCTAGAAAGCATGCAGAAGGAAGCGAAAGAGAATGAGACCGTCCTCTTCTGTGGCGACCTGAATCTCGACTACAAAAATGCAGAGGCCCGGAATACCCTCAAACCCCTCCTGGATTATGCAGGCAGCGCCGCCCTCCTCGCAAAGGAGAGTTCCGGCGCGGAGACGACGACCTACAACAAGTTCGGAACGAGTACGAAAGTCCTGGATTACATCCTCCTCCGCAACGCTTCCGCCCCGGTCTACAAAGTCGTGGACGAGGACAAATACGGAACCCGCTATGTATCAGACCACTATCCGCTATACGCGGATGTTGAATTCTAAAGCAATCTTATGGCAAAGATCAAAACCATCGGCATTCTGACTTCCGGCGGAGACGCGCCCGGCATGAACGCCTGCATCAGGGCCGTCACCCGCACGGCCATCTTCAAAGGAATGAAAGTCTACGGCATCTACCGCGGATACGAAGGCCTCATCAAGGGAGAGGTCGAAGAACTCACCACGGAGAGCGTCAGCAATACCATCCAGCGAGGCGGAACGATCCTGAAGACCGCCCGCTGCAAGGCCTTCATGACTCCCGAAGGACGGGAAAAAGGCTATGAAACCCTGAAGCAGTTCGGGATCGACGCCCTGATCGTCATCGGCGGGAACGGCTCCCTCCACGGTGCCCAGGAGTTCGCCGCCGAGCACGACATTCCGATCATCGGACTTCCCGGGACCATCGACAACGATCTTTATGGAACGGATTTTACGATCGGTTACGACACGGCCTTGAACACCATCGTCGAATGTGTGGACAAGATCCGGGATACCGCCTCCTCTCACGAGCGGATCTTCTTCGTCGAGGTCATGGGGCGGGACGCCGGCTTCCTGGCGCAGAACAGTGCGATCGCATCCGGCGCCGAAGCAGCGATCATTCCCGAAGACCAGACGGACGTCGACCAGCTCGCCCAGTTCATCAGTCACGGGATCCGGAAGAGCAAGAACAGTTCCATCGTACTCGTCTCCGAGGCCCGGAAAAACGGAGTCGGAGGAGCCATGTACTATGCCGACAGGGTGCGGAACGAGTATCCGCAGTTCGACGTGAGGGTCACGATCCTCGGCCATCTCCAGCGGGGCGGACGTCCCAGCGCCTTCGACCGGATCCTGGCGAGCCGGATGGGCTACGCCTCGATCGAAGCGCTGATGGAAGGACAGCGGAACATCATGATCGGCATCTCGAATGACGAAATCGTCTATGTCCCGATCTCGAGGGCTGTCAAGAAAGACAAACCGATCGACAAGGAACTGATCAGCGTCCTGACCGTCCTCTCGACCTAATTCTCTTTGATGAAATAGTCGTACATCCTGCGGAGAGAGCCGTTGATGACATGGAAATCCCCCTCCTCCGCAGAATTGCTGCATCCGCTCGAGATCATGACGAACCCGAACTTCTTCTCGGGATCGAAGAACATCGCACTCCGGAGACCATAGGCACCGCCGGTATGCCCGACCAGCCGGACTCCGGGGACATAGCCGCCGTCCGAGACCTTCAGGGCGAAACCGTAGTGCTCATCCTCAGACCGGGGCGTCTGCATCATCTTGGAGGATGATTCGCTGATGAGCCGGACGCCTTCCGGGGTCGTTCCGTAGTTCATATGGACACGCATCCAACGGGCCAGGTCGGGGGCGGAGATCTTCATCCCTCCGGTCGGCGAAAAGAGCGGGGTGTCCTCCCCGGTCCGGTACGCCCGGATCCTTTCGCTCCGGGGTTCATACGCTTCCACGCTTTCGGTCATCACGCCATCCTTATCGAGGGCATAAAGCTTGACGAAACGGGAGGTATCGAGCGAATCCACGCAGTAGCCGCCGTAGAGCCCCAGCGGACGGAGCAGATGGCCGACGACATACTGGTCGAAGCGCTCGCCGGAGATTTTCTCGAGGAAGGAGCCAAGCAGGTTGAAATTGAGGTTGCAATACTGGTAACCGGTACCCGGCTCATACTCATTGTAGCATTTCGCCCAATCCGGATTCCGGTCCGGACGGACTCCGTCGAAACTGAAATACCCCTGGGAATCATTGAGGCTCGATGTATGGGAAAGCAGCATGGCGACGGTGATCGGGGTATCCGGATAACGCGGATTCCGGATCGGGAACCCGGCCAGTTCACCGGCATCGGCGTCGAGACTGAGTTTTCCCTGCTCCACCAGCTGGAGGATGGAAACGGCGGTGAAGGACTTGGAAATCGATGCAATCCGGAACAGGGACGAATCCGTGACGGGAGCACCCGTTTCGAGGTCGGCGACACCGAAGGAATGGGTATAGATCAGTTCATTGTCCTTGACGACGGCGACGGCCATGCCGACGTTGCCGATTTCGTTTCGGAAGGACTCCATCTCCGCCTCAAAGGCAGAGTAATCGGGAGCCTTCCTGCATCCTGCCGCAAGAAGGGCGAGGAGCAGGAAAAGGGTACGGAATGATTTCATTATAAAGGGTTTGAAGGGTCCCGGATCAGCCCAGGCGGGATTCTACGACCTCCCAGTCGATGATTTCCCAGAGGGCAGCGAGATGGGCGGGACGACGGTTTTGATAGTCAAGGTAATACGCATGCTCCCAGACATCGAAAGTCAAGAGCGGGCGCAGGCTGCGCTGGACAGGATTCCCGGCATTGGGTTCCTTCGTGATGATGAGGTGCCCGTCATCCTGCAGGGAGAGCCAGACCCATCCGGAACCGAACAGGGATACCCCGGCCGTTTCGAATTCCTTCCTGAAATACTCGAAACTGCCGAATTCCTGCCGGATCAGTTCCGCGATTCCCCCTTCCGGAGCGTTGTCCGGAACGGGGGAACGGAACTGTGTGAAATACAGATTGTGATTCAGGACCTGACCGGCGTTGTTCCGGATCCCGCCTTCGCTGCGGATGACGATATCTTCCAGCCGGCTGTCTTCGAAACCGCTTCCGGGAAGGGCTGCGTTCAGGTTATTGACATAGGCCTGAAGGTGCTTCCCGTAATGGAAAGACAAGGTTTCTGCGCTGATGACGGGAGAAAGGGCGTCAAGCGCATAAGGGAGACGGATCAGTTCCATAATCTGCTACAGGAAAAAGCCGACCGTCCAGGTCGAGAACTGCGGACCGTAACCTTCCTTCAGGACAGGCATCGGATTGTATTTCGCAAAGATTCCGAATCCATCCTTGACGGAAAGCTTGACGTGGGCGTTGTAGGTCACGATGTTGGTCTTGATATCCTTACCTTTCAGCTTATCCTCGGTGAAACCGGTGATATCCGAATTGGCGGTGCCTTTGAACTTGGTCCAGCCGGGGAGGTTGATTTCCGCAGCAGCGCCGAGGGTCATGCAGATCGACTTTCCGAACGTAATCGTATAATCGAGCGGAATGTCGAAGCTGAGGATGCGGAGAAGGGACTTCTTGACGGTTCCCGGGAACGGGACGGGAGCGACATGGCCGTCGCGGGCATAAGTGATTGCGCCCATCAGGGTAGCCTTGAACTGCTCGGCGGCGTTGGAGCCGGTCGGAAGGTCATAAGGGGCCCAGCAATAATTCTGGGATAGACGGTAGCTGTCCCAGTTGAGGTCGACTCCGAGGGTGAACATATGATGGGGAGAGGGCTTGACGCCGAACCGGAACAGGTTCAGGAAGAACTCGGTATTCTTTCCGAAACCGGTATGGTCAGCGAAAGCGGCATCGCCCATTACATTATGGAAGCCCCAGCCGAAGTATTCGAGCACATCGAAGCTGGTCTTGGCCGTAGGCTCCTTGTGAAGGACCTGATAATCTTCAATCTTGGAGAAATCGGGGAGACCCTGCGCGGAGAGGGACAGGGTAAACATGGCGGCGGCCATGACGATCAAAAATCTTTTCATATACTTTTTTGAATTGATATTCACGCAAAAATAAATACAATTCTATTTTTTTCCAAGACAAATGCGTAAATTTGCAGCCCGCTGAACAAGACATTAGAAAAAAGTCATTCATATGAAAAAGAATCTGATTCTTCTTGCCGGTGCGGCCCTTCTCCTGACCGTATCCTGCAATGTCAAGAAATCCACTCCCCTTTCGAGGAGCGTCAAGGACTATGAAACCGTCACCATCAAGACCCCGAGCCTGGAAGGAATCACCGACAACGGGAAAGAAGTGCTCAACCTCTACCGCTTCGCCGCCGACGAGGCCGATAAGATATATTGGGACCAGTATTTCGGAGACAAGGCCCTGATGGATGCCGTGGAAGACGAATCCGCCCGTGAGTTCGCCATGATCAACTACGGTCCATGGGACCGGATCGACGGGAAGCCTTTCATCGACGGATATGATGTCCGGCCCGCCGGCGCGAATTTCTATCCGGCCGACATGACGGACGAAGAATTCGCCGCTTTCGACGATTCTCTCAAGTCCAATCCCTACACCCTTGTCAGAAGGGACGGAAACGGAGCTCTCAAGACCGTCTGGTTCCACGACGCATACAAGGATAACATCGACAAGATCTGCAATTATCTGCAGGCGGCCGCCGACATCACTATCAAGGAAAGCGTCCGGAATTACCTCCTCAAGAAAATCGACGCCCTGAGAACCGACGATTACTACGAAAGCGACCTAGCCTGGCTCGACATGACGGACAGCAAGATGGACCTCATCATCGGACCGAACGAGACCGAAGATGACCAGCTCTACGGAACGAAACGCTCCTACGGTGCCTTCGTCCTCCTCAAGCAGCTCGAAAAGACCGCCCAGATCGACCAGCTTACCTCCATGCTGCCGGAACTCCAGAAGAGTCTCCCCTGCGACGACGCCTACAAGGCTTTCGTTCCCGGAAATGAATCCGACATCTACGCTTACGACGCCCTGTATTATGCCGGCAACTACAACGCCGGGATCAAGGTCATCGCAGTCAACCTTCCCTACGATCCGCGCGTCCAGGCCGAAAAAGGAACCCGGACCGTCCTGCTCCACAATGTGATGAATGAAAAGTTCAACCGGATCGTATTCCCGATTGGAAAACTCCTGATCGACGGGGAACAGGTTGCTCATCTCAGCGACGATGCATTCTTTTGGAACATCGCTTTCCGGGAGGTTGCCCACGGCCTGGGAGTCAAGGAAACGGTCAACGGAAAAGGTTCGGTTGCCGACGCCCTGGGGTCCGAGGCGCTTCCTTTCGAGGAAATGAAAGGCAACATCGTAGGGCTCTACCTGGTCTGCAACCTGATGAAGGAGCATCAGCTCTCCGGCATCGTCACGAAGGAAGATGCGATTACGACCTATCTCGCGAGCCTTCTCCGTTCCGAGCGTTTCGGAACCGGCTCCGCCCTCGGACGCGCCAATATCATGATCTACAATTATCTCTCCAAGAAGGGTGCTTTCGTCCGCAACGAGTCCGGCAAGTACCATATCGACTATGCCAAGGCGCAGGAGGCGATTTCCGACCTCGCCGGAGAGATCCTGAAGATCCAGGCGACCGGCGATTATCAGGCCGCCAAGGCGTTTGAGACGGAATATGCGTTCGTGTCCAAGGACTTCTCCCTCGACCAGCACAACATCCGCCTTGAAGGCATCCCGACCGACATCCGGTTCGATTTCGAAAAATAGTTTCACACCGGAGCGGACCGGGTCCCTCCGGAACCGCCTTCGGCCCCTCCCACTACGTGGGTCCCTCCCTCTTATAGTGCCGAGGGTGGCATAGGTTCCGGAGGGACCCGGTCCGCTCCGGCAAGAAAAAACTCGTATTCACATGAAAGTGACAATCATAGGAGGCGGGGCGGCAGGATGTTTCGCTGCGGCGAATCTCAAGCGCCTTTCGCCTTCTTTGGAAGTCACCGTACTCGAAGCAGGCCGCAAACCCCTCGCGAAAGTCGCCGTTACGGGAGGCGGCCGCTGCAATCTCACCAACACCTTCGACTCCATCTCCGACCTCCGGGAGGCCTATCCGCGAGGAGACAAACTGATGCGGCGGCTCTTCACGGTCTTCGGACCGGAAGAAACCCGCCGCTGGTTCGAAAACGAAGGCGTCCGGCTCGTGGAGCAGGATGACGGATGCATCTTCCCGACCTCGCAGGACGCCATGGAAATCGTCAGGACGCTCGAATCGCTGATGCGCCGGCTCGGCGTCGGGGTACGTACCTCTTTCCGGATCAGGGAAATCCTGCCGGAGGGAAGCGGATACCGGGTTGTCCCGACCGGTGGCGAATCCGTCCTGACGGACGTTGTCGCAGTCATGACGGGAGGCGGTCCCTCTTCATTCCTGAGTCCCCTCGGAATAGAAATCATTCCCCCGGTCCCTTCGCTATTTACCTTCAACATCGACGACGCCCTTCTGAAAGAGAGGATGGGCCTCGTCATTCCCGAGACGGTCCTGTCCATTCCCGGCACGAAATTCCGCTCTTCCGGGACCCTTCTCATCACGGACTGGGGCCTCAGCGGCCCCGCCGCCCTCAAACTCTCGTCCTACGCCGCCCGTTATCTCCATGAGAACGGATACAGGGCTCCCCTTTCCGTACAATGGCTCGGAGGAATGGACCTGGAAGGCATCCGGATGCAACTGGACGCACTGCAGGCGTCCCATCCCAGGAAACTCGCCGCATCTGTCCATCCCGTGGAAATTCCTTCCCGACTCTGGGCATTCCTGCTCGGACGCAGCGGTTTCCGTCCGGACCAGCGGTGGGGAGAAACCGGCACGAAAGGGATGAACCGTCTCGCCGATACCCTATATGCAGACCGCTACAGGATCGAAGGACGGTGTGCGTTCAAGGAGGAATTCGTCACCTGCGGCGGGGTCGCCCTTGCCGCGGTCTCTCCCAAAACACTGGAATGCAAAACCCGACCGGGTCTTTTCTTCGCCGGGGAAGCGCTTGACATCGACGCGATTACGGGCGGATTCAACTTGCAGGCCGCCTGGACTACCGGATTTATTGCGGCCATGGGGATGTCGGAATACTGCAAAAAAACAGTATCTTTGTCCTATGATGGACAAAAATGAAATCATCGCCCGGATGGAATCCCACGGGATCAAGCCGACGGCCAACCGGATCCTCGTCGCAGAGGCCCTGCACCGCCAGAAACGTCCCATGACCCTGGCCGAACTGGAGGCCGGACTCGAAACGGTGGACCGGTCCAACATCTTCCGTTCCCTCTCCCTCTTCCGGGAACGTCACTTCATCCACGTCATCGAAGACGGATGCGAAGGCACGCGCTATGAACTCTGCCTCAGCACCCACGCCGACCGGGATGAGGACATGCATGTCCATTTCCACTGCGAGCGCTGCCACCGGACGTTCTGCCTTGACAAGACCCCCGTTCCCCCGGTCTCTCTTCCGGAAGGATTTTCGATGGAAACGGCCAATTACATGATCAAGGGAATCTGCCCCGACTGCAGCCGCCGCACACAATAAACGGTCTCTTTCTTAAACATCCTCCCCATGAAACGACTGATCTTCCTTCTTTTCCTGCTTTCTGCCCTATCCCCTCTGCGCGCACAGCGTTTCCAACTTCCCCTCTTCCCCAAGGACCACGACGAAATCTGGGTGCTCTGCGTGGGCAATTCCTTCACCTATTATTACGACGCTGACATCATGCTCACGGACATCGCCGCGAGCCAGGGAGTCCGTATGCAGGTCGGGAAATTCCTGAAAGGAGGCCAGACTTTCGGCCAGCATCTCCAGTTGAAGCACACACTGGAAGCCGTCGATTCCGGAGGATATGACTACGCCCTCCTGCAGGATCAGAGCGTCAATGCCGCACGGTATGCCCGAGACGGGGATGCTCAGGTTCTGGAAGACCTCAAGACCCTGAAATCCAGGATCGTACGGAAGTCCCCCGACTGCAAGGTCATCCTCGAGAGGACCTGGTCCTATTCCGGAAAGGAGGCCGGAGGTTTCGAAACCGCCGCGAATCTCGACAAATACCTGGAAAAGGGAAACAAGGAGCTCGCTTCCAAGGCCCATACCTGGCTTTCCCCGATCGGCGTCGCCTTCAATACCGTCTATCGGGAGCGGCCGGACATCAAACTTCTCTATAAGGATGACAAGCACCAGGGACCTGCCGGTTCCTACCTGAAAGCGTGCGTGAACTACCTTGTCATCACGGGCCAGCCTTTCCACGGCAACGTGGACCGCTGCGGCCTCGATCCCGAAACCGCCACCTATCTCCGGTCGGTGGCGGAGAAAACCGTGCTCGGGAAAGAATCACGGTACCACATCAAGCGGGACCGGAAGTTCCGGGAATGCCCCGTGACCCGGGTTATCGCCCACCGCGGTTTCCACCTCGAAGAGAATACGCCCGAAAACTCGCTTGCTTCGCTGAAGGCCTCCCAAAGAATCGGTGTATACGGCAGCGAATTCGACATTTGGATTACCTCGGACAGCGTTATCGTTATCAACCACAACAAATCCTTCCCGACGGATCCCGAAGGCCGGATCATTAAGGAAAGCAGATATGAGGATCTTTCCGGCATCCGCCTCACGAACGGGGAACCGATCCCGACATTCGGGGACTACCTCGACCAGACCCTCCGGCAGCCCCGGACTAAACTCATTTGCGAACTCAAGCGCCATGGAGATCCCGAACGGGAGCGGTTGCTCTTCGATACGGCTTACGCGATGGTCACCAAGAAGGATATGACCCGCCGGATCATCTGGCAGTCATTCAGTTACGATCTCTGCCGCTATATCCGGGAAAAGGCTCCGGATGCGACTGTCATCTATATCTGCATGGACGAGAAGAGAATGAAGACCCCGGAGGAAATCGCAGCTGACGGAATTTCCGGAGTTAATTATAAATCAACGGTTTACGATGCGCATCCGGGCCTTGTGGAAGCCCTACACGCCAAAGGATTGTTTGCCAATCTCTGCGTCGAGAAAGACCCCGAAGTGATCGCACGGTTCGTCACGGAAGGAGTCGATTTCGTCAGTTCCAACGATCCCGCCGGTATCCAGAAAATGATCCGGGAGCGCTAATCCATCAACTTCTTGTACTTGAAGCGCTTCGGCTCGACATTGCCGAGGCGCATCTTCCGGTTCTCCTCGTACTCGGAGTAGTTCCCGTCGAAAAAGACGACCTTGGAATCTCCTTCGAAGGCCAGGATGTGGGTTGCGATCCGGTCCAGGAACCAGCGGTCGTGGCTGACGACGACCGCACAGCCGGCAAAGCCGTCCAGACCTTCCTCCAGCGCACGGATCGTATTGACATCGACATCGTTCGTAGGTTCGTCCAGCAGGAGAACATTCCCTTCGTCCTTTAGGGTCAGGGCCAGATGGAGACGGTTCCTTTCGCCCCCGGAGAGGACGCCGCAGAGCTTTTCCTGATCTGCCCCGCTGAAATTGAACCGGGAGACCCAGGAGCGCGCATTGATGTCCCGGTTTCCAAGACGCACCCATTCGGAATTGCCGGCGATCGTCTCGTAGACGGTCTTGTCCGGATCGATGCTCCGGTGCTGCTGGTCGACATAGGCGATCTTGACGGTTTCCCCGATATCGATCGTTCCGGCATCGGGTTTCTCCAAGCCCATGATCAGGCGGAAAAGGGTCGTCTTGCCAGCGCCGTTCGGGCCGATGACCCCGACGATTCCGGCAGGAGGAAGCACGAAGTCCAGATGCTCGAAAAGGACCTTGTCACCGTAGGCCTTGGCAACGTCGTGGAACTCGATGACCTTGTTCCCGAGATGGGGACCGTTGGGAATATAGATTTCCAGGTTAGCCTCTTTCTGCTTCGCGTCTGCCGCGGCCAGTTTCTCATAGGCTCCGAGACGGGCTTTCTGCTTGGCCTGACGCGCCTTGGGGGCCATCCGGACCCATTCCAGCTCCCTTTCCAGGGTTTTCCGCCGCTTGGACTCCTGCTTCTCCTCCACGGCCAGTCTCCGGGTCTTCTGGTCGAGCCAGGAACTGTAATTGCCTTTCCACGGGATTCCCTCGCCACGGTCCAGTTCGAGGATCCATCCGGCCACGTTGTCCAGGAAGTATCTGTCGTGAGTCACGGCGATGACCGTACCCTTGTATTGCTGGAGATGGGCCTCCAGCCACTGGATGCTCTCGGTATCGAGGTGGTTCGTCGGCTCGTCCAGGAGGAGCACGTCGGGCTGGCTCAGCAGGAGACGGCAGAGGGCGACGCGGCGGCGCTCCCCTCCGGACAGATTCTTGACCAGGGCGTCGGAAGGCGGGCACTGGAGGGCGTCCATGGCCCTTTCCAGTTTCGCATCGACCTCCCATCCGTCCAAATGCTCGATCTTCTCGGTCAGTTCCCCCTGGCGCTCGATCAGAGCGGCCATCTCTTCGTCGCTCATCGGTTCCATGAATTTCATGGAGATCTCGTTGTATTCGGCCAGGGTGTCCATGATCTCCCGGACCCCTTCCTGGACTACTTCGATCACGGTCTTTTCCGGGTCCATCTGCGGCTCCTGCTCCAGATAACCGACCGTATAGCCGGGAGCCCAGACCACCTCGCCCTTGTAGGACTTCTCCACGCCGGCGATGATTTTCAGCAGCGTGGACTTTCCGGAACCGTTCAGGCCGATGATCCCGATCTTGGCCCCGTAGAAGAAAGAGAGATATATGTCCTTGAGGATGACTTTATTATTGTGCGGCAGGACCTTTCCCACCCCGTTCATGGAAAAAATGATTTTTTCGTCTGCCATAATTAATGCGGTTTTGACAAATATACGTATATTTGCAAGGATGAACCAATTTTTTTGATGATTATGAAACGTTCCGCTCTTTTACTGATCAGCTCCATGCTGTTCATTCTCCCCTCCTGCGGCATCTTCAATAACTCGTCGCGGGACATGAAAGGCCTTTCCAATGACAGCCGGATCGCCATCGACCGCGCCGAGGCGAACCGAAAGGCTTCCGAAAAACAGGCCCGCCGCGACATCAACCGCAGCAAGGACCTGATCGACCGCTACGAGGATCAGATCAAGGATCTGAAAAGGGCTCAGAACCAAGTCAAAAGCACTATCGTCGTTCCCAAGAAGGAAGAGTTGAAACTCCGTCAGGAGCAGCTTAAGAAAGCCGAGAAACTCGCCCGGTCCAGAACCAGCTATGCGGCACCCGACAAGAAAGAGATCCGCGCGATGAAATCAGCCATCAAGGATGTCAAGAGCGATATCAAACGGGCTGAAAAGGACATGAAGAGCTACGACAAGCGCATCAAGGAAGTCAGGAAAGACATCCGCGCTGTCAAGAAGAATATCAAGGAAAGCCGCAAGGATATCAAAGACGCCAAGAGCAACTTCAAGGAAACGAAGGAAGGGATTATCCTGAACGACCAGATCAACCGGATCAAATAATCTCCTACCTGATCCTGGAGAGTTCCGTCTCCAGTTTTTCGATCATCACCGTTCCGATCACGACTCTCCCCTTCGGATCTATCAGATACATGGAGGGGATCCATTTTACTTGGAAGGCCTTGCCGACCGTACTCTCTTTCTTTTTCTGATAATCACAAAGCTGGAGCCACCGGATATCGTTGTCTTCCAGGTAATTGACCAGCTTGTCCCTTTCCGTGTCGAAGGAAATACCGACAAAAGCGACCTTGTCGGAAGCGTATTTTTCGTAAAGACGCTTCATCACCGGCGTATCCTGCCGGCAATCCGGACACCAGGAAGCCCAGAAATCCAGGACGACATATTTCCCGCGGAAATCTTTCAGGTCGTGGGAAACGCCCGAGGGGTCATTCATCACGAGGGCCGGGATCCGCGCTCCTTTCCGGAGCATTTCCGTCGCATACTTGGCGTCGGCGTCGACGTCGTCCTGGGCCGCGGCAAGGGCACCGAAGGTGCAAAGGGCGGCGAGAAGAAGCATTACCTTTTTCATTTTCTCGATGTTATATGGAAACAAGCTTGTTTTTTCTCGTATTTTACATAGCAGAGTCCTTCCCTGCGGAGATCCTTGAGAACCTGCCCGAGAACCGCCTTGAGCTGCTCGGGCGGGACCGGCTCATACGGCCTTCCTTTCAGGTCGGGGACGGCCTTGAAACGGGCATAGGCAATGTCAAAAGTCGTCGCATGGCAATGAGTCGACTTCTCGGCGGCATTGATATTGCCTGATTTCCGAAGCCTGTCGACATCTTCCCGGGTACGCAGGACGGAGGTGATGATGAATTTGTTGGGATTGAGACCCTTGGATGCGAGAGAATCCCGGAAGTTCTCTCCAATCCGCTGGAGAAGGTCGGCCGCCTGGCGGGTCAGGAACGGGATGGAATGGGTCAGGTTGTCTATGACATAACAGTCGCTGTCCTTGATTTCAACCAGCTTCTTTTTCATCCGTTCGGCTTCCTCCCTGTCCGCGACGGACGGGACGCCGACCACCTCGGCGATGTCGAGCTGGGCCTGGTTCAGGTCGTTGAATTCCTTGAGATAATTGACATCATATACCCGGACAGGATGGTTTTCGATGATCCCGTGGACCCACCGGTAATGTCGGATTTCCGAGTGGATCCAAAAGAAAAGGACCAGTGCGATAACCGCGCCGGCAGCAATCAGAATTCTGTTTCTAGTCAACTGCATTTCTGCAAAAATAAGAATAATCTTGATATTAAATCGGAAAAAAAATTTTATATTTGGAAAAATAAACTGGTAATCAACTATGGAAGAAAGGAAACAGTCTGTCCGGATCCAAACCTCCCTGTTCAACGCCGCCGAGAGAAAGCTTCTCATCCGGCTCGCCGAATGGATGCCGGAATGGGTGACGTCCGACATGCTGACTTTCGTAGGATTTGCGGGCGCAGTCATCATCGCGGCGGGTTATGCCCTCTCGACCATCAATCTCAACTGGATATGGTTCGCCTGTTTCGGCTTCCTGGTCAATTGGTTCGGGGACTCCCTCGACGGATCACTCGCACGTGTCAGGAAGGCGCAGCGTCCCGTCTACGGTTTCTTCCTTGACCACAATGTCGATTGCATCAACGAGTCGATCATGTTCATCGGGGTTGGCCTGTCCCCCCTGATGAGTCTTTCATGCGCCCTTTTCGTCCTCACCGCGTATCTGCTGCTTTCCGTTTACGTCTACATCAACGCGCATCTCAAGAACGAGTTCAAACTGACCTACGGCGGCCTCGGGCCGACCGAATTGCGGATCATCGCCGTAATCATCAGCCTCGTCCTTCTCTATGTGAAACCCCTGCGCGAGTTCTCCTGCAGTTTCACCCTCATGGGCTATGAGGTGACGCTCATGACGCTCGACATTGTGGCTCTTGTCATCGCTGTCGTGATCCTGATCATGTACCTGACAAGCCTCGTGAAGGATGCCCGGGAGTTCTCGATCATCGATCCGCCTAAGAAAAAGGAGTAATGCCGCATGCCGATCGTAACCCTGCAGGATATGGAACGACTTTCCCCACTTTTCAAAGGAAAAGCGGGGAATGCTTTTGCTAAAACCATACTCCGGATCACGGGCGCGGCAAAGATCGTCGATCTGCACGAAAGGTGCTATACAGGCCAGAGCGGCCCCGAATTCGCCGATGCGATCCTGAAAGACGTCGGCGTCGACTATCTGGTCGGACACGCGGAAAGGCTCGCATCGATGGCCTCAGGCCCCTTCATCACCGTCAGCAACCACATCTACGGCCATATCGACGGCATCATGCTGGTCGACCTCATCGGACATATCCGCCCGGAGATGAAAGTCATGGTCAACAAGATCCTGATGTATATCAAGGGGCTTGTCCCCAACTTCATCCCAGTCGACCCGACCGGCAACAGGAAATCGGCAGCAACGGCCGAGAGCATCAACGGGATCAAACTTTCCCTCTCCCAAATCCGGAGCGGGGAGCCTCTCAGCCTCTTCCCTTCCGGTGCCGTCTCCGACCTCAAGGTCCTGGAACGCTTTTCCATCCGGGACCGGGACTGGCAGGATTCCGTCATCAAACTGATCCGGAAAGCGGAGGTCCCCGTCATCCCGATCCGTTTCTTCGACCGGAATTCCGTTTTCTACTATGCCCTGGGGCTGATCGACTACCGGGTCCGGCTGTTCCGCCTCTGCCATGAAGTTTTCAACAAGGCGGGAAAGGTCGTCCGCCTGGCCATCGGGGACCCGATCTCCGTCGAAAAGCAGAAGCGTTATCGGGACGATCCTGCATCCTTCAAGGCTTTCCTCCGCTCCAGTGTCTACGGTATGGAACTGCCCTCTCCCGATGAATTCACGCCCCGTTCACAAATCGTTTTTTGATCCATCGCTTATGAAACCCCAATCCAAAGTCCAGGTCGTTCTCCTGACCGGCGGCAGCAGCGGCATCGGCGCCGCGACGGCCCGTCTTCTGGCCGAAAACGGTATGACCGTCTATTCCGGATCGCGCCGCGGAACCGCCGGCGAACCCACGGAAGGCATCATCCCGGTCCGTCTCGATGTCAACGATGAAGCCTCCTGCCGGGAGGCCGTCTCCAGGATCGTCGAGGAGCAGGGACGGCTGGACGCCGTCATCTGCAACGCCGGAAACGGCATCTACGGGCCCATTGAGGGCACGACTGACGAAGAAACCCGTTATCAGTTCGAGACCTGCGTTTTCGGCAGCTTGAAAACGATCCAGGCCTGCCTCCCGCAGATGAGGAAGCAGGGCTTCGGACGGATCATCACCGTCACCTCGGTCATGGGCATCCTCCAACTCCCCTACCAAGGACTATACTCCTCGGCCAAGGCCGCCTTGCTCTCCCTGTCGGAAAGCCTGTCCATGGAACTCAGGGGAACCGGAATCCAGTGCTGCAGCATTCTTCCCGGGGACGTCGCAACCGGTTTTACCGCCGCCCGCACTTTCACGGCCAGTTCGAAAGAGCCGGACTGCCCCTACCGGGAACAGATGGAAAAGAACCTTGCCCAGATCGAAAAAGACGAAACGACGGGCATGGCCCCCTCCGCCATCGGAAAGGCAATCCTCCGCCAGCTGCGCCGCCGGAAGATGAGCGTCCGGAAGATTCCCCGCATCGACTACAAACTGGTCGGATTCATCGTCAGGATCCTCCCGGAAGAATGGAAAATCCCTATTTTAGCCAAATTATACCATGCGTAAGATTCAAGACAACGACAGATTCTACAATTTCCTCGTCAGGTATCTGAACGTGACCTTTCCGATGTGCTACCGGAAGATCGAACGCAGGAATCTGGACGCTATCCCGAAGGACGGTGCGGTGATCTTCGCCCCGAACCATGCCAACACCCTGATGGACGCGTTCGCGGTCTTGATTACGGATGGAAAGCCGAAAGTATTCGTGGCACGGGCGGATATCTTCAAGAAAAAACCGATTTCGGACATCCTGCATTTCTTCAAGATGCTCCCGATCAACCGGATCCGAGACGGCGTTGAGAATCTCGCCGCCAACGACGCGATCATGAAACAGTGCATCGACGTACTCTGCGACGGTGTCGCCTTCTGCATCCTGCCCGAGGGAAGGCACCGCCCGATGCACAGCCTGCTGCCCCTCAAAAAGGGAATCGCACGGATCGCCTTCGGCGCATACGAACAGATCAAGGAGCGGATGCCCATCTATATCGTCCCCGTCGGCCTGGAATATGAGGATTACTTCGAATTCCGCTCCCGCCTGCTGATCACGATCGGAAGCCCTCTCCACCTGCAGCAGTTCGTAGAAGAGCACAAGGAGTTCAACGAACAGGAACTATACCGCCACCTCCTGCTGGACCTCGAGCAGAAGATGAAGGAAACGATCATCTATCTCCCGGACGACGAGCGGTATGAAGGGGTTTGGGAAGCCGCCAATGTCCTCTCGGGGCGTGAAACCGCCGAAAGCGACAACCTCCAGGAAAGGAAAAGAAGGATCCAGGCGATCGCCGAACGGCTGCTGAAACGGAATCCCAATGTCATCGAGAGGGAAAAACGCCGCGCCGAGCGGCGGAGAGCGCTTCGGATTCGTCTTCGGAGCCGGGTCGTCCGGAGGAAGGGCTGGGAACTCATCCTCAGGGGACTTGCCCTCGTCATCCTGTCCCCCGTCGCGCTGCTGGGCGCCCTCCTCATCCTGCCCGCCCTGATCTTGACCGCGGTTATCAAGAGGAAACTCAAGGACCAGACGTTCATCAACTCTATCCGGTATGTGGCCTGCTATGTAGTGAACCCGATCGTCATGCTGCTGATTTGCCTGGTTTGTCTCTTCTTCGCCCCCTGGTGGGCATGCCTCGGTGCGTACGTCCTGTCATTCATCGGCCAGATTGCGGTCTATGACTGGACTAACGCCGTCCATCACCTGGTCTCCGACATCAAGTACCACCGGTACAGGAAATCGATTGAATGAGACGGTTCCCGATCCTCATCCTGCTCCTTTTCGCCACAGTTCCGGTTTTCGCCCAGAAACTCGAGACCCTGGCGGCAACGGGGTATTATGAGACCGGGACCATGGACTTCGGTCCTTATTACCAGACCCTCGGGTACAATGAGATCGAGGGGCTGAGGCTCGGTCTCGGCCTGCGTACCGGCAAGCTGATCAGCCGCACGGTGCGCGTTTCCGGTTACGGAGCCTATGGATTTCGGGACCACCGGTGGAAGGGAGGGCTGACGACCGAATTCATGTTCGGGAATGATCCATGGAGAAAACTGACCCTCAGCGCCCGGCACGACCTCGCCCAGCTCGGAACGGCCGCCCAGCTCCGGGACAACGCCTTCTTCAATTCCCTCCTCGCCCGAAGCACGGGCCGGAGGCTGACCATGGTGGACGAATACAGGATATCCTACGACCACGAGATGGGTGAGGGCTTCTTCAATTCCCTCTCAGCCGAGCACTCCCGGATCTACGGGAATGCATACGTCCCGATGGTCCGTCCCGACGGGATTCCAATCGCCCGGATCGACGTGGACCAGTTCCGTTACCAGGCCCGGCTTTCCTGGGAGGAAGCTGTTTCAAGGGGTGTGTTCGATCTTTATGTCTATCCGACCCGGTATCCCGTCCTGACGCTGGAAATGAATGCCGGAAGGTCCACGGGCAACCATTTTTTCTTCCGTCCGGAAGTCTCCGTCGACTGGCGGATCGCCGCCGGTGGCGCCGGAACCGGTCGTCTCCATACCAACAGCGGATGGATCTCCGGAAAGGTTCCCTACCCTCTCCTGAAACTGCACGAGGCGAACAATACCTTCCTCTATGACCGGAATTCCTTCGCCTGCATGGCATATTACGAGTTTGCGTCGGACTTCTGGACCGACATCTTCTATGAGCACGATTTCGGCGGGATTCTCTTCCGACACGTTCCGCTCTTCCGGAAATGCCGTGAGATGGTTGCCCTGAAAGGCGCCTGGGGAGGGATTTCAAGGAAAAACCGCGGAGAAGAGGCACTCCTCCTGCTACCTGAAGGAACTTCGCCTCTCGATAAGCCGTACCTGGAAGCAAGCGTCGGGATTGACGGGCTTCTCAGGATCATCCGAATCGATGTCAGCCGGAGACTGACCCTTTCGACCGGGACATCCCGGGACTGGGCCGTTACGGTCGGATTCCGATCTCTTTTCTAGTTTCCCGGCGCTTTACGGGCTACTGCTCATCGATTCCGCCGCCGGTCGAGGCATCGGAGGAATCGGCGATCAGGTGCTCTTTCATCCGGATGCGCGCCCATTGGATCATCTTGAAGCAGAAAAGGAGGATGGCCACGGTAATGCAGCCGCTGAGTTCCGGAGATACGGCGGACATCATCGCGATGGTATCATAAACTCCGTGACCGATGACCGGAAGAAGCCACATCAGGATACCCGCCATCGGGGCACGGTACCGGTCGAAATGATGGAGGGAATAATAGTATCCCATGATGACCGCGAAACCGAAATGACCGGGAATCGCGGTCAGGGAGCGTCCGATTCCAGTCGTGACCCATTCCGTTCCGGAGGCGAAGAGGTACTCGATATTCTCGAAAGCGGCAAAGCCCATGCCCACCGCGACCGCGTAGACGATCCCGTCCATGCGTTCATCGAAATGCCGGTTGTTTCTGAGGAACATCCAGAGGCAGAACAACTTGGCGGTTTCCTCCGGGATGGCGGCACCGAAGAAAGCGGTCGAGAGAGCCCCGCCGAAGGAATAGATCTCCGTCGGGAAGAAACCGAGGGCGCGGAGGGGCATGGAAATCATCAGGGAGCAGAAAACGGAAAGCCAACCGACGAAAAAGGCCTTGATGACCTGTCCGACGGGCTCCCGCTGGAAACGGTCTTGAAGATATGTGTAGAAAAGCAGGATGACGGCCGGAAGCACGGCCAGTCCGATTACGAGTCGGGTATCAGCCATAGGGTTCGATATCAGTTACGGTTAAAAGATGGTTCACAACTTTGAAGCGGATGTCATAGCCGCGGAATAGCAGGCCGTAGGTCTTGTCCGAATCGTCCCGGTAGGCAGGCCGGGGATCCAGTTCCAGGATTTCCCGGAGAGCCTCCCGGTCCCCCGGGGAAAAGGGCGTCTCAACGGCGAATAGCACTTCCAATTCCGGCTCCGGTGCGCCCGGGACGAACCCCTTCGCAGCATCCGGGAAGGAGTCCGCGTAGACGATATAGGGTTTGATGTCATAGACCGGGGTCCCGTCCATAAGATCCGCCCCGGTGACATGGATGACAGGTCCGTCCGGAGATGAGAGATCGATCCCGACGACCCGCACGGCAGAAAGGCCGAGCGGATTGGGACGATAGGGCGACCGGGTCGCCCAGACCCCCAGGGAGGTATTTCCGCCCAGCCGCGGCGGACGGACGGTCGGCTGCCAATCCCCTTTCGCCGGCTTATTGGCGGAAAAGCCCCAGACCAGCCAGATCCGGTCGAAACCCTCCAGGCCGCGGAGGGCGTTGGCGTCCCGGTAGGCCGGTTCGAAAACAATCCTGCCCTCCAGCGAATCCGCCAGACCGCTCTGGCGGGGCAGGCCGAACTTGGACCCGACCGGTCCCCTGTAATATGCCACGGGCTCGATGTTCATTATACAAAGATAGGTTCTTTTCCCCGCAATCGCAACCGTCAGAAGACCCAGGAAAGGGCGAAACCATATTCCGGAGCGCCCAAACCGTTCCCGATCCTCGGGACTACGGTCAGGGAAGCCGGGATGCAAGGGAACAGCCTCCTCTCATACGGGAGCAACCAGTAGCCGATGTTCGCACAAAGGATTCCGACGGCGGCGCCTCCCAGCACGTCATTGAACCAGTGCCGGTCGTGCACGATCCGGAGGAACCCGGTCCCCGCCGCAAGGATATAGGCGCCCGTTCCCCACCAGGGACCGAACTCCTTCCGGACCAGTTCCGCGCCCATGAACGCAGTGGCGGTATGGCCAGAGGGAAAAGAATTACGGGCGGAAAGATCCGGCCTCATGTCCCGCACGGTGTATTTGATGGTATTGACCATAATTCCGAGAGAGAGCCAGGAGGTAGCCAGAATCAGGGTCCGTTCCCCGAAACCATGGTCCCGACGGCCTCCCGGAGCGAGGAGGAAAACAGCGTTGGAAACATACTGCAGACCGTCTTCCACGTCAAAATTCCAGCCCTGGTCGAACTCACGTCCCCAATCCCGGACCGGAGCGTTGATTTCCCGCACGATCCACGGGTTTCCGACGCCGACCGCTCCGGCCGTCATCAGGACGGCAGGTACCGCAAGCTGCGGCCACCGGAGCCGCTCGCCCTCCCGCACCATGAGAGAATCCCTGTCCCTTGCCGGGAGGGGAAAAAAGGAAAAGGCGGTGAGCAAAAGCAGAAAGAGGGCCCTTCTCATTTGTAGCGCATTCTGTGGTGGTCCGCATAGGAGCAGAAAACGACGAAGAGATCATCGCCCGGCACGAGATCGAGCATGACCTTCGTTTTCTTTCTCCGGATCTTGTAGGTTACGTCCGAGATGGTTCCGGTATCCGGATTCCACACGGTCGGCCGACGGCCGGAGACCCGGAATTTCAGCTTGGCCCGGACCGGTTCCGCCCCGTCATAGCGGACATGGTAGATTTCCGCGTCGGGAAGATGGCGGTGGACATAACTGACTCCCTGGATCCTGGTTTTCATGTCCTGCAGTACGTCTGCGGCCTTGAGGATGGACCCCGGAGTCCGCCCGGACATGACGTTCCCGTTCATCCAGACCCGTTCAACGGTCCGGAAGAAGGAGACGGAATCGGACGGGTTCTCAACGGCGACTGGACGCTTTCCTCCGATAAAGGCGCCCTCGGAAGAGAGCACGGAAAGGCGCAGGAGTTCATCCATCGAGAGAGTGTCCTTTCCAAGGAGGAGGATCCGGTAGTTGGACCCCTCGTCGGTATAGAGACGGTTGTGCCGGACATGCAGATGGTCCATGAAAACGGCCATGGAAAGGGTATCGGCTGCGTATCCGTCGGGAATCGCCTGGCAGGGATCTCCGTACAAGAGGATATCCGCGACGGGAATACCCTCTCCGAGAAGGAAAGACTTCCGGTCCTGCTTGCAGGAATCGGGAATCGAGAGGAAGCCCTCCGTCAGGCGCAAGAGGGTCTTTTCGGACGAGGCGATATCCACGAACGCATAACGGTTCCCGTGCTGGCAGCCGGCCAGCAGGAACAATGCGGCAAGAATCCCTGTCAATTCCCGTTTCATGGCTCGATAATTGAATTCAAATGTAGCAATAAATTGTTGAAATTTGCGTATTTTTGCATCACAAAAAGCCAAAACAGCATAAACCATATCAAAAATGAAAAGAATCGTACTTGTAAGACACGGAGAAAGTGTCTGGAACCAGGAAAACCGTTTCACGGGATGGACCGACGTGGATCTCAGCCCGAAAGGCGTCAATGAAGCCATCGAGGCCGGAAAACTGCTGAAAGCGGAAGGATTTACCTTCGCCAAGGCCTATACGTCCTACCTGAAGCGTGCCGTCAAGACCCTGAACAACATCCTCGACAATATGGACCTGGACTGGATCCCGGTCGAAAAGAGCTGGCGTCTCAACGAGAAGCACTACGGAAACCTCCAGGGCTTGAACAAGGCAGAGACCGCCGAGAAATACGGTGATGCCCAGGTCAAGATCTGGCGTCGCAGCTTCGACGTCGCTCCCCTTCCGCTGGCCGAAGATGACGAGCGCAACCCGAAATTCGATCCCCGCTATGCCGAAGTAGACGACAAAGACATCCCCCGTACCGAATCCCTCAAGGATGCCATCGCACGCGCCGTCCCTTACTGGAAAGAAGTTATCTTCCCGAACCTCCAGACAGCCGATAGCCTGATCGTCGTCGCTCACGGAAATTCCCTCCGCGGTATCATCAAGTATCTCAAGAACATTTCCGACGAAGATATCGTCAGCTTGAATCTCCCGACCGCAGTTCCCTATGTTTTCGAATTCGACGATAACGGGAAACTCGTCAAAGACTATTTCCTCGGCGACCAGGCGGCGATCGCGGCCAAGATGAACGCCGTGGCGAACCAGGGCAAAGCCCAGAAATAGTGAAGAAATTCCTGAAGAAAACCGGGATCGGCGCGCTGGTCCTGGCCCTTATCGGCGGCATTCTCTGGGGTATCCTGCACAAGCAGAACCCCAGAGATACCGTTACATCCTATACGGGAATGAAGGTCGATGTGGAAAAAATGGCCTTCTACCTGAAAAACGACAAGATTTCGGGCCGCATCTACCGGCCCGTCCAGGACAGCACCGACAGGATGCCCGCCGTGATTTATTGCCCTTCCCTCGGGAAAGGAATGGACGCCGGAGATACTTTCTGCAAAGGTGCCGCAGGCAAGGGATACGTCGGCTTCAGCTTCGATTTCCGGGGCGGCAGCCGGAGTTCCTCCAGCACCGGCCTGATGCCCGCAGAGATGACCCTTTCCACTGAAATAGAGGATCTCAAGGCGGTCATCAAGGGTGTAAAGGCGCTACGGTATGTAGATAAAAAGAATGTTTTCCTGATCGGAGAGGGATTCGGCGGGGTCGTCGTCTCCGCCCTCGCGGCCGAAAAGCCGGAGATCTGCAACTCCATCATCCTCGTCTCCCCCGACCTGAATTACTCCGATCTCATTTCCGAACGTTTTCCCCGGACGAGAGATATCCCGGATACCCTTCAAACGGAAAACACCATCATCGGGAAAAAGTTTATCCGGGAGATGAAAAGGACTGATACCAAGTCTCTTCTGCACGGTTATCCCAAGGAATACCTGATCTTTGACGGCCAGGGAGGCCATGCTCCGGTATTCACCGTGAACGAATTCATCGGGAACCACCTCAGATAAACCGCGTCAAGGCGCAATCGTAAACCTGACTCCGGCGGCGAGAGAGAACTGGAACGGAGCCCGGGGAGATAGTATCTCTCCTTTCTCGCGTTCCCGGACAATCCAGTTCACACCGGGCTCCGCGAAGAGGGTGACCGGCCAGCCTTGAACCGGACGCACCTGCAGTCCGATTCCACCGATAGCGGACCAGAGGGACGCATCGGGATCGGGATCGGTTTTTTCCGTCTTTTCGGAATAGGTTCCGATCTGAGCGGTCGTGACGGTTTTGTCCCTGTCCGCCTTCTCCCAGAGGGCCCCGAGGGTAGCATAGAGCGAGAAAGGCCGTCCGGGATCCGTAATCCCGTAATGGACATTCAGCGGAATCCCGTAATAGCGGGTCGACCGCTGCTGAACCGTCGTCATATAGCTAGAGACAATCCGGGTATCGATCCGCCGGTAACTCTGCAGAAAGCCGGTCTCCACCGTCCACCGGGGGGCGACCCTAAAAGCGAGGATGAGTCCATATCGTATCGGAAGTCCCTGATTCACAGTCGTTTCATTTTCCGTATTGGCCAAGGCGGCATAAGGCAGTCCGATCGAATAGGTCGGATCGAGTTCCCCTCTCGTCTCGGGAATGCCGAATCCGTAACGGGTCGTCGTAGATGTGTTCTGGTTCGTGCCTGAGGTGCGGGCGCCGATCTGGATATTCCGAAGGAAAGGGTGGCGTTCGGAGAGCGGATCTTCATCCGGGAAAACCACGGGGTCAGGATCCGGCTTCCGCTCCTTTTCGGGGAGAGGCTGGACGGACTCGGATTCGGGGGTTTCACCGGGATTCACGGAAGGGATAGGATTATCAGAAGTTTCCGCATGGGAGGTAGGGACTTCGGGGAGATCGGAGGGGATTTCGGTCGGGGTGTCGGAAACGACCCGGACGGGGTTCGGCAACGGTCGGGAAACGGGACGAGGGCGGGACGGAATTTCGCCCGGGACCCATTCATCGGCAGCCTGGAGGGTAGGAACGGCTTCCTGAACCGGTTCGGAGACAGCCTCTTCGGTCACGACGGCAACGGCGCTCGGAACCGCAGGGACGACGGACCTTCCGGGCAGCAGGATAAGGGCTGCGACAGCGGCCGCGACGGCTCCGAGGAGCGGCCACAGCAGCGGAATGACCTTCTTACGGGAGCCGGACAGACCTTCCTCGATGCCGTCCCAAAGCCCCTCCGGCTCCGGCATCGACGCGTCCGAAAAACGCTCCCTCAATGCTTTTTTCCAGTCGTTCATATCTTCATTCTTTTCTTGTAATCAGTTATTTCCCTTGCCAGCATAGCCCTAGCCCTCGCATATTGGGAACAGGAACTGTTTTCTTTGATGCCGAGCAGTTTCGCAATCTCCTTGTGGCTCTTCTCCTCAAAGACATAGAGATTGAAAACGGTCCTGTACCCGTCCGGCAGTTTCCGGATCATCTCCATCATCACTTCGACCGGGACTTTGGATACGCCCGGATCCGGGTCCTCCTCTTTATCCGGGATCTCGAATGAATCACCGATCCTGTCCATCGGTTTCCGGCGGAGATCTTTCAGGGCACCGTTTACAACGATTTTCGTCATCCAGGCCTTCAGGGAACCCTCTCCCCTGTAATTGAAATCCCCCACGTTCTTGAAAATGCGCAGAAAGGAATCCTGCAGGATATCCTTGACCCGGTCATTCTCAGGTATATACCGGGAACAGACGGATACCAGATAACCCACGTACTTCTCATAGAGGGCACGCTGGGCAGGACGGTCCTGCTTTTTCAGGAGCAGGACGAGTTCTTTTTCGGTAATCTTATTTCGTGAACCGGTATTCAAAGCTGGTAATCTGTTCCTTTCCTTGCAAGTCCGTATTCCTCACTCGCAGCGTCATTTCCTTCGCCGCCTGTTTGAGAAGGCCGTCCAGACGGAAGGCGACCAGTCCGGTCACTTCATTCCCGGAAGGATCTCCCTGACGGTCATGGAGGAGAAGGAAATCATAGGGGCCCTTGCCGGCGGGATCGGGGACGAGGGAGAAAGAGTGCTGCTTCTGCCCGGAAGCGTCGATCCGATACTGGATCGTCAGATACCCGTCGAAAGCGCAGGAAAGCGAATTGGGGCCGGTGAGAACCGTGACGGGGTCCGATGCGGATGGGGCCTTCGAAGAAGAAGGATATGTAGGGAGAATATCCTGGACCGCGAGCGGAATCACCCAGTTGAGCCTGACCTCCCATTTGAAAGGCTTTTTGCCATCCCGAAGGACCTGGAAACTGGCCGTAGCCATCGTTTCCCCCTGATACACCCCTTTCAGGATGTCCGGATTGGTAATATACGCCTGGTCTCCTCCCGAGAGGACCAGATACAGCGAATCGCTTCTCTGCCGGAGCGAGACGAGATAATAGCTTCCGTCATTCGACTTGTTGGAATTCTTATCACCTTTGGACCCGTCGTTCGCGTAATTCCGGTCCGACTGCCCGATTTCTCCATCGAGCGCCATGGCCGAACACCCCGCAAGAATGCTGGCGGGCAGCAGGAGGAAGAGAATTGTCCGTAATATCCGTATCATAACATCCATTAAATCCAGATATAATGGAAATCTTGCACGGAAGATCAACTTTTGTTGCGACCGTGGCAATTTTTGTATTTCAAGCCGCTTCCGCAGGGGCAGGGATCGTCACCCGCGACGTGTGGAATGGCCATCCCGAAGGGAAAGCCCGGAGGCATCATCGCCGTCAGGGCATCCAGTTCCGGGGTCGTTTCGATCAGATCCGAATACCCCTCCGAGATGGACGGGTGCGGCATCTCCCAATGCGGCTCTCCTTCCGCAGGCTCCTCCGATGGATCTACATAGACCCGCAGGGCGCCGGTTTCGTCCGCACTGTACCCGAACAGACGCCATTTGGGAAGGCTGTTCGCATAATCGGCGATAATCTGGACGCCACGGTCATACTCCTCCTGCGACGCGATGGAATCGCCTTTCCGGCTAAGCGCATCGAAAAGGGCCAGGTTCCGTTCCGGGTCCTGGGCGCACATCCAGATCTCATGTTCCTCCCAGGCGAGGTCGGCACCCTCGAACCCGAGATTGCGGAGCATGGTGTCCAGCGCCGAACCGCTTTCCGTTCCAAGGCCGAATACGAATTCGGGAGCCCCTCCCCCTGCCTCCAGGACCTCCTTCTGCAAAAACGGACGGTAATCATTGATTTCCTCGAAAAGGGCCCGTTCCTTGAGCACATCATCGATACTGTCCAGGCAAGGGGAACAAAAATACAATTCATCGTCCGGTCCGTACCCTCGGCAGAGTTTCAGGAGCGGACTCCGGGAAACCGTCAGCATGTCATCCTGCATCAGGTCGAAAAGGAGGTCATAGGGAATGAGTCCGTAGAGATTGAAGAAACCGAGCATCTTCCGTTCCGCCTGGAACCGGCCGGACGAATAGCCCCTCAGCAGCGCATCATCCAGATACGGCATCACCTTCCGATATACTTCCCGGCACATCCAGACCTCGTGGTAGATGGCGTCGGGATCATCGACGGGATAAGCCGAGACGATCCCGGCGTACTCCAGAACGGAAGGATAGTCGGGATAGTATTCCTTGATATGGACTTCCGGACCGGCTTCCCGGATCCGGAGCAGGAGCATCAGATCCCGTTCCGGCATCAGGTTCAGCCACTCGGCCGGCGAACTGGACAGATAGACCGCCAGTTCGCTGACGAGTTCGGCCTTCTTCATGCGGATCGGACAGTCCCGTTCGAAAAGGTCGACCAAGTACTCGAGATCCTGCTTTCTGAGGTGCTGCAGTATGTCTTTCAGATAGCTGTACATAGGGACATCAGGAATGGACGGCGGCTTGCAGGACTTCGTCCAGGGTGGGATGGGCATGGACCATGGAGGCGACGTCGTCGAGGGTCGCGCCCTTGTTCATCCAGGCGGTCATCTCGTGGATCAAGTCCGCGGAATGGGCGCCGAAAAGGTGGCAGCCGAGGATCCGTCCGTCCGCCGCGTCCGCGACGATCTTGCAGTATCCGTCCGGCTCGCCCATGCTGACCGCCTTCCCGTTGGCGCGGAAGAAGGATTTCTTGCAGATGCAGGCACGGCCCTCCGCCTTGCACTGGTCTTCGGTCAGGCCTACCATGGCCGCTTCCGGAGCCGTGAAGACGGCGGCGGGAACCAGATTGAGGTCTATCGCGTCGACGCATCCTTCCGAAGGCTGGCCGGCCATGATATGGTTCAGGGCCCTGAGTCCCTGGAATATCGCCGCGTGCGCCAGCATCATGCCTCCGGTGATGTCTCCGATGGCATAGACGGAAGGAACAGAAGTCTGCATATAGGCGTTCACGGCGACCCCGCGCCGGTTATGGCCGATTCCGAGATCGTCAAAGTTCAGCGACTCGAGCGCCGGGCGCCTTCCGACCGCCATGAGGACCTTGTCGGCGACCACGGATGAGAGGGCGTCCTTTTTCAGGAACTGAACCTCGGAAGTGCCGTCCCCGCGGGAAACCACCGCCTTGACTTCAGCTGAAGTTTCAATTGAGATTCCTCTCCTTGACAGGCTCTGTTTCAACCTCTTGGCAAGATCAGTATCAAACCTCGGAAGCACTTCCTTGCAATACTCCAGAATGGTCACTTCCGAGCCGAAGGAACGGAAGACCGACGCGAACTCCAGTCCGATGACGCCGGCGCCGATGATGCAGAGCCGCTGGGGAACGGCTTCGAGGGAGAGGATGTCCGTCGAGGTGATGACCCCTTCGGAATCAGCTCCCGAGATCGGAAGCGAGGCCGGGACGGAACCGGTCGCGACAATGATGAAGTCCGACGTGACCTCCCACAGGGAACCGTCTTCCCCGAGAACGGAAACCGTATGGGCATCCCGGAAAGAAGCCTTGCCGTACAGGAGGGTGATGAGCTTGTGCTTCATCAAGAAGGCGACTCCTCCGCGAAGCTGTTCGACGACCTCGTCCTTCCGCTGCATGACGCGAGCGAAATCTACCGAAGGCTCCGCCGCATCGATTCCGAAATAACGGGCCTGACGGCAGTTTTCGAGGACTTCGGCGGCACGGCAGAGGGCTTTCGTCGGAATGCAGCCTTCGTTCAGGCAGGTCCCTCCGAGGGGACCCGCCGAAACGAGGGTGACTTCAATTCCTTTATTCGCAGCGGCCAGGGCGGTTTCGTATCCGCCCGGCCCTGCTCCGATAATCGTTATTCGCATGGTTTCGAATCGGTGAATTTCAGGATCGGATTACGGGCTGCGGTCGTCTCGTCGGGACGGCGGACGGGCGCGTTGTGCGGAGCGTCCTGCAGGATCGCGGGATCTTCCGCCGCTTCCCGTGCGATTTCCCGCATCACGGCGATGAACGCGTCCAGGGTCTCTTTCGATTCCGTTTCCGTAGGTTCGATCATCAACGCCTGGTGGAACAGGAGCGGGAAATAGATGGTCGGAGCGTGGAAACCGAAATCGAGCAGGCGCTTCGCCACATCGAGGGTCGTCGCTCCGTGGACATCGTCATGCGCCCCGTCGTTGAAGAGGCCGTCGAAGACGAATTCATGCTTGCAGACCCCCTCGATAGGGAGTTTGTAGAGATCCTTGAGGCTTTCCTTGACGTAGTTCGCACCGAGGACGGAGAGTTCCCCGACTTTCCGGAGATTCTCCTTTCCGAGCATCAGGAGATAGGTGTAGGCCCTCAGGATCACGCCGAAATTGCCCATGAACCCGGAGACCTTGCCTGCAGACAGATTCCCGTCCTGCAGGACGGAGAAGGTTCCGTCATCGTTCCTGACGACCTTCGGTAGCGGGAGATAAGGCTCGAGATATGCCGCCACACCCACGGGGCCGCTGCCCGGACCTCCGCCTCCGTGCGGGGTCGAGAAGGTCTTGTGCAGGTTCAGGTGCATGATATCGAAGCCCATGTCACCCGGACGGACGACGCCCATCAGCGGGTTCATGTTCGCGCCGTCATAGTAGAGAAGGCCACCCGCCGCGTGGACAAGGGCGGCGATCTCCCGAATTTCCGTCTCGAACAGGCCGAGGGTATTCGGATTGGTCATCATGATGCCGGCGACGGTATCGTCAAGGAGGGGCTTGAGGTCATTGACGTCGATCCGTCCGTTTTCCTTGGACTTGACGACGACGACCTCCAGGCCGCAGACCGCGGCGGAAGCCGGGTTGGTGCCGTGGGCGCTGTCCGGAACGATGACCTTCGTCCGTTTCCCGTCTCCCCTGCTGAGATGATAAGAACGCATGACCATCAGACCGGTCAGCTCTCCGTGCGCGCCGGCGCAGGGATTGAAGGTAAAGGCCTTCATACCGGTGATTTCCGCGAGCATCCGCTCCATTTCATAATAGACCTCCAGGACGCCCTGGACCGTCTTTTCGGGCTGCAGCGGATGGATCCCGGCGAAAGCGGGAAGATTTGCAATCTCCTCGTTGATCTTGGGATTGTATTTCATCGTACAGCTCCCGAGCGGATAGAATCCGGTGTCGACGCCGAAGTTCATCTGGGAGAGATTCGTATAGTGGCGGACCACGTCGATTTCGCTGACCTGCGGGAGAAGCGGGGCTTCTTCGCGGCGCAGGGCCTCAGGAAGCGGTCCGGCAGCCGGAAAGCGGTTCTTCGGAATGGAATAACCCGTCCGGCCTTCGGCCGAGAGTTCAAAGATGAGTTTGTCGTAGTACTTCATGGCTATACCTCCCCGATAATTGAAACCAAACCGTCAACTTCTTCTTTCGTGCGCCTTTCGGTGACGCAGAAAGTCAGGATCCCTTCTTCGATCTGGAGGCCGGCGAAATACCCCGCCTCCAGCAGTTTCTCCTGGAGCCTGTCGACCGGAACGAGCGGCCGGAGGGCGAATTCCTTGAGGAAGGGCTTTCCGGGGAAGGCCTCTTCGAACTTGCCGGTCGCGAGGAGCCGGTCATGAAGGTATTTCGCGCCCGAAGCGGAAATCTCATTGACCTTTTTCAGCCCGTCCGCACCCATCAAGGACAGGTAGACCGTGACATACAGGGCCATCAGGGACTGGTTGGAGCAGATGTTCGAGGTCGCTTTCTCGCGGCGGATATGCTGCTCGCGGGCCTGAAGGGTCAGCACGAAGGCGCGTTTGCCGTCCCGGTCGACCGTCTGGCCGACGATCCGGCCCGGCATTTTCCTGAGATGCTCCTTCCGGACGGCCATGAACCCGACATAGGGGCCTCCGTACGTCAGGGGAATTCCCAGGGGCTGACCGTCGCCGACGGCGATATCGGCGCCCCATTCGGCAGGCGTCTTCACGACGGCGAGGGCGGACGGGTCGCAGTACTCGATCAGCAGCGCCTTCTCCGCATGGACGGCGTCGGCGAATCCGGTATGGTCCTCGACGATTCCGTAACGGTTGACTGAAGGGACGATCACCCCGGCCACATCTCCCTTCGAGAGTTCGGCCTTCAGGCAATTGATGCAGGTCTGGCCGCCCATTGCGGGGACCATCCCGATCTCGACGCCATGGAACTTCGCATAGGTGGAGACGACCTTGATCACGCCCGGAAGCAGGGCTCCGGAGAGGAGGACGCGTGTTTTCTTTCGTGTGCTGGCCATCGCCATCATCATCGCTTCGGCGGCAGCCGTCGGGCCGTCATACATCGAAGCGTTGCTGACATCCATCCCCGTCAGGCTGCAGATCATGCTCTGGTACTCGAAAATGTACCGGAGCGTACCCTGCGAAATCTCGCACTGATAAGGCGTATAGGCTGTCAGGAACTCGGAACGGGAAAGAAGATAAGGAATGACGGAGGGGGCATAATGGTCATATGCCCCGGCACCGACGAAGACCTTCATCGGGACGTTCCGGGCGGAAAGCTCCGCAAAACGGGCGCGGACTTCCTCCTCGGAGAGGGCCTCGGGAAGATCATACTCTTCCTTCCGGACAAACTCTTCGGGCACATCGCCGTAGAGGTCTTCCAGACTGCGCAGGGAGACCTTTTCCAGCATGGCCCGGATATCTTCCGGAGTATGGGGGAAATAAGCAAACTGTCCCATGCCTACTCTCCGATCATCGCCTTGTAGGCGGCCGCATCCATCAGGTCGGCGAGTTCTCCCTCGTCATTCATCCGAACCTTGATGATCCAGTTTTCGAAGGCATCCTCATTGACCTTCTCGGGAGCGTCCTGGAGTTCTTCATTGACCTCCACGACGACACCGGATACCGGAGAGTACAGGTCGCTGGCAGCCTTCACGCTCTCAAGGGCGCCGAAGGTCTCCCCCTTCCCGATTTCATCATCTACTTCCGGCATATCGACATAGGTGATCTCCCCCATCTCTTTCTGCGCGAAATCGCTGACTCCGATAACGGCGAGGCCGTCTTCAACTTTTACCCATTCGTGCGACTCCGAATAGAGGAGTCCTTCCATGATCTTGCTCATAATGAATCAATTGTTTTGTGTTACTTTTTATAATTGGTCTGATAAAATCTTTTCTTGACGACCTTGCCGGGGAAAACTCTCTTCCTGATCCGAATCCAGAGAGGGGTCTCCAGCGCGGCGAACCTGCTGTCCACCAGGGCAAAACAGATGCTCCTGTCAAGGCTGATCGAGTGGTAGCCGGTCGTCACGACACCGACGGAGGTACCGTCCTCGAGTTCGACCGGATAACCGGCCCTAGGGATGGCCTTGTCCTCGATTTCGATGCCGACGAGTTTCCGTGCCACGCCTTCCGCCTTCTGGCGGAGAAGGGCGTCTTTCCCGATGAAATCTTTGTCATACTTGCAGAACATGCCGAGTCCGGCCATGACCGGAGAGATTTCGGCGCTGAGTTCATCCCCGTAAAGGGGAAGACCCGCCTCGAAACGGAGGGTATCCCGGCAACCGAGTCCGCAGGGAACGACCCCGGCAGCGAGCAGTTCATCCCAGAGACGGACAGTCTCTTCGGGGGTCGCGTAGAGTTCGAAACCGTCTTCACCGGTATAACCGGTCCGGCTGACAATCAGGCGTTTCCCGTTGATTTCCGCATCATAGAACGTATAGAAGCCGAGTTCAGCGGCGCCCTTGAGTCCGAGGACTTCCACGACGGTCTTCTCGGCGTCCGGTCCCTGGACGGCAATCTGCCCCCAGCTGTCGGAGGCGTTGTCAATCCGGCAGTCGTAAGGTTTCCCGGTCGCGGGATTCAGGGCCGCCTGTGCGAGGATCCACTCGTGGTCCTTAGCGATATTCGCCGCATTGACGACAAGGAGGAAATGCTCCGGCTCGAATTCCCGGTAGACCAGAAGGTCGTCCACGACCCCGCCGTCCGGATAACACATCATGCCATAGAGCACCTTCCCTGGTTCGAATCCACGGATCTCGTTCGTGAAGATATGATTGATGAAAGCTTCCGCTTCGGGACCTTCGATGAAAATCTCTCCCATGTGCGAGACATCGAACATGCCGACCTTCCCGCGTACGGCATTGTGCTCTTCCACGATCGAAGAATACTGGATCGGCATCATGAACCCGGCGAAGGGGCTCATTTTCGCACCGAGAGCGACGTGTTTCTCATACAGACAGGTCTTGCTCAACTGCCCGTTTTCAAGGATTTCAGACATAATCATTCAGTATAAAAGAATTGGTTTAGATTGATGTTATTAATATATTCATTTACAAGTGTTTCAGAATAATCTTTTCCGATAATCCCCGCAGCGATTCCCGCCTGCAGCCTTTCCAGGGTGACCCCTTCCTTCAGGAAGAAATCCCCGGAAACGGAAATATCGGAAATACGGCCTTCCCGGAGTGTGGAAGCGACGACAAGGTCCCCGATCCCCTCGATCCGGACCGTATCTTCGACCGAACATCCGGTATTCCTCCCAAGGAGGAAAGAAGGATCGAGATAGGTTTCTTCGATCCTGCGGATCTCCCGGACATCCTCCCCGGAAAGCGGAACCGGCTCTGTATCCGGACCGGACAGGTCGACGATCAGCCTCCGCTTGAACGTTTCTATGTCCATCGGCTTCCCGGCGGCCTCCAGCAGCTCCCGGACATTGGCGACGTGCTGCCGGACGGAAGAGACTCCCTTCGAGCGGATCTTACCGCCGGATGGTGTGATCGCAGCTTCCATCGCCTCGAAATCCGTATCGAAGAGCAGGGTGCCATGGACGATGCTGGCCTTGGGCAGATGGAAAAAGGCGTTGCCCGACACCTTCCTGCCCCCGATCAGGATATCGTTCCTCCCGGACCGGTCGGCGGGAAGGCCCATATGCCTCAGCGCGAGTGCAATCCTCTGGAGATACCGGTCGAAGGTAAAGGCGACATCCGTCGCATCTGTCACATAGGAAATCATGATATTTCCCCAATCGGAATAGACGCAGCCTCCCCCGCTCTTGCGGCGGAAAAGGGCTACGTCATGCGACCGGCACCAGTCGAGGCAGACTTCCGCCTGCATGACCTGGTTCCGCCCGAAAATCACGGTCGGAGGGACCTGCCAGATGAAAAATGCCTCCCTGCGGCCGTCAGGAGACGGCGCGACGATCTCTCCGAGATGCGCGGCAACGTACTCTTCCATCGCAAGATAGAAGACGAGACGTTCCCCCCGCTCTCCCGGGAGCGGATCGGAAAGACCGGTATGGGGCAGGCAGATCCTTTTCATCCGTTACAAGGCAAGTCTGAATCCGATCGTACTCTTGAAAAAGGCGGCCCGGTTCTGCGAACGGTTCGCAGTCCGGCACTTGTCCCAGAGAGCCGCAGCGCTGCCTCCCCGCATCACGCGGAAATCAAGGCCGGATTCCGTTTTCTCGGGCCCGGTGGGATTGACCGCATCATCGGCGGTATACGGACCGAAATAGTCCTGGCACCATTCCCAAACGTTTCCGGACATATCGTAAGTCCCCAGTTCATTCGGCCGGAGCTGCCCGACCGGGCAGGTCTTGAGATCTTTTTTCTCATTCTGGGCAACCTCTGCGGATCGGTTCGATCCGGCGAAGACCAGTCCCCTGTGCTTCTTTCCACCCCGGGCAGCGTACTCCCATTCCGCTTCGGTGGGAAGCCGGAACTTTCTACCAGTCAATTCGTTCAGCTTCAGGATAAACAGCTGTGCATCATACCAGGACACGTTGCCGACAGGATAGTTGTCGGCCTTCATGTTCGGGGGAAGATACCCCATGACCGCTTTCCAGAGGGCTCCGGTCACTTCATACTGGCCGATCTTGTAATTGTCGAGGGTCACCTGATGGGCAGGTTTCTCGTCATCCTTGCTCAGATTGAGCTGGTCTATCGTCGCTCCCATCGAAAAGAGTCCGCCTTCCACCGGCAGCATCTTGAATATCACGTCGCCGACCGTAAACTCCTCGGGCTCCAGGTTGGAGGTCTCCCTCGCGATACGGTTTCCGATGATGTCAAGCAGCTCCTGGGGACACTTTTCCCCGGTCGAGATGGCGATCCGCAGTCCCGCAGTCCCCGATTTGGCGGAAGCGACGGCCGGTTTGCGGGAGAAAATGATACAATCTATCTTGGGATCGGCGGCGCTTCCCCCGCGGAGGACATGGTTCTCGCCGGATTCCGGGCCGGTCGGGTTGATCGCAGGTTCATCTCCGAGATCATCCGTCCACGCATCGCTGCACCACTCCCAGACGCTGCCGCTCATATTCTTGATTCCCAATTCATTGACAGCACCGGGACCGTCATTGCTGCCGCTGTAGCGCTGACGCAGGGAACGGTTGCCTCCCCGCGCAGCGAATTCCCACTCTGCCTCGGTCGGGAGGCGGAACGGAAGCCCTGTCATCTTGGAAAGCCGGTTCGTGAACTTGACCGCATCCTGCCAGGAAACTCGTGTGACAGGAGCTTTCAGATTCTCCTTCGGGCTCGGATTCGACCCCATAATAGCCTTCCAGAGGCCTTGGGAGACTTCTTCTTCCCCGATTGCGAATCCGTCCAGGAACACCGGATGGATATCGGGATTCTTGACCGTTTTCTGCTCGAAAGTCTCTCCCATCAGGAAAAGGCCGGGAGCGACAGGGATCAGGTTGAATGAGACATCTCCTGCCGTCAGGGTAATCTTCCCGTCAGCGGTTAGATAAGGACTGAGGTCTGCAGTGTCCGAGAGCGTAGCGCCTTTGCCCTTGCAGGAAAACAGCAGGGCGACGAGGGCGACAAAAGCTAGAATCCGATATGCGATTTTCATAAGAATATGGTTTTCAATTTGTTGGCAATAAACATATTCGTCTCCAGATTGATCCGGAGGTCCTCCGGTTTTCCACCGTTCCGGACGGGCAGTTCTCCGCAGATATCCATTCCGAGAATCTCCCCCGGACCGGAAACGACCCCGTCCAGGAAGCGGAAAACGTCCTCCGGGGCAGAAGAGCCCTGGCTCCAGTCGGTCCGTGCGTAGGCCGGGGAAAAGACATCCTTGTCAAGGGAGACGTAAAAGGGTCCCTGACAGACGGACGGGCAGGGAAAGACTCCGTCGACTCCCACTGAGATGACATCCCGGAGAAAAGGATTCTCCCGTCGCAACACGGCCACCCATCCCCCGCAACTGAGCACGTTTCCGAAAGCCGGTTCCTGGTCATCGGGATGATGGTCGAAAAGGATAAGGCTGAAAGGAGTCCGGATCCGCTCGCAGAACAGGAAAGTCATGTAATGGTAATCGCCGCTGTCGATCCAATGCACCTTGTACTCCTCTTCCTGGTCCAAGGCCATCCGGATCGCCCCTGCAGCCTCTTCGCTGCAGTAGCACTTCGTCCCCTCGATGCCGGACAAATCCAGCAGGCGCCAGTCAAAGCCGGCGGCGGAAAGGGAACTTGTGAATCCTTCGTCCCGGTACACTCCGGAGAAATCTGTGATGAGCATTCTTCCAAACATCTTTCAAATATAAGAATTATATTTGGAAACGGGAACAAATCGGCCCTAAACGAACCGAAAATGGCGCTATAACAAAAGTGTTATAACTTAAAACATTTTTGTTATTACCCTAAAAGGCTATTTTTTAAGGCGGGAGATGGCGTGCTCGAGACTCTCCGTCGGCTCGATGATGTTGTAATCTTTCCAAAAGTCGGAGTCATCGTAGAAGTACGCTTTGTCAGCAAGAGACTCGGAACTCTTGAACGCTTCGTTCCGCAGGATCGGTTCGGCCGAACCGGTCTGGTGACGGTTGGTGACGACCATTTCGGCAACGGCCGTGAATTCCGTCGCGAACAATTTCCGGCGCCAGTCGCAGTTGAAACGGAAAACGGTACGCTGGTACGCAAGCCGGGTCTTCCCTTCCTCGGTACGGTAATGGAGCAGGAGGGACATTTCCTTTGGCTTGAAACGGATTCCGACAGGCTTCCTGACCAGCATCGCTTCTGTCGCCTTCACAGGATTGGAGATATCGAGATTCAACTCGATCCGGGTAAAGGACAGTGTTTCCTGGTCCAGGTAGATCTTTCCGAAATGAAGGGCATACGGCCTTTCCACGGCCGGAGTCAGCCGGATGACGAACTGCATCCGTTCGTCCAGGAATTCCGGCGGGAGCAGTTCCAGGCGGTACTGAGTCAACTCGGCCGGACTCAGGATGAACTGGCGGTTTTTCACAAGATCCAGTTCAACGGCCATGACCGGCCCTCCCACAACCTTCACGCCGAGGGTGTCGGAGGATCGGGGACTTGTCAGGATCCGGCTTTTGACGATGGCCGCCTTATCCCGCCATCCCCCCTTCCGGAAAGAATTCTTGTACATCTTCGTGACCGCTTCTGAAATGTAGATGAACCGCTGCCGCTTCTGCACCGTCTCCCGATAGAAACAATCGAAGAGTTCCGGTTCTGACGGACAGTTCTCGGGAATCAGGTCGATCGCCTTCAAGAGAAGTGACATCGGATCGCCCGAATACACCCTGGCGGCCTCAAGCATGTAGGAACCCTTCGTCAGCCGGACATGCATCGGTGTTTTCATATCCTCCGGAACGGGCCCGGTCATGGACCTGTATCCCAGCAGGGAAAAGGCAACGGTTGCGGGGCGCGTATCGGACTTGATGACGAAGGCTCCTTCCTGATTCGTAACGGTCGCATAGCGGGTCCCGGGGATGGAAACGCCCACATCCGAAAGCGGGCGGCCCGTTTCGGAGTCCCGGACCGTCCCCCGGACGGCATACCGGAGGGAATCACCCTGCGCAAAAGCATCGATCCCTAATAAAAAAAAGAAGAGAATCAATATTTTGAACAACCTGTTCATGACCCCGGATTTTTTGCAATTTAAGGAAAAAATCGACATGTAGTTTCTTTTTTGTCCTCCTTATTGAAAAAAAATCTTATTTTTACAAAAAATAACAAACTATCTATGAAGCGTTTCTGGATCCTCATTCCATTGTTCGGTCTCCTGACCGGATGCATAGACGACCAGTACCGTCTGAGCCGGCTCGATAACGAAGGCCGACTTTTCAAAAATCTCGAAATCCCAGTCGGGAATACCCGGCTGATCACCCTGGAAGACCTGCTCGGGAAAGATCCCGGGACCATCCCTCTCCGGGAAGACGGGACTTACCTCGTCCAGATGACGGCCGGAATCGAGAATGTCAACCTCAGCCTTTCCGATCTGGTCTTTGAGGATGCAGAACTTGGCTTTTCCGTAACGAGCACGATTCCGCTCGATATTTCCATGAACGCAGAAGTGCTTGACACTGAAGGTGTTCCATTTGCAACGAATCCAATTCAGATCGAATCCGACCAGAATATCGAGATCCCGGCCGGGTCGAAAGCCTCACCCTCGGAAAGCCGCATCCGCATCCGGATCCACGTCGGGAAGGACCGTCAGATCGGAACGATCCGCTTCCTCATGGAAGGAAAGACCCCTCCCGGTGCGAAATCGCAGCAATTGACAAAAGACCAGGGGATCCGGCTCTCCGACATCTACCTCCGCATCCCTTCCGGCATCCGCATCTCCGACTGACCCCTAACGACGCAAACCCATGAAAAAGATATCCCTCTTCCTGGCTCTCTCCCTGATTTCGTTCTCCGCCCTCGCCCAGAACGGTTTCCGCGGAGCCTATTTCATGGACGGCTACCTGTATGGCCATACCATGAATCCCGCCCTGTACGCCAACCGGTCTTTCCTCGGAATCGGAACCGGAAAAATCGACGTGCAGACTCAAAGCAACCTCGGTCTCAGCACGTTCTATTTCCCGGGGCCGAACGGAAAGGCCCAACTCTTCCTCAATGACAATGTATCTTCGCAGCAGTTCCTCGGAAAACTCCGGAAGAACAACATCGAAGACATGAACGTCCAATATGACCTCTTCCATCTCGGATTCTGGACGGAGAAGAACCGGTTCAACACCCTCACCCTCTCGGTCCGGGTCTCGGAAAAGGCCAACGTTCCGTATGACCTCTTCCGTTTCCTGAAAGAGGGCACTTCGGACGGAACCCTGTTCAACATCGGCGGTATGGGAAGCCGGGCGCGCGCTTTCGCCCAGCTTGCATACGGCATGTCCATCCCCGTCACCGAAGAGATCCGGGTCGGAGGCAAGGTCAAGGCCCTCGTCGGCGTCGCCTACGCCGACCTCATGGCCAGGCAGACGGATCTCTGCCTGGAAAGCGGGAAATGGGCCGTCAATTCCGACGCCCGGCTTATTTCTTCCAACATCCCTTCCCGGCAAACCAGCGGCCCCGTCAAGCTGGGAGACCTGTATAACCTGGACAATCTCGATTGGAATAATCTCCGTCCCTGCGGATTCGGCGCAGCCCTGGACCTCGGCGCCACCTGGCAGGTTCTCCCTTGGCTGCAACTCTCCGCTTCCATCCTCGATTTCGGCCTGATCCGCTGGAAACTGGATACCCGGATGACCTCCGCAGGCAACTGGGAGTTTACCGGATTCAAGGATATGGACATCACCGGAGACGGTGCCGTAACGGCCCAGATCGACGAGATGAAGGATGAGATACTTTCCCTCGCCGAGTTCCGGAGCGCCGAGGTCGGTTCCCCTGCCGATCTGCTGCCGGTCACCGCATATCTCGGCGTCAAGGCCAAGCCCTGCTCCTGGTTCTCCGCGGGCATCCTCGGCACGGCACGGGCGGAAGGGAAATACTCCTGGGCGGAAATCCGCGGCGCTCTCAATCTGGAACCGGCTCACTGGGTGGGGATTACGGCGGGTGCCGCTTACGGGTCCTTCGGTCCGAAATTCAGTTCCGCTCTGAATCTACGTCTCGCCCTCCTGTCCATCTTCGTCGGCGCCGAGACTTCTTCCTTCCATTTCGCTTCCAACCTCGACTCACGCGACGTCCGGTTCAAAGACATCTTCGATCCGGACAACGGGAACTTCGTCATCCCGAGAGACAATCTGAACATGCACCTGACCCTCGGTGTCAACATGGTCTTCGGCAGAAAGGTGAAATGATACCGACGGAAAAGCATCCTTTCCCGCCCTTCCTTCCCGGGAACGCCACCGTGCTCTTTCTCGGCAGCTTCCCGCCCCAGCCCAGGCGATGGAGCATGGATTTCTATTACCCGAACTTCATCAACGATTTCTGGAGGATCTGCGGACTGGCCTTCTTCGGCGACAGGGACCATTTCATCCCGCCCGGCGAAAAGCGCTTCGACAAGGCGGCGATCATGGAATTCTGCCGGGAGAAAGGGATCGCCCTATATGATACGGCCTGTGAAATCCGCCGGCTGAAAGAGAACGCCTCGGACAAATTCCTCGAAGTCGTGACCCCGACGGACCTGCCTGCCCTGCTGGAGAGGATTCCATCCTGCAGAACCGTCGTGACGACCGGACAGAAGGCGACGGACGTCCTGACCGGCACCTTCGGATGCAAGGAACCTTCCATCGGCTCCTCCGAACCCGTCCGGATCGGGAACCGGGACCTCCTGTTCTACCGGATGCCGTCCACTTCCCGTGCCTATCCCCTGTCGCTGGACAAAAAAACAGCCGCCTATCGGCAGCTGTTCAATCAAATCGGTCTGTTGTAGACTAGTAGGTAACCTTCGGTTCGAGAGCCTTGGCGGCATCGATGAACTTCTGGATCTCAACCTCGACGGGAACCCTTCTGGTGAGGTGCTTCTCCTCGTTGACCTCCAGCATCTTGGCGGCGAGGTTCGCGGCGTTGCGGTTGCGGAGCTCCTTCACGGTGTCAACACCGGCGGCTTCGAGCAGTTCGGAGAACTGAGGGCCTACGCCCTTGATGCGGAAGAGGTCAGCATGGTTGACCCAGGTGAGGACACGGCCATGATCGATACCGGTGGCTTCCTCAATCGCCTGACGGCCTTTCGGGCTGGCGCCCTTCTCGAGGAGCTGGTCGACGGTCTCGATACCGGCGGCAATCAATTTCTCTGCATAAACGGGGCCAATGCCCTGGATGTCGATGATTTTGTAAGTCATAAGGAAGGATATTAATTGGTTAATACGTTTCTTTCAACTATCCCCAAAGATAATCAAAATATTTTATATTGTAACAAATTTATTGTAAATTATTTCCTATTCTTCCTCCAGGAGCCGTCCCAATCTTTCCGGGAGCATCTTGCGGAAACGGGCGGCAGTCCCTTCCGGCACATAAATAGCCTCCAGAGCCTTGCATCCCTTGAAAGCCGACGGGCCGATATATTCCAGCCCGGCGGGAAGGCTGATTTCCTCCAGCTCTTCGCAGCAGTGGAACGCTTTCTCTCCGATTCTCTTCAAGCCCTTGTTCAGCCGGACGTGATACAGGGAGAAACAGTCTTCGAAGGCCTGGTCCCCGATGGAGACGAGCGGAGCCGGACAACTTACACTTTCCAACTGCCAGCAATCCTTGAACGCCCGGTCCCCGATCATCAGGAGACTCTTCGGAAGCCGGATGCTCCGAAGCCATCCGCAGAGTAGAAACGCTTCCTTTCCGATATGGGTCAGGGACGCCGGAAGGCTGATCTTGTCCAGGAAAGAAACCTGCTCATCCACAGGGATTTCACCTCCGGGATGATCATTTTCGGCCATGTAATCCTGGAAAGCGAATACCCCGTCACAAAGGATCCGGCATCCCTCCCGGACAACGACTTCACCGGGGAAATTCTCGGCGTCCACAAGCCTTGTCCCGTCCGCGGAATAACTGCAATTGTAATCGGCATCCCATTCATCATCAGTCAGTTTATGAAGGCGGGGAGCCGTGTCGACGGAGAGGATATGGGACAGGTCGGTCATTTCAGAACGATTTCAGGAACTCAAGGTCTTTCTTGAGGAGGATTTTGGGTTCCATCTTCGCAACTTTCTGGAAGAGAATGAATTGGTAAGCCGGAGAAAGGAAGACGACGTTCTCATGCTTGTTTTTGCGCCACCATTTGTAGAATCCGACCGGATCGGTATCGAAAGGAATCTTGGCTTCGACCTCGGAGGAGAACCCTGGAAAATCGATCATTACCTTGAGCCCCATGATCCTTTTGTAATAGGCCAAATCCGCACGGCGGAGCTTGGTAATCAATGGGTTAAATACCTCAGTCTGATCGACTTGGAGAACTTTTTCGCGGATGACCATCTTATGGATCCGGACAGGATCACGATTCAGCCACTCCCCGATGCGAAGGGTCACGGGACCATCCCCGGGATCCAGCGTCAGGTAGTCTTCGGAATAGTAGATTTTGCCCGATTCCAGTTGATAATTGTCAGCCATAGGTGTGCACATAGTGACAAATATATGAACAAAAAAATAAAAAAACAAGTTTATATCGCCCTGCAACAAGGTTTTTTCATTATTGACAAATAATTACTAATTTTGAAAACCTAATTGAACAGTCATGAAAAGTATAGGACAGAAGTTCACGGTCACCCGTGAATCCCCGCTTTTGAAATACCTTCTCGAAATCCTCTCAGGCCAAAGCAGGACGAGCGTCAAGAATATCTTGTCCAAGGGACAGGTCCTGGTCAACGATGTTCCTGAGACGGCCTTTGACAAGCCTCTCTTCCCCGGAGACCGGATCGTTATCCTGCCGAAAGCCATTTCCATGGCACGGGAATCCCGGGAAGAAGCCTTCTCATCGGTCGAAGCGGCCGGCGTCCACATCGTCTTCGAAGATGATCATATCCTGGTAGTGGACAAACCGAGCGGTCTTGCGACCATCTCGACAGGTCCGAGGGAGCAGGATTCCAAAGGCGGTAAATCCGCAAAGGCCCCCCGGAAACCGGAGCGCACCCTCTACTCGATCCTCTACGACTATGTCCGGACGACGGTCAAGGCCCAGCGGAAAGAAGAGAAGATGATGGGCATGGAACTGGACAGGACCACGAAAAAGGTCTGGATCGTCCACCGGATCGACAAGGCGACCTCCGGACTCGTGCTCTTCGCCAAGGACGAAAGGACGAAAGACCTTCTGCAAAGCAAGTGGAAGGAATCGGTGAACGAACGGATCTATACCGCCTTCCTCGAAGGGGTTCCCAGGGAACCGGAGGGGAAGATCGAGTCATGGCTGACTGAAAATCCCAAATCCCTGAAAATGAGTTCTTCCCCCGTCGAACGGAAGGACAGCCTGTTCGCTGTGACCCATTACCGTACCCTCAAGACGGTCAAGCTGGAGAAATACCTTTTCACCAAGACCGAGTTCTCTCTCGAGACGGGACGCAAGAATCAGATCCGTGTCCATGCCCTGTCGATCGGACATCCCGTAACGGGGGACTATAAATACGGCGCAGAATTCGACCCGATCGGACGGCTCGCCCTCCATGCCTCCACGATCGTCTTCCGCCATCCCCATACCGGGGAAACCATCCGCTGCGAGTCTCCCCTCCCGAAAGAATTCGACAAATTCGAGAAGAAATGAGCGGTGATCCGAATCCCGGGATTTTCGACCGGATCAGTCTCCTCGTCGGTGAAGATGCGATGAACCTTTTCGCGAAAACGAAGGTCATCCTTTTCGGCACGGGCGGCGTCGGCAGCTGGTGTGCGGAAGGACTGGTCCGTTCCGGCATCACGCATCTGACGATCGTCGACGGAGACCGCGTCGCGGCCAGCAATGTCAACCGTCAAGCGATGGCGACAAGCCGAAACATAGGCGAAGTAAAGGTTGAGGCGATGAAGTCCAGACTCCTGGAAATCAATCCACAAGCAGAGATTGAAACAGTTTTCGGAACCTACTCTGACGAGAATTGGGAGACCTTCGGGCTGGACCGGTATGACTATATCATCGACGCCATCGACACCCTCCATGCGAAGGCTTCCCTGATCCTCCGGGCCTCCGCCGCCCCGGGGACTTTCTTCTCCTCGATGGGCGCCGCGCTCAAACTCAACCCCACCGGGGTCCGGGTCGCGGAATTCTGGGATGTCCGGGGCTGCCCCCTCGGTGCCGCCCTCCGGAAAAAATTCCGGCGCGAGAATACACTTCCCGCCCGGAAATTCCTCTGCGTCTATGACGAAGAGGTCATCCCAAGGTCCCCCGACGCGAGCGCCAACGGTTCCGCCGTTACCATCACGGGCCTTTTCGGGTTTACCCTCGCCGGCCTCGTCATCCGTGATCTCTACAACAAAACACGTATATGAAAACCATCCGTTTCGGCCTCCTCCCGCGGATCCTTACGGCGATCCTCCTGGGCATCCTCTGCGGACTTTTCTTCCCGCTGCCCCTGGTCAGGGCCTTCACGACATTCAACAGCATATTCAGCAACCTGCTCGGATTCTTCATTCCGATCATCATCCTCGGACTGGTTACCCCAGCCATCGCAGAAATCGGGAAAGGTGCCGGCAAGCTGCTGCTCGTCACCGTCGCCATCGCCTATTTGGACACCATATTTTCCGGGTGTCTCTCCTATGCTACCAGTGTAAGCATCTTCCCCAGGCTTATCGACGGCAGTCAGGCGATCGACGTCTCCGACATGACGACCGGAACCGAACCCTATTTCAATATCGCCATTCCTCCTTTGATGGATATCATGACCGCACTGGTCCTGTCGTTCACGCTCGGACTCGGCATCGCCTTCTTCAATTCTCCGAACCTGAGAAACATCGCGGCCGAATTCAAGGACATCACGGTCAAATCGATCGAAACAGTCATCGTCCCCCTGCTCCCCATCTATATCTTCGGCATCTTCCTCAACATGACCCATACAGGCCAGGCGGTCCGTGTACTTAAAGTATTCATCGCGATAATAGGTGTTATCTTCCTGCTGCACATATTCTTACTTATCTTTCAGTATTGCATTGCAGGAGCAGTTGCAAGGAAGAATCCCTTCAAACTGCTGGGCACGATGATGCCGGCCTACTTCACGGCACTCGGAACCTCCTCGTCAGCCGCGACCATTCCCGTCACGCTGAAACAGACGGTCAAGAACGGGGTCCGGGAAGAAATCGCCGGTTTCTCCATCCCGCTCTGCGCCACCATCCATCTCTCCGGAAGCACCTTGAAAATCACCGCCTGCGCAGTCGCCCTGATGATGATGCAGGGAATGTCCTATTCCTTCGGGCTGTTCTTCGGATTCATCCTGATGCTCGGAATCATGATGGTCGCAGCCCCCGGCGTACCCGGCGGAGCCATCATGGCTGCCCTCGGCCTGCTTTCTTCCATGCTGGGATTCGGCCAGGAAGAGCAGGCGCTCATGATCGCCCTGTACATCACGATGGACAATTTCGGAACGGCCTGCAACGTCACGGGCGACGGAGCCATCGCCCTCGTCCTCAACCGCCTGTTCCCGAAAAAAGGCTAGAGCGGATCCACGTCAATGGCGATATACCCTGCGTAACGGCGCTCCCGCTCGAAGGAAGCGATCGTTTCCCAAATCCGTAACTTCTTGTTTTTCAGCGTCCTGTCACGCTGAAGAAGGATTCTGATATGCCGGATGTACTGCCCTGCGATCCGGTCCGGGGAGGGCGCGTAAGGGCCGGTCACGGCAACTGGGATTCCAGACAAGGCGGCAGCAAGGGCAGAGGAATGCGACGCGAGACGGTCGTGATCGGTATCCTTCAGGATGACGGCGACCATGCGCGTATAGGGAGGATAAGAGAAAGCCCGCCGCTCGGAGAGCATGGTCCCGACAAGTCCGTCCCCGGAGCCTTCCAGGGCCTTGATGACCGGGTGGTCCGGTTCGTCGGTCTGTATGATGAGAAGCCCCTTCTCTCCCCTTCTGCCGGAACGGCCACGGAATTGCTCCAGAAGCTGGAATGCCCGTTCATCCGCCCGGAAATCCTGCCGGGCAAGCAGCCCGTCCGCGTGGATGACGGCTACAAGGGACAGGCGGTCGAAATCGAATCCCTTCGTGACCATCTGCGTTCCGACTAGGATGTCGGTACGGCCCTCGGCGAAATCCCGGACTACGGCTGCGTCTCCCCCTGTATCGCTGTCCAGGCGGCCGATCGAGGCCTCCGGGAACAGAGCCTTAAGTTCTTCCTCGACCCGCTGGGTCCCGGAGCCGAGGGGATGGAGCGTCCCCCCGCAGCGGGCACAATGCCCGGTAAAAGGTTCAGAATGACCGCAATAGTGGCAGACGAGGGTCTCCCGGGCACCCCATTTGTGCAGGCTGACCGGCACGTTGCAGCGGGGGCACTTGACCACCGTACCGCATTCCTCGCACTGGACCGATGGAGAGAAAGAACGGCGGGCCCGGAGCACCAGCACCTGTCCATGCCCGGAGAGGGTCCGGACCATCTCTTCCAGGAGTTTCCGGGACAGGCTTCCGACCATTCCCCTTTTCCGCCGTTCGGCGCGCGTGTCGATGACCCGGACTTCCGGACGCTCGCCCTCATAATACCTCTTTTCAAGCGTAACCATCCCGTAAATCCCGGCCTCTGCATTGTAGAGGGACTCCAGTGACGGGGTCGCACTGCCCAGAATCACCCGAGCCCCGTGGAAACGGGAGAGCATGATCGCGGCATCCCTTCCGTGATAGCGGGGAGCCGGAGCATCCTGCTTGTAGGAAGAATCGTGCTCCTCGTCGACCACGATCAGCCCCAGGTCCCGGTGCGGGAGGAACAGGGCGGAGCGGGTCCCGAGAACGAAATACCCCTTCCCTTTCCGGCAGCGGGCGGCTACCTCGCGTTTGCGGGACGGAGCGATTGAGGAGTGGAATACCAATACCTGCGGAAAGACCTCCCGGATCCGCTCTTCCAGCTGGCGGCTCAGGGCGATTTCGGGGACGAGATACAGGACATTCTTTCCTGCAGACAGGGCTTCCTGTGCGAGGGACATATAAATCTGTGTCTTCCCGGATCCGGTCACGCCCTTCAGAAGGGCCGTCTTCCCGGAACGGAAAACTTCCCGGATTTTCTCCATGGCAAAGCTCTGGGGTTCCGTCAGACGGACGGGGTTGAACCGGACAGGTCCGTCTCCCGTCGCGGCCAGTTCCGCTTCCAGTTCCCGGACGGTCCCGGCATAGCGCTCGCGGGTGGCGTCGGTCCTGGCTTTTTCCAATTTCGTTTTCCAGGCCTCCAGTCGGGCCTTCAGCCGCTCTTCCTGTCTTCGGCCGGTTTCTTCTTCCTGGATCTTTTCAGAGGGATAGGCGGCCTTGAACACTTCTCCGACCGAACAGAGATAATACTCGGCAACCCTTCGCCAGAAAGCGATTTCCACTTCGGAAACGGCGGGGAGTCCGGGCAGGAAGGCATCCACGGGGCGGATCCTGGAGGGATCGGTTTCCGGAGTGACATCGACTTCGGAAACGACGCCGTAATATCGTCTTCCTGCGAACGATACGGTCACACGGTCCCCGACCCCGACAGTCTCTTCGGTCGTCCGGTAGCAGGGTTCCCATTCCAGTTTCAGGGGCAGGATTACTTTGATATATCGCCTCGTTTCCACCATATACGCAAATGTAAGCAAAATTCATTATATTTGTCCTATGAAGAGATTTCTTGTTATCTGCGTCCTCGCCGCCATCGCGGCCGGACCCTGTCTCGCCCAGCGCACAGGCATACGCGAAGAAGTCCGCCAGGACAGAACCCTCCCCCTCGGTCCCGACAAGGTCTATGATTTCGATGTCCCCGAACTGACCCCGGCCCCGGAAGGATATGAGCCCGTCTATCTCAGCCACTATGGACGACACGGCTCCCGATACGCCTACTCGTCGAGGACTTACGGATTCCTGCAGGAAGCCCTCGCGGAAGGGGCGGCGACCGGCAACCTGACGCCATATGGAGCGAAGCTGAAAGAGGACCTGGAGCCCTTCTTCGAGGCCGTGACCAACCACGTAGGGGAACTGACCCGGAAAGGATGGGACCAGCTCTACGGAATCGGCCGCCGGATGGTCGAATTCTTCCCCACCGTCTTTCCGGACGGAGCCTGGGTGGACGCCGGCGTTTCTCCTTCGATCCGTTCGGTCATGAGCATGAATGCCTGCTGCCTGGCGATCGGCCAGTCCCGCCCGGAGGTGCGGATCTTCGAGCATCAGACCTGGGACGATCTCCGGTCCGCACGGCCCAATATGGGCTATAAGGACGCCTATGCCTTCATCGGAGCCCCCTGCCCCACACAGGAATCTTCCGCCAGTTTCATCGAAAGGACGGTCGACTGGAAAGCCATCCTCGGAAGGATATTCAAGGATCCGGCAGCGGCTCTCGGAAGGTACAAGCCGGCCGATGCGCTCGATTACCTGTATATGATGGTCGCCGGAATGGAAAGTCTGGACGACGGAATCGTTCCGGACGTGTCGGGCATCTTCACCCGGGAGGAATTCGCGACGATGTGGGAGGCGGACAACTACCTCCGGTACCGGGAGTATTACGAGTATCTCGCACCCTGCTGCTCGATATACGAGGACATCATCGAAAGGGCGGACGAGCACCTGTCTGACGGAAGCCGCGGCGCGGATCTCCGGTTCGGTCACGACCATGTCCTGCTGACGCTCCTGATGATCGCGGATATCGAGGCTTTCGGCCATTTTGCCTCACGCCCCGAGGATGTCGCCTTCACCTTCCAGAATTTCCGTTCCCCGATGGGCGGAAACCTTCAGTTCGTTTTCTACGGGAAGGAGGAATCCTCCCCCGCAGCAGGCTTGCCCGATGTCCTCGTACAGGTTATCCTGAACGGGGAGGAGACTTGGTTCAGCGGCCTCGAACCGGCCGTCGGGCCTTTCTACGACTGGACGGAACTCAAGGCCTTCCTTTCCGGAAGGATGGACCTTTTCCGCAAACCATAGGGCTATTTGTGTGCGATATTGAAAAAATATTTGCGGAAACCAAAATTAGTCCCTATATTTGCATTCCCAAAGCGATGGTGCTGTAGCTCAGATGGTAGAGCAATGGACTGAAAATCCATGTGTCGGCAGTTCGATTCTTCCCAGCACCACAACAAACGCCATTCTACATTCATAGAATGGCGTTTTTATTTCTATTTGTACCAACTTTTTGCACCTATACCTCCTTTGATGTCAGATATCCGTGCCTTACCAGATCTTCCCTGCAGCGCACCAGGTTGGTATATCCGTCGGCAATGACAAAGAGATCGTCTGCGACGGTGGAGATAGCATCGTAGTTGTGGTCGGTTACGATGATGCCGTGGCCTTTGGCGCGATCCCGGATCATCGCCTGGACTTCGCCTATATTGACAGGATCGACCAGGGTGAAAGGCTCGTCCAGGATATAGAAAAGGGCTTCACTTTGCAGTACCAGATACAGTTCGGCCAGTCTCGCCTCACCGCCGGAGAGTTCATAGATATGAGAATTGCGGTGCCTGGAATACTTTGGAAAGCAACTGACGAAAGTCCAGAAGTCCACGCCAGACAGTTCAAAGGCACGATGCAGTTTCATCCCTTCCGGGATCAGCCGGCCTTGAGGAAGATATTTGACAGAATTGCCGATATACTGCCGGTCGACGGGTTTTTCATCGATGCTCACCATCACGTTCTCCACACGGAGGCCGCCCATCAGCGCACGGAACATACAGGATTTTCCGGCGCCGTTCCGGCCCAGAAGTCCGGTGACTGTGCCGGTTTCCGAGGTGATATAGCCTCCGCTGAGGACCGTCCTCTCTCCAAAACGGACCACAACGCTGTCCACTATGAGTTTGTGCTTATCCATGGATCAGAAGCATAACGGTCATAAGGAGAGCGAAGGCAAGGAAATCGATCAGGATGATACTGACGAGCAATCTGCGGCGGGACAGGCCCAGGTTTATATAAAAGAATATGGCATCCCGGTCCCGGAACTGCTCCGCCAGGTACAGGGTGATGGCCATGATCAGGGCCTTCAGGATAAAAGCATCCACGAAGAACATATAGGAAAATCCGCCGGCAAGAAGCGCGGCACAGACCATGGCATACACGGCGCCGACCAGGAACTGCGCCTTACCGTAGCGCCAGGTAAGTGATATGCGGTTCCGAAGGGTCATTCCGAGGCAGGGGTCAATACGGCTTTGACAGTATCCTTGTACTTCCGGGAAACGGGAATGGACTGGCCGTTGATGGAAACGAAATCGGGAGCAGTCAAAACGGCATCGGCGATCCGGACCAGGAAAGCCCTATGAACGCGGAGGAAAGATGGGCCCAGGAGATTTTCCCATTGGCCGATTCCGGTTTTGTTTCGGTACTGCCGGCCGTTCCGGGTCACGACCCAAACCTCGGAGTCCCGGGATTCAACATAGAGGATATCCTCTTTCTTCAATGATACTTTCTTATAATCCGAAGTGAAAGTAATGGGGCGGTCCGTAGGATACTTCTTATCCAACCATTTTACTATCAAATAGTTCCCATAGGCAAGAATGGCGAGGACGGCCGCCACGAAGACGGGATTGCCCAGCATGGCGGGAAGACTCCATCTGGCGCTGTCGCTGCGGTAGATAACCGTGATGAAGAGAAACTGCCACAAATAGATGAGCAAGAAAGTCATCATCATCACTCCCAGGATAATGCAGACCGTATCCAAGACACGCTTCTTTCCGGTTTCGCTCCTTTCTACTTTGGGGAGGAAGAAAGAGAGGGCCAGAGCTGCCGGGAGGAACGAAAGGCTCATCAGGGCCGCCGCCCACAGGTCGTAATCCAGACTCATGAGCAAGACGGCCGTCAGAAAAACAGCGGCCAGCCAGTAAGCGACAATGATAAACATTTTCTTCATTTCCAATACAAAAATACGCATTCTTCCGTGATTATGAACGCATTGGAATACGGCACTTTGCAAATCAGGGGGATTTGACCGAGGGTCGAAGGGATTCTGCTTTGCAAAAGTGAATGAACCGTGCGTACCTTTGCAAAAGGAATTCCAAACCCGATTGTTCAACCCTTAATCCGTTTCGTCATGTTACCTTTGAAAGCAGATTTATTCACCCTCTTCGTCTCCGGCGGTCCTGTCGGAATGATCGTCATCACCCTTCTTTTCATCGCGTTGTTCTTCGCGGCCTGGAAAGCCCCCGCCTGGGTCAAGGAGATCGGCATCTCCGCCCTCGTCGTGGGCGTATTCTGGACAGTGCTCGGCTGGCTCCAAATCTTGGATTTCATGGCCGGTCATGATGATGTCGCACACAATATCGTCGCCGGCGGCGTCAAAGTCAGTCTGATTCCGGCCCTATACGGGCTCATCGTGTACTTTGTCTCCCTGATCCTGCGCGTAATCCATAAGCCCAGGATCTGAGGACTTTCCTGACAGTGGGCCTGTTCATCTGTCATTCGGCTGTCACACTTTCCGCAGTCCAGCCCACAGATGGCAATCAACCGTTTCATAACCGCAAAGATAGGTCCTTGCAGTCATTCCTGCAAGGACTTGCCTTCTTTGAGCGGTTCTCTTCTGCTACATAACTATTTGAAAATCAACCCAATTCATGATCAAAGGGTGCTAAAAACATCACCCCTTGATATCTTTTCTAATTGAAACACAATCAGTTAGGTAGCAGGCATGCAAACAGCATTTCTCATGATGTGGAGTTTAGGACTTTTCTCTCCGAAAATCACTATATTTGTTTCGCGAAACCCTTATCATCTTAATATGTCTGACATCGAAGAAATCCTGTCCCAACTGCGCAGGTTCAATCAAGAGCGCGACTGGGATCAATTCCACAATGGAAAGGACCTGGCTATCGGCATATCAGTGGAAGCTTCTGAATTGCTGGAAGCGTTTCTGTGGAAGAAACCCGAGGATGTCAATCCGGACAAAATCCATGAGGAACTGGCTGATATCTTAAACTACAGCTTCCAGATGGCTGATAAGTATAATCTTGACATTAAAGAGATTATGCTTGAGAAGATACGCAAGAATGCAGAAAAGTATCCTGTAGATAAATCGAAAGGAAGCGCTAAAAAGTATAACGAACTATAATCTTTGAAATGATTGTTTACAACGCAAATAAAGAACTGTTCGTACAAGATGTCAAGACCGGTGTCATCGCAACTAAAATTCTCAATCTCATTAGGGAAAAGGGATTGAATGCCGGTCAGGAAAGAGAATTCGCATCCTGGCACAATTCTATGAAGTTCATGAGGGATATCGTCGATGACCCTGAGATTGACGACGATGTGCAGATTGCCATTGAATACAATATCCCTCAAACCTCCAAGCGTGTCGATTTTATCATAATAGGATCGAATGCTTCAAATAACGAGAGCATTGTCATAGTAGAACTGAAGCAGTGGAGCCGGGCTGAGGTGGTAGATGATGACATGCATTTCAGTGTGCGTACATATGTTGCAAATGACAAAAGAATCGTCTGTCACCCTTCATATCAGGCATACTCTTATTCCCGTTTCCTGGCCAACTACTCCCAGGCTATACACGAAAAGCACATTCATCTGATACCTTGCGCTTATCTGCACAATTACTTGCCGGCTTACAAGTCGGCATTAGCCGCCGGCATTTATAAGGATTGGTACACGTCTGCTCCTTTTTTCATCATGGATGAGGTTCAGCAGTTCAATGCCTTCATAAAAAAGTTCATAACGAAAAAGTCTTCACAGGGGGATCTCCTTTACCTCATAGAGAATGGTCGTATCAAACCGACTAAGTCTCTACAGGATGCACTGGCAACGATGGTCAGGGGTACACCCGTCTTTGACCTCCTGGACGAACAGGCGGTATGTTTCGATATGTGTATCCGCACTATGCTCCAGTGTCTGAAGGATAAGAAAAAACGTACAATCCTTGTGCAAGGTGGCCCTGGAACAGGCAAATCTGTACTGGCCGTCAACCTTCTCCTTCATTTCATCACCTGTTCCTGCAATGCTGCCTACGTTACTAAGAACAGTGCTCCCAGACAGGCTTTTCTATCCATTCTCTCCAAAAACAAGGCTGAAAACATCGCGGAAATCAGTCAGCTCTTCCGTTCTCCTTTCGGCCTCTCGCAAGTCCCACGAAATTCATATGACTGCCTGATTGTTGACGAAGCGCATAGGCTCGTTAATAAGATGTATGGAGACTGGAATGGCGAGAACCAGGTCAAAGAATGTATAAACGCATCACTTCTAACTGTCTTTATGCTGGATGAAGACCAGGCTGTTACCACCAAGGATATCGGAAGCGTTCAAGAAATCAGCCGGTGGTGCAAGAATCTGGGATCCACTATCATCATGCGGGAAGAAACCAAGTTGACTTCCCAGTTCCGTTGCAATGGCAGTGATTCTTATCTCCAGTTTATAGACAATTTGTTACAAAGAGGCAAGGAAACAGTTTCCGTATCTCTTTCGGAGCTTAATTATGACTTCCGCATCTTCGACGACGCCTCGCAGATGCGTGACGTTCTGCGCGAGAAAAATGCCGGAAATAACAAGGCCCGCATGGTAGCCGGATACTGCTATGACTGGAATGTCAAACATTACAGAGGGGACATTGACATTGAATTACCCGGTGGTTTCCAGGCAAAATGGAACCTTGAGAATGACAAGATATGGGCAATCAACCCCAACTCTTTCGAAGAGGTCGGCTGCATCCATACCGCTCAGGGTTTGGAGTTCGACTATGTCGGTGTGCTGATAGGTAAAGACCTTAGATTCGACGAACAATCCGGACGAGTGATTACTGACAAAAGTGCAATTTCAAAAGACGATAAGTCTTCTGGCATACGCAGCGCCAGCAATGAAGAAGCCCATCGTCTTATCTTGAATACATACAAGACTCTCCTAACCCGTGGGCAAAAGGGTTGTTTCGTATACTGCGAGGACGAAGCGTTAAAGAATTATTTCAAAAGAATGATTAGATCAGCCCATGATCTTCAGGATGCTTAGCATCCACAGATTTCAAAAAAACTTGCACATATTGGCGCAGCGTGTTATATTTGTAGGAAATTTCATACAAGTATAACTATTATGCAGGAAAAAGAAGGCAAGTACATCTTCGGTGTCGTGAAGGTGGGAGAAAAGGGGCAGATCGTGATTCCGCGGGATGCCCGCAATCTGTATGACATCAATCCGGGAGACACGCTGCTCGCCCTGGGAGACCGGAACGGCATCGCTCTCGTGAAGCAGGAAGTATTCCAGAAGGCAGTGGAAGAGGTAATGGGAGGGAACAAATAATGAGAAAGCATTGGTTGGACAATCTGCGCTGGGGGACCGTGCTCCTGGTGCTGTTTTATCACGTTATCTATTTCTTCAACAACAAAGGAGTCTTCGGCGGAATCGGCGGCTTCAGCGACGGGCCGCAGTACCAGGATGCTGTGATGTACATCCTGTATCCATGGTTCATGCCGTTGCTGTTTCTGCTGGCGGGAATCAGCGCCCGGTACGCACTGGAAAAGCATCCGGCGCGGGAATGGTTCAAGGCCCGCACCCGGAAACTGCTGGTGCCGGGAACGATCGGCCTCTTCGTATTCCACTGGATGGTCGGATACTTCAACACGGCCGTCGCCGCCAGAAGCGGCGAACTGGACGGCATGCCCGGAGTGGGCAAGTTCATCATGTGGGCAATCAGCGGCACGGGGCCCCTCTGGTTCATCCAGGTGCTCTGGCTGCTCAGTCTCGTCCTGCTCCTCGTAAGGGCGATGGACCGCAAGGAGAAGTTCTATGCCTGGTGCGACAGGGCATTCTCCGGGAAAGCGGGCATCGTATGGATCATCCTGCTCGGAGTCCTTTTCTGGGCGGCCTCGCTCACCTTGATCCAAAATCCCCGTCCAGAGTCCGCGGACGGTCTCCTGAACCTGTACAAGCCGCTCTTCTATCTGGTCCCCTTCCTCCTCGGATACTTCGTATTCCCGCACGAGACGGTGCAGGAGAAACTGGGGAGCGCATGGGTGCCTCTCCTCATCTGCGCCGTCATCGCCGGAGGAATTCTCGTCAGCACCACCTTCGGTCAGGACAACACCCATCCGAAATACCTTTCCAGCCCCCTCAACTGCATCTACGGCTGGCTCATGTGCCTCGCCATGACGGCCATGTTCAAAGCCCGCTTTGACCGTACGGGAGCTTTCGCCGCTTACATGACCCGTTCCAGCTACGGACTCTATATCGTCCACTATCTGGTCGTCGCGAGCCTGGGCTATATGATGAAAACGTACACCCAGTTGCCCCCCCTGGCCATTTATGCAATCCTGACGGTTGCCGTGTTCACCCTCTCTCCCCTCCTCTACGAGATTATCCGCCGCATCCCGTTCATCCGGTGGTGCGTGCTCGGAGAGCGCCGCTAAACCGGGGTCCCGGGACCTTCCTCCCGGTATATCCTGTCGAAAATAACCCTGAGACCGGGTTCATCCCGGATCATCGCGCGGAGTGCTTCCAGGCGCTCCGCGTTCGGTGATTCCGGAATCCAGAGTTTCAGATAGCCACCTTCGGCATATTTTTCATGGAGATGCTCCAGGGTCCTTTCCCAATGACCCTCCCTGGGCAGCTCGGGATAATGGGCCAGGCCGAACTGGATGGTTCTCCGGATGATCTGTTCGGGCTCGATGAGCCGGTCGGCCTCGGCGACGATCCGCCCGTACAGGGAGCGGGGTTCATGGTCCGATGATGCGCGGTGGTCCTCCGCCGCCATGGCGATTTCTTCAATGGCATCATCGGAGAACCAGCGCCGGAGTTCCGTCATTTCCCTGATGATCCGTCCACTTTCCAGATGGTGCGTCTTCCGGTCCACGGCCAGTCCGAGATCATGGCAGGCGGCAGCGGCATAGAGCAGGTTCCTGTCCACGGGATAAAATGCAGCGAGTGAGAGGGCTCGCGAGACGACTGACCTGGCATGGTCCTCCCGATGAGCCTTGTCGAAAGCCGCATATCGGGGAATGACCGAAGATTCGATGAAAACGGCGAGGGACGGGGCGACACACAGCAGTTCCGCCGCCAGCAGCGGCAGGATATCCTCGTCAGCAGGGAGCCACCGGACCTCCCGGAGTTCCGGATAAGATAGCCAACGGGCCGCCTCATGCTCATTCAAATGCAAGGCCTCGGAGGTCAGGGAGCATAGGAAACAGTGGAGGGTCAGGTGGAATTCGGGATAATCCCAGTCCACCGTATGAAGGAGCCGGTCGATCCGGATTTCGGTGGACAGTTCCTCGCGGATCTCCCGGACGAGGGCCGTTTCCGGAGTCTCTCCGGGCTCCATCTTGCCACCCGGGAATTCCCACCAGTCCTTGAATTTCCCGTATCCCCGCTGCGTGGCGAAAATGCGGTCATCCCTTCGAAGGACGGCCGCAACGACTTCTATTCTTTTCATTTCGTTCGGACACGGGGTCATTTCTTCAGCCTTCCGCTCTTCTTCAGGGCCTCGGCGATGATCCACTGCAACTGGCCGTTGATGCTGCGGAACTCGTCCGCAGCCCAACGTTCCAATGCATCCATCGTTTCCGGGTCCACCCTAAGGACGAACGACTTGACGGTATCTTTATCCTTGGCCATGTCAATAGAGGCTTCCGGAATTCACGACCGGCTGGGCGGGTTCATCTCCGCAGAGGACGACCAGCAGGTTGCTGACCATCGCGGCCTTGCGCTCCTCGTCGAGATCCACGACACCTTCAGCCTTGAGTTTGTCGAGGGCCATCTTGACCATGCTGACCGCACCGTCGACGATCTTCTCGCGGGCGGCGATAATCGCGTCGGCCTGCTGGCGGCGGAGCATCACGGCTGCAATCTCGGGTGCATAGGCCAGGTAATTGATCCGGGCTTCCGTAACATGCATGCCGGCCATGGAAAGGCGGTCGTTGAGCGTCCGGACAAGTTCCTCGTTGATCTGCTCGGCGTTGCTGCGGAGCGTCAGGGCGTCGGGCGTGTCGGGATTGTCATAGGAGTAGCAGCCGGCGATCTGGCGGAGAGCCGCGTCACTCTGCACCCGGACGAAATTTTCAAAGGCCTGGGAAAGCAGCCTGACGGAACCGGAACGGGATCCTGCGGTACCGTAGGCGGCCAGCGACTGGCTGTCAATCTCGAAGAGGGCCTTGTAGGTATCCTGGAGTTTCCAGACCAGGACCATGCCGATCATCACAGGGTTTCCGGACCGGTCGTTCACCTTGATCGGATCCGGGTTGAGGTTCCGGGCGCGGAGACTGACAGGCTTCTTGCTCATCAGCGGGTTGACCCAGAAGAAACCCGTCCGGTCAAACGTGCCGCAGTATTTTCCAAAGAACACGAGCACTTTCGCCTCGTTTGGTTCCTGCTTGATGAAACCGTTCATATAGATTCCGAAGCAGATGAGAAGGACGCCGCCGAGAATGGCGAAGGAAGCATCGCCGTCGGCAAGGATGAAACAATAGATCATTGCTGCGAAAAGGACGATCGCAAGCAAAAGGGCGATAAAGCCGTTCAATACGAAGCCTTTGTAGGCGAATTCTTGGTTGGTATCCATGGTCACTAAAATTAAAATAGTATCATTTTGATATCACAAAGGTAAAACAAACGATTTGATTCTCCAAATATTTTTTCATCAAATTTGACAATCCGCCCGAATTCAGTATTTTTGTATCATAAGAGTGTCGATCCGAAAGCAACCGAACGATGAGTAAGCATCGGTTCCTATATCACCTGACCGCCCTGACCGTTTCCGCCGTCTGGGGCGTCACTTTTGTATCGACAAAGGTGCTTATCAACGCCGGGATGCAACCGATGGCCATCTTCGCCGTCCGCTTCCTCGTCGCTTACGCGGGAATCTGGCTGTTCTCCCTCCCGAGACCCGAAGCAAGGCGCGTCTGGAGCCGGACTTGGAAAGACGAACTCGTCTTCCTGTTCCTTGGGATCACCGGCGGGTCTCTCTATTTTTTAATGGAGAATACCGCGCTCGCGCATACGCAGGCGAGCAACGTCTCATTTTTAGTCTGCTCCGCTCCCCTGTTCACGGCTCTCCTTACCTTGCTTTGGAGAAAAATCGGCAGGGGCCGCTTCGTCGATGGACTGGAAGACATCAGGGCGGGATGGCCCCTTCTCCTCGGGACCCTGCTGGCGCTCTCCGGAATGGCCTTGCTGGTCTTCGACGGATCGAGGGTGCATTTCTCCGCAAAAGGGGACCTTCTCGCCGTCGGCGCCGCCCTTTGCTGGGCATTTTACAGCCTGTTCATGGGCGAGATGACCCATACCTACGGGTCCGTTTTCGCCACCCGGAAAGTGTTCTTCTACGGACTTCTGACCATCCTTCCGATGGCAGGGACTTTCGGGGAATCACTCTCCCCTTCCATCCTGTTCCGGCCCGAAGTCATCCTGAATCTCCTGTTCCTCGGGCTGATCGCCTCCCTCGCGGGATTCATCGCCTGGAACCTCGCCATGGACAAACTGGGAAACGTCACCTCCACGAATTACGTCTATATGAATCCGGTCTTCACCCTGGTCTTCGCAGTCGCCTTCCTCGGAGAGAGAATGACCCTCTCGGGGGCGCTCGGAAGCCTGGCGATCCTTGCCGGCGTCTTCCTCGCCGGACTTCGGAGACCCGAGGACAAACCCGAAATGATACGATCCTGAATATGGCACCTTTACACAGAATCATCGTCGCCTCGGATTCCTTCAAGGGATCCCTTCCCTCCTGGGAAGTCGCGGAAGCCGTCGAAAAGGCGGTCAGGGAGGTCTGCCCCGGCTGCGAGGTCACATGCCTGAGCGTCGCCGACGGCGGAGAAGGTACGGCCGAAGCTTTGTGCAAGGCCTTTTCCGGGGAGATGCTGGCCATCCGCGTCCGGGGACCGCTTTCCGATCCGGTCGAGGCCCGTTACTGCATCGCCGGAGAAGCGGGCAAGCGCACGGCCGTCCTGGAAATGTCGCAGGCAAGCGGTCTTTCGCTCGTTCCGCCGGAAAAAAGGAATCCCTTGCTGACCTCCACCGTCGGCACGGGGGACATGATCGCGGACGCCTTGGACCGGGGTTGCCGGGACTTTCTCATCGGCATCGGCGGGAGCGCCACGAACGACGCCGGAACCGGCATGCTCTCCGCCCTGGGATGGAGGTTCCTGGACCGGGAGGGAAAGGAACTCCCGCCGGTCGGCGGATCCCTCGGAAAAATCGTGTCCATCGATGACCGGAATGTCCGGAAGGAGCTGAAAGACTGCACTTTCAAGGTTGCCTGCGACGTGGACACTCCGTTCTGCGGACCGGTCGGCGCGGCGCCGGTATTCGCCCCCCAGAAAGGAGCGGATCCGGAGATGGTCCGCCGCCTGGACGACGGGATGGCCTCTTTCGCGAAAGTCATCCGGGCTCATACCGGAAAAGACATCGCAGGGCTCCCGGGAGCCGGAGCCGCCGGAGGACTCGGGGGCTGCTTCCATGCCTTCCTGGACGCTACGCTCCTCAAAGGAGCCGAGATGGTTCTACGGGCCATCGGGTTCGACGAGAAAGCCGCCGGCGCGGACCTTGTCGTGACCGGCGAAGGAAGGATGGACTTCCAGACAGACCATGGCAAGACCCCTTGCTGCGTCCTGGAACGGTCTTCCGCCCTCGGGATACCCGCGATCGCCCTCGCCGGGAGCGTCGCGACCGGCGACCAGGCCAGCCGCCTCCCCTTCCTGGCCATTCTCCCCGTCACGCCCCCGGACATGCCCCTGGAAACGGCCATGCGAAGGGACGTTGCCTTCCACAATGTCTACCTGACCATGAAAAAATACCTCCAAAGCCATGATTAACAGCGCTCTGGCCGCCTTGATCGGCCTTTTACTCGCCATTTTCCTGATCATCAAGAAAGTCCATCCCGTCTATGGAATGATGCTGGGGGCCCTTGTCGGAGGGCTCCTCGGCGGGCTCAATCTCACGGAAACCCTCGCCGCAATCACTTCGGGAGTCAGGGACATCGTCCCGGCCGTCCTGAGGATCCTGGCCGCAGGCGTCCTGAGCGGGGCGCTGATCAAATCCGGAGCCGCCGCCTCCCTCTCCGGGCACATCGTCCGGGGCCTGGGCGAAAAGAACACATATCTGGCCATCGCGCTCTCGACGATGATCCTCAGCTGCGCCGGCGTCTTCGTCGACATCGCCGTCATCACCGTCGCCCCGATCGCGCTGATGCTGGTCGCCCGGAACAACGTTTCCCTGCCCCGGATCTTCGTGGCGATGACCGGCGGAGCCAAATGCGGGAACATCATGTCCCCGAACCCGAACACCATCGCCGCTTCGGACAACCTCGGAGCCGGACTTTCACAGGTCATGGGCGCCGGCGTCGTTCCCGGAATCGTCGGCCTGGCGGTCCTCGTCTTCGTCATCCTTCCGCTGATCCCGGACAAGAAGTTCCACGCCGTCCGCCTGCCCGAATCCGAGCAGGGCGACGGCAAGAACCCTTCTCTTTTCGCAAGCCTTTCCGGACCGCTTTTCGCCATCCTTCTCCTCGCCCTCCGGCCAGTCGCGGGCATCGTGATCGATCCCTTCATCGCCCTTCCCGCCGGCGGAATCGTCACCATCCTGGCGACGCGGGACTGGAAGAACGCTGGGGAAAGCGTGCGCTACGGACTGGAAAAGATGTCCGGCGTCGCCGTGCTCCTGATCGGAACCGGAGCCATCGCCGGCATCATCAAGAATTCGACCATCAACGACTGGCTGGCCTCGGTCCTTTCATCGGGTTCCGGCGGAGTCAACGGACTGCTGCTCTATCCTCTCGCGGGTATCCTGATGGCCGGGGCGACGGCTTCCACGACGGCCGGAGCGACCATCGCGTCCTCCTCTTTCGCCGGCGTCCTCGGGACTTCCGGCGTCTCCGCCGTCCAGGCGGCGTCCATGATCAATGCAGGTGCGACGGTCATCGACCATCTCCCCCACGGGTCCTTCTTCCACGCCACCGGCGGTGCGGCCGGCCTCTCTTTCAAGGAACGGCTCTCGCTGGTCCCCTTTGAAGCCCTGACGGGTCTGGTCCTCACGCTCGGAACCATCGCCTGGTCGGCGATCTTCTGAGCAGGTTCTACGGAATAATCTTTATATTTGTACCATGGATATGTGGAAAACCTTCAGATCCGCCATCGTGGCGGGCATCTGCATCGGGATTGCCGGATTCGGCAACCTGGCTGTCGGAGGCGTCGTCGGCGCCGTCATCTTCGCATTCGGCCTCTCGGCCGTCGTCTGCTACAAGGTCCGCCTGTATACGGGAACGGCCGGATTCATCTCCGGTCCGTCCGAACTGGGCTCCCTCGGAATGATCCTCCTCGGCAATATCACGGGCTGTCTCCTGGTCGGTCTGCTGACCCACGCTTCGCCGCTCCCCATCAATGAGGCCGCCCAGAAAATCCTGGAAGGCCGCCTCGGCGCGGGCCCCTGGAGATGCGGCCTGCTCGCCATCGGGTGCGGATTCATCATGACGACCGCCGTCAAGTTCGCCCGTCAGGGGCAGTGGCTCCCCCTCCTTTTCGGGGTTCCTCTCTTCATCATCTGCGGATTCCCGCACAGCATCGCGGATGCGTTCTACTATTTAGCAGTACCAGGAGCATTCCTTGCTGCTAACGCCGGCAAGGTGCTCCTGGTCTACGTCATGATCGTACTCGGCAACTTCGTCGGGTGCAACCTGACAAGGTTTATCCTCTGGGAAAAAGACTGAGAGATCAGTCGATCGCGTAGGTAATGGTGGCAACCCCTCTGATCTTCATGACTGAGGGGTTGTCCTCTTTGCTGTTGATCGAGAACTGGCCCTGGTCCGCGGTGATGATCTTTCCGAGGCGGCTTCCGTAATTGGAAACGAACTGGGTCGCGGTCGTCTTCGCGTTGCCGATCGCTTCCTCGATCATCTCCTGCTTGAGATCCTGGAAGCCCGTGTAGTCATACTTGATGTAATTGTAGCTGCCGAGGGCGATTCCCTTGGAGAGCAGTTCTCCCTGCTTCATGACGATGTCCTTGACCAGATCGACGTTCGAGGAAGTGATGCTGATCGTCGTCGTGAGCTTGTAGTTGAAGGGGATGTACTCGTTGGAATAACGGTTGGACACGCGGTCGTCGACTTCCGGAGGAAGGATCGTAATCTCTTTTTCAGTCAGGCCGTTGCCCTTCAGGAACTCGACGACGGTGTTGTTGGTCTTCTGGATTTCCTTGTAAAGGGAAGGGAGGTCGTTGCCGGTGACATAGGTAGCGAGGGTCCATGTGATCAGGTTCGCGGGGACTTCCCGCTCGGAAAGGCCCTTGACCGTCACCTGGCGGTCCTTATCGATATAGCGGATGATACCGCTTTTGAGAATAAAGCCGAAAACGATGAGGCTCAGTCCGAGAATGACGGACGCAAGGATTTTGTTGTTTTTCATGATCGTATCATTTAATCCTGATTATCCTTCGCAATAATCGTACCGGGAGCCCTCCGGCACGATTATTGGCAGTTTCCTTTTTTTTTCATATTTTTGTAGATTGACAAGAAAAGACAGATAAGATATGGGTAAAGTCATTGCCATCGCGAACCAGAAAGGAGGCGTCGGGAAAACCACCACCGCCATCAATCTGGCCGCATCCCTCGCCGTCCTGGAGAAGAAGGTCCTGATCATCGACGCGGACCCGCAGGCCAATACGACCTCCGGTCTGAACTTCTCCCCGACGAGCGATGAAAAAAGGACGCTGTACGAGGTTCTGATCGGCGTCATCCAGGACGAGCGTTCCCGGACCGTCGGAATCCGCGACGCCCTGATCCAGACGGAGCTCAAGAACCTGCACATGGTCCCGTCCCATATCAATCTCGTCGGTGCGGAAATCGAGCTCCTGGACGCCCCGGACAGGGAATCCGTCCTTCGGAAAGCCCTCGCCCCGGTCCGGAAGGAGTACGACTACATCATCATCGACTGCTCCCCTTCCCTCGGCCTGATCACGGTCAACTGCCTGACGGCGGCCGACTCGGTCATCATTCCGGTCCAGCCCGAATTTTTCGCCCTCGAAGGACTCGGAAAGCTCCTTCAGACCATCCGCCTCGTCCAGGGCGGACTCAACTCGAAACTGACGATCGAGGGTTTCGTCATCACGATGTTCGACGGCCGGACGAAGATGCATTCCCAGGTTGCGACCGAGCTCCGGGAGCACTTCAAGGACATGGTCTTCAATACCATCATCCAGCGAAGCATCCGCCTCAGCGAAGCGCCGTCCCACGGAAAGCCGATCGTCCTCTACGACGTCATGAACAACGGAACCTCCAATTATATGAACCTCGCGCAGGAGGTCATCGACAAAAACGAATAGCCATGGCAAAGATGCAGCACGGACTCGGCAAGGGCCTCGGCGCCCTCCTTGGAGAAAGCACCGGTCTCGACCCGTTGAGAAAGCCGGTCGGATACATCAATAAAGAAACCGTCACGCCGGACAATGCCCCGGAAGGCTCTCCGGATGTGCTGCGGATTCCCTCAGGCCTGATCGACCCGAACCCCTACCAGCCCCGCGTGACCTTTGACCGGGAGGAACTCGCGGAACTCGCTGACTCGATCCGCACCTTCGGCCTGATCCAGCCGATCACGGTCCGCAAGACCGGAGACGGCCGCTACCAGATCATCAGCGGCGAGCGCCGTTTCCGTGCGGCCAGGATGATCGGGATGGACCTGATTCCCGCTTATGTGCGCAACTCCGACGACCAGGGGATGCTGGAAATGGCCATCGTGGAGAACATCCAGCGTTCGGACCTCGACCCGATCGAAATCTCGATGAGCTACCAGCGCCTGATGGAAGAATGCAGCCTGACCCAGGAGCAGCTCGCCTCGCGTGTCGGAAAGAAACGGGCATCCGTCGCCAACTATCTCCGGCTGCTGAAACTGCCCGCCAAGGTCCAGCACGATATCAAGGTCGGCCTCGTCAGCGTCGGTCATGCGAAGGTTCTTCTCGGGGTAGACGAACCGGCCGTGCAGGAACAGCTCTGCGACGCGATCATCAAGAACGGCCTTTCGGTCCGCCAGCTCGAGGACCGGGTCAGGGCGCTGTACGCAGAGCCGAGACGCACGTTCGAGCAGGATCTTCCGGACTTCTACTACCGGATCCTGGAGAACGTCGGGAAAATCTTCGGGGACAACATCTCCCTGAAGCGGGGCGGCAACGGAAAAGGCACCCTGACGATCCGGTTCAATTCGGACGAAGAGATGGAACGGTTCCTCAAGGCACTGGACGACAAGACGGAAGAGGATGCGTAAGTTTCTGGTTTACATAGCGCTGACCCTCTCTGCGCTGGCTCTTTTCCCCTCCCGGGTAAACGGCCAGTTCAAGAAGGACGCCTTCACCCAGACCTACGCCAATCCCAATGACACGACCCAGCGTGACTCGGTCGATACGATGTTCTCGTTCAAGGAATTCTTCGGCGGGGTCGCCCACAAGCGCAATGTCCGGATCGGTTCCCTTTTCGGGGGATCCACCCTTTTCATCGGTTCCCAGCAGATCCACAACAAACAATACTGGAAACTGCCCATCGTCTACGGCGGCATCGGGGCCGGTCTCGGGACGGGATTCTATTACCGATCGAAATACAAGGCGTCCGTAGCGGCTTATGAACAGGCCTACGCCGCCGATCCCGATACGCCCCAGACCATCGATACCCGGCTCAAGACCTACAGCACCCTGGGATTCGTCGGTGCGGGACTGGTCTGGTGGGGAACCCTGATGGACGGGACCATCAACTACAAGCGGGGCGAGCCCTCGCAGCACCCGGGACGGGCGACGATCTACTCGATCCTCCTCCCGGGACTCGGCCAGATCTACAACCAGGAATACTGGAAAGTGCCCCTTTACTGGGGTCTCATGGCCGGTTCCGTCCATTTCTACTACACCAACAACGTCAATTACCGGCGCTACAAAAGGATCCATAATGAGGCTACCGACCCGGAAATCGCCTATTCCGGACCGATCACCGCAGAGAACGCCTTGTATTACCGGGATGTTTTCCGGCGCTATAGAGACTGGTCCATCGCTGCAATCCTGCTCTCCTATTTCATCCAGGTCATCGACGCCAACGTCTTCTCCTATATGATGGATTTCCAGGTCAGCGACGATCTCACGATGGATCTGCAGCCTACCCTCATCGTTCCCGATACCGGATACGCCACGCTCGACGGATCCCCTGCCGTGGGGATGCGCCTCGGATTCCGGTTCTAACAGATATGATTATGATTTTCAGAAAGATACTTTTTGCCGCTTCGCTTCTCCTCTGCCTAGTCCAGACCGCTCCCGCCCAGGACGGCTTCAAGAGCCGGAAACAGCTCCTGCGGGAGAATCTGCTGCTCCGCCAGCGGATCAAGGATCTCGAAGACGAGATCGAATGGTACAAGAACGACATCAATGAAAAAGACAGTCTCCGGAAGGAACTGATCACGATCTTCCAGGAGAACGAAAACAAGGTTTCGGAAGCATTCGAACCCGCCCCCTATACGGCTGAGATGACCGACAGCCTCCTGAGCGTGTGGTACCTGCACCGGGAGAACCGGCAGCTAGGCGAAGAAGAACCTTTCAACGTAGACAGCGTCTCGTTCACCACGGATGTACCCGACAGCGTCCTCATCAACCGTCTTTCCCGGATGAACTCGTTCATGACCCTCCCCTACAACGAGACGGTCAAAAACTGCATGATCCTCTACTCCGAGAAGATGCCGAAGAAGATGTGCAACATGCTGGGTCTTTCGACCTACTACTTTCCGATCTTTGAGGAGACCTTCCTCAAGTACAACCTTCCGCTGGAACTGAAATACGTCGCGATCATCGAATCCGCCCTGAATCCGACGGCCGTCTCCCGTGTCGGAGCGACCGGAATGTGGCAGTTCATGTACAAGACGGCGAAGAGCTACGGACTGGAGATCAATTCGTACGTAGACGAGCGCCGGGACCCCTTCGTTTCCGTAGACGCGGCCGCTAGGTACCTGAGGGACGCCTATCGGATCTTCGGAGACTGGAACCTTGCTATCTCCTCCTACAACTGCGGTTCCGGCAATGTCAACAAGGCGATCAAGCGCGCCGGCGGCCGGACCGATTTCTGGTCCATCTACCCCTATCTGCCGAAAGAGACCCGCGGGTACGTGCCCCTGATGGTCGGTGCGATGTATGCGGCCAATTATGCCAAGGAATACGGTCTCGAACCCACTCCGACGATGCTTCCGGCGAGGGTCGACACCTTCTATATCAAGAAGAACCTCCATTTCCGCCAGATCAGCGAAGTCATCGGCATCCCGATGGACGACCTGCGCGACCTCAATCCCCAGTACTACCAGGACATCATCCCCGGGAATCAGGGAGAATACGTCCTCCGGCTTCCCTATCACTACAGTTCCGATTTCCTTGAACTGCAGGATTCCATCTACCGGTACAAAGCGGGAGAAGTCTTCGTGTCCAGGATCGATGTCGACCGCTACGGGCGATCGGTCGAGAAAGGCGCAGGTCCCACCGCCTCCTCCCGATCCGGCACCCAGACTACCGGGGAATGGGTATGGTACAAAGTCAGGAGCGGTGATACCCTCGGGAAGATCGCATCCAGGAACAAAGTATCGGTCAAGCAGTTGCAAAGCTGGAACAATCTCCGCGGAACCAATATCCGCATAGGGCAGAAGCTCAAGGTCGGCCGTCGGAGCGGATCCTCCGCCAGCCGATCGACCTCTGCTTCTTCCTCTTCTTCCAAGTCCGCTTCAAGCTCTTCCCAGGCATCCTACACGACTTATACCGTCAAGAGCGGCGATACCCTCTACAGCATCGCCAAACGTTATCCGGGCGTTACCGCCCAGGAAATCATGAAATACAACGGAATAGGTGAGAAACTGAGCGTCGGGCAGAAGATCAAGATCCCGAAGCACTAGAAATCGATCCGCGACTGGATTTTAAGCTCGGCTTTGCCGGGCTTTTTTTCGATGGACCAGGGACTGTCCGTCCATCCCGCACGGGCATACAGACGGAGGCGTCCCTTTCCGACCCGGGTCTCGAAAGAGCCGTAGAGCGAGAGAGCGTACCCTCTCCCCCATAAGGCCGGTACCGAGAAAAGGCCGGGCAGATCGCGCTCATAGCAGTACAGCCGGTCATCCCAATGGTCCGCCAGGAAAAGGGTTCCCCTGCCCCAGACCGAAAAGGATTCGTCCTTCCGTCCGGCCTCCGCATAGGACAGCAGGCCGACCGACCGGCTGGAAACCGCGTTGAGCCGGATCTTTCCGGTCCATCCTCCCGATTCCCGTACCGCATCGATTCTGAAATCGATCTTCTTTGCGGGATCGAACGTTCTCCGTTTCCCCACGACCCGGATGACCAGGGTATGGACGGGAGAAAAGCGGCCCGTCCATTCGGCCGCGGCCTGGACCTGCCTCCGGCCTGGATTCCTGACCGGTTCCGGCAGCAATGCACCTTCGAGGGTAAAGGTCAGTTTGTTCCGAATGACGGAAGAACCGTCATCCGTTTTCAGATAGATTCCGTCGGAATACTCCCCTCCCGCCGCAAAAGAATAAGTCCCGTACCGTTTCCCAGAATAGCCGGTAGGGATGGCCCTGAAACGGAGTCCCGTGTTCCAGTGTTCACCAAGGGGGATAAGGGCGCCCCCGACGGCTGCCGGCATGTGGGATGGCCCTCCGAAGGCCGTTTCCCCGAAAAGATGGACGGAGCAAACCGTCCAGCGGAAATCGCCGGAAAGCCGGAACGGGCCTCCCTTCTGTCCATAGGCGGTAAAGGCCGCTTCACCTCTGCGGAAGAGCCTGGAGGCGTGAAGGATCAGCCCCGGGGCGGCCGAAATCGGGATGGAAAACGAGAAGGACGAGGCCTCGCGGACTCCGTCCAGGGAAACGCCCCGGAAGGTTCCCAGCCCTGACCAGGAAGAAGAAGCCACGATTCCGCCGGTCCGTTTGGAAAAGCCGGAAAGAGTGGTCTGGGATGTCATATCCAGACCGCTCCAAAGGCAGAGTCCCTGCCCGAACCGGGCATGGAAATCACCGAAAATGACTCTCCCCCTCCGGCCCTGCAGAGCAAGCGAAAAGGTTCCACCGCTCTCTCCTCCGGCCGTTTTCCGCCAGGCGGCGCCGAAGCCCGATCCCTCTCCCCACTGTCCCGCACAGCGGATTCCGCCGAGGAGGTCCGCGGGTTCTCCCTTCATCTGAACGCCTGCTCTCAGGAAGACCGTATGTTTCCGGTTCAGCGAATCGGCCGCCACCGACGGGTCGAATGAGAGGAAAGGTTCAAGGGCACGGACCATTTCCGGATTGAAGCCGTCTACCAGGGAGAGTTCCGACGGAGAAAGGATGTCTCCGTACAGGACTCGATAGTCCCCGATGGACGCAATCTGGAAGGGGGTAAAGAGACCGGAGGCGGCAAGACGGCTGCGGGCCGTTCCGTTAATCCGTACCGGATGCCTGGAGAGGGATTCATAATAATCCAGGGTTTCGCCGTCGAGGTCGGAGGCATCGGGGAGTCCGGTCAGGCGGAGGACGGAGGGAACGAGGTTCTCCTGGGCGGAAAGGGTGCCGGAAAGAAGGAATGTGAAAAGCAGGGGAAGAATCTTTTTCATAGCCGTCGTTTTCCGAATATAGGGAAACCCTGCGAAAGAAGTTGAATTTTGACTGGTTTCACTATGATTTTTTATCTTTTTTATCGAAATTTGCGTATTAATCATTTCGCTCCATGGAAAAAATTCAAGTTCACGACAAAACCTTCCGGCTTATGATCCCATATAGCGAGATCGAAAAAGCCATTGACGCCGTTGCGGAGAAAATCAACCGCGATTACCAGGGGAAAGAAGGACGGAACGCCATCCTCTGCATCCTGAACGGATCGATCTTGTTTACTTCTGAACTGATGAAGAGATCGAAGTTCGATGCGGAACTGCTGACGATGAAAATCTCTTCCTACGAGGGCACGACCTCGACCGGAATCATCCGCGAAGTCATAGGCCTTTCGGGAGACGTCGCCGGAAAGAATATCCTGATCGTCGAGGACATCGTCGACTCCGGGAATACGATCGAAGTGATCTACAACGAGATGAAAGCGAAAGGAGCCGCCGAAGTCAAAGTCTGTACGATGCTCTCAAAACCGGGTTGCTACAAGAAAGACATCCCTCTCGACTACGTCGCCCTTGAGATTCCGGATGATTTCGTCGTCGGTTTCGGTCTCGACTACAACGAACTCGGACGCAATTACAAGAACATTTATACCTTAGACAAATAATATGAAGTATTACATCCTATTCGGTCCTCCGGGCGCCGGAAAAGGCACCCAGGCCAGCGCTATGGTCGATCAGTTCAATCTCTGCCATCTTTCCACCGGCGAGCTGCTCCGCAGCGAAATCGCGGCGGGAACGGAACTCGGGCTCCAGGCGAAAGCCCTGATCGAGGCCGGCTCGCTCGTTCCGGACGAAGTGGTCGAAGGCATGATCGAAGCCAAGTTCAAGTCCGTGGAGGGCGTCGACGGGTTCCTTCTCGACGGATTCCCCCGCACCATCGCCCAGGCCGAAGCCCTTGATGCGATGCTCGCGAAGTCCGGCGAAGCGGTCACCGCCGTCGTGTCCATCATGATCCCGGATGCAATGATCATGGAACGGATCCGCCACCGCGCTTCGATCGAAGGCCGCGCCGACGATGCAAAAGAAGAGGTCGTCGCCAACCGGATCAAGACCTATCACGACAAGACGGAGCCCCTCGTCGACTTCTACAAGGCGACGGACCGCTATCATGAAATCGACGGTGTCGGCACAATCGAAGAGGTCCGTGCCCGCATCTTCGAGACCATGGAGAAATTCTGAGAATGAGAAAAATCTTCGAGATTCTACTGGCCGCAGGTTTCCTTGCGGCCATTTTGGCAGCAGATCCCGTCAGGAAAATCAGTATCGATACGACCTGTCTCGTCAAGAATGTCTGGGGATACAACGGGCGGACTCCCGTCCGCATCACCCTGGTTGACGGGAAGATCACGGAGATCGTTCCGCTGAAAAACGATGAGGATCCGCTCTATTTCAAGATGGTAACCGAGAGCGTTCTCTTTACGAAACTGAACGGAAAAACGCCGGAAGAAGCCCTCAAGGTCCGTCTCGATGCGGTTTCGGGCGCGACCTATTCCTCGGAAGGAATCATCCTGAACATCCGCGCCGGCCTGAAAGCCGCCGTGGATTCCGTCAAAGTCCGGTAGATCATCTCAGAACAAGGAACCTGATCATTTCGAAACCGCCGCTTCGCGGCCCCTCCCTAAAGGGCCCCTCCCTCTTATAGTGCCGAGGGTGGCATAGGTTTCGGAATGACCAGGTTCCTTGTTCTGCGTACTACTGTTCGATATCGATCGTCGCTTTGAAGATCTTTCCGGAAAAGAGGAACGGGGAAGAATAGTCATCATTGACCGGCACACCCCACTGGCGACCGACCTGGATTGCATTCAGTTTCCCAGGCATGTTCATCTTCACAGACAGTTCCTTCTGACCGACCGGAACGTCATCGATCGACAGGAAGACCGTAGAGCGTTTCCCTTTGTGTTCAACCTTGACCTTAACGACCGATGAACCCTTTGGAAGCGGCCAGTCCGCAACCAGTTTCTCACCAACGGACGTAGCATAGACAAGCTGTCCATCCATCGTATAAAGTGCAAACTGATGCTGGGAAACCAGAATTCCGCTGGGATGCTCCCCTGCCTCGTCAATGAAGACGGAAAGCGTATACGGCTTCCCCTGGGTTCCGTCGAAGAAGGGATATTCTCCCCAGCCTCGGGCGCCGGTATAGACGTCATAGTGGGCCCGCTGGAGGTTCGGGTAATGCTCGGGATCCGCATTCTTGCCGTCTTTCAAAGGGAAGACATTGTTCCGGACAGCCTCTTTTTCAAACTCTGCCAAAAGCTCTTTGACCTTCTTCGGATACTTCTTGGCCAGATCGCGGCTTTCGTTGAAATCCTCCTTCAGGTTATACAGACGCACCTCGGTATCCGGATAGATATTCTTCCGAAGTCCATTGACGGCTCCGTTCGGGAATTCAACTTTCCAACCATCCTTATATAGGGCATAGGATGTGTTCAGTTCATAATACTGAAGCGTCTTGCGGTCTTCGACATGGTTGTCAGGCGAAGTGACGGCATAGGCAAAACTGGTTCCGTCAACCGGAGTCTGCGGATACCCGTTGATCACCTCCGGAACCGAGCTTCGGGTCAGATCGACCGTCGTCGGGAAAATATCCGTCACGTGCGTGTATTGGGTGCGGATACCGCCTGTTTCCTTGATCCCGGCAGGATAGAAGACAATCAGTCCGTCATGGGTACCGCCCTCGTAATCAGCCCATTTCTTATAGTAACGGAAAGGCGTGTTGCAGGCCTGCGCCCAACCGGTGTTATAGAAAGGCTGGGTACGGTCGTCTCCGTAGTGGTCATACTTGGCCAATTCCGCAGCAATAAAATCCTGCTCTTCCTTCGAAGATAGTTCACGGCCGCCGGTACGTCCTCCTTCGCCGGATGCACCGTTATCGCCCATCGCAATAATAATCAAAGAGTTGTCGAGTTCTCCGATTCGGCGGAGGAAATCCACGATCCGGCCGATCTCATAGTCTGCCTCGCTCATGAACCCGGCAAATACTTCCATCTGACGGGCATAGAGTTTCCGTTCATCGGCGCTGAGCGCATTCCAATCCTGGACGTCTGCATTCGTAATGGGAAGTTCCACATTCTTCGGGACGATGCCCATCTCTTTCTGCCGGCGGAGCGTTTCCTTTGCGTACTCGCTCCAACCGCTGTCGAAACGGCCATGATACATGTCGATCCACTCTTTCGAAGCATGGAAAGGAGTATGGGCCGTACCCGGAGCAAAATAAAGGAAGAAGGGTTGTTCAGGTGCGGCGGCCTTCTGGTCGGCGATATAATTGATCGCCTCGTCTGCCATCCGGACGATAAAGGGCCTTCCCTGCGGATCCTCCGGTTCACGGTGGGTATCCCGATAGACAAGCGGATGCCACTGGTCACCGGCCCCGGAAGAAGCATTGAAACCATAATAATGGTCAAAGCCGCGTCCGGTCGGCCAGCGGTTGAATGGTCCCGCATTGGTACTGTTCTCTGTCGGTGCCAGATTATACTTTCCGACACAGAATGTAGCATAACCGTTCTCACGGAGAATCTCGGCCATGGTACCGTTTTCCATCGGGAGATAGGTATCATACCCCGGCGCTCCATACTTGTCATCGTTGAAGCGGCCCATATGGTTGGCATGATGGTTCCGGCCGGTAATCAGGCATGCGCGGGTCGCGGCGCTAATCGCAGCCGTATGGAAATTATTAAATCGTAATCCATTGGCTGCCAGATAGTCCATTGTCGGCATCTCAATCAGTCCTCCAAATGCGGAGCTGGTTCCGAAGCCGGTATCGTCGAGGATGATCCAAATGACATTCGGGGAGCCGGGGCGGGCGACAGGATTGTACCGGGGGTAGGCCGTCTTCGTCTCGGCCACGGTCTTTCCGATCTTCCCGGTGAAGGTCGGTGTAGGACTGTACTGGGCCATTGCGGGGCTTGCCGCGAGAAGGGCGCTCCCGGCCGCCAGCCCTGTGATGAATCTGTTCTTATTTTCCATTTTCAGGGAAATTGATATCCAACTTGAACTTGGGGATATCAAGGACGCAGGTCTCATGGCTTTCCCGGACGGCATCCCACATCTTCGCGACGATGTCGGGGTGGTCCGCGGAAACATCCGTCGTCTCCCGGGGATCCGACGCGAGGTTGTACAGTTCCATCACATTGTTGCCCTTTGCTACCTTCTGGAGCAGGCCTTTCCACTCGCCCATCCGTACGGCAACCCAGCCTTTCGTACCGGGGAATTCCCAGTAGAGGTAAGGATGTTCCTTCTGCTTATTCGGCTTGCCAGTCAGGATCGGAGCGAAAGAAATGCCGTCATTTTCAGGCGCTTCCACTCCCGCCAGATCGGCGAAGGTCGGCATCAGGTCCGCAAAGCCTGCGATATGGCCGGTCTTCGTCGCTTTGAGCCGGTCCCCCCACGCGACGACGAAAGGCATCCGGATACCGCCTTCGTGGAGCGAACTCTTGCCCCAGCCGGCCGCGCAACTGAACGGTCCCCCGCTCAGGAAATACTCCATCGGGGAGTTCTCATTATGGGCGGGACCGTTGTCGGATGTCACGATGAATACCGTATTGTCCCAGATGCCGAGCTCTTTCAGTTTCGCGACGAGCTTGCCGACCTGTGTGTCGATATGTGTCACCATCGCGGCATAGGTGGCGAGGGGATAACGGTTCGGAAGGTACATCCCGCCGTTCGTGCAGGGTTTCTCGTCCCCGAGCTTGTTGACATAGTACATGACCTCCTCCTCAGGGGCCTGGACGGCACTGTGCGGCACCGTCGTCGTCCACATCGCAAAGAAAGGCCCGCCGGCATTGTCGACGATGAACTTCTCGAGCTTGTCATACATCAGGTCGCAGCTGTAATACTTGCTGTTATACCGACGGTAGCTTGCGATGTCCATCGGATCCAGCCCTTCGGGCAGCGGTTCGCCCAGCATGACCGTCTCGTTTCCCGTTTGTATCTCCTTGTCGTTCTCCCAAAGAGCGGTTGGATAGTAGCAATGGGCAAGAGCCTGGCAGTTGAACCCGTAGAAATAATCGAATCCCATCTTGTTCGGCGTCGACTCGCTGTCGGGGAAGCCGAGGCCCCATTTCCCGACCAAAGCGGTCCGGTAGCCCGCTTTCTGCATCATCGAGGCGACCGTTTCCGTTCCGGCAAGCATCGGCTGCTGGCCCTGCTGCTCCGAATCGAGAAACAGGACGTTATATCTGCGGGTATCCCCCTCCGGGGGTGTATAGCGTTCCTGGTTGTTCCGTATCTGGCTGTGCCCCATATGTTTACCGGTCATGATGCAGCAGCGGGAAGGAGCCGAAAGCGGCGCCGCCGTGTACATGTCCGTAAAAAGGATTCCCTGCGCCGCCAGGGCGTCGATGTTCGGAGTCTCGATCTTTTCCTGGCCATAGCATCCGAGATCGCCGTAGCCAAGGTCGTCGAACATCAGGTAGATGATGTTGGGTCTCGGGGCAGCTTTCCTGCCACCCCCGCACCCGGTCGCCGCTGCAGCCGCCGCAGCCGCCAGAAGGATTTTGTTGGGTTTCATTTTCATAACTATCTGTTCATTTGTCTAAAAAATCACTCCAAGGCCGATTTCCACGGAAACGGACCTGAAACGGATGGCCGAAATGCCCACAAGGGCGGAAATCCGGTACCAGGTTAGTATGAGACCGGCATCGGTGCATATCCCGGCCCGGGAAAGATCCGAAACCGTGGCCCACTTCCCGGAGACATCCTCCCAGAAGACCGCCCGGCGGCCGTAGCCGGCCCCTGCATAGCATTCCATCCAAGGGGAAGGCGCCAATAGGACGCCCCCGGTCAAAGATGACCGCGATAGATTCTCCTTGCCGGAAGTCCAGATATAGCCGCCGTCAGCCCTGAAGCCGTCCGACGTACAGGAATATGCACCCTTTATGAATCTGGGCGTCAGACTCCCTTTAACGAATCCTCCGATGGCTTTTCCCCTCACCTGAGCCATGAGTCCGGCATAACCATCAGGAAGGCCGCCATAAAGCAGCAAACCGGTATGGACCCGGGGAGCCTGCCTATCCCGCACAACGCAAGGAGAGGATGGGACCGGTTTCCGTTTCGGAAGCCATACAGGCGATCCTATGGGAACGAATGCTTTCATGACCGGCGGGAAGGGATCTTTTATAAGGGGAGATCGCTTGGGGCCGAAAACTTCCGCATACCGGAGACGGATACCCTCAAACCGCGCTTTTTGGGAAGGAGACATCCCATATCCCGCATTCTGGAGCATATTCTTCAGATCGTTCAGTTCCACCAGCAGGTCCTTCAGATCATCGGACGAAACCGCTTCCCCGGATGAAGCCCGAAGGCGCAGATCGATGCAGCGGTCGCAGATCGTCTCGTACCGGTCCAGCGCACGGTCCAGATTCCTGTCCTGGGCAGCCGCCAGACAGCAGGACAGAAGGAATAGTCCCAAAAACGAGATACGGAATAATCGGTACATATCATACAAATTTAACAAATAAATGTTAACTTTGAATGAATATATCGAATCATTATGGAAGATAACTCCGCCTTTTTCCAGACACCGGACTCCTTTGTCCCGGAGGCGGCCCTAATTCCCACTCCGATCCATCTGTCGGAGACCGGATTCTGCGATATATTCCGGATCGACAGGAACGGGCGTTTCCGGGCTCTCAAATGCTTGAAACCGGAGTACAGGGGGCAGATGCTATACGAGAGCCTCTTGAAAAAGGACTTCGAAATCGGGTATTCACTCTCCCATCCCAACATCTGCGAATACTATGCGCTGCTTCCCGTCGAGGGACTCGGGAACTGCATCGAAATGGAATGGGTCGACGGAAGGACGTTGGAGACGGTCATCTCGGAGGGAAAGCCCGATTCGGCCATCTGCGACAAAATCCTGGACGAGATTTGCGACGCCCTGGCCTACACGCACTCCAAACAGGTCCTCCATCGCGACTTAAAGCCGTCTAACATTCTTGTTACTTATACGAACAATAATGTTAAACTCATTGATTTTGGGTTCTCTGACTCGGATACGCACTCAATTCTGAAGGTTCCGGCCGGGACAATCAACTACACCGCCCCGGAGGTACTGGAGGGGGGAAAAGCCGATGTCCGCAGCGACATTTATTCTCTCGGGCTGATTATGTTCCGGCTTTCGAGAAAGCACCGCGGAGTCGCACGGAAATGTTGCGAGACCAAACCCTTCCGGAGATATGCGTCCATGACCGAAGTCAAAAAAGCCATCCACAGCAAAGGTCCTCTTCTTTCCGGGATCCTCTTCATTCTCCTGATCGCCTCCATGGTCCTTCTCCCCTATCTGGACACGGTACGGGGATGGTTCCGGCGCAATCCTGCGCCATCTGAAATACCCGCCTCCGAACCGGCCTCAGACACGACGGACGTTCCTCGGGATACGCTCCCGATACCTGTTCCGAAACAGTCTGGGTCCCCGGAGCCAGAAAAGAAAAGCGAACCGGCGGCGCCCAAGAAAACGGACCAGGAACAGGAAGTCAGTCCGGAAATGATCGACGAACTTTTCCGCCAGGCTACCGACCTATTCGATTGAGAGATAATTCAGTCCTTCCTTTTTTCCCGCCACATAGGAGGGAGTCCACTCCCCGCCTCTGAGAATCCGGTCGACGAACATCGGATACCCCATCATAAACTGCGACACCGTAAATTCATCCCCGACCATCAATTTCGAGTGCTCATTACCCACCACCCGGAATCTGCAATCCCCAAGACAGGTCAGGGTCACCAGACGGTCCGGAGCCCATCCGATCGTTACTTTTACCCCTTCTGGCAATTCGTCACAGGAAACGAAGCGAGTTGTGAAAAAGCCGGACTCAAAAGCCGGATCTTCACGGAGTTTCTTCCTGAAATCGGCAAAGGAGGCATAGCCCAGATACCGACAAAGCACATCCAGGGTCGCAACCCTTGGCGCAGGATGGAGCGAGACATAGCCCCAGAGGCGTTTCAGGGTCGACGAGGAAACGAACTCCCCGATCTCACGCTCGATCGTAACGGAGAGCGCCTCAAAATCCGTGGAAGTATTGATACTTCGTCCATATTTCTCCTCCACACGGCGAAGAAGATACATCAGCTCGGGAATTTGTCGGTTATCTGTTTTCATTTTTCATGGATTACTGTTTTATCGGGAATATGGTCGGTACTTCTTCCGGTAGTTACACCTTGGATTGACTGTCCAGGAGCGACCCGGAGGGTCTGCAGGAGATTCTCTCCGTCCGGACCGTTCATCGGAGCGCAGATAAGACCCGTTATTTCGTCCCCGTTCGGTCCCTGAAGACAGGGATTATGCGATACATCCAGGGAGCTCAGGAGATTCTCTTTGCAGACGAGCCAGCGGAGTCTCGGATTATGGGAAAGATCCAGTTCTCTCAGTCCATTGCCGGAGCAATCCAGCTCTCCAAGCTCCGGATTATTCGAAAGGTCTATCTCCGCAATCCGGCAATACTCGAAATAGAGATATACCAGTCCCGGGTTGGCGGAGAGGTCCAGCCGGTCAAGCTGGTTATGATCGCACCGGAGATCCACCAGTTCAGGATTCCAGGAAACGTCCAAAGACTTCAGTCCTGTATAAGCACAGTACAACGTCCGCAACATAGGATTCTTTGTCAGGTCCAGGGAATAGAGTGGATTACCCGCACAATAGACTTCGCGCAGCCGGGGATTACCTGAAAGGTCCAGCGACGACAGCGAATTACTCTGGCATTCGAGATACGTCAGGTTCGGCATCTTCCGGAGATCCAATTCCCTGAGTTGGCAATCGTGGCAGAGCAACCGTTCCAGGCTGCTCAGGTTCGATACATCAAGCGTCCCAAGTGGATTGCCGGACACAGTCAACTCTCTCAAATGCTTCAACGAAGAAAGATCGATCCGGTTCAGGTCATTGCTCTGGCAATCCAGTTCTTCGAGGTTTGAACACATGGAAACATCCAGATTACCCATCACGCACCACCCGATTTTCAAGGACTTGAGTTGTGGGTTTTTGCGAAGATCCGACAAACTGGAAGCAGAGGCTCCGGCATCCAGCCTCTCCAGATTCGGGCACCCGGATACGTCGATGGGCATCCGGATATCTGCTTGGTTGAAGTCCAGATAGATTTCCCGAAGGTCGGGATTATTGGAGAAATTAGGAATACTTCCTCGGCCATGACTGATATTCAAGACTCGCAATTTTGGACAAGGGCGCACATCCGGATACTTAAGGAAACACATCGGAAGCCAGATCTCTTCCAGCAAAGGATTGTTTGAAAGATCAATCGTTCCGGACCCGGTTTCCCCGATCCCGCTATTATTCGAAAGATCCAGGACCCGCAGTTTCGGATTGCGGGAAACGTCAACTCTCTTCAGCGTCCCGATCGGCCCGATGCATTCGTCCCAGTGGTAATGCTTGCTGAGATAGTAATAAGGGCGGTTCAGTACAGTCGTGCTGATCCAGTCCCCGGCACAGCGGAGATACTCCAGGTTCGGCATGAACTCAATACCTTGCAGGGAGGTAATGTTCCATTCATTCGAGGTCATGTCGATCTTTCGGACTTCCTCCGCCTCTTCCAGCGAGATTTCACCGTCCTTGTCGGAATCGAAAAGGGATAGAAGCAAGCCCTTGAAAGCCGGATCTTCAAACTGAATCTTCCCACCTGGGGCATCCTTATATCGGACAACAATCTTCGCCGAGGCCGGGACATTCTCTTCCGAGCGGTTCTGAGTAATTCCTTCTATATTCTGATCCTCAGAGACATATAGTTTATTCAGAGAAGCCATGGGAGCACAGTCCACGATTTCCAGAAGCGGCAGCATGCTGATATCCAGTTCACTGAACCGGCACCGCCAGCATTTCAATTCGTAGAGATTGTCGCAGGGGGTAAGGTCCAAAGAAGCAATATCCGTCTCGAAACAATCCAGCCAACGGAGTTTGTGATTTGCGCTGAGATCAAGAGAAGTAAGTGACGTACCATATACCCCGAGCCAGTCCAGATTGGGATTCCCGGAGAGATCCAACGTCTTGATCGGAAGATTGGCGAGATTCAGAGTATATAATCTGGGACAATTCGTCACGTCAAGATCCGTGATGCGATTATCTCCAATTTCTATACTTTCCATCCATGGACACCGCGTAAAATCAAGGGAAGAAAAGTCATTCATCCAGGCCTGAATAAAGCGCAGGAAGGGAAGAAAGGCCAGATCCAGTTCCGAAAGCATGTTCCGGGAGCAGATCAAAACCTCCATCCGTGAAGATTCCGGAAGGACCAGCGTTCGGATCATATTCCCGTCGCACCGGAGGTATCGGAGCCTGGAATGGACGCTGATATCAAGAGACTGCAGGAGCCCCGGATGCCCATCGTAAGCATAGACATCGAAATCGGGCTCAACTCCCGCGCAGATCAGCGTATCAAGGTTTCTGAAATACTCGATTCCCTGCAGCGAAGCAATCTCTTTGGTACAAACCGCTATCGTCCTGACAGCCAATGCCTCAGAGAGCGAGATTTCCGAATCCCCATCGGTATCGAAATGCTCTGTCAGGTACATCTTGAATACCGGATCGGCTATCTCAGCCCGCTCCTCCGGAGGAAGCGAAGGCAGCGGATCCGTCGTAAAACGGGCCGTCTCGCTGCGGATTTCTTCCTCCCCGGCAGCGGCGAAGGCATACCACTCGTATCTCGTTCCGGGTTCGAGGCCGGTCAGGTCCATCTCGAAAGCCACGCCCTGCAACTTGCAGTCAGCCCTTTTCAATTCGCCCCCTGGAGTCCCCCAGGCAAAACCGCAGCGTTCTACCCGGTAGTCAGACAATTCACAGACCAAATGCGCCTCCCTCACTTCTGCCATCGCCTCCGCCCGCACAATCTCCGGCGGCACGAACTCTCCGCTCCCCGTCTCCCGGACGCAGGAGAACAGGGAAAGCACGAGCAGAAGATATGGAAGTTTCTCTCTCATCACCGACAAGAAGCGGATTCATTACAACTCTTGCTTCACGATTGCCAAAAACCCGTTGCGAAAAGTCCGCAACGCTAAATTAGCAAAACAATCAAAAATGTGCAACTCTTATCGGCAATCAGATTTAAGACTGATTTCAAAAAGGTTATTTCTGTGCTGATTTTGCGCTGAACATTCCATAAATAATGCCCCATGCAACGACAGCAAGAAGAAGAACGATAGCGATATAAATGTCAATCTTGTATTCAAAACAGGAGAATATCAGGTTTGCGACTGCAATGACAACGACCATGACCCAAGAAAAAACCTTTAGGTTCACACCTCTATTCACGTTCGCATATTTTACTCCCATTGCAGGGATCATTACACTCGCGATCGAAACGAAACCGACCGCCAGAGAGATCCAGTTTCTGCTCTCTGATTCCGGTGCAATGATTTCACAAATAAATCCTAAAAGGAAAGCTATTGCAATAGCCAGGATGAATTTTATTCCGTCAATCTTCATAATCATTTCATTTTAGCAAGGAAAAAAAGCTTGTTAACCTCCGGCACCTGCGCGGCCGGCGACCAGGTACTCATTCCAGTCTTCCAGACAAGGGTTTCAGGTGACAAAAGATCATTCTGTACCAATTTCATTAATTCTTCATCAGAAAAAGGGCCCGCCTGAGTTCCATCAACTGCAATATAGACCTGACCTTGCTCTTTGGTCGGAGGAGGCGGAGGTGTTGTTCCCTGAGCGTTTGGCTGAGGCATAACGCTATTGATCATTGCCGGCATCTGCTGAATCATGGACATTCCAATGCCCAGTTCCATCATCCTCTCGATGAAACTTCCACTGTCTTCTGTCATGGTTAAATCATTGAAATAATATGGGGACAATCTTTAATAAACTTCCATTCAGGCCACCCCTGAGACCAAATATAGAAGTCTTGGTTGATAGCTCCGGCCTTGAGTAAAGCTCGAACCTGAGCCAAAGAAAAAGGGCCACGTTGTTCCGTCCCGGCTGCGAGCACATATTGCGCTTCTTCTTTGTTCTGAAAAACAGGAAGTACAACATGCGGCTGGATACCGAAATGAGGGACATCCGTTTGCATTGCTCTGATGCTGCTTATGGCTTGCTTGGCCAATGCATGCCACTGATCGGAAGCGACAAGCTTATCCAATGTATTGAAATCTAACTGTCTCATAATTATTATGGCTTAGGGATTGGAGGGGTATTAGGAATAGGAGGAGGCGTAGCCCCCCCTTGTGGAGCAAAGAGTCCGGCCAAGCCGGGGATCATCTTCATCGGTTGCCATGCTGGCATGCCATCACACCACGCAAGCGTATCGCCATTAATCTGGCCTGCAGCAAGCATCTGACTTAAGGCCGTCACATCACATGGACCGTACTGTGCGCCGTTGATAGCAAGATAATACAAACGCTGTTGCGGAGTTGGGATGGGCGGAGGCGCGGCCTGTGGCTTTCCGGCGCTTGCCATCCCCTGCTGCATCGTCTGGCCCATCTGGTTCATCATACCCCCAACTTGCTGGCCCATCGCTGCGCCCAGCATCATTCCGGTCATCATTCCGGCGGGGTTCATATGGCCGTCGCCACCACCAAAGTTCATGCTCCCCATTTGGCCGATGTTTTCCATGCCAGTCTTGAGCACCTCTGCCTGCTTATTAATACTATGGGCATTAATGTAGGCCGACTCGCTTCCAAGGCTCGCCTGCTTGGCCGCCTGCTCAGACTGCATCCGCTGGGCAAATTGTCCCTCTTCACGCATTCGGGCCGTCACATCACGCATATGCTCCATCTGCATCTGAGCCATTTCTTTTGCAGTCTGATTACGGATATCAGCATCTGTCCGCATCGTCTCTCGCTGAATCTCGAAACTAAGCAACGTCGTCTTCTCGTTCTCAAGGTTATACTTTTGAGCCTGCTCTTCCGTTAATCTCTTCAAACGCTGATATCCTTCCCCTTCTTCTTCGTAGCGGATATCCTCAACAATAACGTCACTTGCAAAGATACCGAAGCGCTGCATGATGCGTTCCTGCACACGTGAGAGAATATAATGGCCCATCTCTCCAATCAAGCTATTAAAATGCATGATAAAGATGCCTGTATCCTTTGGAGCATTGGCAACGATCTGCTTTATCTCCTGGGTAAGCAAAGCTTTAACCTTGTCTTTGAATTCCTCAATCGTAGTATCTGCTGTTCCCCAGGACTCCAGGAAATACTTTACCATCGCCGGATCTGTCGGAACTTGAAACGCCAAACTTCCCTTGACCGCGACTTCGACATTATAAGCTTTGTACTCAGGTTCAGAAGGGATGACGCGAAAATATGGGATGGTGAAAGGGAGTTCCATCCCTTTTGCCAAATTGATATAATACACTTCCGCCTGGAACGGAGTTCCTCCTTTATATGCAAGACCCACAATTGAAGCAAGAACAGGCATATTGTCAGTCTTGACAATATCGTCATAAGGGCCAACAATCACATCATATTCTCCCCTATTCTGATATAGAAAGACGGCTGCCTGCCCGGGGCGAACCCTTAAGCTGCTCCCATAACGGATGTTGTTCTCTTTTCTCGACGCCCCCGCTTCTGCTTTCGCATCTGGTCGCCATTTCCAAATGAGAAAGTCTTTTTCATCACAGCGGATCATATCCATGATTCCGCCTTCATTTCTTTTACTGAATAATCCCATCTTATTAAATTATTACTCTAGTGCCTTATAGTAAATAAAAACCATCCTATGATCATTCCCTTCAAAAGACGTCAATAATTCAAGGGCCTTTACGTAGCCATTTGACTTCTCTCTGATATTCTCAATGATCTCCGAATCAGCTTTCCCATCAGAATGCTCCACGCTTCGGACGATCAAGTCAGACGTAATCTCCGATCCGTTGAAATACCTGCTGGCCTGAGACATCGCCTTAACTCCTGCAACACGGTTCAAGGCACTGGTATTTGGATACTTACCCGGGTCCAGAGAAAGCACGGATAAAAGGTAACTATGATCATAGTCTGTAAATACCTTTACTCCTTCAAATGGAGCCGCTTTATACATCCGCAGGATAAAATTAGTCATCGCCGTTTTCTCTTCGTTGTAATTCTGGGCAAAACTCGGAGAAGAGATGAGCAGACATACCAGTATAAGTGCTATTTGTTTGATTTTGTCCATGACTTAATGATTCTTGTTACCTTGTTAAAATCTATTCTTCCGATATGTCCGGAAACTGTCTTTTCAGTTTCCACACGAGCTCTTTCAATGCGTGTCTGATCCTTCATTTGCTGCCTTTGCAACTCAAGTTGATCTTCATATTGACGGACTTTGAACTCCCACTCAGCACGCTCCTTTTCCTCATTCTTTGCCTTTTGTTCTTCGGCGGACTTCTGCTGTCTGGCCTTCTTTGCCTGTATTTCTTTTGTCATACGAGCAACCAACTTTTCACAATCCGAAGCGGAAGCGGATTCGGGATTCACTCCCTCAAGCATACTAAGGACCTCTGTAACGGTAGACTCGGCAGGGTTCGTATCCCAAAGAGCCTTCGCTTTTTTGTAGATAGAAGCACCCTCCTGATCCATCTTTAACTGATAAACTCGAGATGCAATCTCATCCCTTTTTATGCTAATATCACCACAACAATCCGGTATTGAGAACAATAGTTGAAGGGCCTCTTCATACTGCCCAGAAACAGCAAGAGATTCCGCTTTATCTATAATTTGGGATCCATTTTGCTGATAGTAACTGACGATTTTTCCCTTTGTATCTTCCAGAAATGACTCAAGTCCTTTCGACTTAACCGGAATCTTCTGGAAGGCGTTAAGAAACGCCTTATTCTCGTTCTGCCCGATTCCCACAACGTGAAGGGAAAAGGTTCCGTACAACTTATTATCCACGACATCACCAATCATCAGCACAATCTCGAGTTTCTGCGAAACCTTAGGAGGATTGGAAGGGACGATATCTTTGGTTGCGACAAGGACCTCCGGTGTCAGGAAGAATCGTTCGGTCAAGCCATTATCTGCAAGGCCATAGTTCGTAACAATCTGATTGAGTTTTGTTAACAACATCTTATTCGCCTCGACTGGGATCTCTCCTTCTGGAACGAAAACATTGATAGAGATCGTTTCCGATTGAGCAAAAGCAGTAAAACTGGCGATGCCTAAAATGAATGACAACAAGATTTTTCTCATATTACTTTTCTCCTAACACTACGATTGCTTCACCAAGTCCTCGGATCATTACTTTTGCCTCTATCTGAAAAGGTTCTTTGCGCAAGTACTTTCTGAGTTCATTCGCAAAAGACCGGGCATCCATCGCCCGTCCTTTTTCATCGAAAAAGGGGATCCGGACTTGTTCGAATTGAAGGAATGACTCTGTAGCGTCGGAGAGATTGAATACCCCTCCTACAGTATTATCATGCATCCAACTTTGAATACAATCCGTAAGCTCTTCCCCGGCATATTCAGTTTCCAAGTCGTTTTCCCAAGAGTCCCAACACCGTACGGTAAGGATAATCTCCCGTCCATGCTTAACCAGATCGCGGTAATACTGGTCCATCTGATGGTCAAAATCCGCAACATGTTCATTCACGGCCTTTTCCAAGAGGACTGGGACCGGCTCATCAGAAGGATTTCCTGTACCTGTCGAAGTCGCAATTCGCTTGCTCGTGTAAGAGTCGAAGGCCTCCAAGGTATAGGTAACCGACTTCCCGGCGGCCTCGCGATTGATATGCCAATCAACCTGCACGATAATATCCGACTTTGTTCTGCGTTTAAGCATATCAAGCGGGCTCTCAATCAACGATGCACCGCTCGTTTTACTCATCGTCATGTTATCTTCCGCCGCTCGCTGAGCAATAGCCTTGAGTTCCTGCTCACAATCTTTCAAACTATAGCCATAGTTCGTCAACATCTCCCCTACCTTACTGACAACAGGACGAAGTTCCAGGTCTTCTCTAAAGGCGGCCTGATAATCGGGGACAGATACCGTAAGTCCCTGATTATCATAACTTGTCATAAAATACCGCTGTGTGCACCAGCCATCACTCGGCAGAATCATCAGCGTCGGCTTCTTCTCCTGGGCGAAGAGTGAGGTTGAAATGAGAATATGTAAAAGGAACAGTCGTCTTTTCATGGCTAATAGTTTGTAACAAAGTCAGTTTTCACTCTCTTTCCCTGTTTACCCAACTCAAAAAGGAAATACTCTATCTGGTCTGGTGTAACATTTAATCTACGAGCAGAGGAGTTGATACTTACGATCTGCCGATAATATCTTTCAGCAGAATCACTTTCATAAGAAGCGTCATGGAAATCTTGCAAAAAGCCAAAAGCCTCAAGAACATTGGTATCTACAATCACAGCCCTGTTCTGCCTGACGTGTATACCACAGAAATAAAGAATTTTACTCAAAGTACTCGGTCCTAATCCTCTGATTTCAGAAAGAATACGATAAGTCTCTACGAAACGGGGCCTCGTAAAAGGGCCGGCGTTGTAGTCATTTATCCTTTGTACAATCTGATCAAGATGCTCCACAATACTCTGAAGATTCGCCGTACCCTGCATACCCTTTGGATATCCCCAGATCAATGATTTGATAATTCTTGTCGGCAAACCAATGGTCTCAAAAACATCTTGACGACTAATGATCAAATCATCATTATTATCCCGTCTTAGACTATGGAAAGATTCAGCAACCAGGGGAAATTGATTTATCAGATTCTGCCATTTAAGAGAAATGTTGCCAACGAAGATTGTTTGGTCCATTGGATTCAGATCCGAAATTCGGTTTTGAAAGTACTGTATAAACATAATATAGATGGGTTTATTTGTTAACACTCATATGTCCGATTTCAATACTGGTCATTTGTTCTAATCTTGCTTTAGAAATGGGGAGATTAAACTCATATTCTAAAACGTTATTTGTTTCCCCAGAACATACTCTCTCATAAAGAGGCGAGGCAATCGTCAAGCCGTATAAGAAGCCGTATAAATTTTTAAACATATTTAGATCGGATTCGTTTAGCGGTGTTTCAGCTTTGTTTAGCGGTATTTTAGCTTGTAATAATTCTATGGGTTCTTGTTTGTTTTGTGGAAACAAGACATAATTATAATCTATAGCGTCATGATAAAAAACCTGTTTAGCAGGCACCCTAAATAATCTTCCTTTAAGAGGCGCGCTGATAACAATATATTTAGTATTTCCTTCTTCCTTCCACACTTCGAATGATCGGAAGTCAGACTGTAACCCCCCTTCAACAACTCGACCGTTGAAACCGTCTTCTACTGAATCTTCTTTTCCATATGAATAAAAGCCCTTCTCTGGAGAAAAGTAGATAGGAATACTAAAACTACCTGTACGAAAGCCTTGAAGCGCCTTATATGAGTATAATTGTTGTGCTGTTCTCCCAATATAGTAATAGTCGGCGGTGAAGTAACCCATATCCCCTATTTTAAAATTATACTTATTCTCCACCTTCCCTGTCCACTGAAATACAGTTCCATCTGTTTGAGTTAATGATATCGTCCAATCTTTATATAAATATTTATTTAGAATTGCAATAAGATCCCCTATAAGGAGAGCGGAGTAATAATCCCGAAGAAAAACAATCCTATTATTAATCTTTACACCGTAATAAGGAATGCCTTCGGCATCATACTCATCACATTCATTTTTAGTCAATGAGAGTAATGATAGAGCATTATCAAATTCTTTAAAAACTGAAACGGCGTAGGGAGTAGCGTCAAACGAAATCTTAATTGGAAGAAAATATGTCGATTCAATATTAACTTCTTTTTTGGGTACAATTGAAATAGGATAGTAGATTCTACGTTTTTTAATGACTCCGTCTACCTCATCAGAGTATGAATAATAACGATATAGAACATTCTCCCCACATCCATCGGCATGGATAGACTCGTCAACTTCATCTTTGAAAGGGACGATCTTCACCTCACCAACGAATGGATGACCGGTTATTTGTATCGTGGCATTAAATAAATCTCCATGCCTTGTTAGTCCCCTTAACAGGTTTTTGAGAATTATCGGTTCATTAATACTTTTCTGTTCCCTTAATCGGAGATTTGCCCCAAAAACAGCACCGGAGAACTCGGCTTTTGACCCATGGCTTTTGGAATACTCGATCAACTTACCGATAGAAACAACTGTATTTAATGTAATGCTTTTTAGATTATTACCGAGATTATCATTATAACTGATTTCTTTAAATGATTTTATGTTTCCTGAAGAAATCGTGGCAATTTCATCTTTTATTAATTCATCATTAAGAATCTCCGTATTCGCTGAGACAAAAACGCCAAATGCCTGCTCGACTGCACTTCGAAGCGCATTGTTCGTAGCCTCTTCTTTTGTCGCTCCTTCACCGGTTACAATTAACGAAACCTCTTTTGGCTGAGCCTGAAGTATCAGTGGGAATAATAATACCGCAATAATAAAATATAATCTTCTCATTCTAATTGAATTATAGCTTATAGAGTTAAAGCATGGTAACATTAAACTGCGAAACAAGACCACGAAAACGATAGATAAGTGTCCGCGTATCTTCAGAATAGGTAACTTCAAATAATAATTGATTTGATGTGTCTGTAAGATGTCTTTCTTTCAACCAACTATAAATATCAGCACTCTCGACACCTCCCCTATTCAAATAGTTCGTGGTTTCAAGTTCCAACTCTGTATGTGAATCCAACATAACTCTCAGAACTTCTATTTGCTTGCCACTAATCAGCGCCTCCCATACAGACCGTTGAGAAGAGTAACCTGTCATACGAGTATGGGAAAGATTCTTTCCGCCATCAACAGGATGAAGAATAACTAAAACGCCTTTGCTCATAATGATATCTGTTTTACTTATTTTGAGTTGGGAAAATGAAAAATATATTATATCATCTTGAATAATAAGGGTAGACAAATTGCCTTAGACCGACTTCATAGTTGGGGGTAATACTAAATTCAGAAATATTTGAAAGCCCTGTTTGATCAATAATAAGGTCTCCCGTTATGTCAAATATAAACCTCTCGTATTTATAGTCAATAGATGACTTGACTTCTCCACAAACTTGAACGTCACCGTCCCAATAATTAGATAGCTCTGAAATACCAAGAACGCCAAGTTCGCCAAGTTCTAAAGGAGCCGATCCTCTTATTCTTCGCAGGTCTCCTGCATACCCAAAATACCTTTTATTTGTAGGTGACAACGTAATAAACGGATTATTTAGTGTATACATTTTTCCATTATTATCAGTTATTTCGAAACCCAAGACTGCAGACCAAAAAAGTTTGTTGATCAAAGATGGATCGATCGGACTATAGAAGAACCTAATGTCTCTGCCTATTTTGTAAGCATAATAATTCTCGACGACATGGATTAATGGCATCAAATTATCGATGGGGAAAGAGATTGATTCTAGGGAGTTATAAAAATAATTGGAAGCCTCTAACAAACGATCTGTTGCCACGATTCGTACTTTGGCTGGAATGCGTAATTGCCCATTCTCTCGAAATGGCTCTCCAATAACTAACCGATAATCGAATAATGTTGATAATAGAGACTTCAATGATTTGTAAAACAATTCTATAGCTTTTTCTGAGGAAGGTTTGTTCTGCTCAAATAAACGAATATTGGCTCCAAGGGATTCTCCTGCAAATTCAGCTGACGAGCCATGGCTCCTGGAATACTCTATTAACTTTCCGACTGAAACAATAACCTGCAGTGAAATCTGCTTTTTTCCATTTGTGTTTTCAAAATAATTTATTTCTGTAAAGGACTTGACATTTCCAGATGAGATTGTAGCGATCTCATCTTTTACGATTTCATCATTTAAGATTTCAGTATTTGCAGAAACAAAAACACCAAAAGCCTGCTCGACTGCACTCCGAAGCGCATTGTTTGTAGCCTCTTCCTTCGTCGCTCCTTCACCAGTAACGACCAACGATACTTCCTTCGATTGAGCTTGAAGCAATATTGAGAACAATAGTGCGGCTATAATTGAAAAACACGTTTTCATCCTATTCGGCGTTTTTTAAAGCAGGTGATATCTCGAATCCTGTGATTTTATAAACAGTTTCTTTGTCAATCAACACAGTCTTGTGAATAACGTATATATCTTTCCCTGGGGCATACTTAAGATTACTAGACACAATACCCATAAAAAGAGAATTCTCTTCAAGAAGCTCAGAAATGCGTTTGGCACCACCATAATCTCTGCTAACCGAATAAACACCAGTAAGTAGTGGGTTGTTCCCTGCAATTTCATCAAACATAAACTCCCCGGAAGATGGATTCATTCTCACTTCATCCGCAATATCGGAGGGAATATCAAATTTGTATGTATTACCTAAATTGTCATGTATCTCGAAACCATAAACAGCAGATAGAAAGATATTGTTCAATAATTCACTATCGATTCTATCATAGAAAAACATTGGCTCATTAACAAATGCTTTAGTTGGCCGTAACGAGGCTGATTGTCTTCCTTGTGGTCTGGGATCAGCCCTGTAAGCATCTGGAGATGATGACGGAAATAAGCCGAATTTTAGGTTTTTTGTTCCTTTATGGAGAAAATCATTAAAAGAAATCGAATAATAAGCATAACTCTCCAATCCCATAGTGCTGAATGGACGGATGTCCTTGGCACGATAAGATATTGATCTAACTGTATTCAAGAAAAAGTCTCCTACCGCTTTGGTATTCGCATTCGCCACCACTTTAACTGTCATAGGGACATAAACACCCTTTTCATCTTTTCGAGCAGAGCGAGGATCTCTGACGCCGAAGAGACTATTGCCCTCAGCAACCGGCTCCCCAACCTCAAGGTTATAATCAAACATGGTTGAGGATAACGCTAACAATTCAGAATACAGATTACTTAATGCTTTTTGTTGAGACTGTTTATTCAGTTCGTATAGACGCATATTAGCCCCGAATGTACTTCCGGCAAACTCAGTCGAAGCACCGTGATTCTGGGCAAAAGACACGAGTTGACCTATAGATACCACCGCATTCAACGTCACCATTACCCTACCATCAGGAGAGGATATGGAGGCCATTTCTTCATACAACTTAATATTACCGGATGAAACTGTCGCCACTTCATCCCTAACAAGATCATCGTTTAGTATTTCCGTATTCGCAGAAACAAACACTCCGAATGTTTGTTCCACAGCACTGCGAAGAGCATTGGTCGTCGCTTCCTCCTTTGTCGCTCCTTCTCCTGTCACCACAAGGGTTACCTCCTTCGGCTGAGAAAAGGCGGCAAACGTAAACAATAAACAAACTAATGATGCGATTAATTTTCTCATAACTTTATTTATTTTCCTCTTTTTCAATCATTTCCATCAATTCCCTCTGGTCCCAGGCATACTCCATCTCCGCAGCCTTCTTCCTGGCCTCTTCGTACTTCCCTTCTTTGACCAATTCCATAACCTGCTGACGAACAGTGCTATCAGATTCGACAGGTTCATCCATACTGCTGAGAATCAGCAAAAACAGGTAAACTGCAATTGCCAAAACGCCCAGAAGGATGACCCACCTTAAAATCTTGTGCCTATTCTTGCTCTGCTTGGATGCTTTAACTTTAGGGATTGTACTCGTGTTATCAAGAAAACTAAACTCCTGTACCTTGGACATTATAGTTCGATCAGAATCAGAACGAATCTTCAGCATCTTATATGCTTGCTTTGCCTTTTCAAGCCATGCTGAAGAGACCTTTTCATCGTTCCGACCATTACTCTGTTCGAAACGGGAATAGGAAAAAACGAGAAGATTCAACAATCCTTCCGCTGTAGCGGGCATCGTAAAGGCATTGATTATTTCAGCTTGCCTAGCAGGCTTTTGTTCCTGCATCAACTGAGACTGTAACGCTTCGATACTGTCACGTATCGATCTGCTGGATTCAGACTCCTGCGCAAAAATGAATCCGCATTCAGGACATTTTAGTGCGAAGGAATCAACCATCGCACCGCAAGCTGGACATTTAATTGTTGTTGACATTGCTGAATTGTCAATTAGTGTGGTTATTAAACAGTTTTTCGAACCGATCGCTTCACATCCTGTTCAAAATTGTATGGAAACAAAAATATGGGAATAATACCCCCCAATCAAGTTCACATTGGTTCATTTAATCAAATAATTTGGAAGTTTGGATTTGATTGTTTACAATTGAACCGAAAAAATGTTTCAAAGGCTTTCCAATGATAAGGGAAGCCATTTTTAATTCTAAAATGTTGAGAGATGATTAACCAAGACGCCATTCAATTATTGGATTATTACTTCGGACAGAGTCCGCGGTTTGAAGCAAACAATTCTACTGTTATTGCCACCAACGCAGCCGTTTTCAGCTTCCTTAAAAATGAATTTCATAAAGGAAATGTCAAGAAGAACTTGGTTTTCAAATGGTGTTTTTCATCCTTCTACGGCATGGGAATCGTCCCTGCTGAAGGGAAAGAAGCATTTTATAACAAAATGGAGGGACTTCGAAACGCCCACACAGGATTGAATGCAAGAGCTGTTACGGATGAGCTGGCAAAAGCAATGGGGAAAAACTACTTCTCGTTTGTAACGAAGATGCTGAACATGGTGGATGATGAATCGTATCCGATATATGACCGCCAAGTGGGGATTGTTTTCCAGAAACCATTCACTCCGGATGAGACCAGGCTGGACCATCAAGCCTCTGTCTATAAGGATGTCTGTGATACATACAGAGAACTTCGTACTCATCCTGTTATCGAGGTATTCAAGAACGAATTCCATTGTCCGGGAATGGGATACATGAAAGTTTTGGACACCATATTCTGGCATATTGGCGGGATTCTGGATAAGGAGGGAGAGGAATGACTTCCCTCCGAACGATATTGAAGGCCAATGGGATCCTCACAAGCGAGCAGCAGGCGAGGTATGCTACCTATGATACCGCCAATCCAGGTTGCAGTCCGGAGCACCCGATCATCATCGACGAGCCAGATAATTACGTCCATATGGAATATGAACTGCTGGAACTCCTCCTTCGCCCGTCACCCTACCGTTTCGTGGACTATGAGTTGGAACAACAGAGGCTTATCCATCAAAATGGACGGGCATTGGACATGTTGAGGGTCAGGGTCTTTACCCATCCACTTCCGAAAAAGGGCGCAGACGGCAGATGGGAATTGCCCGAACCGGTGTTTCTCGGGACGGAGGAATACTGGTTCGACATCTCCGTCGGCTATGAAAAGATGAAGCGTCGGTTTGAAGAAGGATAAACGGACAAGTTAAAACTCTGTATTTCTTGGCATTAGGCGCCTCTACAAAGCAGAGGCCATTTTTAGCGTGAGACAGATGTGACTGACTAATAATGTTTTAGCCCATTCCTCCTATGTCAGAATTCAGAGGAGGAATCCGCCAAATGCTTATGTTGCAAAGAGTTACATCTCACGGCAAATCGGCGAGAAAGCAAGGGGCCCGCACAAAACCACAAGATAGCGGACAAATGATAATACTCTCACATTCTCAAACTATAACTTTAACGCTGTGTTTTGGACTTGGCCCCCAATCCGCACCTGACCCAAGACCGATAATCTATCAGAATTGTTCTGTTGCATTTGGATATTAATAGGATTTTTCCTATTATTGAAACATGATGATGACGACTTTAAACTATGAAATACCACGAATTAGAGCGAAAACTGGTCAGAGCCGGTTGTCGCAATCTCCATGTAAAAGGGAGCCCACATCCATTCTGGTACAGTCCGATAACAAGTAAAACATTTGTGACAGTCACCACACATCGGCTGAAGAAAGGCCGGGAACGCTAAAAAGTATACTTGAACAATCCGGAATCAGATTATAGAAATATGGAAAAAGTTAAAGTTTATATCGAGTTGGCAGGCAACGGATACTCCGCGTATATGGATAAGAACAATCTTGATTACGGGTTGATCGGAGAAGGAAGGACCGTAGACGAAACGATCGCCGACTTCAAATCCACATACGAGGCGACGCGTTCTTATTATCATTCAATTAACAAACAATTTGAGGAAGCGGATTTCTTATTTTACTACGACATTGCCAGTTTTTTGGAAGAGTATAGCTAGGCATTCAGCCTGGCAGGGCTGGAACGGATAACAGGTATCCGGCAGGCCCAGCTCGGTCACTATCTGCATGGACGAAGCAAGCCTACCCGAAAAACAATTGCCAGAATCCAGAAAGGAATCCAGGCTTTTTCGAAAAATTGAGTTCCGTTCAGTTCGCATAATCCTGCTCTTTTCTTAACTTTGCGAAAAAGATTGCCATGAAAAGAATTCTACTGCTGATAACCTTAATTCTCGCATGCGGGGCAGTGATTTCGTGCGGGGTGACGGGGCCGGCCGGGGTTTCCGGCCGGAGAGTGACGGTCGGAGTCTGCAAGAACGGCTCGTCAAAGACCACGATCAAATACTACAAGCGGTGCATCCGCGACGCGGGTGCAAAGCCTTACTTCTTCCCCTATTATGCGACGACCGACGAAAAGGCGGCGGAGTTCGTGTCCTCCGTGGACGCCCTGATCGTTCCCGGCAAGACGGGATCCGATACGACCGGCCGCAGCAAATACGACTACAAGGTGATCCGTGCCGCGCTCGCCCAGGGGAAACCCATCCTCGGGATCTGTCTCGGGCACCAGGAGATCAACGGTGTCTACAAAGGATCCATAGGCTTGATTCCCAAGTATTACCCCGAGTCCGGGATCAAGCACATGGACAAGGTGGACGGGAAGAATGTCGGGCTCAATTCCGAGGCCCATGCCATCAACATTGACACGACTTCAAGGCTGTACCGGATCCTCGGAGAGGAGCGCGTGATGGTCAATACCAGCCACAATTTCAGCATCACGGAAGTCGGCGAGGGGCTCAAGGTCGTCGCAACGGGCGATGACGGGGTCATCGAGGCGATCGAAGACAACAGCCTGAATGTCATGGGCGTCCAGTTCCATCCCGAATACCTCTACGGAAAGTTCAAGATCAAGAGATTCCGCGCCATTTTCAAGAATCTGGTCGAGGAAGCGAAAACCGTGAAACGGGGTAACTCACTTTAAAACGAGCTGATTATGAAAAGGTTGATATTTCTTGCGATGATTATCTTCTTCAGCCTTGGCGCCAAGGCGCAGGTCGTCTACAGCACGGACTGGAAGAGCGAGGCCCAGGTTAAGGTCTATGTCACCGAATACAAAAGCGAAGCGGATCTGATCGTCTATAAGACAACCTGGAAGAGCGAGGTTGACGCCGGCAAGGGAATCTGGTATTTCACGCAGTGGAAAAGCGAGGCCAAAAAGATAATTTACTTCACCGAATACAAAAGTGAAGCTGACTTGATCATCTATTTCACACAGTACAAGAGCGAAGCCGGCTGGCGCAAGAAATCAAAGCAACACCAGATGTATTAGCGGACGCGGAGGCGCCGACCGATATGGAGGGTAGTGCGCCGGGTGATGCCGTTGAGTTGGCAGAGCCGCTCGACAGATGTGTGGTAACGGGAGGCGATGGACGCGAGGGTATCGCCTTTCCTGATTGTATAGTACTGCGCATCAGTATTTTCCGAGGTATTTCCCATGTCCTCGCGCGCGCTCGATGCCTGCGGGGCGGTACCGGTACTGGCGGTCTCTGTCCTGGGACGCGGCTGGGGCGGAATCTTTTTGGGGGTCTCCCTTCTCCATCTCCCGTTCCCGTCCAAAATCAGGCGGTCCTCCGAAGACGGGGCGATCAGAGTCCCGTCCTTGGCAAGATAGACCCACGTTCCATCTCCGAAAAGGAGGATCCGGGAATCGCCGGAAGAGAGCAGAAGCGTATCTACCGCAGCGACAAGGGTACCGTCGAAATAATCCGGGTGCTCGATATCGACCGGGATGCCGGAAGGCTCCTCAGCAGAAGCGGCAACTTTCGGGGATGAGGTCCATGTCGATCGTTTCCCTTCGAAATCATCGAGGATCCGCCTCGCTCCGAGATATCGGTCCCGATAGTATTCTTCCTGGAGTTCGGAAATCATGACTCCGCCCCGCGCGGCGTGGATGAAACGGAAATTCGTCCCCGATCCGTTCACGTCGATGACAATCCCGACGTGGCCGACATCGTCCTTGTTCCGACGGGCTCCGAAGACCGCGATATCTCCTTTCTGGAGATTTGAGAGGGGGCCTTCGACGGCACGGCCTTCCTTAGCCTGACCCTTGGAAGAATGGGAAAGACGGTAGCCGAACTGCCTGAAAATAAAGCTGGAAAAGCCGGAACAGTCAAAGGCTTTCGGACCGCCGGCTCCATACCGGTAAGGGGTGCCGAGATACCGGCAAGCCTCGTCTATAATCCGGTCGGCAAGAACCGTGGCAGAAAGGGTTGTATCAATAACGGGAGTGGCTGAAGGGGGCGCCCCGGAAAGAGTCGTCGCCGGGCTGAAAGTCAGGAAAGCCCAAAGAATTGTATGAATCATGGCCCTTTTCGCTGCAAGAAAAGCGCCAAAATGATTATCTTTGCCCGTCAAAGAAGAATGAACATGTATAAACCATCGATGCTTCCGCTTGCCGCAGGCGCAGTACTGCCGATTCTGGGAGGATGCGTTTCCCAGAAACAGGAGAAGCCGAATATCCTGCTGATCGTTGCCGACGACCTCGGCATCGGAGATGTCAGCTGCTACGGGATGGGCAAGATTCCGACTCCGAATATCGACTCTCTTGCCGCGTGCGGCGTACGTTTCACGAACGCCTATGCGACTTCGGCAACCTCGACTCCGAGCCGGTACGCCCTCTTTACGGGCATGTACCCATGGACCAATCCCGACGCAAGAATCCTTCCGGGAGACGCTCCCTTGCTGATTCCGACCGATATCCCGACCCTGCCGAAAAGCTTGCAGGAAGCCGGATACAGAACAGCCGCTATCGGGAAGTGGCACCTCGGAATGGGCAGTGGGCATATCGACTGGAACCAGCCGATCTCCCCTTGCGCCAATGACATCGGGTTTGATTATTCGTGCCTTATCGCTGCTACGAATGACCGGGTTCCGACCGTCTATGTCGAAAACGGACGGGTACTCGGTCTCGATCCGGACGATCCGATCGAAGTCAGCTATGAGGAGAATTTCGAGGGCGAACCGACAGCCCTGACGAATCCGGAACTTCTCCGACTCCCCTGGCACCATGGACACAATAACTCCATTGTCAACGGCGTTCCCCGGATCGGATTCATGAAAGGCGGGACGAAGGCCCGGTGGGTCGATGAGGAGATGGCAGATTATTTCTGCGGGCTCGTCAAACGGGAGATCGACAAGCAGACGCCCGACAAGCCGTTCTTCATCTATTACGGACTCCATGAGCCCCATGTACCCCGGCTACCGAACCAGCGTTTCGCCGGGGCAACCCCCTACGGGACACGCGGCGATGCCATCGTCGAGGCTGACTGGTGTGTCGGGGAGGTCATCCGTCATCTCGACCGGAAAGGCCTGCTGGACAATACGATCGTCCTTTTCACGAGTGACAACGGTCCGGTCCTGCAGGACGGGTATATGGACCTCGCCGATTCTTTGATTGCGGACCATACCCCGGCAGGAATCTATCGGGGCGGGAAGTACAGTCTTTTCGACGGGGGAACCCATATTCCGCTCCTTGTCTACTGGAAGGACCATACCCGGGCGCAGGTATCGGATGCGCTCGTTTCGCAGCTTGACTTTTTCGCCTCATTGACTGGAATCATCGGTGCAGATACTCCGGAAGGACTTGACAGCCAAGACCTTGGAAAGGCACTCCTGGGGAAAGGGCCGAAAGGACGGGATCGTCTGATTCTCGAAGCCAAGAGCCGGTTGGTCCTCAAGGAAGGCGACTACGTACTGATCCCGCCCTACAAGGGGGCGAAAGTGCGGAAAACGACCGGAACGGAACTCGGGAACTTCGAATCCTGGAACCTTTTCAACCTGAAGGATGATCCGCATGAAGACCAGGATCTTTCATTGAAGGAACCGGAACGCCTTGAAAAGATGAAACGCACTTTCCTGGACCTTGCCGGAGATAATTACGACTACGATATCACGGCCATCCGCGGACAGAAATAACCACTAACCAACCACATAATTACCTTATGCCACTTAAACCTAAATCCTCCCTACGGCGCTCGACCATCGAAGCGCTACTATTCCTGACCCTCCTGGTATCAGGATTCCTCGCCCTCGCATCGAAGATGGGCAGCGGGAACCTCCTGAATACCATCATGAATACAGCCCACAGCCTGCTCCTGAATACGGTATTCTACCTGATGGGCATCACGGTCCTGACCGGAGCCCTTTCGAAACTGATGTCCGAATTCGGCGTCGTAACCCTGCTCGAAAGAATTCTGCGTCCGCTGATGAAACCACTTTACAATCTTCCGGGTGTGGCGGCCCTCGGCGCCCTGATGACTTTCCTCTCCGACAATCCGGCGATCATTGCCTTCGCCAAGGACAAGACGTTCTCTTCCTATTTCAAGAAATACCAACTGCTCTCCCTGACAAACTTCGGCACCGCTTTCGGCATGGGCTTTGTCGTTATCATTACGATGATCAGCTTCGGCCATGCCGGCGGGGCGCTTGTGGGCCTGTTCGGAGCGTTCTGCGGTTCCATCATCTCGACCCGGATCATGCAGCGTTCCTGCCTGAAGGCCTACCCCGAACTGGATACTCCCGTCCGGAAGGAATCGCCGGAAGAAGTCCATGAAGAGGTCCTCGAAGAGGAAAAGAAGGATAGCGTTTTCATGCGATTCCTGAACGCCATCCTGGACGGTGGCAAAAACGGCGTTGAACTCGGACTCGCCATCATTCCTGGCGTTCTGATCATCACGACGATGGTCATCCTGATTACCTTCGGGCCGGGACCGGACGGATATACCGGAGCGGCAAGCCAGGGCGTACCGATCCTCCCCTGGCTCGCGGGTAAGGTCCATTGGGTTTTCGAGTGGCTCTTTGGGTTCCATGACATGCGGCTGATTGCCTTCCCGATGACGGCACTCGGCGCGGTAGGCGCCGCCCTCGGCCTTCTTCCGACCTTCAATGCCGCCGGCATCCTCGACGGAAACGCCATTGCCGTCTTCACCGCGATCGGCATGTGCTGGAGCGGCTTCCTTTCAACACATACCGCCATGCTCGATACGCTCGGATTCAGGAAAGCGATCTCCAAGGCACTCGGGGCCCATACCATCGCGGGCCTCTGCGCCGGAATCATCGCTCATTTCGCGTATCTGCTAATCTCGCTGATTTAGCCTTTACAGTCCCGGTTCGATCAGGGAATATGAACGCGGCAGGACGTTGCGGATCCGCTCGAGGTTCGCAGGGTCCAGGTTCCTTTCCGAGAAGGGAACAGCCTTCGTCGATACTTCCTGCAAGCCCGTTTCCCGTCCATACTTGAACGCATAGGTCAGTCCCCCGTCAAGGGTAAGGCACTCTTCAGGAAGATCAGCGGAAGGAACTGATATATAGGCTTCAAGGCTCTGTTTCGCATGCTTGTTCAGGAGTCCTTCTTCCCGGAGGGCGTCCAGGCATTCCACCGCCGTATAGTGAGCAGGATCGATGAACACGAGGTCTTCGGTGAGAAGGTCCCTGTACGGGAAGACTCCGCCGGATTCGTACTCCCTCAGTTCGCGGACGACCTTCCGGAGGGTTTCGAGATGGAAAGGATAATGGGTGCAGCCGAGGATGATCGCCTTGAGGGGCGCCGTGGAACCGCTGAGCCGGTGGCGTTCGATGAGGGAGACCAGGTTGAACCGCGCGTAATTGGCCCCGCTGTTAAGCTGGAGGTCGGTTCCGTCCGGGGCGGAGAGAAGGGCATGGTCCCCGGTGTCGAAACGGTAACGGTCCATCAGTTCGGGTCGGATGTCGCCCTCTCCGGTTCCCGTGCGGGGCCCCCGGTAAGAAGAGCGCGGGGCGGTCAGGCGGGGATCCACGAAATCCGGCTCGCTGTCGACAGCCTCGGCGAATCCATAGCCGCTCTGGTTCACAACCCCGGCGAGGGCCGTTATCCCCCGCTCCGCCGCCAGGGTCTTGATCGTCCGCTCATAGGCTCCGGAAGAGATGGTCCCCGGGGTCGCCAGGACGCCGATGGCGTAGGGTTCCTTCCCGTCGGCAAGCAGGTCAAGGGTCGCCTTTACTCCGGCATTGATAACCCCGATAATCCGGATACCTGTCCCCTCGAAACGCGTCCGGAGGGTTTCTAGTCCATAGGCGGTCGCTGTGTTGCAGGCGATGACGATGATCTTGCAGGGCGCTTTCCGGCCGGTCGGACCGGCTTCCGCCGCATCTTTGTAGTACCGCTCCCCTGCCAGGAACTCGGCGTCATGGACAACCAGCTCGCGGAGGAAGTCCGCCTTTCCGGCGGCATCGTAGTTGCCATAGGGCATGTTCGCCTGGTCGGCGAGGTAGACGAAACGCTCATGGGCATATTCATCCATCTCCAGGAACTTTTCAAGTACGGTCAAGCCGCCGGTTCCGGAATCGAAGATCCCGATCGGGAGGGAGGCTTTGCGGCTGCATCCCGCCAAAACGAGGAACGCAAGAATAAAAAAGGCGCGGAAGAATCGTTTCATCTCATCAGGAAAACAAGGTTGTCGTCACAAAAATAAGGATAATAATCGTTATATTTGTCATACCATTAAAACAAAAGACCATGAAAAAGATCATCTTCCTTCTGCTTTCAATTCTGATCTGCATGCCCGGCACGGCCCGAAGGGTCGAAGTCAGGATCATGAGTTACAACATCCGCCACACCGGCGAAAAGAGCGATACCGGCGTGAAACATTGGGATGCCCGGAAGTTCGCGACTATCAATATGATCCGGACCGAGAAACCGGATGTCATCGGGATGCAGGAGGTCCGGTCGGACCAGAAAGAGTACCTGATTGCGGAACTGCCCGAATATCAGGGAGTCATAGAGAGTATGTCCAATACGAAGTTCATCATGTTCCGGAAAGACCGGTTCGAGCTGCTGGAGCAGGGAAACTTCTGGCTCAGCGAGACGCCCGATGTCCCGTCGAAAGGATGGGGATCGATCAGCGAGCGCGCGACGCTCTGGGTGAAACTTCGCGAGGTCAGAACCGGGAAAACGTTCTATGTTTTCAATACGCACCTCGATGTCCGCAGCATGGAGGCACGGATCAAGGGGGCTGCGATGTGCTGCAGCCGGATGGAGGAGATCTGCGGAAAGGATGCGGTCCAGTTCATTACCGGGGATATGAATTCATTCGAAAACGACGAACTGATGAAATTCGAGGAATATCTCAAGGATGCCCGGAAAACGAGCCGGAAAAGCAATTTCGAGCCGACCTACAACGGGTTCGGCAAGACGGAAAATGCCCTTACGATCGACCATATCTATTATTTGAACGCAAAGCCTGTCCGTTTCCGCCTTCTCGACGGCAAGGACTACGGCGTCGAATACATCAGCGACCACTTCCCCATCCAGTTCACGGCCCGCTTCTGATACGGCGTGAAAAAGGAAAATATTCCTTACCTTTGCCATAGATAACGAATACCCATGGCCGAATCGAATTTCATAGACTACGTCAAGATCTTCTGCGCAAGCGGACACGGCGGTGCCGGATCGACCCACCTGCACCGGGCGAAGTATGTACCCAAGGGCGGACCGGACGGCGGAGACGGCGGGCGGGGCGGACACGTCATCCTCCGCGCCAATCCCCAGTTCTGGACCCTGATCCACCTGAAATACCGCAAGGTCGTCCGGGCGGAACACGGAGGGGCCGGCAGTTTCGCGCTCCGAAGGGGCAAGAACGGAGAAGATATCGTCCTTGACGTCCCGGTCGGCGTCACGGTCAAGGATGCCGAGACCGAGGAGGTCATCACCGAACTGATCGAACCCGGGCAGGAGTTCATTCTCTGCCGGGGCGGACGCGGCGGACTCGGGAACAACAATTTCAAGTCCCCCACCAACCAGACTCCCCGCTACGCCCAGCCGGGAGAGGATGGGCAGGAAGGATGGTTCATCCTTGAATTGAAAGTTCTTGCCGACGTCGGCCTGGTCGGATTCCCGAACGCCGGGAAGTCGACCCTCCTCGCGTCCATCACCTCCGCCAAACCCAAGATCGCCAACTATGCGTTCACGACCCTGGAACCGAACCTCGGGATCGTCCAGTACCACGACGGCCGGAGTTTTGTCATGGCCGATATTCCGGGCATCATCGAAGGCGCCCATGAGGGAAAAGGGATCGGTATCCGCTTCCTGCGCCATATCGAGCGGAATTCCGTCCTGCTATTCATGGTCTCCGCAGAAGAGGAAGACATCTCGAAAGGATACGAGATCCTGCTTCGGGAACTGAAGATGTATAATCCGGAACTACTTGTCAAACAACGGGTTCTGGCGATTACGAAATGTGACCTGATTGATGCGGAACGCCGGCGGGAAATCGAGAAGACAGTCCCGGACGAGATCCCGTCCGTGTTCATCTCCTCGGTTGCGCAGACCGGACTCGACGCCCTCAAGGATGAACTCTGGAAAGCCTTGAACAGATGATCCCGGAACGGCTCATAGACCTTGACAGGGCCGTAACACTGGCCATCAACAGCCTGCACTCCCCTGCCACGGACCAGTTCTGGATGTTGATGTCCGACTCTTCGATCTGGTTTCCCGCCTACCTGATCGTCGCCGTCTTCATGTTCCGGAGACTCGGAACCAGGCGGGGGCTGATCGTCCTCCTTTCAATCGTCCTGACGATCATATTCTGCGACCAGGTATCCGGCCTGATCAAAGACAGCGTGGAGCGGCTCCGTCCCTGCTACGACGCCTTGATGCTGTCCGACGGACTGCGCAGTCTGGAGATCCGGAAAGGCTATTTCGGATTCTTCTCCGGACACGCCAGCAATGCTTTCGGATTCATTACCTGCACATGGCTTGGACTCAGGAACGACAGGACCGCGAAATACCGGGGCTTCGCGGCGGCGGGGTACCTCTGGGCTGTCCTCGTGTCCCTCAGCCGCGTGATGGTCGGCAAACACTTCTTCGGAGACATCCTGATCGGCACCGTATTCGGCATCCTGACCGGATATCTCTTCGGATTGGGGGCTTCTTTCTTGATCCGGCGTTTCGCTACAGCAGAGGAATAACCTTCTCCATCCGGATTCCCCTCGACCCTTTGACAAGGATCATGCACCCTTCCAGGGGATGGTCTTTCAACCAGGCGGCCAGGGCATCGGAGTCCTGGAAGCATTGGAAACCAGAACCTTCCGCCGCCGCTGAAAATTCGCTTCCAACCAGGCAGACCCGCTCGAGGTCCATTCCCGCAAGCCTCCGGACAACAGCCTGATGTTCCTTGGCGGATTCCGCTCCCAACTCCCGCATATCCCCGAGCAGGACGACCTTGTGGTCATCCCGGGCAAGGGCGAAATTGTCCAAGGCCGCGGCCATGCTGGATGGATTGGCGTTATATGCGTCCTCGATGAGGAGATTCCGGCCGGTCCGGGTCATCTGGGAACGGTTGTTCGAAGGGACATAGGCTTCGATGGCGGTGATAGCATCGTCGAGTGAGACTCCGAAATAGCGGCCGACGGCGATGGCTGCCAGGGCGTTCGTCACGTTGTAGGCGCCAGCCAGCCGGGTCTGAACCGTCCGTTCCTCAAGATCGAAGCGAAGGAGGGGTTCCTCTGCGGTAATCGGATGGACCGTAACTTCCTGATACTCTACCCCGTAAGGGACAAGACTGAGTCCGCGGCTCCGGGCCATTCCCATCAGTTCCGGGTCGTCGGCGTTGATAAAGACGGCCTTCCCATGCTCCGCGACATAATCATAGAGCTGACCCTTGGCGCATTTGACGCCCTCGAAACTGCCGAAACCGAGAAGATGGGCTTTCCCCACATTGGTGATCAGTCCGAAATCCGGCTGGGAAACCGGGGTCAGGGCCGCGATGTCGTCGGGATGGCTCGCTCCCATCTCGACAACCGCGATCTCGGTCGAGGAGTCCATCTTCAAGACGGTCAGGGGGACGCCGATGTCATTGTTCAGGTTCCCTTCCGTCGCGCTCACGCGGAATTTCCGGGAAAGGACTTCGCGGATCAGTTCCTTCGTCGTCGTCTTCCCGTTGGTTCCGGTCAACCCGATGACAGTGAGACGCTGTCCATTGACTGTCAGTTTGTTCCGGTGATATGCCGCCAGTTCCTTAAGGGTACGGAGCGTATCCGGAACCTTGATCAGGCGGGGATCCTCCGCGACAACCGTATCGCAAACGACCGCGTAGGAAGCTCCGCTTTCCAGTGCCTGGAGCGCATAATCGTTTCCATCGAAATTCTCCCCTTTCAGGGCGAAGAAAAGCTGTCCTTCCCGGATCGTCCGGGTATCGGTATTGACCCCTGCCGAGGCAAGGAAAAGGTCATAAAGTTTTTCGGTTTCCATCTTATTTCGTTCCAGTGCTTCCGAAGCCGCCGGCACCCCGGACGGTCTCATCCAATTCATCGGTTTCAATCCATTCCGCCCTCTCGTGCCGGGCGATGACCATCTGGGCGATCCGCTCTCCGGGCTGGATCACGAAAGGCTCTTCGGAGAGATTGACAAGGATGACCCGGATTTCTCCCCGGTAATCCGCATCTATGGTCCCCGGAGTATTGAGGACGGTGATCCCATGTTTGGCCGCGAGACCGCTGCGGGGACGGACCTGGGCCTCATTCCCTTCCGGGAGGGCGATGTACAGTCCTGTCGGGACCATGGCCCGCTGCAGGGGGGACAGGGTGAGGGGTTCCTCCAGAAACGCTTTCAGGTCCACTCCGGCGGAAAGGGCCGTTGCATAGGAAGGAAGCGGATAGGGGGAACGGTTGATGATTTTGATTTCCATTATTGTGAAGCTCTATGGTACAGGTAAGCGGCGAGGATGGTATACAGGATATTCGGGAGCCAGAGAGCGATCCAGGCCGGGAGGGTATCCGTATGGACGAACATCTCGCTGAATTTCATGAAGAGGATATAGGTGAAGCCGATGGCGATGCCGAGGGCGATGTTCCATCCGATACCACCCCTTCGTTTCCGAGTCGACAGGGAAACGCCGATGATCGTCAGGACGAAAGCGGAAAACGGCATGGCTAAGCGGTTGTTCTTTTCGATTTCGGCGAACATGACATTCTTGTCACCCCGTTCCTTCTGGGTCTGGATCAGTTGGTTCAGGGCCTCCCGGTCGAGCTGGCCTATCGTCCTTTTGTTCAGGTAGAAGTCCTGGACGGTCAGGCTTAGCGTCGTATCCATCTGGCTTCCAGAGCGGATCCGGTCCTGAAGGCCGGTGCCGTAATCGCGTATGAAATAGTTCTTGAGTTTCCAGGAAGAGGAGGTGCTGTCCCATTGGGCGGATTCTGCCGAAAGCTTGCTGACCAGGCCGTCCTCGGAGAACTCTTCGAGGGTGAAATTATAGGCCGTATTGTTCCAGGTGCTGAACGATTCCATATAGACGTACCGGTCGTCCTCCAGTTTGTAATGGATATCCCGGCCCATCGCCTCCCTGTGGCGCTTGAAGTACTTCTGTTCGAATGCAATACGGGGTGCGTTGGCGTGCGGGATGATCCATAGGTTCAGACAGAGCGACAGAATGGCGATCAGGGTCGCCGTAATCAGGTACGGGACCATGATCCGGTGATAGCTGATGCCGGTGGACAGGATGGCGATCACCTCCGAATTCGCGGCCATGATAGAGGTGAAGAAGATGACCGAGATGAACACGAACAGCGGGCTGAACATGTTCATGAAATACGGAATCCAGTTCAGGTAGTAGTCGAAGATAATGGCATGGAGCGGGGCCTCGTTGGAGACGAAATCATCGATCCGCTCGCTAATATCGAAGATAATCACGATCCCGATGATCAGCAGGAGCGAAAGGAAGAAGGTCACCAGGAACTTCTTCATCAGATACCAGTCCAGTCGTTTCAATCCTAGCATATCCTACAAGCGCTGCATGATTCTCTTGACGGTTCCATCCTTCCAGGCCGCGAAATCACCCGCCACGATATGCTCCCGCGCGGTCCGGACCAGGTCCAGGTAAAAGGCGAGATTGTGCTGGCTGGCGACCATGGCGGCGAACATCTCCTTCGCGATGAAGAGATGATGGATATAAGCCTTCGAGTACGTATGGTCTACAAAAGAAGTGCCCGACGGGTCCAGGGGCGAGAAATCATCCGTCCATTTGGCATTCCGCATGTTCATGATCCCGTTCCAGGTGAAGAGCATTCCGTTGCGCCCGTTCCGGGTCGGCATCACGCAATCGAACATGTCAATGCCCCTGGCGATGCCTTCTAGGATGTTGGCGGGGGTCCCGACTCCCATCAGGTAGCGGGGCTTGTCCGCCGGAAGGACAGGACAGACGGTCTCGAGCATCTCGTACATCTTCTCCGTCGGCTCCCCTACCGCAAGCCCTCCTACGGCATAGCCGCCGCGGTTCCCGTTGTCGAGGGAGAGCGCGTGGTCGACGGCCTGCAGGCGGAGGTCCGGGTAGACGCAGCCCTGGATGATCGGGAACATGGTCTGCCCGTATCCGTAGAGCGGCTCGGTCTCGTCGAAACGCTTTGCAAAGCGTTCCAGCCAGTTTTTCGTCAACCGCAGGGACTTTTCCGCATAGCGGTAATCGGCGTCTCCCGGGCAGCATTCATCGAGGGCCATGACGATATCGGCCCCGATTTTCCGCTGGGTGTCGACATTGTTCTCCGGGGTGAACGTGTGGCGGGATCCGTCGATGTGCGAGGCGAACCGGCAGCCTTCTTCGGTCAGTTTCCGGATCGGAGTCAGGGAGAAGATCTGGAAGCCACCGCTGTCGGTCAGGATGGGCCTCTCCCAATGCTCGAAACGGTGCAGGCCGCCTGCCTTGTAAAGGGTGTCCAGACCGGGCCGGAGGTAGAGATGATATGTATTGCCGAGGATGATCTCGGCTTTGATATCTTCCTCGAGATCACGATGATACACACCTTTCACGGAGCCGACTGTCCCGACGGGCATGAAGATCGGGGTATGGATCTCTCCATGGTCCGTCACAATCACCCCCGCCCTGGCGGACGAGGCGGGATCAGTAGCTATCCGTGAGAATTTGAACATCCTTCGAGTTTTAACTGTCAAAGATAGCTATTTTTCTAAGAATAATATGTACATTTGTTGCTATCGATGCCACGAATGTAATAATTAAAATCATAAACCCGATGAAAAATCAGAACATCACACTCCGCCTGATCGTGATGAGTTTCCTCCAGTATGCCATCTGGGGAGCCTACCTCACCTCCATGGGCAGTTTTCTGGCCAAATCCGGTTTCGGTCCGCAGATCTGGCTCTTCTTCGCCACGCAGGGATTCGTTTCGATCTTCATGCCTGCCCTGATGGGCATCGTCGCGGACAAATGGATTCCTGCCCAGAAGGTTCTTTCGATCTGCCACGGAATCGCAGGAGTCACCATGCTCGCCGCAGGTTTCTATGCCATGACCGCAGGAGCCGGGATCAGGTTCGGAGCCTTCTACGCCCTGTACACCTTGAGTGTGGCGTTCTACATGCCGACGATTGCAATCTCCAATTCCGTCGCATATAACGCATTGGAGGTCAGCGGGAAAGATCCCGTCAAGGACTTCCCCCCGATCCGGGTGTTCGGGACCGTAGGCTTCATCTGCAGCATGCTCTTCGTCAACTTCATGAAAGGTGCGGACGGAGTCCAGTTCCAGCATACCTACAACCAGTTCTTCACTTCCGGAATCCTCGGCCTGGTCCTTTGCCTCTATGCGCTGACGATGCCGAACTGTCCCTGCAAGCCCAAGAGCGGCGAGTCTCAGTCCTTCGCCGAAGCGACCGGCCTTTCCGCCTTCCGCCTGTTCAAAGAGGGCCAGTTCGCCATCTTCTTCATCTTCTCGATGCTCCTCGGCGCTTCCCTGCAGATTACCAACGGGTATGCGAACACGTTCATCACCTCCTTTGCCGACATTCCCGAATACGCCAATGCATGGGGAGCCAAGAACGCCAATGCGCTGATCTCCATCTCCCAGATTTCAGAGACGCTCTGCATCCTGCTGATTCCCTTCTGCCTCAAGAAGTTCGGCATCAAGAAAGTCATGCTGATCGCGATGTTCGCCTGGGTCTTCCGGTTCGGATTCTTCGGCCTCGGTAACCCGGGAAGCGGAGTCTGGCTCTTCGTCCTGAGCTGCATCGTATACGGCGTCGCCTTCGACTTCTTCAACATCTCCGGTTCCCTCTATGTCAACGAGAATACCGACAAGGACATCCGTTCCAGCGCCCAGGGCCTGTTCATGCTGATGACGAACGGTCTCGGCGCCTCGATCGGAACCTGGGCTGCAGGAAAGGTCGTCAATCACCTGGTCTACAACGCCGCTGAACCCAGCTGGGCTACCGCCTGGTTCGTATTTGCCGGCTATGCCCTCCTCGTCGGACTCCTGTTCATGATCCTGTTCAAGGATCCGCAGAAGCAGAAGAAGGCCGCCTGACGCTCTCGATCCGCTCGATCCCCCACACGCGGACGGCGGAAATATGATACCGGATGTCATAGCATACATACTCCAGGTGCCTCCCGTTCCGGCGGCACTGGGAGCAGTATTCCGGCATGAATCCCTGTGACAGGATCTCCATCAAGTCCATCGAACGGAATCCCGTCCCCAGGGTCCGTTCCAAGATCCGGTGGTTGCGCTCCAGGGCATTGAGGACCCGCAGCCGACAACTCCGGTAACGGCTCCCCCTGAGGTTGTGGTATCGGTTCTTGCATGCCGGACAGCAGAATTTCATATCCGACCTTCCCGGGGGCAACTTTTTCCCGCACTCCCGGCACCGGTTTTCCGAAGGCGTTTCCATAGTTCTGGCCATATCCCCAAATATGCGGCAATTCTTTCCGAATACCAAGGGATTCAATCCCGGATCGATGGTTTTTTACGTTTCTTGCTTTTTCGAATAAAACTGGTTTTAAGTTTATTCCGGACGGAATCGTCCGGTTTCAGGGATTTCAGGCCCGGAATCCTCCATTCTTCCTAAAAAAGAGAAAAAGAAAGCGGCCGGCCGCCGGGGAACCGCCGTATTCCCTGTTCCATACCTTTACTTTGTACCGGGCAGCCGGCCCTGAACGGAAAGGCTTGCCGGATGTTGAACGCTTTAAACAAAGGACTATGGAACAGATGAACAAGATTGAACTGGTCGGCCGGATCGGGAACGCCTACCTCAACAAGGTCGGGGACACGCAGGTGCTTCGGATTTCCGTGGCGACGGACTATGTATTCAAGGACAGGAACGGAACGCCCGTGATCGAAACGACCTGGCACAGCGCAGTCGTATGGGAAGGGAAAAACGCTCCGGACCTGATGGAAATCACGCGCGGGAAAACCGTCCATCTGACTGGAAGGATCCGCCAGAACCGGTATATGGCCGCGGACGGGACTGAAAAGCAGGTCTCGGAAATCTACGTGAACAAACTGGATATCATTGAAGAACAGATAACGGCACAATGCAGTTTCTGAGATCCATAACAGGGATTGCGGCGGTATCGGTTGCGGTTCTCGCCCTAGTTCCCTCCTGCGGGACACAACGGAAAATCGGGCAGGTCAGGGCAAAGGCGCTCTCTCCCCTTCTGTCCATGACGGAAGACAGGGATCTGCCCGCTTTTTCCGTCGACGACTTCCACCGGCCGGATACGATGGTCGTGGAAGATCCGGATGGAAACAAGGTGCTGATCATGCGGGCAGTGAAAGACGAGAACGGAGAGATGGTCGCGACAGATGAAATCCGTCCGTCCATCATCGTTTCCCGCTTCCGAAACGTCGCAGAGCGGCATGGCAAGGTCGACCTCCGGTTCCGGATTACGGTCCCTCCAGAAATGCAGGACAGCGACTGGCAGCTGCGGATCGTGCCGGAGCTGAGTGTCCTGGACGAGAAAAAGCGGCTCGACCCCGTCCTTATCACGGGGTCATCCTACCGGCAGGCCCAGTTGAAAGGATATGAGCGATACCAGCGTTTCATCGACTCGATCGAAACGGATACGACCGTGTTTCTCAACCGGTTCCAGCTCGAGGTCTTCCTGAAGAGGAACATTCCTGAGCTGTACCGTTTCCGGACGGATTCGACGGAAGTTTCGGACGAAGCCTTCGCCTCGGTATTCGGAGTAACGGAACGCCAGGCAATCGACCATTACATCGACCGTATCCGTCTGGAACGGAACCGGCGGAAGATCGGGAAAAAGGCGGAAATGTTCGAGCGTTACGTCAGGGTACCCCTTGTCAGCGAAGGAATCCGTCTCGATACGGTCGTCCGGGGTACGGGAGGCGAGATGGTATACGACTACGTACAGACAATCGCGACGCGTCCGAGACTGAAGAAGGCGGAAATCAATCTCTGCGGAGGCATTTACCGGCAGGACAGCAAGATCTATGACCTGCCTTCGGGAGAACCCATTTCCTTCTATATCAGTTCCGTCGGAGGGCTGGTCGACGATACGGACCGCTACCTGACCCGCATCATCGAGCGCAAGGCTTCCCTCGAAACGGCCTGCTACGTCGACTTCAAGTCCGGAAGTGCCGTGATCCTTCCGGAACTGGGACGGAATTCGGAAGAGATCGCACGGATCAAATCCAATTTCGTTTCGATCATGGAGAACCGGGTGTTCGACCTCGACTCCGTCGTCGTCCGGGCATCCTGTTCCCCAGAAGGGGCCTATGACAGGAACAGGGCGCTCTCCCTGAGGCGTTCCGAAGCCGTGTCCTCCTACTTCAACCGCTTCATGCACCATTGGGCGGATTCCGTCGAAGCCGGTCTGGGCTACAGGATGAATCTGGACGAAAGGTGGCTGGCGGAACGGACGGAACCGGTCCGCTTCGTTTCGAGAAGCGATCCGGAGAACTGGACCGCACTGGACCTGCTTGTGGACAGGGATACGCTGCTTTCCGGAGCGGAAAAGGCAGCCTATCGCAGACTCGCATCCGTCCCGGATCCCGACACGCGGGAAAACCGCCTTCAAGAGCTGGGATGCTACCGCTATCTCCGGGAGCATTTGTATCCGCGCCTCCGGACAGTCCGTTTCGACTTTTACCTGCACCGGAAAGGGATGGTCAAGGATACCGTCCACACGACCGTCCTTGATTCGGTCTACATGGCCGGGGTGCAGGCGATCCGGGACACGGATTATGAAAAGGCGCTGACCCTGCTGCGGCCGTACAAGGATTTCAACTGCGCAGTAGCCTATTGCGCCCTTGATTACAATGCAAGCGCCATCCGCATCCTCGAATCCCTGGAAAGGAGTGCCAAGAGCGACTACCTGCTCGCCATTCTATACAGCCGGACGGGGGATGACAGAAACGCCGTCCAGCACTACTTGAGCGCATGTGCAGGGGACCGGGGATTCGTCCACCGGGGGAACCTGGATCCCGAAATCTCATCGCTCATCACCCGGTACGGGCTCCGGAAAGAGATCGACCGGAATCTGGATCCGTCAAATTAATGCCAACTATGGGAAACTTCAAAGAAATGGGATGCCGGTTGAGCCTGGGCATCCTTCTGATGGCGGTCCTCCTCCCCTCCTGTTCCATCAAGGAAGGGAGGAAGGACTGTCCATGCCTGCTGGAAATCGATCCCGGAGCCTTCCTGGCAGAAGGGATGGATCCGGACATCTCGGTAACCGGAGCCCGTGGAAAGGTCACGCTGTTGAAAAGGGAGGGACTGCTCATCGCCAGCGTTCCGAAGGGGGAATACAACCTTTCCGCCGTCTCACGGGGAAGTTCGCTCCTCGTTTCCGGACAGGCGGTCAGTACGGTCCGGGAGAAAGAACCAGACAGCCTGTATGCGTATGCCACAACCCTTTTGTGCACGTCGGAAAGCCTCCGGATCCGCCCCGATCCGGAAAAACAGTTTTGCACGGTGACCCTCCAGATAGGCTCTTCCGAAGCAGGCGGCTTCCGTTTCCTGGTCCGGAGTCCCTGTGACGGCCTCGACCGGTTCACTCTTGTTCCCTCTTCCGGATATCACTCCTTCGTACCGAAGGAAAGCGAAAACGGGCTGTATCTTTTCCGGATCCTCCGGCAGGACGGGAAGGATGGACTGACGATCGAAGTCATACCCGAAGACGGACTGAACCGCGAAATCCCCCTCGGGCGGGTCATGAGGGAAGCCGGATATGACTGGAAACGGAAAGACCTGGAGGATTTCTACCTGAAGTTCGATCCCGTTCTCTCGACTCTCCAGGTTAGGATCTCCGGATGGGATACGGAGAAGACATTCGAAATCACCCTATGATTTTAAGAAATAATGTGTACCTTTGGCGGTGGAATGACAAAGATGAAAAGCCACCTCCATCTTCTTGCCTGGCTGGCAGGACTGCTGATTGCGCTCCCGGTTCCGGCAAGGGCGCAGGATTCGACCGGACTCGCCGTCCGTGCCGACTCGACGGCTTTTTCCACCCTCGCGCCGGAACAGCTGGCCGACACGCTCATCGCCATCGCCCGTACCTATATAGGGACTCCTTACCGCCTCGGAGCTGAAGGCCCGCAGGCCTACGACTGTTCCAGTTTCGTCCGTCAGGTCTATTCTGAAATCGGGATCGACATTCCACGGTACACGGCGACACAGATCAAGGCGGGACGGGAAATCTCCAACGTCCAGGAACTCCAGCGGGGCGACCTGGTCTTTTTCGGAAAGAAAAAGGGAGTCAAGGACATCGGGCACATCGGAATCGTGATCGATGTGGACCTCCCCCGCAGCAACTATACCTTCATCCACTGCGGAACGTCCGCCGGCGTTACCATCGCCCAGTATTCCCATCCCTATTTCCTGATGCGCTATATTACCTCGAGACGGATTCTCCCTGATTTCGAGACTTCCTCCCGATGATATGGTAGAAGTGATCGAACGGGAAAACAAGGACGCCCTCCTCGGGTTTATCCGGAACGGGCAACCGATTTCCGGACGCCAGCAGTTGCGGCTGGCATTGATGCTGGCGGTCCCAGCCATCCTTGCCCAGCTTTCTTCCGTTCTGATGCAGTATATCGACTCGGCCATGGTCGGGCGGCTCGGCGCAGGTCCCGCGGCGTCGATCGGACTGGTATCAACGAGCACCTGGATCCTCAACGGCTTCTCGATGGCGGTGATGACCGGCTTTTCAGTCCAGGTCGCCCACGCCTGCGGGTCGAAGGACTTCCACAACGCAAAGTCCGTGATGATGCAGGGCATCTTTTCCGTCCTCCTGTTCAGCACATTCCTGGCCCTGGTCGGGGCGCTGATCAGTTTCCCGCTGCCGCATTGGCTGGGCGGCGAGGAGCACATCTGCGCGGACGCCTCCGCCTATTTCCTGATATTCTGCGCGTTCGTTCCCGTCGGGGCAAGCGGGTATGCGGCCAGTGCGATGCTCCAGGCAAGCGGAAATATGAAGGTCCCGAGCATCATGTACATCAGCATGTGCGCCCTGGATGTCGTTTTCAATTATCTGTTCATCTATGTCTTCGGAATGGGCGTCAAAGGGGCGGCACTGGGAACCGGTCTTTCAGAAGTATTCACCTCCCTCTTCGCCCTCTGGTACGTACTTTCAAAGTCAAATGAACTGAATATCAAGGGGGTACATGTTTCGATACGGCCGACAGAGCGCTCCCTCAGGACGGCTTTCGGCATTACCGGTCCTCTTTGGCTCCAAAACATCGTCATGCGCGGCGCCTACGTCATGAGCACGCTGATCGTCGCCCCTCTCGGAGCGGTTTCGATCGCTGCCAACTCGTTTGCAATCACGGCCGAGAGTTTCTGCTATATGCCGGGATACGGACTGGAAGAAGCCGCAACGACCCTGATCGGCCAGAGCCTCGGGGCCGGCAGAAAAGATATTGCACAGCGATTCGCGCGTATCACGATGTTTCTCGCATCCGGAATGATGACCTTCCTCGCCGTCATCATGTTCTTTTCCGCCCACGGACTGATGGCCTTCATGAGCACGGACCCGGATGTCGTCGCTCTCGGAACGAAGGTCCTCCGGATCGAGGCCTTCGCGGAAACGTTCTATGCCCTGTCCATCGTCGGATTCGGAGTCTGCGCGGGCGCCGGAGATACGCTGGTTCCGACAATCCTGAACTTCGGGAGCATGTGGCTGATCCGGATCGGGATCGCCCTCTTCCTGACCCCGACCCTCGGCCTCGTCGGCTACTGGATCGCCATGTGCATCGAACTGAATATCAGGGGACTTCTTTTCCTGTTCTACGTACGGAAAGGACGCTGGCTCCGCAAGAGCATATCGGGATAAAAAATAGTCCTCACAATCATACGATCATGAGGACTTTCTTGTGCACTCTCAGGGACTCGAACCCTGGACCCATTGATTAAGAGTCAATTGCTCTACCAGCTGAGCTAAGAGTGCAATATCTATTGTTTCTTAAACTCTTTCTTCGTGATTCGCTCGGGGCTCGAACCCGAGACCCCAACATTAAAAGTGTTGTGCTCTACCGACTGAGCTAGCGAATCTTCCCTTTCCTAAACAGATTCTCCGTTTGGGATTGCAAAGGTATACTCTTTTTTCGAATCCTCCAAATTTTTCAGGAGTTTTTTTGAGAGAATTCTTTGATTCGCTGCTCCTCGGAGAGTTTACAGACCAGCAGCCTGCCTTCCGCTTCAACGACGGCATACCCCTCAAGGCCTTGGATGACGGCGGTTTCCGCACCGGGGACATGGACCAGACAGTCTTTGCACTCGAATAAACGGACATCCTTCCCGACAGCGGAATTCCCGTTCGGATCTTCGGGGAGATGAGTCTTGATCGACCCCCAGCTGCCAAGATCGCTCCATAGCAGGTCATCCGCGATCACGTGGATCGAACGGGATTTTTCCATGACCGCATAGTCAATCGAAATACTCTCGCAGGTCGGGAACCATTCCGCGAGGGCGGCCTTCTCCCCTTCCGTATAGAAAGAGGGTGCGATCCGGTCCATGACGGCCTGGATTCCCGGAGCGTTGGCGGACAGTTCCCGGGAAATGGTCCGGACATTCCAGACGAAAATCCCCGCATTCCAGAAATAGGAGCCCTCTTGCAGATAAGCCTCCGCTGTCGTGAGATCCGGTTTTTCCCGGAATTCGGAAACCTTGACAATCTCGCCGAGCCGGGATTCCTCAGCATGGATATATCCATAGCCGGTTTCCGGGCGGGTCGGACGGATTCCGACCGTTACGATCGCATCGGAGGATTCCGTAAAGGCAAGCGCCTTACGGATTGTATCGGCGAAAAGACCGGTGTTCAGGACGAGGGCGTCGGCCGGGGTCACGACAACATTGGCATCGGGATGGCGGACGGCGATTTTCCGACAGGCATACGCAATGCAGGGGGCCGTATTCCGAGGCTCGGGTTCCGCCAGGATCTGGTCGGCGGGAATGCCGGGCAACTGATCCCGGACCAGGTCGACATAACGCTCCGAGGTCACCACCCAAAAACCGTCCGTCGGGCAGACCGGAAGGAAACGGTCGACCGTCATCTGGAGCAGCGACTTCCCCACTCCCAGAAGATCGGTAAACTGCTTGGGCATCTGAGGCGTGCTCGCCGGCCAGAGTCGGCTTCCGATTCCCCCGGCCATGATTACAATCTGAGTGTCCATGAGACAAAAATAATGATAATTTTCAAACTATTGGTTATATTTGCCGGACATTAATAACACTTATCATGAACGATCTCAAATTCAGAATCGAAAGCGACCTTCTCGGTGAACTCAAGGTTCCCGCTGATGCGTACTACGGTGTCCAGACGCAACGGGCACTCAACAATTATAAGATTTCCACGACCCGGATGCGCGATTACCCGGAGTATGTCATCGCCATGGCCTACGTCAAGATGGCCGCGGCGGAGGCCAATGCCGAACTGGGTGTCCTCGACAGGAAGATCGCCGACGCCATCGTCGCTGCCAGCAAGGAAATCGTGGACGGCAAATTCCACGACCAGTTCCCCGTCGACATGATGCAGGGCGGAGCCGGAACGTCCGTCAATATGAATGCCAATGAAGTGATCGCCAACCGCGCCCTCGAACTGATGGGCCACAAGAAGGGCGAGTATCAATACTGTTCGCCGAACGACCATGTCAACTGCGCCCAGTCGACGAACGACGCTTATCCGACCGCATTCCGCTACACGTTCGTCAGGATGAACAAGCATCTCGTCAAGAGCCTCCGCGGGCTGATCGCCTCTTTCCGCGCAAAGGGAGAGGAGTTCAAGGATATCATCAAGATGGGCCGTACCCAGCTCCAGGATGCCGTTCCCATGACGTCCGGCCAGGAATTCAACGCCTATGCGAACAACCTTGAAGAAGAGATCGCCAACCTGGACCGCAACGCCGTTCTCCTGAGGGAGATCAACATGGGCGGAACGGCTATCGGAACCGGCCTCAACGCCGTCCCCGGATTCGCCGAACTCTGCACCAAGAAGATGTCCGAATTCTGCGGTGACGAACTTACCAAGGCTCCGGATCTGGTCGAAGCGACCCCGGATACGGGTGCTTACGTCAGCTACTCCGCCGCCCTCAAACGTCTTGCCATCAAGCTCTCCAAGATCTGCAACGACCTCCGGCTCATGGCTTCCGGTCCGCGTTGCGGCCTGCATGAGATCAACCTGCCTCCGATGGCTCCCGGATCGTCCATCATGCCCGGAAAGGTCAATCCGGTCATCCCCGAAGTCACGAATCAGGTCTGCTTCAAGGTGATCGGCAACGACACGACCGTCTCGTTTGCCGCGGAAGCCGGCCAGCTCCAGCTCAACGTCATGGAACCGGTTATCGCCGAATCGATCCTCGAGAGCGTAACCTGGCTCCGGAATGCCATCGACACCCTCCGCACCAAGTGTATCGATGGCATTACCGTCAACAAGGAGCACTGCTATGAGATGGTCAAGAACAGCATCGGCATCGTCACCGCCCTCAACCCTTACATTGGATACAAGAACAGCACGAAGGTTGCCAAGGAAGCCCTTGAAACCGGTGGCTCCGTCTACGATATCGTCATCGAGAAGGGTCTCATGACGAAGGAGAAACTGGACGAGGCGCTGGATCCGAAGGCCATGATCCAGGCCCACGATTTCATCAAATAGCTATTGCCTGCCGTCAGATTCCCATCTGACCAGCATCCTGTCATGGCGGATTCTTCGGAGTCCGCCATATTCGCCTCTGACCTGCAAGTTTTCCAGGGCGGTCCCCTGGAAGTACTCGGAGAGTCGGGCGTTGAGACGGGAACAGTTCTCGTGGATCGAATTGTCCAGGGCATCCGCCAGACGGGCGACCGTTGCCGAAACAGTCTCCTGATCAGACCGTCGGGAAACCTTGGAATAGAGAGACTCAATTTCCGCTCTGTGCTCCCCCACCGACTTGAGGAGAATACCTTCCGGATGGCGCAGGAAGAAGAGGAAAACCGTTTTGACCAAAGGTCTCAGTTTCAGTTCCTGTCCATTCCGTTTCGGCAGGAAGATCCGGTAATCGCGGTTCACGAAGATTTCTTCAGGGGGTGGATCTGGGAGCTCCTCCGAGGGTGGACAGGCAGGCGCCTGCAGTCCCCTTTCCAGCAAACGACGCTTTACTTCCCCGTACAGTTCCAACAGTTCGCAGGCGTCCATCAACTCGAGATCGAAGCCTTTCCCATAGTTTTTCGTTTCTTCCCGGAACTCATCCCGTCCCCTTCGCAGCAACCACTCCAACAGGATCGGGATATCCTCCGCTGTCATCCTCACCTTCATGACACAAATATAGTCATTATTCCCGGATCCTGATACGGGGACATGGCTCCCATTCGATCCGGCGGATCAAGGCTTCACGATTCCGGGCAGACTCCTCGTCGAACGCGACCGGCAACGGCATTTCGGGGTATTCGAAAGTCGAGAATACCTGACCCGGGACAACCCGGATCCGCCCTTTTCCCGAGAGGACGTCCATCGTTTCGTCGATATGGGAGAATAGGAACGGAATCCTTTCTTTCTCGAATTCTTCCGCCATCAGGAGAGCGGGTTCGATATCGTATTCACCTTCCAGCGGGATGCGTATCCACCACGTCCCGTCCGGTTTGCGGAAACGGACCGGTTCCGGCGTTTCAAAGAACGGAACGCTCTTAACGATATGTTTGATCTTTGCAGCAGGCAGTTTCTTCTCTGAATCCGCTCCCGTTCCTGAGAACCCGTCCGTATCCGAAAGCCGGCCCAGCAGGGCGACCTGCTCCCCGGAAACCCGGATCCGCCTCTCCGGACACGCCTCATACAAATCCCGTCTGCTGACAGTACCGTACCGGAAGTCATAAGGGAGCCGGGTCTCCACATAATCGTTGTATTCCTCCGGTGAAGAGAGGACAATCCGGACAAGGCGTCCGAGATAGGCGTACAAGTCCTTGAGAAACTGGCTGATCCTTTCACTATGGAAAGGATCGTAACGCGGCACGTATTCTTCCTCCTCATAGACGAAAACGGTCGTCCACTGCTTGTCGGAGACAATCAGACGCCTTCCGACAGGCGTCTCCGGGCATACCACCTGGAACCATTTGTCATCCCCGTACGCATCTTTTTCCGATTCTATCCAGAGGGATGGGGTTCCTCCCTCTCCTTCGGATGCCAATTTTGAGAAAAGGTCCCTGATCTTTGTCAGGTAACGGGATTCGGGCCCGCCTGGAACGACCGTAAGAATTGAAAAATCATTCATCAGCCCTTCAAAAGCGCACATGGGCATCGGATCCATGCAGAAAGTCAGTTCAGTTTCCATAGTTTTTCGATTTTTTCGCAAGATACGGCCGGAAAAGAAAGAAGCCAAATTTCGACAAGCTTGTCGAAATTTGGCTTCTCCAATTAATTAACTATGGATCAATATCCGAAAATCTCTTCGAGGGTCAGCGTCCGGACCGGTCCGAGGGAGCGGAGGAACTGCATGTCGAGATCCCGGGTATCGCCGAGGATCGCATAGACATAGGTCCTGTCCTTGATCCAGCGCTCATGGGTCGCCTTCAGGTCGTCCATGGTCATTCCGCCCACCTTCTCGAAGAGCTGCTTTTCAAGCGGTTCCTCAAGACCGAGTTCGCGGGCGTTCAGATAGCTGTAAAGGACGGATTCCCCGATCGTCCGCTGGGTCCTGAGTTTGGACAGGATGGAGGTCTTGGCGATCTCGAGGTTCTCCGGAGCGACGGGCATATTGTTAATAATCTCGTCGAAGGCTTCGACCGCCTGGCGAAGCTTGTCGTTCTGGGAGGCGATATAGGCCTGGAAGGAATAAGTGTCGTCCATAAATGAAGGCGTGAAGAGCCACGCGCCCGCTCCATAGGCAAGGGCGCGGGATTCCCGCATTTCCTGGAAGACGATGGCGTTCATTCCGCCTCCGTAGTACTCGTTGAAGAGTTCGATGGACGGATCTTGCGCCAGGTCGAGTTTCTCGCCCCTGTCGGAGTACTGCACATAATTGAACTGACGGGCATCATACTGGGCGACAAGGACTTTCTTTTCGGGCGTGAGCTGCTTGGCCGGATAGGTCTTCACGAGCGGGGTCGGCTCCGCGGCCACCTTGTGATGCTCCTGCAGGAGGGCCGTTACGGCTTCCTCGGATGAAGGTCCATAATAAAGGATGGTATGGGCGCAGCCTGCGAGGTCGCGGGCGGCTCCGAGGATGGACTCGGAAGTCAAGGCTGCGACGGCCTCGTTCTTCAGGGTGTTCGCCGCAATGTAGTCCCCGCCGTAGGTAAGGTAACGCTGTAGGGCGCTGTTGCAGGAGCGCTGGTTCATCTTGGCGTCGAGGCGGGAGCGGATGAGGTCGGACTTGAGTTCGGAAAGGACTTCATCATTCGCAACCGCATTGCCGATCAGGTCCTCGACGATATCAAGGGCGGCGCCCAGGTTCTCGTTCAGGCCGGTAACATAGAGGTTGGAAGTATTGCTGCCGACCCGGAATCCGAAGCTGCAGGCCAGATCGTACATCGCTGTCGCGATTTCCCCGGCGGAACGGGTCGGGGTTCCGAGATACGGGATGTACTCCGAAGCCATTCCCAGGAGCGGATCATTGTCGCTTCCCCGGTCGAAACGGAAGGTAAGCGTAGCGATGTCATTCTTTTCATTCTTCTTGTAGAGCAGTTCCATTCCCTGGCTCTTCAGGACGGAGAGGTCTTTCGTGTAGTCCACGAAGACAGGTTCGATCGGGGCCGGTTCGGTCACGGCGATCTCGGCGAGGAACGGGCTCTGCTTGTCGCGGTTCGTCACGATCGGGGTGATCTTCGGAGCGTCGATTTTCTTGATGCTGTCATCCCTTCCGAAATGCTTGTAGACGATGGCGTAGCTGTTTTCTCCGAGATAGGCGTTCGCCCACGCAACGACGTCATCCTTGGTAATCTTTTCGATGCGGGCCATCCTGCCGACTTCGTCTTCCCAGGAAGTTCCGTTGATGAATGACTGCACGAATTTGTCCGCACGGGAACGGTTGCTGGTCAGGCTGCGCATCTGGGAGAGTTTGTAGTTGTTGATGACGGCCCGGACGAGGCTTTCGTCGAAGTCACCGCCGCGCAGTTTCGCAACCTCGGCGAGGATGACGTCACGGACTTCTTCCAGTTTCTGCCCTTCCTTGGCAAGGCCCTCGACAATGAACATCCCATAGTCGGTCCTGTCATACGCAAAGGTCTGTACACCAAGTACTTTCTGCTGCTGGACAACGTCGAGGTCGATCAGGCCGGCCATACCGTTCTGAAGGATCGAACTGACAATTTCGGAAAGGTCCGACTCCTGGCAGGAAGCGCCCGGAGTCCTCCAGCCGAGCATCATGAACTCGGATTCGTTGCCGAATACGTCCTTGACCATCGGGGCTTTCACCTCTTCCTCGGGAACGATCTTGAATTCCGGGATGTCCGGATTGGGTTTCCAGTCTCCGAAGTATTTCTTGATGATCCGGACCATCTCGTCGGGATCGAAATCGCCGGAAAGGCAGATGGCCACGTTGTTCGGGACATAGTAGGTATCCTTGTGCGTGCGGATCGTCCTCAAAGAAGGATTCTTGAGGTGATCCTGGGTGCCGATGACCGTCTGGGTTCCATAAGGATGGTTCCGGAAGAGCATGGAATCGATGGCGTCGATGACTTTCTCTCCGTCGTCGGTCAAGCCCATGTTCTTCTCCTCGTAAACGGCTTCGAGTTCGGTGTGGAATCCGCGGAAAACGCAGTTCTTGAAACGGTCGGCCTCGATACGGGCCCAGTTCTCGATCTGGTTCGAAGGAATCTCCTCCACATAGCAGGTCACGTCGTTGCTGGTATAGGCGTTGCTGCCTTCGGACCCGATCATGGACATCAGCTTGTCATATTCGTTCGGGATCGCCAGCTTCGATGCCTCGAAACTGATCGAGTCGATCACATGGTAGATGGCGAGCCGCTCGGCGGGATCGGTCTTGGTCCTGTAAACCTCGAAAAGGCTGTCGATGGCCGCGAGCATCGGCTTTTCCGCCTCATAATCGGAGGTGCCGAACTGCTCAGTTCCCTTGAACATCATATGTTCCAGGTAATGGGCGAGGCCGGTATTGTCGGAAGGGTCGTTCTTTCCACCCACACGGACGGCGATGTAGGTCTGGATCCGGGGTTCATCCTTGTTGACGGTCATATAGATCTTGAGACCGTTGTCCAAGGTACAGATTTTCGCATCGAGGGGATCTCCTTTCACCTTCTGGTACTTGGAGCAGGATCCCGTTGCGAAAAGGGCGGCGGTCGCCGCCAATACGAACAGTATTCTTTTCATCTTCAATAGATTTGGTTGTTTCTCAACATATAGGTTGCGAAGATAGGTATTTTCAATGATTATTTCAAAAGTTTAAAAAGATATGAAATCGCACTTTTCTCCTGAAACCGTCCGGCCGGTTTTTCCGTTTTTTATCCTTTTCGCCGGATACCGCCCCTATCTTTGCCTCCGCCCGGGCAGGGTGCCCGGCGATAATGATGACAGGTATGAAAATTCGGCAATGGATTCTCGCCGCCGGCACGGTTTTGCTGGCCGCGTCTTGTGAAGATTTCTCAACGGTACCATGGAAAAAGGAAGCTCAGTTAAAATGGCATTTCGACCCCTCTTTCCCTACGACGACCCGGTCGGACGGGGAAATCCCCGACACGAACGACTTTATCCTTACGGTATCGGATGCACGGGGAAATATCCTGTACAACGGAGCCTACGGCCGTTCACCGGAATCCCTTACCGTCGAACCGGGCAGCTACGACATCGAGGTCAAGTCCGTGGAATTCACCGTCCCTTCCTTCGAGAAACCGCAATACGGGGATTCGAAAGTCGTCCTGGTCCGGCGCGGGGAAAGCGCCGATGTCAGCCTGGAATGCCGTCTGAGGAACGCCGGGATCAGGCTGAAGATCGACCCGGAATTCCTGACCGCCTATCCCAGGGGGGCCCTCTTCCTGAGTGCGGCGGAGGGGAAACTCCTTTATGGTTATACGGAAAGAAGGACCGCCTATTTCAAGCCGGGTCCGGTCAGGCTGGTCCTCAGTGACGGAGGTAACGACCAGATGCTGACGACCCGGGACCTCTCCGCCCGCGAAATCTGGACGATCGGCATCTCGGTTCCAGGCACGGCGGCCGTTGGGGGAAAAGGCTTCTCCATTTCCCTGGATACGGTAAAGGTCTGGAAATCGGATTCATTCACGATCGGGAACGACAACCCAGGCGGCATCGCGGACGGAAGCGGCAGCGGAGGAGAAGATGTAACCGACGCCCTGAGCGTCAGCCTCGCCAAAGGAGCGGTCGGGATGATGGATACCTGGGTCTGCGGATACATCGTCGGAGGAGACCTGAGTGCGACGGGATCGAAAGTCAATACCGGCCCCACCTTCAAAAAGAATACGCACCTGGCCATCGCTGCTCGGGCTTCCGTGACGGAAAAGGCTTCCTGCCTGTCCGTGGAACTGCCGAAAGGCGGGATCCGGGACGCCCTCAACCTGGTCGACCACCCGGACCTCGTCGGAAGCCGTCTCTACATCAAGGGGAATATCGTCGAACCCTATTTCGGAATCACCGGAATCAAAGGGTGCACGGAATATGTTCTGAAATAAGAAATTTGCAATTCTAAAAGAGAATGGTTACCTTTGCATCTGCAAAAGCGGAATTAGCTCAGTTGGTAGAGCGTTGGCTTCCCAAGCCGAAGGTCGCGAGTTCGAACCTCGTATTCCGCTCAGTATAAATTCATACGGCGGTTGCATCCCTGCGACCGCCGTATTACTTTAACCTAAACTTAAACTATGAAAAACTTCAAGGGCAAATATACAACTAATTATTTATTTGTCAAGAGTTTTCTTCCTCATTTTCGCATATTTTAGCAATAAAATTTTCTCTCCGAACCGATCGAAGCGGATTTTTGCCTTCAACTCCGGAATAACGCCCGAAATTTCCAGTACGGTTCCCTCTCCAAACCGGTTGTGCTCGACACGGCATCCGGCGGAAAATTGGTCCATCGTGTCGGGAATAAATTCTGTATCAGGAATTTTAGGAGGGAGCGGCCGGTTGGCGAGCCGCGCCTTGATCACAGCGTCCGACTCGGGACGGGGAATCCGCACCGGAGCACCGGAGACGGGACCGACCCTGCGGGACGGTGTGAAAGAGGAAGACGGCTTCCGGAAGGTACCGCTGCCGAATCGGAAGCCGGGTTCATCGTCGGAGTCGATCGTATGGGCGTGCATCTCCTCTTTCCGGAGCGGATTGACGAGATACTGCGGGGCGATCTCCCGAAGGAAGCGGCTCGGTGCATTCGACTCGTGCTTCCCGTTGCGCATCCGGGTCGTCGCGAAAGTCAGGGTGACCGCCTTCATCGCACGGGTGATCGCGACATAGAACAGCCTGCGTTCCTCTTCGATCTCGGATTCGGAGGCCAGCATACTTCCGGAAGGAAACAGGTTTTCCTCCATCCCCGACACGAAGACGTACGGGAATTCAAGCCCTTTGGCGGAATGGGCCGTCATCAGGGAAACCTTGTTGGAGGTCTCTTCGTCCCCGGATACATCGACCGCACTCAGCAGGGAAATATCCTCCAGGAAATCGGCGAGGGGAACTTGGGGGTAATCATCTTCCGAGAGCTCGGCATCAAGGGACAGCGCTCCGCTTTCCCTCAATTCCTCTTCATACTCTCCGCGCCGGTCCTCCTTGAAGGAGGCGACGCTGTTGAGCAGTTCCTCGACATTGGACGCCTTCGACTGTCCTTCGATGGAATTGTCCTCCTTGTACATCCGGTACAGTCCGGACTCGTCTGACAACCACTTGGTTACGGCATCCGCATCTTTCTCTTTCGCCATCTCGGCGGCCTGCAGGATCATTGTGCAGAACGTCCGGATCCGGGTCAGGGCGGCCGGCTTCAGTCCAAAACGGCCGAGATCGGTAAGGGCCGCCGCCTGGAAGAGGGAAAGGCCGTTCTCCGCGGCAGCCTCCGAAAGGGCGTGTACGGACGTATCGCCGATCCCCCGGGCCGGTTTGTTGACGATACGCTTGAAAGATTCGTCGTCATGTGGGTTGACCGTCAGTTTCAGATAGGCCATCATATCTTTAACCTCCGCCCGCTCGAAGAAGGAATTTCCGGAGTAGATGCGGTATGGGACATTCCGTTTCCGGAGCGCCTCTTCCAAAGCTCTGGATTGGGAATTCGTCCGGTAGAGGACGGCGAAATCCTGGTACTCGCATCCGGTCTCCCGGATCCTCTCCAGGATTGCGGAGGCGATCAGAAGCGCTTCCTCCTGCTCGGTATAGGCTCTTATGAGACGGATCTTCTCCCCTGTCACACCGACGGCCACGCAGTTTTTAGGGATGCGGGACTCGTTCCGGGCGATCAGGGAATTGGCGGCGTTGACGATATTGGCCGTCGAGCGGTAATTGCGTTCCAGCCGGAAGAGCCGCGTATCAGGGTAATCCTTCCTGAAATTCAGGATGTTCTCGATCTTCGCTCCCCGGAAGGCATAGATGGACTGGGAATCGTCCCCGACCACGCAGAGGTTTTTGTGATTGAGTGTCAGTCCCTTCAGGATCTGATACTGGGCGAAATTCGTGTCCTGGTACTCATCCACGAGCAGATAGTCGAAGCGCCCGGCGATATCGGCCCGGGCGTCGGGATGGTCCTTCAGGAGATGGAACATGTTCAGGAGGATATCGTCGAAGTCCATGACCCCGGACTGGCGGCAGACGGCGGCGTAAGCCCGGTAGATGGAATGGATCTCAGGCTTTTTCGAGTGGCGGTCGGCCATGATCGCCTTGTCGTTGCGGGCATAGGCTTCCGCAGTGACGAGGTTGTTCTTGGCCATGGAGATCCGCGAGAGCACTTCCTTGGACTTGTAGACCTTGTCGTCCAGCCCGAGCTGCTTTACGCAGGTCTTGATCGCGCTGACAGAATCGGAAGTGTCGTAGATGGTGAAGGAAGAGGGGTAGCCCAGGCGGTCGGCATATTCGCGGAGGAAACGGATGAAGATGGAATGGAACGTGCCCATATAGATTTTCCGTGCCTTCCTCTCCCCTACCATCAGGGCGATCCTTTCCTTCATTTCGGAAGCCGCCTTTTTCGTAAAGGTAAGGGCCATGATCCTGCACGGATCCCCGCCTTTTTCAATGATATATGCAATTCTGGATGTCAGTACGCGCGTTTTCCCCGAGCCTGCTCCCGCCACGATAAGCACCGGTCCTTCCACACATTCAACGGCCGCTTTCTGCTCGCTGTTGAGATCTTCGAAAATAGCACTCATTTCTTCCTCACAATATTTCCACGAAATTACAAAAATTTTCCGTATCTTCGCGCGGTATTATACGAAATACTCATAATTTATATAATAATGTCTAACAACATCCATCTGAAAAAGGGCCTCGATATCCCCATGAAAGGAATCGCAGCCCAGAAAGTCGTCAAGACGGTTGTTCCGGACACAGTGGCACTCAAACCTACCGATTTCAAGGGGCTTGTTCCCAGGCTCCTCGTCAAGGAAGGCGACCGTGTCCTGGCCGGATCTCCGGTCCTTGCGGACAAGCAGAACCCGGACATCCTGTTCACCTCTCCGGTCAGCGGAACGGTGGCGCAGGTCGTCAGGGGCGACAAGAGAAAGCTTCTCGCCGTCCTTGTCAAGGCTGACGCGGAGCAGGAGTACGTGGACTTCGGTCCCAAAGACCCCGCTTCCCTTTCCGGTGACGATGTCAGGGAGCTCCTTCTCAAGAGCGGGCTCTGGCCGTCCCTGATCCAGCGTCCCTACGGCGTCGCCGCCAATCCGGAACTTCGTCCGAAGGCTATTTTCATTTCTTCATTCAGCTCCGCTCCCCTCGCCGCCGATACGGATTTCACCCTCGGCGACAAGGCCCAGGACATCCAGGCGGGCATCCTCGCCCTCGGCAAGCTGACCGACGGAGGCGTCCACCTCTGCATCAACGAGGCCGTCGAGGCGAAAACCCCGTTCGCCAAGATGGACGGAGCCGTCATCCACCCCGTCAGCGGACCGCACCCGGCCGGTAACGTGGGCGTCCAGATCAGCCACATCGCCCCGATCATGAAGGGCGATACGGTTTGGACCGTATCCCCGCTCCTTGCCGCCGCGATCGGACACGTCGTCCGCACCGGAAAACTGGACCTCCGGCGCAAGGTCGCCGTCACCGGTCCCGCCGCCGTCGAACCCGCTTATGTCGAAGCGCTTCCCGGTACGCCGGTCGCTGAACTGACCCGGGTCGCCGAAGGCGTTCGCGTCATCGGCGGCGACGTCCTCACCGGCACGGTCCTCGGGCCGGAAGGCTACCTCGGCTTCTTCGACGACCAGCTCACCCTCCTCCGGGAAGGAACCGAGCGCGAATGGTTCGGATGGGCCAAGCCCTTCCGTCCGAAAGTCCACAGCTCCTCCTGGTGCTATTTCTCCTGGCTCACCCCGAAGAAACAGTATGACATGGATACCAACCTCCACGGCGGTCCCCGCGCCTTCGTCGAGACCAAATGCTTCGAAGACGTCACCCCGATGGATATTTTCCCGATCTACCTGATCAAGGCCTGCCTTGCCGGCGACATCGAGAAGATGGAGAAATTCGGCATCTACGAAGTCCTTCCGGAGGACCTCGCCCTCTGCGACTACGTTGACCCGTCCAAGAATGACATCCAGGCCATTATTGCCGACGGTATCGATCTCATGATTAAAGAAATGGCATAAGATATGGCAGATCAGAACAAACCCGGCCTTTTTGAAAAAGGCGGCAAGCTGTACTGGCTTCACTCCACCATCGATGCTTTCGACACCTTCCTCCGCGTCCCGGGAACCGTAACGTCCCGAGGCGCCCACGTCCGTGACGGCATCGACCTCAAGCGCGTGATGATCATGGTCGTGATCGCCCTCGTTCCGGCGGCCCTCTTCGGCATGTACAACGTCGGCTACCAGACCGCTCTCGCGACGGGCGCCTCCTGGGGATTCTGGAAGATGTTCTTCTACGGCCTCCTCAAGGTCCTCCCGCTCTATATCGTTTCCTACATCGTCGGACTCGCCATCGAGTTTGCGGACGCCCAGATCAAGGGTGAAGAAGTGAACGAGGGCTACCTCGTCTCCGGCTTCCTCATTCCGCTGATCGTTCCCGTCGACGTTCCCCTCTGGATGCTCGCCCTCGCCGTTGCGTTCGCGGTCATCTTCGGGAAATGCGTCTTCGGCGGCACCGGCATGAACATCTGGAACCCCGCCCTGCTGGCCCGTGCTTTCCTGTTCTTCAGCTATCCGAGCAGCATGTCCGGCTCCGAAGTCTGGGTCCATATCCCGAAGAACATGACGGCCGTCGATTCCTTCACGGGAGCGACCCCGCTCGCCATCGCCCACGACGGCATGGGAGCGCTCAGCGCCCAGTATTCCTTCATGGACCTCTTCTACGGCCTGATCCCGGGCTCCGTCGGGGAGACTTGCGTGATCGCCATCCTCCTCGGCGCCCTGATCCTCGTTTGGACCGGAGTCGCCAGCTGGAAGATCATGGTATCCTCCGTCGCCGGCGGACTTCTCGTCGGCTGGCTGGGGAACCTCGGCGGTGCGACCGAACTCCCGGCCCTGTACCAGCTTGTGATGGGCGGCTTCCTCTTCGGTACCGTCTTCATGGCCACCGACCCGGTCACTTCCGCCCAGACGGAATGCGGCAAATGGATCTACGGTTTCCTTGTAGGCGCCCTCGCCGTCACCGTCCGCCTCTGGAACCCCGGTTATGCGGAAGGCATGATGCTCGCCATCCTGCTGATGAACACCTTCGCTCCGCTGATCGACCACTGCGTCGTTTCCGCGAAGATCTCCGCCAGAAACAAAAAAGTGAAAACCGCTTAAAGGAGATATGCCATGAATACAAACAACAACCTGTATACCGTCATTTACACGACCCTGATCGTGGTCGTGGTGGCCGCGCTCCTGGCATTTGTCTCCCAGTCCCTGAAAGCCAAGCAGGATGCCAACGAGAAGGCTGACACCATCTCCCAGATGCTGACTGCCTCCGGCTTCGGCACCAAGGCGGAATTCCAGAAGATGGGCAACGCCGCAGTCCTCGCCCGCTATGCGGAAGAGATCGGAAAGGCCTATACCGTCAACGTATCCGGCGAGAAAGTAACCGACCTTCCGCTCGACGTGGTCTACAGCCCGAAGGAGCTCAAGCGCCAGAACTACAATATTAAAGGCGGCTCCAACAAGACCGGCGAGCCGGAACTCCCCGTCTTTGAATTCAAGAACGGAATCACCGTCGTCCCCGTCTACGGCGCGGGCCTCTGGGGTCCGGTCTGGGGCTATATCGCTTTTGAGAAGCCCGTCGACGGTTCCATCGCCATCAAGGGCGCCTACTTCGACCATGAATCCGAAACGGCCGGTCTCGGCGCGCGCATCAAGGACGATCCCGCCTTCCAGGCAGAATTCGTCGGAGAGAAGCCCGATTTCAACTCTGAAAGCATTTTCGAGATCGTCAAGGGCGGTTCTCCCAAGAATGCCGACGGCAGCGAAGTGACCGACAATAAGATCGATGCCATCTCCGGTGCGACGATGACGTCCAACGGACTGGCCGACGCGATCAACACCTGGCTCGGCGCCTATGTCAGTCATTTCAAGGCTTGTTCCGCACAGACGGAAGTCCCGGCCGAAGAACCTAAAGGAGAGGAGGAATAAACCATGAACGCAAAACTCAAAGAAACAATCCTGAACCCGATCTTCAAGGGCAATCCGATCACCGTCCTGGTTCTCGGCATCTGCTCTTCCCTCGCGGTTACCGTTACCATGAAGGGTGCGCTGGTCATGGCCCTCTCCGTCATCGTCGTCTGCGGCATTTCCAGCCTGATCCTTTCCCTGCTCCGGAACACCATTCCGGGCCGGGTCCGCATCATCGTCCAGCTCGTCGTCGTCGCCATGATGGTCATCCTCGTCGACCAGATCCTGAAGTCCTTCGAGGCCACCTATGCGATCGACAAGCAGCTGAGCGTCTACATCGGCCTGATCATCACGAACTGCATCGTCATGGGCCGCATCGAGGCCTTCGCCCTCGGCAACAAGCCCTGGCCCTCCTTCCTGGACGGCGTCGCCAACGGTGCCGGCTATGGAATGATCCTTCTGATCGTCGCCTTTTTCCGCGAGCTGCTCGGCAGCGGCACCCTCTTCGGTGTCGACATCCTGAACCGGCTCGGCTATGTTCCCAACAATCTGGTCATCCTGCCTCCGTTCGCCCTCATCCTCATCGGATGCATCGTATGGGTCCAGCGCAGCATCCAGAAAGACCTGCAGGAGAAATAACGTAAACACTAAGGAATATGGAATATCTCAGCTTATTCGTAAAGTCAATCTTCGTTGACAATATGATCTTTGCATACTTCCTCGGAATGTGCTCATTCCTGGCGGTATCAAAGAATGTGAAGACGGCTGCCGGCCTTGGTGTCGCCGTTATCTTCGTGCTCCTCGTGACGCTCCCGATCAACTATCTGCTGAACCGTTTCGTCCTCAGCCCGGGAGCCCTCCAGTGGCTCAGTCCTTCCCTCGCGGACGTCGACCTGAGCTTCCTGAGCTTCATCATCTTCATCGCCGTCATCGCGGCAATCGTCCAGATCGTCGAGATGGTCGTCGAGAAGTACAGCCCCTCGCTCTACTCGTCGCTCGGCATCTTCCTGCCCCTGATCGCCGTGAACTGCGCAATCCTCGGCGGATCCTTGTTCATGCAGCAGAAAGATTTCGTCAACCTCGGAGAGGCGACCGTATACGCCCTCGGATCCGGCATCGGCTGGTTCCTCGCGATCGTATCCCTGGCCGCCATCCGGGAAAAGATGGCCTACAGCAACGTTCCCAAGGCTCTCAAAGGACTGGGTATCACTTTCATCACCGTCGGTCTGATGGGCATTGCCTTCATGACCTTCATGGGTATTTCATTATAAAAGGAGGAAAGCAATATGGGTAATACAATCTTATCTGCGATTCTGGTCATCACGCTGGTGACCCTGATCCTCGTAGCGCTTCTCCTCTGGATCAAGACTGCCCTCACCCCTTCCGGCTCCGTCAAGATCAGCATCAACGGCGGATCGAAGGAACTCGAGGTGACCCCCGGCGGAGACCTGATGCACACCCTCGCCGACCAGGGCATCTTCCTGCCTTCGGCCTGCGGCGGCAAGGCCAACTGCGGCCAGTGCAAGCTCCAGGTCCTCGACGGCGGCGGCACCATCCTTCCCACCGAAACGGGATTCTTCTCCCGCAGGCAGATCAAGGAAGGCTGGCGGCTCGGCTGCCAGGTCAAGGTCAAGGACAACCTGGAAATAGCCGTTCCTGAAAGCGCCCTCAGCGTGAAGAAACTCGAATGCGAGGTCATTTCCAACGAAAACGTAGCGACCTTCATCAAGGAATTCACCGTCCGTCTCCCGGAAGGCGAGCATATCGACTTCAAGTCCGGCGAATACATCCAGATCGACATTCCGGAGTACGAAGCCGACTTCTCCGACATGGGTGTCGACCCGATCTATATGGGCGACTGGGAGAAATACGGAATCACTTCCCTGAAGTTCAAGAACACCGTTCCGACGATCAGGGCCTATTCCATGGCCTCATATCCGGCGGAGAAGGACGTCATCAAACTGAACGTCCGTATCGCGACTCCTCCGTTCGACCGCACCCAGCCGAAGGGCGTATTCAAGTTCGTCCCCGGCGTTCCTCCGGGAATCGCCTCGACTTATGTCTTCTCCCGCAAGAAGGGTGACAAGGTGATGATCAGCGGCCCTTACGGAGAGTTCCTCCTTCCGAAGGACGATCCTGACACGCAGGAGTATATCTTCGTCGGCGGCGGCGCCGGTATGGCCCCGCTCCGCAGCCACATCATGCATCTTTTCAAGACGCTCAGGACCAAGAAGCCGGTCCGGTTCTTCTACGGCGCACGCGCCCTCGTCGAGGCCTTCTACCTGGAGGATTTCGCCGAGATCGAGAAGGAATTCCCGAACTTCCACTTCACCCTGGCCCTCGACCGTCCGGATCCCGCAGCAGACGCAGCCGGCGTGAAATACACCCCGGGCTTCGTGCACAATGTCATGTATGAGACCTACCTCAAGAACCACGAGGCTCCCGAGGACATCAAGTACTTCATGTGCGGTCCGCCGATGATGGTCAAGTGCGTCAACGAGCTGCTCGATTCCCTCGGAGTCGCCCCGGAGAGCATCCTCTACGACAACTTCGGCGGTTAAACCCCGCCCCCATTATTTAGCGCATCGGCTGGCCCTCCCGGACCAGCCGATGTCGTTTTTGAAGGACAGTCATTCTGAAGGGCTGTCGCCCTGAAGAATCTCCCCCAGCTAATCCCCCGCCCACGTTTATGGCCGTTTTTGTGTGTGGCCGGGGCAAATCACCGGTCTCGCCCACGATTTCGGCCCGTTTTTGTGGGCGGTAAAGGTAAATCACCGGTTTCGCCCACGATTATGGGCGATTCCGTGTGTGGCTGCCATTCTGAAAGGCCGGTTCTATGTCATTCTATAAAGCCTGTTCTTTGTCATTCTGAAGGGCAACCGCCCTGAAGAATCTCCCTTGTCCCTAACCATGACGACAACCTTGTCGAAATTTCCGGATTAGCCGTTCAATACATACCTTTGCCAGCACATCTGTACTTTTTTTATACTCCACACCCGATGTTTGAAAAAAAAACGTATATTTGTAAACGTCCTTCGGGACATTACATACGATGAAAGTGTTTTCGCTTTTATCCTTGAAGAGAAATCTGGACAATTTCACAAGTACAAGGATAGACAGCACTCATCATCATTCGTTGGCATATCGTGTCTTTCGGCACATATCCATACGGGTGTGGAGTATTTGTTTATTTGTACTTGGGCTGTCCAGAGCCTCTCTCAGATAAACGGGAAATGCTCCACACTTTCTTTTTGTTTATTCCACAACTGGGGTATGTGGGTTATTTATTATCTACTATATGGATGATAGACTTATTTATGAACACCTTATGAAGTCCGCATTCAAAGTGGAAAGGAAAGCGTACCGAATTGTCGACGCTGATTTTTTTGATTCTCACTCTACAGAAGAGATATCATGTTGCATTCTTTGTGCCTTGATAAATATAAAAAATGGGGATAATGCTTGTATTCCCGAATTAAATAGTATTATCGATAGAGTACAAGAAAACATGTCGAACTCATGTATGATTTCAAGTATCTTAAAAGAGATACAGTTTAGCGTGTAAAGGGTTATTAATTATATTAAATGTATAACCATCCCGTTGATTAGTAGACACTTAAGAATTGAAAGCATATGGAGATTATTTCTATCATCATGTACCTAGTAGTTGTGGCTCTAATTGCCCTATTAGGAGAAAAAAGAAAAATCGGTGGAGGCTGGGCATTTGCCCTAAGTCTATTCCTTTCGCCTATTATTGGCCTTATTATTACTCTTTGTTCAAAAAAGAAAGATGTTGATTTTATAGACGAACAGAAATGAAAACTACAGGTATTGTTTTAGTCGTATTAGGTTTTTTAGATCTAATCTTTTCGTTGTATATGATGAATGAGATGCCTGAAGTTCCCAGTGGGGGCTTCACAACGACCGGTATTTTATTAGTGTTGGGTTTTTTCCTCATCTCTAGAGCTGAAAAGAAGCAAAAAGAAAAAGAAGATAAGGAAAAATGGATAAATAGAGAATAGAATATGCTTGACAATATTTGGACTAATATTGTTGAATGGTTCTCAGATCGAGTTGAGAGAAAGCGATTAATCCGGTCTTTTAATGAATCTGCAAAAAATGCTTTCATTTCAGGGATAGCTCCGACTTGCTTATCAGCACGCTTTTCTCGAGGGAACCCTGCATTCAAGCACCATCTTTCCAATCCATTATACCATGGTTTCCGAATAACAGCTCTCTCTGGAAAACCATTGTCAAGAGAAGACCTTAATATGATAGGTCTGGCGGTCATGGCTGATGAGATCCTTATTAGAAAGCTCGTAGTACTGGGGTTTGATACTCTAGAAGTAGCGTCAGACAGTAGTTCGTTTGGATGCCGTTGGCAATTGCTAGATCTACTTCAAATTGGAAATAATGATTATGATTGATGATATTAAAGATTCGACAAAGTTTGTTACGAATCTTTCTTCCGAGCATTTCAATTGGTGGATACTAATAGCCACTATCGAACTATTCGTAATTGCATATCTTCTTTTTAGGAACAAAAGAAATCTCTCTTCTACGAAAAGCGTGAAAGAAATAATATTGCATAAGGAGTTCGATGGCAACAATCTTTTTAATAGTGCTTTTAATGCAAAACCGCTTTATGACAAGTTGATTAGAGAATGCCATCCTGATCGATTTGCAGGAGACTCAATTAAATCGAAGGTAGCTACAGAACTGTCATCCAGAATAGTTCAAAACAAAGCGAATTATAAAGCATTACTTGTTCTTCAGAAGGAAGCACAAGAAAAGCTTAATATCACAAATATCCCATCATTTGATAATTAATAATCAGCATATGAGAGCATCACTTTTATTAAAGTCACTAATAGTATCTATGGTCTTATGGGCAGCAATTCCTCAGAATGGTTTTTCATTTAACAACGGCTTCTCCATGTCATCATCTATTTCAGAGGAAATTATCGTATCAACAAGAGAAAGATGTGCCGCAAATAATGTTGTTTCTAATTCAATAGCACCCCAAAATCACAATAATCCAAATACATATCTTCCAACAGCCAAAGAAATAGAGGCAATCAATGAAAATTTACCAACAATGGTTGCTGACGGATTAATGTTCACAAAGATTGAGTATTATCCAAAGTCTAAAACTCTTTGCTATTTCTTTCGATATACTAAAGAGCCCTCGAGACAGTCGACATCTCCATCTTATATTAATAACAATAAGAAGTTTCTTGCTGCTTCGCTTCGCAATGATCCCATTGGCTCAATAAGGATTAGCAGAGCTGGTATGACGTATAAATATCGTTATTATTCTAAAGATAATAAGTTCTTATATGAGTTTAAAATAGACAAGACTGATTTCTAATCATTGATATACCTACGATTTTGTGATTCCTCATCTTCCTTTTTTTCTTATGAGATTATTCGATGATTCATGTCGAATGACTCACTCAATTAAAATGATATGAAAATACGTTGTATTGTCGTTTTGATAATCATGTTGCCACTATTAATGGAACAGAATGGTATTTCTTTTGCTCAAACGCGCAGCTATAGTCAGAGTTCTGTTCTTCCGACGGCATCTGAGATAGAGTCAACAAATGCTCGCCTTCCTGTATTTGTAGCTGATGGGACCATGTGGACGAAAGTCGAATACGACAGGGCAACAAAAACAGAGAGATTCTATTACAGATTGACTCAGCCTGTTGATGAACGGACAATAACAAGTGCCGTTCTTTATCAACTTAAAGGGAACATGAAGAATGCAATGCGGCAGAATCCAAATAGCATGAAGAGAGTAAATGCGGGAATGACATACCTATATCTGTACTATTCTAGCGACAATCGCAAGCTTTACGAAATTAGAATAGATAAGAGCGATTTTTAGCAATCCATCGCCGAAAACTTATTATTAGGACAATACAGAATAAATGTATAGATTCCCAATGAGTCATCTCCGAATCTTACTTTTCATTACTTTTAGTTTCTTCTGCCTTTCAATTTCCGGTTGTAAGAATCGGCATACATATAACTCTAACGACCAAGAACAATATATCCACATTACCCATAATTGGAGAGATATTGCTCAGGAAGAATATCATTTTGATGCGCCGCGAGACGTTGAGGTAAAGAAGTGGGAAGGTCTCTGCGAAGCAAGGAATGCATTCGATTCGGTGGCAAAGAGCGATCTGGATTGCTTTGCTGATGCGAACCAAATGATGACCGTGCAGGATTTTATCCAGTTATGGTACAACGAGGAATCGTATCTGGAAGATGATGACCTAACGACATGGCGTCTCATGCAGTATGATAAAGAGTTGTCAAGTTACTGCGATTCTGAATTCGACAGGTTTTCGATGGTAAAGAATGCCATCCAAAGTCTACTTCTTTATTGCCCCATGAGCCAGATGGACATTAATTATCATTCTGCTCTTGAACAAAACTTCCAAGAATACTATGATCGGCTACTGTTAAAGGAGGCAATCCGACATTCTGAGAAGAGGTTGTCAGATGCGTTAGAGAGGGAACAGGATCACTGGCTTCAATATCAAACAGCATTAGATTCTTCTTTTCGATCCATCCAAGGAGACCCCAATGGAATGGGAGGATCTGCCTGGCCCATGGCAATCTGTGGGATCCTCGAGGATAATGCCATCATGAGAGAAATCTCTATAATGGATTTCTACTTTGCCTTGACCGACAATCTGGACTACGAATTCTTACACAAAACAAGCCGTATTGGAGAATACGAAGTCGAAAGACATGCAGAAGTTAAAGATAAGGACGTTTTGGATGAATATAAGAGATTCATGGTCTTGATTGAACAATCATTCTTCGATCCTGAATGCCATTATTCTAAAACAGTTATGCGTAATGCCTTGAAGAAAGAAATGACGGCATGGAAAGGATGGATGTCTTCTCGTAAACAGGTGTCTGACAATTTGGAGGAATCTTGCAAAAGTGTTTATGACAATGCAACGAACAATGTCCGCAGATATAAACTCATCATGCTAAAGAACCGTTACCAGGGTTATGGCTTAATCGAAAGTTCTGTTGAAGAATGTCTGCTGGACTACTCATGCCCGGATGAGGATATAGAGGACTTCTCCTTCGAAAAGAGATGGAGAAGTTTATATTCACAGAAAGAGAGTCCTTCCTGAAACCTATGCCACCCTCGGCATGATAAGAGGGAGGGGCCCACGGAGTGGGAGGGGTCGCGAAGCGACGGTTTCAGGAAGGACTCTCTTTCTGTCGAAAAGCCTCTATTCCGGTTTGTATGAGTCTTTCAGGGCGGTTGTTTTGTTGAAGACAGCCTTTTCGGGGGTGCTGTCCGGGTCCTTGAAATAGTAGCCGGTACGCTCGAACTGGACGGCAATACCGGAAGCGTCGTCCAGCAGGGCCGGTTCTGCATAACCGGTTCCGAGAACGAGGGATTCGGGATTCAGGAAGTCCTTGTAATCCTTGTCTTCGGGGATGTCATTCATGTCGGGCTGCGTGAAGAGACGGTCGTAGTTCCGGAGCTCGATCTCGCGGGTGTAGGCGCAGGAGACCCAGTGGATCGTTCCCTTTACGGAACGCCAGGGGCCTTCAGCTCCCGGACGGGTCGAAGGATCGTAGGTACACTTCAACTCTACGACATTTCCTTCCGCATCCTTGACAACCTCTTCGCTTTTAATGATATAGGTATACTTCAGACGGACCTCGCCATCCGGTTTGAGACGGAAGAACTTCTTCGGGGCATCTTCCATGAAATCGGCACGTTCGATCAGCAGTTCGCGGGAGAACGGAACCTTCCGGGAGGCGCCTTCCGGATCCGCCGGATTGAGCGGGCAGTCGAACCACTCCACCTGTCCCTCGGGATAATTCGTGATCGTCACCTTGACGGGGTCCTGTACGACCATATAGCGGTTGGAACGGGCGTTCAGGTCCTGGCGGACGCACCATTCGAGAAGCTGGATATCCATCAGCTGGTCCCGTTTCGAGACGCCGATCTTCTCGCAGAACATCCGGAGCGCTTCGGCGGTATATCCCCGGCGCCGGACACCGCAAAGGGTCGGCATGCGCGGATCATCCCAGCCGGCGACGAGTCCCTTCTGCACCAGTTCCAGAAGCTTCCGCTTGGACATCAGCGTATAAGTCAGGTTCAGGCGGGCGAACTCGTACTGGTGGGAGGGATAGATTCCCAGCGTTTCGATGAACCAGTCGTAGAGCGGACGGTGCACGTCGAACTCCAGGGTGCAGATCGAATGGGTGATATGCTCGATCGAGTCGCACTGGCCATGCGTATAGTCATACATCGGGTAGATGCACCACTTGTCCCCGGTCCGGTGATGGTGGGCGAATTTGATCCGGTACAGAAGCGGGTCGCGGAACATCATGTTCGGATGGGCCATGTCGATCTTTGCGCGGAGGACCTTCTCCCCTTCCGCATACTTGCCGGCCTTCATCTCACGGAACAGACGGAGATTCTCTTCGGGGGTCCGGTCGCGGTAGGGGCTGTTCACGCCCGGCTTGTCGACCGTTCCCCGGCCGAGACGGATCTCCTCCTGGGTCTGGTCGTCCACATAAGCGAGACCGCGCTTGATCAGTTCTTCGGCCCATTCATACAGCTGGTCGAAATAATCGGAGGCATAGAGTTCCTTGTCCCACTTGAACCCGAGCCAGCTGATGTCTTCCTTGATGGAATCGACGTATTCCGTATCCTCTTTCGTAGGATTCGTGTCATCATAGCGCAGATTGGTTTTCCCGCCATACTTCGCGGCAAGACCGAAATTGAGGCAGATGCTCTTGGCGTGCCCCAGGTGAAGATACCCGTTTGGCTCCGGAGGGAACCGGGTCATGATACTGTCAATCTTCCCTTCTTTGAGGTCTTTCTCGATGATCTCCTCGAGAAAATTCAGCTTCCGGGGCTCTTCGGCTGCCACCTTGTTGAGTTCTTCCATAACGGGGTCTATTTCAAAAATCTTTCAAAGTTACAAAAAATATAGTAAATTCGCACCGTACAAAACCCTATTATATGAACCTGTTAAAAACGCGGCTCGCGAAATATGACCTCCCCCAGCGAATGATGGAGCGGGGTATCTATCCTTATTTCAGGCAAATCGTCAGCAAACAAGGCACGGAAGTGGAGATGGACGGAAAGGATATCCTCATGTTCGGATCCAACGCCTATACGGGACTCACCGGAGATCCGAGAGTGATCGAGGCCGGGGTCGAAGCGATGCGGAAATATGGTTCCGGCTGTGCCGGTTCCCGTTTCCTCAACGGTACCCTCGACATCCATGTCCAGTTGGAAAAGGAACTCGCCGCCTTCGTCGGGAAGGACGAGGCTCTTTGTTTCTCTACCGGATTCACGGTCAATTCCGGTGTCATCCCCCAGCTCCTGACCCGCAACGATTTCATCATATGCGACGACCGGGACCATGCCTCCATCGTCGACGGACGCCGTCTCTCCTTCGCCAAATCCCTTCATTATAAGCACAATGATATGAAGGACCTGGAGCGTTGTCTCAGGCGCTGCCCCAAGAACACCGTCAAACTCATCGTGGTGGACGGAGTCTTTTCGATGGAAGGCGACCTGGCAAAGCTTCCCGAGATCGTCGAACTGAAACACAAGTACGACAATGTCGTCATCATGGTCGACGAGGCCCACGGCCTCGGCGTATTCGGCCGGCAGGGCCGCGGGGTCTGCGATCATTTCAACCTCACCGATGAGGTCGACCTGATCATGGGCACCTTCTCCAAATCCCTCGCCTCGATCGGCGGGTTCATCGCAGCCGACAAGGTGATCATCAATTACCTGCGCCATACCGCCCGGACCTATATCTTCAGCGCTTCGGATACGCCCGCAGCGACGGCAAGCGCCCTGGAAGCCCTCCACATTATCCAGAAAGAGCCCGAGCGTATCACCGCCCTATGGGATGTCACCCACTACGCCCTCGATAAATTCCGTCACGCCGGGTTCGAGATCGGCGATACCGAGAGTCCGATCATCCCCCTGTATGTCCGCGATGTCGAGAAGACGTTCATGGTGACCAAGCGGGCCTTCGACGAAGGCGTGTTCGTCAACTCGGTCATTCCTCCGGCCTGTTCCGCCAGCGACACCCTGATCCGGTTCTCCCTCATGGCCACCCATACCAAGGCGGAGGTGGACCGCGCCGTAGCCGCCCTGACGAAAGTATTCAAGGAACTCGATATCATCAAATAAAATGATCCGATCCATGACAGGCTACGGGAAGGCGGAGGTCCTTCTCGAAGCCGGAAAAGTCACGCTGGAAATCCGCACGCTGAACTCAAAGAATGCGGACATCAGCGTCAAGTCCCAGTTTCTTCCGAAGGACAAGGAAATCATTGTCCGGAAACTGCTCTCAGACCGCCTGCAGCGCGGCACCATCGATTTCTTCCTGAACTTCGAAGCCAATGAGACGGCCGCTGCCCGGCCGATCAACAAAGAGGCCGTCCTTTCGTATCTCTCCCAGGTAGACGGGATAGCGAAAGAATATGCCGGCACCGGGAGCCTTTCGGATCAGGCGCGCGCCTTCCTTCTCGGAAACATCCTCCGGCTGCCGGATGTCGTCGACGCGAAGAAAGCGGAAGTCATCACGGACGAGAACTGGCCGGCGGTCGAAAAGGGGCTGGACGAAGCCCTGGATATGCTGGACGCTTTCCGGATCCGGGAAGGGGTCGCCCTCTACAAGGACATCACCTCCCGCGTCGCCCTGATCGAACAGCTCTACGACGAGGTAGAGAAACTGGAGGGGGAACGGATTGAAACGGTCCGGGCGAAACTTCTCAAGGCCATCGATGAACTGACCCAGAAACCGGACCAGAGCCGGTTCGAACAGGAACTGATCTTCTACCTTGAGAAATTCGACATCAACGAAGAAAAGGTCCGTCTCCGCCAGCACTGCAAGTATTTCATGGAAACGATCGACAACGAACCTAATCCGGGGAAGAAACTCGGATTCATCATCCAGGAGATGGGGCGTGAGATCAACACGACCGGTTCAAAAGCCAATCATGCGGGCATCCAGAAACTGGTTGTCCGCATGAAAGATGAGCTTGAAAAAATCCGTGAACAGTCGATGAACGTCCTATAGGCGGACGTCGATCTTTCCCACATACAGTCCCCAACGGCCGTCCTGTACAATCGGGACGGCTTTTCCGTCCAGATTGACCGCACTCTCCATCTTCTCGAGGAAAGTATGGGAATGCCCCCCGACGAAGAGGTCGACATTCCGGGTCGCCGCCGCAAGGGTCGGATCCATGTAATCTCCATCATACCCTTCGTCGAAGCCGATGTGGGTCAGCGCGATGACCAGGTCGCATTTCTCTTCGATCTTCAGCATGTCGGCCCATTTCTGAAGGGTCTCCTTCGTATCGAATCCCGGGATGCGGTCCGCGATGTCGCTGCTGACGACGGAACGGATGTCGCAGAGGATGCCGATGACCCCGATCTTCAAACCCGCCTTCTCGAGGATGACGTAAGGCTTGATATATTTCCCGGCCTCGAAGGAGGAGAAATCATAATTGGCGCAGACGCAGGGCACCTGGAGGAAGGCGAGACGGCGTGCCAGTTCCTCGAGGCCGTTGTCGAACTCGTGGTTTCCGAGCGTCACGACATCGTACTGGAGGGCATTGAGGCAGTTGATTTCCATATCCCCGCCCAGTTCCGAATAATAGGTCGTGCCCTGGCTGAAATCCCCGGCATGGAGCAGGAGGACATTGTCAGCCCCTTCCGCCAGCCGGACGCTGTCAATATAGGCGGCCCGCTCGATGATTCCTCCGACTCCGTCCTGGTCTCCGCCGCGGACCGGCTCGAAATGGCTGTGGGTATCATTGAGGTGCAGGATGACGAGATGATGCTTGGGCTTCGCCATGTAGAAGGCAGCCACGAGCGCACCGATGGCCACGAGGGCACCGATAGAGATGATGAGTGTTTTCTTGTTGTCCATGGCTTTACTTTTCAATGGTGATACGTCCGTCGGTAGCATATTCGATATTCTTCCCGGCCGCCGTCTGCGCCTTGATATAACGGATCATGTAGTCCTTGATCAGCACGTCGGACAGAACCACTTTGCTTGCCATCGCACCGATGGCGATATGGTCACCGCCGCCGAGCAGGAAGTCGATGGTCGTCATATTGTACAGACGCTTGTCGTCCAGCGGTTTCCCGCCGACCTCGACCGAGACGAGCTTATGGTCCTTGGCGACGATCCTGACGCCGCTGAGGCACTGGAAGCCCGTTTCAGCGAACTGGGTGAAAAGTTTCCGGAGTTCGGATCCCCTGACCTGCGCATAGACGAGGTAGTTCTTGAACGGGAACATCGCCAGGACGTCGTCGAGGATCAGCGGTCCCTGGGCAAAGTCGGTCCGGATCCCCCCGAAATTGGACAATGCAAGGTCCATCGGTTTCTTGAAAATCCGCTCCCCTTCCGCACGCATCGCATCGATCATCATGTTGCTCAGCGGGCTTTCAGGGCCATGGGCCACCATATCTTCCGTGCACTGGCCCAGCACCTCCTTGAGATGCTTCAGGCGCGGCTGGACCTCGATCATCAAGGCGGCGACTTTCGGAGTGCTTCCCGACTCGAAACGGTTCCCGTTGGGAGCGACATAGGTTTCCCCGTCGAAGGAACCGAGCGCCGTGCCGACATTGTCGACCGTGACGGGCTGGACACCGGTCCGGCTGCCGTCCATAAGCGTCCGGCTCCACTGCATGTCGAGCGTCGGACGGGCCTTGGACGCCACGATTGCGGCAACGGCGATTCCGGCCGCGATCAAGACGTAGGCGAGATATTCAAAAAACTTCTTCATATTATGCAACTATTTTTGTTTCAGCCATTTCCATAGATCCTTGAAGGAAGACTTCTTGCCGTACATCAGGATGCCGACCTTGTAGATCTTGGCGGAAATCCAGGCAACCGCGACAACGGAAAGGACGAGAATCGCGATGGAAAGCACCAGCTCCCAGGTCGGGACTCCGAACGGAATCCTCGCAAGCATCACGATCGGAGAAGTGAACGGGATCATCGAACACCAGAACACGATCGGGCTGTCCGGAGCCCGGAAAGCATAAAAGGCGACGAAGAAACCGAGCAGGAGCGGAATCGTGACGGGCAGCTGGAGCTGCTGCGTATCCGCTTCGTTTTCAACAGCGGAGCCGATAGCCGCGAACAGGGACGCATACAGCAGGTATCCGAATACGAAGAAAAGGAGGAACGCTATAATGATCTTTCCCATGTTCATGTTCCGGAGCGTGCCCAGGATGGCTTCGGGGCCGGAAAGTTCGCCCTGCACGGAAGTCGTATCGGTCAGGGCCTGGAGGTCGATCGTCATGCCGGGCACATTCTGGATATCTCCGCCCATCGGATTGTTCGACATCATCGCCTCCGCGGCTGCCTTGCCGTCATCCCCCATGATCTTGTCGAATCCGACCGCAGTCCCGATGATTCCGATGATCGCACCGGTCAGCACGATCCAGAGCAGGAACTGGGTAAGGGCGACCAGGGCGACGCCGATGATCTTGCCGAACATCAGTTCCGTAGCCTTGACCGAGGACACGAGGACCTCGACGACCCGGCTCGATTTCTCTTCGATGACGCTGGTCATGACCATGCCGCAGAACAGGGCGATGAACATATAGATCGCCATGCCGAGGACCATGGAGATGATCATGTAAACCTCTGACTGCGAGATACTCTCATTACCGGACTCGTCGACCGTATAGGAACGCAGGCTGACATTGGACTTGACGTCGGACATGATCTGCTGAAGTCCCTCGATCCCGTAGGATTCGATCCGGTAGTTCTCGACCGCCTTGTTGATCCGGTGTTCCATCATTTCGACGGATTCGACCCCGATCGGCTTCTCCGAATGGGTCGTTGCGGTCACTGTCTTCGCAACGGTGTCGAGCGGAGAGATGCTCAGGAGCATATCCGCACCATAGGCTTTCAGGTTATTCTTGACGCTGTCGGGGACGACATCTTTCAGCTCGATGAATTCGAGGACGTCGGTGTTCTCGAGGAAGGGCATGACAATGCCGGACTGGTCGATCACGGCGACCGTCTTGGCCTCATCCTTCGCCTTGAGCATGATGAAGATCAGGAGCACATACATCAGGGCGAACAGGATGGGAACGCCGAAGGTGATCAGAAGGAATGATTTCTTCCTGACTTTGTTATAGTACTCACGCTGGATGACTATACCGAGTTTCTTGAGATTCATATTATACGCCCTCCGTTACCAGTTTGATGAATATATCGTTCATGCGGGGGATCAGTTCCTTGAAGGAATTGACCGCGACCCCGGAGTCCATCACGGCCTTCAGCGCGAGATTCGAGGACGCCTCCGGATTGATGGACAGGACAGCCGTGTGGCGGCCGGCGTTATCCGTGTCGCTGAGGACCCGGTAGAGACCTTCTGCATCTGCGACAGGGCTTCCGGTATAGACCAGCTCGACATTGTTGTTGCCGTACTTGTGGCGGATTTCGTCCACGCCACCCGTAATCACGAGACAGGCCTTGTTGATCAGGGCGATCTCGTCGCAGAGTTCTTCGACGGATTCCATGTTATGGGTCGAGAGGATGACCGTGGCTCCCTCTTCCTTGAGGCGCAGGATCTCCTCGCGGATCAGCTCCGCATTGACCGGATCGAAGCCGGAGAACGGCTCGTCCAGGATCATCAGGGACGGTTTATGGACGACCGTCGTGATGAACTGGATCTTCTGGGCCATACCCTTGGAGAGTTCCTCGACCTTCTTGTACCACCAGTCTTCAATTCCGAATTTATGGAACCATTTCTTGAGCTCCTTCGTCGCCTCGCGGGAAGACATTCCCTTGAGCTGGGCGAGGTAAAGGCACTGCTCCCCCACCTTCATTTTCCGGTACAGTCCCCTTTCTTCGGGAAGGTACCCGATCTTGGCAACGTCCTCATCGGAAATCGGCCGCCCGTTGAAGAGGACGACACCGCTTCCCGGAATCGTTATCCGGTTGATGATCCGGATCAAGGTCGTCTTGCCGGCCCCGTTCGGCCCCAGCAGGCCGAAAATCTTTCCTTCGGGGATTTCAAGCGAGACGTCGTGCAGCGCTTCTTTCTCTCCGAAAGACTTGCTGACATGCTGAATCTGAATAATCGACATATAGATTTAAGATTTCTGCAAAGATATAAATAATTATTGAATTACAATAAATAATTCTAAATATTCAGTATTTTTGTAATCAATTCAACGAGGAGGTCGCCCGGCTCGGTCTCGCCGGTCTCTCCCCCCTTCCCCTTGAAGTCGTAATCATTCAGGAGAGAAATGACTGCCATGCACTTTTTCATCGGATACGCGGCGACTGCCGCATCATATTCGCGCATGAAATAGGGACTGACTCCGAGGATACGGGCTTTCAGGTCGGCGGCGGGACGGGGATCCTTCATCAGGAGGGCCTCATATTTGAGGATCCGGTAGAAATGGAGGAACAGGGCGCTCACAGCCATCGGCATGGCGAAACGGGGTGTTTCCCCGATATGGGCTGCGATTCTGAGGGCCTTTCCCGCGTTCTTGTAGGATAGTTCCCGGGTCAGTTCGAATATACTGAACTGGCGGCTGATCCCGACATTGCTCTCGATGTCCTCAACGGTGACGGAAGCCGATCCTTCCGGCAGGTTCTTCAGCAATTTATCCGTCTCGACGGCAATCTTCGAGAGGTCGGTTCCGGCGAATTCGCCGAGGAGCGCCGCCGCTTCGGGATCGATACGCAGTCCGCGGTCCGAATAATAGGATACGATCCATCCGGCCATCTCGTAATCCTTCAGCGGGTTCGATTCGACGACGACACCGTTTTTCAGAACTGATTTATACAAGGCTTTCCGCTTGTCGGCGGAAGCCCCGCGCATCAGAAGGACGAGAATCGTCGAATCCAGGGGATTCTGGCAGTAAACGGCGAGTTCTTCGAGCGATTTCATCGCCTGGGCTTCTTTCACGACGACAACCTGCCTCTCCGCCATCATGGGAAACCGCCGGGCTGCCGTGATGACCGTATCCGCATCGACATCAGCTCCGTAACAGACCGTTTCATTGAAATCCCGCTCCCATTCCTGGAGGGCGTGGGAAAGGATAGCGTCACAGACAAGATCCGGATAGTAGGGCTCGGCTCCCATCAGGAGATAGACCGGCTTGAAAATGCCGTTCTTCGCATCTTCAACCAAGTTCCGGCACTGCCGCTCCGTCTCTATGTAGCCTTTTCCTGCCATGTAACTCTCATGAACTTACAAAGATAACAAATCCGAAGAAGTTTCCATAAAAAAAAGCGGCCCTTGAAGGACCGCTTCCGGAGTAAGTCGGATTATTTGTCGAATTTCCTTTCCTTGGCACGGACAATTTTTTCTTTCATCAAATCGACCGCATCGGTAACCGCCTCTTCGAAGGTCTTGGCATTCCGCTCGATCATCAATTCTTCTCCCGGAATGCGGGTCTGGAGTTTGACATTTTTGTTCTCGGGCTCCGGAAGGAGCGTCAGGGTGACATCTACCGTGTCAAGCCTGTCAAAGAACTTCTCCAGTTTGGAGACCTTCTTTTCTACAAAATCGAGCAGTTTCTGGTCTGCATCGAACTTCAGGGATTTAACTCTGATTTCCATGTTTACCTCCTGTTTTGGCCCTGGGGTGGGCATGATCATAAACTTTTTTCAGCCGTTCGACGGAGTTGTGCGTATAAACCTGCGTCGCGGCGAGCGAAGAGTGGCCGAGCATCTCCTTGATTGAATTCAAATCGGCCCCCTCTCCGAGAAGGTCCGTCGCGAGCGTATGCCTGAGCACGTGCGGAGACTTCCTTCCGGTAATGCCATACCCGCCCAATTCGCTCTTGACGACCCGGTCCACGTACTCCGCGTTGAGCGGATTCCCCCTGCCGTTGACAAGGAGGGGGGCGCTGCCGGTCCTTCCGCCTTCCACCATCGAATCAACCGATTGTAAATATATGCAAATTTCATGACAAAGCGAAGGAATGACGGGAATTTCTCTCATTTTGTCCCCCTTCCCCCTCACATGCAGCACGTTCCTGGAGAGATCCAGGGATCCGACCTGGAGCGAAATCAGTTCGGCACGGCGCACGCCTGTCCCGAAAAGGATGCTGATGATGACCCGGCGGAGCCTCGGAAGATAGTATTTCCGGTCCGAAAAGGCGGCGTACTCGTCAATCAGCCAGGCCGTATCGGCGAAATACCGGTCCAGGACCTCTTTCCGGTAATACTCCGGCAGGCGCTTCGGAATCTTCGGACGGGAGACGAGGCTGACCGGATTGGACTCCAGGACCCCCTCCCGCATCAGGAACCGGCAGAAACTGCTCAGGACCGAAAGGTGCTGGTTCACCGTAGAGGGGCCCAGTTTCCGTTCCTCCATCAGGTTGACCTCGTAACTCCGGATCCCAGAGGAAGTCAGAGACGGGAGAAGATCCTCTCCCGCAAACCGGGAGAAATCGGAGAGGACATCCGCATAGATATCGACCGTCCGGTCCGAATAGCGAAGGACGGTCCGTACATATTCCAGGAACCGCTCCGTCATTTCCCTTCCAGCGGATTGAGGCCCATCTCGGCCGCCTTTTCACGCATCAGGCGGTCGGCCGGACCGAATTCATTGGGGATCACGCCATCAAGGATCGCATTCTTGACAAATTCCTTCAGGATTCCGATCGTATTGCAAGGCGGGAGTCCGAACACTTCCATAATATGGTCTCCGGTCACCGGATTCTTGAAATTACGGATGGCGTCCTTGGCCTCCACCTCGACGAGCTTGGCCCGGACGAGGTCGAAATTCCGCTTCAGCCGCGCGACCTTGGCGGGATTCTTCGAGGTGATGTCCGCGTTGCAGAGCAGCATCAGGTCGTCGATGTCGTTGCCCGCATCGAAAAGCAGGCGCCGGACCGCCGAATCCGTCACGCCGTCATCCACGAGAGCGATCGGACGGAGGTGGAGGCCGACGAGCTTCTGGACATATTTCATCTTCTCGTTGAGCGGCATCTTGAGATCCTTGAAGATACGGGGAACCATCCTGGCCCCGACGGCATCGTGACCGTGGAAGGTCCATCCGACCCCGGGCACGAACCGCTTGGTCGCCGGCTTGGCGATATCGTGGAGGAGCGCCGCCCAGCGGAGCCAGACATTCGGAGCGGTCCGCACCGATTCGATCCAGCCATCCCCGTCGGGCTCGACGGAATAGTCCTTCAAGGTCCCGGCAGCGATGGCTTCCGATTCTTCTTCCGCTACGTTGTCAAGGACTTGGAGCGTGTGGGAAAAATTCTCTTTATGTCCCTTACCTTCAACCGTTTCCACTCCTTTCAGGCGGACCAGCTGGGGCAGGATGACTTCCAGGAGCCCAGTATCGTCCATCAGGCGGAACGCCATGGACGGGACGTCCGTCACGAGCATTTTGTTCAGTTCTTCGACGATCCGCTCGCGGGACAGGATGGCAAGCCGGTCCCGGTTCCTACGCATGGATTCGAGAGATTCGGGAACGATCGTGAAAGTCAGTTCCGGCGTACTCAGGCGGGAGGCGAAACGGATGGCACGGAGCATCCGGAGCGGATCGTCGCTGTAGGTCGTATCCGGTTCCAAAGGCGTCCGGATAATTCCGGAGACCAGGTCCCTGATGCCACCGAAAGGATCGATCAGAGCGCCGAAATCCTCCTTTTGCAGGCTGAAAGCCATCGCATTGATCGTAAAATCCCGGCGCAACTGGTCTTCTTCCAGGGTGCCGTCCTCGACGATGGGCTTCCGGGAATCACGGTTGTAGGACTCCTTACGGGCTCCGACGAACTCGACTTCCGTTCCTTTGAAATGGAGCATCGCCGTGCCGAAATTCTTGAAAACGGAGACCCGGGTATGGAGTTTGGCCGCGACGGCCTCGGCGAGCGCAATGCCGCTTCCTTCCACGACGATGTCTATATCCTTGCCCGGACGGCCCAGGAAACAGTCTCTCACATAGCCTCCGATTACGAAAGCCCTGACGCCCGATTCTTCGGCCGTCTGCGAGATGATCCGGAAAACCGGATGGTCCAGATATCCTTCCGTCAGCGTTTGCATATCATTTCTTCCCAAAGGGGTGCCTTTTCCATGAAGACGAATCCGTCCCCTTCCCGGACAAAGAGAAAAGTCTTGGGACCGTTCGTAACGGCGATATACCGGACGTCCAGGGCCCGGTTGTACCGGATCGCCTGGTCGACGACCGCCTGGTCCAGGACGATGTCCGGCCGCTTGCATTCTACGACCATCAGGGGCTTCCCTTCCCGGTCGTAGACGACGATGTCGGCCCGGTAGGGCTTCCGGCCCACTTTCAGCGACACTTCGCTCATCATCATGTGCGCCGGGACATTCATTCCGTCCCGGAGCACACCGATGAACCACTGCCGGACTTCTTCTTCCGGAGTCAGCGCCACTTCTTTCCGCCGCAGCGGATCCCAGACCTTTTCTTCCGCCATATCAGTTGTTTACAGGACGGATAACGAATACGAACTCACGGGGTTTCGGGCGGACGAGATATTCCTCGAGCGGCCACCGGCCCCAGGAGTTGATACCGCCGACTCCCATCTGGACCTTGTCGAAATGGACATAGGTCGTACCCTTCGAACGATCGTTCTCATGCGCCTTCGCCTTCAGTTCCAGGGAATGCCGCGGGACGCCGTACTGGTTGTTGTGATTCTTCTTCGGGCTGTCCCCTTCCGCAAGGGCGACGTCGAGGTCCTTGATGCTGAACGGCAGCGCGGAGGCCGAGAACGGCTCCCCGGACGTAATCTCCAGGCCCGTGCCGTTTCCGTCGAGGATCCGGAAGTACCGGAGTCCCGTATGGGTACCGGACTCCTGCGTACGGACATAGCCGTAGTGATACTGCTCATTCACGCTCTGCACATAACGCCCGAGAAGGGCAGCGCTGCAGCGGTCCGCGTAGTTCTCCCAGGGACCGAGTCCGAAGAAGTCGACCGTCGAGAAAGCGCCCGGCATCGGGAACGCCATGCCGAAGCGGAACATCGGAGGGAGTACGGAGAGTTTCCCGGTATCGCCCATTTTCTCGGAAGCTTCGATCGTTCCGTCCGGAAGGACTTTGTAATCCATGGACAGGCTGGCGGCCCCGCCGATCGGCTCGAAATCGACCTTGATGCGGCAGGCGTTCCCTTCTTCGGAAACCGTGAACTTCTGCAGGCGCAGTTCCGGATTACGCCAGACGGCGAATTCGGTATGGAAACGGGCTCCGAGGTCATTCTCGGTCACGGCACGGTTGAAACAGGGGACGAGCGGTCCGGCGAGATACTCGACGCCGTCTACCACATAGCTGGCAAGCGCACCGCTGTTCTTGTCGAATGCAGCCTCCCAGGAGGAGAAACGCTCGCCGAGCGTACCGGGATAGGAATATGTTCCGGAGAGGACGAGGCGGCTTCCCCGCTCTTCTCGGTGAAGCGCACCGGGATGCGTTTGAGGGCAGGCGGCAAACGGCAGGTCTCTCAGGACAAGCTGGTCATAGGCGACCTCGAATCCGGCGGGAAGGAGGGGCTGGGCCCGTTTCAGGACATAATGGAGATTCAGCGTGACGACGCTGCCGTCCTCCGGAAGGGCGAATCCGAGATTGACCCGGGTACGCTGCTGGGGACCGGCTTTCAGGTCTTCGACCACGCCCGAAAGAACTTTCACGCCGTCCTTCTCGACATCCCAGAGGAGCCGGAAACCGGAAAGGTCGGTGAAGAAATGCTCATTGTAGATCTCGATCTCCGAAGGGGTCCTTCCGGACGAGGTGAGGATATTCCGATACTGGTAGCGCACCTCGTAGGCGTGCGGATGGAGGGTACGGTCCGCCGTGATCACACCGTTGCAGTTGAAAGAGCCGTCGGAGGCGTCGTAGGCGTTGAAATCACCGCCGAACGCGAAGATATGGTCGGTCCCGAACTTGGTGGAGGGCCATACCAGCGCCTGGTCCTGGAAGTCCCAGATGAAACCGCCCTGATAAGAAGGGTATTTGCGGATCAGGTCCCAGTACTCCTTGAAATTGCCCATCGAATTGCCCATAGCATGGGCATATTCGCACTGGATGAGGGGCTTTTCCGCATTCTTGAGATATCTGACATTCGCATCGGGCGTCTCGTACATCGGACAGTAGATATCCGAATTCCAATCGTTTTTAGCCCTTTCATAATGGATCGGACGGGAAGGATCGTAAGACTTGATCCACCTGTAGCACTCATAGAAATTCTCCCCGTTGCCGGCCTCGTTTCCGAGGCTCCAGATGATGACGGAGGGGTGGTTGTAGTCCCGGCGGACCATCCGGCGGTCCCTGGCCAGATGGGCCTGGAGGAACTGCGGATCCTGCGCCAGGGTTTCCCCGTCTTTGTAGCCCATGCCGTGGGATTCGATGTTCCCTTCGTCGACGACATAGATGCCGTACTTGTCGCAGAGCGCGAGCCAGCGCGGGTCATCAGGATAATGGCAGGTACGTACAGCGTTGATGTTAAGCTCCTTCATGATCCTGATATCCCGGATCATATCGGCTTCCGACACGACGTATCCCTTGTAGGGATCGAGTTCATGCCGGTCCGCACCTTTGATAAGGACAGGTTTTCCGTTGACCTTGAGCTGGACGTTCTCGATCGTGACCGTCCGGAAACCGAAATCGACCTTCGTGCTCTCGGCGAGTCCTTTTTTTCCGTATGCCTTGACGGAAAGGGTATAGAGGTTCGGGGTCTCGGCGGACCAGAGCATAGGATCAGGAACGATGCCGGAAGCGCGCAGGACCGGATTTCCGGACTCGGACTTCTCTTTCACGCCCTTGACCGGAACGGCTCCGGAAGCAACGGCGTTCCCATTCGCGTCGAGGATGCTGTATTCCACGGATGTGATGCCGGAGGTCACTTCGAAAAGGGTTTCGAAGCTCCCGTCCATTTCGCCCCGCACATGGACATCCTCCAGGCGGGCGGGTTCACGGGTATAGACCTCGACGCCGCGGGCGATACCGCTGAGACGCCAGAAATCCTGATCCTCGAGGTAGGTGCCGTCGCACCAGCGGAAGATCTCCAGGGCAAGGAGATTCTCCCCCGCCTTGACATATTTCGTCAGGTCGAAACGGGCTTCCAGCTTGCTGTCCTGGCTGTATCCGACCATCTTTCCGTTGACCCAGACCCGTACGTTCGAGGTTGCGGACCCGATATTCAGGCAGATCTGCTTCCCGATCCAGGACTTGTCGACCGAAAAGGCCTTCCGGTACTGGCCGACGTAATTGTGCTCGGTCGGAGGGATGGGAGGGTTGTTCTTGTAATGGCCGCGCCAGGCATAGCCGACGTTGACATAGATCGGATCGCAGAACCCGTAGAGCTCCCAATGCCCCGGAACGGGGATTTCCCGCCACTGGGAATCATCGAAGGAGGGATTCTCGAAACCTGTCAACCGGCTTTCAGGCGATTCGTTGAAGAAAAACTTCCAGGTTCCGTTGAGATTCAGCGTCTGCTGCTGGTCGGTCACGAAGGTGGCATGCATGGGCATGCGGTCGATTTCGAAGACGGCGGGATTCTGCCAGTCTTCAAGTTTCTCGGCATGCACCGCAAGGCAGGCCAGCAGGGCGCAGGCGACCGACAAGGTTTTTTTCATGTTCATTCGTGTTATGGTTTAGTGGTTATTCTAGATATTCGGAGTATCCCAGACCTTCGTTCCGGCGCACCTGCGCGTCAGGAAGCAGGTTCCGCAGCTGAAGCGGAAATCGCCCTCCTCGAGGATCCAGCGGCCGTCCACCCCGACGAATGCGAGGTCGGAAGCCGGGATGCAGAAGGAAACCGTCTTGCTTTCGCCCGGCTTGAGATCGACCTTGGAGAAGGCACGGAGGCGCTTGACCTCGGGAATCAGGCTGGCGACCATATCGCTCGAATACAGGAGGACGGATTCCTTGCCGGCCACCGTACCGGTATTGGTGACGGTCACTTCGAAACGGATTTCGTCGCCCGGATTGAAGTCCCCTTCCGTCAGGCATTTGAAATCGGAATATGCAAAAGTCGTATAGCTGAGCCCGTAACCGAAAGGCCACTGGACATCCATGATCGCGTCATAATTGTAGGCGCCGTCCATGACCTCCCTGTGCTCGGAGACCTTGTAGTCATAGGTATGCAGGGAGTTAATATGTTTGGAATAGGTAAAAGGCAGTTTTCCGCTGAAATTCTCCTCTCCAGACAGGAGGGCGGCCAGGGCATCTCCCCCGAAATTGCCGGGAAGCATGACGTCCACGACGGCCTTGGCGAGGGGTTCGATGTCCCCGATGATCCGCGGCCTTCCCTCATTGAGCACCAGGACGAGCGGCTTTCCGGTACGGGCCAGGGCCTTGACGAGGTCCTTCTGGTTCTGGGAGAGATTCAGGTCATCCATATTGCCGGGAGACTCGCAGTACGTGTTTTCTCCGATGCAGGCGATGATGATATCCGCCCTCGAGGCGGCTGCAACGGCCTTCCCGATCTGGGTGGCATTCTCTTTCCGCCAGTCCCGGGTGGTGATGTCATACATGACACCGGGTTCGAGAATGACGTTCTTCGCGCCGAATTTCTCCTGCAAGGCCTCGAAGATGGTATTGTACTGGGGGACGAAAGCGTCCGCGTTCCCCTGCCAGGTATAAGACCATCCGCCGTTGAGCGTCCGCATGCTGTTGGCGTTAGGCCCGGTCACGAGGATACGTTTCCCCTCCGGAATGGGAAGCACGCCCTCGTTCTTGAGAAGGACTTCCGATTCCAGGGCGGCCTCATAGGAGGCGCGGGCGGATTCGGGAGAGGCGAATTTGTCGTAACCCGTTACATCCCAGACGGGATCGTCGAAAAGGCCGAGACGGAACTTCAGCCTCAGGATCCTCCGGACGGCATCGTCGATGCGGGACATGGGGATTTCCCCGCTTCGGGCGAGGTCGGCGATGACGTTGCAGCATTCCGGATCATAGGGATCCATGATCATGTCGATTCCGGCATTGATCCCGATCTTCACGGCTTCGCGCTTGTCGGCGGCCACGTGGTCGCGTACATAAAGGTTGTCGATATCGGCCCAGTCCGTAACCAGCATTCCGTCCCATCCGAGCTGCTCCTTGATCCATCCGTTGAGAAGGGTTCCGTTGGCGTGGGTAGGAACGCCGTTGATCGATGCGGAATTGATCATCGCGGTCAGGGCTCCTGCCCGGAAACAGCCGAGGAACGGGGCGAAGAACTTCTCCCGCAGGTCATTCTCCGGGACATAGGCGGGAGTGCGGTCCTTCCCTGTATAGGGAACGCCGTAAGCCATGAAATGCTTGATGCTGACGGCGGTATGTTCAAGGTCGATATGGTTCGGATCGTCTCCCTGGATCGCCCGGGTCTCCGCGACGGCCATCACCGTGGACAAGTAGGGATCCTCTCCCCAGCTCTCCCAGTGGCGCGGCCAGCGGGGATCCCGTCCAAGGTCCATTACCGGAGAGAACACCCAGGGGACCATAGCGGCACGGGTCTCATAGGCCGTAATCCGGCCCATCGCCTCTGCATGGCGCGGATCGAAGGTAGCGGCCAGGTTGATCTCCTGCGGGAAAAGGGTTGCGTCGGAGAGATAGCTGGCGCCATGGATCATGTCAAGACCGTAAATGCAGGGGATTCCGATCGCTTCCATGGACTTTTCCTGGATCTGACGGACCATTTCCGCCGTTTCGGCCCGGGAATGGGCCCTGTCGTGCATGACATTGAGGATCGACCCGACCTTGTATTCACCGATAATCCGGTCCAGTTTGGCGGGATCGAGGGCTTCACGGGATTTATCTTCCAGAAGGCTGATGTTCAGCTGGACCATCTGGCCGGCCTTTTCTTCAAGTGACATCCCTTTGAGGACTTTTCCGACACGTGCTTCGATGTCTTTGTCCATCGGAATCGCAGGGGTGACTTTCGGGGAGGAACAGGCGGCGATCAGGAGCATCGCACCGGCGAGGGGTAGAAGGGAACGCAGTTTCATCATTTTCAATCTATGTTTCAGAATTACGATAAATACAAATATAGGAAATTATTCGCAATCCCGCGCACGAATCCGCCAAAACCCCGACCGAGAGAAAAATCAGAAAAAATATTTGGCGGATTGGGGGAAAAAGACTACCTTTGCAATCCTATTGTGGATTTTAGGCTATCCAAGGTAATAATATAAAAAACAGATATCATGAAAAGAACATTCCAACCGTCCCGCCGCAAGAGGGTCAACAAGCACGGATTCCGTGAGAGAATGGCTACTGCCAACGGCCGCCGCGTCCTTTCCGCACGCCGTCGTCACTGCCGCAAGAAACTTTCCGTATCTGACGAAGACCGCTGGTAGTCCCCGTCAAGGCGATGAAATTGATGCAGGCTCTTGGAGGGTCTGCTTTTTTTGTGTACCTTAGCGGATGATGGAAACGGATGAGAAATACATGCGGGAAGCTCTCCGGGAAGCGATGAAAGCCTCAGAAGCGGGTGAAATTCCGATCGGGGCCGTCATCGTCGGACGGGGCCGGATCATCGGCCGCGGACACAACATGACCGAGACGCTCCACGACGCCACGGCCCACGCGGAGATGATTGCCATTACGACGGCCACCGAGGCGATCGGAGGGAAGTACCTCAACGACTGCACCTTATATGTGACCGTCGAGCCCTGCCCGATGTGCGCCGGCGCCTTGAATTGGTCCCAGATCGGCCGGATCGTCTACGGCGCGCCGGACCCGAAACGAGGCCATTCCCTCTTCTCCCCTTCCCTGCTCCATCCCCGGACCGAAGTCACCTCCGGAATCCTCGCCGACGAATGCGCGGCCCTCATGACATCCTTCTTCAAATCCAAAAGACCATGAAACCGATAACCAAATACTGGCCCCTTGCGGTCGCCGTCATCCTCTATGTCCTTTACGCCTGCACGGGAATCTACTGGTTCCGCTGGTCGATCATCGCCTTCCTCCTCGTATTCGTCCTCCAGCTGATCCTCCGCAAGGCACCGGAAGGAAGCCTCCGGAAATATCTTTTCGTCCCGCTCGCCTTCGCGTTCTCGATCGTCGGGGACATGTTCCTGTACTATGACCAGGGACGGGCTCCCCTTTTCATCGCCGGGGTGGCCTTCTACTTCATTGCGCATATCTTCTATATCTGCTACACCCTCAGGAAAGGGCGCGTGAACGGAATCCTGCTCTCCGTGCTGACCGTCATCTTCCTGGCCTACTTTATCTGGATGCTGGTCCCTTCGATCTCAAATAACGGAATCCGCATCGCCGTTCTGCTCTATATCCTGATTTCCTGTCTCTCCGTCTCCTGCGCTGCGGCCATGCCGTACGGCCCGACAATGGACAAGACCGCGAAAATCCTCGTCATCACGGGCATTTCATCCCTCCTTTTCTCCGATTTCCTGATTTCCCTGCACGATTTCATGGGCATCCAGACCGGGTACGCCATGATGCTTCCGACCTTCTATCTTTCCCAGATCCTCGTATCGGCGGCGGTGATCCACCTGCTTTCGGACCGGAAATAATCTCTTCCGGTCAAGTCTTCTTCCGGACCGCTCCCCTGACGGGCTCGCACTCCATCGGATTGTCGGGCCAGGCGTGTTTGGGATAACGCCGTTTCAGTTCCTTCCGCACTTCAAAATAGGCTCCGGTCCAGAAACTCCGAAGGTCACTTGTGGTCTGGACCGGCTTGAATCCGGGTGAGAGCAGTTCCATCAGGACGGGTCGCCGGCCTTCGTCGACCCGTGGCGTATCCGACAGGGAAAAACACTCCTGCAGGCGGACCCGGAGAACGGGTTTGTCCGCGCCCGGACGATACTCGACGGGAATACGGCTGCCGGTCGGGACGGTCAGATGGGACGGGGCGATCCGCTCCAGGGCCTGCCACTGCGGATAGGAGAGAAGGCCCCTCACAACCCCGCAGAGATCGATTTTCCGCAGTTCAGCAACGCTACGCATCCCTTCGGCATACTGCGGGACCCAGTCCGGAGCCGCCGCGAGAAGGGCTTCCGTCGAAACGTCCGGAAAAGAGAGCTCCGGGTGCCATGAAGCCGCCACAGCAATCCGTTCCTGAAGGTTTTTCACCGCATCGGAGAAGGTAAACATGGACCGTCCCTCCTTGACCGCAGCCTCTGCGACTACCCCGGTCAGCCGGTCCGCCACGTCGGGCCCGGAGATGGGTTCCGAACGGACCAGGATGGCCCCGATCCGGGTTTCTTTCCTCGCCACCGCTTCGCCTTTCGCCGAATCCCAGAAAAAGACCTCCCGACGGCGGGTGAACGGCCGGAGATCGGAAGGATCGACCGGAGCTGCCAGAAAGACTTTTCCCACTCCGTTTTCGCGGAGAGAAACAGAAGAAGCAGCGATCCATTCGGCTCCGCTGAGGTCGTCACCCGGCGGCAGGGCGACAATCTGCCCGCCGGACAGCTGGAACTCCCCGGGGACGGCTTTCCAGGCTCGCCCGATCCGCTCGGGATAAGCTGCCGCGACAAGGGCGCCGATTTCGTAGGGATCCGCTTTTCCCCGGGATGGTTCCGCCCCGACCAGTTTCCGGTATTGTGCGGCCGCCTGATTGAGACGGTACCCTCCTTCATGCTTTCCGGACCGGAGCCGGTCGATCCGGATATCCAGGCCGGAACGGGTCTCTTCCGGTATGGGATCCCGATCTTCCAGGAGAGCGGCGAGGTCGGCGGCAAGACTGCAGGCCTCGGGAGAACCGGCCGTCAGGAGCATCCTGGCAAGCCTGGGATGGCTTGGAAAATCGGCGAGCCGTTTCCCGAACTGTGTTATATTACCCTCGGTATCAATTGCTTCCAGGTCCATCAAAAGATCTTTTGACTGGAAGAGCCGTTCGTTCGGAGGAGGGGTTAGCCAGGGCAGTCTTTCCGGGCGAGATTCTCCCCAGGCGGCGATGTCCAGACGGATCGGTGCAAAATCCGCTTCCAGGATCTCCGGCTTCCGGTTCGCCGCCATCCGGGCTTCGGTAGCGGCGCTGTAGAGACGGTAACAGACACCTGGGGCCAGTCTTCCGGCACGCCCGGCACGCTGGGCGGCCATATCGGCGCTGATCCGGACCGTGTCCATCCGCATGAGCCCGCTCGAAGGATCGAAGAACGGACGTCGGCAGAGCCCGGCATCGACGATGATCCGGACCCCTTCGATGGTCAGGGATGTTTCCGCGATCGGGGTCGCGAGGACTACTTTTCTCTCCCCGGGACGGGACGGTGCCATCGCCTCCTGCTGCCGGGCGAACGGGAGCATGCCGTAGAGCGGATGGAGGCTCGTTCCGGGTCCCAGGGAATCTCCGAGAAAGTCCATACAACGGCGGATTTCCCCTTCCCCGGGGAGAAAGGCCAGGATATCCCCTTCCTCCTCACGATGGACTTTCAAAACCGCCCGAGAGGTCACTTCCGCCACGTTCCCGGGATCCGCCTCTTCTCCGCCGCGCCGGATTTCAACCGGGAACATCCTCCCTTCACAAGAAATCAGCGGGGCGTCCAGGGTCTTGCAGAGCGACACCGTATCAAGCGTCGCCGACAGGACGACGATCCTGAGATCCGGCCGGAGCAGCGACTGCGCCTCGCGAACGAGTGCGAAAGCCGTATCGCTCTGGAGCGACCTTTCGTGGAATTCATCGAAAAGGACGGCCGAGACCCCTTCCAGTCCCGGATCCCCGATCAGCATCCTGGTCAGGATTCCTTCCGTCAATACTTCGATCCGGGTCTTCCGGGAGACGCGGGTTTCGAACCTGATCCGGTATCCGACGGTCTCTCCCACTTCTTCTCCCAACATCGAGGCCATCCGGACTGCGATCTGCCGGGCGGCGAGGCGCCTGGGTTCCAGCATCAGGATCTTCCCGCCTACCGCGAATCCTTCCAGGATCGTCAGCGGAAGCAGGGTCGATTTCCCGGATCCGGGAGGAGCCGTTACGATAAGACGGGACCGCTCCGAAAGGGAGCGGTTGACCTCTTCCGCGATGGTCCCGACAGGAAGGCTGTTCTTTAAATCTCTGAATATCAATATAGTTTCCCCATTGCTTCCGTCCTCTCCTTGAACCAGGCCGGCAGGCGGTCGTTGGCCCGGATCGATTCTATCATCGCGTCCGGGTCGAATGCCTTCAGATATGCTTCGGTATGGACAGGATCCTCGGTGATGTAACTGGCGCACTGGGAGATATCCAGGAACGCCTTGGGCTGGACCTGGAAGGGGTCGTCATACTGGCAGTAGACCCGCTTCGTCTCGTCCGTAAACTCCCGGATCCGGCGCATCCGGCCCTTCTTGCCCCGCAGGAGGGATTCCTTTCCGACGGTCGCCTCCGGATACCGACAGCGGATGGTCACGGTCCGGGACGCCTTCGTTTCCGGGATGAACAGGGTCCAGGCCAGGTCCGCCCCGTCGTAGGTCCATTCCGCCTTGTTCCCATCCTTATGACGACGGGTATAGGGGACCTTTTTTCCATCCAGGAATACCTCCTCCGGCGGATAGACGCCCTCGAAAGTGACGGTCAGTCTCCTCAGGGGATCCATTCCCTCATATTTTCCCTTGCGGGGATGGATGGTAATGCCGGCCTCCCGGGGATTGCTCCATTTCACGATCCGGGTAGTCGCATAATCCGTATCATAGGCCTGACTATTTCCATCGTCCTCATAGTAAGAGATTTCCGTCTCGCCGTCTCCGGGAATGACAAGGAGATGAAGTTCATTGCTCGCTTCCTGCAGATTCATGATCCGCTCCGAGGCTAGGGGAAGGATGGACCCGGTCCTGACATACCAGGGAATCTCTGAAATGGTGAAATAATGGGTCCCGGAAGTCCCTCCCGGATAGATTTCCCCGGTTTCCATCCCGTACCAGTCCGATCCCTCCGGGAACCAGAGATCCTTGGAGGCGAGGGAGGTCAGGCTGTCGACGGGCATCGAGATGCAGGTGGAGAGGATATCGTCCCCGAAGAAATACTCATAGGAATATGTATACGACCTTTCCTCTTCCGGCGCATCGTAATACAGCGGGCGGCAGATACAGATACCGGTATCATAGGCCTGCCGGGCTGCGTTGTAGACATAGGGGCTGAGGGTATAGCGGAGGCGGACGGCGTCTTTCATCATCGGGAAATGGTCCGGATGCATCCAGAACCTCTTTTCCGTCACTTCGCTCTTGTTCCAGTGTGTCCGGAAGATCGGGGAAAAAACGCCGTACTGCAGCCAACGGGTATACATTTCCGGGTCTGTCCGGTGTTTGCCCCGCTTCCCGGGGACGAGTCCGCCGAGATCGTGGCCCCAATAGCCGAAACAGACATTGGATGCAGTGCTGGTGAAATAGGGCTGGTAATCGAGGACTTCCCATTCATCCTTGGTATCTCCGGAAAAACCGACCGGATACCGGTGGCTGCCGAGTCCGCCCCAGCGGTGATAGATCATAGCTCTCGGCGCCTTCTTGCCCAGATGTGCTGTCTGGCGGACCATGTCGTGGAAAAAGACGTGGTTATGCCAGAAAGTATTGTTCAGTCCGGGAACGTATCTGCTATCGAGCCATTGCTGCCAATCCAACCACCAGAAATCGATGCCCTGGCGCTGGATCGGGTGGAGGATGATGTCGAAATAACTGTCCGCCCAGGCCTGCTGGCTGAGCCGGTACGGGACCGGAGCCTTGTCACCGGCCTTGCCAACCTTTTTTTTATAGCCCTGATAGCGGTATCCTCCTTCCCCGAAAACATAGTTCTCAGGGCCGTCATACTCATCCGTCCTTGCCAGATAATCCCGGACAAACGCATTGTAACGGCTTTCCCGGGGATTGATTCCCTGGCAGAGATGGAGATTCAGGGAAGTCTTGAAATGCATGTCATGGAGCTCTTCCAGCAAAACTTCAGGCGCCGGGAAGAGCTGCTCCTGCCAGTCGTATCCCGTCCATCCGTCCTTGGCGTCAAACAAATCTTTCGGGGTATTGAATTTCCTCAGTCCGTACCGCTCGTGCCAGTCCATGTCCAGAATCATGACATCCGCCGGAATATTCAGGTCCCGGATCGTATGGGCAAGTTCAAGGAACTCGAAATCGGAATACTGCCAGAAACGGGTCCACCAATAGCCGAACGCATATTTCGGAGGCATGGGGATCCGGCCTGCTATCCGGACGAAGTCGCCGAGGGCGGCCTTGTAATCATGGCCGTATGTAAACACATACCAATCGATCCGGAGTCCCGGATCGCGAGGCTTGACCCACGTCCCCCAATCCGCATCCACCTCTTCGAATACGCATTTGGCACTCTCGTCCACGAGGGCCCATCCGTCCCGGGACAGGATTCCCTTATCGAAGTTCCTGGGCTCATTTGTCCCGTCAAACCCGTCCAAGGTCCGTGCCGTGCCCATCAGGTTCGCGGAATCGTCCATTCCGGGACGCCACTCCTTTACTTTCCCGTTCATCCGGAAAGACACGCTCAGGTTCTTATCCGAGAAAGGATCCCGGCCTATATAGCGAAGCGTGAGGCTGTCAGTCGCGATAAGAAGGGTCTCCTCTTCGCGGGTCACGGAGAAACGGGGAACTTCGAGATTGCGGTTCAGGACCGCCAGGCTGGCGCGGTCTTCAAAGCGGCTGTCTTCGGACCATTCCATCCGGACGAGCCGGGGTGTCAGCACCGTAAAACGGGCTTTGCCGGCCGTCACCACAGCCTCGGGATTTGCGTTCGGATCGGTCTCGGCAGGCTTCCCGGAAGCCGGGAGGAATGCGGCGGCCATCCAGAACAAGGCGAAAAGAAGGGATCGTATCATCGGGAGTATTTCGAAATATTCATCTCTTGAGCAAATCTACTAAAAAGCGCTGAGAACTCCTACGGTTCAGGTCATAAACTTGGTAATGAGATACCTGTCTGTTCCTTCCGTTCAGTTAACCTCCACTCTTGCGGGAGGCGGTTTCGGAGAGGGATGTCCCGCAATCCAAATCAGGAGCGGATCGAATCCGTTTGATATATCCAAAAATGTCCGTAACTTTGCAGGCGACCGGCCGACCCCGGGACTTTCAATACGAAAGTCGGAAAGGGGGTTATGGCCGCAGGGGGTTCGGGGGAATCCTATTCCCCCGTAGATATTGAGATATGGTGTAATGGCAGCACCAGGGATTTTGGTTCCCTTAGTCCAGGTTCGAATCCTGGTATCTCAACCACCATGAAAGGAATCTACATTTTTCTCGCCGAGGGATTCGAAGACATGGAAGGTCTCGCCACCCTCGACATCCTCCGCCGCGGCGGACTCGACGTCAATACCGTTTCCATTACCGACGATCCCGTCGTAACCTCATCCCATGGAGTCACCGTCTACACCGACCTGACCTTTGACGAGTTCCTAGCGAACGCCAGCGACGAAGCGTCCCGCGAAGACGTTCTGATCTTCCCCGGAGGCATGCCTGGCTCCCGCAACCTTGCCGGAACGGAGGAACTGATGCGGATCATGAAGAACCACTATGTCATGGGCGGAACCGTCGCGGCCATCTGCGCGGCTCCGGGTCTCGTCCTCTCCCAGCTGAGTTCCGTCAGCGGCCTGGCATTCACCTGCTTTGACGGATTCGAGGCTCCGATGATCGCCAAGGGTGCCGTCTATACACCGGAGAGCGTCGTCATCGACGGGCGCATGATAACGGGACGGGGTGCAGGGCACGCCGTCAACTTCGGACTTCACATCCTCGCCTATCTCAAGGGAGAAGAGGCCGCGGCCAAGGTCAAAGCCGGCCTGATGCTCTAATTGCGCCGGGTAACAAGCGAAAGATAGTACAGCAGCGTCGCCAGCGATCCGAGGGCGGCGATAACATAGGTGTAGGCAGCCCATTTCAGGGCGTCTACCGCCATCGGCTTGGTTTCATAATTGACGACTCCTGCTCCCTCCAGCCATTTCACAGCCCGGGCGCTCGCATTGATTTCGACCGGAAGCGTCATGAAACTGAACAGGGTCGTGATGGCGAAAAGGGCGATGGCGATCCAAAGCAGAGACGGGAATATCTGATAGAACAGGAGACCTCCGAGCAGGACCCAGGAAATGATGTTCGAGGCGAAACTGACGACCGGGACGAGGGCTGTACGCATCTTGAGGGGGACATAGCCCGTCGCGTGCTGGACGACGTGGCCGCATTCGTGCGCCGCTACGGCGGCGGCGGCCACGGAACGACCGTAATAGACGTCCTTGCTGAGATTCACAGTCTTCGTCTGTGGGTTGTAATGGTCCGTCAGTGAGCCGTCGACGGACATGATCTGAACATCATGGATGCCATGGGCCTGCAGCATGATTTTCGCGACCTCCGCACCGGTCAGGGAAACCGGGACCTCGGAATACTTTGCAAAACGGTTCTTCAGGACAGACTGGACGATCATGCTGAGAACCATGACGACAATCGTCAAAAACCAAATCATTCCTGTACTCATATCCAGTTCATTTTTTTCACCTTTTCACAAAAATAAGACAATCTTGAAAATATTCTCACATTTTAATTGTAAATTTGTTCATTATTAAGTGAGGATGCACAAGGAAGACGACTTTTCAAGACTGGAGCTCCGCCTGCGGAACTGTATCGACAATTACCGGTACTTCCGATCCCGGGTGGAACCCGGAACGAAAATGCTGGTGCTGGTCAAGGCGAATGCGTACGGTCACGGTGCCGTCGAGTTCGCGTCCATGCTCCGGGGGGCCGGGGTCGACTATTTCGCCGTCGCCTATCCCGTGGAAGGCATCGAACTCCGCAAGGCAGGTATCTCCACGCCGATCCTCGTCCTGACTGCCGGCAACGATTTCTATGATGAGATCATCCAGTACCGCCTGGAGCCGAGTATCCCGAATGTCTTCTCCCTGAAGAAGTTCGCCGAAAGCCTCCGGAAACTCCGGATCGAGAATTATCCCATCCATATCAAGCTCGATACGGGTATGCACCGTCTGGGCTTTTCTACCGGTGAACTAGAAGGACTGACGGCAGCCCTCGCGGAGATGCCCGAGGTCCGGGTCAAGTCGATCTTCTCCCACCTCTGCGTAGCGGAAGACCCGACCCAAGATGAGTTCACGCTCGGCCAGATCCGCATGTTCCAGGATAATTCCGAGACCATCATCCGCAGCCTCGGCTACCTGCCGATGCGGCATATCCTCAACTCCGCCGGAATCGAACGTTTCCCTCAGTACCAATACGATATGGTCCGGCTGGGGGTCGGCATCTACGGGATCAGCGCCCTCCCCGGCGTCCGCCTCTCCCCCGTCGCCGCCTTCAAATGCAAGGTCCTCCAGATCAAGACGCTTTCGCCGGAAGACACGGTCGGTTACGGCCGCTTCGGCCATGCCGCCCCTTCCGGAACGACCATCGCGACCATCCCCGTCGGATACGCCGACGGAATCGACCGTCGGCTCGGACGGGGCCGTTTTTCCTTCTCGCTGAACGGCTGCCGCGTACCGACGATCGGGAATATCTGTATGGATATGTGCATGCTGGACGTAACCGGAGTCCCGGCCAAGGTCGGGGATACGGTCACGATTTTCGGGGATGACCCCACTGTCACGGAAATCGCCGACTTCCTGGGCACGATTCCTTATGAAATCATGGCTTCCGTTCCGCGCCGCATCGAACGGATCGTCGTCCGCAAATAACCCGAAAAGGGGATTATGGCCGCAGGGGGTTCGGGGGGAATCCTATTCCCCCGTCAAAAGAGTGTCGGATGATTCTCATCCAACCCCGAAAGAATCTTGTCCATGATCGCCTCCCTGAAAAGGGTGGCGCGCGCCTTGACGTTGAACAGGGAGCAATAAGCCTCGACCGCTTCCATTTCCCTGTCATTGAAGTAGATCACCTGACGGTTCTTCCGCAGGAGCGAAGCCTTCTGCTTTTCCAGGAACGCCGGATCCACTCCCGGTATTTGCTTTCTTTTTGCCATCTGTAGTAGAAATCAGAGATCGACATAACGGCGGACCACCTTCCCGTCCCGCGCCTCCAGCACAAACGGAAGGACGGAGAGGTCGAAGGCATCCATCGCAGCCTTCGCCTCTTCGGGATAGGAGGAGAACAATTCATCCATATCTATGAGTAGATACCTTGCTTTCTTGTCCGTTCCTTCTTTCAGGCGGCGTTCAACGGCGGAAAGAGTCTCCCCGCAGTTTCCGCAGCCGGCCGTATGGAAAACCAGATAAAGGGTCCCCTTCCCCAGGGAGGACAGGTCCATAGCCCCTGTACGGATCCCCTTACAGAACAGACCGGGACGGGAGCGCAGCGAACCGTGCAGGGTAAGCGCGGGAAGCACCGAACCAACAGGTGTCCGGGAGAGAAGATCATAGGTAAAATCGGCCAGTGCGGCCACTTCCGCATCGGCCCCGAAGGGACGGATGAACTTTTCGATCAGCATCTGCGACGCCTGCCGGTAGGCCTCCCCGCGACGGGAAGTCAGATAATACAGCAGATCGCCTGCCGTATGGCGGAACTCCTCCTCGGAATCCTCTTTCCGGGATTTCGACAGAAGGTACCCGGCCATGTTCACGATATCCGAGTCATTGGCATCATCCCCGAAAACCGCATCGAAAAAGGCCTTGGAAGCCTCGCTGCCATAGGCATAAGGCTGCGGAGCGGAAATACGGCGGATCAGCAGGGAGAGCGCCTCGGTATCCAGACGGCGTCCGAGGATGGTCCCGTCTGGAGCGACCAGGAACATGCCGGGAGTCTGCAGGATGCCGTATTTCCTGGGAAAATCCGAGTCCATCTCCGGGTCCCAGAGGTGGACGATTCCCGGAAGGTTCAGGTTCATCGCCCTGTACTTTGCCCAGGAAGCCTCGTCGTCGGCCGTATAGATGGCATAGACGTCCATGGGGAATTCGTTCCCGGAGAGGAACTGCTTCAGGCGGACCGTCTCCACGGCACAGGTCGAACAGTCTGTATCATAGAAATAGAGCAGGGCATACTTGCCTGCAGATAATTCCAACGGATTGACTGTCAGCTCATTGTGATCCTTCAGAAGAAGCTCCGGGGCCGGCTTCCCGATCAGGGAGGACCTGTTGAAATCGGCGAATATCTTCGCATTGACCCGGTCGACCTCGTTCTTGAAAGAGACCTTCCCGTTGAGGAGCCAGTTATCGGCCAGATAGACCGCGACGGCATCATCCCCCATGATCTTGGAGTTCAGGAAGTGGTCGAAGAGATAGAGGGTCACCCACTGACGGACCAGGGAATCCGTGCAGTTCGAAATGATGAAGTCGCACTCCTTGTCCTGGACGTCGGCCGGATCCCCGGCGAGGCCGGCGATATACTCGTCCAGCTTGGACGAGAGGGCTGACTTCTGCTTCTCGTCCAGTTGCTGGGCGGAAAGCGACAGGGGCAGGAACAGCGCCAGCAGGACGGCCGTCAGGATTCTCCGGATCATAGCTGCACGCCTTTGGGGATGAAGGCGGAATAGTCGCCGTGGTGCTTGAGGATATCCCGGACCGCGGAGGAGGAGATATGGGCGAACTCCTGGGCGGTCGGGATGATGATCGTCTCGATATCCGGAGCCAGGCGGCGGTTCGCATCCGCGATGGACCTTTCGGTTTCGAAATCGATCATGTTCCGTACGCCGCGGACGATATGCCGGATTCCGAGTTCGCGGCAGGTGTCGACGGTCAGGTTGTCATACTGGATGACGGAGACGCCGTTCATGCCCCGGATCGCCTGACGGACGATATCCAGCTTTTTTTCCATATCGAAGAAACTGCGCTTGTCCTGGTTGATGCCGATGGCGACGACAACTTCGTCGAACATCGTAAGGGCACGCATGAGAATGTTCAGATGGCCTGCGGTAAAGGGGTCGAAAGACCCCGGAAACAGTGCTTTCGTTTTCATAATTGCCAGTTGATCGGAGTTTTGCCCTGACGGATCAGGATTTCATTGGTCTTGGAAAAATGACGGCAGCCGAAAAAGGCTCCGCCGGCAAGCGGAGACGGATGGGCGGCCTCGAGAATATAATGCCTGGACGGATCGATCAGCGCTTTCTTGCTTCTGGCGGAGTTGCCCCAGAGCAGGAAGACGATCCCCTCCCGGTTCTCCGAGAGATAACGGATCACGGCGTCCGTGAACTCCAGCCAGCCGATCCGGCTGTGGGAATTGGCCAGCCCGGCCTGGACGGTCAGCGAAGCGTTCAGCAGGAGGACTCCCTGCCGCGCCCAGGGTTCCAGGTTGGGACTGCCGCTCATCGGGATGCCGAGATCGGTCTGGATCTCCTTGAAGATATTCTTCAGGGAAGGAGGAGCCTGGATCCCGTCCGGAACGGAAAAGGACAGGCCCATCGCCTGGCCGGCCCCGTGATAAGGATCCTGGCCGAGGATCACGACCTTGACCGCGTCGACCGGAGTCAGTTCGAAGGCGCGGAAAATGCTTCTTCCGGGAGGATAGATGACCTTCCCGGCGGCCTTTTCAGCATGCAGGAAACGCACCAGCGACTCGAAATACGGTTTCTCGAATTCCGGTGCCAGCGCGTTTTTCCAGCTCTGTTCTATTTTGACATCCATCAGAAGATATACTCGATTACGTCCTCTATATTCTTGACATAGACAAAGGTAAGACCTTTTACGTAAATTTCCTTGATATCTTCGACATCTTTTCTGTTTTCTTCCGAAATAACGATCGTGGAGACCCCGGCACGCTTGGCGGCGAGGATTTTCTCCTTGATGCCCCCGACCGGCAGGACGCGGCCGCGGAGGGTCATCTCCCCGGTCATCGCGATCCCGCTCCGGAGCTTCTCCCCACGGAGGGCGGAAATCATCGAACTGACCATCGTAATGCCCGCGGAAGGCCCGTCTTTCGGGACGGCGCCCTCGGGGACATGGACGTGGATGTCCTTCGAGGCGAATTCCTCGGCGCTGATCCTGGCCAGCTGCGGATGCGCCTTGATATACTGGTAGGCGATCTGGGCCGATTCCTTCATAACGTCTCCGAGGTTTCCGGTCATGGACAGGGCGCCTTTCCCGGCACTGACCGAACTTTCGACGAAGAGGATCTCCCCGCCCATCTCGGTCCAGGCCAGGCCCGTGACGACACCGGGCGCTTCGTTACCCTTCTGCATGTCATGGAAGGCGGTCGGAAGCCCGAGATACTCTTTCAGCATCTCCTTCTTGACCGTTGGAGGCACCGTCTCCTCGAGCGCGATTTTCTTCGCGGTCACGCGGGCGATCTTCGCAATCTGCTTCTCGAGACCGCGGACCCCTGACTCATGGGTATAGTCCGAAATGATGTGCTCAAGGGCGGCCTTCTCGATCTTCAGATTGGACTTTTTCAGTCCGTGTTCTTCTATCTGCTTGGGAATCAGGTAGTTCTTGGCAATCTCCATCTTCTCTTCGGCAAGATATCCGGAGACATTGATCATCTCCATCCGGTCGCGGAGGGCCGGCTGGATCGTCGATGTCCCGTTCGCCGTCGTGATGAACAGCACATGGGAGAGATCGTAATCGATGTCGAGGTAATTGTCGTGGAAGGTCGAGTTCTGCTCCGGATCGAGGGCTTCGAGAAGGGCCGACGACGGGTCGCCCTTGAAATCGCTCGAGAGTTTGTCGATCTCGTCGAGGACGATGACCGGATTCGAGGTACCTGCCCGCTGGATCCCGTTCAGGATCCGCCCCGGAAGGGCTCCCACATAGGTTTTCCGGTGGCCGCGGATCTCCGCCTCGTCGTGCATGCCTCCGAGGGATATGCGAACGTATTTACGCCCGAGGGCGCGGGCGACCGATTTCCCGAGGCTGGTCTTGCCGACTCCGGGAGGACCGTAAAGGCAGAGGATCGGGGACTTCATGTTCCCCTTGAGTTTCAGGACGGCGAGATACTCGACGATGCGGTCCTTGACCGTGTCGAGACCGTAATGGTCCTCGTCCAGGACCTTCTGGGCGTGTTTCATGTCCAGGTTGTCCTCGGACATCTCGCCCCAGGGCAGGTCCAGCATGAACTGGACGTAATTGTACTGGATGCTGTAATCCGGGGAACTCGGGTTGTATTTCTCGAGCCGGGACATCTCCTTGTCGAAGATGGCCTGGACCTCCTTGGACCATTTCTTCTCGGCCGCACGGGCGCGGAGTTTCTGGAAATCCTCCTCCTCGTCCATCCCAAGTTCCTCCTGGATTGTGCGGAGCTGGTTGTTGAGGTAGTACTCTCGCTGCTGCTGGTCGATGTCGCTCTTGACCTTCTGGTTGATCTCCTGCTTGATTTTCAGGAGCTGGACCTGGGTTTCGAGGACCGAGAGGAGCTTCATTCCGCGGGTCTGCATGTCAGCGTACTGCAGGAGGTCGACCTTGTCCATGAAATTGTCCACGTCGACCGTGGTCGCGATGAAATTGACAAGGAACTGGTAATTGTCGATGGAACGGAGGGCCTGGGCAGCCTCTTTTGGAGCGAAGGAGGAGGCCTTGATGATCGCTCCGGACTTCTCCTTGAGCGTATCCATGATCATGCTGACCTGGCGCTCGTCGATATCGGGCATCGTATCTTCCAGATACCGTACCCGGGCGACGATATAGGGTTCGAACTGGATCACGGATTCCCACTGGAGTCTCTTGAGGCCCTGGAGGATCGCGGTCAGGGAGCCGTCCGGCATCTCGATCGTCTTGATCACCTTGGCGACGGTCCCGTAAGGATACAGGTCCTTCTCCACGGGCTCTTCCACGGAAATGTCGTTCTGCGGCACTGCGCCGAGGAATCCGTCCCTCTCCTCCACATCGCGGATCAGGCGGATGGACTTCTCGCGTCCGATGGTGACCGGATAGATCGTCCCCGGGAATATAACGGCATTCCGGAGAGCAAGCACCGGAAGGGCGTCGGGAAGAGAAGCGGGATCGAAATGGACCCCGGTATCCCCCTGGACGACAGGCATGATATTGACTTCAACCCCGGATGGGGAAAACAAATTCTGGTGGTCTTTCATATATGCAAATAAGTATAAGGGTATCCGGACTGACAAAATGGCAGGTATCCGGAGAATATTCAACCGGGAGATAAATATGTCAATCTCCGTGCCAACGCCAGGTGGGATTATTTTGAATTAAAATTTTGATTATAAAAAAAATAAGGCTAATTTTGCACTTCGATAAGGCCAAATCTAAATTTTTATTAATTATAAAAACTACATTTCTATGACAAAGGCAGAGATTGTCAATGAAGTTGCTAAAGCAACAGGCATTGAAAAGACACAGGTTCAGACAGTTGTTGAAGCTTTTATGGAGACCGTCAAAGACTCTCTCTCTAACGGCAATCCAGTATACCTCCGCGGTTTCGGTAGCTTTATCATCAAGCACCGTGCCCAGAAAGCGGCGAGGAACATCACCCAGAAGTCCACTTTGGTCATTCCGGCCCATGACATCCCCGCTTTCAAACCCGCCAAGGTATTCGTCGCTTCTGTGAAAGAATCCAAATAATCCTTTAAATCATTAAGCCATGCCTAGCGGTAAAAAGAGAAAGAGACATAAAATGGCTACGCACAAACGTAAAAAACGTTTGCGCAAGAACAGACACAAGAAGAAATAATTTCTTCGTGTCTGCCATTTTAGCAGTCTGCTAAAAGAAAAGGGCTGACCGGAGGTTCCGGGGGCCCTTTTGTTTTTCGTTCCTTAAATGTTTAATTTCCAAATGGAGTCCGAAAAACCCACGAAAGATCTCGTCGTAGACGTGTCTGCGAACGAAGTACACATCGCCCTGATGGAGAACCACAGGCTGATCGAGTACAACAAGGAGTCCAGCCAGGGAACCCACTTTACGGTTGGAGACGTATATCTTGGCAAGGTCAAGAAGCTTCTCCCCGCCCTGAATGCTGCCTTTGTGGATATCGGAGACCAGAAAGAGGCTTTTGTCCACTACCTGGACCTCGGCCTGTACTTCTACGCGTTCGACCAGTTCGTCCGCCAGAGCAACCAGAACACCAACCTGAAGGACCTCTACTCCGGCATCAAGCTGGGGGACGTCGTTCCGAAGGAAGGCAAGATCGGGGACCTGCTCAAACCGGGACAGATGGTGGTCGTGCAGATCGTAAAGGAGCCGATTTCCACCAAAGGGTCGCGACTGACTGCGGAAATTTCATTGGCAGGACGGAACATTGTACTGCTTCCCTTCGCGGAGAAGGTAAGCATATCCCAGAAAATCGGATCGAAAGAAGAGAAAAAACGCCTTGAGACCCTTGTAAAGAGCATTCTTCCCAAAAATTACGGGGCGATCATCCGCACGGCTGCAGAAGGCAAGAACGCCGCAGTCCTCGTCGGAGAGACCCAGTCCCTGATCGAAAAGTGGGAAAGCTCCTGGAAAAAGATCGCCCGGAACAAGGGCGTCCAGTTGCTCTTTACCGAGTACAGCAAGACTACGACGGTCCTCCGGGACCTCCTGAACGACTCCTTCTCGAACATTTACATCAATGACGCGAAGATTTGCGAGGAGACGCGGAAATATGTTTCCCTGATCTCCCCCGAGCAGGAAAAGATCGTCCATCTGTACAACGAAAAGCAGCCCATCTTCGACCATTTCGAGGTCACGCGGCAGCTCAAGAGTTCCTTCGGCAAGGTCGTCCCGATGAAACAGGGCGCCTATCTCGTCATCGAGTCGACGGAAGCATTGAACGTGATTGACGTCAACAGCGGCATCCGCACCAAGACGACCGACCAGGAAGACAACGCCTTCGAGGTCAACAAGCTCGCCGCGGAAGAGATCGCGCGTCAACTCAGGCTCCGGGACATGGGAGGCATCGTGATCGTCGATTTCATCGATATGGAAAGCAACGACCACAAGAACGCCCTCCACAAATACATGCAAGAGCTGATGGAAAGTGACAGGGCCAAGCACAACGTGCTGCCGCTGACCAAGTTCGGGCTGATGCAGATCACCCGCCAGCGGATCCGGCCCGCAACGGAAATTGACACGACGGAGACCTGCCCGGTCTGCCACGGCACCGGCAAGATTTCCTCCAGCGTGGTCATCGACGAGGAAATCGAGCGGAAACTCGCTTTCTACGTCAATGAAAAGGGATACAAGTCACTGATCCTCAAGACCAATCCGATCCTGGGAGCCTACCTCAAGCGAGGAGTGTTCAACTCCTTCGTTTCGAAGTGGAAGAAAAAGTACAAATGCAAACTGGAAGTGGTCGAGACGACCGACTTCTCGGTCCTGCAAAATGAACTGTTCACTGAAAAAGGAGGCAAGCTCGAATAGAGCCTGCCTCTTTTTCAACAAGTATTCTCCGCCGGGAATCAATCGTAGGGAGGCAGATAGGTCCCGGTTTTCACATAGGCGCTGTTGTCTACATAATAATCGCTGTACGGAGCTGTCTGGATACGTTCCATCGTTCCGAAATGCCGCTGCGTATAGACAAGGACCATCAACTTGTCAGACTTGTACTGGGAAGGGATTGTCATGCGGAAGGAGCGTTCCAGGATGGTCCTGGGGGATGTCACCTCTATCTCTTCACCGAGGGGATCGGTCAGCGACTTCCGCGCGATGTGGTCATGCTGGTAATCATTCCTGGCTCCGCGCTCGGCGTCGGCCTGGTATCCGATGATTCCGCTCTCGGTCACATAAACGGCCAACTTATACTTGCCGGGCTCCTTGAAAAAGAGGAGAACGTCGACGGTGAGGGTGCCGTTCTCGATGGATGAGCCTATCGAGATGGATGTCACAGGGGGATACAGATGCTCCTGCTCCTTCAGATGGTTTCCGAGCAAGTATGCAAAATACTCGTATCCGTAGTTGGAGATCTGAAAACGACCGTCCACGATGGCATCGGGATAGGAATTCACATTGAATTGGCCAGCCAGCTGCTTGATCGCCTCGAATTCATAGGTACTGGAGGGACCGTGAATATTGATCGGGATAAACTGGTCCGGATACTGCTTGAGCGAATAGGCGACCGATTCAGCCATAACCGGACAATACTGGCACCAGTCAGCCGTGAAGCGCAGGAGGAGGGAACGGTGACGGATGGGATGCGACCAGTCGAATGTATCGGCGCCCTTCGATGTCTGCCGGATTTCCAATAGAAGCATAAGGCCGCTCCCGCTCTTGAATGAGACTGTCCCGTAGCGAGAGGATGGAGAAGGGTTCGGGGAGATCCGGAGCGTCACCGTCCGGGTTCCCGCTTCAAAACTCTCATCGGAATAACCGACCCAGGAGGGTGCGGACTCGATACGGAAAGGATGGGAAGAAGAGAATGTCACCGGGATCTCTCCCCCTTCCTGGCTGATCGCGATGTCATTTTTATCAATCGTAAATAGGGTAAATGCTTCCTGGTTGACGGTAACGGTCTCGGGTTTTCCATTTCTCCGGTCCGTGAGGACGATCAGACCGGTACGGGGAGTTATATCCGGATTCGGAGCCGCCTCGAATGTCAGGACCTGATTCCCTGCGTCAGTTCCCGATGAGGTCTTGGTCAGCCAGGAGGAACCTTCCCGGATCTCCAAATCAAAGATGACGCCCGGCCGGATCTTGACGGAAACGCTTCCGCCTCCCTGGGGAACATCGACCCTGGCCGGAGAGAGGAGGATCGGGAGTTTCCGTTTCTGCGAAACACTGACGGACAACCGTTTCTCCCCGCAAACGAGAAAGACTGTACACTCCCGGTCTGACACGGTTCCATTCTCCGGCACGCTGACAGACATGCGGAAATCACCCGAAGACCCTCCGGAGGGAGAAAGGGAAAACCAATCCCCGGAGCTTTGTTTGGAGAAGTCCGCCGTCCATTCGGCCGTAGCATGCAAGGGAAGGGTGGCCGTCCCCCCGGTCGAAGGAAAAATGAGATTTGCCCGGTTGTCTGAATCGAAGGAGATCTCGACATACTCGGATCCTGATGCCCCCTGTTTATCGAACGTCAGGTCCGGGGTAATCGGCTCCGTGCAGGAGAACAGAAGCGCTGATACAAGAGCGGCGCTGATGGATCTAAGAATCAATTTCATATCGGTATTCTTTTTCTTCACCGGATTTTCCTTCAGCAACATTGACGGCGCGGAGCGTTCCATCGGATTCCGAAAGGATGTATGCAACGATACGGAGACGCTCCCCCTCCGGGACCTTCCCCGCTTCAAGAGTCTTTTCCTCCCCCTCGGAAAGATGACCGACCGAGTCTCCCAGGAAGCTGCCCGTCAGGACCTTCCGGAGGACTGCGTTCTGGGTGTAATACTGCCCCGCCCCGACCTGGGACGTCACGATCCCGTCTTCGACCAGAAGAGCGGCGACGCGGTAATCCCCCGCTTCCGCAGCCTTGACTTTCAGAGTCAGCCCGGCTTCGGACAGGGTCCATCCGATTCCGCAGGGAGCGTCAGTCTGCAGGAGACGGTCCACATAAGTCGTCATCGGTTCCGTAGACGGATCGAACGTGACCGTCGATGCGTCCAGGTCGAAAAGGAGCGTCGGGAAGACGGATACCCGGAATGAATTTACGATGTCATCCGCGTCTTTGGAAGAGAATTCATCGGCATAATGGACCGCGACATTGACAATCCGCCCCGGGCGCAGGGATTTCGCCGTTTCAAGACCCGCAGCCATATTCGGACAGTACTGGCACCAGGTCGCCGTAAAATCGAAAGCCAGCGTCCGGCGGAAGAATCTCGTCCCGGTATCGGCGCTGCCGTCGACTGGGTCCACGACGGGATCCACGACCGGTTCGGGATCGTCTTTCTGGCCGACACAGCCTCCGAAGGGGAGCAGGAGCAGGGATATCAACAGCAGTCGTTTCATTGTCTAAAAGTTATAGGAAAGGCGGAGGATTCCGCCCGTGTATTCGGGCTGCCAGCGGCAGACACCGCCGGAGCAGACATATCCGGCCCGCTGGTGGCCGTAGCTCAGGGCAACCTGCAGGGCATTCCAGGCATAGGTCACACCGGCCTCGTAATAATGCTCCCGCGTATCGCCGTGGTTGTACATATCGCTGATATGGACGCTCCAGTGCGGAGCGAATCCGGCTTCCAGCATCGCCGCCATCCAGTCTTTCGTCAGCTCTTCCGAATAGAGGTACTGGAGTTGGGCCCGGAGCGAATAGCGGGAATTGAACTTATAGAGGCCGTCCAGGACGAAGACGTTCTGGGCATTGGTCGCTTTCCGCTGGCCGTGCGAGGGGGAATTCTCCTGGATGCTGACGAAAGCGACCGTCTTGAATTTCCGGCTCCATTTCTTCTCGACATCGATATTGATGTCCCGGTAGCAGAGCCGGCGGGTATCATGTCCGACCAGCGCGGACGGAAGCGCATAGATCATGGACCCGCCGACATGGAACTTCCAGGTCTTGAACCGATAGAAAAGATCGCCCATACCGCCGATTTCCCCGTCGGCGAACGTCGTATAGGGGTTGAGGGTAGCGAGCATATAGACCTGCTGCTGGCAAAGCGCGGGAAGATAGTTCATCCCGGTACGGTCGAGCATCCCCTCGAGCCTTCTGAAGGTCATAGATGCGGAAATACCGCGGTCCGCAAAGCCCAGGACGGCCGTTTCGGCGTGACCACCTTTCTTCCCGACATACTCGGCGGAGAGCGTGAAAGGGCCGCCTCCCCAGGAGAGGGCGAGCATGCTGCTGAGATCGGATTGTCTCTCTTCGATCCGGTCCACGACGGCTGCCGAGACCGAAACGGGGCCGATCCGCACCGTCACTTCCCCGCCGGCCACCTGGCGCGGCGCATAGCCCAGGAACCGCCTGGGAGCCCCGTACAGGATCTTTCCGGAAAGACGGTCGCCGGTGGTCCGGAAGGTCGCCCTCCCTCCCCCGACTGAGTTGTTCCAGCCGAGAGTCCGGTCCTCCCAGCTCCGGAAGATGACCCCGGTCCCGAACTGGTCGTAGAAGTCCCCGGCCGTCAGGCTCCAGTTCTCCTCCGTCCAGGCCAGGTACTTTCCGGGGACGCCGAAGCCTTTGAGGTTCAGGTCATATCCGAGCAGCGGCTCGGGATAATACTCCACCTGCATACCGGCCGAAAAACGCCCGTTCAGATAGTCCAGCTTGAGATAATTGTTCGAGCCGAAAGAACCGCCCCGATACAGGGCGGTCTGCGATTCGATCCCTCCGGACAATACGCCTTGTGCCCGCCCGGTGAAAGAAATCAGGAGCATGAATACGGGGATGGCCGGAGAGAGGATACGCATCGCAGGACTATTTCAGTTTCTTCAGTTCTTTCAGGAGGAGCAGTTCATCCCCGGGAGCATATCCGACATGGGTATAGACCAATTTCCCGTTCCTGTCGTACAGGAAGACATGGGGCATGGACACGACGTTCATCGCCCGGACGAGCGCCCGGTTGGTGTCATAGATGAACTGGAAAGAGTCCCATCCCCGGCTGGCGGCCATGGCCCTTGCACGGGAGAGGGAGCGGGAATCGTCCGTATTGACCGCGATGAACCGGAACGGGACCTCCGCATACCAATCGTCGAATACTTCGCTGACCGCGTCCATCTCCTCGATGCAGTACTTGCAGGTCACGAACCAGAATGAAACGACATAGGGGGTCTTGCCGTCGGCCCAGGTGGCCGGAGTAACCGTTTTTCCGTCCAGGGTCTGGAGCTTGACGGCCGACGGGTCCTGTGCCCGGAGCATACCTCCGAGGCACAGGATCATCAAAAGGCTGCAGAACAATTGTTTCATGGTAATTTGGCAAATATTACATCGCAGGATTGGCCGACCTTGACAGAAACGCAATTATCGACATAACTGCCGTATTCAAAGTCTCCGGGTATCAAAACATAGGCCAGAATCCGCATATTGTCAATTTTGTAGGATGAGGGAATCTCAACGGAATAGGAAAGCGGAGTCTTGGAACGGTCCGAGGCAGTTACCGCATCCCCGAGCACGTCGGTCAGCGCCATACGGGCCAGGTCGTTGTGTACATAATTCGCATCACTCCCGGAAAAGCCGACATCCTGCCGATAGACGACCTTGTCTTCAAGCAGGAGAACGACGACTTTGTACTTGCCTCCCTTCTTACAGTAGAGGTCGAGGTCCAGGGAAAGTTTCCGCCCGGACAGGGAGGAACGGATAGCGATGCCGGTCTTCGTTCCCAGTACGCTTTCCGTTTCTCGCGAGAGAGCAAGATAATCGGAAAAATTGTTCGTTTTGATTCTTCCATCCAGAATGACAAGCGGGAGGCCGTCCGCCCTGTAGTTTGTCTGCAAAGGGCCGTACCCGGGAAAAGCGAGTCCACTGGAGGTTGCATGAAAGACGACTCGCTGGAACCGGTCGGGGTTCTTTTGCTGCCAATCAGCGAGTAGCGTCGTCATTTCAGGACAGAACTCGCTCCAGGTCGCCGAGAAATGATAGATCAGGCTCTGGTGCGCGAAGGATGCCGCCCAGTTGAAATCTTTGGTTCCATACTGAAGGACGGTGACCGGGATGCAGACATTGTTGTCATTGCAGAAGACGATGACACCGGTACGGGTTTCTCCGCCGGGGTTTGGAGAAACGGTGAAGTTGTGCACCCAGACATTCTTCAGCCCATCAACAGCCTTCTTTCCGGCATCCGACACCCAGGAAGGGACCGAAGAGAGATGGTAACCGATGGTCGAATAAACGCTGACCGGGAGGGATCCCCCCTCCGGGCCCATCTCCGCCGAATCCGGAATCATCCGGAACACGTCCCCGCCACCGGAAGGATTGGCTGCCGGTTCTCCGGTCAGGTACAGGGAGCCGTCCCGATAGCCCCAGCCGGAATAGATCCTTTCTTGGGTCCTGTTGTCATACGCCCAGGCATTCAGCGCCTGGCAGACGGAAGTGCAGGGAATCCCGTCAGAGGAGAGATACAGGACACGGCCCGTGTCCGCATCCGAGAATTGATCGGAGGTAACAGGCTGGCAGGAAACCACGGTTCCGCCCTCCGCGTTCAAGGCGACCATTTGGGCGGATGCGAGTCCAAAACACTGCTCAATCGTACCTCCGTTGTACCCGCAGATGGCAGCGCCGTCCGTCCCGAACTGACGCTCCACAGCCGTATTGACCGATACACAATTCACAACACGGCATCGATTATACAGAATCAGGGTACCGACGATTCCGCCGGAATATCCGTACCCGGAAGAAACCGGACCCGTATTGATACAGTTGGCAACGACGGCAGAAACTGAAAGACAGCCCGCAATGCCTCCGCACTGCTGTCCGCCATAAACTTCGCCGGAATTGGAGCAGTTATCGACAATCCCGGACGTAAATCCGACGATTCCTCCAATCTGATAACCTTCCAGGGAGTAGACTTTCCCTTCATTCCTGCAACCCCGGCATAAAGGAAGAGAATCATAACCTTCGTTTCTTCCGACGATGCCACCCACCGTGTATGTCATGCCCCGCGTCTTGGAGACGGATGCGCGGTTCACGCAGTCGGTCAGGGTCGTTCCCCATCCTGCGATTCCTCCGAGGTCTTCCCCGTCGGCAAGGACTTCCCCTTCGCTGATACAGTTCGAGAAACGATCACCGTGGCCGGCGAAAAGCCCGACTCTCGATTTTCCATGGACGTATCCGCTGACCGTCAGGTTGGCAATGCCCAGTCCGTCCCGGGATATGATACAGCCGAACAGTCCCTGATAGTCTTTCGGGTTGTCAATGTAGAGATTCCGGATCGCATGGCCGCCGCCGTCAAAGGATCCGCCGAAATAAAGCCCGTCATCTGTCGCCGTATCTCCAATCGGCGTCCAATGCTTTCCAAGCTCTTTTCCGCAGAGGGGACTAAGATCCAGATCCGCAGTCAGGCGGTAGTGGGCCGTCCGGGCCTGGACCTCGGTACCGGATGAGGTGGGCACGGTGCCGCTTCCGGTATTGACGGCAGACTCCATCAGGAGAAGATCCCCCAGCGATGCAATCCGCAGAGGGTCCTCGATCGTCCCGCTTCCAGAGAGGAAGAGACTCGGTTCGACCCCCTTGTCCAGACGGAGTTCGAAAGGCGTCGATGCATGCAAGGAAGAACGATCCATCGTAAAATCGGCCCCGTACACCTTGTCCATGGATCCGCCGGAAGTATGAACTCGAACCGTAAATCCACCTTTGTAGGTCCGCGCGGGCAGCACGAGATAAAAATCCGTTGCCGTCTTCGCATCCAGAAGGACACCCGGGACTTGCAGCAGGACACGGGAGAGGGCATCCGATGCGAAGGAAAGAACAGGGGCCGCCGTCCCTGACGGGAAGGAGACAGTAGCCGGACCGCTGACCTTGACAGCTGGATCATTCGGGAGGAATTCGATGGCGGTAACGGCCTGATGACCGGTAATCGACAGTTTCAGAATAGCACAGAGGTTCCGGAAAGAAAGGGTTCCCCCCGCCGTTTCGGATGCAGCCATCGGGAAGGCCCCGGGGGCAAAGGATCCGGGCACATAGGCTTGTTGCTCCGGCAGGGTGACAGCAATACCACTCCCCTGGCGTTTACCGGCGATCGAATAGGGATAGACCGCGCTGAAACGTTGGCCGGCAACCGGTCCGGAAAAGTCGGCGCTGGATTTCCCTTCCCCGGCAATGAGGCGGAAGAGGGCTGGCTTCTCCGCATCATCCGGATATACCCCGATCTGGTCCTCCGCGGTCCACAGGACCTGGGAGACCCCGCCGGAAGCGGTGCCGAGGGAGGTCCGTGTCCGTCCATTCGACTCAGTAACAGCCTGAATAACAACAGCTTGACATTCCGACAAATCCTCCGTCAGGACTTCCTCCATACAGGAGGAGAAGATCGTGGCGACGACCGCCATCAGCAAGTACAGTTTCTTTTCCATAGACTTACCAGATTACAGGTTTTCCGTCTACGACCCCCTCATTGCCGCCTCCTTCGCCCGTAACGATCGCGGGAGAGACATATGTTCCGACCTCGGTATAGAAGCAATTGTCCACATAGTCATCCCCATACGGCCCGTCCTGAAGCCGGACAGCCGAACCGAACGGACGCTGGATGAAAACCAACACACGCATGTTCTCCGGACGGTAGGGAGCCGGAACGGTCACTTTGTAATTCCGCTCCAGCACCGTCCGGGGTGCCGGGACCGAAATCTTGTCCCCCAGCGGAGCTGTCAGGGAAATCCGGGCCACATCGTCGTGGCGGTAATTGTTCCGGTCCCCGTTCACATGGTCGGACTGATACCCGATAATCCCGCTTTCCGTGAGATAGACGGTCACCTTATAATCCCCGGCTTCCTTGAAATACATGAGCACATTGACGGACACGTTGCCGTTGGAGAGGGTTGATTCTACTCCGGCTGTCGTCACGCAGGGGTAGTTGCTTTCCTGCTCGTCCAGATTCCGTTTGACATAATTCCAATAAGCCGTCTCCGAATAATTGGCGATTATTCTGCGACCGTCCATATAGCCGGTTGGATATCCGGTTACGTCGAACTGGCCGTCCAGGGCATCGTAGCCTGAAAACTTGTATGAACTGCTATTTCCATGGACGTTGATGCTGATGAACCGGTCAGGGAGTTGCTCGTGGGCATATTCAAGAGACGTATGCATGATCGGACAGTAACCGCACCAATCCGCGGTAAAGCAGAAGATCAGCGAGCGGTGATAGAAGGGCCGGGACCAGTCGAATGATTGTGTATCAGCACCTTCCTGACGGACAGAAACGGAAAATTGCGTTCCGGCGTCATTGCGGATGAGAATGGTTCCGCTCCGTGAATCAAGGTGCGGATTCGGGGCCGCCCGGAACGACAGGACCGCGGTATTGGCCCGTGTCCCGGTTAATAAAACCTCGATCCATTCAGGAAGCGAATAGACCCCGAAGCCAAGGGTAGAATTGACAGCAACGGAGAAAGTATCGCCTTCTCCCTTGACGGATACAGATTTCGGATCTACGGAGAAGAAAACGACCCCTGCCTGCATGACCGTCACCGTCTCGCTGAGACCGTTCTCCTTGTTGGAGAATACGATCCGGGCCGTTCGCGGCTTCTCCTCCGGATTCGCCGCGACCGTGAACCGGCGCGTATGAGTCGAGACCGTACTCCGTGTCTTGTCTTCGGCAAGCCATGCGGAACCCTCCGTGATCTTACATTCGAAGTCGACATTGCTCTTCAGTTCGACCGTAACCGTTCCGCCTTCCGACCCGACATTGAACTCCTTCTGCGTCAGGATGATACAGGGGGGCATCCCCTCCTGGTAGACATGGACCGTCTCCCCGGAGGTTCCGGAGATGAAAGATATGTCCCCCTGACGGGGCTCAGACTCCGGGTTCATCCGCACTTCAAAGCTCACCTTGTCCGTCGTCATCCCCCGTGTCTCGATCGGAACGATCCACTCCGTCGCGGACTTCGAGACCGCGTAACTGAACTCCGTGTTGTGTCGGACTTCAACCTCGACCGTCCCCCCTTCCGCCGGAACTTCCATCTTGGCCGGGGTCAGGAAAAGGGCATCCTGCTGCTTCTGCGTCACGACGACCGTCCGGCGATTCTCTCCGCAAACCAGCGTAATCGAACAGTTCCGGTCCATATAGGTATCGTTCGCCGAAACGGTGACTTTCAACTGCGTATCGACCGAGGCGCCGCTCGAAGGAGAGAACGTGCACCAGTCCACGGGTGCGCCTGAAATGGACGCCTCCCAGTTTCCCGTCGCCTTGATCGCAACGGTAGCCGTACCGCCCGATGACGGAAAAACAAGGCTCACATTCGTCCCGGAGGCCCAGTTGACCTCGACCGATGCGCTTCCCGACGATCCCGTCTCCGGAAAGGTTAGGTCCGGGGGTATCGGCGTGCAGGCGAATGCCATGACCGACAAGAGCACAAATACCGTTAAACGCTTCATATAGAATTACTTATCATTCAACAATTCTTTCCAGCTCTTATGGATAACGACCGGCTCGGCAAGCGGAGGGAGGAGCTCCTGGGGAACAAGCGAAGGAGCGGATCCCGACTTCTTCCGGTTCACGGCATCATAGGCCACGAAATCTTCGTAATTGTACTGCCAGTTCTTCCCATAGGCCAACTTGTGGAGCCGGTACCATATCGCCTCGCGGGAGGGAGCGTTGAATCCGCCCGTGTTGTCCAACATGATACTGTTTCGCGTCGGACGCCAGACGCCCGTCCAGTAGGTCAGGCCACCTTCATAGACTCCCAGACCCTCATTCCGGTACCTGTCGTCCTTCAGGAAATAAGACCACTTGACCTTTGCCGGATCGGAGGTGAAATCAACGTTCTTCCACCAGCCATAAGACTCCAGGCTGTGCGTCTCGTTTATCTTTTCCTGCGTCACGGCGCCTTGGGATTCATAGCCATACTCGTCCGCCAGTTTCGCAAAGCCATGGCCGCCCGCCTCATGATGGACCAGCTGCGCAAGGATCTCGTCAGTCTTTCCCAGCGGGAAGTACGCCACCGACGGTCCCTCTCCCCAATCGCCTTGATAGGCAGAGGAATGCGTCATATAACAAGTCCCGGCATAGGCTGTCGTATCCATCGCAACAAGGACCAGAACATTGTCCATCCTGTCATTCCCGACCGCTTTCCGGGCGTAGCTCAGACAGGTAGCGTCGTTGCCGCCGACTTTCGTTCCCTCTCCGAACCAGGTTCCGAGCTTTTGTCCTCTACCCCCATAGCCTTTTCTTTCAGACACCACATCAACTTGATATACATTGAAATAATTCCGGTAACTCTGGTATGGCTCAACGGAGAAGAACGCGTTCAACATCTTCCGCATGACGGAACCATACGTTCCGTCCTCAATCTGATCCTGGATGAAGGCGTCTCCCATCAATACCAGATCAATGCCCTGGCCTTCCGTAGCTTTCTGGAGAGTAACTACGTTCCCGTCTGAATCAAACGGAGGAAGATCATCAACCATATAACCCTGGAAATAAGGTGCGAAGAATGACCACTGAGGTGCGTTCCGATAAGCCTCCAGAGACTCTTCCGGAACATGTACTACCAAGTCGTTGCTGAATTGGCCCGAGCCATCCATCAAAGGTCCGCAAGCCGGGGGTGTAGGAGAGCGGAAATAGACATCCTTCAAGGCTTTATTCGGGTTGAAGCAATAATAACTGATTTCTTTCATCGAAGATGAGAGAATCAGGGTCTCAAGATTGGATGCAGAATAGAAAGCATAAGCGTCTGTTTCCATGACGCAATCATTCAGTTTTATCTTTTTAACCCGATCCCCGAACAAGGCCCAGCCGATTTTCGTCGCACCAGGAGGGGAAACATACTCTTCAACAGGGGCTACGGCGACAACCTCCCCATTGATTACTACAGAGTGGGCATCAGGGGAAGCATACTTTCCATAAATAAAGGATAGATTGTCTGCTCCCTCAAAAGGTTGGTTCCAAACATCGAGAATCGATTCCGGGAGAGTAACGCTATACAGAGATTCATATCCACTGAAAACAGAGCCGGATATATATAAAACTCCTTCCGGAATTACGAAATCCGTGATTCCAAAACCGGCATAACCAATTAAATAACCTTGCAGGTCAACTAGGCATCTTCCGTTGCCCTTAATCCAACTGCTGTTTCCACGGAACTCCCTCAATCGAGGACAATACTCGAACGTATGAGACCATTGCAGCTGACTCGTGGAAGAAAGGGTAACGTATTCCAGATTGGGAAGATAATTAAAGTTGTTGTATGAAATAAGAGTAAACCCTTCCGGGAAAACAATTCCTCTAACCTTTTCCCTGCTGTCACCGTAATAGAGGAAAGAGCCTGGATTGGCCGTGACAACCCCTTCGGGGATAGATAAGATTTCCTTATTATCAACAATATGAGCTAGGATTGCATTATTCATTATAATAGATTTCCCGTCTTCTGTCACATATGGCCCCTTGAATCGCTTCAAATGCGTACACCCGGTGAATGCTTCCAATTCGATGGAGCGAATCCCTTCTGGAACAGCAAACTCCTCCAACAGGACATTTTGGAAGGATCTTTGACCGATTGTCTCCACGGAAGGAGGAAGCTTTATTTCTGTGATGTCCCGATCCGCAAAACAATAATAATTGATTGCTTTTACAGGACTGTCACATACTATTTTTCCCCACCCGTTTTCATATTTGTCAGAGAGGGAACGACATTCACCACCAATCACGTTCTCTTCAAAACCGAGCTTACGTCCTGAAGCCGTCCTATAGAGAATTATGTTCTCCGGTAGATCCTCTGGATCTAATTCTGCCCCGATGCATTCGAAAGCAGGAATAGCCCTGATTTCAGAACGCTTGAAAAGAATATCCCGGTCCACAATTTTGACGATACTTCCTTCCGGAGTCTTGATTTTCAGCGTGAATCCTCCCGGATAGGGACCCGGAGGGACAACGAGAAAGAAGTCGGTAGGAGAATCGGAAAGCGGGACGCCTTCACATACCAACCGAACGGACGGGGACTTGCTTTCAGCCATTACCAAAACGGGATCGTCTGCTTCCTTCATCGAGATTGTTCCTTCTCCAGAGACTGACCGGGAGGGATCATTGGCAGTGAAACTGACGGACAAAACGTTTGTCTTTCCTGTTAAAGAAACCTTCAATACAGCACAAAGGTTTTTGAAGGAGAGCGTATTGGATCCGCTGACCGCAAGCATGGGGAAAGCGTCTTCAGAGAAGGACCCGGGGGTATAAGATTGCTCAGAAGGAAGAGAAATAGTAAGGTTTTCATCATCATACTCCTTTCGTGCGCTGAAAGGATAAAGTGCGACATACTGGTCTCCGATACCAGGACCCGCAAAGGTTCCCTGACGTGCATCTTTTCCAGATACAAAGGCAAAACGCTGGGGAATCGGGGAACCATCAATATAAACAGCAATCTCCTCATCTCCAGACCAGCATGGATAGTAGATTCCTCCTTCCGGCCCGGAGAGATGGGTTCTTGTTTCTTCATGACCCTCAAGGACGGCAACCAATTCATGAATTTCCTCTTCGGGGAAATCAACCTCATAATAGGAGCAAGAGGTCAGGAGAATCAAAAAAGAGAAGAAAAGAAAACGCCCAGTCTTATTCATATCCGATCCTCCTTATAATTCAATGTCCTTACCGGGAATAATCCCTTCATTATTACTGCCGGAAGCGGATCCCAGCATGGGGACTTTCAACGACTCGCCCAAAGGAACAGTCAGGCAATTATCTACATAGTAATTCCCATAATTATTTGATTGATATCTATTTTGGGAGGAAAACTCTGCCTGAACATAAACGAGCGTTTTCATTTTTGCCATGTCATACTTTTCGGGGATAGTTACGGTATAGGAAAAATCCTTGAAACTGTTGTCCTTGCTGATGGAGAAACTATCTCCGGATAAATCACTTACCTCAATCCTGGCGACATCATTATGAGTGAACATCAACGTCGAGGCGCCGGATTGCGATGCTATGATCCCGTCTTCAAGGATTAACACCGTAAGTTTGTATTTCCCACTCTTCTTGGCATAAACTGTCAGATCGATATGAACTTCACGCCCAGAGACATGGGATAGAACAGAAACTCCTGTTTTCGTCTTTAATAAAGACTCTGTTTCTTTTGCGGCGGCAATTGTCTTCGGCGCTGCTATTTCTTCCCCTTCATTCCTTATCTCCGTCCTTCCGTCCACAATTCCCGTGGGATATCCAGTTACATGATACTGACTGTCAAGTTTATACATAGGGGGAAAGTACAATTCACTATCATACCCGTGCAGGGCAACATGTATCAGTTTGTCTGGATAGCGTTCCTGGGCAAGCAACACAGTCCCATACATAATCGGACATGCAGGACACCAGGTTGCCGTAAAACGCATAAAAAGGGACCGGTGATAGAATTCCTTGTTCCAGTCAATTGCGTCATTCCGTTGTTTCTGGGCGACGGTGACCGGTATGCAAACATTCTCGTCGTTGCAGAAGACGATCACTCCGCTCCGGGGTTCTTCGACCCGGTTCGCTGAGGCAAGGAATGTATGCGCGCTTGTTGTTGCACGGGTCGATACTTCCTTGATCCACTCCGGCATCGACGTTACTTTATACCCGATCGTCGAGGTGACCGCTACCTCGAACTCTCCGCCGTCCGCCTCCAGTTCGACATGATTCGGAGACAGGGAAAAGGCTACCAGCCTGTCCTGGACGACCGTCACCGTCTCGCTGAGGCCGCTCGACGGGTTCGAGAAGACGATCCTGCCGGTCCGAGGCTTTTCGTCCGGATTCGCGGCGACGGTGAAGCTGCGTGTATGGGTCGAAAGGGTACTCCGCGTTGAAGTTTCCTTCAGCCACGAAGAGCCCTCCGTTACCTTGCACTCGAAATCCACGTTGCTCTTCAGTTCGACCGTCACGGTCCCGCCGTCCGCACCGACAGAAAACTCCTTCTGCGTCAGGATGATACAGGGAGCGAGACCCTCCTGGTAGACATGAACCGTCTCCCCGACAGCGCCAGACATGAAAGAGATGTCCCCCTGGCGGGGTTCGGAATCCGGGTTCATCCGTACCTCGAAACGAATCTTGTCCGTCGTCATCCCCCGCGTCTCGACCGGGACGATCCATTCCGTCGCAGACTTCGACACCGCATAGCTGAATTCCGTATTGTGACGAACCTCAACCTCGAGCGTACTCCCTTCCGCAGGGATCTCGACCTTCGCCGGAGTCACCAGAATCGCATCCTTCTGCTTCTGCGTCACCACGACCGTCCGGCGATTCTCTCCGCAGACAAGCGTGATCGAGCAGTTCCGGTCCATGTACGAGTCGTTCGCCGAGACGTTGACCTTGAACTGCGTATCGACCGAGGCTCCGCTCGAAGGAGAGAACGTGCACCAATCCACGGGTGCGCCGGAAATGGACGCCTCCCAGTTCCCGGTCGCCTTGATTGCGACAGTTGCCGACCCGCCCGAGGACGGGAATACCAGGCCGACACTGGTCTCCGAGGACCAGTTGACCTCGACGGACGCGCTTCCCGAAGACCCCGTCTCGGGGAAGGTCAGGTCCGGAAGTATCGGCGTACAGGCGAAGGCGAATGCCAGCAAAAGAAACGCAGAAGAGAATCGGTGGATAGAGAGAGTCATCAGTCAGTTCGGTAAAAATGATTATTTCGTTCTCATTTCAAAAACAAGTTCGCCGCCCGCGAGAAGTTCGTCCAGCGTAATGGTCGGAAGCGTGACCTCCGTTCCATTGTAGGTGATCCGACCGACATACTTCGCCTCTTCGCTCAGACCTTCAGCCTTGATCTTCAGGATCTTGCCTCCGGGCATGCGGAGCTCGGCCCCGGGAATCTGGGGAGCGCCGAACACGAAGACGCCGCTGACGGGATCAACCGGATAGAATCCGAGCGAGGAGAAGACGTACCAGGCGGACATCTGCCCGCAGTCCTCATTCCCGCAGAGGCCGTCTGGCTGGTCGGTATAATACCGGTCACAGACCTCACGGACCACTTCCGCGGTCCGGTCCTGACGGCCGGCGAGGGTATAGAGATACGCCACATGGTGGCTCGGTTCGTTTCCGTGGGCATACTGCCCAATCAGGCCGGAAACATCTGGAACATAACCGGTTACGGACTCGTCAGGGGTAAAGACGAAGAGACTGTCGAGCTTCGTGACGAAGGCCTCGTTCCCACCCATGATCTCGATCAAACCGGGAGCGTCCTGGAGTACATGCCAGGTATATTGCCAGCAGTTGCCTTCGGTATAGTCCCCGCCTTTGCTGGAGGTCTGGTAGCTGAACGGCTGGAAAGGCGTGCGCCAATTCCCTTCGGAGTCCCTTCCCCGCGCCAGGCGTGTCGAAGGATCGTAGACGTTCCGGAAATACTGGCTGCGGCGACGGAACATTTCCGCATCTTCCATATGTCCGAGCTTCTCTGCAAGAAGGGCCGCACAGTAGTCGTCATAGCCCATTTCCAGGGTCCTTGCGATGGACTCGGAGCCGGCCAGGTCGAAGGGAAGATACCCGTAACGGTCATACATTTCCCAGTCGCACTTGTGGTGGTTCTCGGTAAGGGAACGCCGGACGGCCTCATATACCTCGGCGGCATCGACCCCGGGTAAGCCACGGAGTGCGGCGTCCACGACGACCGGAACAGAATGGTTTCCGATCATGCAGTGGTTCTCCTGTCCCCAGAGGCCCCAGACGGGAAGGTAGCCCTGCTCCCGGGCCTGTTCGACCATCGAAACGGCCAGTTCCCCGCCGAAACCGGGGGTCATCATATTATAGAACGGATTGGCCGCACGGAACGTATCCCACTGGGACAGCGTGGAATAGTGCTTTCCGGTAGCAGCCTTGTGGATCTCGTCATCCGCCCCGCGGTACTGTCCGTCCACATCGGCGATATTGTTCGGCTGGATGTACATATGATAGAGCGCCGTGTAGAAGATCGTCTTCTCCCGCTCGCTCCCCTGCGGAGTCACGATGGAAAGGACATCCTTCCACGCCACGACGGCCTTCTTCCGGGTCCCGGAGAAATCCCAGGCCGGGATCTCGGCGACCATGTTCCCGCGCGCACCCTCGACCGAAACGGTCGAAAGGGCGACCTTCATCATCAGCGGACGGCTGTCTTCAGCGAAGGTGAACACAATCAGGGGCGCCACCTTATCATCCACGCTCCACGAACGGCTGGCCGTAACCGGGGCATCGAACCGCATCACGAAAGAATACTGGCGCCGGTTCCATCCTTTGACCCGTACGGTTCCCTCCAGGGTATATTCATCCGGGCACGAAATCTCGGCAGACTGGACCTTGCGTCCTCCGGTCACGCTGTTCAGGTCGATATAGACATTCCGTTTCGGGCCGTCGAATGAGAAGCGGTAGAGGGCGGTATGCGCATCGGCCGTCACCTCGGCCCTGACACGGTTTTCATCCAGATAGGCGGTATAATAACCCGGCACGGCCGTCTCGCCAGCCTTGTCGAAATGGCTGACATAGGAGGTACGTACGGAGTCGGAGAAAGGCATGACAAGGATGTCTCCGAGGTCCGCGCACCCGGTTCCGCTCAGGCGGGTCTGGGAGAAGCCCAGCATCAGCGAATCCGTAAAGCGGTATCCGCTGCAGTAATCCCAGGTCAGGATTCCGGTCTGGGGTCCGGCCTGCACGAATCCGTGCGGGACGGTCGCTCCCGGGAAGGTATGGCCGTTGAAATCGGTACCGATGAACGGGTTGACATAATCGATGCCGTCTTTGCCTCCGCAGGAAAAGAGGGCGGCTGCAGCGAGGGCGAGAAGGAAGATCCGAGCTTTCATGGGGTTAAATCAATTGAGGTAAGAATGTACTTATGATCAGGACGATAATGCCGAGGACAAGGACGGTGACGGTCTTTCCGGAGACGCCTTTCCATTCCTTGAGGAGGATACCCCAGACATTGGAGAACACGACGTTCAGCGACATCAGGATGCACCAGCTGAAGGTGATGAGGACCGGGTAGTCCGCGAGGAAACCTTTCCCGAGACTCAGTCCGAAGAACTGGCTGTACCAGAGGAGGCCTGCCAGGACGCAGAAGAGAAGATTGTTGCCCCAGAGACTCCCCTGCCGATAGTCGCCCCAGGTCTTGTTCCTGCTGTTCTGGTAGAAGCAGTAGACCGCGTTCGTCAGGAAACCGCCCACGGTAACGAGGAGGGTCGCCGGAAGGGTCGCGAAGATCGGCTTGGTCGAGCTCCAGGTAAGCGGGGCTCCGAAACTGAGTCCGATGTTGAAGCAGGCGCTCATGAACCCTGCCAGCAGGGCTACCGCGATTCCCTTTCCGAAGTTGAAGTCCTTGACGGCCTTCTTCTTTTCCTCTTCCGGCAGGGCGGCGGCCTTCATGGCCCCCGCGATCCCGATGATCGCGATGCCGACGAGGGTCACCACGACCCCGATGATCACGGCGGAGGTCAGGTCACCCGCATGGCCCGTGAAAACCGGCCCCAGGATGGCTCCGAGAGCGGAACAGGTTCCCAGGGCGATGCTCTGCCCGAGGGCGACGCCGAGGTAGCGCATCGAGAGACCGAAGGTCAGTCCGCCGACCCCCCAGAGAGCGCCGAAGAGCATCGTCAGGAGGCTTTCCTTCGGATGGGCGGCGAAAAGGGCGGTCAGGCTCTCCCCCTCGGGAACGGCCAGCAGGGCGCCGAGCAGCGGAAAGACCAGCCACGCGAAAACGCCCTGGACGATCCAGTAACTCTCCCAGCTCCAGGACTTGATCTTGTTGATGGGCACATAGCTCGAGGACTGGCAGAAGGCCCCGACGGCTATGATGAGGAGTCCGATTATCAGATTCATCTCTTGGAAGTTACGTCTTTCTCGTACCGCTCTATGCTGGCGATAAATTCTTCACCGACCGGGACGCTGTTCTTGTAGTTGAAATAATCGAAAACGGCCCCGAATGGAAGGGTCTTGGCCTCTTCAAGGAGGGCGAGCCGCTGGAATCCCTTGCCGGCCGCCTCGTATTCGCGGAGCTTGGAAAGGGGCTCGAGGAGGGCGCTGAGGATGCATTTCTGCGTCGCACGGGTTCCGATGACATAGGCACCGATCCGGTTGATGCTGGCGTCGAAATAGTCCAGGCCGACATGTGCGCGGTGGAGCCCGTCGGAACGCACCAGTTCCTTGAAGAGTTCGAGGGTCGGGTCGTTCATGATCGTAACATGGTCCGAATCCCAGCGGACGGGACGGCTGACGTGAAGCATCAGTTCCGGAACGAAGAGAAGCAGGGAGGAAACCTTGTCCGCGACATTCTCGGTCGGCTCATAATGGCCGGTATCGAGGGTATAGATGACCTTCCGGGTTGCACAGTAGCCTTCGTAGAAGTCCATGGAACCGACGGTATAGCTTTCGAGACCGATGCCGAAGAGTTTCGGTTCGACGCAGCTCTTCATGCCGGGCAGATCCTCGGCGAGAATCTCATCCAGGGCGGAGGCGAGCAGCTCGCGGTAATACTTCCGGTTGACGGTCAGGTCCTTGCTACCGTCATGGACCCAGATGTTCATGATACAGGGGTCGTCCTGGGCCTTTCCCATCGCGTCTGCGATGCGGCGGCAGCGCTTGGTATGCTCGATCCAGAATTCGCGGATGGCCGGATCAGGATTGGCGAGGGAGAGGTCCCCGCTCTTGGGATGGGAGAAGGACGTGGAGTTGAAATCCAGCTTGAAATTATTCTCCCGGGCCCATTCGATCCAGCTCTGGAAATGCTCGACGCCGACCTCGTCGCGGTCGACGAACTTGCCGCCGAAATCACCGTAGATCTCGTGGAGGTTGACACGGTGGTTGCCGGCGAGGAGGGTCTTGACGAACTCCAGGTCGCCGCGGACCTCGTCGATGTTCTGGGCCCTCCCGGGATAGTTTCCGGTCGTCTGGATACCGCCGGTCAGCGCTCCTCCGCTTTCGAAACCGAGCACGTCGTCGGTCTGCCAGCAGTGGAGGGAAATCTGCTGCCTTTCGAGTTCGGCAATAGCCTTGTCGGTATCGACGCCAAGGGCGGCGTAGCGTTCGCGCGCATATTCGTACGCTTTCAAGATGTCTTTCTCTTTCATATGGTTATCGGTTTAATTATTTCTGCGTGGGATAAAAGGTTTTCACGGAAAAAGCCTCCGCGATGAGGCGGCGCATCTCCCAGCGGTCACGGACGAGTCCCGCGGCTTTCGCCTGGATCATGATGTTCCCGATGGCCGTCGCCTCGGTAGGTCCTGCAACAACCGGCATGCCGATGGAGTCCGCCGTCCACTGGTTCAAAAGTTCATTGACGCTCCCTCCCCCGATGACATGGAGCTTTTCAATCCGGAAGGGTGCGAAGCCTTGCAGCATTTCAAGGACCTCCTTGTAGCGGTCCGCCAGGGAATGGAAGATGCAGCTCACGACCTGGGCGTCAGAAGCATCGCTTCCGAGGACCGAAAGGATTTCGGCGACCATATCGTCGGGATGGGCGAAACGGGGATCGTCCGGATTGATCCGGCCAGGATAAGCAGCCTCGGAACGGGCCATTCCTACCAGTTCCGGATAGGAATAATCGCGTCCGGCGGCCTTCCAGACCTTCCGGCACTGCTCGAGGAGCCACATGCCGGTGATGTTCTTCAGGAAGCGGGTCGTACCCTCGATGCCGCCTTCATTGGTGAAATTCAGGCGGGCCGATTCTTCGTTGATGACGGGGGCCGGGGCTTCGATGCCCATCAGGCTCCAGGTTCCGCTGCTGAGATAGGCGAACCGCTCATCGGCGGCGGGGACGGCGGCGATAGCCGAGGCCGTATCGTGACCGGCAACGGCGACGACCGGGACCGGCCCGAGACCGGTTTCCGCGGCGAGTTCCGGTTTCAGGACGCCCGTCACAGTACCGGGAGGGACGATCGGAAGAAGCATGTCCGTCCGGATCCCGAGCTTCCCGAGAAGATCTTTGTCGAACTGCCGCGTCACCTGGTCCATCATGCCTGAGGTCGAGGCGTCCGTATATTCGCAGACCCGGTTCCCGGTCAGCAGGAATCCGAGCAGGTCCGGCATGAAAAGGATGCACTCTGCCTCCTTGAGGGCCGGATCGTCGGAACGGGTATGGGCATACAGCTGGAAAACCGTATTGAAGTCCATGATCTGGATGCCGGTCCTCCGGTAGAGTTCCTCACGGGGCACCCGTTCGAAAACTCTTTCCGGAACGCCCACCGTATAGGGATCGCGGTAGCAGCGGGGCAGGCTGGCGAGGGTCCCGTCGGGCCTGATGCAGCCGAAGTCCACGCCCCAGGTATCGATGCCGATGGAGTCGAGGCGTACCTTCTTCGCACCGAGATCCTTCAGGCAGGCGGTGACATGGCGGAACAGGGATACGACATCCCAGTAGAGATGTCCCTCTTTCTCAATGATTTCAGTCGGAAAACGACAGACTTCCTCCATCCGGAAGGAAGCGTTCTCAAAAGTAGCCAGGATACCGCGGCAGGAAGTAGCGCCGCAGTCGAAGGCCAGGAAAGAATGAATGCCCATCATCAGTCAAATGTCTTGTATAGAAACAAATTTACGAATAAAAAACAATGAACTCCATGTTTTTATAAAGAAAATGACTGAAACCCTCATCATTCGTAGTTTCCCTCGAAAATAATTGGATGAATGATGGATATACATAAAAAAGCCGGAAGTCCGATTCCCAAACCCACCCTTTCCAGGTATTCGAATAAACAACTGTCAAAGTTGTTGTATTTCCCGAGGCACTGAAAACTCGCCCAGTATTCCAGCGAGTGCTTGTACTGGTCCCGATTGTGAACCTCTACCGACGAAAACAACGGGTAAATGCGAGTACAGGTACAAGGAATGGACCGGGACCTGTGGCACGGGGCCGATAAAGATTTCCCTGTGGGAAAATACCTCTGGATATATCCAAAGAATAGCCATTGGTTTTTCAAACGAATTCGTTTCCGAATCACTTCGACAGAGAAATGCCTTTCTGTGCAATATATCTGTCGAAGTGAAACCCTTTTTGGCATTACAGGCAGGTTTAAATGCGCACTTCGACAAAAAATCGCCCTTGGATAGCCATTTCCCGGTCAAAGTGAATTGCTTACAATATCGGAAGCATGCCGATGCACCGGGGCCCGAAGGTACGAGTGCCGATGTGGATTACCCTGTACGCTGCAAAGTCCTATGATTCAACCCGTTTTCCGAATCGGAAGATCGCGGCGAGCAGGAGGAGCAGGAAGACGAAAACGGAAAGCCTTCCGACGATATCCCCATGCGCGACAAACGGTGTGACGGAATCGGAAAGAAGGACTGTTCCGGAGAGCGTCGCCGGCTCCCACCAAGGCGTCTCTTCGAGGATCCTTCCCCGCGAATCGATGACGGCGGAGATTCCGGTATTGGCCGAACGGGCCACGTACCGGCGGGTCTCGATGGCACGCAGACGGCTGTAATTCAGGTGCTGACGATACCCGGGCGTATCCCCCCACCAGGCATCGTTCGTAATGACGCAGAGAAGACGGGCCCCTTTCCGGACATAACCCGTACAATATTCCCCGTAAACGGATTCATAGCAGATTGCGCATCCGACGGGAATGTCCGCGGCCGCCTTCCCCCCTTCCACGGGACGGAAACGGAGAACGTCGATTTCCTTCTGTCCGATACTGGTCGCGGATGCGTGCCCGAGCCAGTCGTTGACCGGACCGAGCACCTTGGGATAAGGCAGCATCTCGGTCCCGACGACGAGCTTTGACTTGTGGAAGAGGCCGTAGCGCCCCGTAGAGTCCACGATGAGGGCGGAATTGTGGGTCTCGAGCCATACTCCGTCCCTCAGTTTCCAAGCCGTTGGAGAAGGACGGAAATCGCTGACGATGTATTCGCGGGAAGAGGCCCCGAAAAGGATGTTCGACTCGGGATGGCGGCGGGTCAGGGAAAGGAAACGATTGTAGCTGAAACCCTGCTCGACCACCCCGACGACGACGTCGTTCGTGGAGGTCTCCGGTGTCAGGACGAGGACGGGATCCTTCCCCTCCCTTGCCTCCAGGGCCGCTTCGATCCGCTCGGCGATCTGCCCGGTCTGCTGCTCCTGGGTCATGGACACGAATTTATGGTAGGGGTCGAAATTCGGCTGGACGAGGACGACGTCCAGCGGTTCTCCGCTCTCCCGGAAGGAGTTCCATTTGACGGCGGACCAGACCATGGGCCCGAAAAGGACGAGGACGGCTCCCGCCAGTGCCGCGGCCCTTGCCTTCCCGTTCCAACGGCTGAATGACCCGTCGGAGAGGGCGGTCATGAATCCGAATACCGCGAGGTTGGACGCCCATACCCATAGAGAACCGCCGAGACTGCCCAGGGTATCATACCACTGTACGAGTCCGACCGTTCCCGCGAAAGAATTCCCGAGGACCAGCCACGGCCAGGAAATCTGGGCGACGGTCAGGTAATACTTTTCCCATGCAATCCATGCCGCTGCGAGGAAAATGTACGGGACGACTCCTTTCATCCGCTTTTTCACCCAGCGGAAGAGCCCGAAGACCAAGGACATCTGCAGGGCGTTGGCGAAGACGGCGAAAAGACCGCCTCCGACCGTGGCGTTGCAGACCCAGAAGGTCGTGCAGGCGTTCCAGAGGACGAAGCAGGCATAGTGCCAGAGCCAGAAATGACGACGTCCGGACAAAGATGCCATCCGCTCCATGCAGAGGAGCGGCACGAAGGCGACAAGCATCAGGAAACCGGTATGCGGGACAAGGAACGGGACACTTGAAAGAAGGGTGAAAAGTGCCGTCAATATGCAGAATATGGCAGTCTGTCGCTTCATAAAGACAAACTTACGAAATTAATTCGTAACTTAGCGCAAATATTGATTTTTCTTATGGCCACAGAAAAGAAATCCAAGGGACTTGCCGGCAATTGGATCGTACGGAACCTGCTTGCCGCGGTCGCCCTCATATTGGTCCTCACGCTCGGCGCGTCGATCCTGCTGAACATCATCACCCGCCACAACCGGACCGTCCTCGTTCCCGATTTCACCAACATGAGCGTCCAGGAGGCGGAACAAGCCGCTTCGGACGGCCATCTCCATGTCAAGGTCATCGACTCGGTCTTCGTCCGGAAACTGGCGGCCGGGGTCGTATACCGTCAAAGCCCGAAAGCCGGTGCAGAGGTCAAGCGTGGAAGAAGCATCTTCCTGACTATCAATTCAATCGTCCCGCGGATGGCTACGATGCCGAACCTCGTCGGCTACTCCTATCTGGAAGCGAAGGCGGAACTGAACAACCGTGGGCTCAACCTCGGCAAGCTCCGTTATGTCAACGATATCGCGACGAACAGCGTCCTGGAACAGAAATACCGTGGCAGGGACATCCGGCCGGGCGAACGCATCGTCAGCGGGTCGGACATCGACCTGGTCCTCGGCCTAAGCCGGGAAGACAGCAAGACCCGGGTCCCCAACGTCATCGGGATGAAATATATCCGTGCCGTCGATGCCATCCACGACCGGTACCTGAACACCGGACGGCTTCACTTCGATCCCGAAATCACCAGTTACCGCGATTCCGTCAACGCCTTCGTCTATAAGCAGGACGCCGCCGGAACCTCCAAGACCCTCGGCTCCCAGGTCAACCTCTATTTCACCCTGGACGAAAAGAAACTTCCGGAAAAGAAATGACGGAATTCCTGGACGAATATCTCTCCGAAGATCCCGGTCTCCTGCCCGATGAGGATGCGGAAGGACGGGAAATGTTCGAGCATTTCCGCCTCGTCGCCGACAAGGGCCAGGCGCCCCTCCGTGTTGACAAATACCTCGCCACCCACCTGGAAAGCACGTCCCGCCACCGGGTCCAGTTGGCGATCAAGAGCGGGTATGTCCTGATCAACGACAAACCCGCCAAGGCGAACGCCATCATCCGTCCCTCCGACGTCATCCGGTTCGTAATGCCCTACCAGCGCCGCGGGGTCGAAATCCTTCCAGAGAACATCCCGCTGGACATCGTCTATGAGGACGAAGACGTGCTGGTCGTCAACAAACCCGCCGGCATGGTCGTCCATCCCGGCCACGGGCATTTTTCCGGCACCCTCGTCAATGCACTCGCCTTCCATCTCGGCCTGTCGCAGGGGCCTGACGCGGAAGACGAACGGATGGGCATCCTCGTCCACCGGATCGACAAGGATACCAGCGGCCTGCTGCTCGTAGCCAAGAATCCGGAATCGCAGACGCATCTGGCTGGCCAGTTTTTCGCCCACTCGATCGACCGGCTCTATGTGGCGGTCGTCTGGGGGAACATCGCCGAGGACGAAGGGACCATAGAAGGAACGATCGGACGGGATCCGAACGACCGCCTGAGGTTCCGCGTCTATGACGATCCGGAGAAGGGGAAGCACGCCGTCACGCACTGGAAAGTTCTCGAACGTTTCGGATTCATCACCGTCGTTCAGTGCCGGCTGGAAACCGGAAGGACCCACCAGATCCGGGTCCATATGAGCTCGATCGGCCATCCCCTCTTCAACGACGAGCGCTACGGGGGGGCCGAAATCCGCACCGGGACGATCTACACGAAATACCGGCAGTTCATCCAGAACTGCTTCGAAATCTGCCCCCGGCAGGCCCTCCACGCGAAAACCCTCGGCTTCGAACATCCGAAAACGGGAGAGCGAATGTTCTTCGACTCCCCCGTTCCGGAAGATATCACCGCCCTTGTCGAGAAGTGGCGGCGCTATACTGAAAACGGCGCTTAACGGCCACGGCCACCGCCATATCCACCGCCTCCACGGTATCCGCCGGGACCGCCCATTCCGGGTCCCATGCCGCCCATCCGGCCGTTGCGTGCATTTCCGAAATTACCGAACCTCCAGGTCAGCGAGAGGATGATATACCGTCCCAGGGTATTGTTCCAGGTCTCCTGGTGGTAGTTGTCGGTATCGGATACCGAAAGGTTCTTCGTCTGGTTCAGGATATCGTAGCCGCGGAGGGCAAGCGTAAACTGCTTCTTGAACAGCAGCTGGCTGATCTCGGCATTGAGGATATGCTCGGGGCTGAGTTGGGTCGTATAGCCGTTGTACCAGTTGTAGCTGTAATCCGACTTGATGACCAGTCCGGTCTCGCCGACGGTCCAGTTGAATGTTGACTGGATCTGGTTGTTCCAGGTCGCATTGTCGTTGGTATTGTCCGTCATGACCGTGTACCAGGGCTTCGAGACCCGGGTCCGGCCGCTGGCCGTAATCTCCAGATTGTCACTCCGATAGGTCACCCGGAGACGGTCCATCGTGCTGAGGGTGCGCGTCTTGTTGTGGATGAAATCCTTCCTGGAGCGGATATCGCTGAACGCGGCGACGAATTCGTCATACTTGACGGTTCCGTCGGGGTAGTAGTAAGGATCCATGTTGAAGTCGTTCCCCTTGCCGACGAAGTTGTTGGTTTCGGAATAGGAGGTCCGGGTCATGAAGGAAACCGAGAAATTGGATCTTGCGATCGGGGCGTTCAGGAAGAGACGGAGACTGGCGTTGTAGCGGTTGTCCCCGTTGACCGGCATCGCATACGTGACGCCGCTCTTGTCCGTCCAGGTCGCGTTTACGATCGGACTCTCGACCATGCCGCCTTCGAGGGTTCCGCGCAGGGAGAAGAAGGTCTTCCGGTTGGAATAATTGAGCTCGGAACGGAGGTCATGGTTGAAATACGGAGTCAGGGAAGGATTACCGAAACTCAGGTTCAGCGGGTTGGAGTTGTCCAGGGTCGCCATGAGCTGCGAAGTGGAAGGCTGCTCGGAACGGCCCATGTAGAAGAGGCGGAACTCCGTGTTGTCGTTCAAGTCGTGGAAGACCATGGCGCGCGGAGCCCAGTTGACGACCTTGTTGTCGTAGGTCCTTTCGGTCTCCCCTTCCGTCGTCGTATTGTGGGTCTTCGTCGGATTGACGGAGACACCGACCTGGGCGCGGGTTTTCTCATGCTGGTAGGCAAGATTCAAACCCGCGCTTTGCGCATGGGAGAGGTTGATGATGTGATTGGTATAGGCCAGGTTCACCGTCTCTCCAAGGTTCGGGTCATACACGTGGCTGTCGCGCGTGAAAGGTGACGGGATGACACCGTCCCAGGTCGTTTTTTCGGAAGTATTCTTACGCCAGGAATAAGAGTAGTTTCCTTCGAGGTAGAAATCATTCCCCAGCGGCTCGGTATAGACGGCCCGGGCCATGACCGACCGGTTCTTGGAATTCCGGTCATAGCGCTGGTTGATGATCGAGGAGGATTCGACGGCCTGCCCGGAGAAAACGTCCGTCAGGGACTGGTTGTACCCGTCGATATCGTTGTTGCTGTAGTTCCAGTTCGACATGATGGAGATCGTTCGGCCGGGAATGCCGAGACGCTGGCGGAAGAGGGCGAAACCCCGGGTCGTCAGGTTCCGGTTCTGGCCGCTCGTCGAAGAGAAACCCTGGTTGACATGGCTGGTAACGTTTCCACTCCTGGAATCCGTCGTAAAGTCCTGGAATTCAAGGAAGGAACCCCGTCCGAAATCGATCTGCGGCTGGATGAGGATAGAGGTGTTCTCCGAGAACTTGTGGTCGAGGCGGAAGCCGAGACGGTGGCCGTCGGAGGCCGTGTGGTTGGATCCGTTCGTGTTGTAGATCAAGGTCGGGGCGTTCTCCCGGTAGACTTCCTTGTAGCTCTCTTCGAGGACATCCCGGTTCGTATTATTGTAGAGATAGTTCCCGCCGAAGTCCATCTTGCCGTCGAAGAGGGTCCAGGCGCCGTTCACGCCGCCCATGTAGGAGGTCGTGATGCCATTGCCGCCGCCCCAGCCGCCTTGGCCGCGGCCCATGCCGCCGCCACCACCCCGCATGGACTGCATCATGCTGCCGGAAAGGTCGTTGAAACCGCGGTTGTTGGTATTGTTGGCATTGAGGATGAGGCTCAGCTGCGATTTCTCGGTGAACTTGGCGACCATGGCGGCTCCCTGGTAACGGTAGTCATTCAGGCCGTTTGCATCGCTGGGGACATCGTGACCGCCTCCGGCCATCACATTGCCGAATACGCCGTTCATCATGCCTCTCTTGACAGTAAGGTCGATGACATATTCTTCGTTTCCGTCATCGATGCCGGTGAATTCTGCCTGTTCCGATTTCTTCTTGACAACCTTGACCTTGTCGACAATCTTGGCGGGAAGGTTCTTGGAAGCGAGCTGCGGGTCATCCAGGAAGAAGGTTTTGCCGTCGATGGTGATCTTGGTGATCGTTTCCCCGTTGGATGTAATCGTACCGTCTTCGGCGACTTCTACGCCGGGAAGCTTTTTCAGAAGCTCTTCCAGGGCGTCGTTGTCCGTCGTCTTGAACGAAGAGGCATTGTATTCCACCGTATCCTTCTTGATCACGATCGGATTGCCGACGGCGGAAACCTTTGCGGCGTCCAGGACCTCCTGGTCGGGTTCCATCTTCACGGTGCCCAGGTCGATATTCTTGTCCTCGACCTTGACCGTCTGCGTATGGGCCTTGTAGCCCATCAGCTCCGCCTTGATTTCATAGGAACCTGCACGGACCCGCTCCAGGGCCCCGTTGCCCTTGCTGTCGGTCAGCATATATTTAGTCGCCTTGGTGGCCCCCTCCGGAGTCAGCGAAACGGTCGCGAAAGCGACGGCTTCTCCGGTCGTGGAGTCCTCAAGATGGATGGAAATCGTATAGGATTGCGCTGCAGCCGAAAGAGCACACAGGACGGCCAGCAAAAGGGATAACGTAATCTTTCTCATCGAAAAAATCTCTAATCAATACGTTAGACGCCCGCGAGAGGGGAAAGTTTAATGCCTGCGGCTCATTTTTTCAATCTTTCCGGGTGCTCGCGGACATATTTCTCCCAGCCGCCCTTCCCGGTTGCCGCAGAAACGGGATTCACCGTCTGGAAGTGGTGGCAAAGCGCAATGGCCAGGGCATCCGTTGCATCCAGATGGTCCGCTTCCAGCTTGACCCCGAGCGTCTTTTCCAGCATCAGCTGGACCTGCTCCTTGGAGGCGGCGCCGTTGCCGACGATGGCCTCTTTCGCCTTTCTCGGGGCATATTCCGTAACGCTGGTGATTCCGCTTTCCAGGCAGGCGATCATGGCGGCTCCCTGGGCGCGGCCGAGCTTCAGGACGACTTGGGCATTCTTCCCGTAGAAGGGGGACTCGATCGCAAGTTCGTCCGGATGATACGACTTGCAGACCTCTGAAATGCAGTCATAGATCGCCTGCAGCTTGGAATAGGCATCCTTTTCCTTTCTCAGGTCCAGGACGCCCATATCCACGTACTCCGGCTTCCTGCCGACAATACGCAGGACCCCGAAGCCAAGCAGATTGGTTCCGGGGTCGATGCCCAATATGATTCTCTCTTTAGTCAATCCTGTCAAATCCGGTATAGGGACGAAGCACTTCGGGAATTTCGATGTACCCGTCTTTCTGGTTATCCTCAAGGAGGGCGGCGACGACTCTCGGCAAGGCGAGGGAACTGCCGTTCAGGGTATGGCAGAGCTGCGTCTTTCCATTCTCATCCTTGTAGCGGAGATGGAGACGGTTGGCCTGGAAGCTCTCGAAATTGGAAACGGAACTGATCTCGAGCCAGCGTCCCTGTGCAGCGGACCAGAGTTCGAAGTCGTAGGTAATGGCGGACGTGAAGCTGAGATCGCCTCCGCAGAGACGGAGGATCCGGTAGCGGAGTCCGAGTTCGTTCACGAGGCCTTCGACATGGGCGACCATCTCATCCAGGGCGGCGTAGCTGTCCTCGGGGCGCTCGACGCGGACGATCTCGACCTTGTCGAACTGATGGAGCCGGTTTAGACCGCGGACATCCTTCCCGTAAGAACCGGCTTCCCGGCGGAAGCAGGGCGTGTATGCAGTCAGTTTCTGCGGGAACTGGTTGTTCTGGAGGATGACATCCCGGAAAATGTTGGTGACCGGGACTTCCGCCGTCGGGACCATATAGAAATTGTCGACCGTGGCATGGTACATCTGGCCTTCCTTGTCCGGAAGCTGGCCCGTGCCGAAGCCGGAAGCGGCATTGACCATCACCGGAGGTTCCACCTCGGTATAGCCGGCGGCCGTATTGCGGTCGAGGAAATAATTGATCAGGGCTCTCTGGAGACGGGCGCCTTTCCCTTTATAAACGGGGAAGCCGGCGCCGGTGATCTTCACGCCGAGATCGAAGTCTATGATGTCGTATTTCTTGGCAAGTTCCCAGTGCGGGAGTGCGCCTTCGGGCAGGACGGGATCGTTTCCACCCATCTTCACGACGAGATTGTCCTCAGCGCCGTTCCCCTCCGGAACGAGGTCGCAGGGCATATTCGGGAGCAGCACGAGGGCGGCATCGAGTTCTTTCTGGTTTTCGGCGGCCTGGTCGAGGAGCTCCTGGGAGCGGGCCTTCAAGGCGGCCACTTCGTTCTTCGCTTCCGCGGCCTCTTCCCGCTTCCCTTCCTTCATCAGCTGTCCGATCATCGCGGCTGCCTTCTTCTGCTGGGAGAGGAGGGCGTCGGATTCGGTCTGGAGGGCCTTGCGGTTGTCATCGAGGGCGATGACCTTTTCAACGATTTCGCGGGCGTCAAAATGCTTGACGGCGAGCTTTTCAATGACATGCTCCGGATTCTCGCGGAGCGTCTTCAGCGTAAGCATATCGATGGTGTTAAAGGTTCATAAAGATAAAAGGAGGCTTTGCATTCTCTCGAAGTGCAAGTCCTCCTTGTTCCTTTTCGGTACCGGCCCTCGGGATTAGTTCTCGAACGGGACAACCGAAACGAAAGATTTGTCGTCTCTCTTGCGCGTGAACTTGACAGTTCCGTCAACAAGGGCATAAAGCGTATGGTCCTTGCCGATACCCACATTCCTACCAGGATTGTGGACGGTTCCCCTTTGGCGGACGAGGATATTGCCAGCCTTTACGGCTTCCTCACCGAACTTCTTGATACCGAGACGCTTGCTCTGCGACTCACGACCGTTCTTAGAACTGGACTGACCTTTTTTATGTGCCATAATTCGTTCCTCCTGATAAAATTAAGCGATAGCATCGATGCGGATCTTGGAAAGCTTCTGGCGATGGCCGTTCAGCTTCTGGAATCCTTTACGACGGATTTTCTTGAAAACGAGCACTTTCTTAGCCTTGGCCTCGTCATCGAGGACGGTAGCCTTGACAACAGCACCCTCTACGTAAGGAGCACCGACCTTGACAGCGCCCTCGTTCTCGACGAGGAGCACTTTGTCGAATTCTACTTCAGCACCCTTGCCAGCCTTGAGGCGGTTGACAAAGATTTCCATTCCAGCTTCTACCTTAAACTGCTGGCTTGCAATGTCTACGATTGCGTACATTCTATAAAACTTATTAAAAGTTTCCGGCCGCAAGCGGTCGTCTTTCGCGACGGCTCTTCCCTATAGCTTGACGGTCATCTCAAAAATTGGACTGCAAAGTTAGGAATTTTTGATGAATGTGCAAATTATTCTGAAATAATTGATTAAATTTGTAACAGAAAAGTTATCTGAATATGGATTCACCTTTTATCTATGATAAATATGTGACCGGCAAGAACTTCATCGGCCGGAAAAATGACTGCACCGTCGTCGGCAACCTGATCTCGCAGGGAGAGCATGTCGTTCTGTCCTCCCCCGCCAAGACCGGAAAGAAATCCCTGATCCAGCAGACCCTGTTCAACCTGCGGATGAGCGGGCACAACCTGAGGATCGGGCAGTTCTCTGCGCTGAACGTGAGGACCGTCGAGGATTTCATCGTCCGGTTCGGATCGGCCGTCCTGCGGATGTGCGGTTCTACGCCACACGAGTACAACGCCCTGATATCCAAGCACCTGGAGCGAACCCATATGGTCTTCGACCCGAAACGGTTCTCGGAGAACGACGAGGTTCTCTCCCTCAGCTGGGAGGCCGACGAAGAAGATGTCAGGGCGGTGATCGACCTCCCCTACCGCATAGCGGCCGAGAAAGGGACCAGACATCTGCTGATCATAGAAGAATTCCAGAACCTGACCTTCATCGGGGACCGGATCTTCCGCCTGATGGAAGAGGTCATGAAGAAACGGAAAGAGGCCGGCCAGACCCTGTTCTCCTTTGTCTTTATGGGGTCCATGGTCAACGCGATGCGGGATATCTTCTTTACCCACAGGCACTTCTACCGGCTGACCGAGCAGTTCAAAATGCAGCCCTTCGACGAACGGGAGATCACGGACCATGTCGCAAAAGGCTTCCTCACGAGCGGAAAAGTCATCGACAAGGAGCTCCTCCTCGGCGTCTGCCGACTATTCAAGAACCACCTCTGGTACATCAACCACTTCGTTTCGATCTGCGACGCCAAGTCGAAAGGATACATCATGGAACCGGTCCTCCTGGAATCCCTGGGCTGCATCCTGGCCATCCACGAACCCCGGTTCATCTCGATCATGAGCTCCCTGACGACCCACCAGGTCAACCTGCTGCGGGCCGTGATAGACGGTCACACCCGGTTCAGCTCCTCCGAAGTGGTCCGGCAGTACAGCCTCAACTCCTCCGCCAACGTCAAGCGGGTCAAGGACGCCCTGATGAAAAAGGAAATCCTCGCCTTCGACGAGAATGATGAACCATCTTTCCTGGATCCCCTCTTCGAGTACTGGGTCCGGCATTATTTTTTTGAGAAAAAGAACGCGTAATGGAAAAGAAAAAAATCGCAGTGCTTACCGGCGCCGGTGTCAGCGCCGAAAGCGGATTCGCCACTTTCAGGGACACGGGCGGCCTCTGGGAGCAGTATGACGTCTACGATGTCGCCTCGATCGAGGGCTGGTACCGGAACCGGGAGCTGGTTCTGAAGTTCTACAACGACCGGAGACGGCAGCTTAAGGATGCGAAGCCGAACTCCGCCCATCTCGCCATCGCCGGACTCGAGAAAGACTACAAGGTCGATGTCATCACCCAGAATGTCGACAACCTCCACGAGCGGGCCGGCAGCACACGGGTCCTCCATCTCCACGGCGAACTGACCAAGGTCCGCCCGGAGAACGGCCTGTACGACTCCACCTACCGGACCGACGAGGTCATCGACATCGGCTTTGACGAGGTGAACCTCGGCGACATGGCCCCGAACGGGCAGCAGCTCCGTCCCCATATCGTTTTCTTCGGGGAAGCGGTCCCGAACATCGAAAAGGCCATTGACCTCGTTTCCGCGGCCGACATTCTCCTGATTGTCGGAACCTCCCTGCAGGTCTATCCCGCCGCCGGTCTTTACCGGTACGCCCGGAATGATACTCCTATCTATATTATAGATCCCAAGGATGTCCCCGTCAGCGACATGCGGATCACCCATATCCGCGAGGTCGCGACGAAAGGAATGGAAAAATTCAAAGAAATCCTTGCGAATCAATAAAATATTCCTACCTTTGCAGTCCCAAAAGAAAAGGAGGTGTAAAAGCATGATTATCGTACAGATCAAGGACGGTGACAACATTGAAAGAGCGTTGAAGAAATTCAAGAGGAAATTCGAGAAGACCGGTACCATCCGCGAGCTCCGCTCCCGCAAGAACTTCGAGAAGCCGTCTGTCAAGAAGAGAATCGCCAAGCAGAAGGCGATCTACGTGCAGCATCTCCAGCTTTTGGACGAGCAGTAAAATCGGAACGTCAGGATTTGATCCTGACTTTTTTTATCTTTGCCCCACCATGAACAGTCAGGAATATATAGAACTGTCCGTCCGGATCAAACCATTCAGCGAAGAAACGGCGGACATCGTTACCTCCGAAATCGCTGAACTTCCGTTCGAGGCTTTCACAACCGAGGAGCCGTATCTACGTTGCTATATCCAGAAAGACCTCTACCGGGCGAATGACGTCCGGGTCGTCCTCGGCGGACTGGCCATTCCGGGAACGGAGCTGTCCTGGGAGGCGAAACTCGTCCAGGGGCAGAACTGGAACCGGGAATGGGAATCGGAATTCTCCCCCATCGTCGTCGACGGGAAGGTCACGGTCAAGGCACCCTTCAACAAGGATGTTCCGAGGACCCGTTTCAACATCTGGATCGAGCCGGAAATGGCCTTCGGGACCGGATCGCACCATACGACCTATATGATGATGCAGCAGATGCTCGCCCTGGAGCCGCTGATCCGGGATCATGTGGTTCTCGACATGGGCTGCGGAACGGCCATCCTCGGGATTCTGGCGGCGAAGATGGGCGCATCGAAAGTCTATGCGGTCGACATCGACGCCGTCGCGGCCCGCTCCGCCTGGGGAAATGCCCGCTGGAACCGGGTCGGGACCCGGGTCCGGACCCTGTGCGGGGATGCCTCCCTCCTGCAGATGGGTTCGTATGACATTATCCTCGCCAATATCCACAGGAACATCATCATCGAAGATCTGCCGACATACGTCCGGTCCCTTCGGAAAGGTGGCCGGATTCTCTTGAGCGGTTTTTTCGAAACAGATATACCGGCAGTTCTCGATGCCGCTGCTCTGCTGGGGCTAAGCCCGTTCCGGACACTGACCCGGGAAGGATGGGCTTGTCTCGGGATGGAGAGGGTTGATGAATCCGAAAAAAACAACTAACTTTGCCGTCACATAGCAATGCGGGCGTGTTGAAATTGGTAGACAAGCAAGACTTAGGATCTTGTGCCCCGTGCGTGTGGGTTCGAGTCCCACCGCCCGCACAAGGGGACAACTTCAGAAGAAGTTGCCCTTTTTTCGTTTCCATAAGTTACTGAATATCTGTCCGATACATCGAAGATTTTATTCTTCGGAACGGTCTGTCATTTCATATTCGAGGATGCCTCCTCCGGTGACCTGGTCGTAGGTAATGGCATGAAGCCCGACGTCTTCGCCGTTCAGCCGGATGGATTTAACGTACATTGCCTTGTCAGAAAGGCCATTGGCTTTGATCTGAAGGGTTTTCCCGCCGGGCAGCTGAAGGGTGGCACCCTTCAGCTGAGGGGCTCCGAAGATGTATTCTCCCGAAACCGGACACACGGGGTAGAAGCCGAGAGCCGAGAACATGTACCAGGAGGACATCTGTCCGCAGTCATCATTGCCGCAGAGACCGTCCCGCTGCGGGATATAAAACTCGTCAAAGATCTTCCGCACAATCTTGGCCGTACGGTCCGGACGTCCCGCATAATTATACAGATAGGCCACATGATGGCTGGGCTCGTTGCCGTGAGCATAAATACCGACCATTCCGGTGACATCCGCGACCTGTTCGTGACCGGGAAGCTTCCCGGGATCAGAGAAGAACAGGGTATCCAGTTTCGTAACGAAAGCTTCGTCGGATCCGAAGGCCTCCAGAAGATCCTCGGGCTTGTGCTGGACATGCCAAGTCCACTGCCATGCGTTTCCTTCGGTATAGTCCCTGCGGCGGGTTACGGGATCACTGATGAGGGCGTAAGGGTCGAATCCCTCTATCCAGCTTCCGTCCACCCCTCTGGGCCGTACAAAGCCGGTCTGGGGATCAAAGACATTCTTCCAATTATCGGCACGCTTGGTGAAGCGTTCGTAATCCTCCGTCTTGCCCAAGGCCTCCGCCATCTGTGCGACGCACCAGTCATCATAGCAGGCCTCCATCAGCCGGGAGACAGACTCTTTGGAACTGCCGTCCCACGGGAAATAGCCGTATTTCTCGTAAACATCCCAGTCGGACTTTTTGTGCGGCTTGGTCATGGAGCGCTTGATGGCCTGGTAGGCATACTCCGGATCAAAAGACCTGTCCCCCTTGAGGTACGCGTCCACAATCACGTCCACAGCGTGGTTCCCGATCATGCTCCACGTTTCGCACTGGCCGTATTCATTGGTGACCAGCAGACCGGTCTGAGTGTATTTTTCCAGAAGCGACTGTACCAGGGCGCTGTTGATCTCGGGATAAAGCAGTTCCAGGAAAGGATGCTCGGCCCTGTAGGTGTCCCACAGGGAGAAATTCGTATACATGTCGCCTTTGTCACTGACATGGACCTTATGGTCCCATCCCCGGTAGGCCCCGTCCACATCCGTAATCTTGTTCGGCATGATGAGCGCGTGGTACAAGGACGTGTAGAAAGCCTTCAGGTCCCGCTGGTTCAGCGGATCGACGTCTATCCTGGAGAGGTATCCGTTCCATACCTTTTCCGCATCCCGCCGCACCTTTCCGAAGTTCCATCCCGGGATTTCCGCCTCGCGGTTCTTCCGCGCGCCCTCGCAGCTGACCGTCGAGATGCCCACCTTCACGAGTACCTTCTCGGCACGTTTCGTCTTGAAACGGACAATCGCCTTGGTCACCGTTCCTTCCACATCGGCGCCTGCTCCGGTGACTCCGTCCCGGAACGTCTCCACCTTCTCGAAGGGCTTGGAGAAAGTGGCGCTGAAGTAGTACACATGGTCGCGGATAAAGCCCTTGGAGCGGCGCATGCCTTCGAGGGTCCTGTCATCCACGATCTTGATGAAACTGGCCGTGGTGGCGTCACATGTCCCGTACTCAAGGTCGACCATGACGCCGGACACGTCGCTTTTGGGGAAGATATATTTATGGAAGCCCGCCCGGGTCGTGGCGGTCAGTTCCACATCCACGTCGTAGTCGTCCAGGTGGACTTTGTAGAAGCCCGGATGGGCCTCTTCGCTATCATGGGAGAAATGCGATCCGTACGTTTCCCCGCCGATGTAGGTGAAAGGCACGTCCCCTGTCACCGGCATGAAAAGGATGTCTCCCATATCGGGGCAGCCTGTGCCGCTGAGGTGGGTATGCGCAAAACCAACCAGGGAATCGGACTTGTCGTTGTAGCCCGAGCAGAAGTCCCACTGCCTCGTACGAGTGTCGATGAGGTTGTTGGGGCCCACCTGGACCATGCCGAACGGCAGCATGGCCGACGGGTGCGTATGCCCCACGTAGGCTGTTCCGACGAAAGGATCGACATAGTTTGCCGGCAGCACCTTCCTTGCACACGAGAAGAAAGACATCACGAAAGACAAGAGACAAAGCGCCGCCAAGGCGAAATGATTGTTACGGAGCATGATGCGACAGTGTTTTGTGTTATATAGGCGGATTTCCAGATGGAAGTGCAGTGACTTCGCATTCAAAATTATACATTTTTTCAAAATAATCCAAAGGGGTCTTTTCCCGAAAGGGAGTGCAACAGAATCGTAACAGGATTGTCACTCCCAAGTAATATCCGGCTATTATATTTGCAACCTTATCAGGTTATTCCGTAGCATGAAAAAGATTCTGATACTTTGCGCTGTTCTCAGTATATCCGCAATTTTTTCTTGCCGTTATGAAGTTAAAACGGCACCGGATGCCGTAATGAAATGTTTCGAGAGCCGGTTCCCGGATGCGACCCGCATTGAGTGGGAACGGGACATGGGACAATTCAAGGCAAGTTTCAGCATCAATGATCAAGAAAAAGAAGCTTGGTTCGAAAAAGAAGGAGATTGGGTTCGGACCAAGACCGATATCAGTCTTTCGGAGGTTCCGGAAGCCGTTCTGGAGACAGCCCGGAACTATAAGGACGGAGAATGGAAAATCGAAAACATTGACTATTTCGAACAAGCTTCCGGCGTCTCCCGCTACTATCGGATCGAGTATGACCGGGAGAATTCAGAAAAGGAGCGTATCGTCAGGATAATTCCCGAAGGAAGTATCATTACAGATTACAGATAATCTGATTGCAAAGGCAGGATCCTCCTGAGCGGGTTTTTCGAAGCTGATGTCCCCGCCGTCGAAGAGACCGCTTCGGAACTCGGGATGGTTCCGTTCCGGCTGCTCACCCGGGAAGGATGGGCCTGCCTCGGTCTGGAAAGGGTTGGCGATTCCGAAAAATTAGACTAAATTTGCACTCGGAATGCGGGCGTGTTGAAATTGGTAGACAAGCAAGACTTAGGATCTTGTGCCCCGTGCGTGTGGGTTCGAGTCCCACCGCCCGCACTTGAAGCCGGCCTTTGAGACCGGCTGTTTTTCTATCTGATAAAAAAGGTCCGCGGCGTTTGCGCTGCGGACCTTTTGAAATTCAGGATGCCGGATCAGTATTTGACGACGACCGTCGGATCGAGCGGGTAACGGCCGAAATCCTTCCCATAGATTGCCAGGCCGCCGTCACAGTCCTCCGGAACGGTGAAGCGGATGACGGCCTTCCGTTCCCTCACGATCTCGTCCACGGGAAGACTCCCCAAAGGAAGAGGCATCCGGATCAGTTCTCCGTAGGAACCGCCTTCCCGGATTTCCGGGACGAAAGGCTGCGCCCCCCAAGAGAGGATGCCCCTGTGGTCTGCAGGATCGTCCGCAAGGTCGCATCTGCCCACCACGACCCCGTTCACAGACACTTCCAACTTGGACGGCCAGGGACGGGTATCGGTCATCGCATAGGAATTCAGGGACTTGCAGTGATCGAAAGTGCCTTTACCTAGCATGTAATCCCCTTCGATCTCATTCCCCTTCCTGTCTTTCCCGAACTTCTCCTTGGCCGATGCCTCGAAGACCAGCTCGACGGAACTGATGTCGGTGAACCGGAGGTCTTCCGGCAGGTCGAGGGTATACTCGAAACTGCCGTGGCCGAAACCATTGACCTTCAGTCCGTCAAAGACCGTCGTGACCCCCTGGGACCAGTTCCGGGCAGACATGTCGGCAGGTCTGAGGGTGAATGTCCGCACATTCTCGGGGATGGCGTCGGCTCCGTCCTTGACGCGGAAGACGGTGAAATTGTGATGCAGGGCATCTCCCTTTTCATTCCTGAGCGTCATCCGGAGCCAGTATACGCCGTTCATTTCAGGGACATGGACCCGCTGCGAAGCCACCGTCCCGCTGAGGAAAGGTTTGAACGGGATGGGCAAAGAAAGTTTCTCGAACTCCCGGAAGGATCCCATGCTGTCATACCCGACCAGTTCGGTGTCGAGCGTCAGCTTGCCCGGATCCCTGTCGGTCATGAAGGACCCGTAGAAGGAAAGGTTCACCCACTCGCCGGCCTTGTTCTCGGTATAGAGATATTTTTCCGGTAAGATGTAACAGGCGCTCTGGAAATCGGCCATGGTCATGCCGGGGACCAGGTCTCCCAACCCGTCGATCTTCGGAGAACGGTCATACTGGACATAACCGTTCCACTCGTTGATGACGTCGTGATGCTCGGTATAGAGCCAGCCGGCGCACTTGGGATTGCGGCGGAAAGCGTCGATCATGACGTGGTAATCCCAGGTGAAGTCACAGTCCCCGGCGCTTCCGCGATACCCCCAGACGTTGCCGCACTCGCTGTTGATCATCGGCTGGTCGCCTTGGAGGTTCCCCTTTGTGAAATTGAAGGGACTGCCCGGATAAGTCTCCGTGACATAATGGGTTATCTCTCTGTTCCAATCCCAGCCGGGACGGTAGGAGTGCCAGGAATTGATATCGGTCTCGACATGGTCATGGTGACAGGCGCTCTGGTCTTCGACGAGTCGGGACGGATCCAGGCTCTTGGTCAGGCGGTACATCGAACGGACCCATTCCTGGGCATCTGAGGTATAGCCGCCTTCTTTGTAGCGGAGCCCCCAGGTCTCGTTGAAGTTGACCCAGGCGAAAATGGAGGGATGGTTGTAGTCCCGTTCGACCTGGGCGCGGAGACAGTTCTCCCAATCCTCACGGGCCTCGGGGACCGGTTCTCCCCAGAAATTGGGCGTATCGGCCATGATCAGGAGGCCGAGTTTATCGGCCCAGTAGAGCTTCCGGGGAATCTCGACCTTGATATGGATCCGGTTGCCGTTCAGACCGAGATCCTTCGAGATCCGGATCTCATTTTTCATGAACTCGTCGCTGGGGAAGGTATAGAATCCTTCCGGATGGTAGCTCTGGTCGAGACAAAGCTGCAGATAGACGGGCTTTCCGTTCAGGGCGACATAGTTGAAATCCGCCCCGGGGAAAGGCACGACGCCGATTTTCCGCTGTCCGAAATAGGAATCGACGGAATCTTCCGTTCCAAGGGAAGCCTTGACCTCATACAGGAAAGGGTCGTCGAGGTCCCAGAGGTGCTGGTCCTTGATGGGGATGGTGAAACTGGCCTTGTCCTTTCCCCCGATATCTTCCGCGAAGGGTTCCTGCCCGCCGGTCTTGAAATCAAGCCTGAACTGCTCTCCTTCGGCCGCCGGAGCGGAGAGCGCCACATCGACACGGACCGCGGACCGGTCGATGTCCGGAGTGAAATGGAGGGAGGAAATATAGTTCTGTCCGCGGGCCTCGAGATAGACCGTCTGCCAGATTCCGCGGGCGTTTCCATAGCCCTGCTTTCCATATAGATGGGCATCGCTGGCGGTATCGTCGGCCCGGATGACGAGCTGGTGCGTCCCGCCGAAACGGATATCTTTCAGTTCGAATTCGAAGGGGGTGTAACCTCCCTGGTGGCATCCGATCTCCTGTCCGTCCAGCCAGACGCCGGTTTCCCAGTCGGAGGCGCCCACAACGAGGAAAACCCGCTTCCCCTTCCAGGACCGGGGAATGGTGATTTCCCTTCCATACCACGCGATATCTCCTTTATCCTCCACCTCGGAGAGTTTCGACCCCCAGGGGAAGGGGACGAGAATGCGTTCCTCCATGACGGAGCAGTCTTTTCCGGAAAGAACTTTCGCGGCCGTGGCCTCATCGAACGTGAAGGACCAGTATCCGTTCAGGTTTACCCAGTCGGCCCGCTCAAAGTCCGGACGCGGGTGCTCGGGAAGGGGGATGGACCCGACGGATCGGGAACAGGCGCCGGCAAGGAGTCCAGCGGCGAAAAGCAGAACGATAAACCTTCTCATAGTCATTTCTTGATTACAAAGTCAGCCCAAATCGGGAAATGGTCAGAGGCGCATAAACCGTCGTACATTTTCTGGTTGCAGGTGAACTGCTCGGGTGCATCGATATTCCGGTAATAGATAAAATCGATCTGGCTGTAATTGCCCCAGAGAGAGGGATCCGTCTTGAATCCGTTGAAGGTAACCGGCCTCGGCTCGAGATTCTCGGCCGAATCGGACCACCAGGCCCGGAAGACTTCATGGCTCGGATGGTTCGGTCTGGCATTGAGGTCACCGACGAAGAAGGAAGGAAGGCCCTTCGGGTTGAACTTCTTTTCCATATCGACATACACATGCGCATACTTAGCATGCTCCTCATGGTTCAGCGCGGAATGGGTATTGATGAAAAAGAATTTCTTGCCGGAGCGCTTGTCCTTGAACAGGGCGCAGATTCCGCCCCGGATATAGGATTTCGCGGGATTGTTGACATGGTGGTCGTTCTTCGTCATGACAAAGGGGTCGTCGGCGGGCCAGAAATAATGGTATTCCAGCAGTTTGAACCGATCCTTACGGTAGAGGATCCCCTGGGCCTTGTCCCCGACACCGTCCTGGCTGTACGGGCTGAAGAAGACGGCGGCATAGGTATCGCCGAGGTCTTCCAGCAGCTCGGCCTGGACCCAGTCCGTGAGCTCCTGCACTCCGAATACGTCGAAGTCGTTTTCCCGGATACTGGTCATGACCCTGGCCCGGCGGACTTCCCAGGCATTGTCCCCTTTGTCGAGTTGCTGCATCCTGAGATTATAGGAGCCGATCCGGACTTTCACCGGGCGTGCGCTGCAGCCCGGAAGCAGAAGAAACGACAGGGCGAGGAAAAAGACGCCGAAGATGAGGACGCCCTTCTTCAGATGAGTATTTAGATTGATCATGGCGGAAAGATTTATATCTATCGCAAATATAACCTTTTCCAGAAAAATATCACAAGAATTTTGGAGATTCACGAAAACTGCTTATATTTGCAGTCCCGATTCGGAGAAATCGGTTTTGCCACTTTAGCTCAGTCGGTAGAGCAGCGCATTCGTAACGCGCAGGTCGGGAGTTCGAGCCTCCTGAGTGGCTCGCAAAAGAGGGTGACTAAAAAGTCAGTTGACTGATTGGTCACCTTCTTTTTTGTACATAGTAGGAAAGGTGCCCCTACGGGGGTAATAAATAATAGCTATTCTTTTGATAATCAAAGGAATAGCTATTGCTTTTCTGATAAA
>JAFRUH010000026.1 GCA_017438975.1 Bacteroidales bacterium
CTCCCTATGGATATGCGAACAAGAGGACGGGCAAGCACGAGTGTTGGATAGAGTTCGACCCCAAGGAAGCCCCGTTTGTCACCGAAGCATTCCATCGTGTTGCCTACGGAGTGGAGTCACCAACCGTCGTATGGAGGGACCTTCGTTCACGCGGGATGAAAGTCAGCGAATCCACTTTCTTCCGCATCCTGCGTAACCGATTCTACATCGGTCAAGTGTTCGTACCCGAGTACGGCGATTCGCCCGAGCAGTATGTCAAAGGAAAGCATCAGGCATTGACGGATGCCAAGTCATTCTACCTTGTTCAAGACCGTTTGGACGGCAATCGAGACAAGGCAGAGCCCGAAGTGAAGAAGGTCCCCGACGAGACCTTCTTTATGCGTTCTTTCCTGCGTTGTCCTCACTGTGGTCAAACGGTGTACGGTTCGTTCAGCAAAGGTCGCAACAAGCGATATGCGTACTATCACTGCAACTACTGCGGGAAGTATCGTATTGCAGCGGAGGATGCCAAGGAGCAGCCGATGGACAAGGAGGTGGAGGAGAAGATGAAGTTTTCACTCTCGTTCATCGAGAATATGGGCTCCTGCGTGGCTGCAGCCCCGATTCATCTCAAGTTGAACATCCTCGGTTCGATTTTCAACGGAAAAATCGTTTTCGAAAATTCCGAGCCTCGAACCGCAACACTTTCTCCGCTCGTTTCTCTAATTGTTGGAGAACCAAGTGTTTACAAGACCCCAAAAAGAAAGCAACCCTCGGAATCCTCCGAGAGTTGCAGCAGGGGTGGATGATGGGGCTCGAACCCACGACACTCGGAACCACAATCCGATGCTCTACCAGCTGAACTACATCCACCATGTAAGGATTGCAAAGGTACGAAAAAAATCCGTGCTTGCAATACCCGAATCCATTTTTTTACTGATTGAACGTTCCGTATGAATAGAACATCTGCGTCTCCCTGTCGACCAGATCGAGTTCGTAGGTATGCCAGAGGCGTCCGAGACGCATAAGCATCCCGCTTTCCGGCTTGCCTCCATGAAGAGGATCCAGCTGCTCCACAGGAATGCTGAGATAGGTGTTGACCTGGCGGAGTTCGCTCATCTCGATATCCGGATTGGCGAAGGACTCCCCGCCTCCTTCGTGGTACAGGTGGAGATTGACATCGATCTGCTTCCCCTTGTCCTCATCATAGGTCGAAGGTTCCTGGACCAGCAGGAGTTTATGCGGAGTCGAAGATCCGGTCTTGACATAATAGCTGATGCCGATGTTCAGATATCCGCCCCCGAACCAGCAGGAACTGACATAGACGGGATCGTCGAACTGCCGGTCACGTGCCTCCTGGGAGGAGAAGAGGACAGTGCTCCGGACCTTGACGGAGACGATCTGTTTCAGGATGATTTCGTAGGGATCCGTTTCGGACGCCGGTCTCAATACGTCACAAAGGAACATGACGCGGGACATCGTATCCAGGTTGGCGTCGCATTCTTTCCCGACGATGTTCAATACGACACCTTCGTCCGACAGGATCGAATTGCTGTTCTTCACAACGCCGAACTCGGTAAGATTGTAATACAGGTAACCGTCGTCCTTGATGCAGGAAGATGCCAAGGCAAGGGAAAGGATCGCGGCGACGATGATGAAAAGTCTGTTTTTCATGATATTTTGTGTTTCTTAGTAGGTCTTGCGACCAGTTGAATATCAATATCTTCTATCGTAAAGCCCTTGAATTTCCGCCTCTTCAGGCGAGAGGAGATCAGGTCCATGAGTTCGTCGTCGAAAACATCGCGGAAAGAATGGTTCTCCCGGTCATACAGGTGCACGTGGCGGAAACTGTTGACGTCGAAATACATCTTGTTGTTGCTGCTCATCCTGCGTCCGTAAACATGGATGTCGGCCAACTGGGACAGGATGTTATACACCGAGGCGACTGTGATCTTGGTCCCGGACCGGAGGATCTCTTCGGTTACCATATCCGCGGACGCATGGCCGAGGCGCATCATGGTTTCATGGACGGCAAGCCGCTGGCGCGTCGCCTTCAGGCCGTGCCGGCGGAGCTGGTGGAGGAAATCCTCCCGGGAGGGCATTTTCTGTTGGGTCGGATTTGTCATAGCTGCTCAATAATCCCTGCAAAAATAGAATTCTTTTTGAACTTTTCAAAATACGAAAAAAGCCGGCCACGAAGGACCGGCTTCCTGCCTTTTGGAATCAGCTACTTGTTGTAGCGTATCGCAATGTATTCGATGCTGCTCGCATGCGCGCCTTCCCCGGCCGGTTGGTCGCGGAGATGGGCGTTGGCATAGTCGGCACCATCGCTGCAGAGATCACTCGTCGGGACGAGCCGGATGTAAACATTCGGCTGTCCGAGGATTTCCTGCGGCAGTTCCCAGTCAAGCGTCTTGTATCCGACAATCGACGAGTACAGCGTGTTGGCCCAGACTGAAACATCGGGAATCGTGTACTCTCCGATCAGGTGCCACTGGTTGTCATCCCTGGCGGCCATGCTGTCGACGAAGGACCATTCCGCTTTCCAGAAACGCGGCGAATACCAGTTCTGCTGCGTATTCATGACCGAAATCTGCAGGGAAATGTGGTCGGTCACGACACCTTCCGTCGAGAAGTTCAGCATCCATCCGTACGGACGGTTGGTATCGTAATCCCACCAGTAATGGGAGGCCCATCCGGTGAAGCAGCCGCCATAGGCGTTGCCCTTGCCATACATGGACGTACTCTGGTTGTTGATGCCGCCCGCACCCTTGGCGGAATTGTTGACGGCATCCTTGCTGGTGGCGTAAGGACCGCACCATTCGATCGTCCCGTCCGGATTGTTGCTCAGGAGGGCGGTCAGTCCGGAGATCGTCGTGTTCCAATGCTCCTTGGCCGGGTCAAGCACGATGCCGAGGCCGTTGTGGTTGCCCCAGTTGTCGCCGAACATCCGGGTCGTGGAGTTGCCGATCGGACCCAGATATTCATAGGTGCCGGCGCCCCACATATGCTGCTTGTAAGTCGCCTGCATATACTCTTTTGCCTCGGAACCGGTATACTTTCTCTGGTAGGTGTGGGTGAACCAGCCGTTGGTCCCGTATGTCGGGAGACAGACCTCGTTCTCCAGGTCCGGATTCCAGAAGCGGTATTCGGTCAGGAGGGCGCTGAAACTGTCTTCCACGCTGTCATTCATCTGACCCCAGACGTCGTCCTTGGTCTGATGCCGGATCTGGTAACGGCCGATGTTGCCGAGCGTCACATCGTCTTCCACCTCGAGCGGATCGGCTCCGTCCCTCCATTCGAAGCGCGAGAAACGCTCATGGACGATGACGCCGCTGATCTTGCCGGATCCGTACGGAAGACGGGTTCCGTCGTTGCGGTAGAGGCAGACGGTGTTGGTGTACATGTAGAGATGGTCGGCGTTCCGGTCGCGGACCATCAGCGGGTACTTCGACAGACGGTTCGCTCCCGTTCCGATGGAGTAGCCTTCGTTGACCGGCGAAATCGCACCCTTGCGGACGGGCAGTTCGACGTCCTTCAAAGTAACATAAGTATACAAGTCATTGTCGTTCAATTCATTGATACTCTTCTCCTTGACAGGAATGTCAGACTTGGAGCCGGCGATCTTGGAAACGACCATGCTGCTGGTCACGCCCTTGACATTGACGCGGTCCGGATCGGAATAGAGGTTCGCAGTCGTCCCGTACATAAGGACCTGGACCTTGTCGAACTGGCCGAAGACATTGTCCGCAGGAGTAGCGGTAAGGAGCATGATACCGAGAGAGGCATCGTCGTTCTGGAGGTACACGGTCTTCTGGGAGCCGGTATAGTCGATGGCGGAAGTCGTCGTCTGCTCGTTCTCGCCGGCATTTCCCTGTTCGGTATTGCTGACGACCGTGCCTTCGAGGATGATGTACTCGTCGATCGGCTTGCCGGTAGCGTAATTGTCCATGAATTCCTTAAAGGTGACGACGCGGCCAAGGCCTTCCTTTGAGTTGCGCTGGACAAGGTTCAGCGTGATTCCGACCCGGTCTCCCCAACCGTCCGTGAAGGAGAAATCGATCGCGGCCGTACGGGGATTTGAGGCATCGGGATTGGGGGTCGTCGTGATCGTCAGTGCCCGGTTGTCGGATGCGTCACCGCTGTCGTCGATCTTGATTCCACTGATCCAGGTCGAATCCGCCCCTTCCGGGAAGGAAGTCTTGACAGTCATGTAGGAGAACGGGACATTGGTCCGGATGGTTTCGACCAGGTCCCCGCCTTTGCCGGGAGCGATCAGGGAGGTATTCTCTTTGGTCAGGAGGGCCGAGATGGTCCCCTGCTGCTTGAGGGAAAGGGTATCCCTTCTGCTGTCGACGTCGCTGCAAAGGACGAAGCGGGTCATACGCTTGAACTCCTCGTTCATCGTATAGGAAACGTTCAGCGTCCCGTCTCCCTCACCGGAAGTCCGGTCGAAGGAGATCCAGTCCGCGTCGTCCAGCTGCTCGACATGGTAGGCGCCGTTGGAGAGGACATTGACTTCGAGGATTCCCGCTTCTTCGCTGACCGTGTAGACTTTCTGGGTCGCACCTAGTTCGACGAGATCGATCTGTGCGGCATCGTCGACGTTACACGCAGCCAGAAGGCCAGCCGCCGCAAGCAGGACGGAAGCATGTCCGAAGATGGATATATTCTTTTTCATAAGCGATATCTGTTAATTGTAACGGACGGTGATGGTACCGATGCGGATACCGGTCGCCTTGTCGGTGAGCGTACCATTCTCGATGCCCACGTTAGTCAGGTAGGAAGCGGCCGCCGTTCCCGGCTTGGTGTCGGTCACCTTATCGGCTACCTGGACACGGAGAATGACCTGATCCTGGTTGAAGCATTCCTGCGGAAGCTTTCTCAGATGGTCCTTGAATCCCGGGCAGCTGTCCTGCGACGTGGTGGACCACCAGACGATGGACCGGTTCTTGATCATCCCGGCACCCGGGACGGCCTGGAAGGTAGCTCCGCCGTCGATGGAATAGAGGAGATTCCAATGGGCCGGGGAATCCAGGGTCGTGTTGTTCATCTGCCCATGGTTCCAGACGAGACCGAAGATCATGTTGGATCCGGTGATTCCCTTGGTCGAGAAGGAAATGTCGAAATACTCGCCCCGATTTTCGGCGAAGTTCCACCACTTCCGGGTCACGATCAGGGCGCCGCTCGGGACGAGACCCGCCTGGCCCTTCTTGTCATATTCGTGGCTCATCATGGAATTGAAGTCGGAATTGGCGGCGGTGGTCGCTCCATAGAGATTGAGGGTACCCTCCCCTATTTCAGGGACGACATCCGCCACCTTGTCGTTCCAGTTCCATTCGACGATGGTCTTGGAGAAGGCCGGATTCTCGAGCTGGATGTCGGCACGGTCCATCGGCCGGATCTTATAGCGTCCGAGATCGCCGTAGCGGACCAGTTCCTCCGCGACGATGATGCCCCGGTAGGTTCCGGAACCCTGGGCAACGACTTCGGTTCCGTTTCCGTAGAAGGTTCCGTCACGGCGCCAGGGAACATAGGCGTTCGTCAGCATGTAGATGACGTTTCCGCCCTTGTCGCTCATCAGGAGCGGAGCGCAGTCCCATCTGGGACTGGTGGTGCCGGACAGCGGGTTGATACCCTTGGCCGCATCCTTGATGGAATAGCCGTCCGTCGCGTTCGTGTACGCGCCATCCTTGCACATGATTTCGATATCCTGCAGGGAAACCATCGTGAAGATATCGTCGTCGGTCAGCTGGGAGACGGACTTCTTCTTGGCGGGGACGAGGAATTCATCCGGCGTGCCGATCACTTCGATGATGCTTTCGGCGGTCAGGCCGGTCAGGGTGTAGCAGGTCGCCGGAGCGGTCTCCTTGACAAGGGTCAGTCCTTCGAGGTTGACCCGGACCTTCTGCCAGCGCTCGGTCGTGTTGTCCGCACGGGTCTTGAACTTGAGCTGGAAACCGTATTTCCCGTCCAGGCTCTCGATGTAGGCAGTCTTGTAATTCTCCTCGAAGTCGAACTTGAACTGTGCGGTCTGCGGACTCTGGCAGACATTGGCGCTGCCGGGATCGCTGACGATGAAGCCTTCGATGTACTGCTTGACGGCCAGTTCGCCCGGGGCAAGCGCACGGACTTCCCCGAAGGAGATCGAAGAAGGATAGGACTTCTGCGAGACCTTGTAGGAGGTCGTCACGGTGCCGCCCTTCAGGGCATAGGTCACATTGATCGTCGCGCGGCGGTCCGCGCCGGTCTCGTTCTTCGTCACATTGAAGACCAGTCCTTCGGAAGTCATCTGGACTCCGTCGATCCAAGGTTCGGCTCCCCCCTCATACGCGACTTCGTACTGGAAGTCGCCGACATAGGGATAGACGTTGTTGACGCTGGTTTCCGCCGTATACTCACCGCTGAAACCGGCATATTCCCCTTCCTTCGAAACCAGGTCGAGTTCCGGCGAGGAAAGCGTCTGGGTAATCGTCTGGACGGTACTGAGGATATTGCCGTTGGCATCTTCTACCCGGAGCGTCAGGACGGCGGTCCTGGGTTCGGAGCCGTTGTTCTCGGTTACACTGTATCCTGCCCAGCCGGTCGAAAGGGAGGTAAACTCGACCCAGGGCAGCGTCTTGAGAGTATCAGGGACTTCCCCGCCCGTGACGACACCGAGGGAGTTCCCTTCGAGGTCGAAGTACTCGACGGAAGGGGTCACCTGGTCGAGGCTGTAACGCAGATTGGTCGTGACCGGAGTCTTTATGTCCGCCCCTCCTTTAAGAAGGGTCACGGCGGGGACCTTGAAAGCGAATCCCGCGTCATCGTGGCCGGATTCTCCGGCGATCGTCAGTTCACCGTCCTGGACCACCTTGATCGTATCCTTCAGTTCGGCCTTGGTCAGGATGATGCCGACGGTACGGGAAATCCCGTAGTTGGCCGAGAAAGTCAGGACGATTTCGTTGTTTCCGGATCCGCTGAGTTTGTTCAGGGATGCCCAGTCGACAGTCTTGTCGAATCCTGCCGTCCAGGGACCGTCCGCATAGATGAGGATGTGGGTGGACCCGGCCTCCTTGTTCAGGGAAAGCTTGTGGGAATTGACCGCAAGCGGGAGGTCCATCTCGAAACGTTTGTCCTCGCAGGAAAGAACCGTCAGCAAGCCCACGAAGAGGGCTGCCAGGGTTTTGAAAATATGTTTCATGGTATTGTTCATTTTCCTGTCAGTTCATTAAAGTCCATACTTCGCATATTCCTTGTTGTCGAGGTTGTACTTGGACTTGACGACTTCGAGGTCAGGAATCGGGTAATATTCGTGGCAGGGCTTGACGTTGTCCTTGAGCGCCTGGTAGTCGCTGTAATCGAGAATCGACTGGTAGAAGATTCCCCAGCGGACCAGGTCGAACTTACGCTGGAACTCGCCGAAGAGCTCGCGGGCGCGCTCGTTCCGGATTTCGTCCTGGAGACGGGCATGGGTACGGTAAACATATTCAGCGAGACCGGCACGGGTGCGGGTCTTGTTGAGATACTCGACCGCCTTGGCGTCCTGGTTCAGCTCATTGTAGCATTCCGCCATCATCAGGATCGCATCCGCATAACGGAAAACCTTATAATTGTTTCCGTCATTGGACGTGTACATGTTCGGGCACCAGAATTTCGGGCCGCACCAGGGACGGGTGTTGACACTCTTGAAGTCGTGGCCGTTGTAGCTCCAGGCCATGTTGTAGTTCTTGCGGATGTCTTTGCCCATCTTGGTCTGGAGACCCTGGCAGAAGAGGACGTTCGGACGCATGGCCGCCCAGGCGGTGGCATTGTTGCCGAGTTCTTCTACGACAACGCCGTCGTACATATTCCCGTTCGTCCGGGGGTACGGCATGCAGATGCAGGCTGCGTTGGACGTGTAGGTCACGCCGCCCTGGGTATAGGTATGCTGGATTTCGAGGATGGACTCCGGCGTATTCTTGTTCCGGAACATGACATTCTCAGCATAATCATACTGGGAGAAGTCCCCGTAGATGTTCTCCAGGCTTCCGAGGGCCGTGAGGGCCGTGTTCCAGTCCTTGTTCCACATGGCCATCTTCGCGATGAGCATATAGGCGCAGGCGGCTCCGAGACGGTTTTCCCTGTTGTCGCTGGTACGGGTCTGGGTTGCCAGCGGAGCGATTCCCTGGAGATCGGCGATGCAAGCCTTGCGGGTCTCGACCGCGCTCATTCTCGGGAGCTGGGAGATCCGGTCTAGGGTCTCGAGATCCGAAACGTCGTCGAAATAGAACGGGACATCCCCGAAGAAGCTCGTCAGCGTATAATAATAGAAGGCGCGGAGGACCTTGGCCTCGCACAGGAGACGGACCCGGTCGGCATTCTTTTCGTCCACCTTCCCATCCTTGTCAAGGAAGGCCGGGGACTTTTCAATACCCTGGATGGCGAAGTTGCAGCGCTGAACGCCGATATAGCACTGGGTCCATACGGTCGAACCGTGACGCGGGGTGACCGGAGAGACGTCCAGCCTGGCGTCGAGGGTTCCGGAAGGGCAGTAAGCGATATCGGACACGCACTCGGTCGCGAGCAGATAGGTATAATTGTAGAAATTCTTCATCGGGATGTAGCAGCTGTTGACGACGGTTTCGCATTCAGCGGCTTTCCTGAAAAAGTTGTCCGGAGTGGAGAGGGCGGAGAGGTCCTCGTCCAGCGAGCAGGCGGAAAGAGAGATCACGGCCAGTCCGGAAAGCGTATAAAGGATATGTTTCAGTTTCATAATATCTTCCATTTTAATATCTTACCTGAACACTGAACGTAACCGTACGGGCCTTCGGATAAGCACCGAGGTCGACACGGCGGAGGGTCGAGGAGGTTCCTTCGGAAGAAACGTCCGGATCGAATCCGTTGTAGTTCTTCCAGAGATAGAGGTTCTCCCCGATGACGCTGAAGGTGACATCCCGGATGCCCGCCGTTTTCTTGAACGGAAGGGTATAGGACAGGGAGATGTTCTTCAGGCGGAGGTAGGATGCGTCATGGACCATGAAATCGCTCGGGAGGGCGGCGTCGCTCTTGCTCGCGACGCGCGGGATATCGGACTCCGGATTCCGCTCAGGATGCCAGGCGTTCAGCATGTAACGGTACTGGTTCGTGAAGATGGATCCGGCCATGTAGATTTCCGAGAAATTATAGATCTTGCCGCCGAGGGAATAGGCGAAATAGACGCCGAGACGGAGATTCTTGTAATGGAAGGTGTTCTGCATACCGCCGTAGATGTACGGATCGGCGTTGCCCTGGTAGACCAGGTCGGCCTGGCTGAGGATTCCGTCGTGGTTGATATCGTAGTAGCGGGCGGCGCCGCTGGCGGTGGAAGTTCCGACATAGGTGTTCGTGACCTTGTTGCGGGCCTTCTCGTCGTCGTTCTTCCAGGTTCCGCCGTACTTGAAGCCCCAGAGGGAGTTCAGCGGATAGCCGGCGACATAACCGTACATCATGTACTTGTTGTTGCCCCAGCTGTCATAAGCGGAAACGAACTCCTCGCCGCCGATGTCCTCGACTTTCTGGTCGTTGTGGGAAATCGTGAAACTGGTCTCCCAGCCGAAGTTCTTCTTGACGATATTCCGGGTCTCGACCGTGAGTTCCACACCCTTGTTGGAGGTCTTTCCGATGTTGACGAACTTCGAGGAATAACCGGCCGTCTGGGCGACCTGGACATTGAGAAGAAGGTCGGAAGTATGGGAAGAATAGACTTCAGCGGTAACGGAAAGGCGGTTCTTGAAGGCGGAGAAATCAAGGGCGGCGTTATAGGCCGTCGTGGTCTCCCACTTCAGGTCCGGAGAGTCCAGCCGGCTCCGGTAGGTCGCGACAGGCTGTTTGCCGTCGAACAGGTAGCCGCCCGTCGTCGTAGAAAGGATAGCGTGGGAGCGGTAGGCGCTGATGGCGTCGTTACCGGAGATACCTGCGCTCAGACGGAGGGACAGGTCATCGATCCAGCTGACGTTCTTCATCCAGGGTTCGTTGGAGATGCTCCACTTGAAAGCGCCCGAAGGGAAGGTTGCGTACTTGTTGTTCGGGGCGAAGTTGGAGGCGCCGTCCCGCCGGACCGTCGCAGTCAGGTAGTAGCGGGAGCCATAGTTCCAGTTGAAACGTCCGAAAACGGAGAATTTCTCTTTCGCGGAGTAACCAGTTCCGGCGCTGTAGGTTTCCTTGTCCTGGACCGCGTTCATGTTGTTCCACATGACGACATCGTCCATGTACCCTTTTCCGGAAAGTGAGAAGCTGTTGCTTGCGAAAGTATAATAGGAAAGTCCGGCCATAAAGTCGAAGGAGTGCTTTCCGGCCTTCAACTTGTAGGTCGCGGTATTCTCGGAGGACAGGGAATGCTCGTCGTACTCCGCCCGGTATGCATATCCGCCTTCATCTCCCTGGATCTTGGTCGGAAGGGTGCCGGGCTGGTACTGATACGTATGGCGCTGGTAATAATAATAGGAAGCCGTGCTCCGGATCTCGAAGTTCTTGATCGGGGTGATGACGGCCGTGAAGTTATGGCTCATCGAATGACGGACCAGATAGTGGACGTTCATGTCGATGAGGGCCCGCGGTGAGTTGATCCAGCTTCCACTGTAATAAAAATCGTTAATCGTATCTTCGGGTTTCATGAGCGGACTCAGATAGATGGCGCCGTTCGTCCAGGAACTGCCACCGATGTTGGTCTTGTTCTCATCATTGTCTCGCCAGGTGTAGGAACCGTTGTAACCGACTTTCAGCCATTTGAAAAGCTTGCGGTCAAGGTTGATACGGCCGGTGAAACGCTTCTGGCCGCTGCCCTGGACGATACCCTGGGTATCATTGTACGAGAAAGAGGCGTACCGGCTGCTCGCATCGGTCCTTCCGGAAAGGGAAAGGGCGTAGTTCTGCGTAATCGCGGTACGGGTAACCTCGTCGATCCAGTCGGTTCCCTGGCCGGCGGCGAGCGGGTCCTTGAACCTGCTCAGATAAAGCGGGACATCCAGTCCGGACGCGATGCCGGCTGCCGCCGCATTCGAATCTCCTCCGAAGGATACCACCTCGTTGCGGTAGATCTGGAGCTCGCTCGCGTTCATGATGTCGAGTTTCTTCGGCAGCTGCGAGAATCCGATATCGGACTTGAAGGTAATGTTGGTCTTGTCCTTCTGGCCCTGGCCCTGCTTCGTCGTGATGATGATGACGCCGTTCGCACCGCGGGATCCGTAGATGGCGGTGGAGGAGGCGTCCTTCAGGACGGAAATATTCGCGATATCGTCCGCATTGATATCGTTCAGGTCGTGGATGGCATCGATGATGCCGTCCACGACGTAGAGCGGTTCATTGGACGCCGTAATGGAACGGGATCCACGGATACGGACCGTCGTGGTCGAGCCCGGGGCGCCGTCGGTGGACATGAAGTCCGCACCTGCGATACGGCCCTGGAGGGCGTTGTCGACGGAAAGGACCGGAAGGCTCTGGATATCAGCCATCTTGACATTCGTCACGGAACCGGTCAGGTCTTCTTTCTTGACCGAGCCGTAACCGATCATGACGACTTCCTGAAGGACGTTTTCATCCTCGGAGAGGGTGATATTGTATTTGGTCCGGTTCCTGGAGACCTGGACGGTCTGCGTCTCGTATCCCATATAGAGGATCTCGAGGGTCCTTCCGGGACGGACCTTGAGGGTGAATGCGCCGTTCCCGTCCGTCGAGGTTCCCTGGGTGGTACCTGCGATCCTGATGGTCGCGCCGGGGAGAGGGGCCCCGTCCTTGTCGACGACCGTTCCCGTGATGGTCATGGGTTCGGAGGATCCCTGTGCATAAAGCGTTACCGCCGCTGTTGCATGGAGGCAGAACAGCAGCACCGTTGCCACGAAGGGCAAAGCTAGTTTTTTCAATATTGCATGCATCTCCATGGTCGGTATTACTGATTATCGTCATCTTTCTGGAAGACCGTGTCCCTACCGCTCTTCCCGCCGTTCAGGAGGAAGAGGTCTTCGTCCTGGACGTGCTTGTTGCTGGTGATTTTCCTCAGGTAGACATTGTCCAGGAAAATCCGGTTCGGCTTGCCGGGGACCGGAGACAGTGAACCGGCCGTGAACCGGATCCGGGTATTCGAAGTGAGCGGATTGGTGTCCGTCCCGACGATGCCGACAAGGAACTGGCCCTCATCCCACATGTCACTCGGGAATTTCTCCGAGTTGAGATCATAATAGGGTGCTTCGAATTCGATCTTGGTCGTTCCCTGGGCCTCGAAATCACGGATGACACCGCCGCCGACCACTTCCACGGTCAGCTTGTTGGCATCCTTGTTTCCGTCGAGGTCCGTGTAGGCGACCGCCCGGAAGGAGAGGACGATGAGGGTGTCCCTGTGGAGATCGTCCACATAAGGGGTTAAGAGATCGGCACCGTAACCGTCTCCGCTTCCCAGCATCAGATAGCCGTTCTTGCCGTAGAGATAAGCCTCTTCCCGGCCATCGATCACAGTGGATTCCCAGCCGCGGTTCTTGTCGGTGGCGGACCACTCGGAGGAGATTTTACCGTCCAGTTTCCGGGGATCGGAGGATCCGTACTTGGACCAGGACATATCGCTGGATAGTCTTGCCGTAAGGCCCTGATGGACAGGAAGATAAGAACCAAGCGACAAATCCGGTGCGGTCAGCATGAGCGTTCCGCTGCGACGGGTGTAATAAGGGATGTTGTAACGTTTGGCGTAGGTCAGCTGCAGTTCGTACAGATCGTCCTTGATCTTTTCGAAACGGGTCACTGATGCCCATGGCTTCGTTTCGGCATCCTGCCATCTGGGGGTGACTTCCACGTTGGTTTTGACGTAGAAGGTTGCCTCGCCCTTCCGAACGCTGACGCTGGCGGCGCTCAGGGGTGTCAGGGAATCGGGGTGCTCATAGACTTCGACGAACTCCGGCCGTTCCGCATTCGGATCGTCGTGACGGCACGACGACAGGAAAGGGAAGACCAGCATTGCCGCAGCCCCGGCCAGAAGGCCGGAAAGACGGACCGGATTCCCGGTAAGGGATTGGTTTGACATAATTATTGATGTTAATAGTTTTGGTTGTTTCTGCTATCGGGTCAGGTCGAAGTCGACCAGGATCGGACGGTGGTCCGATGGATCGTAGAAAGCACTTACATAGGTGCTCGGACGGCTGGAGGTCCATTTGTCGACCAGGATGCCGGCATCGACGACGGACCGCATCATGGACGGGTTGGCGTACATGAAATCGATCCGGGAATTGCCGTAGGTGCTGGAGCAGAAGGAGCCTTTCCAGGTCTCGGCGATGATGTCGACGAGGTCGGTCTGCTCGAGGATCACGTCCTGGGTCAGGAGACGGGTGTCGTTCTCCGGATACCCGTAGAACCAGTTGTCCTTCCGGGAACGGGAATTCAGGTCGCCCATCAGCAGCCAGTCGGCATTGGCATATTTCGGATCGTTGACGGTATGGGCGACGATATACTGCATCTCGAACTGGCGGTAGTAATCGCCGCCGTGCTCCGCCTTGCTCGCTTCCTGGGCCGCAGTTCCGGACACTCCGAACGAATAGGCCTGGGGCCACATATGGCAGGTCACGATATTGATTTTCCGGCCGGCCACCTCGATCTGCTGGATGGCTGCGCCATGGGAGACGGGTTTGCCCGTCACGTCGGTATCGGTAATCTTGAGGAGCGTCCTCACCGGGTACTTGGAGGTGGTTTCCTGGGGATAGTTGTCACGCTTCCCGCTCAGGGCCGTGTAGTTGTGGCCGTACCGGGCCGCCAGGGAGGCCCATCCGTCCGGCAGGAACCGCTCCTGGGACGGGGCGGACTGGTTCGTGTTGTTCTTGTAGATGGAAGCCGCCTCGCACCAGACGCAGACATCCGGATCATATTTCTTGACCCACTTGACGAAGGTATTGTAGTTGTTGGCCTGGTCCGCCCACATCCCGTTCTGGATGTTCCAGTAAAGGATGCGGAGATTGCCCTTCCGCTGCTGGGCCTCCCCTTTCCGGACCATGATATTGTCGACCCAGAAGCCGTGGACCCCGCTTCCAGTATCGTTGCCGGCGAGATAAAGGGCCATCCCGTCCGTCGCCCGATCGACTTCCAGTTCCACGTGATGCCACGCCTTCGCCTCGGAGAGGGAGGACGGGGCTGGAACCGCAGTCCGGGGAACGACGATGCTGGATGAGACGCCCGTATAAGAAGGAGTCACCTCGATTCCCTTCCCGTCCAGTTTGCAGGAACGGATCATTCCGCCGTTCTCGACATGGATGAGCAGGTCGTCGGTCACCCCGTTCTGGAAACAGAAATCGAAGGATGCCGTGACGGAATACATCCCCTCCAGGTTCCCGACCGCCGGGGTCTGGAGGATTCCCCGGGCTGAATTGCCCATTCCGACGGAGACATAACCCTGCCATTCCATGCAGCGGAACAGGTATTTCCAATCCGCGAGATTCCGGGAAACCACATAGGAATCAGACATCGCATGGGACTCCCCTATCGTCTTTCCGCTGACATCCGCCCATGTATTGGACTGGATGAAACCGGTTCCGGGCATATTGTACGAAACGGGGGTATACGAATCGGCGTAACCGTTCCTCCCGTTTCCTCCGGCAATGCCGATATCCTGCCCGTCCGGAGCGAAACCGCTCCCCTTCTCACCCGCCATGACATCTCCGCCCCAGACGAAATTGTCGAACCCTTCGAACCAGACGATTTCCTCGTCGGGGGTGTAGGTCAGCGGGATGGATTCCACTTCATCTGCTTTCAACTCGAGAGGGCCCGAGGACCATATCATGACCCTGTGATCCTTGTCACAGAGCGTGATTTCAAGGCCTTTGGATAGTTTGGCGGGAACGACGGGAATATAAAGATGAAAGTCCTTTTCCCCGATTGACGTTCCGGAGCCGCCGCCGTTGCAGTTCAGCACGACGAAATCCGTGCTTTCCGCAAGAAGCAGCTGGCTTTTGGACGGCAGATAGGATGCGATGCCGGCGATTTTCTCGCCGCCCGCCGCCTTGACTTTCACGGATGTGAGGCTTCCTTTGCCGGAAATGGCTAGATCGAGGAGGCAGATCGCATCGGAAAAAGACAGGACGTTGCCGGTCCGTTCCGAATACTCAGCATACTGGGGGAAGGCGTCCAGCGCGCCGGCCGTCGACGGATAGGACTGCGAATAGGGGACCTTGATCTCACGATAGGGCGTAGAGCCGTGCCAGGCGGATGTTTTCGGGACGGAAAGGACTGCGGAATAGGTATTTGCGGATGATTCATCCACATCGCAGTACCAGTTTCCTTCGGCATCCTTGAGGAGCGGATAGTTTTTACTGTTCATCCGGACGGAATATCCGGTGAAATCATCGGGCTTTTCCAGGAGCTGCCGGCGTATCGCTCCGCTCCGCTCCGCATAGAAACGGACTTTCCCGTCGACGACTTCGATCGGGTCGCCTTTCTTGCCGTCCGGTTTGTTCTGGCCGTTCGGATCGGGGACGGGTTTCTTGCACGAAAAGGCAGCTATTATAAGAAGGACCGCTGCCAAAGTCCGGCGAATTTCCATTGCTTCAGTCTAAATATGTAAGTACAAAATTAGCAAGAAAACGCCGGTGCTGTTTTTAAAAATCTTAAGTAAAGTTCAAATCAAGATTACAATATGATAGAATTACCAATATTTACCAATATAATGAATTGATAATTAATATAATAATTCAATAAAAGAAAAGTCGGTTCCGAGGCCGAAATCAAGGTCAGAGAGTCTTGATCATCTCTTCGAATCTGTCCTTTCCGCAGAGCGCGGCGGCCTTCAGGCGGGAGCGGTACGTATAGACGGTCGAAGGAGAACAGTTCAGGAACCGTGCGATCTCCCCGCTCTCCGTGATGCCGATCCGGATGGCCGCCAGGATCCGAAGTTCCGTCGGCAGTTCCGCTTCCCGGGTTTCCGGGAACCTCGCTTCTTCACTTAAAAGCGCATTGACTTTAGATATGAAATCGGGATAGAGTTTCAGGAAGGTTTCATCAAAGGATTTGAAATAGTCCTGGTATCTCTCGTGGATGCCGGAAGGCTGACGAAGTTTTTTCACGAGCGCATCGGGGCCTCCGCTCCGCAGGATCTGCTTCAATTCCTTCCGCTGTCGCTCCGGTTCTTCCAGATACTCCGTAGCAAGCGTCATGTACCGGATGATGTAATTGTCCCGGATATTGTTGGCGTCCTGAAGCAGACGGTTTGTCTTTTCCAGCATGCGGGAGCGGTGGGCCAGGAGGGTCATGAGCAGGAGAACGGCCAGGAGAAGGACCAGAAGGGTGAGGATGATCAGGTTCAGGAAATGGTCGGAACGGGCGTGCTCCCGGTCCAGCGCAGTTCCTATTACCGCCAAAGCCGGCCCCGAGAAACGCATCCGCTGGTTGAAACCCGCAACGGAAACATCCGTAAGAGTCTGTCTCATATAACGTGCAGACCTCTCGAAGTCACCCTCCTTGTAGAGAATCCGGGCAAGTTGATAGGGTGAAAGGTAATTCATGTTTGCGGCTTCATAATCATGGATGGACGACATGATCAGCCAGTGCTTTTTCTCATCCGGATTATCAGCCAGCCCATTGAAATAAGCCATATAATTTGAAAAAACCGCTTTCCAATGCAGACTTTCCGTCCGGTCGTAAAGATCCTTCATGATGGCGAGCCCCCGGTCCGTATCGCCACCTTCCGCGAAAAGATGGGCCAGATTGATCCTTCCTTGATAAGAAACCGTATCCTCCCGGGCATACCGTTGCCGGGACGCCAGGATCAGGGTATCGAGAGGGACGCGATGATACTTGGAATGGTGATGTTTCGCCTCGATGAGAAGCCGGACTTCCGTCCAGAGCCGGTTCCTGCGGAGACCCTCCCGGTCATACGCAGCGGTATCCAACTGATACAGCCAGTCAAGGGCAGTCATTTCCATATTTTTAAGTGCGAGGAAGCGGATTTCGGAAAGTTCCGTCCGAAATTTCTGCTCCCGGTTGGCCGCAGCGAGCCCCATCCTGCGTGTATACCGCTCCACCGAATCCAGACTGAAACTCATATAATACTTCCGGAGACTGTCCGCCATGACCCAGCGGAGAGAATCCGACTCCGCCTTGTCAAAACTCTGACGGATCGGAACCGCCCCGGCTTCAAATCGTTCCCGGTACTCATCCCTTTGTTCGATGACCCGGTCCAGCCGCTCCAGGTCGGACAGGAATGGATCTTTGCGGCAACCTGTTACAACTGTCAGTGCCAGAAGAAGAAAGAAAGTTTTCCGGGAATGAAGTTTCATATCCATGGGTTTTGGGACCTAAAGTTAACACTTTTCCCGGACAGATTGCGCAAAAAGTATTATCTTTGTAGAAAGAATCTCAGAATTATGGCGAAACGTGAAATAAAGTTTTCCCTCGTGTACAGGGATATGTGGCAGAGCTCGGGAAAGTATGTCCCGAGGGTGGACCAGCTCGTCGAAGTCGCCCCGGCGATCATCGACATGGGCTGCTTCGACAGGGTCGAGACGAACGGCGGAGCCTTCGAACAGGTGAACCTTCTCTTCGGCGAGAACCCGAACAAAGCCGTCCGCGCCTGGACCGCTCCCTTCCATAAGGCCGGTATCCAGACCCATATGCTGGAGCGCGGCCTGAACGCCCTCCGTATGAACCCGGTTCCCCTCGACGTCCGCGAACTGATGTTCAAGGTCAAGAAGAAACAGGGCACCGACATCGCCCGATCGTTCTGCGGCCTGAACGACCACCGCAACCTCAAAGGATCCGTCATCGGGGCGAAGAAGGGCGGGATGATCTCGCAGGTCGCCCTCTCGATTACCTACTCGCCTGTCCACACGGTCGCCTACTATATGGACATCGTCGACAAGGTTGTCGGATACGGGGCGGATGAAATCTGCCTCAAGGACATGGCCGGAATCGGACGTCCCTCCTTCCTCGGGGAACTCGTCCGGGACATCAAGGCCAAATACCCGCATATCATCGTCCAGTACCATGGGCACAGCGGTCCCGGATTCGCCCCGGCGTCGATGCTGGAGGTCGCCCGTGCCGGCGCCGATTACCTGGACGTCGCCGTCGAGCCCCTCTCCTGGGGCAAGGTCCATCCCGATGTCATCACGATCCGCGAGATGCTTCGCGCGGACGGATTCCTGGTCAAGGACCTCAACATGGACGCATATATGGAAGTGCGCCGGCTGACCCAGAAATTCATCGACGACTTCCTCGGCTATTGGATCAATCCCTCGAACGCGAAGATGACCTCCCTGCTTGTCGGCTGCGGCCTTCCCGGCGGCATGATGGGATCCATGATGGCCGACCTCAAGGGCTTCCAGGGGGCGATCAACGCCGCCCAGCGCGCCCACGGACGTCCCGAGATGTCCCTCGACACCTTGATGGTGAAGCTTTTCGAAGAGGTCGAGTACGTCTGGCCGCGCCTCGGCTATCCCCCGCTCGTGACTCCGTTCAGCCAGTATGTCAAGAACACGGCCCTGATGAACCTCTTCAACATGCTGAACGACAAGCCTCGCTGGACCACGATCGACAAGGACACCTGGGGAATGATCCTCGGGCATATGGGGCGCCTTCCCGGCCCCCTCGCCCCGGAAATCGTCGCTCTCGCCAAGGAGAAAGGCCTGGAATTCAGCGATGTGAATCCCCAGGACAACTACCCGGACGAACTGCCGAAATTCCGTCAGATGATGAAGGAAGAAGGCTGGGACGAGGGCGAAGACGAGGAAGAGCTCTTCGAATTCGCCATGCACGAACGGCAGTACCGCGACTACAAGAGCGGCATTGCCAAGGAACGTTTCAACAACGAACTCCGGGAATTCAAGGTGAAGACCGGCGCACCGATCGAGATCGTCCGTCCGGTCGTCGAAATGCCGAAATTCAAGGTGGAAGAATATGCGGAGAAATATCCGCACGCCGTCCCGGTTCAGGCTCCCGCAAAGGGGAAACTCCTTTGGGAACACGACGTAGACGATTCGTCGGCCGCCCCGATTGCCGGAACCGCCGTCAAGGCCGGCGAGGCAATGGGATATGTCCAGACCTATTACGGCATGGAAGAGATTGTTCCGGCCGTGACGGGCCGGGTCGTCGCCGTCACCGGAAAGCAGGGCGAGGATGTCGCCAAGGGCGAAATCGTCGTCTTCGTCCAGGAATAGTTTCCTCTATTCAGTACTTTCTTCCCGTCAGTGTGTGGCGGGAAGGTCCATCGTGAACTTCGGGAGAAGGCCTTCGGGGACGGTGTGGGAGTTTTCCATGACCGTCCAGAGACGATCGACGATATCCGGATGTTCGGCGGCGACGTCACGGGATTCCTGCGGGTCTTCCGCAAGGTTGAAGAGTTCCATCTTCGCATCCTCGGACCGGGCTTTCTGGATCAGTCCCTTCCAGTCTCCGCTGCGGACGGCGAACCATCCCTTCCCGCCCGGAAACTCCCAGTAAAGCGCCTCATGCTTCTCTTTCTGCTTCTTTCCGAGAAGGATCGGAGCGAAGGAGATCCCGTCGTTCTCGGGAGCCGTGGTCCCGGCGAGTTCCGCAAACGTCGGCATCAGGTCCGTGAACTGGGAGATGTGGTTCTCGATCCGCCCGCCAGCAGGCAGGGGGAAAGGCGTTTCCTGGACTCCCGTTCCCTTCAGGCGGTCTCCCCAGGCGACGATGAAAGGCATGCGGATGCCGCCCTCGTGGAGGGAGGACTTGCCCCAGCCTTTCCGGCACTTGAACGGGCCTCCGCTCTTGAAATACTCCATCGGAGAGTTGGAATTGTTCGCGGGACCGTTGTCGGAGGTCACGATAATGATGGTATTGTCATAGATGCCGAGTTCCTTGAGCCGGGCGACGAGTTTCCCGACCTGGGTGTCGATATGGGTCACCATGGCGGCATAGGCGGAATGGGGATACAGGACCGGATAGTACCAGCCGCCGTCCGTAACGGGGGTTTTCTCCTCCCCCAGCTTGTCGACATAGTACATGACTTCGTCTTCGGGAGCCTGCACGGTACTGTGCGGGACGGTTGTCGTCCACATCAGCATGAACGGTTCCCCGGCGTTTTCCCCGATCCATCGGTCGATCTTCTCGTACATCAGGTCCGGGGAATAATACTGCTGGTTGAACTTGTCGTAGGAGCGGATGTCATAGGGATCTGCGCCGGGATCGAGCCGGCGGGTCACCGGCATGTACAGGTTCCCGGTCGGAACCCGGTGGTCATTCTCCCAGAGCAGGTCGGGGTAATAGGAATGGGCCAGGAGCTGGCAGACGAATCCATAGAAATAGTCGAAGCCCATGTCGCAGGGCATGGACCCCGATCCGGGATTTCCGAGGCCCCATTTCCCGACCATCGCGGTCCGGTAACCCGCCTCCTTCATCATCCGGGCGATCGTGGGCGTGTCCGGCGCAAGGGGCCACTGACCTTCGAAGGTCGAATCGGCGAGCATCCGGGCGAAGAGCGCTTCCGGGTCGTCGAGACGGGCATTGGCCTCTTCATTGTGCCGGATCTGGCTGTGTCCGGTATGCTTTCCTGTCATGATCGAACAGCGGGACGGAGCGGAAAGGGGGCATGCCGTGTACATGTCCGTGAACCGGATTCCCCGCTCGGCCAGGGCATCGATGTTCGGGGTTTCGATCATCTCCTGTCCATAACAGCCGAGATCGCCGTAGCCGAGGTCGTCGAACATGAGGTAGATGATGTTCGGCCGCGGGGCGGCCTGTTCTCCGGTACACCCGGACAGTCCGGGAAGGGCGGCGGCGGGGAGTAGCGCGGCCGCGAGATGTCTGCTCTTTCTCATAGGGCAAATATAACAAACAGGAAGGGTATTTTAAAGAATTATCGCTATTTTTGCAGGACAAAAACACGCCATGAAACGATTCGTAATCCTTCTTCTCCTTCTTGCCGGCTGGACCGCTTATGCGCAGCAGGACGGGAACATCGAAATCCGGCATGTCAAATATGAGTGCCATCCCTATCTCCAGAACGTGACGGAAACCTCCTTTACCGTAATCTGGACGACCAACATGGACGCAATCTCCTGGGTCGAAGTCGCCCCCGACGACGGAACGCATTTCTACAATGTCGAACGCCCTAAATACTATGACCTAAGGGGACTCGGCCGCCGGCCGATCGGCCGTCTGCACAAGGTTACGGTGTCCGGCCTCGAACCGGGAACGACCTACCGCTACCGGATCATGATGCAGGGCGTCCTGAACGCGGACAACCGGAAGAGCATCGTCTACACGGAAGGATACGGAATGGATATCCTCCGCCACAAGGTCACGACGGTCACGACGCTGAAGAAAGAGTATGACCATGTCAAATTCGCCGTCGTCAATGACATGCACGAGCACGACTCGGTCCTCCGGGCGGATTTCAAGGATGCGCGCGGGAAGTATGACTTCGTCGTATTCAACGGGGACATGACCTCGTCGATCGACCGGGAAGAGGATGTCGTGGAGAACTATCTCAACTCAGCCGGGGAGCTCTTCGCAGACGGGACCCCGATCTTTATCGTCCGCGGGAACCATGAATACCGGGGCAACGACGCCCTCAAATGGTATGACTATATGGACAATCCGGGCGGAAAGACCTATTACACATTCAAATACGGGAAATTCTTCTTCATTGTGCTCGACAGCGGAGAAGACAAGCCGGACAGCGATATCCGGAACCTCGGGGTCATGGCCGTGGAACCCTACGTCCGCGAAGAGGCCGAATGGCTGAAGGAAGTCGTCAGAAGCGAGGATTTCCTCCAGGCGGAGACACGGATTGTCTTTTCCCACATCCCGCCGTCCCCGAAAGGGTGGCACGGCAACCGGATGGTCTCCGAACTCTTCGTCCCGATCCTGAACGAAGCGGGGGTGGATTTCATGCTCTGCGCCCATATCCACTCGCACAAGGTCTACGACACCTCCGAGACGCAGACGCGTTTCCCGGTCGTCTGCAACAAGAACCAGACGCTCCTCGAGTGCGACCTCGACGCGAAGAGGCTGAAGATGGACTTCTACGACCAGAACCAGAAAATCTGGAAAACCCTTACCTACAAAGTCGGAACATTCAAATAATATCGATATGGCAGAGAATTACAACAAGGTCCTGACCCCGGAACTGAAGGAAAAACTCCGTCCCCTCAAGCACCTTGCCCTGGATATGGATGGGACCATCTATCTGGGTTCCAACCTTTTCCCTTTTACGATTGGGTTCCTCGACTCCATGGAAAAAGCCGGAGTCGGGCACTCTTTCCTGACCAACAATCCGACCAAATCCGTCGCGGATTATCTCCACAAGCTAGAAGGAATGGGCATCCACGCCTCCGAGGACAATATGTACACGACCTCCCTTGCGGCGATCGACTATATCAGGAAAACCTATCCGGAAGCGAAACGTCTTTTCATGCTGGGGACGCCGAGCATGGTCTCCCAGTTCGAGAAAGCCGGTTTCGAAGCCTGCGCGGACGACCCGGACGACGTTCCGGACGTTCTGGTCGTAGCCTTTGACACGACGCTCGTCTATCCGCGCCTCTGCCGGGCGGCCTGGTGGGCGGCCCAGGGCATCCCCTATGTCGCTACGAATCCCGACAGGGTCTGCCCGACGGACCAGCGGGTCATTCTCGTGGACTGCGGTTCGCTGCAACGCTGCATCGAGCATGCGACCGGCCGGAAACCGGACATCGTTCTCGGAAAACCCGATCCTACGATGCTGTACGGCATCATGGACCGGCACGGAATCAAGCCGGAGGAGATTGCGATGATCGGGGACCGGATCTACACGGATACGGCGATGGCCCACAACGCGGGGGCGGTCGGTGTCCTGGTGCTTTCGGGAGAAACAACGCTGGAAACGGCCCTGAAGGTGGCGGAAGACGCTCGTACGAACCCGAATCCGGAATTCTATCCGCCGGACGTAATCGTCCGCGACATCGCCGAGCTCGGCGAACTCATTCTCGCCGCCAAGGCCTGACACCGTTTTCCGGGATAATACTATCACCCCCCGGAGAAGACATTCCCCTTGTCCTGAAACCGCCTTCGGCCCCTCCCACTGCGTGGGCCCCTCCCTCTTATAGTGCCGAGGGTGGCATAGGTTTCAGGGCAAGGGGAATGTCTTCCCGTAAAAGAGCATCAGAGTTTTCCGCCGAAGGCGAGGTCGCCGGCGTCGCCGAGACCGGGGATGATCAGGCTGCGGCTGGTCAGCTCCTCGTCGATGGCGGCCGTCCAGAGGGTCACATTGTCAGGCATCGTCATCTGCAGGTGATCGACGGCATAGGCGCTGGCGATCGGAGTGACGAGATGGACCTGCTCGGGCTCACCGCCCTCTTTCAGAAGTTCGTCGTAAGCCACCTTGATCGAGGATCCCGTCGCAATCATGGAATCGGCCAGGACAAGCGTCTTGCCGATGAGGTCAGGGCAGATGCAGTAATCGACCTTGATCTCGAAATAATCGCCTTTCCCGTACTTGCGGTACGTTGCCACGAACCCGGTTTCAGCGTGGTCGAAATAATTCTGAAGGCCCCGGTGCAGCGGAAGTCCCGCCCTCAGGATCGTCGCGAGGACGAGTCTCGTAACCGGCGTCCGGACCGTCGCGATGCCAAGCGGGGTGGTCACGTCCTTCCCGATATAATCCAGGCGCCTGCTGATCTCATAGGCGAAAATCTCGCCGAGCCGCTCGAGATTGGTGCGGAAACGAAGACTGTCTTTCTGGATGGCGATATCGCGCATCTCAGCCATGAACGAATTGAGAACGGAATCGTTCTCCCCGAGATTGATGACCTTCATAACCTTTTTCGTATTGGTGACCGAGAACAAATATACGTTTTTTATTCGTTTTCGGACAACTTTTTTCCCGCACTCGTGATTTTTTCCTCCGAAAAGCTGTAATAACTGTCTTCGGCGACGATGACATGGTCCAGGAGGAGGATGTCGAAGGTCGAGAGGGCGTGGCGGACGATGTCCGTCTGCCGGATATCACTCTCCCCGGGGGCGGGATTCCCGGAGGGATGGTTATGGACCAGGATGACGGAGCGGGCCCTTTTTTCCAGCGCTCTCCGGGCGACCTGACGGGAATCGATCATCGTCCGGTCCAGGGTTCCGCTGGTCAGGAGCTCTTTTCCGAGAAGATAGCCGGAGGCGTTCAGGAAGACCGCCCAGCATTCCTCGTGGTCGAGGCCCCTCAAGACAGGGATGAGGAGGGAATAGACGTCACGGGCGTCCCTGACGGCTCTCTTTTCGGGGGTCGACAGTTCCACGAGGGTGCGCTTCCCCAGTTCCAGCGCGGCCTGGAGGGTCAGGGCCTTGGCCGGCCCGATCCCCTTGAAAGCGCAGAAAGACTCCAGAGGGAAAGAGGAGAGGACGGAAAGCCGCCCTTCGGCGGCAGAAAGCAGGGAACGGGCGAGGTCCAGCACGTTCTCCTCCCCCGTTCCGGAGCGGAGCAGGACGGCCAGGAGTTCGGCATGGCTCAGGGATGCCGGTCCCTTCGATAGCATCTTTTCACGGGGGCGCTCGTCTGCGCAGAGGTCTTTGAGTTTCATCTTTTTTCCGTCAAGTTATAGAGAATGCGGAGAATGCGGGACAAGAAACGGAAAAACGATTTTGAAGAAGCGGTTTCACGAAGGAAGTTCCGGTTTTTTATCGTGAATCCGGCAATTATTGCTATCTTAGTGCGATTAAACCGAAATGATGAAAAAAGTATATATAGAGACGTATGGCTGCCAGATGAATGTAAGCGACACGGAAGTGATCTTTTCCATTCTCGGCAAGGAAGGCTACGGGCGGACGGAATCGATGGACGAGGCGGATGTGATCCTCGCCAATACCTGTTCCGTCCGGGACAACGCCGAACAGCGGATCTGGGGCCGGATCGAACAGTTCAACCTGCAGAAAAGGCACCGGAAAGGAGTTGTCGTCGGAATCGTCGGCTGCATGGCGGAACGCCTGAAGGACCGTCTCCTCGATACCGGGAAGGTCGATCTCGTCGCGGGACCGGATTCCTACCGGACCCTGCCGGAACTCCTCAGGCAGATTACCCCGGACCATCCCGCCATCAACGTCCTCCTTTCCCACGAGGAGACCTACGCGGACATCATTCCCGTCCGGACGGACCGGAACGGGGTTTCCGCCTTTATCTCCATCATGCGCGGCTGCAACAATGTCTGCTCTTACTGCGTCGTCCCCTATACCCGCGGCGCCGAACGCTCCCGGGACCCGCATTCCATCGTCCGGGAGGCCTGCGACGTGTTCCGGAAAGGCTACCGGGAAGTCACGCTTCTCGGCCAGAACGTCGACAGCTATCTCTGGAAATCGGAAGAAGAAACCGTGAATTTCGCGGAACTCCTCCGCCGGGTCGCCTCCGTCGATCCGCTCCTGAGGGTCCGGTTCTCGACCTCGCACCCGAAGGACATCTCGGACGAAGTCATTGAAACGATGGCCTCGATGCCGAACATCTGCCGCCATATCCACCTTCCCGTCCAGTCCGGCAGTTCGCGGATGCTTGAGAAGATGCGCCGGAAATATACCCGGGAGTGGTATCTGGAAAGGGTCGCGAAGATCCGGGAGGTCATGCCCGACTGCGGGCTGACGACGGATGTGATCGCGGGGTTCTGCTCCGAAACGGAGGAAGACCACGCCCAGACCCTCTCCCTTATGGAAGAAGTCGGTTTCGACTGGGCATTCATGTTCCAGTATTCGGAACGCCCCGGGACTCTCGCCGCCCGCAACTATCCGGACGACGTTCCCCCCGAAGTCAAGACCCGTCGCCTGAACGAGATCATCGAACTCCAGAACCGGAAAGGCCTCGAAAGCTACCGGAGGGACCTCGGGAAACGCCTGACCGTCCTCGTGGAAGGACCCTCCAAGCGCAATCCCGACGACCTCTGCGGACGGGCGTCTAACAACAAGATGTGCGTCTTCCCCGCCGGCGGGCACAAGGTCGGCGACTATGTCGACGTCATCGTGGAATCCTGCACGTCAGCCACTTTAATCTGTTCCTTGGCATAATCAATAACACGATCATATGGGAAAATTCATCCTCGCCCTCGACCAGGGCACCAGCAGTTCAAGAGCCATCGTCTTCGACCACGAAGGCAATGTCCGCTCCGTCGCACAGAAAGAATTCACGCAGCACTTCCCCCGTCCGGGCTGGGTCGAACATGATCCCCGCGAGATCTGGTCCTCCGAGGCCGCCGTCGTCGCCGAAGCCGTCGCCGAAATCGGCATCACCGGCAGCGACATCGCCGCCATCGGCATCACGAACCAGCGCGAAACCACGATCGTCTGGGACGCTGCGACCGGGGAACCCGTCCACAACGCCATCGTCTGGCAGGACCGCCGGACCTCCGAATTCTGCGACTCCCTCAAGGAGCGCGGCCTGACCGACAGGATCCGGGAGAAGACCGGCCTGATCATCGACGCCTATTTCAGCGGGACCAAGATCCGCTGGATCCTCGAGAACGTCCCGGGTGCCCGGGAGAAGGCGGAAGCCGGACGGCTCCGTTTCGGGACCGTCGACTCCTGGCTCGTCTGGAACCTCACCGGCGGCAAGGTCCATGTCACCGACGTCACCAACGCCTCCCGGACCATGCTGTTCAACATCCATACTTTGGAGTGGGACAAGGAACTGCTTGACCTTCTGGGCGTTCCGGCGTCCATGATGCCCGAAGTCCGCTCTTCCAGCGAGGTCTACGGCTTTACGAAGACCGGCCTTTTCGCGGACAACGTCTCGATCGCCGGCATCGCGGGCGACCAGCAGGCCGCCCTCTTCGGCCAGATGTGCACCGATCCCGGCGCCGTCAAGAACACCTACGGCACGGGCTGCTTCCTGCTGATGAACACCGGAGAAAAGCCGATCCTATCCCGGAACAACCTCCTGACGACGATCGCCTGGAAAATCGGGAATACGGTCAACTACGCCCTGGAAGGCTCGATTTTCGTCGGCGGTTCCGTCGTCCAGTGGCTCAGGGACGGACTCGGCATCATCAAGTCCTCCTCTGAGATCGAGGCGCTCGCCGCTTCCGTTCCGGACAACGGCGGGGTCTACTTCGTCCCGGCCCTGACCGGCATGGGCGCCCCCTACTGGGACCAGTACGCCCATGGAACGATCTGTGGCATCACCCGCGGAACGACCGCGGCCCATATCGCCCGCGCCGCCCTCGAAGGCATCGCCTTCCAGACGATGGACATCGTCGGAGCCATGGAAAAAGACGCCGGCGTACGCCTTTCCGAACTCAAGGTCGACGGCGGAGCATCGCGGAACAATCTTATGATGCAGTTCCAGTCCGACATCCTCGGAGCCTCCGTCATCCGCCCCGAAGTCACCGAAACGACCGCCCTCGGCGCCTGCTACCTGGCGGGTCTCGCCGTCGGATTCTGGTCTTCGCTCGATGAAGTCAAGAAACAGTGGAAAGCCGAACGGACCTTCAACCCCTCCTCCGCTGACACGACACCCCTCAAAGCCGGCTGGGCCGACGCCATCAACAGAACCATTAACCGCTAAATACTATGCTTACCCAATCCATCTTCGAATTCCTGGGGACGATGATCCTCGTTCTCCTCGGCGACGGCGTCTGCGCCGCCTGCACGCTCAATAAATCCAAGGCCCAGGGGGCCGGCTGGGTCGTCATCACCCTCGCTTGGGGCTTCGCCGTCATGTGCGGCGTCTTCGTGGCCGGACCCGTCTCCGGGGCCCATCTGAACCCTGCCGTCACCCTCGGCCTCGCTCTCGCGGGACTCTTCCCGTGGGCGGGCGTCCTCCCGTACATCGTCGCCCAGATGCTGGGCGGATTCGCCGGCGCCGTCCTCGTATATGCCTTCTATGTCGATCATTTCGCGGCTACCTCAGACAATCCCGACGGGATGCTGGGATGCTTCTGCACCATGCCCGCCATCGAGCACAAGACCGTCAATTTCTTCAGCGAGTTCCTCGCGACTTTCGTCCTGGTGTTCGTGATCATGGCCATCGGGACGAAAGGCAACACCCCGATGGCAGGCGACGTTCCCGTCGGCCTCGGCGCCGTCGGAGCCTTCCCGGTCACAGCCCTCATCATGTCCCTCGGCATGTCCCTCGGCGCGACCACGGGATACGCCATGAACCCTGCCCGTGACCTGAGTCCCCGCTGCGCCCACGCGATCCTTCCGATCCGCGGCAAGCGCGACAGCGGCTGGGGCTATAGCTGGATTCCGGTCTTCGGCCCGCTCACCGGCGGCGCCTTCGCGGCCGCGATCTACCTGATCCTTTTCTGAGAATAAAGGATTTTTCGTATCTTTGTCCCGCTATGTCGAACTGGAAAAAGATCATCGTGTTTTTCTCGGCCGCGGTCCTCGCCCTGGCCGTGACCGGTTGCGGCAACCTCCGGAAGCTGAAGGACATACAGGTGAACCACGTCGGCGTAAAGTATTTCGCTCCGACGAGCGCCCGATCGGTGGACGCCGTCCTCCTTCTCGAGATCGACAACCCGGCGATGGGGCTGACCCTCTCCAACGTAGACGGGACCGTACGCAAAGACGGAGAGGTCCTCGGCTATTTCACGGCCGGGGAACTCCCCCTTCAGGGGAAGAGCGTCCAGGTCTATGAACTCCCCTGCACTGCCACGATCGCAGACAACATCTCGCTCGTCCGGATCCTGGGCCTGATCGCCCAGATGAGCCTGGACGGCATGACTGTTGATATAACCCTCCATGTTAAACTGGACAACGGCATGGGCCGGAACCTGACCTTCAACGACCTAGCCTTGAGCCAATTGACCGAAAGCAAATGAAAAGAGTCCTCGTCATACTGGTCCTTCTGTTCACCGCCGCGGCGGCGGGAGCCCAGGACTTCACGGACAGCCTGAACGTGCAGGCAGCCGTCGACTCCACCCTGAGGGGGAAGGACATCCTCAACATCATCCAAACCCCTTCCGGAGATGTCTACATCCGCCAGTCCGACGCCGTCCGCAATGCATTCCGGAAGTATGTCTCCAACAATGCCTCCCGGTCGATCTCCGGATACCGGATTAGGGTCTACTACGACAATGAGCAGAGGGCCAGGGCCAAGTCCGAGTCCATCGCACGCGCCGTAGCGGGACGCTATCCCGGGGTGAAGGTCTACCGGACCTTCGAGAGCCCGAACTTCAAAGTCTCCGTCGGGGATTTCCGGACCAAGGACGAGGCGCTGCGCCTGTTCAACGAACTGAAAATCCTCTATCCCACGGCATTCATCATCAAGGAGAACATCAACTACCCCCTGATCGATGCCGATGCCATTTTCAACTAGCCGATGAAACAGGGACTCGAGACCAGACAGACCCTCCAGCAGAAGCTTTCTCCGCTGCAGATCCAGACCATCAAACTGATCGAAATGCCGATCCAGGTCCTGGAACCCTTCGTGCGCGAGGAGCTCAACAACAATCCCGTCCTGGACGACACGCCGCAGGAAAGAAAGGATGACGAGGGGCCCAAGGATGTCTCGATTTCCGAAATGGAAGACAACGAGAAGAGCGGCGGGAGCATGGAGGACAATTACTCCGACTACTCCGACGACGATATCCCGAGCTACAACCTCCACATCAACAACTGGGGAAAGGACGAACGTCCCGAATACAACACATTCTCCGTCAAGCAGAGTTTCACCCAGAGCCTCCAGGAGCAGCTGGGATTCCGCAACCTTACCGAGCACGAACGGGCCGTCGCCCTGTTCATCATCGGCAGCCTCGACGATTCCGGCTACCTCAGGAGGGACCTGGAAGCCCTCGTGGACGACATGGCCTTCCGGGCCGGGATCGAGACCAATGCGGAAGAGATCGAAAAGATGCTCAAGGTCATCCAGCAGTTCGAGCCCTCCGGCGTTGGTGCCAGGGACCTCCGGGAATGCCTGATGATCCAGCTCGAAGACAAGAAACAGACGCCGTCCGTCCAGAACGCCCTCCGGATCATCCGGGATGCCTTCGCCGATTTCTCGGGAAGGCATTTCCAGAAAATCATGTCGCGTCTCCACCTGTCCCGGGAGGAGATGCAGGACGCGATGAACGAAATCCGCCACCTGAACCCTTCTCCAGGCGGTCAGGTCGACGACTCCTATGATGACAAGATCCAGCAGGTCATTCCCGACTTCCGTCTCGATTATGAGAACGGGGAACTGATCCTGTCCATGCCCCGCTTCTCCATCCCCGAACTGCGGATCAAGCGGGAATACGCGGATATCCTCGAGTCCGGGAAATACTCCGCCGAGCGTTCCCAGAAGGAAGCGGCGTCTTTCGTAAAGCAGAAGATAGACTCCGCGAAATGGTTCATCGAAGCCCTGCGCCAGCGCCAGAACACCCTCGAGAGCACGATGCGGGCGATCATCACCTACCAGCACGACTATTTCATCGACGGGGACGAGTCCAACCTCCGGCCAATGGTCCTGAAGGACATCGCCGAGATGACGGGATTCGACATCTCTACCATCTCCCGGGTCGTCAACAGCAAGTGGATCGAGACTCATTTCGGCGTCTTCCGGCTGAAGGATTTCTTCTCGGAAGGACTTGAGAACCAGGACGGTGAGGAAGTTTCGACACGGGAAATCAAGAAAGTGCTCCGGGAATGCGTCGACAACGAAGACAAGCACAATCCGCTGACCGACGACGAACTAGTCGACGCCCTCAACACGAAGGGATACAAGGTCGCCCGGCGGACGATCGCGAAATACCGTTCCCAGCTCGACATCCCGAAAGCCCGTCTCAGGCGGGAACTTTGACACCACATTAACCCAATCATACGGAAAAACTGATAACCGAACCACAAGAATGAAGAGAATCATCGAATGCGTCCCCAATTACAGCGAGGGGCGCAACCGTACCGTAATCGACCGCATCGTAGAGGCAATCGCCTCCGTGAAGGAGGTCCGGGTGCTCGACGTAGACCCGGGCGAAGCGACCAACCGCACCGTCGTAACCTTCGTCGGCGAGCCGGAACCCGTTCTCGAAGCCGCCTTCCGCGGGGCCCGGAAGGCCCTCGAACTCATCGACATGCGTCTCCACCACGGGGCCCATCCCCGCAGCGGGGCGACGGACGTACTCCCCCTCATCCCGGTCTCCGGAATCACCCTCGAAGAATGCGCCGTGCTCGCCAGGGGACTGGCGGAACGGCTCTACAAGGAACTCGGCATTCCCTGCTACTGTTATGAGGCCGCAGCTTTCAAGCCCGAAAGAAAAAATCTCGCCGTCTGCCGCGCCGGTGAATACGAGGCCCTTCCCGAGAAGATGGCCGACCCGGACCGCAGGCCCGATTTCGGCGGAACCTTTGACGAAACGGCAGCGAAGGCGGGGGCGACGAACGTCGGTGCTCGCAACTTCCTCGTAGCCGTCAACTTCAACCTCAATACAACCTCGACACGCCGGGCCATGGCGGTCGCCTTCGATGTCCGCGAAAAGGGCCGGAAGGCCCGCGAGGGAGGCTCCCTGACGGGAAAACTCCTCAAGGACGGGGACGGGAACCAGATCTGGATTCCCGGAACGCTGAAGGGCTGCAAGGCCATCGGCTGGTTCATCGACGAATACGGAATCGCGCAGGTCTCGATGAACATCACGGACATCGATGCCGTTCCGCTCCATATCGCTTTCGAAGAGGTCTGCCGGGCGGCCACAGCACGGGGCCTCCGGGTCACCGGGACCGAAATCGTCGGGCTGGTTCCGAAAAGGGTCCTCCTCGAGGCCGGTCGGTTCTATCTGGAGAAACAGCAGCGCTCCCTCGGCATCTCCGAGGAAGAGATCATCCGGATTGCCGTCAAATCAATGTCCCTGGACGACCTGAAACCGTTCAATCCCAGGGAGAAGGTCATCGAATACCTGATGGAGGACGAAGCTGAACTCGCCGCCCGCGAACGCCTGGTCCGGATGAGCGTCAAGGACTTCACGGTCGAGACCGCCTCCGAATCGGCTGCCCCCGGCGGAGGATCCATCTCCGCCTGCATGGGAGCGTTCGGAGCCGCCCTTGCGACGATGGTCGCGAACCTTTCCGCCCATAAACGGGGCTGGGACGACCGCTGGAAGGAATTCTCGGACGTCGCAGTCCGGGGGCAGGCCCTCATCTCGGAACTCCTCGCCCTCATCGACGAGGACACCGCCGCCTTCAACCGGATCATGGATGTTTTTTCCATGCCGAAAGGGACTCCGGAGGAGAAAGCTGCGCGGGATGCCGCCCTCGAGGAGGCGACCCTGTATGCGGCTTCCGTACCGCTCCGGACGATGGAAACGGCCCTGAAAGCCCTTCCGCTCGCCCTCGAGATGGCGGAGAAGGGCAATCCGGCCTCGGCATCCGATGCCGGGGTCGCGGCTCTCGCAGCCGTGGCGGGTATCCGCGGAGCGGCCCTCAACGTGCGGATCAATGCCTCCGGCCTGAAGGACAAGACCCCTGCGGAACCGCTCCTGAAGCGGGCTGACGCCATCGTTACCGAAGCCCTTGCCCTTCAGGACAAGGTTCTCGCCACCGTAAATGACCACATAAGTTTATAATCCATATTCCGTAGCGGGGGTCTCTCCTGAAACCGTCGCTTCGCGACCCCCTCCCTGAAGGGCCCCTCCCTCTTACAGTGCCGAGGGTGGCATGGGTTTCAGGGGAGACCTCCGCTACGGAAAAACAATGATTAACCAATGACTTTTCAAGAAGAACTGCTTGCGGGAATTCCGGCGGAACTGCCGGAGGTGAAACCGTATGATCCCGCCGTCAGCCACGCCCCTAAACGGAAAGACATCCTCTCCGAAGAAGAGAAGGTGCTCGCCTTGAAAAATGCCCTCCGGTACTTTCCGGAGCGGCATCATGCCGTCCTCGCCCCGGAATTCGCCGAAGAACTCCGCTGCTACGGACGCATCTACATGTACCGCTTCCGCCCTTCGTACGAGATGTACGCCCGGCCGGTCGGGGAATATCCCGCCCGGTCCCGCCAGGCGGCCGCGATCATGGCCATGATCCAGAACAACCTCGACCCGAGGGTCGCCCAGCATCCTCATGAACTGATCATCTACGGCGGAAACGGAGCCATCTTCCAGAACTGGGCCCAGTACCGCCTCACCATGCAGTACCTCGCGACGATGACCGACGAGCAGACCCTCGTCATGTACTCCGGGCACCCGCTGGGCCTCTTCCCGTCTCGGAAAGACGCCCCGAGGGTCATCGTCACCAACGGCATGGTCATCCCGAACTATTCCAAGCCGGATGACTGGGAGCGGTTCAACGCCCTCGGCGTCTCCCAGTACGGGCAGATGACCGCCGGTTCCTATATGTACATAGGCCCCCAGGGCATCGTCCACGGAACGACCATCACGGTCATGAACGCCGCCCGGAAACAGCTCAGGGCCAAGGGGCTCAGCGGTGACGACCGGGGCGGCCTGCTCTTCGTGACGGCGGGACTCGGCGGCATGTCCGGCGCCCAGCCGAAGGCCGGGAACATCGCGGGAGTCGTCAGCGTGACGGCTGAAATCAACCCGCTGGCCGCCGAAAAACGGTATCGCCAGGGCTGGGTCGACGAACTCCACCGGGACCTCGACGCCCTGGTGGACCGCATCCGGAAAGCCGTCTCCGCCAAGGAGGTCGTCTCCCTCGCCTATGTCGGGAATGTCGTGGACCTCTGGGAGCGGCTCGCCGACGAAGGAATCCACGTCGACCTCGGATCCGACCAGACCTCCCTCCACAACCCCTGGGCGGGCGGCTACTATCCGGTCGGGTATTCCTTCGAGGAATCCGGAAGGATGATGGCCGAAGAGCCGGAACGCTTCCGGGAGGCCGTCCGGGCGTCGCTCCGCCGCCATGTCGCGGCCGTCAACCGGCTCGCCGCGAAGGGAATGTACTTCTTCGACTACGGCAACGCTTTCCTGCTGGAGAGTTCCCGCGCCGGGGCGGACATCCTCCTCCCCGACGGACGGTTCCGCTATCCCTCCTATGTCCAGGACATCATGGGACCGCTCTATTTCGACTACGGATTCGGGCCCTTCCGCTGGGTCTGCATGAGCGAAGACCCCGCCGACCTCGCCAGGACCGACGCCCTCGCCATGCAGGTGCTCTCGGACATCGCCCGTACCGCCCCGGAAGAGATCGCCGGTCAGATGCGGGACAACATCCACTGGATCGAAGAGGCCGGGCGCAATCACCTTGTCGTGGGCTCGCAGGCCCGGATCCTCTACGCCGACTGCGAAGGAAGGACGAAGATCGCCTTGGCATTCAACGACGCGATCCGCCGCGGGGAAATCACGGCCCCGATCGTTCTCGGACGCGACCACCATGACGTTTCCGGTACGGATTCCCCTTTCCGGGAGACCTCCAACATCTACGACGGTTCCCGTTTCACCGCGGACATGGCGGTCCAGAACGTCATCGGCGACGCCTTCCGGGGCGCCACCTGGGTCTCGATCCACAACGGTGGCGGCGTCGGCTGGGGCGAAGTTATCAACGGCGGCTTCGGAATGGTCATCGACGGCTCCGAAGACTCCGCCCGCCACATCCGGGACATGCTCTTCTGGGATGTGAACAATGGCATCGCCCGCCGCTCCTGGGCCCGGAACGAGGGGGCACGGATGGCCATAGAACGGGAAATGGCCCGCACCCCCGGCCTGAAAGTGACCCTCCCCAACTTCGCCGATGAATCTTTGATCCGTAAAACTATTGAAAAAGCATGACACATCATATTTCCAAAACCCGCCTTTCACTTGAAAAACTCAAGGCAATCATAGACAGCCACGAAAAGATCGCCCTCTCCGAAGAGGCGGTCCACGATGTAATCAAATGCCGGAAGTACCTGGACAGCAAGATGGAAGACATCGGGCGCCCCGTATACGGCATCACCACGGGATTCGGGTCCTTGTACAACGTGACCATCCCCAAGGACGAGCTTTCCCAGCTCCAGTACAACCTCGTCGTGTCGCACGCCTGCGGAGCCGGGGAGACCGTCCGTCCCGAGATCGTCAAGATCATGCTGTTCCTCAAGGCCCAGAGTCTTTCCTACGGTCATTCCGGGGCCCAGCTGATCACCGTCCAGCGGCTGATCGACATGTTCAACGAGGATATCCTTCCGGTTGTCTACCAGCAGGGTTCCCTCGGTGCCTCGGGCGACCTGGCCCCGCTGGCCCACCTGAGCCTCCCGCTCATCGGGCTCGGCGAAGTCCTGTACCGGGGCCGGATCCGTCCGTCCGCCGAAGTCTGGGCGGAAAAGGGTTGGGAGCCGATCCAGCTCCAGTCCAAGGAAGGGCTTGCCCTTCTGAACGGCACCCAGTTCATGAGCGCCCACGCCGTCTGGTCCATCCTCAAGAGCATGCGGCTTTCCCGCTGGGCCGACCGGATCGGAGCCATGTCCCTGGACGCGTACGACGGCCGGATCGAACCGTTCCTGCCGCTGACCCATCAGCTCCGTCCCCATGTCGGCCAGATCGAGACCGGAAGGGTGTTCCTCGAGACCCTGGAGGGAAGCGAACTGATCAACCGGCCGAAGGAGCACGTGCAGGATCCCTACAGTTTCCGGTGCATCCCGCAGGTCCATGGCGCCGTGAAGGACAACATCATGTATGTCAAGTCGGTTATAGAGAATGAGATCAACTCGGCGACGGACAACCCGAACATCTTCCCGGACGAGGACATGGTCATTTCAGCCGGCAACTTCCACGGCGAGCCGATCGCGATTCCGATGGACGCCCTTGCGATCGCCATGTCCGAACTGGCCAGCATTTCCGAGCGGCGGACCTATCAGCTGATCCACGGGCTCCGCGGCCTCCCGAAGTACCTCGTAGCCAATCCGGGGCTGAACAGCGGGTTCATGATTCCGCAGTATACGGCGGCTTCGATCGTGAGCCAGAACAAGGGGCTCTGCTGGGCGGCTTCCTGCGATTCGATCCCTTCGTCGCAAGGTCAGGAGGACCATGTCAGCATGGGGTCGAACGCGGCGACGAAGCTGGTGCGGGTCGTGGACAACGTGGAGACGGTTCTCGGTATCGAACTCTTCAACGCGGCCCAGGCGCTGGAATTCCGCCGGCCGGCGAAGTCTTCCCCGATCCTCGAGCGGATTTTCGAAGATTTCCGGAAGGTCGTCCCCTTCATCGACAACGACACCTATATGCATCCCCTGATCGAGAAATCCGTCCGGTTCCTCCGTCAGGAGCAGTATTTATAGCTTTTTCGGGGGACAGGGGTTATTCACCCGAAACCCATGGCCACCCTCGGCCATGTATGAGGGAGGGGCCCGGCCGGCAGGCCGGGAGGGGTCGGAGCGAAGCGGAGACGGTTTCGGGGAATACCCCTGCCCCCGAAAAGTGAAAAACAAACTGTGACCTTATGAAAACGATCATAAACATCGGCGAGCTGGTCGGAATAGTTCCCGAAGGCGTCCTGCGCAAGCAGGGAGCCGAGATGGCAGTGACCGGCATCCTCCAGAACGCCTGGCTCTCCATCGACGATGGCCGGATCACCGGTTTCGGCCCTATGGCGGACTGCCCTTCCGGCAAAGGGGAAGTAATTGACGCCGAGGGCGGAATGGTCCTTCCGGCCTTCTGCGACAGCCACACCCACATCGTCTATGCCGGAAGCCGCGACGGAGAATTCCTCGACAAGATCAACGGTCTCTCCTATGAAGAGATCGCCGAAAGGGGCGGGGGCATCCTCAACTCCTCCGACCTCCTCGCCCGCACCTCCGAAGAGGACCTGTTTCTCCAGTCGGTCGCCCGCGCGCGGGAAATGATGGAAAAGGGAACCGGCGCCCTCGAGATCAAGAGCGGATACGGACTCTGTCCGGAGGGCGAACTGAAGATGCTCCGGGTCATCCGCCGCATCCGCGAGAGCATCCCCGCCACGGTCCGCGCTACCTATCTCGGCGCCCACGCCGTCGGACGCGGCTACACCCGCGAAGAGTATGTCCGGGTCGTCATAGACCTCCTCCCGGAAGCCGCTCCACTGGCCGATTTCATCGATGTATTCTGCGACGAAGGATTCTTCACGGTCGAAGATACGGAGCGGATCCTGACGGCGGCCGCCCCGTTCGGACTCCGGCCGAAAATCCATGCCAACGAACTGGCCGTCAGCGGAGGCGTCCAGGCCGGCGTCCGGCACAACGCCCTTTCCGTGGACCATCTGGAACGGACCACGGATGCTGAAATCGAAGTCCTGAAGGGCACAGGGACCATGCCCGTGATGCTGCCGGGCTCTTCCTTCTTCCTCGGCATTCCCCTCGGCCGCGCCCGGGAATTCATCTCTTCCGGACTGGGCATCGCCCTGGCCTCGGACTACAATCCCGGCTCCTCTCCTTCCGGAGACATGCGCTTCGTGATGGCCCTCGGATGCATCAAGATGCGTCTTACACCCGTTGAGGCCCTCAATGCCGTGACCCTCAACGGCGCCTATGCGATGGGCCTGGGCGAAGAAACCGGATCCGTCACGCCCGGAAAAAGGGCGGATCTGATTCTGACCCGCCCAGGATGGACCTTGACAAAACTGCCTTATCTGTACCAGACGCCCTTTATCCGCAGCGTCTTCCTCGGCGGAGAACCGCTAACGTAGAGCCCGCATCGCGTTCAGAACGGCCAGGACGGTAACGCCCACGTCCGCGAAGACGGCCATCCAGAGGGTGGCTGCGCCGCACGCGGCCAGCACCAGCACGAGAAGTTTGATCCCGATTGCAAACCACATGTTCTCCCGGGCGATGCGAAGCGTCCTCCGGGCGATCCGGATCGAGAGCGCCACCTTCGAAGGCTTGTCATCCATCAGGACGACGTCCGCTGCTTCGATGGCCGCATCCGAACCGAGGGCGCCCATCGCGATCCCGAGATCGGCCCGCGCGAGGACCGGAGCGTCATTGATTCCGTCCCCGACGAATGCCAGCGGGCCCTCTTCGAGAAGTCCTTCGACCTTCTGCACCTTGTCGGTGGGCAGGAGCCCGGCATAGAAATCGTCGAGTTTCAGCGTTCCGGCGACGGACGCCGCGACGGCTTCCTGATCCCCGGTCAGCATGACGACCTTGCCGATACCGGTCCCGTGCAGGGCTGCGACCGCCTCCGCCGCATCCTCCTTGATCTTGTCCGAGATGACGATATGACCGGCATATTCCCCGTCCACGGCGACATGGACGATTGTCCCGACATGGGTGCAGGGACGGGAGGCGGCTCCGACTTCCTGCATCAGCTTCTCATTTCCCACGGCGACGGTTTTCCCGTTCACGAGGGCGGTCAGCCCTTTTCCGGCAATCTCGCGGATGTCGGTGACCGAGCATCCGTCCTTCTCCCCGGGATAGGCGTTGCGGAGGGCGGCAGCGACCGGGTGGGTCGAGTGGCGCTCCACATGGGCGGCAAGGTGCAGGAGTCCGGTCTCGTCGAGCTTTTCCGGATGGACCGCGGTCACGGCGAAGACCCCCTCCGTCAGGGTTCCCGTCTTGTCGAACACGACGGTCCGGATGCGGGAAAGCGTGTCCATGAAGGCGGCACCCTTGATGAGGATTCCCTTGCGGGAGGCCCCGCCGATTCCGCCGAAGAAGGTAAGGGGGATCGAGATGACAAGCGCGCAGGGGCAGGAAACGACGAGGAACATCAGCGCCCGGTAGATCCAGGTTCCCCAGGCTCCGGTCAGCAGGGACGGGACGATGGCCAGAAGCACCGCCAGGGCGACGACGACCGGGGTGTAGATCCGGGCGAAACGGGTGATGAAGTGCTCGCTGCGGGATTTGTTCCCGGCCGCATGCTCGACCAGTTCCAGGATGCGCGAGGCGGTCGAGTCGCCGGCGCTCCGGAGGGTCTTCACGCGGAGGAGGCCCGAAAGATTGACGCAGCCGGAAAGGATCGCATCCCCTTCCCCGACTTCCCGGGGGACGCTCTCCCCTGTCAGGGCGACGGTGTCCAGGGTCGAATTCCCTTCGACGACCGTTCCGTCGAGGGGAACGCGGTCGCCGGGACGGACCAGGATCATGGACCCGGGTTCCACTTCTTCCGGGGAGACCTCTACCCAGTCCCCGTCACGTTCGATGCGGGCGAGGTCAGGACGGATGTCCATCAGATGGGAGATGGACTTCCGTGAACGGCCTTCGGCGATTCCCTCGAAGAGTTCGCCGACCTGGAAGAAGAGCATGACGAAGACGGCTTCCGGGAACTGCGTGGAGGCTTCGGGGAGGAATCCGATCGCGAGGGCGCCGAGAGTCGCGACGCTCATCAGGAAGTTTTCGTCCAGGGCCTCTCCGTGGCAGACGGCCTCAGCCGCCTCTTTCAGGGTATCCCATCCGACGATGAGGTACGGGACGAGATAGAGAAGCAGATACTGCCAGGTTTTCCAGTCCGTGTTCTTTTCCGTCAGGATCGCGGCGACGAGCAGGACGGATGCGGCGATAATCCTGGTCAGTCCTTCCTTCAGGCCGCCTTCCTCTTCGTGGTGGTGTTCGTGGTGATGTTCATGTGCCATATCGATTCGTTTTTTCGATGCAAATATAAGGGGCACGCCTTGCAACCGGGTTGCAAATTGCTATCTTTGCAAAAAACGAACGATATGAATCCACAACTGACGAACGGAACCGCCGCACGCCCGAGGGAGGCCTGGGTCGACTGGATGCGGGTATTCGCCTGTTTCATGGTCATGTGCGTCCACAGCACGGAGCCCTTCTACCTCGGAGGCGACGGATCGCAGATCCTGACCCGGGCGGATATGTACTGGTCTTCTTTCTTCGATTGCTTCGTACGCGCCTGCGTCCCCCTTTTCATCATCGCTTCGAGCTATCTCCAGTTCCCCCTGCACTATGATACCGGCGAGTTTTTCCGTCGCCGGACAATCCGGATCCTGGTGCCCTTCCTGGTATGGACGCTCGTCTACGCCCTGATCTGGGGCGAGCCGGTGCAGAATTTCAAGGACCTCCTCCTGAATTTCAATTACGCGGCCGGCCATCTCTGGTTCGTGTACATGCTGGTCGGGCTCTACCTGGTGATGCCCCTCCTCTCTCCATGGGCGGAGAAGGTCGGGAAGAAAGAATTGCAGGTCTATCTCGCAATCTGGCTGTTCACGACCCTGATTCCATTGATCCGGGATTTCGCCGCGGGCGGAGCGAGGACCGTCGTCTACGGGCCTTCCGGGATTCCGAATTCCGCACTCTATCCCCTTTGGGGTGAAGCCAGCTGGAACGCATACGGCACGTTCTATTACCTGAGCGGGGTCATCGGTTACCTCCTCGTCGGCCTCTATTTCCGAAAATTCGTCGGTGAACTGTCCTGGGGCAAGACGCTCCTGACCGCCGTCCCATGCTTCCTCGCCGGCTTCTTCCTCTGCTTCTTCGGATTCATCCAGAAGGTACTCGCCACCTCCGGCGGAACCTTCCCCGCCACGGGGCTTGTCGAAGTCGCCGTCGGATGGGAGACCTTCTGGATCAACGACACCATCGGCGTAGCACTGATGGCGGTCGCCTGGGTCCTGCTCTTCAAGAAAATCAAGGCCTCCGGGCCCTTCTACCAGCGCGTTCTCCTGCCAGTTTCCAAGGCCAGTTACGGGATGTACCTCTGTCACATGATCGCCCTCGCCTTCTTCTCCGGAATGTACCGGAACTGGCTCGGCATCGGAGCAGAGGGACGGCTCGGCTTCTGGACTTCCGGCGTCGAGATCCTCCTCACCGCCGTGACTTCCTTCCTCGTCGTCGCCCTCTTCTCCGTCTGCATCCGCAGCATCCCCAAAGCCGGCCGCTGGATCATCGGCTGACGCGCAGCACCCAAGCCGCTGAATATCAACGAGACACGCCGTGGCCTTTGTCCCGAAAAGGACAAAGGCCACGGCTTTTATGCCTTGTAATCAGCACCTTACGAGATGCGGGATTTCGGCCATTCCGGCATATTTCTTTGCGTAGTGGAAAATTTTGGAAGAAAATGGTTGAAAATGGAAAAATTGTTTTATCTTTGTAACTCGTAGCGTGAAAGTATAAGTTTAATTGAGAGTTATGGTCAGGTTCTACGGAAAAACCACCGGCAAGGTAGACGACAAGGGACGCCTCGTGTTCCCTGCCGTATTCCGTGATGCGATGGCAAGGGCCGGAGAAACTGACATGACCCTCATCATCAAGAAAAGCGTCCATGGAGAGTGTCTGGACCTGTTCTCCCTGAAAGAATGGGAGACCCGTTCGGACAAGGTCATGGATTCTCTTGACACGGAACTCGATCCCGATCACGCTGCATTCTGGAGCAAATACAATGACGAAGTCTATTCCGTCGTTCCCGACGGGAAACTTTGCCGCATCAATGTTCCAGAAGAACTTCTCAGGGCCGCCGGTATCACCAGGGAGGTTATTTTCGCAGGCGTCGGTTACAAGATTGAGATCTGGGACAAGGATAAAAGAGAATCGTATCTGATCTCCCAGGAACAGTTCAGGCAGACCGCCAAGGAAATCTCCCGCAGCAAGCAGGAGGGGTAGGAATGTCGGAATACCATGTCCCTGTGATGCTCGATGAAAGCGTTACGGCGCTGATTACAAATCCCCAAGGTACATACGCAGACTGCACTTTCGGAGGCGGTGGGCACACCGCTGAGATACTTTCACGCTTACAAGATGGCGGACGCGTCATCGCCTTCGATCGTGACAGTGATGCACTGGCCAATGCTCCGGACGATCCCCGCCTGACGCTGGTCCATAACAACTTCCGCTTTATCGAGAACTACGCCGAACTGCTCCGCCGGGAAGAACCGGGGAAGAGGGTATTCCCCTCAGAACCCATGGCCACCCTCGGCCATGTAAGAGGGAGGGGCCCGGCTTGCCGGGAGGGGTCGGAGCGAAGCGAAGACGGTTCGGAGGAGAATACCCTCTTCCCCGGTGCCCCCGAGGTATTTGACGGGATCCTGGCGGACCTGGGAGTTTCCTCGCACCAGTTCGACACCGCCGAACGCGGATTTTCCTTCCGGTACGACGCCCCGCTCGACATGCGGATGGGCCTTGAATCGGAGACTACCGCCGCCGACATCGTCAACACCCGCTCCCAGGAAGACCTCGAACGCATCCTGCGGCTCTACGGAGAAGTGGACGGGGCCCGCAATATCGCCCGGCTCATCGTCGCCGCCCGTGCGGTAGAGCCGATCCGGACGACCGGGAACCTCGACAGGGCGATTGAAAAGGCGCTCCCGAAAACGGCCGCCCACAAGCAGCTCGCCAAGATCTACCAGGCCCTCCGCATCGAGGTCAACCAGGAGATGCGCGCCCTCGAGAAATTCCTCGACGGAGCCGCCCGAAGCCTCAAGGAAGGCGGACGCCTCGTCGTCATCACCTATCATAGCCTCGAGGACCGGATGGTCAAGAATTTCATCCGCACCGGCAATGTGGAAGGCAAGGAGGAGAAAGACATGTACGGAAGGGTCCATGCGCCCCTCGCCGCCGTCCTGAGGAAGCCCCTCACCCCGGGCGAGGAAGAAATCGCCGGAAATACCCGGGCGCGGAGCGCGAAACTGAGGGTGGCCGAAAAACCGATGGAAAGGGGGACCGGAGCATGAAAGAGAAGAAGAAAAAGACCTTCCTGGAAAAGTTCCGCTCTTTCTATAAGGGCGAGTTCCTACTCAATGTCCACGCGGACGAGTACTTCGTCCACATCATCTGGGTATTCTTCCTGGCGATGTTCATGATCTGGGCCGGGTACAAGATAGACAAGTCCCTGACGGTCATGGAACGGAACAAAGCCGTCCTGGAAGACCTCGAGATACAGTATACGCAGCGGAAGAGCGAACTGATCCGGCTGGACCGGATCTCGACCATCCAGAAAAACCTCTCGGACCTCGGGTCCGACCTGCAGATGCCGGAACGTCCGGCGACCGTGATCAAGAAGAAAGGAAAATAAGAAATGGCAAGGCAGCAGAAAAGAATCAAGGACAAAGCGCTACTGGGCAAGGACAGGGTGGGATTCATCCTGGACACCACGTATGCGCTCGTCATCCTGCTGTCCGCGCTGATCTTCTTCAAGATCATCTACATCCAATTGACCTACAAAGTCGACCCGCGCGTAGAATCCCTCTTCCGCCCGACCGCGACCAAACAGATCGAACGCCCGAAACGCGGAGCGATCCTCGCCTCGGACGGAAAGATCCTCGCCATCTCGACCCCGGTCTACCAGATCTATATGGACTGCGCCGTCCAGTATGACATCTACAGGCAGGACGGGGAAAAGGGCGGCCTGAAGGAACAGCAGTGGAGAGAGGACGCAAAGGAACTCTCCAAGGGTCTCGCGTCCATCTTCCAGGACAAGACGGCCGACCAGTACTATCAGTTCATCCTGTCCAAACGCGAAGCCGGACGGCATTATGAGAAGATCGGAAAGCCCGTCGACCATGCCACCCTCCAGCGCATCAAGGCCCTCCCCCTCTTCAACAGGGGTCCGAACACCGGCGGCCTGATCTATGAGACCCGCGACAGCCGGCAGTATCCCTACGGCACGATCGCCCGGAGGACCATCGGTTATGTCAAGGACAATTCCAACTCCAACGGGAACAACCTGATCGGCATCGAGGGACGGTTCAACTTCGAACTCCACGGAAAGGAAGGCCACGCCTGGCTGCGCAAGGCCGAGATGAACAAGCGGATCCACAACTTCGACAGCACCGCCGTCAGGGCCGTCGACGGAAACGATGTCCGGACCACCCTGAACATCGACCTCCAGGACATCGCGGACCGCGCCCTGAGGAAGAACATCCAGGAAGAGGAACGGATCAGCGGAGCCTGCGCCATCCTTATGGAAGTAGAAACCGGAGCGATCCGGGCGATGGTCAACCTCCAGCGGGACACGACCGTGGAGGGCCACCCTCTCTCCGAACGGATGAACCTGGCTATCAGCCAGATCGGTGAACCCGGCTCGGTCTTCAAGACCGTGACCCTGACCAGCGTCGTCGAAGACGGCTTCGTCCATTCAGTCGACGAGACCGTCCCGACCTTCCGGGGCAATCTCCCCGGATATCCCCGCGTCCGGACCGACCCCCACATCGTGGACTGGGAAGACAGCACCCACCGGAAAGAGATTCCGATCAAGCGCGGTCTGGAGATTTCCTCCAACTATGTCTTCGCCTATCTCGCGACCAAGTGCTACGAATCCCGCCCGAAGGACTTCTACGACAAGATCTACCGGTATAAGCTCGGAGAGAAATTCGATTTCGACATCGACGGTCTCGGGACCCCGCAGGTCGTCACGCCGGACAACAACCCCTTCTGGGAGAAGACCTCCCTCGCCACGGCCGGCTACGGCTATTCCATCGCCGTCACGCCGCTCCACCTGATTACCTTCTACAACGCCATCGCCAATGACGGGAAGATGATGAGACCTTACCTGGTCGAAGATGTCGAGAAAGACGGGAAGGTCATCCGGAAATACGGTCCCGGCATCCTCGGGAACATCTGCTCGAAAGCGACCGCCGATACCGTCACGCGGGCCCTCAAGGGGGTTCCGCAGTACGGAACCGCGAAAAAGCTCAGGAGAGCAAGGCTGCAGGTCGCCGGCAAGACCGGGACCGCCCAGGTCGCCCTCCGGGCCGATGAAAAGCCCCGGGCCGGGGATCAGTACCATGACGAGTGGGGGCGGAAGAAGAACCAGGGAACCTTCGTCGGATTCTTCCCCGCCGACAATCCGAAATATTCCATCCTCGTCACGGTCTACTCGCGCCTCTCGCTGGGCAGTTTCTACGGCGGCGACGCGCCCGCCTCGACCGTACGGGAGATCGTGGACGCGATCTATTCGATGGACTCCTCCTGCGGGACGTCGATCTCCCGAAGCGGAGAACTGCCCGTGATGGAGGTCCGGGAAGCGGAAATCGCCGAAGGGAAGGTCCCGGATGTCAAGGGATTCGGACTGATCGATGCGATCTACGCCATCGAGAACGGCGGATACCGCTGCGCCTATGAAGGGAGCGGACATGTCGTCTCCCAGTCCCCCGCAGGCGGAACGGCTTTGAAAACAGGGGAAACCATAACATTGAAACTGAAATGAAACTGAGTGAGATCATAGAGAACGCGGGCGTCGTCAGGGTCGTCGGGACCCCGGACCGGGAGATCGTGTCCATCACGGCCGATTCCAGGAAGGTCGTCCCCGGGAGCCTTTTCATCGCGGTGAAGGGATTCGCCAGCGACGGACACGCCTATATCGCCTCCGCCCTCGAAAAGGGCGCCGCAGCCATCCTGTTCGACAATCCGGAAGCCCTCTCCGGAGAGAGGGTTGCGGAGACGGCCGAACCTGCGACGTGGGTCCAGGTCGGGAATTCCCGGCACGCCCTCGGCATCGCCGCGGACAACTTCTTCGGCCACCCCTCCTCCAAGCTCACCCTCGTCGGCATCACCGGCACCAACGGCAAGACGACGACCGTCACCCTCCTCTACCACCTGTTCATGGGCCTCGGATACAACTGCGGCCTCCTCTCCACCATCGCCAACTATGTCGGCGAAAAACGGACGGAGACGGAGAACACGACCGCCGATCCGATCACCATGGGCGCCCTGATGGCCGAAATGGTCGAGGCCGGCTGCGAATACTGTTTCATGGAGGTCAGTTCCATCGGCGTCGAGCAGGAGCGGATCGCCGGACTCCGCTTCCGCGCCGGCATCTTCTCCAACCTCACCCACGACCACCTGGACTACCACAAGACCTTCGCGGAATACCTGCGCTGCAAGAAACTCTTCTTCGACAACCTCCCCGCAGACGCCTTCGCCATCACCAACACAGACGACAAGAACGGCTCCGTGATGGTCCAGAACACCCGCGCCAACGTCGTGACCTATTCCTGCCGGAACCTCGCCGACCACACCGCCCGCATCCTCGAGGAAAGCTTCGAGGGGATGCTCCTCCGCATCGACGGACAGGAGGCATGGACCCGTCTCATCGGCCGCCACAACGCGTACAACATCCTCGCAATCTATACGACCGCCGTCTGCCTCGGCGCCGATCCGACCGAAACCCTCGTCGCCATCAGCCGCCTGGCCTCGGCGCCCGGACGCCTCGAGACGCTCCGGGGGCCCCGCGACCTCTCCGTCGTCATCGACTATGCCCATACGCCCGACGCCCTGGAGAACGTCCTCGGAACCCTCCGGGAAATCGCCCCCGAAAAGCAGCTCGTCTGCCTCTTCGGCTGCGGCGGGGACCGGGACAGGACCAAACGCCCCGAAATGGCCGCGATCGCCGAAAAGATGGCGGACCGCCTCGTCATCACCTCGGACAATTGCCGGACCGAGGACCCCGTGGCCATCATCGAAGAGATCAAGACCGGCCTGACCGTCAAGGGGCTGGCGAAATCCGTCTGCATCACGGACCGGCGGGAAGCCATCCGGACGGCCATCCTTACCGCCGCCGACGGCGCCACGATCCTCCTGGCGGGGAAAGGGCACGAGACCTACCAGGTCATCGGCCACGAGAAACTGCACTTCGACGAAAAAGAAATCGTTACTGAAACCTTCAACCTGATCCGATAGTTATGTTCTACCATCTGTTCCAATTCCTTGAGAAAGCCGGGGTCGACATCCCGGGCAGCGGGCTCATGCACTATATCTCCTTCCGCGCCATGATGGCCAGCGTGACGGCCGTCCTGGTCGCCCTCTTCGCGGGAAAGGGGATCATCCGGTGGCTCCAGCGGAAACAGATCGGGGAAACGGTCCGCGATCTGGGCCTCCAGGGCCAGATTGAAAAGAAAGGGACCCCTACGATGGGCGGAATCATCATCCTCCTTTCGATCCTTTCGGGCGTACTGCTCTTCTGCGACCTGACCAACATCTATGTCATCCTGCTGATCGTCAGCACCCTCTGGTGCGGCGGACTCGGCTTCGCGGACGACTATATCAAGGTCTTCAGGCATAACAAGAACGGCCTGAGCGAAAAGGCCAAGCTCCTCGGACAGATCGTTCTCGGGTTCATCATCGGAATCACCGTCTGGCAGAGCAAGGACATCGTCGTCCGGGAGAAAGTGATGGATCCCTCCGTCGAAATCGTCGCCCAGGGCATGGGCAAGGACATCAATACCGAAACCCTTGTCACCAACAGCGTCTACAAGGACGAAAATGTCGTCAAGAGCACCAAGACGACCATCCCCTTCGTCAAGAACCATGAATTCGACTACCGCTGGCTCTCCCCCTTCAAGGGGACCTGGGGCTGGTATACCAAATGGGCGATCTACGTCCTGATGATCGTCGTAGTCATCACGGCCTGCTCCAACGGAACGAACCTGACGGACGGACTGGACGGACTGGCCGCCGGTTCCTCGGCTATCGTCGGGGTCGTCATCGGCATTCTCGCCTGGCTCAGCGGCAACCTCATCGACTCGAACTACCTGAATATCATGTACCTGCCCGGAACGGGAGAGATCGCGATCTTCATGTCCGCCTTCGTCGGCGCCCTGATCGGATTCCTCTGGTACAACTCCTATCCGGCCCAGGTTTTCATGGGCGATACCGGCAGCCTCGCCATCGGCGGGATCATCGGCGTAGGCGCCGTCCTGATCCGCAAGGAACTGCTCCTGCCCCTGCTCTGCGGCATCTTCTTCGTCGAGAGCCTCTCGGTGCTGATGCAGCGGACCTATTTTAAATATACGAAGAAGAAATACGGCGCCGGGCGCCGGATCTGGAGCATGACCCCGCTCCACCACCATTACCAGGACAAGAAGGAACTTCCGGGCGAAGTCCTTTTCCATAAACCGGTCCCCCCGCACCACGAAGCGAAGATCGTAAGCCGCTTCTGGATCGTCGGGATCATCCTCGCAGTATCAACTTTGGCATTATTGAAAATCAGATAGAAGCATGTCCAGAATCGTAGTATTGGGCGGAGCGGAAAGCGGCGTCGGGGCCGCGGTTCTCGCCAAGACAAAAGGATTTGACGTATTTCTTTCCGACAACGGAAAGATCAAGGAAGAGTATCTGGAGACCCTGCGCAAGTGGGAGATCCCCTTCGAGGAAGGGGGCCATACCGAGGCCCTGATCCTCAACGCGGACGAAGTCGTCAAGAGCCCGGGCATCCCGTCCGCGGCTCCGATGGTCTGCAAACTGCGGGACCAGGGGACCCGCATCATCTCCGAGATCGAATTCGCCGGCCGCTACGACACGGCGAAGAAGATCTGCGTGACCGGGTCCAACGGCAAGACCACGACGACCTCGCTGATCTACTACCTGTTGCAGAACGCGGGGCTCAACGTCGGCCTCGGCGGCAACATCGGCAAGAGCTACGCCTACCAGGTCGCGACCGAGCATTTCGACTATTATGTACTGGAAGTCAGCAGCTTCCAGCTCGATGACGTCTACGATTTCAAACCCGACATCGCCATCATCACCAACATCACCCCCGACCATCTGGACCGTTACGAACACCGCTTCGAAAACTATATCGCCGCCAAGTTCAAGATCGTCCGGAACCTGACGCCGGAAGACTGCTTCATCTTCGACAGCGATGACGAAATCACCGTCGGCCACCTCAACGACATCGTCCTCCGCTGCAAGCGGCTCCCCTTCACCCAGAAGGAAGAAGTCAAGGAGGGCGCCTTCCTCAACGGAGACAGGATCACAATCCGCTACGAAGAGGAAGAGACTGACATCTACCTCAAGGAACTCGCCCTCGGCGGAAAGCACAACATCTACAATTCCATGGCCGCGGCCCTCGCCGCGAAAGCCACGGGCATCGACAATGCCGTCATCCGGAACTCCCTCGCGACTTTCCAGCCGGTCGAGCACCGTCTCGAACCGGTCCTCAGCATCAAGGACGTCCTCTATATCAACGATTCCAAGGCGACCAACATCGACGCGGCCTGGTACGCGCTCGAATGCCAGAAGAAACCGGTCGTCTGGATCGTCGGCGGGACGGACAAGGGCAATGACTACAGCATCCTGAACGACCTGGTCCGGGAAAAAGTCAAGGCCATCGTCTGCCTCGGCGTCGACAACGCCAAGATCCACGCCGCCTTCGAAAGCATCGTTGGGAGCGACCGGATCGTCGACACCCTCTCTGCGGAAGAAGCCGTCAAGGCCTCCGCCGCTTTCGCCGAAGCCGGCGACGTCGTGCTGCTCAGCCCCTGCTGCGCCAGCTTCGACCTTTTCAAGAATTATGAAGACAGGGGCAGGAAATTCAAGGAAGCCGTAAGGGCGCTGTAAGATGGAAGAGAACGGAAGCAAGACCGGTTCGGGATTCTGGACCATGATCGGGAATTTCAAGGGTGACAAGGTAATCTGGATGATTGTCTTGATGCTCATGATGTTCTCCCTGCTCTCGGTCTTCTCTTCCACGTCCCTCCTCGCCCAGCAGCTGAAGACCGACCGGCTGGCGATCCTCAAGGAGCAGATTCTGACCGTCGCCATCGGACTCGGGGTCATCTGGGTCTGCTACCGCTTCGTCTCGATCAAGGTCTTCGAGACCCTGTCCCAGTTCGGTTTCATCGTATCGCTCGCCCTGCTGGTCATCCTCGTCGGAAAACTCAACCTCGGGTTCATCAAATCGGCGGAGATCAACGGAGCCCAGCGGATCCTCAAGATGTTCGGGTTCCAGATCCACGTCTATGAGATTGTCAAGATCGCCATGGTGATGTACCTCGCCTGGGCGGTCAACGCCTTCAAGGAAGACAGGCTCTGGGCCGCCAATTTCCTGGCGGGCCACTTCAAGCGCCTGGAATTCCTGGCTTCCCCGCTCGCGAAAAAGATCATCTACATCTATGTGCCGATCTTCGTCACGACCGCCCTCATCCTCGTCGGAGGAACCTCTTCCGCCCTCTTCATCGGCGGAATCATGATCCTGACCATCTTCGTCGGGGGCGTGGACCTGAAGGAAATCATCATCCTCGGCCTGGTCGCCGTCCTGTACCTTGGTTCCGCCGTGGCGCTGGACAAGCTCACGGACGGGAAAGTCGTCCTTTCCGGCCGGATCCATACCGCCCTGCACCGTCTCGACAACGACGATGAAACCAATATGCAGATCCTCCTTACCCAGCCGAAGAATTCCAAGGCGTTCCAGGATGCGGCCGACCAGCTCAAGCAGCCGGTCAGCGCCCTGATCGCCATCAAGGAAGGCGGCGTCCTGGGGAAAGGCCCCGGAGGGAGCACCCAGCGCTATGTCGTTCCGGTCATCTTCGGGGACTATATGTTCAGTTTCATCGTGGAAGAATACGGACTCTGGGGGGCGCTGATCATCCTGCTCCTCTATTCGAGTCTCATCCCGCGGGGAGCCCTCCTCGCGAAGAACTGCGAAAACTATTACGGGAAAGTCGTCCTGGCGGGCCTGACGCTGACCATCTCCCTGCAGGCGTTCATGCATATCTGCATCAATGTCCATCTTGTCCCCCAGACGGGGCAGACCCTGCCGCTGATCAGTCACGGCACCTCGTCCTTCCTTGTCTTCTGCATCGCCTTCGGGGTCATCCTGTCGATCAGCCGGACGATCCACGCCAACAGCACGAAGGCAAAGAAGAAAGAAACGACCCCGCAGGAGGAGCCGGAAGCAATTGAACCACTGGAGTATAACGAAACATAGCACTATGGACTACAAAGCAATCAGGGCCATCATCAGCGGCGGAGGGACCGGAGGACACATCTTCCCGGCCATCTCCATCGCGAACAAACTGAAGGAACTCAATCCGGATACCGAAATCCTCTTCGTCGGCGCGGAAGGGAAGATGGAAATGGAAAAGGTCCCGGCCGCGGGCTACCGGATCGTGGGCCTGCCCATCGTCGGACTCCAGCGGCAGCTGAACCTGAAGAACATCTGGAATGACATCCAGGTGCCCTTCAAGCTGGTTTCCAGCACGGGAAAGGCCTGGAAGACGCTCCGGGATTTCCGTCCCGACATCGCCATCGGCGTCGGCGGGTATGCCAGCGGTCCCCTTCTCTGGACGGCGACCACGATGAAGGTTCCCGCCCTGATCCAGGAGCAGAACAGCTTCGCCGGACTGACCAACAAGATGCTCGGAAACCGCGTCCAGTCCATTTGCGTCGCCTACGAAGGGATGGAGAAATTCTTCCCCGCCGACCGAATCGTGATGAGCGGAAACCCGATCCGGAAAGAGGTCTCCCAGCCTGCGACGCCCCAGATGCGGGAGGAAGCCTGCCGTTATTACGGGCTCGATCCAGAGAAGAAGCACCTTTTCATCGTCGGGGGAAGCCTCGGCAGCGGAACCCTCAACAAGGCGATGAAACAGTGGATCACGGACGGATGCCCCGGCGGTGAAGACGTGGAAATCATCTGGCAGTGCGGAAAATACTATAAGGCAGGAATCGACTCGTTCATGGAAGGACGGGTCATCCCGGACCTGCAGTGGTCCGACTTCATCAAACGGATGGACCTGGCTTATGCCGCGGCGGATGTCGTCGTGACCCGGAGCGGGGCCAGCACCGTTTCGGAACTCTGCGCCATGGAGAAAGCCACCATTTTCGTGCCTTCGCCCAACGTCGCGGAGGACCACCAGACCCATAATGCCATGGCCCTTGTCAACAAGGATGCGGCGATGATCGTCAAGGACCGCGACGCCGTGGAGATACTGATCCCCACCGCGATGGAACTGCTCCGCAATCCCGAAAAGATTGCCTATATGGAGCGGAATATCGGAAAACTCGCCCTCCGCGATGCCGCCCAGGTCATCTGCGACGAGGCCTACAAGATACTCGGCAAAAAATGAAAAACGTCTATTTCATAGGAATCGGAGGCATCGGCATGAGTGCCATCGCCCGCTACTACAACGGAAAGGGATTCTGGGTTTCCGGCTATGACCGGACGCCCTCCGAACTGACCGGCCAGCTGGAAGCGGAAGGGATCGGCGTCCATTACACCGACGATATCTCTTTCATTCCGAAGGATGTCGCGGAGACCCTCGTCGTCTACACCCCCGCGGTTCCGGCCGACATGGGGGAACTGGTCTATGTGCAGAAGCACGGATACCGGGTCATCAAACGGTCCCGGATGCTGGGTGAAATCTCCAGCGGACAGGCCTGCATGGCCGTCGCCGGCACACACGGAAAGACGACGACCTCGACCCTTGCCGCCCATATCTTCACGGAAGCCGGACCCGGCTGCTCGGCCTTCCTCGGGGGCATCTCCAAGAATTACGGGACCAATCTCCTGGTCAGCGACAATCCGGTCATCGTCGCGGAAGCGGACGAATTCGACCGCTCTTTCCTGCAGCTCTTCCCGGAGACCGCCGTCATCACCGCGATCGACGCGGACCATCTCGACATCTACGGGGACTATGCCCATGTCCTCGAAGCCTTCCGGATCTTCGCCTCGCAGGTCAGCGGGACCCTGATCCTGAAAAAGGGCCTGCCTGTCTCCGGCGCCGACACGAAGGCCCGGATCCTGACCTACAGCTATACCGATCCCGGAGCGGATTTCCACCCGGAAAACGCCCGTCCAGACGCGCTCGGCCATTATATCTTCGATCTCGTATGGCCGAAGGGGCGCATCGACGGAATCCGGGTCGGCGTTCCCGGCTGGGTCAATGCCGAGAACAGCATCGCCGCCGCCGCGATCGCCCTGACCCATGGGCTCGATCCGGAAAAGGTGCGGAGCGCAATCGGCTCCTTCCAGGGGGTCAAACGCCGCCTTGATGCCCATATCAATACGGAAAAGCTCTCATACATAGACGATTACGCCCACCACCCGAAGGAGCTTTCCTCAGCGCTCTCCTCGATCCGCGAGATGTTCCCCGGACGGAAGGTCACGGCGATCTTCCAGCCGCATCTCTATACCCGGACCCGGGATTTCGCCCCGGAATTCGCCGCCGCCCTCAGCGCTGCGGACAAACTGATCCTCCTCGACATCTATCCCGCCCGGGAAGAGCCGATCCCCGGGGTCACCTCGGAAATCATTTTCAAGGACGTGACGGCCCCGGAAAAGGTCCTTCTCCGGAAAGAAGAACTGATGGACTATCTCGAAAAGGAACCCGTCGACGTGCTGGTCACCTTCGGCGCGGGCAATATAGACCGATTTATCGAACCCATTACCGCCCTCCTCGAAAAACGTCTCGGATAATATGAAAGCATCGCTCAGGTTCACCCTCTCCCTCGCCGGCACCGCGGTCCTCGCGGCGCTCCTGGTCCTCGTATCGGGAGCGGCGGCGGGACAGCGGCACCTGACGACATGCAAGGGACTGGAAGTCACGATCCTGGACAGCCTGGAACGGAACTTCGTATCGCCCGGGGACGTCAAGCGGTACATGGAGGACTACGGGGACTACATCGGGCAGCGGATCGACAGCGTCAACCTCTGCAGGATCGAGGACCTGCTCGACGGGCGCAGCGCCATCCGCAAGAGCGAGGCCTATGTCACCCGGGACGGGATGCTCCATATCGACATCACCCAGCGGGAGCCGGCAGTCCGGTTCCACACGGGCGGAAACGGATTCTACGCAGATGAATCCGGTTTCCTCTTCCCGCTCCAGAGCAAGTTCACCGCCCGGGTTCCGATCGTCGACGGGGCCGTCCCTGTCACGGTCCCGAAAGGATTCAAGGGAAGACCGGAAGACCCGAAGGAGCAGCAGTGGCTCGAAGAGGTGCTCAGCCTCATCCGGTACCTCGGCCGCGACAAGACCTTCAAGGACGCCTTCAGCCAGATTACCGTCCTCAGGGGCGGAGAACTGGTCCTCATCCCCCGGACTGGACAGGAACGCTTCCTCTTCGGACAGCCCCGCGGATTCGCGGAAAAATTCGAACGGATCCGGACCTATTACGAGGCCATCGCCCCGTCCAGGGACCCGGGAGCCTACCGGAAAGTCGACGTACGATACGACAGACAGATCATCTGCAGCAAATAAAAACACCATCCATGATAACTGAGAAATACATAGCCGCCATCGACCTGGGAACCGCCAAGTTCGCCCTCAGCGTCGCCAAAGTGAAAGGAGACGACGTGCAGGTCATCTACTACCGGGAAGTCCCGGCCGTGGGGATGCGCAACAGCAACATCGCCATCCCGAAGAAGGCGTCGGATCCGCTGGAGAAACTGATCCGCGAGGCCGAGAACGAACTGATGATCAAGATTATGCAGGTCGTCATCGGTCTCCCGCGCTACAGTGTCACGCAAGAAATCGCAAACGGCGGGATCCCGCGGGGCAACCCGGACGATTACATCACCCGCGAAGAGGTCGAGGCGCTCAAGTCCATCGCCGTCGAGTCCTACCCGCTGGACGATCCGGACACCCAGATCATGTTCGGAGCCGTCGCCCAGTCCTTCTCCATCGACGACCAGATCCAGCTCGTCGAGGAAGATGTGATCGGGACCCTGAGTTCGACCCTCGAAGGCAGTTTCAAGGTCTTCGTAGGGAGCCGGAGGGCGACGACCGCGATCGACAAGATCTTCAACAGCCTCGGCATCGCGATCGCGAAGAAGTACTTCCTGCCGGATGTCGTCGCGGAGACCGTTCTCAGCGAAGAGGAGAAGGACAACGGAGTCGCCCTGATCGATTTCGGCGCCGGTGTCACCTCCGTCGCAATCTATCACGGCGGAATCATGCGCCATTACGCGGCCATCCCCTTCGGCGGACGATCCATCACCTCGGATATCCGGAGCGAATGCTCCATCTCCGAGAAACTGGCCGAGAATATCAAGCTCGCCTATGGTGCCTGCCTCCCGAGCCGGCTCTCCAGCCTAAGCGAAAAGATCATCCAGATCCGCTACGAGGACGCACCGTACAAGGAGGTCCCGGTCAAGTACCTCTCCGAAATCATAGACGCGCGCGCCCGTGAAATCATCGACGCCATCCTCTTCGGCATCCAGGAGAGCGGACTCGAGAAGGCGCTCCGGAGCGGCATCGTCCTGACCGGCGGCGGAGCAAACCTCGCCAACCTGAAAAATCTCATCAAGGATATGAGTGGTTACAATGTCCGGGTCGGCTATCCGAAGCACCTGTTCTCCGCATCGGGCTGCCTGGGCGTGTACGACCCGTCCGCCACTTCGGCGATCGGTATGCTGCTCGCCGCCAAGCGGGACAATCTCCCTGACTGTGCGATGGCGCCGGAAGCCCCGAAGGTGGAAGTCCCCGCCGAAGAGCCGGCCTGGGAGGAAGCGGTTCCCATCGCCCAGATGACGGAAGAGGAATTCATCCACGGCACTTCGGGCAAACTGATCGAAGACGAGGCCTTCGGGGAGCCGGTCAAGCCGCAGAAGAAACCCAAGGCCCCGAAGACCCCGAGCGTATTCTGGAAAAAGATCAACGTCAAGCTGAGCGGACTGAAGGGCGGACTCGACAAACTGTATACGGATATTACGGACGACAACATTTAGGAATATGGAACTCGATAAGGATTTCATCGTTTTCAGAGACTGGAACATGGAGAATTCGATCATCAAGGTCATCGGTGTGGGCGGAGGCGGTTGCAACGCCGTTACCTATATGTACAACCAGAAGATAGAAGGTTGCAGTTTCATTGTCTGCAATACCGACTCGCAGGCGCTCCAGAAGAGCAACGTGCCCGTCAAGATCCAGCTCGGAGAAGGACTCGGGGCCGGAACGGACCCGACCAGCGGCCGGAACGCCGCCCTGGATTCGCAGGACACGATCGCGAAGATCGCCCTTGACAGCGGGACCAAGATGCTCTTCATCACCGCAGGTCTCGGCGGCGGAACGGGGACCGGCGCTTCGCCCGTCATCGCCGAAATGGCCAAGAAACGGGGCATCCTCACGGTCGCCGTCGTCACCCTCCCCTTCAGCAACGAGGGCAGCGAATTCCAGTCCAAGGCCATCGACGGCGTACGCGAACTGGAGAAGAATGTCGACAGCCTCCTCATCATCAACAATGACAAGCTCTATGAATTCTACGGGGACGAACTGATCCAGGATGCCTTCCCGAAAGCGGACGAAGTGCTTGCCACCGCCGTGAGGGGCATCATCGAGATCATCAGCAAGCCGGGATACATCAACGTCGACTTCAAGGATGTGACCAATATGATGAAGAGCAGCGGCATGGCCCTGATGGGATGCGGCACGGGAACCGGAGAGCACCGTCTCGAGGACGCCGTCCGCGGCGCGTTCGAGTCTCCGCTCCTCAATGACTTCGACCTCAAGACGGCGAAGAACGTCCTGATCAACATCACGGCTTCCCGGAATGAGAAGGGAATCAAGATGAGCGACCTCGACCAGATCAACAAGATGATCAGCGAATACACGGGCAGCGCCAACAAGTTCAAGCGGGGCATCATCTACGACGATGATCCCGAATGCGGCGACCTGGTCAAGATCACGGCCATCGCGACCGGATTCGACATGGGCAGGCTCGGGGACATCACCGACGTCAACCTCGGGAACCTGATCATCCTCGACCCGGATTTCACTTATACCCCCAGCCATGCGGAGAAGGGCGCGGAAATCGACCTGCCGGAGATTACGACCATCAAGATCGGCCCCGGGACGAACACGACCTGCACCTTCAACTACGATCCCGCGGAACCTCCGTGCCTGTATGTCAGCCCGGGACAGTCCCTGAGCGACCTGGAAAGTACCCCTGCAATCAGAAGAAAGAAATAGCTATGGAAAGAAGAACAAGAGTCAGATTCGCCCCGTCGCCGACCGGACCGCTGCATATGGGCGGTGTCCGTACGGCCCTGTATAACTATCTTTATGCCAAGCAGAAAGGCGGTGATTTCATCATCCGCATCGAAGATACCGATTCCCACCGTTTCGTCCCGGGCGCAGAAGAGTACATCATCGAAGCCCTGAATTGGTGCGGAATCATACCCGACGAGGGAGTGGACGCGAACGGAAAGGTCGTAGAGACCCCGTCCGAGCGCCATCCCCACGCCCCCTACCGCCAGTCCCAGCGACGCGACATATACCGCAAGTATGCGGAAGACCTCGTTTCCGCCGGCTGGGCCTACTATGCGTTCGACACCCCCGAAGAACTCGAGGAGCGACGCAAGGAGGCCGAGTCCCGGGGGAACACTTTTATTTATAACCTCACGACCCGTAAGTCCCTCCGGAATTCCCTGACACTCAGCGAAGAGGAAACCCGTCGCCTGGTGGAAGAGACTTCCGGATGGACGGTACGGTTCAAGATGCCCGAGAACCGGGTCGTCAAGATGGACGACCTGATCCGCGGTCACATCGAAGTCAACACAGGGACCCTGGATGACAAGGTACTCTGGAAAAGGGCGGACGAACTTCCGACCTATCACCTCGCGAACATCGTGGATGACCATCTGATGGAGATATCAGAGGTCATCCGCGGCGAGGAATGGCTTCCCTCCCTCCCCCTCCACTACCTCCTGTACGAGGCCTTCGGATGGACCGATACGATGCCGCGTTTCGCCCACCTTTCCCTCCTGCTCAAGCCGGACGGGAAGGGAAAACTGTCGAAACGGGACGGCGACCGTCTCGGATTCCCGGTATTCCCGCTGAAGTGGGTCAGTCCGGACGGTGAAGTCTCCCGCGGCTACCGTGAAGACGGGTATTTCCCGGAGGCGTTCGTGAACATGCTCGCCTTCCTCGGATGGAATCCCGGCGGAGAGCGGGAACTCTATACGATCGACGAACTGGTCGACGTCTTTTCGCTGGAACGGGTCGTCAAATCCGGCGCCCGGTTCAATGCCGAAAAGGCAAAGTGGTACAACAAGGAATACCTCCGCCTCAAGAGCGACGCGGAGCTCGCGAAACTCTTCGTCCCGGTTCTCGAAAGCCACGGTATCCAGGTTGTGGAGTGCCCCGCCTGCGCCCTGACGGCCGGGGCCGAACTGTCTCCGGAAGGATTTGATTTCAAGAACCATATCTTCACCCTCGACTATGTAGAAAGGGTCGTCTCCCTGGTCAAGGAGAGGGCGACCTTCGTGGAGGACCTCTGGACGGCGTCGAAATGCCTGTTCGTCCGTCCGGAAGAATACGTGCAGAAGGATGTCGACAAGTTCTGGAAACTCGAGAATTACGACTGCGCCTTCGAGGTGACCCAGTTCATCACGGGGGCCGAGTTCGGTTATGACGATATCGATCCGTACTACCGGGGTCCCCTCGGGAAAGCGGCCGTCGAAGAAGCCCTGGAGGGCTATATCAAAATGCGGGAATATCCGATGGGAAAGACGATGAACTGCCTGAGGCTCGCCCTGACGGGCGCTTCGAGCGGTCTCGGCATCGCCGACATCATCTCTTTCATCGGACGGGCCGAAACCGCCGAAAGGATGGGACTGGCCGCAGACCGCCTGGGAAGGATCCAATGATCACCCGAATACTTTCTTCAGCCGGGCAGGAGTCGTGGTGATTCCGGCCCGGTATTTTTTACAGGGAGTTCAGAAGTCCGAGCTTGCCGTCGGCAAGAAGTTTGAGAACGAGTTCGCCGAAAAGGGTGTTCTGCCAGGCAAACCAGTCGCGGGTATACTTCAAAGGGTTGTCCTTGTGGAAGGATTCGTGGATGAATCCCTTCCCGGCGTCGGTCGAAAGGAGCATCTCCAGACAGGAGCGGATTTCAGCGTCGTCCGTCGAGGTGAAAGCCCGCATCATGATGCTCATCGGCCAGATCATGTCGACCCCGATGTGCGGTCCCCCGATTCCTTCCGCAGCCTTCCCCCTAAAGAAATAGGGATTGCTTTCGCTCAGGACGAAACGCCTGGTATTCAGATAGACGGGGTCGTCTGCGGGAACATCTCCGAGGTATGGCATGGCAAGAAGGCTCGGCACATTCGCGTCATCCATCAGGTAGCGGTTCCCGAATCCGTCGACCTCGAAAGCATAGATGGGGCCGAAGTCGGGATGGTCATGGACGGCGTAGCGTTTCAGGGCGGCTTCGACTTCTTCCGCGAGGGCGAGGCATTCCTTCGCAAGGCGTTTCTCCCGGTTGACCTTCCGGAGGATCTCCGCCGCCTTCCGGAGCGAAGAAACGGCGAAGAAGTTCGACGGGACGAGGAACTCGAACTGGGTCGCATCATCGGAAGGACGGAACGCCGAGGCGATCAAGCCGACCGGACGGACGGGATGGCCGTAGCCGCTGTTGGACTTGGTGTCGAGCTGGGCGGTAGTCCTGCGCTGGAAATGGTAGGGACCTTGTCCATCCTTCCGCTGCTGGTCCCGGAAGGTCGCGAGGATCTTCCGGACAGCCTCCAGCCAGGTTTTCCCGAAAACGGAGGCGTCTCCCGTTACCTGCCAGTAGTGGTAGGCCAGCCGGATGGGATAGCAGAGGGAATCGATCTCCCACTTCCGCTCATGGAGGTTCGGGTCCATATCCGTCAGGTCCTGCTGCCAGCCGGTGCCGGTCGGGCCGTCGTTGAACGCATTGGCGTAGGGGTCGATGCAGATCAGGGAGAACTGGCAGTTGATGACCCCTGCGAGCATTTTCCGAAGATGCTCATCCTGAGGCGCCAGGGCCACATAGGGCCATACCTGGGCGCCCGAGTCCCGGAGCCACATGGCGTGGATGTCCCCGGTATAGACGAAGGTCCGGCGGCGATCCTCGTCGTAATGGACGGTCGTGTCGAGGGTATTCGGGAAGCAGTTCCCGAACATCCAGGCGAGTTTCGGATTCGTCAGGAGGGACTGGACCTCGGCAATCGTCTTCTCCACCGCATCGGAAACGAAAAGACGGTCCCGGGGTGCGGGACGGCAGGATGTATAGGTCTGGGCATGCAGGGTCCATCCGAAAAGGGTCAGGACGGAAAGGAGGAGGATGCGTTTCATGGCTTATTCGGAAAGGAGGAAGAGGACTTCCTCAAGGGAAAGGGTATTGTCGATGGAATAGGTTCCGCTGCGGGTGCGGACGAGGGAGTCGAGATGGGCACCGCTTCCGAGGGCCTCCCCGAGGTCGCGGGCGAAGGCGCGGATATAGGTGCCTTTGCTGCAGGCGATGCGGATCCGGGCGAGCGGAAGGCCTTGAAGGTCAGCTGTATCCGCCACATGTATCCGCGAGGACGCAGTACCGGTATCCCCTACTTTCGGAGAGGGGGTCTCTCCTGAAACCCAAGTCCCTCCCGGAATCTCGGGCCCGTCGTCCGATAGTGAACTATCGTCCATCGTTTCCTCCGATTCCGGGCCCCTCCCGTTCATGAGGCCACGGGCGGCCACAGGTTTCAGGAGAGACCCCCTCTCCGAAACGGGGCCACCGGGCGTCGCCGCGCACGCAGAAAAGGAAAGCAGTTCCAGGGCGGAGATTTCGATCTTCGCGCACCGGAGCGTCTCCAGGGCGGCCGCATCGAAATCCTCCCCTGCCGACTCCCCTCTCTGCACCTTGCGGTACATCCTCCGGGCCATCTCATACGCCCGAACCCCGTCGACCGACTTCGCGCTGAAAAGCGGAGCGACCTGCTCCTGGACCCCGAGAAAGGACGGCAGGACAGCCTCGACTGCCTCCCGCGTTACATGTTCATAGGGGAAACGGCGGTCGACCTCTTTCTCGAGGTCATAGGAAGGCGTCGTCGCACCGAACCGGATTCCGGCGACGTATTCCTTGTCATGGGACTGAAGTTCCTCGGCCCGCTTGGTCGCATTCCCGATGCAGACGAGCAGAATTCCCGTCGCGAGCGGGTCCAGCGTCCCGGCGTGGCCGACTTTCAGGTTTTTTTTGCCGAAGTGACGGATGGCGGCGTACTTGACCTTCCGGATTACATCGGCGGAGGTCCACCGGTACGGCTTGTCCACGGGCAGGACAATCCCGTCCGGATAGTCGTCGATGGACCTGGAGAATTTATCCATTGCAGGGAATCTTCGCGATCCGGCGGGCGTGGCGTCCCCCTTCGAATGCGGTCCCGAGCCAGGTGTTCAGAATCCGGGTCGCCATCTGATAGGAGATGAAGCGGGCGGGGAGAACGAGGACATTGGCATTGTTGTGGGCCTTGACGAGGCGGCCGATTTCACTGTTCCAGGCCAGTCCGGCCCGGATACCCTGATGCTTGTTCAGGGTGATGGCCATCCCGTTCCCGGTCCCGCAGAGGGCGATGCCGGCATCCACCGAGCCGCTCTCGACGGCGGCTGCGAGCGGGTGGGCGAAATCCGAATAATCGACGCTCACGTCGGAATCCGTTCCGAAATCAACGGTCTCATAACCCTTGGACTGCAGGAGTCGGACCAGCTTTACTTTGTAGGCATAGCCTGCATGGTCGTTGCAAATACCGATTTTCATATCAGAGGTTTTTGTTCATCAATCCGCGGAAACAGACTTCGACCGCTTCCCGGTCCGGACGGCAGGACAGCTTGTAGCATGGAATCTCCATCGCCGCCTTCTCGATCGTCGGGACCAGGAAGTCCATGATCTCCCGGCTCCAGCGGATCGTGGAGACCGCCGCGACGACGCTGGCGTAGGCATGGAGCCCGGCAAGACGCTCAATCCGGTTTTCAGGGGCCTGCTCAAGACGCACCAGGGCGCGGATCGGAGCCGAGATATTGCGGTAGCAGAGGGTCTTTCCGCTCCAAGGCGTACCGAAAACCCGCGCTTCCCCGTCGACGAACCGGATGACGGGATTGTCGTCGTTCATCAGGTCGCAGCCGGGGACATTCTCCAGCCAGAGGCGGCTGTGGGTGCTTTTTCCCGTACCGCTGACCCCGAAAAAGAGCTGTCCCTTCCCCTCGTACCGGATGACCGAGGAATGGAGAAGGATCGTATGGAAAGGGGCTGTCGCAAAGGTAAAGAGGATCATCAGGCTCGTGTTGAGCTGCATCATCGTGGTCCTGCTTCCAATCCCTTCCCGGGGGTAATAGACCCCGGCTTTGGCATCCGTTCCCATCACGAAGACGCCTGCGCTGACGTTCTCCTCGGGGAAGAACTCGTACGCGATCCGGTCCCCGTTACGGTAGCCGTACAGGAAGGGCGGGGTGGCATCGACCGAGACGACCCGTTCCCCGCCGAGAGCGGCCGCTCCCGCCCGGAATTCTTCCGGGACGGGGCCTTTGACCTCCAGGGTGAACAGGGCCTCTCCGGTATCCTCCGTTTCAAACGGGGCGAACTGGACGAAGTCGAGCGCATGGCGGAAAGCGTCCCGCTCCGCATCGGACCAGCTTTCCCAGAGGTCCCGCGTCATCCGCTGCTTCCCCATCAGCTGGGCATTCGGGGCAAGCTGGTCCAGCCGGTCGGCGGGGACCGGAAGGACACCGAGGTCTCCCCCTTCCCGAAGGATGGCGACTATCTCTTCCTGCTCTTGCGTCAGGGACTTGAACGTCCAGGGAGCTTGCAGCACGACCCGGACACGATGGCCGGCGATGCAATAGGTTCTGCTTTCCGATTTCATACTGTACAAAGATGGCCAAAAAGATTGAATAAAGCAAAATCAGGGCGGCCCGGAAAGGGTCGCCCTGATCAGAGAAGCGCGCCGGATGACTATTCGGCCGCGCGGGTCATCTCGAACGGGAGCGGAATCACGCCGCTGGAGACACTTGTGTTCAGGGAATACGTACTCCCATTTGAAATCCGGTAGAAATACAGCCGGAAGGCATCGAAATTATAATCGACACCATCGGAGGTCCGGATTCCCGGAGTGATCGTTATCGTCTTGTAATCCTCGGAGAATCTGGCGGTAAAGATCGTATAGGTACCGGTAACGCGGGACCAGGAAGTTCCGTTCTTGGTATAGAGTCCCTGCGGATACATATAGCAATCGCCGTAGGATTCACTGTACACGAAGGTCTTTCCGTTCTGGGCATGGAACTCGATGCTGCCGTCTTCCTTGTACTGCAGTTTTAGGGCGGCCGCATCGTTGTTGACGATGGAAGTCGTCGTCAGGGAATTCATTCCCCTGACCGTCAGGGTCTCGAATTCCACGTCGCTGTCGTCCTTGGTAATCGTCCAGACTTCGGAGCCGGTAAAGGTCTGACCGGTATACGGTACGGTCCTTCCGCTGATGTTCCAAGTTCCAGTCCACTTGTAATACGGCGGTTCGCGGTCCTCGATGGCGAGGTCGACATAACCCCAACGGCCGGTCACATAACCGTCGTCCTGGTAACCGACAAAGATGACATAGACATCCGAGTCGGCGTCGAGATCGTAGTACGTTCCGGTCACGTCTCCGGTCGTCAGGCCTTCGGCAAAGGACGAAAGCTGGCCGCTTTCCACTTTGGCCATGATCTCGTTCTTCTTCTCGACGGCAACGACGGAGAAGGCATAGTCCTCGAGATCCGTCACCTTGGACTTGCTCACGATGTCATATACGTACTTCTCACCCGAAACAGCAGAGGAAATGCTGATGACGTCGGACTGATGCGGATACTCGTAACCGCCGTCCGTGACGGAAGCCGACCAGGCGTCGGTCACGAGGACGGTCTCAGGATACTGAAGGACGTTGAAGGCCCCGGCATGTTCACCGACCTTATAATTGACGACTCCCAAACGGGTTCCGGCCAGGGGATTCTTGTCAATCGTGATCTTGATGATACCCTTTTCCTCGTCTACCGAGACATGGATCCAGTTCACCGCCGAATTCATGCTGACGGGCATATTGGAGACGAAGTTGAACTCCTTGACCGTGCCTTCGGCCGGAGAGGTCAGGTCGGCCATGTCGAGTCCGCCGATGACCTCGCCGAACTGCTGGGCGGTCAGGGAAATCTTATCATCGCCGGACTTGATGGTAATCTTGGCGTACCGGTTTTCCTTTTCTGTCCATTGGGGAACGGTCACGTTGACGGTCATTCCGCTGACAGAAACGTTACACCAGGGACGGTCGGCCGTGGCTGTGATGGAAGACTCGGCTTCCACGACGATCGTACCCGTACCTCCCTGAGGCATGAAGACGATATCCTGGCTTACGACGGTGATGTTGTTGTTGATCTCGTAAGTCGGCTGCTCTTCCTGGCAGGAGACCGCCAGCAGGGCGGCTCCGGCCAATATGATAGTTAGATACTTTTTCATAGGCTTCATTTATTGACGGACGAATGAAGTAATGTACAGAAGGGAATGCGCACCGGTTTTCCAGAACCAGTCCTCCGAGACGTATCCGACACTGTCGCTGGTGGAGAATGAATTCCGGCTGAGGAAAAACAGAGCGAACGAATCGGTTCCCCTGGCCCATTTCCCGTTATCCGACATCGTAATCGTATCGGCACCGTCGATGGTAGAGAGGACTCCCTTCATGCCGTAGTTCTGGGAGAGGGAAGAGTAACCCGTAGCTTCGGAACGGCATCCCATCAGGATATAGTAACCCGTAGCCGGATCCGCTTCCTTAAGCATATGCTGGGTCCGGATTGAAATCGTACCCGTCCCGAGATCATATTCCGCGAGCACTTCCAATTTGTCGTGAAGACCGGAGATCAGGTATGACTTGCCGGGGGCATACTCCTTGAACTGCACGCCCGGGAGGGTCTGGCCCTTGTTATAGTTGAGGGTCCAGTTCCCGAGGAAGGAAGAGTAGGAACGCCAGCCTTCCGGAAGCGATCCCTGCAGGACCATGTCCGGATACTCCGTGGAAGTCAGCGTCGCCTTGTCCCTGTCGAACTTGAAGGAGGAGAAGGTATAGTCCCCCATCGTCAGGTCCTTGTAGAAACGGAGTCCTTCCGGGGTGAAGTTGTACGCAACCGTCTTGGCGTTGTCCGCATCTCCGTTGAGGGTAATCGTCGCCTGGCGGGCATTGAGATCCAGCTTGATATGAGCCGGCTGGCCCTTGAACGATCCGTCGAAGGAACTCATGAAGACCAGTTCGCTCGTCTCGGCACTCTGCGTGGCATACTGCTCGGGAGAGACCGTGAGCGGGTACATCTTATAGTAGTTCAGCGAACGTTTGCCCTTCAGGATGACTTCCTCCGGCGTATGTTTGAGTACGAGGAACTCGAAATCTCCCTTGTACGCCTGGTAGTTGCCGGTCTCCCCGTACAGGTTCTTGCTGCTCCCGGAAGGAGTGGCGAAATAATGCAGATTGTAATTGAAGTCATCGAACGCGATGACAGGGCCGTCATCACTGGCCATCTTATAGAGGGACGTGCAGGAAGCGCTGCCGAGGACCTCGTTCCAAACGGTCACTTTGGTGTCCGTGAAGGTCATCGTCATGACGAAACCGCCGATTCCCTGCGCCCCGGCATTGTAACCGGCGCCACCGTTGGGATAATAGTACATGACCCAACCCTGGCTGGAACCTGTCAGGACTTTCTGGATATCGACCAGCGTTTCTGCCATTCTTACGGAAGAAGACTTCTCGAAGAGATCTTCTTCCTGGTAAAGGCAGGAGACCAGCGACATCGAGGCGAAAACCGAGATCAAAAGGTATGTAAGTATCTTTTTCATAATGCTTTTTCCTTAATTGATTGCAAGAGAGGTAAGGTCGACCTGTCCGGCTTTGACATCCTCCTGACGCCGCAGGATCGTCGCCCGGAGCTGATCCAGGTCGATGTCGAAAGTAACCTTCATATAAGACTTGACCAGATCCAGTTTCGCCTTGATGAGGGTGGCGCCTGCGGCTCCGGCCTCTATCAACAACCCATCCCAGTACTCCTGAGGGTTGGTTACGTAGATGGACATCATTTCGGCGAAATCTTCACGGTCGGAATGCTGGGCATAGGAGGAGATGAATCCACGCTCCAGATAGCCGACATTGTAGGGCGAGTTGCTCCAGTCGCTGGCGACGTAATCGTTCGGCGTGATCTGACTGAACTCGACCGGGAAGTCCTTGGTCTGGTTCAGGATATGCGTGAACTCATGGTGGATGGTCTTGATGTAGTAGTGATTCAGACCACGGGCCGTATCATAATTCGGATTGAACGTTCCGGCCAGAACCTTGGGAATCCAGTTGACACCGGTCAGGAGGATCTTCTTTCCGCCTTCGGCGGTACCGAGGATCATCGTTCCGTTGTTGTTGTACTCCCATTCCCCGATGACGAAGAACATCTTCGGGAAGTACTGGCGGGTGAAATTCACGCCGGCCACCTCGTCATAGGAATCGATGCAGAGATACTTGACAAGATGGGCCATGATGACAGCATTGTCATAGGACGCAGGGATCGTATAATAGGAGCGGTTCGACTCGTCGATCTGATAACGATACTTGAAATTAATGTTATAAGGATTGACGAAATTCGCTTCCAGCCATTTGTCGAAATCATTCTGGATATAATTATCCATCACGATAATACTGTCCTTGTCGAGGGGTTCATCCTTCCGGCAGGAAGAGAACGTCACGGCAAACAGGGCGGAAACCAGTGCTAATACTATATATTTTTTCATATTCGTTCCTCCTTCATTTAGTTACGGGGATTCGGCTGAAGACCGGCATCAATACATTTCTGGGGGACCTGGATGGCCTGGCGCGGGTCGCGGTACTCCATCGTATCCTCGATTCGGTCGACATTGCCGTTGGAGTCGACGTAACGGCGGTAGATCGTAATGCCATAGCGCTTGATATCGAACCAGCGGTCACCGTTGCCCCACCTTTCGGCGCGGCGGAAACGGAGAAGCAGCTGGAGCATGCTCTCCTGGACGGAGCCTTCTGCATCGATGGCGAAAGCCGGGTGCAGGTGCTTCTTCTGGGTCGGCTTGTCCCAGAGATAATAGTTCATGCCGTTTTCGAATTCCTGGATGCTCTCGGGGGTCAGTTTGATCTCCGACATCCCTTCAGGGATGGTATAGAAGTTATTGGCCCAGAGATTCAGGTCCTCACAGGCTGAAGCGTACTGCTTCAGCAGAATCTTGGCCTCCGCCCGGATCAGCAGGGTTTCATCAGTCGTAAGGGCGGGGAAAATTCCGCGGTAATATCCGGTTCCGGTCACCTGGTTCGTAGTCTGGAACTGGTAGAACACCTTCCAGAGAAGGACGTAACTGAGCGAGCCGCTGTTGTATCGGCGGGGACGGAAAACGATATCCGACATGGTCACGCCGGTCAGCTTCCAGGGGAGCGGAGCAATCAGGTCTTCGGTCGTGGCGATCTCGTTCGTGTAGCCATAATACTTGGAGGACCCGGATGTGTTCCTATACAGGGTATATCCCAGATTGCTGTAGGCAGAGGTCATCAGCAGGTTGCATTTGTTGTCCGAGCTGTTGTACAGCGTCCTTCCTTCAGAAATGCTGGAAGCATTGGCCTGAAGATACGCATAATCGCGGAGCAGGCTTTTCGGAGCGGATCCGAGACAGTCATCGGCATATTTCAGTGCGAGATCCCATTTCTCATAATAGAGATAGAACTTCGCCGCGAAGGCATTGGCAGCCTGGCGGGTGAAATGCCATTTCGGAACATCGTAATTATCCCCGACATACTTGATGCCTTCCTGGATATCCGCATCGATCTTCGCGTAGACATCCGCCACGGTTCCGCGCACATATTCGGGATTCAGGCCCTTCTCCGGCGTTTCCATATACGGGATGCCGAGGTCGGTCGCACTGTGCTGGGAATCGTAGTGGAGACAGAAAACGTTGACAAGGATGAAGTGGGCATAGGCACGGCAGATCAGGGCTTCGCCGTAGGCCTCGGCGATCCGGGAACTGACGGTCGGTCCGCCCATCGCCTCGATGGCTTCAAGCGCCTGGTTGGCGCAGGCAATCACGCTCCAGCCGTCGGACCAGATAGCTTCCGGATCCGAGTTGTTCGACATCGTAACATCTTTCCAGTTCCAGAGTTCGTGGAAGAAATCGCCGGGGGAGCCGGAAACGACAGCCGCATTGTTGTCCAGCTGGTCGGACATGTATTCGGTAACGGTGACATACCAGTGGGTAGAATAGGCGGACCTCAGAAGGGCCGTCACCTTTTCTTCCGTATCGATTTCGGTACGGTTGTCCGGCATGGTATCGAGATATTTGTCGCAGGAAGACAGGCAGATCGCTGCACACGCAAGAGCGTAAATATATCTTTTCATTTTCATAACTCGCAAATATTAAAGACCTATCTTCAGGGTAAGGGTAAACTGTCTCGGGACAGGGACGGCGACACCGCCGGAATTGAAGAATTCCGGATCCTGACCGTTCAGTTTCTTGTCGGCGTAGAGCAGGCAGAGGTTGGTCGCCTGCAACTTGAGAGAGAGGTTGTTCATCTTCATCTTCTTCACGAAGTTCTTCGGAAGGTCATAGGAAAGGGATACTTCCTTGAGACGGATGAAGTCTCCTTTGGCGATACGTTCGGTAGAGAAATTGTATGCGTTGTACGCATAGCTGAGGTTGCTGTAGTTGTAGGACTGCATGCGGGATGCGATGACCGGGATCGTCGTGACATTCTCGTCGCCCGGGACCGTCCAGCGGTTCTTGAATTCCCTCGGCATGGAGGTAAGGTCCGAATAGCTGGAGCGGAAAACCTGGTCGAGACGGATGACGTTTCCGAAGGAACCGGTGATGAACACATTCAGTCTAAGGCCCTTCCACTCGAAGGTGTTGCCGATGGAACCGACGCCGGTCGGATCGGCGGTACCCTCATACTGGAGATACTTGAGCTGTTCCGGGTCGGAAAGCTGGAAGTTGATGCCGGTGGTCGTCACCTTTCCGTCCGGACCGTAGAAGGTCGGAATACCTTCCTCGTTGAGGCCGGCGAAGGGGATCGAGAAGATCGAGTGGTTGGTAAAGCCCTCCTGGGCGAAACCGCTGCCCTTGACGAGATCGATCACCCGCTTGGTGGAACCGGTATTCAGCTTGGTAATCATGTTGTGGGAGTGCGACCAGATGAAGTTCGTGGTCCACTTGAAGTCCTTCGACCGGACATTCTGGGTCGTGAGGGAAAGTTCGTAACCGCCGGATTTCATCGCCGCGACGTTACCGTATTTGGTAACTTCACCGCCGATACCCATCGTATTGGTGATACCGATGAGGTCGAAGTTGTTACGCTTGTACCAGTCGGCCACGAAGTTGATCCTGTTGTCGAGGAAACCGAGTTCGATACCGAGGTTGAGCTCGTGCTTCTTCTCAAAGGTCAGGTCCGGGTTGGCGAGACGGGAGATGTCGATGGCCGTTTCCATGTCTCCGGCCGCAGGACGCCAGATGTTTCCGGCTCTATAGACGGCGTTGGAGTTGGTGACCCAGGACGGGCCGCTTTCCGCCGTCAGGGAATAGGAAGCCTTGAGGGCGGCGTGGCTGAGGGTCGGCTGGAGCGGACGCATCCAGGGCTCGTCGGAGACGTTCCAGCGGCCGGACACGTTCCAGGTCGGGAGCCAGCGGGCGGTGCGGGAATGGCCGAGACGGTTGGATCCCTCGTAACGCATGGTCCCGTTGACGCTGTACTTGCCCTTGTAAGAATAGTTGACCGTTCCGAAGAAGGCCGCCCGGCGCTCGTGGGTATTGTCCAGGGTGTAATAGTCCGCACCATTTTCCGCATCTTTCTTGAAAACCTTATAGTACCAGCTCGGGACTTCACCCATGCTGTACTGCATGCCCCAGCCACGGAACCAGGTCCCATGGCGGTCGTTGGAGTTGACCTCCATACCGCCGTAGGCGCTGACCTGATGGATGGATGCGAACGTATGATTGTAGTTCGCGGAGAGACGGAAGTCCCAGCCGTTCATCTTATTGTCGGTCTTCTGGAAGATACCGCCGTTCGGAAGGACGGACTCCGGAAGGGCGTAACGGATGTCGGGATCCGTATACATATAGGAGTTGTTGTCCCGGATCGTCGTCGTATAGTCGGCGCGGTAGGCCTGGGCCTGGTTGGACTCGTCGAGGATGTAGTGCTCGCGGGAGCTGCCCGAATACTTGGAAGCGACGAGGGCGGCGACTTCGAGGTCGCGGAAGACCTTCCACTTCAATTCGCCCTGGAACCGGAGGTTCGTGACGTCCAGGTCCATGTAGTTGTTCTCCAGCTCGTAGAGGATGTTGAAGGGAGCGTAGTTACGGGTATAGAACACGTCCGGATCGAGGGTCCTGGAGGTATTCAACGCGTAGGAATACGGGTTGATATCGAAGGCGCGGGTGACTTCACCGCTGACTACGTTCACCGTACTTCCGAGGGTTCCCGGAGCGCGCTGCTGCCGGTAGGAAGCGTTGGCGATCATGTTGAGGGAGAGGTTCGGGAGGAGCTTGTAGGTGGAGTTGATATTCGCCGTATAGCGCCTGACGGAGCTCTGGTCGGTCCATCCCTGGTCGTCCATGACCGACATCGAGGCGTAGTAGTTGCCCTTGTCGGTACCGCCGCTCATGGAGATGGAGTGGTTGTGCTGGACATTGTACTTGAAGAGGATGTCGAACCAGTCGGTGTTGCGGTACTCGGCGGCGCGGAGATATTCGGCCTTGGCCTCGTTCGTATTCGCGATCGCGAACTGGCCGGAGACCGGGTCATAGGTGCCGAGGAGTTCGTACATCTTTCCGTAGACACCGCTCGCGGAAGCGTTCGCTGTCGACGCGTAGTTCAGCCATCCCTTCTGCTCCAGTTCCTGGTAGATACCCATCTGGTCCTGGGAGTTCATGATGTTGAAGGTTGCATAACTCGGCTTCCGGCGGATGGTGTATTCACCGGTATAGCTGATCGAGCTGTGGCCGGTGCGGCCCTTCTTCGTGGTGACGACGATAACGCCCGCCATGGCGCGCGCGCCATAAATAGAGGTAGCGGAACCGTCCTTGAGGATGTCGAAGCTTTCGATATCGTCGGAGTTCAGACCGGCGATCGCCGAGGAGATCAGCGTGTTGGCATCACCCGAGCTGAGGTCTTCCGCATCGATGTCGACAATGTCTTCCATGATGACGCCGTCGACGACCCACAGCGGTTTCGAGGAACCGTAGATGGAAGTCGCACCGCGGACGCGGATCTTCGGGGCGGTACCGAACGTACCGGAAACGTTCTGGACGGAAACGCCGGCGACGCGGCCTTCCAGGGAACGGGAAATGTCCGCCATACCGCTGATCTTGGTGTCATCAGCGTCGAGTTTCACGGCGGAACCGGAGAAGATTCGCCGGTCGACCTGGGTCATACCGGTGACGACCGCCTGTTCCAACATTTCTGAATCCGGATTCAAGACCACGTTCACGAAATCCTTCACGGGCACTTTGACTTCTTCGTACCCCATGAATGATACAACGATGTTCTTGGCTCCGGCGGGTACTTTGTCAAGGACAAAGTTACCGTCGAGATCTGTGGTCGTTCCGACTTTCTGGTAGCCTTCAGCCATGACGAAAGCGCCTGCTACGGGCTGGTTGTCATCGGATGCGATGACATGGCCCTTCACCGTCTTCGTCTGTGCATAGGATACCCCTCCGAGGAGGATCGCAGCGACACAAAGGATCAAGGTTAGTAATTTTGAACGCATAAATATTGATATTTGGTATAATCAAAAAACGCTGACGAAAACCAGTTCATCAGTGTTATTATCGCAAAATTATAAAACATCCTCTGATTTGCAAACGGATTCCGGAAAAATTGCACAAATTTTGTAATATTATTCCTATCTTTGGATAATATGAATGGCTGAAAATATGAAAAAATATCTGTTTATACTTTCCTTTTTCATCCTTCTGACCGGTACCGCTTCCGGCCAGGGGCATATCATGACCCGCAAATACAGGCTCTCCGACTTCACGGACAAAATCACCAAGGTCGTCCTCAGCGGCAACGAAATGTCCGACGGAGCGTTCCGGCAATCGGTCATGGACCGGTGGACCCTCTCCCCTTTCGAATTCTGCACCGCGGCCGATTTCAAGAAACTCATGAAATCCGCCGACCACTATTTCCTGGTCGTCTCCGAAGGGAAGGACGGAGAAGGTGACGGGGCCGGCATCCGGTTCCTCTCCCTCTATAAGGGCGGGGCTGCCGAGCTGAACGACCTCATGCTGGTCATTTCCATCCCGGTCGGGAACACGGCCGGCGTCACCGGACGGGAACTGGTGTTCATGCCCGCGTTCGTCGATATCGTGCAGGACTATACCCGGGAGGCGATGGAAAAGGAAGTCAACGGCTATACGAGCCTGACCCGGTACAACGCCAATTACCGCAAAGACGGGAAGATCAAGCGGATCTGCTTCGCCGAGGGCGACATCGCTCCGGCCGTCAACGAGCCTTTCCGGGAAAAGAACATGGACGCGGACATGATGATCCTCCCCTCCGACGAAGCCGACAAGAACCTCCTGGACGGGACCTTCAACACCCTCGTCAGCTATACGGTTTTCCCGGAGACGCCGGAGAACGGCTCCGTCGGATACCTGATGCTGATCGAGGCCGATACGCATTCCTTATATTATTACCGGAAGCAGAAGGTGTCCCGCACCGAAACGGCAGGATTCCTGCCCTCTGATATCAAGACGCTCGGAAGGGGACGCAAATGATCACGGGACAGACACGGGAAGGCGTCCGTTACGCCGTCCGCCAGGGAGGTCGGGCGGCGGCTTATTGTGCCCTCAGCATCCGCTGCGGCACGCGCGATGAGGCAGGGTACCCCTCCGGCATCGCCCATTTCGCGGAACATACGGTCTTTCGGGGGACTGAAAAGAAATCGGCCGCCCGGATCAACAGCTGCCTGGACCGGCTGGGGGGAGAACTGAACGCCTATACGACCAAGGAAGAGATCGTCATCCACGCCACGGTCCTCAAGGAGGATCTCCGGAAAGCCATGGACCTCCTGCTCGAACTCGCTACCGTCCCGACCTTCCCGGATGAGGAAATCGAGACGGAACGGGGTGTCGTCCTGGAAGAAATCATTTCCTACAAGGACTCCCCCTCCGACGATATCTACGACCGATTCGAGGAAGCCCTGTTCGCGGGCCACCCCCTGGGAACGCCGATCCTCGGAACCCTCAAGTCCGTCAAGAAAATAACCCCCTGCGACCTCAAGGCCTTTGTCCGGGAGCGTTTCATCCCCTCGGCAATGGTCCTGACCGTCGTCTCCCCGCTCGGGGAGGAAAAGGTGGAAAAGGAGATCCGCAGGTGCACGGAACGATGGTTCCCCAGAATTTCCGGAGAACCCGGGGCGGAAAGGACGCCCGTTCCCGTTCCGGAACCTTTCTTCGACCGCGCCGTCGAAAAACGGAACCACGAGACAAACGCCGTGATCGGCGGTCTCGCCCCATCGCTCTATGACGGGGAAAAGCGGCTGGCGGCTATCCTTCTCGCAAACCTTCTCGGCGGGCCGGCCTCGAATTCCCTCCTCGGTCAGGTACTTCGCGAAAAGAACGGTTGGGTCTACGGCGTGGAATGCAGCTATACCCAGTATGCCGACACGGGTATCATGGCCATCACCTTCGGCTGCGACCGCCCGAATCTCGAACGCTGTCTCGCCGAGACGGAACGGATCCTCCGGAAACTCCGGACGGATCTCCTGGGACCCCGGAAGCTCAAGGAAGCCAAGAAACAGTTGCTCGGTCAGCTTGCCATCGGCTCCGAGAGCGGAGAAACCCAGTGCCTGTCCATGGGAAAGAGCCTTCTTTCCTTCGGCCGGATCCCCTCCACGGAAGAAAACCGCCGCGCGATCGAAAACGTTACGGCGGAAGATATACGGGAAGCGGCCCGCCGGATCTTCCCGGAGGGCCGCACCTGCCGCCTGATCTACAAATAGGCGGTATCGCTATTCCGCGAAAGCGTAGCGGAATCCATCCAGCTTGTTCCAGGCTCCCCGGGTGAAATCCGGGAAGGCGACCGGCGCCCCGTCGTGCTCGAGGGAGATCCGGTCCAGGGCGCCGATGCAGGACCATTCCGCCAGATCGTACACGTCGATGTCCAGCGGCAAACCGTGGTTCAGACAGTACACAAGGCGGTAGTCCATGATGAAGTCCATGCCGCCGTGGCCGCCGACTTTCTTCGCAAGTTCGGTAATCCCTTCTTCAAGCAGAGGGTTCGGGAACCGACGGACCAGGGAATCCAGCTGGGCCGGAGTCATGGGACGGTGGACATTGAGATTATCGAGCGAGGGCACTTCCTTGGGAGCCGAATCAGGACGAAGAAGGACCTGCTGGACCGGATATTTCCCGGCGTATCCTTCCGTTCCCACCAGCTGGTACATCCGGCTATACGGGCGCGGGGTCATGACATCGTGCTCGAGCAGGATGCTCTTCCCCTTCTCCGTCCGGATCATCGACATGGTCACGTCCCCGCTGGCGAAATCCTTGGGATCAAGCCCCCGGTCAGCCATGTGCTTTTTCCCGTTGAAGGAGTCTGTATCCATGGAAACCAGGGTCTTGAGCCGGTCTCCGCGGTGGATGTTCAGGACCTGGCAGACCGGGCCGAAGCCGTGGGTCGCATACAGGTCGCCCCGGAGCTTGCTGTTCTCCAGGAGCCGCCAGTTGGCCGCATACTGGTCCCAGAACTCGTCCAGGTTATGGTTGTAGGCGCCTTCTGCATGGATAATCTCGCCGAAGACCCCGGCCTGGGCCAGTGCAAGCATCTTCAGTTCGAAGAAATCATAGCAGCAGTTCTCGAGGATCATGCAATGCCGGCGGGTCTGCTCGGACTTGTCCACGAGCGCCCAGCACTCTTCGAGGGTCAGCGCCGAAGGGACTTCGATCGCGACGTGCTTGCCATGCTCCATCGCGCACATCGCGACCGGGAAATGATGGGCCCAGTCGGTGCAGACATAGACCAGGTCGACGCCCGGATCCGCACAGAGCTCCTCATAGGACTTCTCCTCCCCGGAATATCCTTTCGCAGAAAGACCCTTTTCCTCGAGGAAAGAAAGACTCTTGACGGTCCTGTCTGTCAGCACGTCGCAAACCGCGGCGATATGGCAGCCGGGAACATAGCTCAAGCGCCTGACGGCATCCCCGCCCCGCATCCCGAGACCGACCACGCCGACCCCGACATCCGCAATCGGTTCTGCAGCGAATTGCAACATGTCCGTCTGGCCCGCAGCCCTTGCCGGGACCGGAGTCCGGATTACGCCCTGTTTCTTCCCACAAGAGAGGAAAAGCAGGAGCGATACCGCCACGAGGAAGAATAATCTACGACCCATATACTTGATGATTAATTGATTACAGCTCCGTTTGCAAGGACCTCCTGCGGGGTGATGAAACGCATCTTGCCATCCCCCTGCTTGGCCATCAGGATCATCCCCTTCGACTCGATGCCCCGGATTTTGCGCGGGGCTAGGTTCGCCAGGATGCAGATCTGTTTCCCGACCATATCCTCGGGTGCATAATACTCGGCGATGCCGGAAACAATCGTCCGGGTATCGATGCCGGTATCGATCGTCAGCTTGAGCAGTTTGTCCGTCTTCGGAACCCGCTCCGCTTCGAGGACGGTCGCCGTCCGGATATCCATCCGGGTGAAATCGTCATAGGAGATTTCCTCTTTCTGCGGTTCGACTTTCCTGGCGGCTTCTTCCGCAAGTTTCGCCTTTTCAGCGGCCTCGCGGGCCTCCTTGATTGCGTTCAGCCGGGCGATCTGGGCGTCTACGGTGTCGTCTTCGATCTTCTGGAAAAGGAGTTCCGGCTCTCCCAGTTTGTGGCCGGGACCGAGAATCTCCGGATTGCCCAGCTGGTTCCAGGTCAGCAGCGGCAGGCCGGGCACGATCAGCATCTTCCCTTTCCGGCGGGTATGCAGCGCGCTTCCTTCCCCTTCCGCAAAGAAATTCGCCGTCGGACGGCCTTCGCCGGCCCGGTAGTCCATGCCCGCATCGATGGCGACCCTCAGGATCGAGCGCAACTTTTCGGCCGAGAACGGGGTGAAGGGTTCGAAGGCGATCGCGAGGTCCGCGCAGATCTGGAGGCAGGTATAGAGGATCGAAGCGGTCCTGTCCATATCCGTCTTCGCAACCTTCCACGGCTCGGCGTCGGAGATGTACTTGTTGCCGATCCGGGCGATGTTCATGGCCTCTTTCAGGGCTTCGCGGAAATGGTAGGTTTCGATATAATTCTCAAGCGCTTCCCGGCAGGGAACGATCGAAGCAAGGGTTTCCGCATCGACGGGCTCCGGCTTGAGGTTCTGCGGGACGACTCCCCCGAAGTACTTGTGGGTCAGGACCACGGCGCGGTTTACGAAGTTCCCGAAGATGGCGACCAGCTCGGAATTGTTCCGCTGCTGGAAGTCCTTCCAGGTGAAATCATTGTCCTTCGTTTCGGGGGCGTTTGCGGTCAGCACGTAGCGGAGCACGTCTTCCTTCCCCGGGAAATCCCGCAGGTACTCGTCGACCCAGACGGCCCAACCGCGGGAAGTCGAGATCTTGTCCCCCTCGAGATTGAGGAACTCGTTCGAAGGGACATTGTCCGGAAGGACATAATCCCCGTAGGCCTTCATCATGGACGGGAAGACGATGCAATGGAAGACGATATTGTCCTTTCCGATGAAATGGACCAGGCGGGTATCCTCCGACTTCCACCATTTTTCCCAACTTTCGGGAAGGAGTTCCTTCGTGTTGGAGATGTACCCGATCGGCGCATCGAACCAAACGTAGAGGACCTTCCCTTCCGCCCCTTCCACGGGTACGGGGACGCCCCAATCGAGGTCCCGGCTGACGGCCCGGGGCTGCAGGCCTCCGTCCAGCCAGCTCTTGCACTGGCCGTAGACATTGCTCTTCCATTCCTTGTGCTGCTCGAGGATCCATTCCCGCAGCCAGGGCTCATACTTGTCGAGCGGGAGATACCAGTGCACGGTCTTCCTCTTCTCGAGGGCGCCGCCGCTGAGGCGGGAATGCGGGTCGATCAGCTCTTCGGGGCTGAGGGTGCTGCCGCACTTCTCGCACTGGTCCCCGTAGGCGTGCGGATTGCCGCACTTGGGGCAGGTTCCCTCGATATAGCGGTCGGCCAGGAAGGTCCCGGCCTCGACATCGTAGTACTGCTCGCTTTCCCGGGTGATGAATTTCCCTTCATCGTAGAGTTTCCGGAAGAACTCGGAGGCGTTTTCGTCGTGCACCGCGGAGGTCGTACGGGAATAAATGTCGAAATTGATCCCGAGGCCGACGAAGGCATCCTTCATGATCTTGTGGTACTTGTCCACGATATCCTGCGGGGTAACGCCCTGCTCGCGTGCCTTGATCGTGATCGGAACGCCGTGCTCGTCCGAGCCGCAGACGAAAACGACATCCTCTCCCCGGAGCCGCAGATAGCGGACATAGATGTCGCCGGGGACATATGCGCCGGCCAGGTGGCCGATATGGACCGGCCCGTTCGCATACGGAAGGGCGCAGGTCACGAGGGTTCTCTTGAATTTCTTCTTCATATCTGTCTGTCCATTTTTTCCCTGCCGAGGCGGATGTTGATCTTCCGCTTCTTGGCATTGACGGATTCTATTTCTTTCAATATGTCTGCCTGGTCCTCCGGCGACGCGGTCGATAGTTCCCGCATCAGGATCGTCAGGCGGGACTGCATCATCTTGTCGTGGTAGACCAGGATGGCCCTGGGCACGAAGCTGGTCAGCCACGAGGAATGGGCGGTCAGGGCGCGGGAGAAATCCCCCACCGACAAGCGGTACTGCTCTTCGAAAAGCCGGGCGGTCGTCGCGGCGATTCCCCGGTCCTCCCCGTCGAGGAGGGTCCGGATGATCTGGTCCTGGGAATACCCTTCGTCATAGAGTTGGAAATACCGTTCATAGACGATCCTGTAGGCCGTATTCACGAAAGGAGCGCCGTCGAGGGCCGCATCTATGAAGTCGGCGACGGTCTGGGGCTCCTCCCCGGCGTAGAACTCGGAATCGGAGGGGAAGTCGAGGGGCGTCGTCCCGTCCCGGAGGATGAAAGAGAGCAGTTCCTGCTCGCTCGGGGCAACGACGGGATCCTCTTCGATCCGTACAGCCTCCTGAGGAGCCGCAGGAACCGGAGCCATTTCTTCCTCAGACTGAGGCGCTTCCGGAGATGGAACCGATTCTTCGGGGCGGTCCGCTGCGCGGGAGGCCTCTGCCCTCCGCTCTTCCAGGTCCTTTTCGCGGGTCTTTCGGATCCGGTCGAAGAGAATATCGGACTCGATGCCGAATTTTTGGGCGCAGTCTCCTACGTAGACTGACCGCTTGATGGCATCGGGAATGCCTGCGATCGTATCTGCGATGTCATTGATCACCATCGCCTTCTTCAAAGGGTCCCTACCGGCGTCCTCGAGGAGGAGGTCGGTCTTGAACCCGATGAAATCCCGCTCGTTCTCCGCGATGAATTCCTGCACCTCGGCGAGGGTATGTTTCCGGGCGAAGGAATCGGGGTCGTCTCCGTCGGGCAGGAGCACGATCTTGACGTTCATGTCCTCCTTCAGGACCATGTTAATCCCCCGCAAGGCGGCGTGGATCCCGGCGGAATCCCCGTCGTACATGATCGTCACGTTCGGGGTGAAACGCTTCATCAGGCGGATCTGTTCGACCGTCAGCGAAGTCCCGCTCGAAGCGACGGTATTGAGGATGCCGAGCTGGTGCATGGACAGGACATCGAGGTAGCCCTCGACGAGATAGACCTTGTCCATCTTCGCCATTTCGTTCTTGGCGAAATAGATCCCGTAGAGAGAACGGGACTTGACGTATATCTCCGACTCCTTGGAATTGACGTATTTCGCAACGGACTTGTCCGTCTTGAGGGTCCTTCCGCCAAAGGCGATGATCCGGCCGCTGACCGAATGGACCGGGAACATGACCCGCTCGTAAAACCGGTCATAGAGGGTGCCGTCGTCGCGGCGGGCGCAGAGACCGGTCTCGAAGAGATACTCGTCCCGGAACCCTTCCGCACGGGCTGCCTTCGTAAAGTTGTCCCTTCCCTGCGGAGCCCATCCGAGCCCGTATTTCGCGATGGTCTCGTCCTCGAGGCCGCGGGAATGGAAATACGCGAGACCGATGGAGCGCCCCTCCTGGGTGGAAAGCTGTTCCCGGAAGAATTTCCCTGCGAATTCAGACACGACAAGCAGGCTCTCGTGCCGCTGGCGGGCGGCGATCTCCTCGGCCGTCTCCTCCTTCTCCTGGATCGTGATATGGTATTTGTTGGCGATGTACCGGAGGGCTTCCGTGAAGGTCAGCCGCTCGTAATCCATCAGGAAACCGACCGCAGAACCGGCTTTCCCGCATCCAAAGCACTTGTAGATGCCCCTCGAGGGTTCGACGTGGAATGACGGGGTCTTTTCATTGTGGAAGGGACAGCACGCCCAATAACTGCTGCCCTGACGTTTCAGGGTAACGAAATCCCCAACGATATCTTCAATCTTGACGGTATCGAGGATGAGCTGTACTGTCTCCTGCGGTATCATTCCTTGGTAAAGTCCACTTCCTTCGCGTCGGAAAGATCCGTAATCTGGATCTTCCCGTCTCCGGGATTGTCCGAAGAAGGTCTGTCCGTCCGCTCCTCGCGGGGGGCCTGCCGCTTCTCTTCCGCCTGCTTTTCGCGGGCGATGACCATAAGGTCACGGATCGCGATGAAGACGAAAACACCGCCTATGATGATAAAGAAACCCCTCCGGGTTCCCAGCAAGAGGAGTCCCATGACCAGTACGACGACGGCCTTGAGAATCCTGGATTTTCTGCTTGTGTATCCGAATGTAAACATATCCCGCAAAATTAAACAATTCTGCGTTAATTGGCAACCTCGCAGAGGAACTTGATGCGGACCAGGCGGATTTCCTCCTCATCATAGTCGCTTCCGAGGTCGCGCATGGCGTCGGCGACCGAATCGGAAAGGGCCTCGTCGTGGAAATAGGCGTAGATCTCGTCCACGACGTCGTCGTCGAGGTTTTCCCGGATATAATAGTCCAGGTTCAGCTTCGTGCCGGAGGAGACGATCGCCTCGATTTCGGACAGGAGGGTGTCCATGTCCATTCCCTTGGCGGCGGCGATGTCCTCGAGATCCATCCGGCGGTCGATGCTCTGGATGATGAAGACTTTGTTCACGGATTTGTGGGCGATGGTCTTGACCACGAAATCGTCCGGCCGCATGATCTCGTTCTCGTCCACGTACATCTGGATCAGTTCGATGAAATCCTTGCCGTATTTCTTCGCCTTCCCTTCCCCGACGCCCTGGCAGTTCCTCAGTTCGTCATAGGTGATGGGATACATGATCGACATGTCTTCGAGGGAAGGGTCCGAGAAGATGATCCACGGCTGGAGCTTCAGCTCGCGGGCGAGGTCCTTCCGCAGGTCCTTCAGCATCGCGAGGAGAACCGGATCGCCACCTCCGCCGCCTTTCATGACACTGGCGGGGATATCGTCGTCGTCATCGTCGACATCGGCGCCGTCCGAGAATGCCCGGTCCTCGACAAGCATCAGCTCGGTCGGGTGCTCCAGGAAGGCCCTGCCGGCGGGGGTCACGGAGATGAGTCCGTAGGTCTCGATCTCCTTGTCGAGCAGGTGCAGGATCAGCCCCTGGTGGAGGACGGCGGACCAGAACTTGACGGAATGGTCCCGACCCGCACCGAAAAGCTCCAGCTTGTCGTGGCGGTAGGACTTGATCAGGGCGTTGGTCTGCCCCGCGAGGATATTGGCGATATGGGTGATCTTGAAATGCTCGGGAAGGGATTCGATGAGCTCGATGACAAGGGCCATCTCCTCCCGCCCGTCAAAGCGGACTTTCGGATGCAGGCAGTTGTCGCAGCAGCCGCAGTTCTCCTGGGGATAGTCTTCGCTGAAGTAATTGAGCAGCAATTTCCTGCGACACTGGCTGGACTCGGCGTAGGCGACGGTTTCGGCAAGGAGCTGGCGACCGATCTCCTGCTCGGCGATCGGTTTCCCCTGCATGAACTTTTCGAGCTTCTGGATATCCTTGTAGCTGTAGTAGGTGATGCAGAGTCCCTCCTGTCCGTCCCGTCCCGCCCGTCCGGTCTCCTGGTAATAGCCCTCCAGGCTCTTGGGAATGTCGTAATGGATGACGAACCGGACGTCCGGCTTGTCGATGCCCATTCCGAAGGCAATCGTCGCGACGATGACGTCGATCTCCTCCATCAGGAACTTGTCCTGGTTCTCCGTCCGGGTCTTCGCATCCAGCCCGGCATGGTACGGGAGGGCCTTGATGCCGTTGATGCTCAGCGTCTGGGCCATCTCCTCGACTTTCTTCCTGCTGAGACAGTAGATGATGCCGGACTTGCCGGGATTCTGGCGGATGAACTTGATGATGTCCTTTTCCGGATCGACCTTGTCCCGGATCTCATAATACAGGTTCGGGCGGTTGAAGGAGGACTTGAAGACCGTGGCGTCCTGGATCCGGAGGTTCTTGAGGATGTCGCTCTGGACCTTGAGGGTCGCCGTCGCGGTCAGGGCGATGATCGGAGCCGGCTGGATGCCTTCGATGATCGAACGGATCTTCCGGTATTCGGGGCGGAAATCATGGCCCCATTCTGAGATGCAATGGGCCTCGTCAATGGCGTAGAAGGAGATCCTGATCTCGCGGAGGAGGGCGATATTTTCTTCCTTCGTCAGGGATTCAGGCGCTACATAGAGCAGTTTCGTCACGCCGGACAGAAGGTCCCGGCGCACCTCCGCGATCTGTCCTCTTCCGAGGGAGGAGTTCAGGAAATGGGCGATACCGTCCTCTTCGTGCGAGACGAACCCGCGGATCGCGTCGACCTGGTTTTTCATCAGGGCGATCAGCGGGGAAATCACGATCGCCGTTCCTTCCATCACGAGGGCCGGCAGCTGGTAGCAAAGCGACTTGCCGCCTCCGGTCGGCATCAGCACAAAGGCATCCTTCCCGCTTATCAGGTGGTTGATAATGCGTTCCTGGTCACCCTTGAAGGAATCGTAACCGAAAAATTCTTTGAGACGGTCATGAAGAAGGGAGGAATCGACGGACATAGGTAAGTTGAATTTTGTGTAATTTAGCCAATAATCGGATAATCTCCAAATTTTTACTTTCTTTTTATTTTCAATAAAAAAAACATACGGTTTTCGGAATAATTTTGCGATATTTGCAGATTGTACGGTCAAGACCGGAAAAAGTTGACAACAAACTAATTATTCAAGGATATGAAAATTTACAGAATCTTTGCAATCGCATCAGCCGCCGTGCTGATCGCGGCCTGCGGCGGAAAAGCCGTAGAAGGCACGAAAGACGTGCAGGCCCTCTTCCCGTCCAAGGGCCAGATCGACTCCGTCAGCTACCTGATGGGCGTCAATTTCGGAACGACCCTCAAGGGCAACAACTTCGGCGATCTCAACTACGCCGAAATGGTAAAGGGCATCAAGGACTTCATGAACGCTGAAGGCACCAACTACCAGGATTCCGCCTTCCTCGCCCAGTTCAAGATCAACCCCATGACCATGAACGAAATCATCCAGGCTTATCTTGACAGGCGCACGGACTACGTCGCCGCCCTCAACCGGGAAAAAGGCGAGAAGTTCCTTGCTGCCAACAAGGTAAAGGAAGGAATCGACACGACGGCTTCCGGTCTCCAGTACAAGATCCTCGAGCCGGGCAATGATGTCCATCCGACCGAGGTCGACACCGTCTGGGTCAACTACAAGGGCACCCTCATCGACGGTACCGTTTTCGATGAGAACGAGAACATCCGCTTCACCCTCAACCGCGTGATCCGGGGATGGACCGAAGGTATCCAGCTCCTCGGCGAAGGCGGCAAGGCCCAGCTCTTCATCCCTTCGGATCTCGCTTACGGCATCCAGGGCAACCGCGGCATCGAACCGAACTCGACCCTGATCTTCGACGTCGAGCTCCTCAAGGTCGGAAAATTCGTCGAGCCTGAAGAAAAGAAGTAGCGCATTATGGCCGCTCTTGAAATCGAAGGGAGGATCGCCTCCAAACTTGCACTCCAGTCCGGACAGTCCGCACGCGGTGCGTGGTCCCGGCAGGATTTCGTCCTCGAATACCAGGACGGCTCCTTCCCGGTCAGCGTCTGCTTTACGGCCTGGGGGGAAGACAAGGTCAATGAACTGAACCGTTTCCAGGTCGGAGACAAGGTAAAAGTCTCCTTCAACCTCCGGGGAAGGGAGTATAACGGCCGCTGGTACAACGATCTCCGCATCTGGAGAATCACCCCCGCGGACGCCGCCCCGCAGGCTCCTGCCGGAGCTCCCGCTCCCCAGGACCAGGCGCCGGCTCCGACGTTCGCCGACCTGCCTCCCGCAACCGGAGTGGAAGACGACCTTCCGTTCTAGCGCTCCAGACGATGAATCAACACAACGGGGCCGGCTGATCAGCCGGCCCCGTTACTTGTTTATCCGCCGTTATTCCGGATAGGGATTCTTCTTCAGTCATACAATTAAAAACCGGTTCCCCTCCCCAAGGGAACCGGTTTCACGGTATATAAAACGAACTTAACAAATAGACATATTGTTCATATGTCCATGGCAAAGTTAGCACTTATCCATCAATTTCCAAATTATTTTCACATTTTTAAGTTATTAAATTATTTTACTTTCAAAATGAAAGAATTTACCCGTTACGGTATTCAGACGGGGTCATTCCCGTATGCGCCTTGAAAAACTTGTAAAAGACGGACTGATTCGGGAAATTGAGCCTGTAGACAATCTCCTTGACGGTACAGTCCGAGTATTTAAGCAGATTCTTCGCCTCCAGGATAACGAAAGAATCGACCCACTCGGGCGCCGACCGCCCGGAAACCTGACGGATCAGTTTCGACAGGTATTTCGGAGTCAGGTTGAGTTTCGAAGCGTAGAAGGCCATGTTCCGCTCCGAAGTGTGATAATCGGTCACCAGGGAGATGAACCGGTCGAAGATTTGGTTGAGACGGGCCGTCCGGCTGTCCTGCGGCGCGGGGACCGGAATATCGTTCGCGTTCCAGATATCCGCGGCCAAATAAGTCAGCGAGGAAAGGAGCGAACTGAGGACATCCGTCCGGTTCGACAGGGTGGAGTTGACGATCTTGCGGGAGAGGTCGAAATAAGTCTCCACCATTTCAATCTGAGTGTCGATCAGCGTGACGCAGGGCGTCTTGAACATCTTGAACGACTCCTGATAGGACTTCCTGAAATCAAAGCGGAGACCCGAGAAGAATGCCCTCGAAGCGAAGAGGAAGACGAGATCCAGATCGCCGGCGCGGGAAGGACTGTCCAGGGAGAGGCTGATGATATTCCGGGGGATGTTGATGAAAATCATGTTCGGTCCCACCTCGAAAGATTTCAGGTTGAGATTCAGCCGGAAACGACCATTCCTGCATAGGCAACAGATATATCCCTCGAAACGGATCGGACAGGACATCAGCGACATGATGGCGTTCGTCCGCTCGAGATCGTCCCCTTTCACTTCGCAGAAGAGGATATCATCTCCGATACCGAACTCGGTGAAAGCGCAGCAGCGTTTCCAGAGCTGGTCGATGGTAATGGTCAGAAATGATTCATCCATTGCAAGTCCGTATTATTTATAGTCATACCATTCCCCCCAGGACATCAGGACCCAGGGGATATCGACCTCATAGATATACCGGTTCTTGTAGAGGGTCATCCAGTAGGCTTCCCTGTGGTCGATGCCATGGCCAAGTTCATTTTCATGCTGCGTAAGGAGCAGGCGAGGCGAAAAGTCTGCCAGATGCTCGTTGAAATCATGGATCCAGCAGTCCATCGTGAGGACATCGATCCGAGGAAGTCTCTTATGGATATCCTTCAGCCAGACCAGGTCGCTCTTGTCTTTCACGGACTGGTCCCCCGTCGCGGCTACCACTTTCCCGTTAGGAAGGGTGATGACCCAGATATTGTTGTGGACCTTGCTCTGATGGCCGGGCAGGGCATAGACATTGAGTTTCCCCTTCGGGTGGTCGATATCGAAATCCCGAATCTCACCGTCGAACCAGACATGATGGACCTTCGGGTCATCCTTGAAGATCTCGTCGGTCGCCCAGATCGGCACGTTACGCTTATGGCATAGGTCGCGGACATTCGGGTCGAAATGGTCCCCGTGGTTGTGGGTATAGAAAAGGATGTCGATCTTGTCCACGATACGGCTCATGATCTCGTCCGGGATCAGGACGCCGTGTCTGCCGTTCAGGTCGACGGCGACGGTCATGTCCCTCGTACGGAAAAGCATCCCGCAATTGTATAACTTATAGATTCTCAGGCTGTTCTTTCCCTTGAAAGGCTTATTCAGGTCGTCGATTACGAGTTCCATCCTCCTCGCCATGTAATCCAGCACGGCAGGATTCTCCTTCGGATTCGGTTCATGGGTCACGGCGTCGAGCATCAGGAAGGCCATCTCCCGTTCCGGGGAGACTTTCCCGGACGGCGGATTCCGGTTGAAAGCCTGATTAGCGAGATCCAGCATATACCAGGCCTGGTGCTCGAGATACAGTTCGGAATGGTCCCAGTACTCCTTGAGATAACGGTGTCCGGGAACGGCTTGGGGATTCGGCTGCTCCTGCGCACGGAGGGAAAGGGATGTCAGGGCGATGAGGATAGCGATGAAAAAAGGGGAAGATTTCCGAGAAAACATAGTCAGACGTTTTCACAAATATAACAAAATGCATCTGAAAAAAAAATCCTATATTTGCAAAGACCTTTAGATGTAACATCGCATGAAAAAGACACTTGCACTCGTTCTCAGCGCCGCGCTCCTGTGCTCCTGCGCGAACATGAACTACAACTACCTCCTGTCCGGAGGTCTCAAGGCCCTCCAGGCCGCCGCACTGACCGATGCCCAGATCCAGGAGTATGTGCATCAGTACGTCGCCCAGCTCGACGCCCAGAGTCCTGTGCTCGGAGAGAACGACGCTTATACCAAAAGGCTCCGGAAAATCACGTCCGGCCTGACCCAGGTTGACGGCATTCCTCTCAATTTCAAGGTCTACAAGACAAATCAGGTCAATGCCTTCGCCTGCGCCGACGGCAGCGTACGCGTTTATTCGGGACTGATGGACCTGATGAACGACAACGAAGTGCTCGGAGTCATCGGCCATGAAATCGGCCATGTTGCCCTCAAGCATACCAAGAAAGAAATGCAGGCGGCGATGGTAACCTCCGCCGGGATGGACGTCCTCGCTTCGACCAACCAGAACGTTGCCATCCTGACCCAGTCACAGCTCGGGGCGATCGGGGAAACCATCCTCAACGCCCAGTATTCCAAGAAACAGGAAAGCGCGGCGGACGACTACGCCTATGCCTTCCTCAAGGCGGCAGGAAAAAGTCCGGCCTGCCTGGCAGCCGGACTGACGAAATTGCAGAGTCTGGAAAACAGCGGCGGCAACAGCAGCGCCCTCGTCAACAAACTCTTCTCCTCCCATCCCGACACCGAGGCCCGCATCCTCCGCGTCAAGCAGAAACTGGCCCAGGACGGGATCAAATAAGGTTTATTTGCCTCTCTTTGCCTTCAGCCACGCAACGGCTTCGGCGGGCTTGTCGGTATTGATCCAGTCAAGGCCGAGTTTTACCGACATTTCCCAGGCTGCAGGGCAATCCGGGAAGTCCCAGAGCCGGAAGGTCGTACCGATCTTGTGGGCGGCATCAATGGCAGCCTTGATCTTTGCCTGATCTTCGGAACTCATCTCCCCTTCTCCGTTCCATTCGGTATAGATGGTCGCCTTGTCGCTGATCATCGCCACTTTCGACGCTTCTTTCTCTGAAAGGGTCATATTCGAGATGCCATCATAATACAACCACTCGGGGAAGTCTTCCTGGTGGTTCTCGATAATATCCGGCAGATTGGTCACGAGCAGCTTGACGGCATTGGGATTGTTCTCTACGTCGAACATCGGGAGATAACCTTCCGTCTCAATCATCTCGACCAGTCTTGATACGGAGGCATGCTGATCCCGCTTCATATCCACCATGAGCCAGAGTGGAGTCCCGTCGGAATAGGGCTTTCCTCCATTCTTGTCCCACTCCTTCTTCAGGGGCTCCAGGTACATGCTCCGCAGCGTACGCTCGGGAACGATGACGAGTTCCTTCTTCAGATGGGCTACATACAGGTCGCCGTCAACAAGGTAGACATCAGCCTCGATCGACGGAGTGAAAGCATTATAGGCTCCATAGAAAGGATTCGCCTGGACATAGTCGTTGTGGCTGTGGACCTCGATGTTGTCATAATTGAGTTTTTCACTCTTGCATCCGGTCAGGAGAAACGCCGGAATAAGAAGAATTGCGAGAATCAGTTTCGAGTGGATAGTTTTCATGTTATCATATATTTAATTGGTTGATATTTCAATCGGGTCAGTCGGTCATCGCGACTTCGCTCTTCCAGGGAAGCGCGCACAAGATGATGGCCAACACGCCGGCAAGCGGGAAAATCGCCAGGGCGACATCCCACCCGGCATTCTGTATGATCGAGCCCATCACGATCTTGGCGATGATTGCATCCCCGAAGAGATAACCGAACAGGCCGACAAAACCGGCGGCCGTACCCGCCGCGTTCTTCGGGACCAGATTGAGAGCCTGTACACCGACCAGCGCGACAGGACCATAGATGCAGAATCCCGTCAGAATGAGAGCGATATAGATGAGCACCTTCTAAAGGGCGAGATTGCCTCCAGCCAGATTGCCGGACTGCCAGTACAGGACGGCGCCAATCAGGACGATTCCCATGAACAGGACATTGGGCGGAGCGCAGCGGCCTTTGAAGAACTTCGTGGATACCCAGCCGCAGACGATTGTCCCGAAGATGCCGACATAATTGTGGATCGAAAAAGCCAGGTTGCTCTCCGAAGGAGACATGATTCCGGCCTCCTGAAGATAGGTCGGAGCCCAGTCCCCCACCCCGTAGCGGAGCAGGGAGATGAAGATATTGGCTCCGGCCACGGCCCACAGAAGCTTATTTTTGAAAATATAGTCGACAAGGAGCATTTTGAACGGAATCTTGTCCGTATCCTTGACATCGGTCTTGACGCCGGAATAATCTTTCCGGAAATCATTGATCGAAGGAAGGCCGCAGGACTGGGGTGTATCGCGGATCAGCCACCAGCAGATCAGGGCGACCAGCAGGGCGACCAGCGAGGGCAGGATAAACGCTCCCCTCCAATTCTGAGCGGCTGGAAAGCCCAAGGCTACGATCATCGCCATTCCTGCCGTTGAGAGAAGGCCCAGCGACCCTCCTCCGAAATTATGTCCGGTATTCCAAACCGACATCTTGAAACTCCGCTCATTCTGCGAGAACCAATGGGCCATGATCCGTCCGCACGGAACTTCCGGGCGTCGGAACGGTCCGAGATGCTGCCCAGGATGAACTTGCTGAATGCATAGGCAATCGAAACGGCGGACATGGCTACGCCGATCTGGGCCTTGGTGATCAGTAGGGAGAAGCGGTTTCGGCGGCTGAGGGTCCAGGAATCTTGCCATAGGCCACTATTCTTCTACCGCGCGGAAGGACGGGAGTTCTTCTTTGTCGAAGGAGAAGATGTAGGCGCTCTTGCCGGCGACGGTTTCTTCCGCCATACGGACATAGACCTTCGCGGAGCGGAGGAAAAGGTCCGGGGCGGCGGTCGCGTCGGCAAGGATCAGAAGCGACATCATGATCTCGCCCGTCATGTCATAGAGTCTCCGGGCGAGGAAGTCCTGGACCTCCTGGTCTCCGGCCTCCTTGACGGCGGCGACGCTCTTCTCATAGGTATCGACCATCGAGGCGACCCTCTCCTTGAGCGGCTCGAGCTCGCCGAGGACCGGTTCTTCCAGCATTTCACGCATGATCGAAAGGTAGGTCCCGTTCGTGATGTACCGGACCGCAGCGACGACCTGCAGCTGGGTCGTACCTTCGTAAATCGAGAAGATACGAGCGTCACGGAAGAGGCGCTGGCACTTGTACTCCATGATGAAACCGGAGCCGCCATGGACCGAAATCGCGTCGTACGCATTCTGGTTGGCATACTCGGAGGTCATTCCCTTGGAAAGCGGCGTGAAGGCATCCGCGAGACGGGTATACTTTTTCATTTCGGCACGCTCCTCGGGTTCGAGCTTGCGTTCGCGCTGGATATCCTCGAGGGCCTTGTAGATATCTACGTAACGGGCCGTCTGATAGAGCAGGGAACGTCCGGCATCGAGCTTCGCCTTCATCCGGGAGAGCATGTCGTAGACGCCCGGGAAGTGGTTGATCGTCTGGCCGAACTGGGCGCGCTCGGCGGCATAGCGGACCGCCTCGTTGTAAGCTTCCTGGCTGAGACCCGAACTCTGGGCGCCGATGCCGAGCCGGGCCCCGTTCATCAGGGCCATGACATACTTGATCAGGCCGAGCCGGCGCTCGCCGCACAGTTCCGCACGGGCGTTCTTATAGGTCAGTTCGCAGGTCGGGGAGCCGTGGATGCCGAGCTTGTGCTCGATATGGCGCACGTTGACCCCGCCCTGGCGCTTGTCATAGATGAACATGGACAGGCCGCGGCCGTCGCGGGTCCCTTCCTCGCTGCGGGCAAGGACGAGATGGATGTCGGAATCGCCGTTGGTGATGAACCGCTTGACACCGTTCAGGAGCCAGCATCCTTCTTCTTCGCTCCATGTGGCCTTGAGCATGACGCTCTGGAGATCCGATCCGGCATCTGGCTCGGTCAGGTCCATGGACATGGTCTCCCCGGCGCAGATGCGCGGAATGAACCGCCGGCGCTGCTCTTCTGAGCCGAACTCATAGAGGGTATCGCAGCAGCTCTGAAGGCTCCAGATGTTCTGGAAGCTCGAATCGGCGGCCGAAACGACCTCGCTGGCCATGCTGAATACAACGTTCGGGACATTCAATCCGCCGTAGCGGCGCGGCATCGTAAGGCCCCAGAGGCCGGCCTTGCGGGTCGCCTCGAGGTTCTCGAAGGTCTTGGAGGCGTAGATCATGCGTCCGTTCTCGAGATGCGGCCCTTCCAGGTCCACGCTCTCGGAATTCGGGGCGATGACATTCGCTGCGATGTCCCCGGCGATTTCCAGCAGGCGGCGGTAGTTCTCGATGCAATCCTCATAATCGACCGGAGCTTCCGCATACTTTTCCTTTTCGGAGAAACCGCGCTCCTTGAGCTCGACGATACGGCGCATCAGGGGATGATTGAGATGGAATCCGATTTCCGGATGGTCGGTATAGTAATTTGCCATGACGGTTCCTCCTTATTTGCTGTTCTGTTTGTAATACTTGATCAGTTTCGGAATGACTTCCTCCACCGTTCCGACGATCACATAATCCGCAATCCGGTTGATCGGGGCGTCGGGATCGCTGTTGATGCTGATGATGATGCCGCTCTCCTGCATACCGGCGATGTGCTGGATCTGACCGCTGATTCCGCAGGCGATATAGACCTTCGGATGGACGGTCACACCGGTCTGGCCGATCTGGCGGTCATGGTCGCAGAATCCCGCATCCACGGCGGCGCGGGAGGCGCCGACCTCGGCATGGAGCACCCGGGCGAGATCGAAAAGCATGTCGAAGCCTTCCCTGCTTCCCATTCCGTACCCGCCGGAAACGACGATTGATGCCCCTTTGAGGTTATGCTTCGAGGCTTCGACGTGGTGGTCGAGAACCTTGACGACATAGGCTTCCGGAGAGACATACTTCCCTACCTCGGGATAGACGACCTCCCCGCGGGCCTTTCCTTCATAGACAGCCTTCTGCATGACGCCGGAACGGACGGTCGCCATCTGGGGACGGTGCTCAGGATTGACGATCGTCGCGACGATATTGCCACCGAAAGCGGGGCGGATCTGGTAGAGGAGATTGTCATAGGTCTGCTTCGTCCTGGCATCGGTATAGGAGCCGATCTCCAACTGGGTACAGTCGGCAGTCAGGCCGCTCGTCAGGGACGAGGAGACCCGCGGGCCGAGGTCACGGCCGATAACGGTCGCGCCCATCAGGCAGATCTGCGGCTTTTCCTCCTTGAACAGGTTCACAAGGATATCCGTATGGGGTGCGGACGTATACGGGAAAAGGTCTTTCCCGTCGAAAACGAAGAGTTTGTCGACGCCGTACGGGAGGATCTGTTCCTCCACTTTCCTCCGGATGCCGGTTCCGGCGACGACGGCATGGAGCTCCACGCCGAGTTCGGAGGCGAGCTTGCGGCCCTTGGTCAGCAATTCCTGGGAGACCTCCGCTACGGTCGTCCCCTCTATCTCGCAATATACAAATACGTTGTTCATAATCCTACCCGATAATCTTTTCGTCCAACAATTCCCTGATCATGCCTTCGATGTCGGCATCGGACGCAGTCAGCGTCTTGCTTTCCTTGGCCTGGAAAACGATGTTCTGCACGCTCTTGACCTTGGTCGGAGAACCGGCGAGACCGCACTGGGCGGGGTCTCCGCCGACATCGGCGACGCTCCATTGGTTCAGGGTCAGATAGTCCCGTTCCGCATAGAGATCCGCCCTGGGATCATCGGCGGGACGCTCGAGCGGGCAGGTCGCATACTTGTATTTCATGACGAGACGGACGTTCTGCGGGCGGCACGGGGCGGCACTGCCGTTGACGGTTACGAGCACCGGGAGCGGCACTTCGACCGTTTCGACGCCTCCGTCGATGTGGCGGCGGATCGTCGCGACCCGGTTTTCAATCTTCAGGATCTCCTCGGCATAGGTCACCTGGTTCAGTCCCAGTTTCTGCGCGACCTGGGGGCCGACCTGCGCGGTATCGCCGTCGATGGCCTGACGGCCTCCGATGACAAGGTCCACCTCGCCGATCTTGCGGATCGCCGTCGCGAGGGCGTAGGAGGTGGCCAGGGTATCCGCCCCGGCGAAGAGCCGGTCGGTCAGGAGCCATCCGGTGTCGGCGCCCCGGTAAAGGCCCTCCCGGATGATTTCCCCGGCACGGGGAGGTCCCATCGTCAGCACGCCGACCGTAGAGCCGGGATGCTTATCCTTGAGGCGGAGCGCCTGCTCCAGCGCATTGAGATCGTCGGGATTGAAAATCGCGGGAAGGGCTGCGCGGTTGACGGTCCCCTCGGGGGTCATTGCATCCTTTCCCACGTTGCGGGTGTCCGGCACTTGTTTCGCCAGGACGACAATTTTCAGACTCATATTCTGTTCGCGTTTGGTTTTAGCAACACACAAAATTAGCCTTTTTTTGGCGGATAAACAAATCGGGCCGCCCCCACAGGGAGCGGCCCGGCCTGTCACCATCAGGGATTTCCTGAGTTCTTTTCGATGAACTGGAGGATGGTCCGGTAGTAAAGCATTTGATTCTCAATGCCTTTATAACCGTGACCCTGACCCTTCATGACGAGGAACTCCACCGGGGATCCCTGCCTTTTAAGCGCATCGTACAGCATCTGCGAGCCGCCGATATGTACGCGGTCGTCATGGTCCCCGTGGATCAGCAGCAGCGGACCGCTGATCTTGTCCACATGATTGATCGGTGAACGGTCCATCAACTTTTCCTTCTCGGTCACCGGGTCGCCGGCCTCAAGATAATCCCAGTCGGGAATGTTGGAGTGATAGTGCTCCCAAATGATATCGCTGAAGCCGGCCACCGCCACTCCGAAGCCGAATGGGAAGGATGCCTTGAATCCGTTGACCTCGCCGGGGAAGGTCATCAGCCGCATGGTCTCGTAGCCTCCGTGGCTCATCCCGAAGCAGCCGACCCTTTCAGGCGGAATGCCCAGCATCTCGGAGACATAGCGGGCGCAATAGATCATGTCGATCGTCTCGTTGCCGCCGAGGTCATGGTCGTTCAAGGCCGCGAAATCCCGGCCGAAACCGCTGGAACCGCGGGGTGAAGCGCTCAGGACATACATTCCCGCCGCGGTGAAGATCTGATGTTCGATGTCGTAGCCGTTCTCACCGCCGTAGAAGGACATGACCATGAGCCTGGCCTGGTCTTTGGGCAGCGGGTTGTCGGAGACCATCAGGTAGGCGTGCAGCATACGGGTGGTTCCGGTCGCCGGATCCATGTCAAAGGTCGGGATGGACAGCTTTTCGGCGTGGGAAGCGATCATCGATTTCCGGGTCACTTCGGGGAGATCGACAACGACGGACTGCTTCAGCGCCTTTCCGTCAAAGCTCACCTTCCAGATCTGGAAGAGAATGTCCGTCGCGCCGGCCCTGAAGAACATGGCATCGCCTACGGTGGTCTGGAAGGTCAGGGTGGCGGGATACATTTCGGACGCGACCTCCTCCCCTTCAGGGGTAAGGACGACCACCCGGGAGCCTTCGGGACTGGTGGACACGGCGGCGAGGTATTTCACGCCCCCGACCTCGATCCATCTCGCATCGATATCCTGCTTGTAGTCGGTAACTTGCCTGACGGTACCCTTACCCCGGTCATACCGGTACAGGTTGGCGAACCCCGTCTTGTCCGCAAGGAAAAAGGCCTCGTCGTCCGAATACCAGGGGGAGATGACCGCACAGCCGCTCAGGCTGCCTTCCATGTCCGGATCGGTCACCACCTTATACTCGCCGGTAGCGAAGTCCAGGTAGGCGATGTTGGTGTAGGTCCTGTTCGCGTTCCGGAGGACCGTGAGCATCGCACCGTCATCGGCGGGACTCATTGCGATCTCCGTCCATGTCATCCTGAAATCCGGATTGTCCGTGCAGATGAGCCGGTCCTCGCCGGTCACGACGTCCAGCACGTGGAACTCGTCCACATGATCGTCTTCCGTCTGGGAGATCCGAGCTACATAGGCCGCCTTCGTCTTGTCATCGTTGAAACTCCAGCCGTAGATGTACGGAACATCCGTGAAACACTCGGTCTTCCCGGTCGCCGGATCCATCCGGTAGAGGTCGATCTTTTCGTCGTTGGCCTGGTCGCCCATCCAGTACAGCCGGCCGTCCTTTTCATTCCATTCTGGATTCCAGAAGTTCTTTTCCGCCCAGTTGTCGGACGAAATGACCTTCCCCTGCCCGATATCCGTGCTCTCCGAAAGGTCCAGCATCAGGAGCGGGTTGCCCTCGGTCTGGCGGACATAGATCAGTTTCGTAGCGTCATCGGACAGATTGAAGCCCCAGGTGGAATACGGGAAGCCCTCCAGGAAGGACTTGACCGGGACGCTGCGTCCCAGGAACTCCACGTCCCCCTCCGTTTTCGGGGAACAAGAGAATGCTGCCGATATCAGCAGCATTCCCCAGATAATCACCTTTTTCATTACTTTCTCCAGAATTCGTTCTGATCCGCGGGCGTGAGCGCCTTATTGTAGAGCATCTCAACATCCGGTATCGGGAGCATGAAGCGGGGGCTGTCGGCCGGGAGGGTCTTGACAGTGGACCAGTGCTCGGGATCCGGCGAACGATCCAGACTCTGGTGCAGACGCTTGATGTCCTGCAGGCGGAATCCTTCGCCGTAGAGCTCCTTGCGGCGCTCTATATAGATATTCTCCAGGGAGGCGTCGGTCGGAGAAGCGCCGCGGGCGGTCTGCAGGGCATTCAGCACGCTCTTGGCATTGCCGCCCGTATGGGCATCGCACTCGGCCTTGATGAGGTAAGCCTCCGCGATGCGGGCCAGCGGGAAGTCGGCGTCGCCGATGAACAGATCCTTGTGGCTGAACTTGCTCGTGAACCAGCCGTCCTCCTCATAGAAGTAGAAGGGGAACAACTTGCGGCAGTCCGAATCCTCGAAACGGTTGCGGAAACGCGTGGTAAAGCGCACGGTGCTGTAACCGTAGAGCGGTTCTTCGAAGTAATTGACCTCTTCTTCCGTATCCAGATACTGCAAGTCACTGGGATTGGCCTTTCCTTTCTCGTCGGCGCTGAAAGCGCTCTTCGCGAGGTAATAGAATGACGGAAGGGAAGCGTAGTAGTTGGAGGTCGTCTGGTTGAACTCGAAGCCCATCAGCCATTCTCCGTTCGGCTCGTAGAATCCGCTCTGGTACTCGGCCTGGCTCATAAGGTTGCTGCCGTCAAACGTACCGGAGGCCGCCTCAGAGGCATATTTCGCCGCATTGGCATAGTCAGCCATGTCCAGATAGGCGCGGGCCATGAACAGGGCGCAGCTCTTCGGAGTGAAATAATAAGTGTTGGCGTCACTGCAGTTCTTCCGTCCGTATTCCAGGTCTTCCAGGATGAGCGCATAGGTATCCTTGATGCTGGAACGGCCGATATGCTCGGAAGCGGCATTCGCCGGAACCTTGTGGAGAATGACACCAGGACCGTCCGGATTGGACGTATACGTAGCCGCGAACAGGCGGATGAGGCGAAGGTACATGAATCCTCTCAGGGCATGGGCCTGGGCAAGCAGGTTCTGCTTGGTCGCGCCCTCCGGCATGCTCTCGGAATAATAGATGATATTGTTGGCGATATCGATCCCCTTGTAATCGTATTCCCAGATGGAATTGGCATATCCGAACCACCAGGGATCCTCTCCCGGCACCTGCGAATAGGTATAGGAATACAGGTTCCAGTTGTAGGTATCGATTCCGTAGTTGCCGTTCGTCATGAGGGCGTCCTCGCCCATCACGTCGGACATGACGGAACTCAGGGTGAAAGTCAGGTAGTTGCCGATATAGGCCACGCCGGCGTTCAGGGCAGTCTGGGCCGACGCGACATCGGAAAAGATCTGCTCGTCGGAAATGGCGTTGGAAGGGACGGGGCTCAGCACGTCCTTGGAACAGGAAGAAAGGCCGATAAGGGCGATGGCTGCGATGTATAAAATCTTTTTCATGATCCGTCAAATTAGAAAGTGATATTTACACCCAGGGTATAAGTCCTGCTGAGCGGAATGTAGTTTGCGTAGGCGTCATAACCGCCGATACCGAAGATGTCGATGTCGTCGTAACCCTTGTAACCCTTGTCCTTGAACACGGTGAAGAGGTTGTCGGCATTCAGGTAGAACCGTACTCCCGAGACCGCCTTGACCTTCTGGAGAAGGCTCTTGGGCAGGCTGTACGACAGATTCACATTCTTGAGTTTCAGATAGGTCGCATCGTACAGGAAACGGGAACTGGGCGAGTTGCTGGCGTTGTCGTTCGAGTTGATATATTTCGGGACATCCGTATTCTTGTTGGAAGGAGACCAGGCCCTCATTTCGTCGATGCTGATGTTCTTGCCGGAGTTGTTGCCTTCGTGCATCAGGTTGGCGTAGAGGCTGTCAAAAAACTTGCCGCCAAGATTGTAGTAGAACATGAAGGAAAGGTTCAGGCCCTTCCAGGAAAGGCTGTTCGTCAAGGAACCGAAGCCCCACGGCGTCGCCCTTCCCTGCATCTCGTAATCGGCCAGACTGTAATTGTTGGTCGTCCCGTCGGCGGTCTTCCAGAGCGGATCGCCGTTGGCGGGGTCGACACCCGCCCAGGTAGGCATATAGAATTCGTACTGGCTCTTCCCCACTTTCCAGATCTTCTTGGTGTCGCCCATGGTGATATCGTCGTCACCCGCGAGATCCAGGATCTTGTCGGCATTGTAGGAGAAGTTGAAATTCACGTCCCAGGCGAAGTCCCGGGTCTGGACCGGAGTCCCGTTAAGGACCAGTTCGACACCCTGGTTCTGCACCTTGGCGAGGTTCATCATGACGCTTGTGATACCGTCGGCCGCAGGAAGCGGGAAGTCGTAGAGGAGGTCGTCGGAGACCTTCCTGAAGAATTCGACGGATCCCGTCAGGCGGTTCTTCCACAGGCCGAAATCAAGACCGATGTTCAGCATCTTCTGCTTTTCCCATCTCAGGTCCGGATTGGCCAGGGAGGTATGGGCGAGACCGGAGTTGCTTCCATACTGGTAGGAGTCGCTGGCCGTCCAGAGGCCGAGGGACTGATAACGGCCGACACCCGCATTGTTTCCGGAGGTACCGTAGCTGACGCGGAACTTGAGGTCGCTCAGCCAGTCCACATCCCGGAAGAAATCTTCCTGCTTGGCCCTCCAGGAGGCGCCGACGCTGAAGAAGTTACCCCACTTGTTGTTATCGCCGAAGACAGACGAACCGTCCCGACGGAAGGATCCCGAAAGGAAGTATTTCTCGGCATAGTTGTATTCGGCGTGTCCCAGCCAGGACATCAGGACCGCCTGGGTGTACCAGGAAGTGATGGACTGGGGCTTGCTGGCGCCGGCGAGTTCCGTCATGAAGTCGAAGGCGAAGCCGGTCGCGGAACCGTCGAAGCGGGTAATCTTGCTCTGCCAGTATTCATAACCGGCCAGCGCCGAGACGGAGTGGTCGCCGAAGGACCGGTTGAAATTGAGCGTCGTGGTGCTCGTGAACATCAGGTCGGAAGTCTGGGTACGGCCGCCGCGGCCGCTGTAGGCCGGTCCGTCTCCATGGTACTTGTTCCAATAATAGGTATCGTATACGGAGACATAATCGGGCGAGAAGACCGTCTTCGCGGTAAGGCCGTCCATCAGCTTCGCCTCGGCGAAGAAGGATGCCAGCAGGCGGGCCGTATTGGCCCGGTTGATGTTCATTTCCGGGATGGCCAGCGGGTTGAAGTCACGGGAGGCCGGGTTGACCCAGTTGTACTGCTTGTTTCCGTCAGCGTCCAGCACATACTGCCCGTTCGAGTCCACAATATAAACAGGGACGGCGTTCGGGAAGGAGAGGGCGTTGAAGAGCGGGGACGCACCCGCGCTCTGGGAGACCTCGGAATTCTGCACGGCATAGGAGAAGACCACGTTCATTCCGCCCTTGAGCCATGAATTCACCTGCGCTTCGATATTGGACTTGCCGGAATACCGGGTGTAGCGGGCGGTCGGGGTGGTTCCCGTCTGGTCGAAGTAACCGGCGGAGAAGAAGTAATTGATCTTGTCCGTACCGCCGGAATAGCTGACATTGTAGTCCTGGGAGTAACCCTTCTTCATGACCTCGCTCTGCCAGTCGGTATTGATGATGTTCTTCGCACTGGAAACCAGGTTCCCGCTGGCGTCGAAGGGGTTGTCGATGTTGAACGGGTTCCAGGAGAACGTTCCCTGTGTCTGCTGGTTGGCCCATACATAGTCCTTTCCATTGGCAGCGGCCTGCTCCAGGTAATTTCCATAGACAAGCTTGTAGTAATCGGTGGAACTGGCCACCTCATACTGCCTGGGGACGGAAGACATGCCCACAGCGGCGTGGAAGTTCACATGGCCCTGGCCGGCCTTGCCACTCTTTGTCGTGATGATGACGACACCGTTGGCGGCACGGGAGCCGTAGAGGGAAGCGCCCGCCGCATCCTTCAGGACCGTGATGGACTCGATGTCCTGCGGGTTGATGCTGGAAAGGATACTGGTCGTCGTATTGGCGTCGCTGGCGTTCTTGGAATAGTTGCTGCTGGTGGTCGCGACTCCGTCAATGACATACAGCGGTTCTGATGAAGCGTTCAGCGAACCGGTACCCCGGATGCGGAAGGTCGAGGCGGCGCCCGGCTGACCGGAGGCCGTGCTCACCTGCAGACCGGCGACCTTTCCCTGGAGAGCCTGCTCTACGGAGGACACGGGTTTCTGGCTCAATTCTTCGGAACGGACCATGGTCGCGGAACCCGCGTAGGAACTCTTCTTGGCCGTACCGTAGGCGACGACGATCGTCTCGTCCAGGAATTCAGCGCTCGGGGAAAGCTCCACGTTGAGAAGCCGCTGTCCGCGGATCGGAACCTGCATGGTCTCGAAGCCGATGGAGGAGAAAATGAGGATACCGTCCGAAGGGGCGGTAATGGAATAGTTGCCATCGAAATCTGACACTACACCGTTGGCGGTGCCGCTGACGACAACGGCGGCTCCGGGTACCGGATCCCCCGACTGGGCGTCAGTCACTACTCCCTTCACCGTTATGTTCTGGGCATTGGCCACGGAGCACAGGGCGAATAGCAGAATCGAAATCAAAAGCAGAATTCTTTTCATGTGAAAGGTAGTTATAATAGTTAAACATTGAAAGCATCGGAAAAACCCGACAGAAGGACGACAAAAAATATTGATTTACACTACTATAATAGGATTCGATAGCAAATTTATGAAATAATAAACCAGAATCCAAACTCACAAAAACAGTATTTTGATAACAGACTGGAAAATATAAGGTAATTAAAGTAACAGTCTGAAAGCATCTTTATACCAAAAAGGCCAAAAAAGCCAATTGACGCCCTGAAAACGATATAAATCGATAAGATGTTAAGAAAATGTTACAAAAAGGCCGTCCCGCAAACGGGACGGCCTTGATTCCTGTATCTCAGCGGGACGGGAGAACCCGTCAGGCGTGAAGAATAGAATTAGTCGCTAAGGGAGAAACGCTTGAAAGCGAGCACCTTGGCCTCTTTGTCGACGGCGGCGAGGGCGGCCTTCACGGTCTCCTTGTTATCGCTGAGCTGATACTCCTGCTCCTCGAGGGTGTTCTCCTTGAGGAACTTGGCGATACGGCCGTTCGCGATGTTCTGGATCATCTGCTCCGGGAGGCTGGCGGCCTTCTCGGCGGAGACGGTCTTGATGATTTCGCGGGCCTGGTCGGCCTGGGCGGGAGTCAGCCAACCCTTGGCGGTGTTGGACTCGATATGATCCTCGCTGTCGACGTGGGCAGGATTGATACCGACCTTCTTGAGGGCGGCGTCGACGGCCTTCTGGACCTGCTCGTCGCGGGTCTTCTGGACAGCGATGGTACGCTCGGACTCGAGGACCTCGGCGGGAACCGAAGCGGCGTCGACAGCGACCGGATTCATGGAAGCGACCTGCATGGCGATACCCCTTGCGATGGCGTACGGAACCTCCTTGTTGAAGGCGACGATCGCACCGAGTTTGCCGTTGAAATGGACATACTCGGAAACGAACGGGGCTTCGAGAGCGGCATAGTAGGCGAGAACATGCTTCTCACCGGTCTTGCCGGCCTGATTGGTGATATCCTCTTCGATGGTATAACCGTCGGCGAGCTTGACAGCCTTGAGGGCCTCGATATCGGTAGGGAACGTAGCGATGGCGGCGTCGGCGATGTTGCCGGCGAGGGCCTTGAAATCAGGCGTAGCCGCTACGAAGTCGGTCTCGCAGCCGAGGCAGACGAGGACGACCTTTCCACCGTTGACGCGGGAAAGGACGGCACCCTGGGTCGTCTCATTGTCACCACGCTTGGAAAGGGTGGACTTGCCTTTTTCGCGAAGGATCTCGACGGCGCGCTTGAAGTCGCCTTCGGCCTCGGTAAGGGCGTTCTTGCAATCCATCATTCCCGCGCTGGTCATGTCGCGGAGCTTCTTGATATCTGCTAATGAGATAGCCATAATGTTTCCTTTATTAATAGATTATTCTTCAGTTTTGGGAGCCTCTTCGGCAGGGGCGGCTTCAACTTCAGCTTCGGCTTCGGTGTCGACCTTCACGCTTCTGCGCGGACGGAGCTTCTTCTGGCCCTGGGCGGCCTGCTCCTGGGTTTCAGCCTCAGCATCAGTCTTCTCCTTTTCGAGCTTCCTCTCGTCGAGACCTTCCTGGATAGCCTTGCAAAGGACGTCCATGATCAGCTCGATGGACTTCGTTGCATCGTCATTCGCCGGAATCACGTAATCAATCGGAGTGGGATCGCAACAAGTATCAACCATGGCGATAACCGGGATGTTCAGACGGTTTGCCTCTTTGACGGCATTGGCCTCTTTCTGGACGTCCACTACGAAAAGTGCGGAAGGGAGACGGCTCATATCCCTGATGGAACCGAGGTTCTTCTCAAGTTTGGCTCTCTGGCGCTCCACCTGGAGACGCTCTCTCTTGGCAAGCTTGTCGAAAGTACCATCTTCTTTCATCTTGTCGATGGTGTTCATCTTCTTGACAGCCTTGCGGATGGTAGGGAAGTTGGTGAGCATTCCGCCCGGCCAGCGCTCGGTAACGGAAGGCATATTGACGGACAGAGCTTTTTCAGCTACGACCTCTTTGGCCTGCTTCTTGGTAGCCACGAAGAGGATCTTGCGGCCGGAACGGGCCAGTTCCTTCATGGCCTCGGCGGCCTCGTCAATCTTGACGACAGTCTTGTGCAGGTCGATGATGTGGATCCCGTTCCTCTCGATGAAGATATAGGGGGCCATCTTAGGGTTCCATTTGCGGGCGAGATGTCCGAAATGAGCACCTGCATCAAGCAATTCTTGGAAATTTGTTCTAGACATTTCTTTGTAATTGTTTGTAGTTCATTCTACTTTCCCAGAAGGGTTTCATTTGTCCTCCGGGGACTCTTTTCTTCAATTCCGGAGCAGTGACCTTGTCAGTCTCCGGGATTTTCCGCAGTTCGGCAATCTTCCAGCAGCTCCGGAGAATTCCCATCCTCCCGTGAGGTCCGAAGATTTCCAACCGGACTGTGCTTTTTTCAGTAAATCCAGCGGTTCTGTCGTGCGATTAACGCTTGCTGAACTGGAAGCGACGACGTGCGCCAGGCTGACCGGGTTTCTTACGCTCGACCTCACGGGGATCACGGGTGAGGAAGCCGGCGGCCTTCAGGGCGGGACGGTAGGCCTCTTTGTCGATCTCGCAAAGAACGCGGGCGATTCCGAGCCTTACTGCCTCAGCCTGACCTTTGGTACCGCCGCCAACGAGGGTAACCTTGATGTCAAACTGACCTGCCGTACCGGTAACGTCGAGGGGCTGGTTCACGATGTACTGCAGGGAAGCCTCCTTGAAATAATCGGCGAGTTCCCGGCCGTTGATCACGATACTGCCTTTGCCCGGCACTGCATAAACACGAGCGACGGCTGATTTACGTCTTCCAAGGGCGTGTTTCTGTTCCATTTGCTCTGTTTAAATTTCGTTTAACTTAATGGGTTTGGGATTCTGGGCCTGGTGCGGATGCTCGGGACCTGCATAAACGTACAGGTTGTTGATGAGCTTGTCACCAAGACGGGTTTTCGGGAGCATCCCCTTGACGGATCTCCTGACGAGTTCGGTGGGCCGCTTGGCGAGGATCTCGCGCGGGGTCGTGAAACGCTGTCCGCCCGGATAACCGGTGTAGCGTACGTAAACCCTGTCGGTCATCTTCTTTCCGAGAAGGCGAACCTTGTCGGCGTTGATGACGATGACGTTGTCACCGCAGTCGACGTGGGGCGTGAAGCCCGGCTTGTTCTTGCCGCGGAGGACAAGAGCAACCCTCGATGCGAGACGGCCGAGGACGAGATCTGTAGCATCAATGACCACCCACTCTTTCTTCACAGTCGCCGCATTGAGCGATACTGTCTTGTAGCTTTGTGTGTCCACTGTCTTGATCTTTAATGGTTTATAACTAAAAATTGCGATCCCTACACATTATAGGGGTCGCAAAGGTACGAAAAAAATTCGGTTCTGCAAAATCCTTTTCGACAGACCGGATTTTATTTTCCGTGGCGGGAAAGCAGTTCTCGCTGCAGGTCGGCCAGGCTGACTCCCATCGCCACGTTCAGCACGAGCAGGTGGTACAGCAGGTCCGAGGCCTCGTAGACATAGCGGTCCCGGTTCCCGGTCGAAGACTCGAGGATCGTCTCGACGGCTTCTTCCCCGACCTTCTGGGAGATCTTCTTGATCCCCTTTTCGAAGAGGTGGGTCGTATAGTGTCCCTCGGGCATTTCGGCCCGGCGGCTCCGGATCACCCCTTCGAGCGTTCCGAGGAAACCTTCCTCGGCAGGCGTGTCGAAACAGGAGACCGTCCCCCGGTGGCAGGCAGGCCCGTCGGGGCGCACCCGGACGAGGAGGGTATCCGCGTCGCAGTCGGGATAGACGGAAACCAAGTGGAGGAAGTTCCCGCTGGTCTCCCCCTTGGTCCACAGTTGTTTCCGGGAACGGCTCCAGAAGGTGACGAGCCCAGTTTCCAGGGTCTTCTCATAAGCTTCGGGGTTCATGTATCCGAGCATCAGGACCTTCCCCGTCGCATCGTCCTGGACGATGGCGGGCAGCAGTCCGTCGGCGTTCTTCGCAAAATCCAATGCAATCTTTTCCATATCTGTCAATAATATCATTCAAATCAAAGGCGGACGGGAATCCCCCGCTCCGCAAGGGCGGCCTTCAGGACCGGAATCGGAATCTCCCCGTAATGGAAGATGCTGGCTGCCAGCGCCGCGTCTGCCTTTCCTTCAGTCAGAACCTCTGCGATGTCATCGATGCTCCCTGCCCCGCCGGAAGCGATCACGGGAATCGTCAGGCTGTCGCAGAGCCGGGCGAAAGTCCGGACAGGGTATCCCTTTTTCGTCCCGTCGTGGTCCATGGACGTGAAGAGGATCTCCCCGGCGCCGCGTTCCTGGGCCTCGCGGGCCCATGTGAACAGTTCCCGGTCGGTGGGACGGCTCCCGCCGTGGGTCGTCGCCATCCACCGGTCACCGACCATCCGCGCGTCGATCGCGACGACGACGAACTGGTTCCCGAAGTGGGAAGCGATCTCATCGATGAGCCCCGGGGTGCGGATGGCCGCGCTGTTGACGCTGACCTTGTCGGCCCCGGCCTCGAGCAGCCTCGCGGCGTCGGCAAGGGAGGAAATCCCTCCGCCCACCGTGAAGGGAATGTCGATCCGGGCCGAGATCTCCGAGACCAGCTGCGTAAAGGTCCTCCTGCCCTCCAGGGTGGCGCTGATGTCCAGGTAGACCAGTTCGTCCGCCCCCTCCCGGGCATATTTCGCCCCGAGTCCGACGGCGTCGCCGACCTCCCGGAGTCCGAGGAAATGGACCCCCTTGACCGTCTTCCCGTCCCGGACGTCCAGGCACGGAATGATCCGTTTGGCTACCATGCTGCGAGTTCCTCCAAGGTTATCTTCTTTTCATATAGGGCTTTCCCGACGATGACCCGCGGCACGCCCGCTTCTTCGAGGGCGCGGATGTCGCCGATGGAACCGATACCGCCGCTCGCCGTAAAGGTCACCTCCGGGAAAAGGTCCATCAGTTCCCGGTAGAGCGGCACGTCGGCGCCGCTGAACATCCCGTCCCGCGCGATCTGGGTCACGATGACCTCCTTCAGGGCCGGGAGGAAGAGCCGGATCAGGTCTTCGATTCCCTGCTCCGTCGTTTCGGTCCATCCCCTGGTCGCGACGGCCTTTCCCCTTACGTCCGCCCCGAGGACGATCCGTTCCGGCCCGAAACGCTTCAGGGCTTCCCGGGCGAAAGACGGATCCGTCGCGGCGACGGTCCCGAGGATCACATGGCCGGCTCCGGCCGAAAAGATTGCGTCCAGATCGGCGGAGTTCTGGATCCCACCGCCCCATTCGATGTCGAGGTCCCCCCTCTCGGAGAGGGCTTTCAGGACGTCCAGGTTCCGGGGCGCTCCCACCTTAGCTCCCTCGAGGTCGACGGCATGGATCCGGGTCAGGCCGGCGGCGGCGAACAGGTCAGCCATTTCGGACGGAGTCTCCGGATAGGTGCTCCGGCGGGCGAAATCCCCCTGGGACAGGCGCACGCAGCGCCCTTCGATGATATCGATGGCCGGGATGATCTGGATCATAGGGCAAGGAAATTCTGAAGGATGCGCTCCCCCGCGGAACCGCTTTTCTCGGGATGGAACTGCGTCCCGAAGAACCGGTCCCGGCAGAGGGCGGCGCTGAAAGAGACTCCGTGGGAAGTCTCGGCTATCGTATCCGGGCAGATCCCGGCGTAGTAGGAATGGACATAATAGACATAGGTTCCCTCCTCCAGTCCGGCGAAAAGGGGCGGCCGGAGGGTGGTGAGGGTGTTCCAGCCCATGTGCGGGATCTTCAGGTCGCCGGATGGCCGGAACCGCTGCACGGCGGTCCGGAAGACGCCGAGACCTTCCGCGTTCCCTTCCTCCGTCCTTTCGCAGAGGATCTGCATGCCGACGCAGATTCCGAGTACGGGGCGCTCCAGCGAGAGAATGACCCGGTCGAGGCCCGACTCCCGGAGGCTCTCCAGGGCAACGGACGCATCTCCGACTCCCGGAAGGATGACCTTGTCCGCGGCCCGCAGGAGGTCCTCCCGGGCCGTCAGGACAACGTCTTCCGCTCCGCAGCGCCTGAGCGCGTTCAAAACGGACCGCACGTTGCCGGCTTCATAATCGACCACTGCGATCATAGGACCCCCTTGCTGCTCGGAATGTCATACCGGAACGGATCTTGCCGCACGGCGGCCCCGAGCGTTCTGGCGAAGGCCTTGAAGACGGACTCGGCGAGGTGATGGTTGTTTCCGCCACGGGCCCGGATGTGGAGGTTGCAGCGGAGAGCCGTGCAGAGGGACTGGAAGAAATGGCTGTACATTTCCGTCGGTGTATCTCCCACATATTCCCGCGTGAAAGGCACATCCCAGCTGAAATCCGTCCGTCCCCCGAGGTCCATAAGCACCAGGGCGTCGCAGTCGTCCATAGGCAGGGCGAACCCGTAGCGCCCGATTCCGCGCCGGTCGCCGAGGGCTTCGAGAATGGTCTCCCCGAGGGTGATCGCGATGTCTTCCATCGTGTGATGCTCGTCGATGTCCAAATCTCCGGACGCCTCGACCTGCAGGGATATGCCGCTGTGGTGGGGAATCTGGTCGAGCATATGGTCCAGGAACCGCAGGCCGGTCGAAACGGAGGAGTCCATCCTTCCGTCCAGGTCCACCGCGACGCGGATCCGGGTCTCCCGGGTCACCCGCTCCCGCACTGCGCGGCGCACGCCCCGGCGGATATACTCGGCGATTTCGGCCCAGTCGTTGGTGACGAGTTCGCAGGAGAGGCCTTCTTCCGCGATGAGCGGAGCCGCCGTCTCCGGATCGGAGAGGAGGATCGCCCTTGCGCCGAGGTTCACCGCCAGGCGGACATCGGTCAGCCGGTCGCCGATGACATAGCTCCCGGCGAGGTCCCATTTCCCGTCCAGATAGTCTGTGAACATGCCGGTCCCGGGTTTCCGGTTCGGCGAATGGTCTTCAGGCATGGAGGGATCGATCAATTCGTCATCGAAGACGACTCCTTCCCCCGCGAGGGTCTCTTTCATGAGGCTGTGGGAGGGGAGGAAAGTCTCCGTAGGAAAAACTTCGCTCCCGAGACCATCCTGGTTGGATGCCAGAACCATGCGAAAAGGCAGGGGACGCAGGGTCCTGAGCGCAGAGATGGCCCCGGGGACGAAGTGGAACTTGTCCAAACTGTCAATCTGCTCATCGTCGGGTTCCCGGAGGATCGTCCCGTCGCGGTCGATGATGAGTAATTTACGAATTTCGTCCATAAGCAGAAAGGGATTGGATCATTTTGTCATTTTCTTCCGGGGTGCCGACGGTCAGGCGGAGGGCCGGGCCGCAGCCCCGGGTCGTGGAACGGTCCCGGACGATGATGCCGTCCGAGATCAGGTGGGCATAGAGTCCCTTCGGGTCAGGGGTCTGGACGAGGAGGAAGTTGGCGTCGCTCGGGAAGATCTTCTTGATGAAGGGAAACTCTTTCAGCCGCTTCTCGAGCCGTTTCCGCTCGCTCCGGATCAGGTCGATTTCCTTCCGGGTCTTTTCGGGGTCCAGGAGCCTCGCCGCGAGGGAGAGGGTGTCCGTACCGATATTATAGGGGTATCGTACGCGGTCGAACAGGGTGATCAGTTCCGGTGCCGCCAGAGTCAGGCCGATCCGCAGTCCCGCGAGTCCCCAGGCCTTGGAGAGCGTCTGGAGGATAATCAGGTTCGGATATTCGTCCAAGAGCGGAATGAGGGATCCTTTTTCGGAGAAGTCCGCATAAGCTTCGTCGAGAACGACCATCCCGGGGAATCTTTCCAGCAGCGTCCGGATGTCCGTTTCGGGAAAGGAGTTCGCCGTCGGGTTGTTCGGGGAACAGACGAAAAGAAGCTTGGAATTCGCGTCCGCGGCCGCGAGGATTCTCCCGACAGGCAGGGAGAAGTCTGGGTTCAGGGCGATAGGCCTGGCCTCGATATCATTGGTATCCGCCGCGACCCGGTACATGCCGTAGCTCGGGGCGATCATCAAGGCGTTGTCGATCCCCGGCCGGCAGAAGACCCGGTAGCACAGGTCGATCGATTCATCGCTGCCGTTTCCGAGGAAGACCCTTTCCGGGGCGACTCCCTTCAGGGAGGCGATCCGCTTGAGAAGAGTGCTTCGGAGGGCGCGGGCCGGATACCGGTTCATGTCCTCTTCGCCGAAGGGATTCTCATTGGCGTCGAGGAGGATACCGAGTTCTCCCTGGTATTCGTCACGGGCCGTCGAGTAGGGCAAGAGGTTCCGGATGTTCTCCCGTACGAGAGAGAGGGACGCCGCTTCCGGGGAAGGGGTATCGGCCTCCGAACCGTCTCCGCTCCGCTCCGACCCCTCCCAGGCCGAGCCTGGGCCCCTCCCTCTTACATGGCCGAGGGTAGCCATGGGTTCTGAGTCCGATACCCCTTCCCCAAGGCGTCCCTCCGCTTCGTCCAGCCGGACGAGGACGGCTTCGGCGTGGGCATCGAGCCCTTCGGCCCGGGCCATCTCCACGATGGTCCCCCCGATCCGGGAAAGCCCCTCGCGCGTAAGGGACTGATACGTAATCGCATGCATGAACTGTTCGACACCGAGTCCGCTCCATGCCGTCGCAAGACCGAGGGTCGGCAGGGTATGGTTCGTCCCGCTGGCATAGTCGCCGGCGCTCTCCGGGGAATAAGCTCCGAGGAATACGCTTCCGGCAGCTGTAACCCGTTCCGAAACAGCTTCGGGATCCTCGACGGAGAGGATCAGATGCTCGGGCGCGTAGAAGTTGGCGAAATCGATGCGGTCGTCGGGATCGGAAAGTACGATGATCCGGCTCTCGGAAAGGGCTCCGTCCACGATGCTCTCCCGGGGAAGCAGCGCCTTCCGGCGTTCGACTTCCGAAAGAGCCTTTTCCGCCATTGCCCGGTCCGGGCAGACCAGAAGCACCTGGCTGTCAGGCCCGTGCTCCGCCTGCGAGAGCAGGTCGGCCGCAATGAAACGGACATCGGCGGAAGCGTCCGCAAGCACCATCACTTCCGAAGGGCCGGCCGGCATATCGATGGCCGTACCCTCCCGGGCGACCTGCTGCTTGGCCTGGAGGACATACCGGTTGCCCGGTCCGAAGACCTTGTCGACCTTCGGGACGGTTGCGGTTCCATAGGCCATGGCCGCGATCGCCTGGGCACCGCCGATCTTACAGACGGTTCCGATGCCGCAGAGACGGGCGGCGAAAAGCAGCGCCGGCGCGATCTTGCCGTCTTTCCCCGGGGGGGTGCAGAGGACCCGTTCCGGACATCCGGCGATCGCAGCCGGGATTCCGAGCATCAGGACCGTCGAAAAGAGCGGAGCCGACCCGCCCGGGATATAGAGACCGACCCGGCGGACCGGCAGGAAGCGGCGGCGGCAGACGATACCGCGCCCGTCATCCCATACCGAATCCGAAGGAACCTGGGTCGCGTGGAAGGCACGGATCCGGGCGTAAGCCTCCCGGATCGCCGCTTTCAGCGATTCGGGGACGGCTGCTTCCGCTTCCTCGAACTCCTCTTCCGTAACCAGGAGCGGAGACGGGACCCATCCTTCGATGGAGCGGATCACATCTTCCAGGGCGGAGTCTCCCCCCTCCCGGATCCTGCGCAGGATTCCGTCGACCCTCTCCTCGAGGACGGCGTCTTCCCGATGGACCCTCCGGGCGAGGGCCTCCCATTCCGACCGTTCAGGCTCTACGTAAATGTTCATGATCAGTCAATTACCTTATCCACATTCAATATCAGGATTCCCTCGGCGCCGATGCTCTTCAACTGTTCCACCGTCTTCCAGAGGGATTTTTCAGAGATTACCGAATGGACCGAACTCCATCCCTTGGCGGCCAGGGGCATGACGGTCGGGCTCCGCATGGCGGGGAGCAGGCCGAAGACCTCGGAAAGGCGCTCGTCGGGGATGTTCATCAGGATATATTTCTTGCCCCGGCTCTCCCCCACCGCATCGAAACGGAAAAGGATCGAATCGAGAAGGGAGCGTTTTTCCGCCGGAAGGTCTTTCCGAACGATCAGGACAGCCTCGCTTTCCAGGACGACTTCCACTTCCCTCAACCCGTTGGAAACCAGCGTTCCCCCCGAAGAAACGATGTCGAAGATGGCATCCGCGATCCCCGCGGCGGGAGCGATTTCGACGGAACCCTTGATCACTCGGATCTCCGTGTCGATGCCCTTCCGGGAAAGGAATCCCTTCAGGACGGATGGATAGGATGTCGCGACGGACTTGCCGTGGAACCATTCCAGGCCGGGATAGTCGACCGATTTGGGAACGGCGAGGGAAATGCGGCACTTCCCGAATCCCAGTTTCCGGAGGACTTCCACGTTCGCTCCGGTCTCGGCCACTTCGTTGAATCCGACGATACCGATGTCGGCGGCGCCGTCTTCCACGACTCCGGGGATGTCGTCATCCCTCAGATACAGGACCTCGAGCGGGAAATCCGCCGCCCTGCCGAGGAACTTTCTCTTGGCGTCATCGACATCGATGCCCGCATCCTTGAGGAGTTTGAGGCTGTCTTCGTTCAGCCTTCCTTTCGATTGGATCGCCAATCGGATCGTACTTCCGTCCATGTCTGTCATTAAATATAAAAAGGGAGACTTACCAATTCTGGCAAGTCTCCCGGATATCTCTGCCTGCAGATACCGTCGCTTACCAGATAGGGAAAATCCGGTGATGATGGAGATATGCAAGGCTCAATGTCATACTGAATGCAAAATTAATAATTTAATTTAATAATGCAAAAATTTCCTTGAAGATAAAGGGGTTACAATTCAGGCATGATCAGGGCGGCGAGATCGGCTCCGGGTTCGTAATGAAGGGCCCGCATGCCGACGGAGAGAGCAGCCTCGACATTCGCCTTGGAATCGTCCACGAAAAGGATTTCCTCCGGCGGAAGGCCGATCTGGCAGATTGCCTCGAGGAAGAAATCCGCACCGGGTTTCATCAGGTGCATCTGGTAGGAGAGGAACTCTTTCCGGATCTTGTTTTTCCAGTCGAACCCGTTTTCATCGAAATAGCGGTGGGTGATGTCCATCGCGATCGGGTTGTTGTTGGAAAGGAAGTAGAGCGGATACTTTTCCGCCAGGGCATCCATGAGGTCCGTCTTTTCCTTGGGAACGCCGGTGATGAAGGTCTGCAGGCAACGGAAGACGTCCTCGGGACGTGTCCCCTCGCGGGACTCCGCTGCAATCGCTTTGCAGAATTCCTCCGCAGTCCGGGTGCCCCGTTCCATTTCCCCGAAAATGCCTTTCTGTTCAGACAGGCCCAGCATTTCCTCCATCCGGGGATAGCCGATTTCCTCCCGGAATGCTTTTAAGCAACGGGCGGCATCCAGGTCTGCCAGGACGCCGCCGATATCGAAAACGATCGCCTTGATCATCTTCTATTTGAGATAAAAATCAACCGTCTTGACGATATCCTCGCCGGTGAGACCGCGGCGGATGATCTTGCCGTCAGGCCCGAAAAGGATCACGTGCGGAAGCGTGATGACTCCGTAGATCCGGGCGGCCTCGGTCGCGTCATGGATGCACGTCCAGGGAATATGGCGATTCACAACAGCGGCCATCGTGGACTCGGGCTCATCCCATACGGCGACGCCGAGGACCATGAAACGGTCCCCTTCGAACCGGTCGTAGGCTTCCTTGATAAAAGCCCGCTCGGCATCGCAGGGACGGCTCCAGCTCGCCCAGAAATCAACGAGGACATATTTCCCTTTCCCGACATAATCGGAGAGGCGGATCTCCTTTTTGCCGTCCTTGACGGTGAAATCCTTGAAGGGCATTCCTTCGTCCGTGGCCATCAGGGCGCGGATGTTGTCGCGGACCGTGGAAACGGTTCCGGACGCGATGACGGCCGGGGACATCGTGGAGATCAGGGAATCCAGCTCTTCGTTGGGAATCTTGCCGCGAAGCTTCAAGATCGCGTCGGCCCCGATATAATTGTCCTTTTCCTGCTCCGCCCTCTTCCGGTACTCGTCGAGAACCAGCTTCTGGAAATCCTGCGTAGCGACGGTGACGATGGAATCACGGGCTTCCGGGGAAAGATCCGCCCTGCCGCGGGCATCCTGCACTTTCCGGGAGTAATCGGACGCAGACTGCATTTCAAAATCCTTGTTGGCGAGCATCCGGTAATTGATCGAGGACTTCTTGTCCGAAGAAAGCGCCGGCTTGCTTCCGGTCATGTCGACCGTCAGGGCCGTACCGTCGGGGATGAAGGTGCAACCTTTGGCGCCGAATCCTTTCCCGAGGGAGACCGTACCGGAAACCGCCGGGTTCGACGGAACGGCGAACGTAACGACATTATTGACGGCTGCCACATTCGTGTCCAGCTTAAAATCAACTACTTGAATCCTCGCGGATTTCACTCCTTCCGGAAGGAGGATCTGAAGTTTGGTATTCGGGAGGCGGGAGCATCCGGCCATGAGAGCCAGCATGCCGACTGCGACACTTCCGAAAACAACCTTGATGAATCTATTGTTCATAGTATAAACGATTTAACTGATTACTGCCTTCATTCATTCGCAAAACATGCAAATATAATCATTTTTTCACTAATTCTCCCGCATTTCTCCTCCCCTGCATCTCCGTTATACTCTCCGGGCCCGTTCGTTTCCATCTCTTTGCCAGGCTTTTATCATTCCGGATCCGTCCCCTATCATCAATAATTCACGCAAACTGTTCACAGTTAACAACTTACGATTTATTTCCATGATAGCCCCCTCCTCCATAAGGCCCCCCCTATCAAAGGGACTATTAAAACAAAACGCTGACTATCAACATCTTAAACACCATTTTTCGATAGCCCACTTGATAGCCCCCAGGGGAAAACAGCCATAGTGAGAGAGATTACCGATGCCTCCGGAAAAAAGAGACAGCCCCCGGGAGAGCCCTTACCGAAGCAGGTGCCTCAGGCGTTCCGAAGGAATGTGAACCACCCGCTGCAACTGGGCGACGGAAGCACCCTTCGCCAAAAGATCTTTACAAACCTGCACTTTCTGGTATTCATTCAACCGCTGGATATCCTTCGTCCCGAACAGGTCCAGGGACTTTGCCTTGGCGACTTCCCGCAGCGACTGGACCGATACCTCCAAAGCGACCGACCGCTGGATCTGTTCCTCTGCCTCTGCCGTTTTTTTGCCGGTCAGGTATCTCAGGAAGGACTCCGGCGTACGGAAAATGGAATTGACCCTTATATAGTCTGTATACCAGACCGGGCAGATAAGGCCCCGGTCATCCGCCCGCCACTCCTGCGGAACCGGGACGTTGGTATGGAAAACACGACGCTGTTCCAGGATGTTCCCGAATTCCGGGATCGGCCTCCCGTACGCGAGAAGCATCCGATAGTCGGCAAAATATACCTTCGCCGTACTCCAGTCATCCCACCACGGCATAAAAGGCAGCCCCGAGTCAAAGGAATTCTTGATCACATATGCAATCCTGTTCCTGAGGCTATACTCAGTCTCTATCGGCAGAATGGACAATTCAAGGGAAGGCTGGGGACAGACGGCCATCCCCTCGCGTTTCCTTCTGAACCGGATCTGCCCTTTTGCATGCTCCACATGCCGGTTCAGAAAGAGCCGGCAGTCTTCATAATTGCCGCTAAGAACGTGGTGTTCGTGAGAATCATTCAGCTTGGATGCCAGAACGGTCACTCCGCAGTTGCGGGCAAGAATGCCGGTCATGTTCATCCCCACGACGAAATCTTCTTCGCTTTCATACAGGTCGAAGGTTGGAATGCCTTTGGTCATGGCATGGTAGCAGTCCTGGATCTTTGGAGAACGGTCGACCCACTGCCCGGGGACATCAGGTAAAGAATTCATAGTCTAAGTATTTTTCACGAAGGTGCGAAAAACTCCGCATGATTGCAATTCTCAGTCCGGGAATTTTGTTATATTTGTGAATTGAATCAGAATTGAATAAGAACAAATAAAAGTACGATTATGAAACTTGACGGAAGACGCGAAAGCGGCAATGTAGAAGACCGCAGAGGCATGAGCGGCGGCACCGCCGCCGGATTGGGCCTCGGAGGCATCGTTATCGTCGGCCTCATCACCCTGATGATGGGCGGCAACCTCGGCGACATCCTCAGGAATGTCAGCAACATGGGCGGGGTTTCCTCCGGGGCGCCCACGACCCAGACCCGCGAATTCACGGCCCAGGAACAAGAACTGGCCACCTTTTCCAAGCAGATCCTCGCCAGTACCGAAGACATCTGGAGCGCCTACTTCTCCAAGTACAACCTCGGCACCTACCGGAATCCGACCCTCGTCCTCTACACAGGCTCCACATCTACCAGCTGCGGGACCGGCCAGGCGGCCATGGGCCCTTTCTACTGCTCCGCCGATGAGAAACTCTACATCGACCTGAGCTTCTTCTCGACGATGAAACGGCAGCTCGGCGCCGACGGCGACTTCGCCTATGCCTATGTCATCGCCCACGAGGTCGGCCACCATGTCCAGAATCTCCTCGGAACCCTCGGCAAGGCCCATAACCAGATGGCCCGGATGAACAAGACCGACGCCAACCGGATGAGCGTAAGGATCGAGCTCCAGGCCGACTTCTATTCCGGAATCTGGGCCCATTATGAGAACTCCGTGTTCAAGTCCATCGAGGAGGGAGACCTCGAGGAAGCGATCCGCTGCGCCTCCGTCATCGGCGACGACTACCTCCAGAAGAAATCCCAGGGTTTCGCCGTCGAGGATTCCTTCACCCACGGCACCGCCCAGCAGCGCATGCGCTGGCTCAAGAAAGGCATGGTGACCGGGGATATCAGCCAGGGTAACACCTTCGCCCTACAGGACAACCAACTGTAAACCAAGAGGTCCCGACCATGAAACATTTTACGCTTCCCTACGAAGGAGGACTGATTGGAAAAGGCCTTCCTTCCGGTATTCTGCACAGCTACGAGAAGATCCATGCGGAAATCTTCCCGGAAGCCGCCGATGCTGCCACCGTCGTCGCCAACCTGATCGTGGAAGCGGTCCGCGAGGCTCCCCGGGGTCGTCTCTTCAAGCTCGGCCTTACGACCGGAAGGACCCCGGAACCTCTCTACAATGAACTCGTACGCCGGTTCGAGGCCGGAGAGATTTCGTTCAGGAATACGGAAATCATCTCCATCGACGAATATTATCCTTCCAACCGGGGTGACCGCCAGAGCCGGAACAACCTGCTCCATGAAACCCTCCTCGACAAGATCAACGTCCTTCCGGAGAATATCCATATCCCGGACGGGACCGTCCCTCAGGACAAAGTATCGGCCTACTGCGCCGGATTCGACAGGATCGCAAGGGGGATGGACCTCCTCGTCATCGGCGTCGGCGAACAGGGCCAGATCGGATTCAACGAGTCCGGCTCGACGGAAAAGAGCCGCACCCGCACCGTCCGTCTCTCCTACAAATCCCGGAAGCGCCAGGCGAAGAACTTCAACGGAGACATCGCCGCGACGCCCGAAGCCGCGATCACGGTCGGTATCGGGACCATGCTCTCCGCCCGGAAGATCATCCTGATGGCCTGGGGCGAGAACAAGGCCAACGTCGTAAAGGCCGTTTCCGAGAGCGCCGAAGACATCACCTGTCCCGCCTCGCTCCTCCAGCAGCACGATGACATCACCCTCTATGTCGATGAGACGGCCGGAAGCCTGCTGACCCGAGTGACGGCCCCCTGGCTCGTCGGTCCCTGCGACTGGACGCCCAAGTTCATCCGGAAAGCCGTCGTCTGGCTCTGCCAGACTGTCGGGAAACCGATCCTGAAACTGACCGAGAAGGACTATCTCGACAATTCCCTCGGGGAACTCCTCGAGAAATTCGGACCTTTCGACAAAATCAACATCGAGGTCTTCAACGACCTCCAGCATACGATCACCGGGTGGCCCGGCGGCAAGCCGAATGCGGACGACAGCACCCGCCCGGTCGCAGCCGTCCCCTTCCCGAAGACCGTCCTCATCTTCTCCCCGCACCCGGACGACGATGTCATCTCGATGGGCGGAACCTTCATCCGGCTGGTCAGCCAGGGTCACAATGTCCATGTCGCCTACGAGACCTCCGGCAATGTCGCCGTCCACGACGACGTTGTCCTCCAGCATATGGACGCGGCCTTCCAGCTCGGTTTCGCCGACAAATTCGACGAGGTGAAGGCCTTGATCGACAGCAAGGTCCCCGGAGCACCCGAGCCGAGAGCCCTCCTCAACATCAAGGGAGCCATCCGCCGCAGCGAAGCCCGCGGCGCAGTCCGTTCCTTCGGCCTCGACGACCGCAACAACGCCCACTTCCTCAACCTCCCCTTCTATGAATCCGGAGGTATCAAGAAACTCCCCCGCACCCAGGCGGACATCGATATCATCAAGCGCCTCATGAACGAAATCCGGCCCCATATGATCTTCATGGCCGGAGACCTGGCGGATCCACACGGGACCCACAGGGTCTGCACCGAAGCCGCCCTCGAGGCTCTCGACCAACTCCGGGAGGAGAACGAGGGATGGGCGAAGGAGGTCCATGTCTGGCTCTACCGCGGGGCATGGATGGAATGGGAACTGGGACGGGTCGACATGGCCGTTCCGCTCAGCCCGGGCGAACTGATCAAGAAACGCCACGCGATCTTCCGCCATCTCTCGCAGAAAGACATCGTCCCCTTCCCGGGCGACGATCCCCGTGAATTCTGGCAGAGGGCCGAAGAACGCACCCAGAACACCGCCAAGCTCTACGACGAGCTCGGCATGGCAGAATACCAGGCAATCGAAGTTTTCCTTAAATTATATTAACAATGAAAGTCATTATCAGAGACAACCAGCATGAGGCCTCCATCTGGGCCGCCCATCATATCGCGAACGCCATCAAGGCAAAGGCCGCCGTCACCGGCGAACCTTTCGTCCTCGGCCTTGCCACCGGTTCGACCCCGATCGAGACCTATGCCGAACTGATCCGTATGTACAAGGCCGGCGAAATCTCCTTCAAGAACGTCGTCACCTTCAACATGGACGAATATGTCGGCCTGCCGGTCGAGCACCCGGAGAGCTACCACAGTTTCATGTACAAGTACCTCTTCGACCACATCGACATTCCCCGCGCGAATATCCATATCCTCGACGGCAACGCCCCGGATCTCAAGGCGGAATGCGACCAGTATGAGAAATCCATCGCCGCGGCCGGCGGAGTCGACCTCTTCCTCGGCGGCGTCGGCGAAGACGGCCACCTCGCCTTCAACGAGCCTTACTCCTCCCTCCAGTCCCGGACCCGCGTCATGACCCTGACTTATGACACCCTCCTCGTAAACTCCCGGTTCTTCGAGAATGACATCAACAAGGTCCCGAAGCAGGCCATGTCCGTCGGTGTCGCGACCGTCCTCGATTCCCGTGAGGTCCTGATCCTCGCCTTCGGCCACAAGAAGGCCCGCGCCATCCAGCAGGCCGTCGAAGGCCCGATGACCCATGTCGTGACCCTCTCCGCCCTCCAGAACCATCCCTGTGGCACCGTCGTCGTCGACGAACTCGCAGCCGGAGAGCTGAAAGTCAACACCTACAAGTATTTCAAACAGATCGAAGAAGCTGAAAAGTAGCATGAAAACGTATCTCGAACCGCAACGGGAGCTTCCCGTAAGGGCCGAAGTCGACATCCTGGTCGTCGGAGGCGGTCCCTCCGGGATCATGGCTGCCCGCGCCGCCGCCCGGAAAGGACACAAGGTCCTGCTCATCGAAAGCCGGGGATACCTGGGCGGAAACCTGACCCTGGGTCTTCCGATCCTCGCCTATCTCGACATCAACGGAAAACAGTGCATCCGGGGATATGCCCAGGACCTGATCGACCGCCTCGCGGCCCGGGGCTGCGCAGGCCCGCACGTCCCCTGCAAGAACCATATGAGCCTGACGATCATCGATCCCGAAGAGGTCAAGACCGTTGCCCTTGAAATGATGGAAGAAGCCGGGGTCGAAGTGCTGATGTATGTCTTCTGCTCCGACGTGATCATGGACGGGGATGCCGTAAAGGGCGTCATCATCGAGAGCAAGGCCGGACGCGAGGTCATCTTCGCCAAGACGGTGATCGACTGCACCGGAGACGGTGATGTCGCGACACGCGCCGGTGTCGAGATGCACAAGGGCGACGAGAACGGCGGCATGCAGCCCCCTACCCTGATGTACTCCGTCAGGAAGGTGGACATGGCCCGTTTCCGCGACGCCCTCGTCAACCACCGTGACGTCTTCGACATGGACGTCATGCCTCCCGAACAGTTCGCAAAGCGCTATTTCATCACCGTCGGTCTCCGGAACCAGATCAACCAGGCCAATGCGGCCGGACTGGACATCCCGGTCGCCCGGACGATCCTCATCACGGGTCTGAAAGACGACCAGATCTGGGTCAACATGTCCCGGGTCAGCGGTGTCGATTCGACCCTCCCCGAGAGCTACACCTTCGGCGAGATCGAAGCACGCCGGCAGATGTACCGGATCAACGAATACCTCCGGAAATATGTCCCCGGTTTCGAGAACCTGGAGGTCGAGAAGGTAGCCCCCTTCCTCGGAATCCGCGAGAGCCGGGTCATGGTCGGGAAATATGTCCTGACCGCAGAGGATATCCTGACGAGCCGCCGGTTCGAGGATGTCATCACCGTCGCCGGCTACCCGGTCGACATCCACCACTCGACGGGGAGCGACTGCACGATGCTTTTCGCGAAGGACAACCACGACATCCCCTACCGCTGCCTCGTTCCCGAGAAGGTCGAGAACCTGCTCGTCGCCGGGCGCTGTTCCTCCTTTACCCACGAGGCGATGGCCGGAACACGGGTCATGTCAACCTGCATGGGCCTCGGACAGGCCGCGGGGACGGCGGCTTGCATCGCCCTCGCCGACGGCGTCAAACCCTCGGAAGTCAATGTAAAGGAAGTCCAGAAGGAACTCCTGGAAGAAGGGGCCTTCCTGGGATAGAAAAAACGACGGGTCAGTTCCCGTCGTTTTTTTATTCGGTCAGGTTTCCCCGGAAAGTGACATACAGGAGCTCGGGCTCTCCGTTTGTACAGATGGCCAGCCTGTGGCGGAACTTCCCGGACTTATAGGGATTGAACGTCACGGTCACCGTATCGGTCTGGCCCATTTTCAAGGGCTGGTCCGAATGCTCCGGGACAACGCAGTAGCAGCCGGGAACGATGGCTGTGATCAGGAGTTCGCCCTCTCCCTGGTTCCTGTACGGGAACTTGAAGGTATAGGAGATTCCCTTCTCATAGGGCAGGTCTCCCGTTTCAATCACATATGTATCAAAAACCGGCTTGGAAACCTTCAGCGGGTTTCCAGCCTCTATCGTTACGGCCCCGAGGAGCAGGGCCGCCAGGATTGTCCATACTCTTTTCATCCTTCTTCTGTTCTTGAGCGACAAAGTTAGAAAATATGCCTGAATTAATCAAAAATCAGGCCTATTTGAAGTAGTCGTACTCTCCCGTCAGTTTCCGGACGGTTTCGAGTTCGCCAGCCTTGATGTATTTCTCCAGCATCTTGAGGCTGCTGTGGCCGGTAATGCGCCAAGGTTGTCAAGAACGTTGACGGTGTCGAGCTGAAGAACCAGCTGATCGCCACGATTGACAACTCTGCTACCGCTACCGACAAGGAGACTGGCAAGACCTACCAGGCCAACTCCATCACCCTGAACAAGGATGGCGTTCTCGCCAAGATGTTCCTCAACGAGGCTAGAACCTCCCTGCACGTCTTCATCGGCGCCTTCGGCGAGGTCTGCGAGGATCCTGAGAAGACGGTTGAAATTACCTTCAAGGGTAAGGAATACTATGAGGCTCAGTACATCCGTCCGATCGACATTACCGATATCGCTCAGGATCACTTCATCGACGGTGTCAACCAGACTGCGAAGGAGAAAGATCCTGCAACTGGCGAGGAGACTGAGGTTACCAAGCAGGTCCCTGTCGGCCACTACAGCTACTGGACCTTCTACGGACCGTTCGAGATCACGATCGACAAGAGCACCGTCAGATGGGATGCTGAAGGTTC
>JAFRUH010000027.1 GCA_017438975.1 Bacteroidales bacterium
ATAAGCGCTGAAAGCATCTAAGCGCGAAGCCGTCTTCAAGATGAGTTTTCCCTTGAGGGTCGTGGGAGACTACCACGTTGATAGGCAGGAAGTGTACGCACGGTGACGTGTTCAGCTGACCTGTACTAATAGCCCGAGAGACTTTCTCTGGAGAGAGAAACGCCGAAAGGAATTGCAAAGAAGCGAAAGCGAGTCTGTCGAGCATAATACGTCCGGAAGGACGGCCTCAGATCTTTTCTCTCAAGTAATATATTGCGGTGGTTATAGCGGTGAGGATCCACCTCTTCCCATTCCGAACAGAGAAGTTAAGCTCACCCACGCCGATGGTACTGCCCCACCAGGTGGGAGAGTAGGTAGCTGCCGTTCTTCGAAGCCCTGATCAGAAATCTTCTGGTCAGGGCTTTTTGTCATTACTGCTTCTACCCAGAAAGAGTAAGATGACGGGAATTCCGATGAGGGCCATGGTGCTCCCGACCGGGAGCGGGGAAGAGGACAGGTTTGAAAGGATGTCCGCGACCAGAGAGATGATCCCTCCGAGAAGGATGCAGCCGGGAAGGACGGTGAGATTCCGGGCACTCCCGAGAATGCGCCTCGTCAGGATCGGAGAGATGATCCCGACAAAACCGATGGGACCGCAGAATGCCGTTACTGCGGAGGTCATCAGACAGCAGCTCAGCACTGCGCGGAATCGGATTCCCCTCGAACGGGCCCCGGACAACTCGGCATAATTCTCTCCGAAAAGCATCAGATCGAGGCCCTTGTGTCCTGTAAAGGCCAGAATCAATCCTACTAGCAATGCTCCTCCCATCAGCGCGATTTCCCCGTATCTGAGACCTGTAAAACTGCCGGCGGCCCACCCGAAATAGAGTTTCAGCGCCTCCTCGTTTGCGGTATACTCCAGGATGGACACGAGGGCGCTGAAGATGAACCCGAGCATGACCCCGACCAGAAGAAGCGTTCCGCCGGAGCGGATTCTCCGGGCGATGAAAAGGATCAGCGAAGAGGTCAGGACAGCCCCTGCAAGGGCGAAAATGGCGATTCCCCAGACGGCGCCGCCCCGGCTGCCGAGCAGAAGGGTCGCAATCGCGGCTCCGAGACCGGCTCCGCCGCTGATACCCATGATATGCGGATCAGCCAGTGGATTCCGGAAAATGCTCTGCATCTGCGCCCCGCCCGCCGCAAGGGAGGCTCCCGCAAGGAGAGCCGTCAGGATCCGGGGAATCCTCAGGCGCAAGAGAACGGTCCGGTCCGCCCAGGAAAACTGGCCGGCACCGGAAAAAAGATCGGCACACAGCAGGACGATAAGGGCAAGACCCCCTATCAGCCATACCGTGTGCCGTTTCCTGATCATCGGGAATTAATTATTCCTCTGGGAGGAACATCGGATCCCAGGCGGGAAGGAGGATCGGTTTCTGGTCCATCTTGGCCAGGATCTCGGCGGGAACGTATTTCTTCTCGACGACGAGGCGGAACATATACTCGTTGAACCACTCGTCCGTCATGATCATGTTCCCGTTGTAGCCGGAAGTCGCGCCCCAGCTGTTCTCAACCATCCACTTGACCGGTTTCCCGTCACGGATGTCGACGGCGATGAGGGTCATCGCATGGGAAGAGCCGCTGGCATGGGTCTGGACGCGCTCTTTCTTGTCCATTCCGAACTTGACGCCCATCAGGTCGTTGTAATTGTAGTTGTTGATGTCCAGGATGCCCGTGGTACGGTCGGAGAACTTCCCTACGTCGCAGGAGAAATAGAGGGCGGTATTGTCCTTGATCGAAGCGATGGCCATCTTCTTGATGTCCTCGATCGGGAGGTTGAGATAGACCCAGTTGTCACCGTCGTAGACATGGCGGTCGTATTTGATCTCATAGACCTTCCCATACTCGCGGCAAGGGTCGTTCATGACCATGATATAATTGTGTTCCAGGTCTTTGCCGACAAATTCGTCGTAGAAGGACTTCGGAGTATAGGTCTTCCTGCTTACGAAATTGCCCTTTGAATCGTATCGGGTCCATTCGAAGGAAGTCGGAGGAACTCCGAGGCAGAGCGCGAGAATGTGGTAGATCTCCTTGAGCTGGTCGATCTTCATCGACTGGAGAAGGACTTCGAGTCCGGCTTCGGAGGCGGCCGCCTTCTTGCCTTTCAGTCCTGCAGCCGCAGCCTTTCCCTTTGCATAGGCCTGGCGGAGGCGGAGACCGTCTTCCCGGAGTTTATTGGAAATCTGGGTGCGCATCTGGGCCGTATTCTCGGCGCAGAAGGTCTCAGGCATGACTTCGCTCGGGACGACACCGTATTTGGTGATCAGGTTCGAAACACCGGTGAACTGGCCGCCGTCACCGATCGGATGGCTGAAGAACCAGTCCACTTCGCGGTCGTCATCCGGAAGGTCCCGCGTATCGATGATGCCCTGCAGGAAGAGGTTGGCCTTTTCGAGCTGGTCATAGAAGAACACGTAGTTCTGGGAGAAGGTGAAGGCCCCGAGATCGTGTTCGGCGATCGCCTTGGCACGAAGGACATTCAGGCCGGTGAAAAGCCAGCAGCGACCGGAAGATTTCTGGTTCGTGCGTCCTTTCGTGGCGACCACGTCGGAAAAGTGCTTGTCCATGGGAGGATTCTCGCTGTTCATGGCGAGAGTGTTGATCGGGGTCGTGTTCAGAGCGTTGCGGATAGCCTTCTCGGCCGGAGTTCCGGCGTAACCCTTGCTGATTTCCGCCAGCGTTTCGGCGTTGATGCCGCCGTTCTGAGCGAAAAGGACAGCCGTGCCCAGGAGAGCGACGGAGATGATCGAGAGTAACTTTTTCATATTTGATCTGTTTTGTGAATAATATGCGGTAAGGTTGCGATCAGGTATCCGACCGCGGCGACTCCGGCGGCCGTCAGGATGACGTCGGACCCCTTCAGGATGACCGGATAGGCCGGAACGACGTACGAACCGGGCATCTTGATGATTCCGAATTTCTGCTGAAGGAGAACGAAGGCGATTCCGATGACGAGACCGATCGCCAGCCCGAGCAGGGAAATAAGCCAACCCTCGAGGATGAAAATCCTGCGGATCAGCCGTTCGTCGGCCCCGAGGCTCCGGAGCGTTCCGATGTCATGCTGCTTCTCGATGATCAGCATGGACAGGGAACTGAAGATATTGAAGGCGATGATGACGATGACGAAAATCAGGATCAGGAAAATCGCCAGTTTTTCGTATTTCATCATTTTGAAGAGGGCGTCGTTCTGGCGGATCCGGTCGGAAACCTTGAACGAGGGCCCCAGCATCCGGGTGAGTTCGCCAATGATCCTTTTCTCTTCATCCCGTCCCGTCCCCGGTACGGTCCGGATTTCGATGGCGCTGACCTCGTTCCGGTACCCCGTCAGTTCACGCATCGTCTCGATCGGAACGATGACAAGTTCCGTATCCGTGTTGGCGCTGATGGCGAAAAGTCCTGACGGATAGACCTTTGCGTGATTGAGGGAAGAGAGGGGGGATGACAGGGAGACGTTTCCTTCCCGTTTGGGATAATACAGTTCGGCGGCTGCGACGAAGCGGGGGCTGATCCCGAGTCCATAAGCCAGCGAAGCCCCGAAAACGCCCTGGCGGATGTCTCCCTTCCTGAGAGAGAATGCCCCCTCGACGATATGGTCCCGGACGGGAGAGGTCCTTTCATAGAGCGTATCGGCGCCGATCGCCTTGGCAAGGCTCTGGTGCCCGTCGTAATTGATCACGACATTTTCTTCGAGAACGGGGCATACGGAAAAAACGGCGGGTTCCTTCCGGGCCCATCCGATCGCTTTGAGTCCGTCGGGGGAGAAGACCTTTCCGGTAGCGGGAGTAATCCGGATTTCCGGCTGGATTTCTCCGAGGGTGTTCTCGACCAGGTCGCTGAATCCGTTGTAGACGGAGAGGATGATGATGAGCGCGGCTGTTCCTATCGCCATGCCGGCGACGCTGATGCCCGATATGATGTTGATGACGTTATGCGATTTGCGGGCCAGCAGGTAACGCCTTGCGAACAGCAGCGGTAGATGCATCTATTTTTTCAGGAGTTCGTCGATGTGTTCTGCGTAGTCGAGGGTCGTGTCGAGATGCAGCACCAGTTCCGGCACGATCCGGAACTGCTTGGCGACTTTCCGTCCCAGTTCGCCCCGGTAGGAGCGGAGATTCTCGTTCAGGATGGCCATCACGCTTTCCTGCTTCTCGGAAGGGAAAATGCTGACGAAAACCTTGGCGACGGAGAGATCCGGGGAGATCCGGACCTCGCTGACGGTGACCATGGCCCCGCCGAATGCGGCCATCCCCTTGGAACGGATGATCTCGGCCAGGTCCTTCTGCAACTCACGCGCGACCTTGAGCTGTCTGGTGGATGCCGGTTTTTCCATATCAGATAATGTTGATGATGAAGTAGTTCTTCTTGCCTTTCTGGGCCAGGATATAATGTCCGTTGATGATATCGTCGGAGGTAATCTCGGCATTGATGTCGCCGACCTTGGCCTTGTTCAGGGAAACGCCGCCCCCCTGGACCATCTTCCTGGCCTCTCCCTTGGAGGGGAAGACCTGGGTCTTGACGGCGAGGAGATCGAGGATGTTGCACGGGAATTCCGCGGCCGGGACATCGAAGGAGGGAACGTTGGCGAAGACTTCACGGACCGTCCGCTCGTCCATCTTCCGGAAAACGTCAGAAGAGACATTGCCGAACAGGAGCTGGGTGGCGGCGAGAGCGTTTTCATAGGCCTCTTCCCCGTGGCACATAATCGTGATTTCACGGGCGAGAACCTTCTGCAGCCGGCGCTGGCCGGGATCCTCCCGGTGCTCCGCGATGAGACTTTCGATCGTTTCGCGGTCAAGCATCGTAAAGATCTTGATGTAGCGTTCCGCATCGTCGTCCGCTACATTCAGCCAGAACTGGTAGAATTCGTAGGGAGACGTCCTTTCCGCATCGAGCCAGATGTTTCCCTTCTCCGTTTTTCCGAACTTGGTACCGTCGGCCTTCCGGATCAGCGGGCAGGTCAGGGCGAACGCTTCGCCTCCGTCCATCCGGCGGATCAGCTCGGTCCCGGTCGTGATGTTGCCCCACTGGTCGGAGCCTCCGAGCTGGAGAACGCATCCCTTGTTCTTCCAGAGCCAGTAGAAATCGTAGCCCTGCATCAGCTGGTAGCTGAATTCGGTGAAGGACATGCCCTCGCTGGAATCGCGGGAGAGGCGCTTCTTGACGGAATCCTTGGCCATCATATAGTTGACGGTGATGTGCTTTCCGATATCGCGGATGAAATTGATGAAACTGTAGTCCTTCATCCAGTCATAGTTGTTGACCAGTTCGGCTTTGTTCGGGGCGTCGCTGCCGAAATCGAGGAAACGACCGAGCTGGGCCTTGATGCAGGCGACGTTGTGGTTGAGCGTCTCTTCGTCCAGCAGGTTCCGCTCCGCGGATTTCATGGACGGGTCCCCGATCATGCCGGTCGCTCCTCCCACCAGGGCGATGGGCTTGTGCCCGCAGCGCTGGAAATGCTTGAGGATCATGACACTGACAAGGTGACCGATATGCAGGGAATCCGCCGTCGGGTCGATCCCGACGTAGGCGGCCTTGGGGCCTTCCATCAATTTTTCTTCCGTTCCCGGCATGATATCCTGGATCATGCCTCTCCATCTAAGTTCTTCTACAAAATTTTCCATCGGATGAATCATTTCTATAACTCACAAAGATAAGATAAATTCCGGCCTTCTCCAATTTTCACCGGAGCCCGGTTTGTGAATTTCTCAAGGAATATGTAAATTTGCATGATTTGAATCAAATTATAACCATAATACGAAAATGAGAAAGTACATTGTTGCAGGCAACTGGAAGATGAACACTACAGTTCCTGAAGGCGTCGAACTCGCCAAGGCAGTCGTTGAAAAGGCAAAAGAACTTCCCGCGAACGTCGATCTGGTCGTCGCTCCGCCGTTCACGCATCTTGCCTGCGTGGCAGAAGCGCTCAAGGGTTCCAAGGTCGCTCTCAGCGCGCAGAACTGCGCCGATCACGAGAAGGGCGCCTATACCGGTGAAGTCGCCGTGAATATGCTGACCTCCCTCGGTTGCCAGTATACCATCCTCGGCCATTCCGAGCGCCGCCAGTACTATGGCGAGACGGACGAGAAACTCGTCGTCAAGACGAAACTCGCCCTGGAAGCGGGTCTGAAGGTAATCCTCTGCGTCGGCGAGAATCTGGACGAGCGCGAGGCCGGAAAGCACTTCGAGGTTGTCAAAACCCAGACCGAGGCCGTTCTCTTCAATTTCACCGCCGAGGATATGAAGAATATCGTCATCGCTTACGAGCCTGTATGGGCCATCGGCACCGGCAAGACCGCGACGGCCGCCCAGGCTGAGGAGATCCACGCCTGCATCCGCAGCGTCATCGCCGGCAAGTTCGGAAAAGAGGTTGCTGAGGATATGACGATCCTTTACGGCGGTTCCTGCAAACCGTCCAACGCAAAAGAACTTTTCGCGGAGAAGGATATCGACGGAGGTCTGATCGGCGGCGCCGCCCTGAAGGCGGACGACTTCATCCAGATCGCTCTCTCATTCTAAGAACCTGACTACGGCGCCGATTCCTTCTTTCCGGTACCATAGCCACACATATCCGTTGTCAGAGAGTTTCTCGACTTTCATGTCCCGTTTCTTTCTGACAACGGTATTGTTTTCCGTCCACTGGAGCGTCACTTCGACGCTCTGGCCCTTCCGGACCGGCCGCTCTGCGAAAGTGGCGACGAAATAATCTCCCATGTTGTCGCTGCCGGCGCGGAACTGACAGGTGGTCTTGTTGAATCCGAGCTGGTCCGTGGCGGGGTTATACTCATAAATGAGTCTCCCTTCCACCTTGAGGCAGACCTTTTCCGTCTTGAGCATCTCGCTCTCCATGTTGAGACTGCCCTGGCAGCCGGTCAAAATCAGGAGGATCAAGACAGTCAGCAGGATATGAAGGCTCTTTCTCATTTGACGGTAATTTCTTTACAAACAATATCTTCCGATCCGTCCTCGTGGATGATCATGGCCTTCAGCATCCCGGAGCGGGAAACTTTCCAGTAACCGGAGGCGTCCGTTTCGACGGGATCGCCGTCGAAATACCAGGATACTTTCCTGGCATAAGGAGCGTTGTAGATCCTCAGGGGGAGTCCGGTGCCCGGGGCGAATCGTCCGCTTTCGTCCCTTCCCGTTCCGGGGAGGAAGATGTAGGGGAAGGAATCCGAGTAGTATGAACGGGTCGTAAAAGCGCAGTTCTCGTTGACCGCCCCCGGGACGTTCCGGGCCTTGAAGTAGATCTGGGCCCGGTAGGCGGTACGAGGGGTCAGACCCTCTATCGTAAAGGCGTATTTCCCCTTGTCATAGGGCAGGACGGCGATTTCAGCTCCGTTCCTTCCGCTGAGGTCGTAGCGTATGTATGCTTCCTTTTCATAATCGGGGTCCGAGGAACGCCAGCGGACGATGGCGGCGTCCTGGAAGATTTCCTGTCCTTCGAGGATTGCTTCCGGAGCCCGGTCCGTAGCGTCACCGACAAACCGGAAAGTGATGTTTTCCCCGGACCGGCGGATGTCCAGGATGGCGACGGCGGGTTCCGTCCCGCTCCAGAACCGGATCGCGGGATCCGTATCCGAAGTGAAGGAATCGTGGCCGGACTGGGGCCAGAATACATGGACGACGCTGGTTGCGCCCGGGATGGCCTCGACGAGGTCCGCGCAGAGATGTTCCGGGGCTGCGTTCACCTCGTTGTACGTCCATCGCTGGGCGGCGGTGAGGTTTCCGTGGTCCGTGGACGTGCCGGCAGGACGGTCGGAAAGGTCAAGATGGTAGATTACCATGCCGCTCCCTCCGATATAGGCGTCCCATTTCTCGTTGGACCGGCATTCGACCAGATAGAACTCCAGGTCATTGTCCGTCGGGATAATCCCGTAGGTCCCTTTCCGGTGGATGGGCTCGAGGGTCCATTCTCCTTCGGTCAGGAGGACGGGATCCGAGATGCCGAGCAGGTACCGTTCGATGGCGTTGAACCAGGGCGGGGTATAGCCGTCGTTGTTGTAATTGCCGGCGTCCATCAGGGAAATGCTTTCCCAGAGACCTTTGGTCTCGCCTCCGCTTCCTTCGTCGTCCGTGTCATAGAAATCGGGCAGGCCGAAGGTGTGGGTGAATTCATGGCAAAAGGTCCCGATCGAGGCTGTCGTATACAGTCCGGTCGAGAGCCGCATATGCTCTGAGGCGCAGGCGTACCTGTCGATCCTTTTCCCGTCCAGGGTCAGGTTGATTCCGGCGCTCCGGAGGGAGTATGCGTGAGGCCATATGCAGTCGGCGTTCTTGTCGGGATCGTCGGCTTCGCACCTTCCAGCAAAGAAGATGAAGACATTGTCGACGGTTCCGTCGGCGTCGTCGTCATACCGTGAGAAATCGATGCCGGCGTCCGCGAGGAGGCAGGCTTCCCGGACCATCCCTTCAGGGTTCACATCCTCGCCGTTTTTCCCGTTCTTTCCATAGTCCGCCATCTTACCCGAAACGGTGACGATCTCGCTCACGTCGAACAGGAAATCGTACATTCCGTGGAACTGGTCATTGAAATAATCCTTGGCCGAGGAGCCGGTAGAGTTGTTGAGAAGCTGGTCGAAATAGCTTTGAGGGGTGTCGAAACGGACATCCTGGAACTGGACAAGGATGACGATTCCGTGGCGGGGCTGGTTGCCGGAACGGGTGGCGAAAGGATGGCGGTTCCGGATCCGGCTGCCGATATCTTCTCCGGGGAAGAATTCCTGGAAATTCCTTTTGCGGGCGGCCTCCCGCCTCATCGTTTCATAGGGGATATTCCGGCTTTCCGCAAGGACGGACGCGGGAACGGAGGCGTCTCCGACCCGGTACGGCGAACTGAAAGCCGTTCCGGACCGGTCGAAGGAAGCGTAACAGTAGAATCCGTCATCGTTCCTGACTACGGCGCAGCCGTCATCGGTGGTCATCAGCTTGAAGAATGCGTCACCCTGGAAACGGGCATGGAAAACAAAACCGTCCGGCTGGGTGATATCCAAGGAATGCCACCTCGTCGGGACTGCCCGGGCCGGAAGGATGATGAGCAGCAGCAGGACTGCCAGTTTGTATTTCATGTCGTTCGGGTATCGCACACGTTTTCAATACAAATATAACGATAATACTTCAGATAACCTAAAGTAAAATCCGCATTCCGTCAAAATCTTGCACCGGCCCAAAACCAAAGCCGGCCCGCTATCACAGCGGACCGACTTTTAGACGTGTACTAAAACCTAAACCTGACTAATAGATGCAGAAAAGAGTGAAAACGTTGCACTCCCGGATAAAAAAAATGAAAAAAAATAAGCGGCTGCCTGTTTTGGCAACCGCTCGATTCCTTTGTCAGGTTAGAATTACTTTGCAGCTTCGACGGAAACTTTACGGAAATCCTTGAGTTCCTTCATAAGTGCGAGAGCGGCCTTGCGGGCACGGGCGCCGGCAGCTTTATTGCCCTTAACAACCTGCGCTTCAGCGTTCTTTGCGAACTCAGCGTACTCAACTGCGATTTTCTCAACAAGCTCTTTCATGATCTGTGATTTTACAATTATATGTTAAACATTATGTATCAAAACTTTGTGCAATATATGGATAAATCCGAAAAAAAACAAAAAAATTCAAAAAAAATCGATTTCAAGGCCTATTTTTCCTCGTTTGAGGCCTTGATATTGAGTTCGTTCATGGCTCTTTCGGCACCCATGACGGAGAACGTGCGGATCCCCTTGATGATCCGCTCGCAGATGGACGGAATCCCGGCGGTTTCTTCTTCCGAGAAGCTGCTGAGGACGTAATCGACCTGTCCTCCCCGGTTGAAGTCGTTTCCGATTCCGATCCGGATCCGGCAGTATTCGTCCGTCCCGAGGAGAGCCTCGATGTTTTCCAGTCCGTTGTGACCGCCTGAACTTCCTCTTTTTTTCATCCGGACCGTCCCGAAAGGCAGGTTCAGGTCATCGCAGATGACGACCAGGTTCTCGAGGGGTAGGTCCAGTTTGTTGACCCAGTAGCGGACGGCGTTTCCGCTGAGGTTCATATACGTGGAAGGCTTGAGCAGGATAAAATGCCTGCCCTTGAAGGAAGCCTCCGCGATATCTCCGTACCGCTGCGTGGAAAAAGAAGCATTGGATGCCTTCGCAAAGGCATCCAATACCATAAATCCCATATTGTGGCGGGTAGAAGCGTATTCGGAGCCGATATTTCCCAATCCGACTATCAAATAGTTCATAACCGCACCTCCGGTTTATCGGTTAGGCGTTCTTGGCGGCGTCGGCAGCAGCCTGCTGCATGGCGCGGGTCGTCTTGACGCGGCAGATGATGGTGTTCTTGTCGGAAAGGATATTGATCCCGTCGAACTTGAGCTCACCGACCGTCAGACGCTTGTCAAGGCCGAGCGGAGTGATGTCGACATCGAGCTGGTCGGGAAGATTCTCGAGAAGGGCGCTGATGCGGACTTTGCGGGCAAGCTGGGTGAACTTACCACCGGCCTGGACACCGACCGGGTGACCGAAGAGGTTGAGGGGAACATCGATGGCAACCGGCTTCTTCTCGTCGACGGCGAGGAAGTCGATGTGGAGGCAAGCATCCGTTACCGGGTGGAACTGGAGCTCATGGAGAACGGCCATGTAGACCTTACCGTCGAGGTTGAGGTCGACGATATGGGAAGCCGGTGTATAGAGAAGGCCTTTGAGGTCTCTCTCGCTGACGGTGAAGAGGACGTTTTCCATACCTGCGCCATAGAGGTTGCAAGGAACGAGACCCTGTTTGCGGAAAGCCTTGATAACGGCTTTGTTACCGACCTGGCGGATCTGGCCATTGAGTTCGAAATGCTTCATTGTACTGTAATTTAAAATGTGTTACTCAGTCCGGAGTCAACCGGACCCCATTGCACCAAAAGCAGCGACTGCTTTTAAAAGGCCCGCAAAGATAGGGAATAAAATCGTGATTTCAAAACATTTATCCCTTTTTTCTGGGATGGTGGGAGAGGATATCGCTCTGCCAGACGGATGTCTCGATATGCGTATAGATCTCGGTCGTGAGGATGCTCTCGTGTCCCAGCATTTCCTGGACGATCCTGAGGTCCGCGCCGTTTTCGATCAGGTGCGTGGCGAAGGAGTGCCGGAACGTGTGCGGGGAGATTTCTTTCCGGATTCCGGCGGCCATCGCCTGCCGCTTGACAAGGTTGAAGACCGATACCCTGCTGAGCGGTTTCCCGAACCGGTTGAGAAAGAGGAAGTCCTCGAATTCCGGAGCGGCGGCGGGGGAGCGGCTCTCCAGGTAGGAGCGGATGGCTTCGGCCGCGACCTCCCCGAGGGGGACGATGCGCTGCTTGTCGCCCTTCCCGATGATCCGGACGAATCCCTCTTCGAAAAAGAGATCTGAAATCCTGAGTCCGGCCGCCTCGCTGACCCGCAGTCCGCAGCCGTACAAGGTCTCCAGGAGGGCCCTGTCGCGGAGTCCGGTCGCCGAAAGCGGGTCGACGGAATCCAGGATCGCAGTAACCTCTTCCACCGACAGGACGGCCGGCAGGTACCGCCCGAGTTTCGGAGCCTCTATCCCGTCGCAGGGGTTGTTTTTCCGGTCCCCCTCGAGGACGGTCCATTTGAAAAAGGACCGCAATGCGCTCATCAGGCGGGCCTGGGAACGCTTGGAAAGGCCCTTTTCCGTCGTTGAGGAGAGATACGAGAGGATATCATCGCGGGAGATGTCTTTCAGGGAACGGTCCCCGAAGCGCACCAGGAAAGCCTCGATATCGGATACATAGGAAGCCACGGTGTTGGGTGACATCCTGCGTTCGAGACTGAGATAATAGCGGTAGTCCCGGATGATCCGTCCCGTGTCCATGTCAGAGCGTTCCGTATTCGCTTCCGTAGGAGAGCATCTGTCCGAGATAGTCGTCCGTGTATTCAACCCTGTAATCGACGACCTTCCCCCGCTTGACGACGGGAACGATGTCGGGATTGATGAATCCTCCGTACGGCTTCAGGTTGAGGGCCTTGTACCGTTCGAGCACTTCGCGGTGCAGTTCGGGATCGATATGGACCGCATAGGTCTCGATCAGCCGCTTGCCGGCCTCGTAGTCGCCCTCCGACTTGATCCGTTGGATCTCGGCGAGAAGCTTGGCGAAAAGTCCCCGAAGCGCCACGTAATCGTTGACGACGAAATAGTTCTTTCCGTCCCGGACCTTCTTCTCGATGACCTTGTCGGCCGCTCCTTGTTCATAGCACCACTCGGCGATCAGTTTCCGGTTCTGCATATGGGCCTCGGTGTTCGGCCGTCCCGGTTCGATGCGGGTGAACTGGACCATCAGTCCGTTCCGGATATAATTGGAGTATTCGGCCTTGTATGCCTCCGGATCCGGCATGATGCCGAGTTCCACCATCTTCGGGTCGGCGCTGTAATAGAGTCCGTACAGGTCGGCGCGGGCTTCTTCGAGGGCGGAGGCATATTCTCCCATCGCCGTCGTAGAAACACCCGGCAGCAACTGGCCGGATCCATGTCCCAGACACTCGTGGAGGTCCGTATGGATCTCATCGGCGACGGCTCCCCATTTCTTGGCAAGGGCAATCTCCTCTTCCGACCATGCGAATTCCTGCAGGGTGCTGTTGGGGGATTCCTGAGCGGAAAGGTCATAGGCGTGGGTGATGTTGGAAATGGTCACCGACTTGGAACCGTGTTCTTTCCGGATCCAGTCCGCGTTGGGGAGGTTGATGCCGATCGGCGTGGAGGGGTAAGAGTCTCCGGAGAGGCAGACCGCGTTGATGACCTTGGCCGAAATGCCCTTTACGACGGGCTTCCGGAACCGGGGATCGATCGGGGCGTTGTCCTCGAACCACTGCGCGTTCTCGCTGAGGATTTCGGTGCGGCGCGAAGCTTCTGCATCCTTGATGTTGACATAGCCTTCCCAGGAGGCCTTCCTTCCGAGAGGATCGTTGTAGTCTTCGATGAACCCGTTGATGAAATCGACGGTACCGAGGGTATCTTTCACCCATTCGATGTTGAATTCGTCCCATTTCCGGAGATCGCCGGTCCTGTAGTAGTCCTGCAGGATGCCGAGCGCTCGCTTCTGGATGTCGTTCTCGGCGACTTCTGCAGCTTTGGCAAGGTGCACGCAGATCTTTTCCAGGGCGGGGGAGTAGATTCCTCCGATCTTCCAGGGGAGTTCGCGGATGACCCCGTCTTCGCCCTTGACCACTTTCGTGTTCAGTCCATAGGATATCGGTTCCGGGTCATCCGGATCCACGATTCCGGCGTAGTAGCGCTCGACTTCCTCCCGGCTGACTCCTTCGTAGAAATTCACGGCAGAAGCCTTGACAATGTCTCCGCCGGTTGCCGTGGCGCGGCGCTGAGGATAGATTGCGGGGTCGTAGATTACATCCAGGAGCTGCGGGTCTTCGATGCCGACTGCAGTGAGAAGGCTTTGGAAATAGTTTCTGCCGCATTCGGGAAAGAACTTGTCTTCCGCATAATGGTGGTGGATTCCGTTCGAGAAAAAGAGCCGTTTGGCATAGACGGTAAATCGGGCGAAATCCTCGCATCCGCGGTCCCCCTTGTACTCGCCGAGGATCTTTTCCACGGCGTGCCGGATGCGGAGATTGTCGGGACAGTTCTGGTCCCAGAGGATGTCCCGCCCGTATTTGGCGGCTTCCGACAGGTGGTAGGCGTACTCTTTCTGTTTCAGGCTCAGGTCTTCCCATCCGGGAATCCGGTAGCGCATGACCTTGAGGTCGGCGAATTCGTCGACGGTATATTTGAAGGGCTCTTCTTTCTGGCCGGCATCCCCGGCGCAGGACAGGAGCGTGGCTGCTGTGGAAATGAGGATCATGATGGTGAAACGGGTTTTCATGGCTGTTCTGTTTGGTATAGCACGATTTATGCAAATTTATAAAAATATCGCTAACTTTGCCCAAGCAACCGTCAAAACATGCGAAGCAGACACCTCATATCCGTCCTGGCCCTCGCCGCTGTCCTGTCTGTCGGATCCTGCGACAAGCCGGAACCGTTTTCCATGGACCGCTCCGCCCCTTCCCGGGTCCCGGATGAGTACCATCATTTCACGACATCGATGTCCTATGAACACGTTGTCCTTCTCTACCAGGCCGGATTCAATTCCCTGAGCAGCTACCTCGAGCAGAATATCAAGGACCTTTATAAAGGGGATCTTCCGAACAATTCCCAGGATGTGCTCCTGCTTCTGAGCCACCTGCCCGAACGGGCGGGCCGTTATTCCGTCCAGACGTCCCCGGCCCTCCTTCGGATCGGCCGCGACTATAAAGGGAGTATCCAGGTGGACACCCTCGTCGTCTATCCCAAGACGACGGTGAGTTCCTCCGCCAAGACGGTCCACGATGTCCTCACCTTCGTGCAAGAGCGTTTCCCCTCCGAAAGCTACGGGCTCGTCCTCTGCTCCCATGCATCCGGATGGCTGCCGGTGCATTACTATTCCGAGCCTTCTTATTACGAAGAGGGCAACATATGGACTTCCAGTGCATCTCCCCGTTCGTTCGGTGATCTCCCCGCTCCTCCATACCGTGACCTTCCTGCGGAAGGGACCTTCCCGGCGGTCCGCAGTTTCGGGCAGGACCGCGTCCTCGCAGGGGCTAGGGACGTCTCCTGGGAGATCGATATCGCCGACCTTGCGGAAGCGATTCCGATGCATATGGACTATATCCTCTTCGATGCCTGCCTGATGGGATGCGTCGAGGTCGCCTACCAGCTCAGGGACGTCTGCGACAAGGTCGGTTTTTCCCCGGCTGAAGTGCTGGCGGAAGGCTTCGTTTATGACAAGTTGCCCGGGCGTCTGCTTTCGGGCGACGATCCCGACCCGGAAGGGGTGCTGAAGGACTTTTTCGACAAGTACGATGCGATGGACGGCAATAACCGTTCCGCGACGATTTCGATGGTCGATTGCTCCAAGCTCGAGCGTCTCGCGTCCGTCTGTTCGACCCTTGTCTCGAAATACCGTCCGGAGATCCTCTCCCTCGATCCCAGCAAGGTCCAGGGCTATTTCCGCTACGGAAGGAACTATTTCTATGATCTCCAGGATATCTTCGTCCAGGCTGGAATCGACGCCTCCGATGCGGCCGCGCTGGCTTCCGCCCTCGACGATGCGGTTGTCTACAAGGAAGCCACGCCGAGTTTCATCGACAGTTTCCAGATCCGGGCCTATTCGGGACTCAGCATGTACCTCCCTTCGATCGAGTACAAGTACCCCGACCGGAACTATACATATCTCAACCGGTACTACCGCGAGTCCGTCGCCTGGAATACGGCGATCGGTCTCGTCCGTTAAGGAACCGCGATGACGCAGCGGGCGAGCCGCCCGGCCTGGTCCCCGTCCAGGATTCCCGCTTTTTCCAACGCTTCCACGCTCCAGTCCGCTTTCGGGGTGTTGTCCCGGAAGAGGACGATAGCCCTTGCCGGATGCTTTCCGATGTAGGGGTGGTCCGCCAGTTCTTTTTCCCCGAGGGTCCAAAGCGGGTAGGGGGCGGGGGGAGATACCGTGACGAGGTCCCGCAGTCCCTCGTATTTCTCCCGGTCGAACCGATACAGGTCCATCAGCTGCTCCGGATAGGAGTAGCCGTGGAGTTTTTCCCTGTATTCCAGGATTTTCGATGCGTAATACCCGCCGATCCCCGGGAGGGCGACGAGGGTTGCGCTGTCAGCACGGTTGAGGTCGACCTTGGGAATCCGGATGAAGGGCTCCAGCCTCCGGTAGACGGAGTCCGCGACGACATAGGACCGGGCAAAATCTTCTTTTCGGCTGAAATGGCCTCCCTTCCGGCGGTAGTTGTCGATCGATTCGGCCTGGCGGGGACTGAACCCGAGCCGCTGCAGATCCTCCACGCTGACGGTGTTGGGATCGAAGGCGAAGGATTCCGCGCGTCTTTTTGCAGTGTTCTTTCCGGTTTCCCGGACCAGTTCCCTGTGCGGGCTGTTCTTCCGGACCGTTTCGGGAGGTCTCGGAGCGGATCCGTCCGGGGCGGGTTCATAGACATGGACATAGACCGTGTCGGGACAGTCCCGGTTCGCGGCGAGCGCGAGAAAGGCGGCTTTATGGATAAAGAGAGCCGTCTGGTAGCCGATCGCCAGGAAGATCAGGGCGATCGCTCCGGTCATGAATGAAGTTTTTCCTTCCATAGTCTTTCTTTTCTTTTTTAGGTTCGGCGCCGGCGACGATGATGACGATCTCGCCTTTGGGTTCATGTTCCCGGTACCAGGAGGCTACCTCGCCGAGGGTGCCCCTGCGGTGCTCTTCGTGGATTTTGGAGATTTCCCTTGCGACGGAGCATTCCCGGTCCTCCCCGAAGTATTCGGCGAACTGCTCGAGCGTCTTCACGAGCCGGTATGGAGATTCGTAGAAGATCATCGTCCGTGTCTCTTCCGAGAGGGTTTTCAGCAGGGTCTGGCGCCCTTTTTTCTGGGGCAGGAACCCTTCGAAACAGAAACGGTCGCAGGGGAGGCCGGAACTGACGATCGCCGGGATGCAGGCGGTTGCTCCGGGAAGGGTCTGGACTTCGATCCCTTCTTCGGCGCAGGTCCGGGCGAGGAGGAATCCGGGGTCGGAGATGCCCGGTGTCCCGGCGTCGCTAACCAGCGCGACGTTCAGCCCGCCCAGGATGCGTTCCTTGATCAGTTCGCAGGTCTGGTGTTCATTGTATTTATGGTGCGACTGAAGGGGAACATGGATATCGTAATGCTTCAGCAGCACGGAGGTGGTGCGGGTGTCTTCCGCGAGGATGAGATCGGCTTCCCGGAGGATCCGGATGGCCCTCAGGGTCATGTCCTCCAGGTTCCCGACTGGGGTTGGAACGATATAGAGCCGCCCGGCCATCATCCGAGTTTCTTGCGGATGGCCATGATGAAACTGTAGACGACGTCGGAGCCGAGGTTCCAGTCCGGGAAATGGCCGAGCAGGTAGTCTACGGCTTCGTCCAGGGACGAAAGGGCGTTGAGGTCGCTGATCGTCCTGTCATACAGGGCGTAGTCCTCCTTGAAGAGGGTGTTGATGAACAGGGCACGGTCGAAGAGGGAGATGGCGCTGCGGATGTTCTTGACCGGCATGCCCGGAATCGCCGTCTGCCAGGGATAGTTGCCTTCGACGGTACGGAGAACCTTTTCCGGTTTTGCGGGAGCTTCCGGGACCGGTACCGGCTCCGGAACCGAGGGGGCAGGAATCTCCACGGGAATATCTTCCACCGGGATTTCCTCGACGGGAAGGTCTTCCGCGGGAAGGTCTCCGGCCGGGAGGTCGTCGGCAGGCAAGTCTGCGGCCGGAGCCGATTCCTCCGGGGCCGGCGCGGGCAGGTCGATGACGTCGATGTCGAAATCCACATCCACCTCTTTTCCTACGGCCTCCGCCTTTTCCTCTTCCTTCTTCCGGAAGGTTTCCATCTCTTCTTCGAGGGCAGAAATCCGCGCCTTCAGTTCCGATATCCGGGACTCGAAATCTTTCAGGATTTCTATGCTGTTATTCTCCATAATTGACTATATTTGCATGCAATAATCACAAATATAAGGAAATGTTTTCAGAAAATAGCAAAAAATCAGGCTGCATCGAAGTGATATGCGGCTCCATGTTCTCGGGCAAGACGGAAGAGTTGATCAGAAGGCTCCGCAGGGCCCAGTTCGCCAAGCAGAAGATCGCGACTTTCAAGCCGACCCTCGACAAGCGGTACTCTGAACTGGATGTCGTTTCACATGATTCCCACAGCATTTCCTGTACACCGATCAAGTCCCCTTCCCGCATGCTGCAGGTCGATCCTTCGGTCGAGGTCGTCGGCATCGATGAGGCCCAGTTCTTCGACGACAGCATCATCGAAGTGGTCCAGGAGCTGGCGAACCGGGGCGTAAGGGTCATCATCGCAGGCTTGGATACGGATTATCTCGGCAAGCCGTTCGGACCGATGCCAGGACTTCTGGCCATCGCGGAGGATGTCCAGAAAGTCCATGCCATCTGTGTCCGTTGCGGAGCCCTCGCGAACCATTCCCACCGGCTCTCCGAGAGCAAGAAACTGGTTGTCCTCGGCGAGAAGGATATCTATGAACCCCTCTGCCGGGACTGTTACAATAAAGCGTTGCGGGAAGACTAGCTAGTCGTTGACCCCTTTCATGGCTTCACGGATCTTACCCTCGATCTCTTCGGCGAGTTCGGGGTTGTCCACCATGAGCTGCTTGGTCGCTTCACGGCCCTGGGCCAGCTTGGAATCATTGTAGCTGAACCAGGAACCGCTCTTCTTGATGATGTCGAGCTCGACGCCCAGGTCCACGATTTCACCGCTGCGGGAGATCCCTTCGCCATAAACGATGTCGAATTCCGCCTTCTTGAAAGGAGGGGCCATCTTGTTCTTGACGATCTTGACCTTCACGCGGTTTCCGAGTGCCTCGTCCCCGTCCTTGATCTGGGCGGCGCGGCGGATGTCGATCCTCACGGACGCATAGAATTTCAGGGCGTTGCCGCCGGTGGTGGTCTCCGGATTCCCGAACATGATGCCGATCTTCTCGCGAAGCTGGTTGATGAAGATGCAGCAGGTGTTGGTCTTGGAGATGTTCGCGGTCAGTTTCCGGAGGGCCTGGCTCATCAGGCGGGCCTGGAGTCCGACCTTGTTCTCTCCCATTTCGCCTTCGATCTCCGCCTTCGGGGTCAGGGCGGCTACGGAGTCGATGACGATGATGTCCACGGCTCCCGAGCGGATCAGGTTGTCCGCGATTTCGAGTGCCTGTTCGCCGTTGTCCGGCTGGGAAATGAGGAGCGTCTCGAGGTCGACGCCCAAAGCTTTTGCATAGCTCCTGTCGAATGCGTGTTCGGCATCGATGATGGCCGCGATTCCGCCGGATTTCTGGGCCTCCGCGATCGCGTGGATCGCAAGGGTCGTCTTACCGCTGGATTCAGGGCCGTAGATCTCGATGATCCTACCCTTCGGATAACCTCCGATGCCCAGGGCATGGTCGAGCGCGATGGAACCGCTCGGAATAACCTGGCTCGCATCCCATTCTGGCTGATCTCCCAACTTCATGATCGTCCCTTTCCCGTAATCCTTCTCGATCTTGTCGATTGTCGCCTGCAATGCCTTCAGACGGGCGGCATTGATTTCGGCGGCGCTCTTTTCTTCAACTGCTTTAGCCATAATGTAGGTTGTTTAAGTGTTTATTTCCATTCGGGAGGTCAAACTTGCCTCCCTTTCTCGCAAAGTTATGAAAATACTCGGTATTATAAAGATTTTTTTGTACTATTTTTGCAGAGGGTTTTTAAGGTATGAAAACACGGTTGCTGGGAATGAATCCCGACGAGCTCAGGCAGATCGCCCTGTCTGAAGGACTCCCCGGTTTCACGGGAAAACAGCTGGCGAGATGGATGTACGTAAAGAAGGTCCGCACCCTTGCGGAAATGACTGACATCCCGCTTTCGGGACGCGAACGTCTCGGAGAGAAATACGAGGTCGGCGTGACCCCGTACGTGGACTGCCAGGTCTCTTCGGACGGAACGAAGAAGTATCTGTTCCCCGTTTCCGGTGCCGGGAACGCCGTGGAATCGGTCATGATTCCCGACGCGGACCGGAAGACCCTCTGCGTCTCCTCGCAGGCCGGCTGCAAGATGGGGTGCCGGTTCTGCATGACCGGACGCCAGGGATTCCACGGGAACCTCTCCGCCGCTGAGATCCTTTCCCAGTTCCTCGCCGTCGACGAGTCGGACGACCTGACCAACGCGGTTTTCATGGGAATGGGGGAGCCACTGGACAACTGGGACGAGGTACGGCGGGCCATCGAAGTCCTGACGGCCGACTGGGGTTTCGCCTGGAGCCCGAAACGTATCACCCTGAGCACCATCGGCGTCCTGCCGAACCTGAAGCGCTTTCTGGACGAGTGCCGCTGCCATCTGGCCGTCAGTCTCCACAATCCCTTCCCGCAGGAGCGCCTCTCGCTCATGCCGGTCGAAAAGGGATACCGGATTTACGATGTCCTGGACCTGATCCGCCAGTATGACTTTACGGGCCAGCGCCGGGTCAGTTTCGAATATACGATGTTCGGCGGGTTCAACGATTCTTTCCGTCATGCAGACGAACTTGCCCGTCTCCTCCGGGGACTGGAGTGCCGGGTCAACCTGATCCGTTTCCACCAGATCCCCGATTTCCCGTACCGGACTTCGCCGGATTCCGTCATGGAAGCTTTCCGTGACCGGCTCGGCCGGCGGGGCGTAACCGCAACGATCCGCGCTTCCCGAGGGGAGGACATCCTCGCCGCCTGCGGGATGCTCGCGGGCAAACACAAGACACTATGAAAAGAAGTATCCTGATAATCACGGCACTTCTGTGCCTCGTTCCGGCGCTGTCCGCACAGGACCGGGAAGTCTCGGGGTTCGGCCTCGATCCCTCGGACCAGGCAGCCATCAAGCAGATCAACGCCAGGATGGACTCGATCCGCAAGTACCGGCCGACGGTCGGTCTGGTCCTTTCCGGAGGCGGGGCGAAGGGAGCCGCCCACGTCGGTGCGATCCGCTACATCGAGTCGCTGGACATCCCGGTCGACCTGGTGGTCGGGACCAGCATGGGAGGCCTTGTCGGCGGAATGTACGCCCTCGGCTATTCCCCGCAGTATATGGACTCCCTCATCCGGAGCATCGACTGGGACCTGGCGCTGAGCGACCATGTGGACCGCGCCTATGTGCCGAAGGACCGGAACCGCTACAGGGAAACCTATGCCGTTTCGATTCCTTTCCTGTACAGCAACGCCGATTTCCTGTCCATGAGCCACGCTCCGGACGGCTCCGGTCTCCGGCTTTCCGCCGACGCGGAGGCGACGCCTCTGGTCCGTCAGAATCTCGTCGGGAGCCTTCCTTCCGGTTTTGTCCAGGGGTTGAACGTAGGGAACCTGATTTCCAGCATTACGGTCGGCTATTCCGATACGACCGACTTTTTCCGCCTTCCCATCCCTTACGCCTGCGTTGCGACTGATCTCGTTTCCGGCAAGGCCAAGGTCTGGCATTATGGAAGCATCAATACGGCGATGCGGTCGACGATGTCCATCCCGGGTCTGTTCACTCCGGTGCGGACCGGCGGCATGGTCCTCGTGGACGGCGGCATGCGGAACAATTTCCCGTCCGACCTGGCCCGCAGGATGGGCGCGGACATCATCATCGGCATCGAACTGTCCGATACGCAGAAGGGATATGACCAGATCCACAATCTCCTTGACGTCGTCATGCAGAGCGTGGATATGATGAGCAACGATTCGTTCCGCCGGAATCTCCGTATCACGGATCTCAAGATCAAGCCGAACCTCAAGGAGTATGACATGCTCAGCTTCAACGACGAGGCGATCGACTCCATCCTCAACAGGGGATACGAGGCTGCGGAAAAGAAAAAGGACGGCTTGCTCAAGATCCGTTCCAAGACCGGAGCCGCCCCTCCCCGCACCCCGGTCCGTTCCGCCGTGGACGTGAATGTCAAACCGGTGCAGGTCGGGGATGTCGAGTTCATCGGCGTCAGCCCTGTGGAAGCGGAGTACCTGGTCCGGTCGGTCCGCCTCCCCGAGGACCGGATCGTGGACCGGAAGATGCTGGAGGACATTACGGCCAGGCTGTACGGAACCGGGTCCTTCGATTATGTGGGGTATGAACTCCGGGGTACCGGCGAACCGTACACCCTCTGCATCATCTGCCGGAAGGGAAGGCTGAACCAGCTGGGTATCGGCGTCCGTCTTGACACGGAGGAGATCGTTTCCGCCCTGCTGAACGTCGGTCTCAATGTCCACAGCCTGAGCGGTCATTCCTTTGAATTCACCGGCAAGGTGGGCTCCAATCCGTATGCGGACCTGCATTACCGTCTCAAGCCGGCGTCCGGCCCGGCCTTCAACTCGAATACGAAATTCAAGTACGTGGACAGGAACCAGTTCCGGTTCGAAGACAGCAAGATCAAGGTCAATTACGCGAACTTCCGCCAGGAATTCTCGATTTCGAACATCGGCTGGGACAAGTTCGACATGCAGACCGGCATCCGCTATGACTACTACAGCATCGGCGATGTCTTTTCCGACCGGAACATGGATTCGTACAGCCTGGACGAGCTGCTGAATTCGTATTTCACCGGCTTCTTCCGGGCAGGGTACGATACCTACGACAAGGGGTATTTCCCGAGGACGGGCCACTTTTTCGATTTCGGTTATTCCCTGGTCATGGGTTCCATGTTCCAGAACAGGTCCATGATCCATATCGTCGACGGCTATTATTCCTCCGCGATGACCGCCGGGAACTGGACTTTCCAACCTTCGCTGGATTTCCGTTTCCTGTTCCACCGGGACGACATCCCCCTTCCATTCATGAACATGGTCGGAGGACGTATGAGAGGGCGTTACCTCGACCAGCAGATTCCGTTCATCGGGGTCACCAACGCGGCGGTCATGCCGCCGGTCCTGGCCATCGCGGCGCTGAATGTCCGCTGGGAGTTCCTGAAGAACAATTATCTGTCAGGTATCGTCAACGTAGGGAACGCCAGCTCGGATATCCCGTCGTTCGTGGACCCGAAATACAGCACCCCGCTGTTCGGCGCCGGAGTGGAGTATGCCTACAATTCCATCGTCGGACCGATCAGGGCGGACCTGCACTGGTCGAACATTACACGCTCCGTGGGCTTTTATCTTTCGCTGGGATATGACTTCTGAGAATAAGGATGAGAAGGCGGTCCTCCTCCGCCTGCAGAGGCAGTGCTCCCGGATGGAGTACTGCCGGAGCGATATCCATCGCAAGGCGCTGAAAGCGCTGGACGGTGACGCCGAAGCGGCCGGACGGGTGGTTTCATCCCTCGTCGAAGACCGTTTCGTGGACGATCTGCGCTATGCCTCGGCCTTCGCCCGGGAAAAAGCTTCCCTTCAGGGCTGGGGCAAGGTCAAGATTACCTACCAGCTCCGCGGGAAGGGCATTCCGGACGAAATCATCCGGGAGGCGCTCGGTGAGATCGACGACGATAAGGCCGCAGTCCGTCTGGAAAAGGTCGTCTCCGAAAAATTCAGGACCCTGAAGGGCGACCCGCAGTGCAAACTGAAACTGCTCAAATTCGTCCTCGGCAGGGGATACGGGTATGACGAGGCGGCTCCGGTCGTGGATCGGATCCTCAGGGAAGAAGGGTAAGGCGGTATTTGACGCTTCCCCAGTTCATGAAACATAATGCATTCTCCGGAACGGCATCCCCGTTCCGGAGCGCTTTTCTCTCCCAAGTGACGGGATCGACGGAGAAAAGCACCGGAGCCCGCAACCCTTCCGGCCGGAACCCGAGACGGCGGTAGACTTCACCCTCGGACCACTCCCGGTCGGCATAGCTCATCACATCCTCCGGTCCGGCGTCTCGGATGAAGGTTTGCAGGACCTTGCCCATCCCTCCGGTCACCCGTACGTCCGGCAGCGATGCATAGCGGATCCATTCATGGGAGGCTACGCTCCGGTTTCCGACTGTGAACCTTCTGGCATTGGAGAAACTGGCAGCTGCGACGAGGCTTCCCTCCGGAATGCCGGAAACCTCCTTTTTCGTGAACAGACCGTACCGGAACCGGGCGCTGGCCGCCCCGTAGCTGTGGAAGGCGTCGAAGAAGGCGTCTGCTTCCGGGCGGACGGCCCGGCGGACTTCACAGTCCCGGGCAAAGACGGACCGGAAGGTCCCGAGATGGGCCGAGAGGCGGGCCCGGAGGATGGCACCGGACCGTCTCCAGCGGTCTTCCGGAAGGATAATGGCCCAGGGGCGATCCCCGCGTAGCACCGAGACCCGCCGGGCCCGTTCCTCCGCTTCAGCGGCCGTATGTTCCCGGATCGGAACGGCGATGACCGAGAAGGGCCTCTCTTCCTCGTCGAACACGGTGATGTCCCCCGCGCAGCATTCGGTGAAGCGCCTTCCGCTCGCGTGGAGAAACGATCTGATTTCTTCCGTGAATCCTTCCATGACGGATGCAAAGATACGAAACAAAATGATTATCTTTGTTCGAATCATTCTCCTCAGTACGAAGATCATGGAAGACCCTGCACTTTTGCTGACTCCGGTCCCGCAGGACGGGCCCGTCACCCCCGAAGGCCTGCCGGGGATGGCCCTGGAGGCCGTCCACGCCGGATTCCCCTCGCCGGCCCAGGATTATATGAATCCCTGCATCGATCTCAATGCGGAGCTGGTCCGCCATCCCGTTGCCACCTATTACGGCCGGGTCGTGGGCGATTCGATGGTCGATGCCGGGGTCGATGAGGGGGATATTCTCGTCATCGACAAATCCCTCGATCCCTCGGAGGGGGACATGGCCGTTTGTTTCGTGGACGGCGAGTTCACGCTCAAGACCATCTCTTTCAAGGATCCGTCGACCGGGAAGGCCCCCCTCGCGCGGAACGGACTCTGGCTCCTGCCGGCCAACCGTTCCTATCCTCCGATCCATATCACCGATTCCAACGACTTCACCGTCTGGGGAATCGTCACCTACATCATCAAGAAAGTCAAATGAAACGTCTGCTAATTTCCGGAATCCTCCTGCTCTCCTGCGCCTCGCTCCTGCAGGCAGGGGATTTCGATCGGTGGTTCGAAGATGCGACCCTCCGTCTGGATTATGTTTTCTGCGGGAATGCCTCGAAGCAGGAGATCTTTTTCTCCGAAGCCTTCCGGACATCGGAGTGGGCCGGTCGCCGGACCCGGCTTGACGAAGTGCTCCTGGAGGGGAACGGACAGATCCGCCTGACCGATCCTGAAACGGATAAGGTCCTCTATGTCAACAGTTTCTCGACTCTGTTCCAGGAGTGGACCTCCTATGAGGAGGCGACCCTCGTCGATCGGGCTTTCGAGAATTGTTTCCAGGTGCCCTTCCCGAAGGCCCCCGTCAGGGTTACCGTGACCCTCACGGACAACCACCGCAAAGTCTCCGCCCGGATGAGCCATATCGTGGATCCGGCCGACATCCTGATCCGTCCGCTCTCCGACAACGGTCATTCACGTACGGTTCTCCACCGGGGAGGCGATCCGCAGCGGGCCTGCGATGTCGTCATCCTGGCGGAAGGCTATACCGCCGCGGAGAAGCCGAAATTCTACCGGGATGCCGCCCGGACCGTGGAAGCCCTGCTCTCCCACGAGCCCTTCGCCTCCCGGAAAGACTGTTTCAATTTCACGGCCGTAGCCCCCGTTTCGGATGATTCCGGGGTCAGCATCCCGCACAAGGGAGTCTGGAAGCGGACGCCGGCCTCCTCCCATTTCGATACCTTCTATGTCGACCGGTATCTGACCACGGCGAACATGAAAGATGTCTACGACGCAATCGGCACCGTTCCTTTCGAACATGTCATCGTACTCGCCAACACGCCCGTATACGGGGGCGGGGGAATCTTCAATTCCGTGACCATCATGGGCTCCGACCACCCGACCTTCCGGGTGGTGATCGTCCATGAGTTCGGTCACGCCTTCGCGGGCCTTGCCGACGAGTATTACTACGACGACATGTACGAACCGATGTATCCCGCCGACACCGAGCCCTGGGAACCGAATATCACGACGAAGGTCGACTTCGCATCCAAGTGGCAGGACCTTCTCGAGGCCGGAAAGGCAGGCATTTTCGAAGGAGCCGGCTATTCTTCCAAGGGCGTTTTCCGTCCGGCGGACGACTGCCGGATGAAGACCAATACCTGTCCCGATTTCTGCCCGGTCTGCACCCGGGCCATCAACCGGATCATCGATTATTATACGGCGGGGGAGTGATGTTCCTCCTGGTGGACTGCAACAACTTTTTCGTGTCTTGCGAAAGGGCCTTCCAGCCGCAGCTGGAAGGGAGGCCGGTTGTCGTCCTGTCCAATAACGACGGCTGCGTCGTCGCCAGAAGCAACGAGAGCAAGGCGATGGGAATCAAGATGGGCACCCCGTTCTTCAAGGTCCGAGCCCTCGTGGACAGCGGCGCCCTCGAGGTCCGTTCCTCCAACTATACCCTGTACGGGGACCTTTCCTCCCGCGTGATGTCGATCCTCCGTGACTTTGCCCCGAAACTGGAAGTCTATTCCATCGACGAGGCTTTCCTCGTGATGGACGGAATCCCCCTGGAACGGCTGAAAGCGATTGCCGGGGAGATCATCCGCCGGGTCCGCCGCTGGGTGGGCATACCGGTCAGTGTCGGCATCGCCCCGACCCGTACCCTTGCGAAGGTCGCGAACCATTTCGCCAAGCGCTATTCCGGGTACAGGGGCGTCTGTGTCATCGATACCGATGAAAAACGGGAAAAGGCGCTGGCCCTGACCCCGATCGACGATGTCTGGGGAATCGGCTGGCGGAACGCCCCGAAACTGGAGAGGGTCGGAGTCCATACCGCCGCGGACTTCACGGCGAGGCCCCAGGAGTGGGTCCGGACCCTGATGGGAGTCATCGGGGTCCGGACCTGGATGGAGCTTCGCGGAACGCCCGTTATCGGGGAGGAGGAACGCGAGCGGAGACAGACCATCTGCACCTCCCGGTCTTTCGCCGATATGATCACCGAACCGGAAGAATTATCGCTGCGGGTTTCCGATTTCGCGGCGATCTGCGCCCGGAAACTGCGGGACGAAGGTTCCGTCGCCGGAACGATCGGCGTCTTCCTGATGAGCAACCGTTTCCGGGATGACCTGGAACAGTATTTCCCGCAGGACCTGGAGCATTTCGACATCCCCACCAGCAATACGCCCGAGATCGTCGCCGCATCCCTGAAAATCATGAAGCGGATCTATCGGGAGGGAATCCGCTACAAGAAGGCGGGCGTGATCGTGATGGATATCCAGGACGCCCGTTTCGTCCAGCCGGACCTGTTCGACGCGAAAAAGGAAGAGCGTCTCAGGAATGACCGGATTTCCAGGATCATGGACCAGGTCAACGTTACGGGACGGCAATATCTCCGTCTGGCGGTCCAGCGTCCCGGCCATTATGCCGACGGCATCCGGATGGAACACCGTTCGGGGCGATTTTCCACGGATTGGTCCGAGTTGATGGAAATACACTGACCCCGGTCAGTCTTCGATGACGAGCCCGTCGTACGCGGGAAGGACGACGGAGCGGATTCCCTTTTCCTTGCACATACCTTCCAAGTCGCGGCAGAACGCCTCGTGGGTGGGGAATGAGTGGCTCAGATGCGTCAGCCATGTGTGGGCTGCTCCGATCCGGTCCGCCAGGGCAAGGGCTTCGTCCAGGGAGAAATGGGAATGGTGCGGCTTGTATCCCACCGTATTGAGGGTCAGGTGCGAGAGTCCCTTCAGTTTTCCGAATTCCGATTCCGGAATCGAACTCATGTCGGTGATATAGGCGATGTTCCCGAAGCGGAATCCGAGGACGGGCAGTTTGTCGTGGTAGCCCCTGATCGGGATGATCCGGGCGCAGCCTTCCCCGCTGAAAGTCCCTTCCGGAGCCGCTTCGGCCGGCTTTATGGAGGAATCGGACTCCCGGAGCGACCCGTCCGGCATCTGCTGGTAGTAGCCTTTGTCATGGACCCAGATCAGGTCCCCTTCCATTCGGGAGGACCGGACCAGGAAGGGATCCGCCCCGATGGTATGGACATGCCATTCCGGCGCTCCCGGGTACTTGTGTTCCTCGAACGCATAACCGTATTCCCTGCGGAGGGACACGAGTACGGGCTCCTCGCAATAGATGTCGACAGCGTGTCTGTCGGTATAGTTGAGGGAGCGGACATCGTCGAGGCCGCCGGTGTGGTCCTTGTGGTTATGGGTCAGGAGGATCGCATCCAGGTGGCAGATATCCCGGGAGAGCATCTGCATCCGGAAGTCCGGTCCGGCGTCGACGAGGATGGTCAGTCCGGCATATTCCACGACGGCCGAGGCGCGGAAACGCTTGTCCCTCGCATCTTCTGAGCGGCAGACCGCGCAATGGCATCCGATGATCGGAATGCCCTGGGACGTCCCGGTCCCCAGGAATGTCAGTTTCGCTTTCATATCGTTACGCTCTCTACGGTTCCGGCCTTTCCCGGATCATACGGACGCTCAAGGCGGATGTAATTCCCCGTATAGCCGCCCATCATTCCGTCGTGGACGGAGGACTCCCAGAGTACCTTTTCGGGGAGCCCCCGGTTCTCCTCGACGAACCTTTCGTGCAGTTCCCGGCACAAGGCCTCCAGCTTCGCGACCCGTTCGGTCTTGATGCCGTCCCGGACCTGGTCCTTCATCGCGGCGGCCCGGGTCCCGGGACGGCGCGAGTAAGGGAAGATATGGATGAAAGCCGGTTTGATCCGGTCGCGGAGGAAGGTGAGGGTTTCCTGGAAGAGTTCTTCCGTTTCTCCCGGGAGACCGACGATGACATCGATCCCGAAGAACACTTTCGGAGCCCCCGGCGTCTCCAGGACTTTTCGGATATAATCGATCCTTGAAGCGAAGAGGGCCGTGTCATATCTCCTTCCGACCTTGCGGAGGAGGGTGTCGCTGCCGCTTTGCAGCGGAATGTGGAAATGGCGCTGGAACTTCGTCCCCGAAGCGATCCAGTCGATGATTTCTTCCGAGATGAGGTTCGGCTCGATCGAAGAGATCCGGTACCGCTCGATCCCTTCCACCCTGTCGAGGGCCTTGAGAAGACCGAGGAAGCTTTCTCCCGTCGTCCGTCCGAAATCCCCGGTATTGACCCCGGTGAGGACGATTTCTTTAATCCCTTGGGCTGCAATTTCTTCCGCCTGTCGGACAGCCTCGCATACCGGGATGTTGCGGCTTTCTCCCCGGGCGAATGGAACGGTGCAGTAGGCGCAGTAGTTGTTGCAGCCGTCCTGGACCTTCAGGAAGGAGCGGGTCCTCTCTCCGCTGGAATAGGCTTCCAGCGTTTCTCCCTCCGGGACGGGCAGGCCGTCAGAAAGGCCGAGCATCATCAGCAGTTCGGGGACGATCCTTTTCTTCTCTTTCGCACCGAATACCCGGACTACGCCTTCGATTCCGAGAATCTCCTCCCTTCGGAGGGCGGCGTAACAGCCGGTAACGGCGATCGGGGCATCCGGGGCGAGTTTGTGGGCCTTCCGGATCAGGTTCCTGGATTTCTTCTCGGCGGTCTGGGTGACGGCGCAGGTGTTGATCAGGTAGGCGTCCGCCGGTTCGTCCCAGGAGACCGGCTCGCATCCGTGCTCGCGGAGGCCTCTTTCATAGGTGGAGGTCTCTGCGTAATTCAGCTTGCAGCCAAGGGTCGTGAAGGCAACTTTCATGGGATTCTATGCGAGCAGTAGGAATACACAGGGGCGTTTGTCGATGACGAGTCCGGCTTTTTTCCACGCGGCGACTGTGCGGGTGCGGATGAAGGCGTCCGGCAGGGTCAAGTTCGCCGCGACCGTGAGCCGGGTCCGGTCCGAGCAGGTCGAGAGCAGGTCCTTGAACAGCGAATCGTTCCGGTAGGGAGTTTCGATGAAGATCTGGGTCTGATTCTCGGCGGCGGACCGCTTTTCGATCTTCCGGATCGCCGCCTTGCGCTCATCCGTCTTGGCCGGAAGGTAGCCGCAGAAAGCGAAGGACTGTCCGTTCAGTCCCGAACCCATCAAGGCCAGCATCAGGGAGGAGGGACCGGTGAACGGAACGACCCGGATCCCTTCCCGGTGGCAGATCGCGACGAGTTGGGCGCCGGGATCGGCGACGGCCGGGAGTCCGGCCTCCGAAATCAGTCCGACATCCTGTCCGCCGTCGAACAGATGGACATAGTTTTCGACCTCGGCGGGAGCGGTGTGTTCGTTGAGTTCGTGGAATTCCAGTTCTCCGATATGTCCCTTCAGACCTGCCCTGGAGAGGTATCGGCGGGCGGTCCTGATCTCTTCGACGACGAAGACTTTCAGCCGGCGGGCCGTTTCGAGAGCGGGCGCCGGGATGACTTCCGAGGGGTCATTCTCCCCGAGAGGGGAGGGGATCAGATACAGGGTTCCTCTATTCATTGTCATTGATTGGATTAGCTTTTCCCGTCGAGTCGATCTGGAGGGTTACCATCCTGCTTCCCATATACTGGCCGGAACGTTCTTCGCGCTTGGACTTGGGGGCGAAGAGTTCCCTGACGAACTGGCGGAAGGAATCGAATTCCCGCTGGTAGGCGATACCGGCGCCGCTCCGCTGACTGTTGTCCAGGTAATTGGTGTATTTGTCTGCGGAATGGGAGAACAGGTTCAGCCGGAGGGTTCCGGGACGGTTCATCTTGACGTCGATGTCGAGGTCTCCGACGACTTCGTCCGTGGTCCCCGCCGTCCCGTACTGACGGCTTCCGATCGTGCCGTTGACGATGACCCGGTTGTTGAACAGCTGGGTCGAGAGGGCGACGTCGAAGATGTCGGCTCCCTGCTCCGTGGACTCGTAATTGAGCCCGAGGTCGAGCGGGATGTCGAGCTTTTGGAAGATATTGTTGAGCTGCCCTGCCATGATGCTCGAGACATTGCTGTAGAGCATGCTGCTGGAATTGTTGACGATTCCGGACTGCTCGCTGGGAAGGAAGCTGTTCGCCACCAGCAGGTAGACGAACTGTTTCTGGATATTGTCCTCGGTGTTGAGGGCGCTGGAAACCAGGGCCTGGGTCGTCGGGTCTATGTCCGGGATGTCGATGGAGAACTTGACCTGCGGGTTCCGGAGCTTGTCCGTGATCTTGATTCCGCAGTTGACGGTACGCCGGGTCGTCGCGGCGGTTTCATCCGCGAGGAGGTTCGCCAGGGACGCCTTGGTCACGTAGAGCCCGTCGATATTCAGGTCGGAGTCCATGATGTCTCCGTTGAAACGCACCGAACTTCCGTTCTGGAGGGTGAAGTCCCGGTTCACGATTCCGAGGGCGGAGAATTTGAAGTTGCCGGAGGTCAGGGTGTAATCTCCGTTGATGGTGAAGAGTTCGTTGCTCGTCCGGGTCTCGATTTCGATGGTCCCGGATCCCTGTCCGGTCAGTCCGCTGCCTGAAGCCTTGTCGATTTCGACGTGGGCGGTCACGTCCGGCGTGGCCCGGATCCTCAGTTTGACACCTAGGTCGGAGGACTTTTTCCGCGTCGAGGTAAAGCGCTGCATCATCAAGTCATACGGATCGATATAGACTTCCTTCTCCTCTTCCGTAAACGTCAGCAGGTCCATCGATTTGTTCGATACGCTGTTCCCGAGGGGAATATGGAGGTCGCCCTGCCGGTCGGTCGTCGCGTCGACGTTGATGAGGACATTCTCGAATGGCCCGGTAACGGCCACCCTGCCGCTTCCGTAAACGGTTCCGTAGAAGGTGCTGTTCATCGCGCCGGTCAGGTCGAGGGCGAGCATTTCCTGCATCCGGACAAGGACATCCAGCCTCGGGTCCTGGAAAAGGTCATGGAACCGGATGCCTCCGGAGAGGGTGCCCTTTCCTTTCTGTCCGTCCGTCAGGTCCATATTGAGGAACTTGAGTCCGTCCCGGTCGACCGATACCGGACCGGAGACCCGGTATGCTACATTCGTGAACCCGATCTTGAGGAGTCCGTCCCGGATCGCCGCATCTTCGCTGGAAATGTCAAGTTTGTTGAGCGGGCCCTTCAGGCGGAACTTGCCGTCGAGAAGGCCTTCCGTACGGCTGAATACGCTCTCGAGAACAGGAGCGGCGTAGCCGAGGTTGAACCCGTCCATCTGGGCCAGGATATCGAGATTCCGGTCGGATGGCCGGAAGAATCCGTTGATATCGAAGTTGTTATGTCCGTCAAGGTCGTTCTTCGCCAGGATATCGAACCGCTTGGCTTCCTCGTTCCAGGAACTCTCCAGGCGGATCTGTCCGGCTGGATGTCCGGCGATGGCCGTAGAGTCGCAGATAAGGTTCACGAGCATTCCCGGCTGAGGCTTGGACGGGGAGATGAGGAACGCTTTTCCGGTCGCTTTCCCCCGGATGTCCATTTTCATCGGAATCAGGGAATTGGCGATCGAAAGGTCGAATTTTTCCATTTTGACGGTCAGCGTGTCCGCTTTTCCGGGAGACAGGCCGCCGTCGACCAGAAGGGTCTGGTCTTCGCAGAAGGCACGCAGCTGATGGATGTCCAGGTTCTTGTCTTTCAAGCAGATATCGTCGGAATGCAGTTCCCAGGTCTTTCCGTCGTAGGTGATCTGCGAAGGAAGGGCGCGGGCGGTCAGGGAGAGAATCCCGGCCTCGTCACGCAGGAAATCCCCGTTCAGGTAGACGGAACCGTTATCTTCATCCCCGTTCCTGTAGTTGTAGCTGATTCCTACCCGGTTGTCCTCTGCGAAGAGGGAACCGCTGTTTTCATGGAACTGGATGCCGGCGACATTGATTTCCGGACTCGTGAACGTGCCGACGAGGCCGTTCCCGCTGTTGTCCAGGTCGAGGCTGAGCCGCTTGACATAGTTATTCCCGAAAGCGAGCCGTCCGGAGCGGACGTTCCCCTTCAGGACTCCGTCGGAAGCGATTTTCAGCCGTACCGCGGTACTGTCGGCGATGTAAAGCCCGGGCAGGGCGAAGGACAGGAGGTCCCTCGAATCGTGGAAATTCAGGGCCAGGTCATAGGTCGTTCCGTCCCAGATGGAGGCGTCCTTTCCGGAGAGGGCGGGGAGTTCCTTGTCCAGGGTCAGGTTGCGGATATCCTTCGCCATCTTGAAAATGGACTTTGAACTGAGATAGGTTCCGTCCGCGAAAGAGGAGTTGAGCCTGATCCGGTGGACTTCGTCGTTGGAATGGGAGAGGATCGAGATATTGCCGATATCGTGGCGTCCGTCCTCGTTCTCGAGGATCAGGTCGGCCACGCTGATGTCACCGATGATGTCTTCTTTGTTGACATACATGAAGTCGGCGTTGGTTCGGAACGACACCTTGGATTTTCCCCGCTTGTCGATGTTGAGGGCGTTCAGGTCTGCATATCCCACGTTCGCATAGAACTGATAGGCGGCGTTCTTGGTCGAACTGGAGAGGTTGAAGAGGCCCTGGAGGATGAAATTCAGATTCTTGTCGTGGCAGACGATCCGGCCGTCGAAAGCTTCGTTCGAGTAGGTCCCCGTGGCCCATATGTCCGAATAATCGTACCCGAGAGCGTTGAGGCGGGAGATCCGGAGGGAATCGATGACGACCTCGGGACCTTTTTTCGCGAGGGTCGCCCCCAGGCGGGTCTCGAGGGTGAGCTGGCGTACGGCGTCGGTCCCGATGATCGGGCCGAGGTCGAGATCCATCGTCCGGATCCGTCCTTTTATGGCCATATCCTTTCCGGGATCGAGGAGGTGGCGGATGTCCAGATTGGCGACCGCCTCTCCGAGGGAGGGGGATGCGAGGGTGCCGTCAATATGGACGTTGTTGACCGGACCTTTCCCTTTCCCATTGAAAGTCAGTGTCTTCCCCGGGGCTATCTTCCCGAGGTCCACCGTCACGCCCGGGGCCCATTCATGGATCAGTTTTCCGAGGCCGTCGGAGGTGAAAGCAAGGTTCTTGACCTCGAAATCGGTCTTCATCCCGGTGACGTCCGGGAGCCCCGAGACGCGTCCGGAAATCATTCCGCTGACCTGACTGCCGGAATCCTTGAAGGCGATCCGGCTGACCTGCAGGTCGCTGACCGGTCCGTCGACGCTGCCCTGGATATCCGCCCGGAACGTATTACCCTTGAGGCCGGGAGCGAAATAGCGGATGGAACGCATGTCCAGGAGGGACGGCTTGATATCGCCCCGGATCCGGACATCCTCCAGGAAATTGGAGAAGGCGCTGACATCCTTATAGCTCATTTGGAGCCGGTCGATGTCGAGGTTGGAGAAACTGTCCTTGAGCCGGAGGCCCTTGATCAGGGTCTCACCTACGCCGACCCTGGCGAATCCGGAAAGCTCTGCCGTATACCCGCTCTTTTCCCGGATCCGAACCTTGTCGGCCGTTCCGGACATGATGCTGTGGGAGAAACGGAGATTCCTTCCTTTCGCGTCCGCTTTGATTTCCAGGTTGTTCCAATCAATTGCGTCTTTCGGGATCACGCGTCCTTCCTCCCGGTAGGAACGTGCGAGTCCGAAATTGGAGAGGCGGAAGGTGAAGTTCTCGATATCGTACCGGTCTATGTCGAAAAGGTTTCCGGTATCCTCAGGAGCATCGTCATTCTTTGCCAGATGGAAGATCCGGGCCAGGTTGGAGGTCGATTCCCCCAGCGAATCCCGTTCCGTCGTCAGGTTGAATTCGGCATCTTTGATGACCGCACGCTTGATATGGACCCCGCCGCCCGAGAGCAGGTTCTTTACGGAAAGGGTCGCCGCGATATAACCCGCGCGGACGAAAGTGTCGACGACCGGAAGGGAAGTTCCGGCGGTATCGGTGCAAGGATGCTTGTCCACGATGAGGACATCCTTGAGGATGACGGCGTTGACCGGCCTGATGCTGACGCTGCCGACTGATATTTCTCCGTCGATGTTCTTTTCCAGGGCGGAAACGGCCTTCTTGGCGAGAAAAGTCTGGACGGGAGGGAACTGGACGGCGAACAGCAGCAACAGCAGTATCAGAAGAACTGCCGCCAGGATCCGGAGCGTTATTTTCAGAGCCTTTCTCATCAATTTACAAATATAGTAAAAATCTGACGGACTCCGTATCCTTTGCGGTCACTTTGTGACCGAGGCGATCTTATCGGCGCAATTGATCCCGTCCAGGGCGGAGGAAACGATGCCTCCCGCATAGCCGGCGCCTTCCCCGCAGGGATACAGTCCGGGAACATCGATGTGTTCCAGTGTCTCCGGGTCGCGGGGCATGCGGACGGGAGACGAGGTGCGGGATTCGACCCCGAGAAGGAGGGCGTCGTTGGTATAGTAACCGTGCATCTGGCGGTCCACCTGCGGGAAGGCCTTGCGTAAACGGGAGGCTACCGCGGCGGGCAGCAGTTCGTGGAGCGGTGCGGAAAGGGCTCCAGGATGATAGGATGTCTTCGGAAGGGACTCCGAGACGATTCCCCGGCAGAAATCCTTCATCCGCTGGGCGGGCGTCCGGAGCGGATGTCCTTCTCCCTTTTGCGCGCACCACCTGTACATGGACCGTTCGACGTCCCTTTGGAAGTTCAGGAGCGAGAAATGACCCGCTTCCCGGTATTCCTCGGGTTCATCCCCGGGTTCGATCTGGACGACGACCCCCGCATTGGCCCATTTGGAATTCCGCTGGGAATTGGACATCCCGTTGAGGACGACCGTCTCCGCTTCCGTGGAGGAGGGGACGAGGATGCCTCCGGGGCACATGCAGAAGGAAAAGACGCCCCTTCCGTCGACCTGCTGGACGAAGGAGTATTCCGCCGTCGGCATGAAAGGCTGGTATTTCCCGTGATATCGGATCTGGTTGATCATCCACTGAGGGTGCTCCACGCGTACCCCGAGGGCGAATCCCTTCGCTTCGAGCGACCATCCGTTCCGGTCGAAGAGCTCATAGATGTCCCGCGCGGAGTGACCGGCCGCGAGGATGACCTTTGCGGCTTTGTAGACGGTCTTTTCCCCGGTTTCGGGGTGGACGGCGGTTACCTCGAACCCACCTTCCGAGGGCAGGATGTCAATGACCCTGGAGTCGAAATGATAGGTTCCGCCGTGCTCCGTGATGCAGTTGCGGATATTCTCGACGACGCCGGGAAGCCGGTCCGTCCCGATATGGGGATGGGCGTCGATGAGGATGGAGGGATCGGCCCCGAAAAGGACCAGCTGGTGCAGGACCTCCCGGATATCGCCCCGCTTGGAAGAGCGGGTGAACAGTTTTCCGTCCGAAAAGGCGCCGGCCCCGCCCTCGCCGTAGCAGTAATTCGAGTCCGGGTCGATCACGCCGGTCGTGGACAGTTTCGCCATGTCTGCCTTTCTGCGGTGGACGTCTTTTCCCCGCTCCAGCAGGATGGGCCTGAAACCCAGGGTCAGCAGCTTGAGCGCGGCGAAAAGGCCGGCCGGACCGGCTCCGACAATGACCACCGGCACGGCTCCCCTGACGTCCCGATAGGGGGGAAGGGAGTACTTTTCGAGCGCTTCTCCTTCCCGGGCTGCCTGGATGCGGTATCGATAGAGGATATCCTGCCGGGCGTCGATTGAACGTCGGACGATCCGGGTTTCACCGACCTTCTCCGGCCGGACTCCGAGCGCTTTGGCGGCGGCTTCCCGGATCTCTCCTTCCGTCAGCTCCTTCCCGAGCTTTTTCGTTATCTCGAATTCTTTCATTCCCAGTTGTTTCCTTTAGAAGTCAGCCATCCTGGAGACCGGAGCGACATCCAGCGGGGTCCGCTCGCCGGCCAGGTAATGGAACCACCCCGCGATTGCGATCATTGCCGCATTGTCTGTTGTAAACTTGAATTCCGGCAGGTAGGTTTTCCAGCCCCGTTTTTTCCCTTCCGCTTCAATCCGGTCGCGGAGTCCGCTGTTGGCGGAGACGCCGCCTCCGATCGTAATCTCGCGGATTCCGGTCTGCTTGGACGCCTTGATGAGTTTGTCCATCAGGATGTCGATCAAGGTCTTCTGGAAGCTGGCACAGATGTCTTCCTTGTTCTTTTCCATGAACTCCGGATCTTCTTTCAGCCGGTCCCGTACGAAATAGAGAAGGGAAGTCTTGATGCCGCTGAAGCTGTAATCCAAGCCCGGAATATGGGGCTTGGCGAACTGGAACCGTTTCGGGTCCCCGTTTTTCGCCAGCCTGTCGATGACCGGCCCCCCGGGATAGCCGAGGCCCATCATCTTGGAGCATTTGTCGAAGGCCTCTCCGACGGCGTCGTCGATCGTCTGTCCGAGGATTTCATACTCCAGCGGTCCGGATACCTTGACGATCTGGGAGTTGCCCCCGGAAACCAGCAGGCAGAGGTAGGGGAAGGACGGTTCCCGGACCGGTTTGCCGGGCTCCCGGATGAAATTCGCCAGGATATGGCCCTGCAGGTGATTGACCATGACCATCGGGATGTCCAGCGAGAGCGAGAGGGCTTTCGCGAAAGAGGTGCCGACGAGCAGGGATCCGAGCAGGCCGGGGCCCCGCGTAAAGGCGATGGCCGTCAGGTCCGAGGCCTTGACGCCGGCCTTTTCGAGGGCCTGGCTCACGACGGGAACGATGTTCTGTTCGTGGGCCCGGGAGGCCAGTTCCGGAACGACGCCGCCATAGTCCTTGTGGACCTGCTGGCTGGCGATGACATTGGAGAGCAGCCAGCCGTCGCGGATGACGGCGGCCGAGGTGTCGTCGCAGGACGATTCTATGCCGAGGATGATATCAGCCATGGGACATTCAGATTCGTTTCAGGATTGCTGACAGAAGGGCTTTGCGGCGGCCGGGAAGGACGATATGATGGTTCCCGATCGGGTCGTGGAGGAAGTATGCGGTGTCCGACGGGTCCAGCCGGACGACGACCTGGGTCCGGCAGAGGTCCGGTTCGGAAAGGTTCCGGACCAGTTCCCCTTCCGCGATGAAACTGCGCTCCAGGTCGCCCGAGACCTTGAAAACGGTCACCGGGCCTTCCGGGAACCGTCCCCGGATTCCGACGCCGATTCCGGATTCGAAATGGGTGTCGAGTCCGTAATCCGTGACGAGGTTCAGGGGAACCGTGCAATGGGCCAGGACGATTTCGCCCGTTTCGGGATCGATCCGGGACGGATTCGCCTGGAATCCGGTATATCCGGTCGCCGCGAGGGCGATCGTCATAGTCAGGAGGGCCGGGATATCCCCTTCGCAGCCTGCGGGAATCCCTTCTGCGTTGAGGCGGGCGAGGGCGAGGCATCCGGTATTGCCTACGGCCCCGAGAAGGTCGAAACAGCGGAGCGTCAGGCCCTGGAGATTGTGGTTTACGATCAGGGTTTTCAGGGCTTCGTGGATCCGGACGGCGCCAGGCCAGGCGGCCCTGACCTCCGATGCGCATTCCTTTTCGGGAAGGGAGTCGCCCGGGGGAACGCCCTTGATGGCATCGAGAAGTTCTTCCATTGGAATGTCTTCCAGCCAGATCCCCAGCCTGTCATAGACCTTTTGGTAGTCCGTGCCGCTTGCGATCAGCCAGTCGGAAGGTTTTCCGATGACGCCGAGACAGGTCGAACGAAGACGCTCGAGGGCCTCTTCAACCCGCACGAGCCCTTCGATGCGCTCCCGGACAAGGCCGGGCTTTCCATGGAGGATTTCGCCCTGGAGCCCCTGCAGGCGGAGGAAGGACAGGATTTCCATCGAAGCGGCGAGGGAATTGCTTTTCCCGGAGGTCAGCAGGTTGAAACGGCGGATTCCCGCGTCGAGAAGGCCCGGAAGGATCTCCCTGAAGATGCCTTCCGTCCCGCCGGTCCGGACGAAGATCAGGTCGGCGGGATGGTCCCCGAAGAGCGTAAAGTCGGAACCGCGGTAATCGTATCCTCCTTCCGGGAAGATGTCCCCCAGAAACCGGTCGGTAATGGCGGAGACGGACGATTCGTCGTGGAGGGAGGAGGTCAGGGTATAAATGGCTACTGGATGCATAGAGGAGGTATTTCCATAAAAAAAGGGAAAGCTGATTACATCGCACCGCTACGACCTCCTACCCTTGCTGCCTTCCGGCCCTGGGGGAATTCAGAGGGAGCTGGTCGTGTAAGACTTTCCCGTCGCAAAGGTAGTCATTTTTTCCGGACCACCAAAATATCTATACTTTCAAACTGTCAAAAATAAAGGGCAGCAGGTCTTCCGTCTTGGAGAACTTGTAGATGCGTTTCGATCCGGCGAGGATGATCTTCAGGGGCCTCTTGAATTTTTTCTGGTATTCGGCCATGACTTGCCGGCAGGCGCCGCAGGGGGTCGCGGGGCTTTCGCACATGATCCCGTGGTCGCTCGCGACGACGGCGAGTGTGTCGAAGGCCTTGTCCGGGTAGTTCGCCCCGGCATAGAACATGGCCGTCCGCTCCGCACAGAGGCCGGAAGGGTAGGCGATGTTTTCCTGGTTGGCTCCCTTGATGATCATCCCGTCCTCGAGCCTGAGGGCAGCTCCGACCTGGAATTTGGAGTATGGGGAATACGATCCCTCTTTTGCTTCGATGGCGGCGAGGACCAGTTCGCGGTCGGCCGGTTCCATCTCTTCCAGGGAGGAGTATTCGATATAGTCTATGGATAAATGTCTATTGGTCATGATGCTGCAATATAGGAATTATTTTGCAAAAACATTAAATTTGCATGCAAAAATCGGGCAAGTGGAATCCAAGTCCCATATCAAAGTTTGCGTCGGCCTCTCCGGTGGAGTGGATTCGAGCGTCGCCGCCCTGCTGCTGAAACGGCAGGGATACGACGTCTTCGCCATGTTCATGCAGAACTGGCACGACGCGGACGCGACCCTGCACGGGGACTGCGAGTGGGAGGAAGACCGTTTCATTGCCGAGATGGTCGCCCGGAAGATCGGGATTCCGTTCTATTTCGTGGACCTTTCCCGGGAGTACCGGCAGCGGGTCGTGGACTATATGTTCGACGAGTACGCCCGGGGGCGGACGCCGAATCCGGACGTCCTCTGCAACCGGGAGATCAAGTTCGACGCCTTCCTGAAAATCGCTGAAAAATACGGGGCGGACTATGTCGCAACAGGCCATTATTGCCGGAAGGAGCCGCTGCTGGATGCCTCCGGAAACCCCGCCCTTTCTCCGGAAGGCGGGCCCGTCTTCCGGCTGCTGGAAGGAGCGGACCCGAACAAGGACCAGTCCTATTTCCTCTGCCAGCTGACCCCGGACCAGCTCTCAAAGGCGCTCTTCCCGATCGGTGGTATGACGAAACCCCAGGTCCGCGCCCTTGCGAAAGAGGCCGACCTGCCCTCCGCGGACAAAAAAGACTCCCAGGGGATCTGTTTCGTAGGAAAGGTGGACCTTCCTACTTTCCTGAAGCAGAAACTCCGCAGCGCGGAAGGCGATGTCGTGGAAGTTTATGATGCCTATTATGCTGAGAATGCGCAGTATCGCTTCCTCGCGGAGACCCTTCGGTCCCTCGCCCTTCCTGGAACGGAACCCTGCCTGATCGCTCCCTATGCTCCGGAAGTGAAGTACCTGACCTCGGACGGGGAACCGCTGGGGGAGAGTCCCTATGATCCCGTCCGGCTCGCCGCGTTGACCGATGAGCAGTGGCTGCGTCTCTCCGAACCGGTCCCCTATGACATCCGCTTCGAAACCGAGACCTACCGGAGCGGAAAAAAGCATGTCCGGAAGACGCGGTTCAAGGAGAATCCTTCGGGCAAGATCATCGGGACCCACGAGGGGGCGCAGTTCTATACGATAGGGCAGCGGAAAGGCCTGAATATCGGCGGCCACAAGGAATCCCTCTTCGTCATCGCGACCGATATCGACCGGAACATCATCTACGTAGGGGAGGGCCACGGGCACAAGGGGCTTTCCCGCAGTTGCCTGAGGGTAGCCCCGGACGAGATCCGCTGGCTTCGTAAAGACCTTGAGATGGTCCCCGGGGAGATCCGCCGCTACCGGGTCCGGATCCGTTACCGCCAGCCGCTTCAGGGAGCGACGCTGGCCCGGCGCGACAACGGGCTTTTCATCCTCTTCGACCGTGCCCAGCGCGGCATCACTCCCGGCCAGTTCGCCGTTTGGTACGACGGTGACGAACTCATCGGAAGCGGAACCATTTAGGCCATTGCTCACAAAAAAAGTCCCCATCACTGGATCTTTTATCGGAGCGGAGCGACGCAGGGGTGTTTGAGGGGGGCCGCCCCCTCAATCGAGACTGTGGCTCGCAAAAGAAGGTGACTAATAAGTGATTATTGGTCACCTTCCTTTTTTCCTCTCCGCCCATGTCGTTTTTTCGAGCGAGTTTTAGTCAAAGCAATATCCACCTCCGTCTCATCGACTGCTGGCATCCGTCATCGAGATCA
>JAFRUH010000028.1 GCA_017438975.1 Bacteroidales bacterium
GAGTTTCGAGGGCTGGCTCAAACGCAGGGCCAAGGAGCAGGCCAAGTTCCCCAAACAGGTCGCCTATTTCCACGGCTGCTATGCGAATTACAATTATCCCCAGCTGGGAAAGGACTTCGTCAAGGTGATGAACGCCCTGGGGATTGGCGTCCAGCTCCTGGAGAAAGAGAAATGCTGCGGTGTCGCCCTCATCGCCAACGGCATGTCCCAGAAAGCCGCCAGGAACGCCGCACACAATGTCCAGGCCCTCCAGAAAGCCGTCGACGCCGGCCTGACGGTCCTCACCACCTCTTCCACCTGTACGATGACCCTGCGGGACGAGTATCCCGAACTGCTCAAGGTGGACAATGCCTCCGTCCGGGATTCCATCATCCTGGCGACGCGCTACATCTACCAACTCATCGAGTCAGGAGCCGCGCAACTCCGCTTCAAGGAAAACTATCGCGCCCGGATCGCCTATCATACCCCCTGCCATCTGGAGAAACTCGGATGGGGAATCTTCTCCTACGAACTGCTCAAGATGATTCCGGGGGTGGAGTTCACCCTGCTTGATTCCAACTGCTGCGGCATCTCCGGCACCTACGGCTTCAAGAAAGAGAATTACGAGGCCTCCCAGGCCATCGGGAAACCGCTCTTCGACCAGATCCGTTCCGTCAATCCCGACTTCGTTGCCTGCGATTGCGAAACCTGCAAATGGCAGCTGGAAATGTCCACGGGCTATACGGTCAAGAATCCGATTTCGATTCTTGCCGACGCGCTGGAGGATTAAGGATGCGAGAGGGAAGGATCTATGTGTAACGAGGATAAAGAAAGACACTGGGGTCGGGCTCCGAAAAAAAGTCGCCCGACCCCAGTGTCTTTCTTTTCTTATTCGTTACTCAATAACGCTATTTGCGTGCCTCGATCCGCTTCCGGAGCCCCGGCGACAGGCTGAGGGCGGCGTTTTCATCGGCCCGGTCCAGCCACTTGGTCGCGATATTCAAGTCTCCCATCATATAGAAAGCGAGCGCAAGGTCATAGCAGGCACAGGCACGCTTTTCCATGTTGTTGGCATTGACAAATCCCATCCAGATGTCGGCAGCCTCCTTCCAACGGTAGTCATAGGCATACATGGCAGCCTTCACCCATTCGTCGTTGAAGGTTTCAAAATAGTACAGACTATAACTTTCCGTCTTCCAGGTGGGGGTAAAACGGTTGCTCATCTGGGTCCCGACCATTTCGGCCCCGGCATCCTTGTTCCGGACGGCTTTTTCGGCAAGGGTCTCCTTCGTGAGGCCGCCATTGCTGTATACAGGAACCCGGAGGATGCTCGAGCCCCGGAAACCGTTGACTTCGTCCGTCTTGCCCATGCTGTCGTAAACATACAGCCGGGCGTTGTAAGGGATCTGGGCCTGGGAGACGAAAGCGGAATCCACATTCCGGGCATTCCTGACGGCGACGGGGTCGGCCAGGGCGACTTCGCCGAAAGAAGGGACTCCCAGCAGGAAAATGACATCGTCCCCGGTGTCCATCACCAGGCGGTGCATCAGGTCCACGTCAATGGAGTCAGTGGGGATCTTGTACACGCCGATGGCTTCCTCTCCCCGGAAATAATCGGCCTCCAGGCTGCGGGCCAGGCTGGACGCCACGAGATTGCTGAAAGTGGTGTCCGCCGTGCCGGCATCCATATAGACGATGGACATCGTCTTCCGGGACAGGTCGATGCCGGATTTGGACGGATGGCGCATCTCTACGTTCATCGTCAGGGTCTGGGGCGAACACGCCGCCAGCGAAAGGGCGAAAAGGCCCGCAATCAGGATGGATCTTCTCATAACTCGACTAGTTCAGCGGTCAAATCATACTCATCCGCGGAAACGGCCCGGACCCGGATGAAACTGCCGACCAGGGAATAAGGCTCGACACCGTCGAATTTCTCCGGATCGTACTTCACCAAGATCTCTCCGTCCACCTCCGGACTTTCGAATTCGCTGCGGCATACGAGGATTCCGTCGACAAAGTCGTCCACCAGGACGCGGACTTCCGTCCCCACGCGCGAGAGGTTATATGCAAGAGAAATGCCACGTTGAAGTTCCATCAGGCGGTCCAGCCGGTTTTTCTTGGTCCGGGGGCTCACGGAATCGGGGAAATGCCCGGCCCCGTACGTTCCCTCCTCTTCGGAATAAGGGAAGGCGCCCAGCCGTTCAAAACGGGCTTCCTCCAGGAATTGGAGCAGCCGCTTGAAAGCGTAAGGGGTCTCGCCGGGATGGCCGACGATCATGGTGGTACGCAGCACCACACCCGGGACACGCGCACGCATCCGGCGGATCAATTCCCTGGTCCAGGCTCCGTCCACATGCCGGTGCATCTTGTCCAGCACCTTGTCGTCGATATGCTGGAGCGGGATGTCCATGTAACGGCAGACCTTGGGATTGTCCGCCATCTCGTCCAGCACGTCTTCCGGGAAATCGGCGGGGTAGGAATAATGGATGCGGATCCACTCGATGCCCTCTACGGCGGAAAGCTTCCGGAGCAGTTCCGCCAGGCACCTTTTACCGTACAGGTCCAGGCCGTAATAGGTGGTGTCCTGGGCGATGACGACGAGTTCCCGGATTCCTTCCGCAGCCAGGGCTTCGGCTTCCTTCACCAGGGTTTCCATCGGAACGGACCGGTGCGGCCCGCGGATCAGGGGGATGGCGCAATAGGAGCAGCGCCGGTCGCAGCCTTCCGAGATCTTGAGATAGGCATAGGGATGGCGCCCGTCCGTCAGCACCCGGCGATGGCTGGAGGAGGGGTCCGGTTCACAACCCAGGGCACGGACGACAGGGTCCAGTTCCCGGGCTCCGAACCAGCCGTCCACTTCCGGAATCAGGTCCGGCAGGTCCTTCCGGTACCGCTGGGACAGGCAGCCGAAAACCAGCAGACGGCCGATCTCGCCGGCCTTCTTCCGCTGCACGGAGGCGAGGATCGTCTGGATGGACTGTTCCTTCGCATCGCCGATGAAGCCGCAGGTATTGATGAGCTGGACGTCCACGGGGCATACCTCCCCCTCCGGTACGATGTCATAGGATTTCCGTACCTGATAAAGGAGATGCTCCGTGTCGACCGTATTCTTGGAACACCCCAGGGTTATGACCTGCAGGGTAGGCATCGCTTAAGCTTCGGGTGCAGGCTCCTCTCCGGCCTCTTCCTCGACAAAATCGAGGGAGGCGAACTGCTTCAACTCGTTATACCAGTCGACCACCTTGCGCATGTGGGAGACATAGAAACGGTCGGCGTCATAGTCGGGCAGGGCCTTTTCGAACAGGGCCTTCAGCTCCTCGGGGGCAGCCTTGGACGCAGGGGCGTCGGCGTCGCCCAGCACGGACTGGATCTTCAGGAACACGTCCTTGAGCTTCACCTCACCCTCCATCGTGTAGATGGAAATGTCGGCCAGGGTCGTAATGCCGCTGTTTGCGGCGAAATTCGTCCGCTTGCCGTCCCGGAGGGAAGCAGCGATGGCACCGTTGCGGGACTGGGCGATATAGTTGAAAAGACCGCGCTGTCCGCGGACGGAAAGGATTTTTGTCAGATCGGTTTTCATCTTGGTATCAATTGTCATTTAACTTACAAATATAGGAATAAATTCAGAAATACCCGGTCGGTCTCCGCGGAAAGCTCCTCCAGGGAACCGGCGTTCCGGATGACGGCATCCACGCGGGAAAGGTCGAAAGACTGCTGCCGGATCCTCCGGAGGGCGGCGGCAGGATCGGAATGGTCCCGCTCGACGGACCTGAGGACCCGGACATCCTCCGGGGCATCGACGAACACGACCTTGTCCCCCACCCCGTCAAATACCGGACAGGAAAGGATGATGGCCGATTCCAGGACGACGAAAGGGACGGAGCCATAGGTCCATCCCCCGGGACGATGCCAGCGTTTCCAGCGCTTGAAATCCTCCAGGACGGCCGGATGGACGACCGATTCCACCAGGGACCTGGCAACCGGATCCGGGAAGATGACACCGGCCAGGCGGCGGCGGTCCAGGCGTCCTTCCGCATCCCGGAGGGAAACCTTCAGGACCTGTTCCATCTTCAGCACCAGGGAAGGATCCCGGTCATAGAGGGACTTGGTCCGCGCGTCAGAGTCATAGACGGGGACTCCCCGGGAGGAAAGATAGCGGCAGACGGCGGATTTCCCGCTCCCCATTCCGCCGGTGAGGATGACGGTCTTCATGGGTCAATCCGTTTCGATACAGTCGAAGATCTCGGGAACGACCCGGTAATCCAGGACGCCGGGCGGAAGCTTGTCCGCACGCGGTATGCAACGGCCGGACAGGGAAGATACGAAATCCCTGTAGTCGATGGACAGGCGGAAAGACTCGAAAGGATCCCGCCCGACGGGGAAAATACAATGGAGGATGACGGTAGCCTGGGAGGGGAAAACCTGCAGCTGGCGGCCGGCAGGGACGCCGTCGACAGAGACCGGAAGGGTGGAGCGGACCTCGACATACCGGGCGACCGGAAGTTCGTAGCTGACTTCCGCATCGGAGAACCGGATTCCCTTGACCGGACGTAGCCGGAGCAGTCCGTGCTGGCTTTCGTGGACATCATCCAGCAGCAGGGGCGCCGTGGAGACGTGGTCAATGATGTCCAGCCGCCCCGGCTCGCCATAGACGGTCACCGAGTCCGGAAACAGGCGCATCGGTCCGGACGCCATGTACTGGCTGCGGTAAGAGACGTCACCGGCCAGCTGGACAGGGACTTTCTTATGGTTCACCGCCGGGAAGGTGAAGGAAAGCGTGTCGGAGATGAAGGCTTCCACCGCGACGGCATCGCCGAAGAACTGTTCCAGGTAGGAGTTCTTCGCATTGCCGGAAAGGTAATAGCGGTCTCCCCCGCCCGGACGGATGTCGGAACGGGAGATCCTCACCTGGACCGGACGCTTCCCCTGCCGTAAACTTTCACCCAGCAGGCGGAAACCCGAAGCACGGCAACGGGCGGAGACCATCGCCTGGTTCGAAGATACATTGCTGTGTCCCGGAATGTTGCACTCGGCGACGACGGGTACGCTGATCACGCCCGAGTAATCCCGCGAAAGATTGCTCAGCAACCAGATCACCATCGCAAGCAGGAGGGAGGTAACCAGCAGAAGGCCCTCCCTCCCGTGCAGGTTCAGCCGGGACTTCCTCCGTTTCACGGAATTACTGCTGGCTCTCGGAATAATCCTTCACGAGGGCCTGCTTGGAAACGCGGAGCTTGGTGTCTCCGTCCACGCGGACAAGGGCGGTCTTGTCGCCCACCTCGACCACCTCGCCGAAAATGCCGCTGTTGCCGATCACGACCTTGTCACCCTTCTTGAGGGAGTTCTGGAAGGCTTCCAGTTCCTTCTGCTGCTTGCGCTGCGGGCGGATCATGAAAAGCCACATCACGACAAAGACGAGGATCAGCATGATCCACATCGACCAGGGGTTGCCCTGAGCCGGCTGCGGCTGGGCGTCGAGGAGAATGAAAAGCGTGTTCATGGTATAAATCGATTTTTTATGTTACAACAAACCTTTTCCGGCCTTGGCGATCCGGCCTTCGGCGGCACTTTCCTTGACCAGACGGTCCAGGAGGCCGTTGACGAAGGAGCGGCTCTTGGGCGTGGAGTAGAATTTGGAGATCTCCACGTACTCGTTGATGGTCACCTTGACCGGGATCTCCGGGAAATTCTCCGCCTCGGCGAGGCCCATGGCGATCAGGACGATGTCCGTGATGAAGAGGCGTTCGCGGTCCCACCCGACGACGGAACCGGCCACCTTCTCATAGTACTCGGAGAAACGCCCGAAGGAAACCTGGAGGAGACGCTGGACGAACTGGCGGTCACTGTCGACCTTCCGGCCTTCGGCAGCCAGCATGTCGCTCTGGTAGAGCGGGGGCAGGGTCCATCTTCCTGTCTTGGCGATGACATCCAGGCTGCGGATGACACAGTTCAGGGCATAGGCCAGGTCGTCGGTCCAATAGATGGAACGGTCCTCCAGCATCTGGGCGAGCGTCCCGTCGTCTTCGAACTCCTCTTCGAAGATGTGCTTGAACAGGGCGACGTCCTGGGCGAGGGAGGCCTCCGGCACGGCCATGTATTCCGCATAGTACGGACGGGATTTCACATTCTCGTACAGCTGGTGGATGAAAGCGTCCTCCTGCTCCCAGGAAAGTTTCTTCCGTTCGAGCAGTTTCTGGAAATCAGGATCGTCCGCCAGCAGCGGAGCCAGGGCATTCCGGACGAACTTGAGATTGGGATGAAGTTCCTCCTCGGTGGGATTGAACTTGAGGCGGGCGGCTTCCGTCCGGCGGGCGGCCTCGGCGGTGAGGGGTCCCGCGATGGAGAGCATCAGAAGGTAAAGGTCGCGGGTCGCCTCGCAGGAGATATCCAGGGCGGACAAGGCTTCCTTCAGGGTCATATCCCGGTTCTCAGCATAGGAATAGAGGATTTTGAAGGCCTTGATCCGCAGCATTCGTCGATTGAGCATACGTATCAAATTATTTCTACAAAGTTAGTGTTTTTTAAATAATTTCCCTACATTTGTAAAAGAAATGCTAAAGCACAAAGCCATGTACAGTGAAGATTTTGAAAGGGCGAATGCCCAGGAGAGAAACACCGAAGACGTCTACTCGAAGCCGGTCCGCGCCGGCAAGCGTACCTATTTATTCGATGTGAAGGCTACAAAAGGCAACAACGACTTCTATCTGACCATTACCGAAAGCAAGCGCCGCCAGGAGCGGGACGGGACCTTCACCTACGACAAGCACAAGATCTTCCTCTACAAGGAGGATTTCGAGAAGTTTGCCGAAGGTCTCGAGGA
>JAFRUH010000005.1 GCA_017438975.1 Bacteroidales bacterium
CAGTTGCTGATATCCCACGTCCCGCCTTGCGGCGGAATCCCCGCATCGGGTCACCTGGGCCCGTCATCCCTGGTCTGAGTAAACTCGGTACGTTGTACTACGTTGTTTTCAGCAGGGGATATGTGCGGCGGCTCTATTGCTGTTTCCCTGTGCCCGTCAGATAGTTCGCCAAATCACTGCTGAGCTGTTCCGCCTCGGCCTTGCGGGCGTCGATGTCGCGTTGGAAGGAGATCCGGCAGGCGCATTCGTTCAGCGCCACCATGGACATCAGTTCGACGAGGGATTTCCCGGGATTCTTCCGTGTGTATCCGTCCAGGCGCCGGTTGATGGCGTCGGCGGCCAGGCGGATGACCTCTTCCTGCTGCGGGGAGGAGGCGGTCAGGTTGAACGTCCGTTCGGCGATCTTGATGCTGATCTTCTGGTCCATACGCTAGCTTTCCAGATAGGAGATGCACTTGTCTATCTCCCGTATCAGTTGATCCATCTTCTCTTTGGCGGCGCGGTGGTCGCCGCCGGCGGTAAAGGCTTCAGTCAGTTTCAGGGTCTCTATCGAGGACTCAAGGTCCATGATCTGTCTCCTGTAGGCCTCTCCGGTTTCCTTGCACGCTCGTAGCTCTTCGCGGAGACGTTCGTTCTCCACTTTCTCAGCCTCATAGAGTGCAATCAGCTTTTCGATATGTTTCCTGATATCCTCAAGCATCGCCGGATCGGTGTCTATTTCGTGCAAATTTAAAAAAAAACTTTTATTATCGGAATAATTTGCACGTTTTTTACCGCATTCTGAAAAGCGTTTTCCGCTACAGGCTGGCAATCATCTTCTTGAAAATGAAGGTCATCTTGTCGGCCGCCGCATTGGCCGCCGCCACGATGGCCTCGCCGTCGGTGACGTATTCCTCGTCGTCGGTCGCGTGGGCGACGTCGGTGATGACGGACATGCCGAAGACGGGGATGTCCGAATGACGGGCTACGATCACTTCAGGGACCGTACTCATGCCAACCGCGTCCGCTCCGATCTGGCGGAAATACCGGTATTCGGCCGGCGTCTCATAGCACGGACCGGTGACAGCCACGTAGACACCTTTCCTCAGGTCGATGCCTTCCTGGTCCGCCAGCTTTTCCGCCATCCGGATAAGGCCGGGGTCGTAGGGACGGGTCATGTCCGGGAAACGGGGACCGAACTCGTCCAGGTTCGGGCCGATGAGCGGGTTGGGAAGGAGATTGATATGGTCGCGGATGATCATCAGGTCCCCCACGTGGAAGGAAAGGTTGGTTCCGCCGGCGGCATTGGAGACGAACAGGCGGCTGATGCCCACCTTGATCATCACGCGGATCGGAAGGACGACCTGGGCCATCCCGTAGCCTTCATAGTAGTGGATCCGACCCTGCATGGCGATGACGGTCTTGCCGCCCAGGGTGCCGATGATGAAATTGCCCTTGTGGCCGATGGCCGTGGAGACGGGGAACCCCGGGATTTCCCCATAGGGAATGACCAGCGGGTCCTGGATTTCGTCCGCCAGTTTTCCGAGTCCGCTGCCGAGGACGATGCCGATTTCCGGTTTCCGTCCTTCCAGCCGCTGCGTCAAATAGTCGGCCGCGGCGTGAATGATTCCTAAAATATCCATAACTTACAGGTTTTCAATCATTTTTCGAATCAGTGACGTCATCCGGCCGGCTGCAGCGTTGGCGGCAGCCACGACGTCCTGTCCGTCGTTCACATAATCTTCCGCATAGTCATCGTGGGCTTCGTTCGTGATGACCGAGATGCCGAAAACAGGGACTCCCGCGTGCCGGGCAGCGATGACTTCAGGCACCGTGCTCATGCCCACGGCATCGCCGCCGATGAGCCGGTAGTATTTGTATTCGGCCGGGGTCTCATAGGACGGGCCGGTGTCGCCCACATACACGCCTTCCTTGAGGGTTACGCCCTGCTCGTCGGCGATTTTTTTCGCGAGCTTGATGAGGGAGGGGTCGTACGGACGGGTCATGTCCGGGAAACGGGGTCCCAGATCCTCCATGTTCGGCCCGATCAGCGGGTTGGGAAGGAGGTTGATGTGGTCCTTGATGATCATCAGGTCGCCGATGTGCAGGTGGAAGCTCACGCCGCCGGCGGCGTTGGAGACGAACAGGGTCCGGATGCCGACGGACATCATCACACGGATGGGGAGGACGACCATTTCCATCCCGTAGCCTTCGTAGAAATGGATGCGTCCCTGCATGGCGATGACAGTCTTGCCGCCCAGGGTGCCGACGATGAAGTTCCCTTTGTGGCCGATGGCCGTGGAGACGGGGAAGCCGGGAATTTCCTTGTACGGTATGACGAGCGGGTTCTCGATCTGTTCGGCCAGTTTTCCGAGTCCGCTGCCGAGGACGATGCCGATTTCCGGCTTGCGGCCGGCCATCGTTTCCTTCACATAGTCCGCAGCACCGTGAATCTTTTCAATACGAGGATCCATAATGGTTTGTTTTAGTGTTATTCAAAGGGGCCGCCCGCAGGCGGTCGGGGAAGCGGCAAAAAAACCGGCAGCGCATGCAGCCGGTCGTCTGTCAGAACTCGTCAAAGGAGACGTCGTTGCGGGGTTCTTCCTTCAGAAGCCGGGACCGGATGAAGGTGACAGCGTCCTCGAGACCTTCGGCAAACTTCTCGAAATCCTCCTTGTAGAGGAAGATCTTGTGCTTGTCATAGGTGAAGGTCCCGTCCCGCTCCTGGCGGCGCTTGCTTTCGGTAATGGTCAGATAAAAGTCGTTGTTGCCTTTTGTAGCCTTCACATCGAAGAAGTAGGTACGCTTGCCGGCACGGACCGGTTTCGAGTAGACGTCTTCGGTGTTTCTCTCCTGGGCGTTCGCCCTTTCAAAATCTTCACTGTACATGGCTTGGTGCTTTTGCATTTCTTTTACAAATGTAGGGAAATTATTTAAAAAACGCTAACTTTGTAGAAATAATTTGATACGTATGCTCAATCGAAGAATGCTGCGGATCAAGGCCTTCAAAATCCTCTATTCCTATGCTGAAAACCGGGATATGACCCTGAAGGAAGCCTTGTCCGCCCTGGATATCTCCTGCGAGGCGACCCGCGACCTTTACCTCCTGATGCTTTCCATCGTTGGCCCCCTCACCGCCGAGGCCGCCCGTCGGACGGAAGCCGCCCGCCTCAAGTTCAATCCCACCGAGGAGGAACTCCATCCCAATCTCAAGTTCGTCCGGAATTCCCTGGCTCCGCTGCTGGCGTCCGACCTTGATTTCCAGAAACTTCTCGAGCGGAAGAAACTCTCCTGGGAGCAGGAGGACGCTTTTGTCCACCAGCTGTATGAAAGGGTGAAATCCCGTCCTTACTATGCGGAATACATGGCCGATCCTGAAGTCTCCCTTGCCCAGGATACCGCCTTGTTCAAACATATCTTCGAAGAGGAATTCGAAGATGACGAGACGCTCGCCCAGATGCTGGAAGACCGGTCTATCTATTGGACCGACGACCTGGCCTACGCCCTGAACTATGTCATCCGCAGTCTGGACGTCATCGCCAAGACCGGAAGGTGGACCCTTCCTCCGCTCTATCAGAGCGATATCCTCGCCGCCGAAGGCCGAAAAGCCGACAGTGACCGTCAGTTCGTCCAGCGGCTTCTCCAGGTCGCTTTCGGACGTTTCTCCGAGTACTACGAGAAGGTGGCCGGTTCCGTCGTCGGCTGGGACCGCGAGCGTCTCTTCACCACGGACATCGTCCTGATCGCCATGGGCCTTGCCGAAGCGGAGAACTTCCCGGAAATCCCGGTCAAGGTGACCATCAACGAGTATGTGGAGATCTCCAAATACTATTCTACGCCCAAGAGCCGTTCCTTCGTCAACGGCCTCCTGGATCGCCTGGTCAAGGAGAGTGCCGCCGAAGGCCGGATCGCCAAGGCCGGAAAAGGATTGTTGTAATCAATTAAACCGATTCATACCATGCACACGCTATTCATTCTCCTCGACGCCCAGCCGCAGCCGGCTCAGGGCAACCCCTGGTCGATGTGGATCATGCTGATCCTCGTCTTTGTCGTGATGTGGCTTTTCATGATCCGTCCGCAGCGCAAGCAGCAGAAGGAACTGGAAGCCTTC
>JAFRUH010000006.1 GCA_017438975.1 Bacteroidales bacterium
CGACGCCAACGGCATCCTGAACGTCTCCGCCCGTGACAAGGCGACAGGGAAGGAACAGCACATCCGGATCGAAGCCTCTTCCGGCCTCTCCGACGCGGAAATCCAGCGGATGCGGGACGAGGCGAAGGCCAACGAGGCCGCCGACAAGGCCGAGAAGGAGCGAATCGACAAGATCAACAACGCCGACGCCCTCTGCTTCCAGGCCGAGAAGTTCCTCAAGGACAACGGAGACAAGGTACCCGCCAATGTCAAGGCTGATGTCGAAAGCAATGTCAACCTGCTGAAAGAAGCGGTCAAGAGCCAGAACATTCCGGACATCGAACGGTACTCCGAGGCCCTCAACAAGGCGTTCGAGGCCATGTACCAGCAGAGCCAGCAGGCCCAGGGTCCGCAGGGCGGTCCCCAGGGACCTTTCGGAGGCCAGGGCGGCCCGCAGGGCGGTCCTCAGAACGGCCCGGACCAGGGACCTGACGAGCAGTAAAGCCATGAGGGTCGGTATCGCCGGAACCGGGAAGATCATCCCGGAGGCCGTACAGGCCATGAAGGAAACAGGAATCCAGGTGGTTACCATCTGGGGACGGAATCCCGGGAAGGCTGCGCAGTGCGCGCAGACTCTCGGGATTCCCGCCGTTTCCCCCAGCTATGACGCAATGCTTGAATCCGGGATCGATTTCGTCTATATCGGTCTTGTGAATTCGGTCCATTACGAATATGCCGCCAGAGCGCTCCGGAAAGGGGTGAACGTCCTGCTGGAGAAGCCTTTCTGCCTGACATTCGAAGAGGCGAAATCGCTGTCGGACCTCGCCCGGGAGATGGGCCTGTACCTTTTCGAGACGATATCCAACCTGCACCTCCCGAACTGGGAGGCCGTCAAGGAGAGGATCCACGAGATCGCCCCCGTCCGGTTTTTCAAGAGTGATTTCTCGCAGTATTCCTCCCGTTATGACGCCTACCTCCGGGGAGAAGTCGCCCCGGCTTTCGATCCCGCTTGCGGGGGCGGGGCGCTGACGGACCTCAACGTCTACAACCTGCACCTCGCCATCGACCTGCTGGGAAGGCCCGAATCGGTGGAATACCGCTGCAACCGGGGTTTCAACGGGGTCGACACGTCCGGAGCCGTCATCCTTCAGTACCCCGGATGCGTCGCGCTCTGCACGGCGGCCAAGGATTCCGGCGGTCCTTCCGGCGTGACGATCCAGGGAGAAAACGGATGGATCCGGATCGAAGGGATTCCGAGCACCTGCCCGTCCGTGGAAATCAGCGTACGGGGGAAAGAGCCCGAACGGTTCAACCTGAACCGGGACTGGCACCGTCTCTGCCACGAATTCGAAGCTTTCAAGAAGATGTTCGAAGACGGAGACTATGCCCGCATGCGAGCCCTCCTGACACTCAACACCCTTACCGTCGTGGACGTCCTCGCCCGCTGCCGCACCCAATCATTCTGATCACACCGGCTCTCGGGCAAGGTCGAACTCTGGGCAGGGGGACCTTGCCGGGGAAATACTCCCTGATTCAAAAAGGAAGAGCTATTTCTTCGGCGGGGCTTCGGTGGTGGCGATGATGCGGCGGGCAAGGTCGATGCGACCCTGGATGTAGGTGCGGAGGGCATTCCAGTCGTAATAGGGAGCGGTTTCCGACGGGATCGGGAAACGGATGTCGTTCTCGTTGTTCATGAACCGGACGAGGACATGTCCCCTGCGGTTGCGGTAGAAGATGAACTGGATGTTCGCGCCCATCGGGATGTTGAAGTCCTGCCAGAGATCCTTCGCATCGTGCGGGGACGGGGCGGGTGTCGACCAGCCCTCGATGCCCATCAGGGTCATGAAGGACATGATCGCGATGTCGTGTCCGAAACGGAGCCTGGCCACCCTTCCCTCAGCCATATCCTTGTCGTAGTCGTCCAGGATATCCTGCGCCAGGGTCCAGCAGAAAGCCCACTGACGGCCGCCCTGGATGTCATCGGGTCCCTTCGAGCAGAAGAAACGATAGCTGTCCGCTTCCCAGAGCAGACACTTTTCCTCAAACGTGAAAAGATCCCAGAAATTGAACTCGCTCTCCATGCACTGCGTCCCGCAGCAGAGATAGTAGAGCAGGATTTCAAGATCCATCGGATTTCCGAACCGGGAAACATAGTTCCAATCCTTGAAAAGGCGGCCGAAGAATACTTCCGGATCCGTGTTCTCACGGCACATTTGTTTGTAGGCATCCTGCCAGTAGGCATACTTGTTATTGTAGCCCTCATCCGTCGGAGTCACGTCCGGATTGTATTTGGAATGGGGATTCAGGAAGGCCATGTCCGCTTTTCGGACGGTCTTTCCGATCCGGAGGTCCGGATTGTTTCTTTTCAGCTGGTCGCAGAAATTGTCCATCGAAATGATGCACCTCGGCACATCGGTAGACCGAGCGTCGATGGTCCGTTTCCCCCTGAATACCTGCGGATTGCGGTCTATCATCCGCTGCGCGATTCCCCGGTGCTCCCGGGCGCCCGCTTCAGTCAGGTCCCCTCCCCGTCCGTCGACCAGCGGGAACATCTTCAGGTACCGGTCGCAGAAGTCCTTCCCCTTTTCCGTCAGGGCATCGTCTTCCTTCGCCTTGAGGAGGATGTCCCGGATTTGCCGGAACTGGGAGTTGGAACTCAGGTACCGGGCGCCGTGACGGCCGTAATGACTGATATAGAAGGGCTTGTACCCTTTCGGAGCCGGAGCGCAGGGTCCGGGGTTCTCGTTGTAGAGATTGTAGATGCCGCCGGCTTTCAGGGGATCCGCGGCAATCTGCTCGAAAGCGGTCTGGGCTAGGGCGGTGAGGGAGAGAAGGGCCGCGGAAAAGGCCGTCAGCAGAAAACGGGTCAGGTTCTTCATAGCAAAGATAATTACAGGTCTATCATCACTTTCATGCTGGTCTCGCGGTTGGCATCGATGAAGCGGTACGCTTCGGCATACTGCTCGAGAGGAAAACGGTTCGTGATGAGAGGCTCGAGCCGGATACGTCCGGCGGAGATCTCATCGACCGCCTTCAGGTAGTCTTCGTGCCGGTACATCATGGACCCGATCAGGTAGAGTTCATGCTCCCCGAGATAGAACATGCTCAGGGCGGGATCATGGGAATGGACCCCTACGATGATGACATCGCTCCCCTTTTCGATCGTTTCCATCAGGCTCCGGAGCGAGGATTCGACCCCGGCGCATTCGATTCCGACCTGATACCCTTCCTCTCCGAAAAGAGACGGAAGCGCCTCTGCGATAGATGTTTTCGCGACATTAAGGGTATCTTTTACACCGCACTCGACCGCCTTCTGCAGCCGGAAATCGCTCACATCCGTGATCACGACTTTCTTCGCTCCGCGGGCGATGCAGAACTGGGCGACGAGGTTCCCGATCGTCCCGGCACCCGAGACGATGACGTTCTTGCCCTTCAGTTCCCTCGGACGGGAGGTCGCATGGGCGGCCACGGCGACCGGTTCCACCATCGCCCCGAAGGTAAGGGAGACATTCTCCGGCAGGGCGACGACGCGGTCTTCCGTTACGACGAAATAGTCCTGCGCAGCTCCGTCGGCCTGGAAGGCCTGGACCCGGAGATGCTCGCAGACATTGTACTGGCCCCGACGGCAGGGATTGCATTTCCCGCAGACGAGCTGGGGACGGCAGGTGACTTTCTCTCCCGGACGGAACTTCGTCACTTCCGGACCGACGGCGGCGACGACGCCGGAATACTCGTGGCCCTGCACGACCGGATACATCGTGCTCGGATGGGTCCCGTGATAGGAATGGATCTCGCTTCCGCAGATTCCGATATGCATGATATCGAGCAGGATTTCATTCCCTTTCAAGTCTTCCGCCCTGGGGGCTTCGACATCCGGAAAGAAGAGGACTTCTCCGGGCTTTTGTAAAACGACACGTCTCATATCTGTGATTTTTCAGGTTTTCCGGCATAGCATACAAAGAAACTGACAAGGCAGCCGATGGGCGCCCACCAGGTCCAGGCGATCGAGATCTTGTGGCCGAGCAGGGCCTCGGACAGCGGTCCGAGGACATAGGGCTGCATCAGCAGGACGATAAGGAGCCCGATCAGGAGGGAGGCGACGACGCTCCGGGTGTTGCCCCGGCGGGTGAAGAGGGCACAGACGAAAACGCCGCCCATTCCCGCATAGGAGAAGCACATGACCCCGGTCGCGAAATCGACGAGATTCAGCCCGCTCGCCTGCTGCATGACGGCCGTGACGATGGCGAAGGCCGTCAGGACGGCTCCCATCAGGGCCGCCATCTTCTTGGACGAGGCCATCCGGGCCTCGGCCGTCGTAACCTCATGGCCGCGTTCCTTCTTGATCGGCAAGTACAGGTCCGCCGTGAAACTGGAAGCCATCGAGTTGATCGCCGAATTGAAACTCGACAGGGCGGCCGCAAGGACGCCCACGATCATCAGGCCCCGCAGTCCGGTGGGGATGCTGTTCTTGATGTACTGCGGGAAGAGGTCCCGGGCGTCGGCGGCGAATCCGCAGAGTCCGGACGGATCGACGGCATTGTACTTGACCCAGAGAAGGAGGCCGATCGAAAGGAAGATCAGCACGATCGGAAGGCTCATGATCTGGGAATAGACAAGGGAGACGCCGGCCTTGCGGACACTCTTGCAGGTGAGCTGGCGCTGGACGAAATCATGGTCGGTCGAGAACTGGACGATCTTGAAGACGGTCGCTCCGACGAGGGCGCCGATCAGGTTATAGGGGACGTCGAAGCGGAAAGAAGGATCGACCACCTGCAGTTTGCTGCCGCTTACCCACTCCCCTCCGGTCTTGACACGGCCATGGACCAGGCTCTGCCACATATCTCCGAAGGAGAAATCGGGGGTCATGGAGGCATAGACCATTCCGAGGGCGACGAGGCCCGTCCCGACGACCAGCAGGATCTGGATCGTATCGATCATGATCAGGCCCTTGATGCCCCCGGCCATGGTGTAGATGGTCGAAATGACACCCAGGATGATGATCGAGTACATCAGGAACTGGAACTGGAGGGAGCCGTAGAGGATGACCGATACCGCGATTGCGGCGATGAAAAGGCGGGACCCGGACGTGAAGAGCTGGCCGAGCAGGAACATGACGCTGGTCCACCGCTTCGACTTCTCTCCGAAACGGTCCCCGATATAGCCGTAGATCGTGATGGTCCCGGCATTGTAGAGTTTCGGGAGGAAAAGCCAGGCCACGACAAGACCGCCGAAAACCGCCCCGATGCAGAGCATCAGATAGGTCAGGTTCGTATTGAAACCCAACTCCGGGGAGCCTACGAAGGTTCCGGCGCTGATGGATGTCCCCGTCGCGGCCAGGGCGACCATCCAGGTCGGCATCGAACGGCCGCCGAGGAAATAGTCCTCCAGGTCGCGGTTCCGCTTGGAGAAGAGAAAGCCGAGGCTCGTCAGGAGGAGCAGGAAAAAGAGAATGATGATCCAATCGATGGGAGACATAGGCTATATGCTTTCGATTTGTTTTGCGGTATTGTCGATAAGGGTATAGAACTGGTTGTACTGTACATCGGTCCGGCCGGTTCCCCTCCGCATCAGCGCCCGGAGTTCCTCCATCCGGGAGGCGGGGATGTCACGGGGCAGGATTCCGTCCCGGATGCAGAGCCAGGCCGCCATGCCGACCACTTCCCCGACCATTCCCGACGTACGCGGGGCGTGGGTGGAGCCGAAAGCGACGTGGGTCACGCTGATCGTCCGTCCGGCCATCATCAGGTTCTCTATACCTTTAGCGCAGAAACAGCGCAACGGGATAGGATACGGGTCGACCGGGGTCGTCCGGCTTTCCGAAAGCCACTCGTCCCCGGGGAAATTCCGGCTGTTGTCCGTCCGCGGGAAATGCAGGTCGATATTCCAGGAAAGGCTCGCGGTTCCGTCTTCGTGGGGGATCTTTTTCAGGATATCCTGCTGGCGGAGGACATACTCTCCCCTGACCCGGCGGGTCTCGCGGCGGCCGAGGACATGGGAGACCCAGATAAGGTGGGTGCACTCCCAGTCTTCCTTCGCGGAATACCGGTTCTTGCAATAGGAGAAGGTCGAATAGGCGACGTACATGCCGTAGTCGCGCGTCTTTTCTGCATCGGCGACGGAATCATAGTGCATTCCGACCTCCCAGGCGCCCGTGGAGCGATGGACCGGCTCGACGGTCAGTTCCCCGAGAGGGAGCCCCCAGTCGAAGCTGTCCGGGAAAGAGCAGGGAGTGTTGCGGACTTCGCAGTACCAGCCGATCGTTCCGCCCATATGCAGGGAATCCCGGGTTTCCGGAGCGAGGGATTCGCCGAATTCGCTCCGGGCTTCCCGTCCGGAAAGGCTCTCAGCCCCGGCGAGGGCAGCGAGGTTGCCGTCCCCGGTGCAGTCCGAAAAGACGTCTCCTGAAATCCGGATCAGGGTCTGTCCGGCAACTTCCATAGCGGTCACGGATACGACCCGGTCTCCGTTCCTTTCAGCCCCGACGACGCTGTACCCCGGGAAAAGGGTGATGTTCTTCTCCGCCAGGACGACCCGCATCTTGCGCTCATCCTCATAGTAATGGGCCCCGCGGGCATTCCCGCCGCGCTCCGGCCCGATCTCGTTCAGCATATAGCCGAGAGAGCCGTAGGGGGGGAGATTGATCATGCCGCCGAGGCCGAGACGGACCTCCGAAGAGTTGTTTCCGCCGAGGATGTACCGGTCATGGACGAGGGCTACCCGGGCTCCGAGGCGGGCGGCCGAAAGGGCCGCGCAGATGCCCGCGATGCCGCCTCCGACGACAACGAAATCGAAATGGCCCTTGTCTGCGGGCGTCTCCTCCCCGAGGAGGGAGCGCCGGAGGGCCCGGTATTCTTCCAGGGAATCCCCGGGAGCGGCCGCGTCGAGGGTCAAGAGGAGCGCATCGCAGCGGCCGTCGAACCCCGTCAGGTCACGGAGCGCTGCGGTATGGGCCCCTTTCCCGAAATGGCGGACGGAACCCTTCTGCCAATACCAGGCATCGGTCTCTCCCGTTCCGAAGACGGTTCCGTCGGCTTCCCCGTCGAGAAGGACCCGGAAAATGCCCGGCGTCGGGCCGTCGGACCAGGGTCGGGTCCAGTTCTTCGTCCGGACCCAAAGCGTGTAGTCTCCTTCTTCAGGGATGTCGAAGGTAGTGAAGGCATCTTTTCCGAGCGGAGTCCCGATGCCGTGGGCAAGCAGGTAGCTGGAGCCTGTCTGGGGAATGAACTGCTGGTCTACGGTCCAGTCTCCCCTGTCCGTGAACCTCGTCGCGAGGAGCAGGACGCTGTTTTCTTTCGTGATCATATTATCTGTCCTCCGCCTGGTGGCCGACCCGGTCGACCTGGTGATAGAACTGGGTGTAGGGAAGGTCGGTCCGGCCGGTTCCCTTCCGCATCAGTTCCTTCAAATCCTCGAAATAATCGGTATAGATGTCCCGCGGGAGCACGCCCCGCCTGGTGCAGACCGACGCGGCCATGCCGACGACTTCGCCCATCATGCCGCAGGTCCGCATGACCCGTATCGAACCGAAGGCGACATGGGTCACGCTGATGTCCCGGCCGGCCATGAACAGGTTCGGGACATCCTTCGAATAGAAGCACCGGTACGGGATCGGATACGGGTCGATCGGAGTCAGCCGTCCCACCGAGATCCAGGTCGCGCCGGGATAGCGCTCGGCGTTCTCGTCCATCGGATAGTGCTGGTCGATCCGCCAGGTCGTCGTACAGGTCGCATCTTCGTGCGGAATATGGCGGAGCAAATCGTTTTCGGTCATGACATAATCGCCGATGATGCGGCGGGATTCCCGCTTGCCCGCGACGTGCGAGACCCAGACGAGATGGGTACAGAGCCAGTCCTCCTTGGCCGAATAGCGGTTCTTGCAATAGGAGAACGTCGAATAGGCGACATACATGCCGTAGTCCCTCACTTTCTCCGCATCCTCGACCTGGTCGTCGTCCATGCCGACCTCCCAGTACCAGTTCGCCCGGTGGACCGGTTCGACCGTGATCTCGTCCAGGGAAAGGCCCCATTCGGTGGCGTCCGGGAAATCGCAGGGGGTGTTCCAGTCCTCGCAATACCACTGCAGGGAGGCGCCCATCGTATAGCCGTCGGCCCGCTCCGGAGCGATCTTCTCGCCGTATTCGCTCCTCGCTTCGCGGCCCATCCGGGTTTCAGCGCCCGCCATGACGGCGAGATATGCATCTCCCGTGCAGTCCGCGAAGGTGTATCCGGTCAGGCGGATCCGGTCCTGGCGGGTCGCTTCGACCGCCGTAATCCACTTGATCCGTCCGTCCTCCATCCCAGCTTCCGTCACGGTATATCCGAGGAAGAGGGTGATGTTCTTTTCCGCACGGACGACGTCCATTTTCTTCCAGTCCATGTAATGGTGGGCGCCGCGGGCGTTTCCGATGCGTTCCGGCCCGATCTCGTTGATCAGGTAGCCGAGGGACGGATAGGGATCGACATTGATCCGGCCGCCGAGGCCGACCCGGACTTCGGAAGAGTTGTTTCCTCCGAGGATGTAGCGGTCCTGGATCAGGGCCACCTTGAGGCCGAGGCGGGCGGAGGCGAGCGCCGCGCAGATGCCGGAGATCCCCCCGCCGACGACGACAAAGTCGAAATGGCCCTTGTCCACAGGCGTTTCCGGACCGAGGACGGAATGCCGGATCGTCCGGTACGCTTCCAGCGAGTCCTCCGGAACGGCCGGTTCGCGGGTCAGGAGGATCGCGTCGCAGCGGCCGTCGAATCCCGTCAGGTCGTGGAGGGCGGCGGTATGGGCCCCTTTCCCGAGAGCATAGGTTCCGCCTTTCTGCCAGCACCAGTGAGGGGTAACCTCGCCGGTAGAGGCGCTCTTCCCGGTGCCGAAGGTTTCTCCGTCGGCCTTTCCGTCAAGGAGGACCTGGAAACGGCCGGGAGTCTCGGCTTCGGACCACCAGCGGGTCCAGTTCTTCGTCCGGACATAGAGCGTGTACTCCCCGTCTTCGGGGATTTCGAAGGTTGTCCGGGCGTCTTTTTCAAGCGGGGTCCCGATTCCGTGGGCCAGCAGGTAACTGGAGCCCGTCTGGATGACGAACTGCTGCTCTACGGTCCAGTCTCCCAGGTCCTTGAACCGGGTGGCGAGCAGCATGACTGAATTGGTGTTGTCTATCATAATCAGATTGTATTGACACGCGAGGATCAGAACTGGAAGTAGATGAAGCTCTGGAGATCGGCGGTGATGAACTGGTAGAAGAAAAGGATGATGGCGAAGACGACAAGAGCCATGACCCCGAGGGGAAGATGCGCGAAAACAATACGGTAGCGACGCTTGAAACGTTCCGGGAGCCAGTGGACAATCATTCCGAAAACGAAGAGAATCAGAACCGGAGCGTGCTGCACCGCCATATCCGGGATCAGCGAGAGGTCCCAGGAAGAACCGATCTGACGAACCATGTTCCGAGCGGTATTCCAAGCCACCTCGTTCGCCTCGGCGGGATCCAGGTTGGACCCGCTCCGGAAGAAAAGGCGGGTGAACGTGATGAATACGAAGGTCTGGAACACGGCCCAGGCCGTCGCGATCGGGCCGTCCGGGGCATCGGGAGCCTTGGGATGCAGGCGTCCGGCAAGGTATGCGATGCCCGCCCCGAACCAGGTGATCAGCGCCCAGACGAAGAAAAGATTCCAGAGGGGGGCCGGAGCGAAGGTCTTCAGGAAATACAGCGCCATCGTAACGGCTGTGATGACGACATAGCGCTGCATCGGATTCCACTTTTTCCAGAACTTGTAGATGATCATGCCGATGCCGTTCAGTCCGCCCCAGATGACGAAGTTCCAGCTGGCTCCGTGCCAGAGACCTCCGAGGAGCATCGTATTGAGGGAGTTGATGTTCGTCGTGATCTTCTTCCGGGATTCCGGCTTGAAAAGGTAAAATCCGCCGACAACGGCAAAGATCAGGAGGGCGACCGCCCCGACCCAGATGCTTCCCGAGAGGAAGACGGCGATGAGGGCGAAACCCACGATGCAGATCCAGGTCCCGGCCGTCGCGTTCCGGTTGCCTCCGAGAGGGATGTAGACATAATCCTTCAGCCAGTTGGAAAGGGTCATGTGCCATCTCTTCCAGAAGTTTCCGGCGTTCTTCGCCTTGTACGGGGAATTGAAGTTCTTCGGGAGATAAAAGCCCATCAGCATGGCGACTCCGGTCGCGATGTCGGTGTAGCCGGAAAAGTCCGCATAGACCTGGAGGGAATAGCAGAACAGGGCGCAGAGATTCTCGAACCCGCTGTACATCAAAGGATTCTCGAATACGCGGTCGCAGAGGTTGACCGCGATATAGTCGCTCAGCACCAGTTTCTTGACCAGTCCGTTCATGATCCAGAAGACCGCGATACCGAACCAGCGGCGGCTCAAGTTGTAGGGTTTGTGGAGCTGGGGGATGAACTCGGACGCACGGACGATGGGTCCCGCGACCAGTTGCGGGAAGAAACTGAGGTAGAATCCGAAATCAAGGAAGTTGCGGACCGGCTCGATGCGTCCCCGGCGCACGTCGACGATATAACTGATGGCCTGGAAGGTGAAGAACGAAATGCCGACCGGGAGGAAGATGCTGTCGACCCGGAACAGTTCCGAGCCAGTCAGCATGTTTCCGAAGGCGGCGAAAACGTCATAGACGGCGAAAGAGGTCCCGAACAGGTTGTTGACCAGGTCCGTCAGGAAATAAGCATACTTGAAATAGATCAGCGTCGACAGGTCGACGGCGACGCTGAGGATCATCACGGCCTTCTTCCCGCGGTCCGTTTTCCGGCTCCTGAGCCACCTGGCCGCGAAGTAGTTGTATATGACGACAAAGAGCAGAAGGATCAGGAACAGGCCGCTGGTCTTGTAATAGAAGAACAGGCTGACGGCGAAAAGATAGGCGTTCCGGAGCAGGACCTTGTTGCTGAACAGGCTGAAAAAAGCAAAGACGAGGCCGAAAAATGCCCAGAAATAGAACTGGGTGAACAGCAGCGGATGGGCCTGGTCAAACGAGAACAGGCTGACAAGGAAATCCTTTATGAGGGTCCATACCGTCATCTCATCCGCCGGCGGGCGTCCATGATTGCGTTGAACAGAAGATCCCCGAGGAGGTCATAGCCGGCCGAGGTAAAGTGGACCCGGTCGCCCCGCATCAGTCCGGCCCCTTCCCAGGAGAGGGAGGATCCCGCCCCGCCCATGATGTCGAAAAGGTCCCAGAACGCCGCGTCATTTTCGACCGCCAGGCGGGCGAAAGCCATCTCGGCGGCCTCCCCGTGGCGGTTCGGAAGCCGGTTCCGGTAACTGTCGTTGTTGCTCGTGAAGAGAATGGCGCAATGCGGATTGACCTTCCGGACCTCGGCGATGAGGCGGTTGTAGTTCCGGATGAACCGGTCCTGGTTGAAATCGGCCTCCTGCACGTCGTTGATGCCGACCGAGAAGATGACAAGGTCCGGGCGGACCAGTTCGAGGTCCCGTTCGAAATCCCGGCACGCGACCCACGATGAGGTCGCGGCCCCGTTCACCCCGGCTTCGGAGATGGTAATGCCTCCGCCGGGCCGGTCCAGATAAATGCCGGTCACGGTGCACTGTCCGGGAAATCCCCGGAAAGCGACGCTCAGGTAATTCGTATAATGCGGAAGGTCGAAATGCCAGCCATACTTCGACGGCGTACCCTCGAGCGTATCCCGGTCCATAAGGATGACCGGCCGGGCGGAGCCGAAACCGAGGACCTCGACATCCCGGAACATGAACCGGGGCGCCCATTCGCGGGGATTGCGCTCAGCTGTATCGATCAGGAAGGTCGCCGTCGAATCCGCCGTCGTGACGCTCATCCCCGTGATCCCCAGCGGGATGTCCGCCTCGGGCTTCAGGCAGCGGGAGAAGGTCCATTCCCCGGTATATTCGGTCGCATACCCGGACGGAGTATTGGTCCCGGCGGCGGAAAAGGGGAAAACCATCCCGCGTCCCCCGTCCATTCCGTAGCGCATCGTCATGAAATTCCGGCGCAGCTGCTGGGTCCAGGTCCCTCCCTGCACGTGGGAGCCGCCGACATGGAGAACCCTTACCGACGCCTTCCCATAGACGGAAAGGGTATCCAGCTTGCGGAGGAAGAGATCGAAATCGGGGCTCTTTCCCGAGGGGTACTGGATCCGGTTGCGGTCCAGCCGGGCGAATCCGTAATAAGGGATACGCCGGTGCTGCGCCGCCGCGGTCAGGGCCAGGAAGAGGGCCAGGATAAGGATCAGTCCCTTTTTCATCTTTTCATGAAGGATTTGACTTTCGCGGCCGGAAGGGACTTGCGAAGGTCATAGAAATCGTAATAGATCAGGAAGGACTTCGCGAGGGCCTCCCCGACCAGTTTCGCGCCGGCGGGGGTGAAATGGATATAATCCGCCCCGGCATAGGCCGGACTGTGCTTGACCCAGCGGATCATCGAATTCTCGCCGCCCATGACCCCGTACAGGTCCCAGAAGGCGGCTCCGTTCTCCAGGGCGGTCCGCTTGAGACCTTCGACCACCTGCGGCAGTCTCGGCCAGGTCACGATCCGCCCGCCAACGGACTTGCCCATGTCGGATGGCCCGATGAATAGGATCTTCGCCTTCGGGGCGACTTCGTGGAAATAGCGGATCTGGTCGGCGATCTTGCCGAGATAATCCTCGATCGCGCGGTCGCTGCTGGCGACAGGCATGAAATTCCCTCCGAACTGCAGGATGATGAGCCGGGTCCCGTCGATGGCGAAGGAACGCTGCATCGAAGGCTTGTCGATGCGCGTGAAAATCGTTCCGGAGCATCCCCGGAGCGGGATATTGTCGACGGCGACACCCCCGTTCCCGTCCGCCATGACCCCATAGATCTCGGCATTGCCCGAGAGGGTCACGGACGCTTTCTTCACAGGGTGCGGAAGGGTCCATTCCAACAGGATGGCACCGAGTGTATCCTTCTGAAGGACAGTCGGTTCCGGACGGATGGTATCGGAAATGAATTTCGCGGTGAACCGGTCGCTGTTGCGTCCCACCAGGAGGGCGACCCGGCTGAAGGACTTCGTCCGTTCATAGGCCGTCTTGGAGGTCGTGGCGCGAAGGCTGACCGTTCCCCCTCCGGAGAGGGAGGTCAGCTGGGCCATGACCCCGTAACGCCGGTGCGGCGCACGGACGGTCGTCGTGTCCCCGTACATCGTATAATGGACCATCCCCCCGGAAGCGCTCTTGAAGATACTCGCGGAGGGGACGTTCGAAAGGGCTGGGAACATCCCCGTACCGATTCCCCCGAAGCGTTCCTGAAGGGCGTCGCGGAGGTCAGATGAAATCCGGTCCATTTCGATCTGGGAATCCCCGTAATGGGCCACACGGAGGGTCGTCCCCCGTTTCCGGGCCTGTTCGAACTCCCGGAAAACCTCGTCGAAGAAGGTATAATCATCCCCGGGCAGGTAGATCCGGTTGGGATTGTCCAGGAAGAAATCCCGATAGAAGGAAAGGGTATCCTCCTTCATCACGAAGCTCTCCCCCACCGCGTCGAGAACGGCGTCCACATCGACTTTTTTCTCGTTCGCATCGGCGAGCATGCCCTCCAGGGAGGCGAAACGGAGCGTCTTCCCGAATACAGGAATGCCGCCTGAGGGCCAAACCACCCAGGCGACACCCATCAGGGCAAAAACCCCTGCGATAAAAGAAAGGACCTTTCCTGGTTTCATCCTAATGCAGCATCACGGTAAGTCCCGCCATGACAATGGAGACCATGCTCATGAGCTTGATCAGAATATTCAGGGAAGGGCCGGACGTATCCTTGAACGGATCTCCGACGGTATCTCCGACGATGGTAGCCTTGTGCGCATCGGAATTCTTTCCGCCGAGGTGACCCTCTTCGACATACTTCTTCGCATTGTCCCAGGCGCCGCCCGAGTTGGCGAGGAAGATGGCGAGGACGAATCCGGCACCGAGGCCGCCGGCCAGAAGGCCGATGACGCCGGAAGGTCCGAGCAGCACGCCGACCAGCATCGGGACGATGATCGCGAGCAGCGACGGGAAGATCATCTCGTGCTGGGCGGCCTTCGTCGAGATACGGACGCAGCTGGTATAGTCAGGACGCTGTTTTCCTTCGAGGATACCCGCAATTTCGCGGAACTGGCGACGGACCTCGATGACCATCTTTTCCGCGGCGCGGCCGACGGCGTTCATCGTCAGGCCGCAGAAGAGGAAGGCCATCATCGAGCCGATGAAGACGCCGACGAGAACCTTCGGGTTCATCAGGGAGATGTCGTAGTAATTGACGATATCGGTGATCGTGGCGGAAACCGTGTCTACGACCTTGCCGCCGACCTCGATCGAGGTTTTCCCGATATGGCCGAGGCCGATCTTGATTTCTTCGATGTAGGAAGCCAGGAGGGCGAGGGCCGTCAGGGCGGCGGAGCCGATGGCGAAGCCCTTGCCGGTCGCCGCGGTCGTGTTGCCGAGGGCGTCGAGCATGTCGGTCTTCTCACGGACGGAAGGATCGAGTTCGGACATCTGCGCGTTGCCGCCGGCGTTGTCCGCAATCGGGCCGTACGCATCCGTCGCCAGGGTTATTCCAAGGGTCGAGAGCATGCCGACGGCCGCGATGGAAATGCCATAGAGACCGAGGCTCAGGGTCGAACTGGAGAAGACGAAACCGGTGGCGAAACCATAGGAAAGCAGGATGGCCGCCGCAATCGTGACTACCGGGATGGCGGTCGAGACCATACCGAGACCGACACCGTGGATGATCACGGTCGCGGACCCGGTCGCGGAACTCTCGGCGAGCTTCTGGGTAGGCTTATAGGAATGGGAGGTATAATACTCCGTGGCCTTACCGATGATCACGCCCGCGAGCAGGCCGGAAATCACCGACAGGGAGAGCTGCCACCAGTTCGGGAAACCGAGCAGGTAGAAGACGCCGAAGGACAGGAGGGCGATCAGGACCGCGCTCAGATTCGTTCCGACGCTCAGCGACTTCAGGAGGTCGAGGAGGCCGGCTCCTTCTTTCGTCCGGACCGCATAGATGCCGAGGATCGACAGGACGACACCGATCGCAGCGATCAGCATCGGGGCCATGATCGCCCGGATCTGGACGGCGGTACCGTCCGCGAAGAAGGCGGAGGCGCCGAGGGCCATGGTCGCGAGGATCGAGCCGCAGTAGGACTCATAAAGGTCCGCGCCCATACCGGCGACGTCGCCGACGTTGTCGCCGACATTGTCCGCAATCGTAGCGGGATTCCTCGGGTCATCCTCGGGGATGTCCTGCTCGACCTTGCCGACGATGTCCGCACCGACATCCGCAGCCTTGGTATAGATACCGCCGCCGACACGGGCGAAGAGCGCCTGGGTCGAGGCGCCCATGCCGAAGGTCAGCATGGTCGTCGTGATGACGACAAGGGTCTGGGCGTCGCTGGCTTCATGGACGAAAGCGTTCAGGAGCAGCCACCAGAGCGAGATATCGAGAAGGCCGAGGCCGACCACCGTCAGTCCCATGACCGCACCGCTGCGGAAAGCGAGCTTGAGGCCGGAATTGAGCGAACGCATCGTCGCGTTGGCCGTCCGTGCGGAGGCGAAGGTCGCCGTGCGCATGCCGATGAATCCTGCCAGGCCGGAGAAGAAACCGCCGGTCAGGAAGGCGAACGGGACCCAGGGGTTCTGGACATGGAAGCCGTAAGCCAGGACAGCGAAAAGGACAGCGAGGACGGCGAAAACGATGATGACGACCTTGTACTGCTGTTTGAGGTAGGCCATGGCCCCCTCCCGCACGTACTGGGCGATTTCTTTCATCGTAGGGGTGCCTTCGCTCTCTTTCTTCATCTGACGGAAGAAAATCCAGGCGAAAAGCAGCGCGATCAGCGATGCTGCCGGCACCAGGTAAAACAAAAGATTCATTTTCATGTCTTCAATGATTAGATCAGGCTCCAACGATCACGAGTTGGAGCTTGCTAAGTTAGGCAAAAAATGCCGGAATGACAAAAAATGGGGCCGGAATCAACTCAGAGGTTCTCCACCCGGATGTCTTTCAGGGGAAGGAGGGAGGAGAGGACCCGGTCGGCATCTTTCTCGCGGATACGGATCCGGAGAAAGGCCGTGCCTCCGGAAAGGGAGAAGGATTCTATCTCCGCGCCCTTGCTCCTGAGATCCCCGATCACCTTCTGGAGGGAATCGGCATCTTCGCAGGAGAAAGAGGCCGAAACCTGTCTCTCGATGCGGTTCCGCATCGCAAAGTGCATGGTTTCCAGGCAGATGATCGTCAAGAGGGTCGCAGCTCCGGCTACGGCGTACATCTCGGCTCCGCAGGCGAGACCGATCGCGGCCGCGACCCAGAGGCCGGCCGCGGTCGTGACCCCGCGGACGACGTTCTTCTGGAAAATGATGACGCCGGCGCCGATGAAACCGATGCCCGAGACGACCTGCGCCGCGACCCGGGCCGCATCGAAACGCCCCTGAAACGCGTACTGCGAGATGACCATGAAGAGTGCGCTGCCGAGGGCGACGATGAAATGGGTCCTGACGCCCGCCTCTTTGGCCCGGAAGGTCCGCTCAAGCCCGATCAGTCCGCCAAAGAGGCCGGCTATCAGGATCCGCAGGATGAGACTCCACGTCAAACCGTCCATGGCCTAGTCGTGCAATCCTTTCTTCCTCAGGTAGTTGATGAGCATCTCCGGACGGTCGGTCTGGATCATGGTAGCGCCGAGGTCGATGACCTGGTCATAAATCAACTCGGGAGAAGTGGCAAACGCCTTGTCGTCGTCCAGGCCGCCGCAGAGGGTCTTCCAGATTGTGTTGACCCAGAGTTTCGAACCGCTCGCGAGGATCTTCTTGAAGCAGTCCCTTACCTCCGGGGTCAGCTTGTCCCAGCAAACCTCGTAGGCAAGCGGCGGGACGCCGCCGTCCATGTACTCCTTGAAAAGTTCCTGTCCCTGGGGCTTGAGGATGTCGATGATCGGCATGTACATCATGTTGTGCGGATGGGCGGCGAATTTCTGGGCGCAGAAAGCCGCGGGCTTCTTTCCCTTGATCAGGATCTGGTCGGTCACGCCGAGCTTCTCGGTGATCGCAAGCACCTCGTCATAGAATTCGAAACCCTGGTCCACATTGACGACGATCCGGTCCTTGCAGACTGCGAGGGCCTCTTCGAGGGTCGGCATTCGGAGACTGTCGGTCGTGACGCCGTGGGCCCTCTTCAGGCGGAGCTGCTTGATTTCAGCGAGCGTATAATCGCTGACGCGGCCTTTGCCGTTGGTGCAGCGGTCAAGGGTCTTGTCATGGCTGAGCACCAGGACGCCGTCCTTGGTCTTTTTGAGATCGAGTTCCATCACATCGACACCCATCCGGATGACGGACTCGATGGCCGGAATGGAATTCTCGGGATAATTGCGCCAGTCGCCGCGATGGGAAATGACGACTACATTCTTGGATTTGGGATTGTGGATCTCGGCCACGATCTTTTCCGCCCGGTTGCGGGTATCCGACGCGGGCGCTACTTTCGGGGAGCAGTGGACTGCCGTCATGGCGAACAGTCCCAGCATGAGAAACAGGGTTACTTTTTTCATGATACTATGTGATTAGGGTTTATTTGCGATGATTTCGTTCTGGATCCGGACGGATTCCTCGTGGATGGCATTGAAAACCGTCGTCAGAAAGGTCTCCGAAAGGCCGTAGGCGGCTCCGTTCCTGAGCATCTTGGCCATGATGGAATCCCAGCGGGAAGTCTGCAGGATCGCGATGTTGTGGTCACGCTTGTACTCGCCCATCTTGCGGCTCACGCTCATCCGGGAACCGAAGGTATAGAGAAGATTGTCGTCGATGATGTCGATCTGGGCGCGGAGCTGGTCGATTCCCTCCTTGTAGACCCGGTCGTCCGTATCGGCGTCCCGGACCTGGATGTCGAGAAGGAGCTGTTCCAGGTCTTCGGGCACGAGCTGCTGCTTGGCGTCGCTCAGGGCACAGGAAGGATTGCAGTGGGACTCGATCATCAGTCCCTCGAGTCCGAGGTCCATCGCCTTCTGGGATATCTCCATCAAGTATTTCCGGTCTCCGCCCATGTGGGAAGGATCGGCGAAGAACGGGAGCTGGGGATAGCGGGTCCTCAGTTCGATGGCAATCTGCCAGCCGGGAGCGTTCCGGTAGAGGATGTTCTCGGTCGTGGAGAAGCCGCGGTGGATGACGCCGAGCTTGCGGACCCCGGAGCGGTTGAGCCGCTCGAGGGCCCCGATCCAGAGATCCAGGTCCGGATTGACCGGATTCTTGACCAGGACGGGGATATCCGTATCCCGGAGCGCATCCGCGATCTCCTGGACAAGGAAAGGATTCGCCGTGGTGCGGGCACCGATCCAGACCATGTCGATCCCGTATTTGATGCACTCGTAGACATGTTTCTCGCTCGCCACCTCGGTGCCGACTTTCATGCCGGTCTCTTCCTTGACTTCCCGGAGCCACTTGAGGCCTTCGGTCCCGATGCCTTCGAAACTGCCGGGATGCGTACGGGGTTTCCAGATGCCCGCCCGGAATACGTTGATTCCGAAACGGCGGAGTCCGCGGGCGGTCTCGAGGACCTGCTCCCGGGTTTCGGCGCTGCAGGGACCCGCGATCACCATCGGGCGCGGGAGCGTGAAGAATCCCCAGTCGTTCACGGGGACGATATCCAGTATCTTTGCCATAATTATCTGATTATCTTCTTGATCCGGTTCGACTCTTCAATGAGCGAGCGGATCTTCTCTTCGTCATAGGAGTCGATCGCATCCCGGAATTGCGTCATTTTTTCAATATAGGTATCGATGACCTTCAGCACGTTTTCCCGGTTCTGGGTCAGGATCGGGACCCACATGTCCGCATTGGACTTCGCAAGTCGCACCGTCGACGAAAAACCGCCGGAGGCGAGGTCGAAGATATGCTTTTCGTCCCGCTCCTTGTCCAGGACAGTCAGCGCCAGGGCGAAGGAAGTGACATGGGAGATATGCGAGACATAGGCCGTATGGACGTCGTGATTGGAGGCGTTCATGAAGATCGGCCGCATGTTGAGGGTATCGTACAGGCGTTCGACCGTGGCGAGGGCCTTCGGTGAGGATTCCTCTGAATTGGCGAAGATGCAGGCGCGACCGTCGAAGAGGTTCGGCATCGCCGCCCAGGGGCCGGAATACTCGGTTCCCGCCATCGGATGGGTCGAAACGAACTGTCCCCGGCAGGGATGGTAATGCGTAGCGAGGGTGATCTGCTCCTTGGTCGAGCAGACGTCGATGACGATCTTGTCCTTCGCCCCGGCGGCCTGGAAACGGTCCAGGATCTCGGGAACCATCTTTACGGCCGTTCCCACGGGGACCGCGACGATGACAAGGTCCGCCTCTTCGATGCAGGTGCCGAACGGCACGACCGCATCGACCAGGCCGATCTTCTCCGCCGCGGAAGCGCTGACGGGATCGTCCTCGACGCCGATCACCCGGTCGGCGAAGCCCCTCCGTTTCAGGTCAATGGCCATGGATCCACCGATCAGGCCGAGTCCGATGATACCTAATGTCATAGAATGCCGCAGACTTTGGAATAGGCCGATTCAAGTTTGTCCACCGGGTTGCAGAGGGAGGAGCGGATGTAGTCGCCGCAGCTCCGCCCGAAGACGAAACCGGGAGTGATGAACACGCCGCAGCCGTAGAGCAGGCGGTCCGAGAGAATCTCCCCGGGGGTCCGCCCCGTTCCGGCGGCCTCCGCGATGATCTTTTCCGGGAGGCGTCCCCAGACGAAGAGGCCCTGCGAATCCCGGTCATAGGTCGCACCGATCCGGTCGAAGATCTTCCAGACGACCTCTTTCCTCCGGCGGTATTCCGCATTCAGGGCGCGGAACCAGTCCTCCCCTTCATCGAGGGCGGAGACCGCCGCGAGCTGGAGCGGACGAAACATGCCCGAATCCATCTGGCTCTTCACCTTGAGGATCTCCCGGATCATGTCCGCATCTCCGGCGACCATCCCGACGCGCCATCCCGACATATTGTGTGCCTTGCTGAGGGAATTCAGCTCCAGGCAGCACTCACGGGCGCCTTCCGCGCCGAAAATCGAGAGCGGACGGTCGTTCAGGACGAAACTGTACGGATTGTCGTTGACGACGAGGATGCGGTGCTTCCGCGCGAAATCCACGATCCGCTGATAGAGCTCCTCGGAGGCCGGGGCGCCCGTCGGCATGTTCGGATAATTCGTCCACATCATCTTGACTCCTTCGAGGTCCATCTTCTCCAGTTCCTCGAAATCCGGCTGCCACTTCTTCTCCGGGCAGAGCCGGTATGGGACCAGTTCCGCCCCGGCGAGGAGGGTCGAGGACGTATAGGTCGGATAGCCCGGATCCGGGACCAGGACCTTATCCCCCGGGTTGAGGAAGGTCAGGGAAAGGATGAGGATGCCCTCCTTCGAGCCTACGAGAGGCTGAATCTCCGTCGCAGGATCGAGGGTCACCCCGTAATACCGCTTATACCAGCGGGCAAGGGCTTCCCGAAGCTCCGGAATACCCGTATAGCTCTGGTAGGCATGGACGCCGGACTTGGCCGCCTCGGTGGCCAGGGTCGTAATCGCGGAAAGGGGCGGCATCCCGTCCGGGGCGCCGATTCCGAGGTTGATGATGCGGTCTTCACCGCGGGCGAGCCGCTCGGCGTTGAGTTTCGCCATTTCTTTGTTCTTGACGGAGAAGTAGTACTCTTTTACGCACTCCGTTCGTTTTGCGGGTTGGATAATCATAACGCAGAAGTATATTCGCCGAGAATTGAAAAATCTTCAATCAGGGGCCGGACCGCGGCGAGGGACTGGAGATACCGGTCGAAATCCGCGAAGCGGAGGTCCACATAGAAAAAGTACTGCCATTTCTTCCCCGGAATCGGCAGGGACTGGATCCGGGTCAGGTTCATGTCGTAGAAGGAGAGGATCGTCAGGATATGGGCCAGGGAGCCCGGCTTGTGCGGAAGCGTGAAGCAGATCGAAGACTTGTTGATCTTCTCCCGCGGGACGATCAGGTTGTCGTCCATGATCAGGAAGCGGGTGTAATTCTGCTTGTACGTCTCGATGCTTTCCCGAAGGACCTCGAGTCCATAGAGTTCCGCCGCGAGCTGCGAGGCGACGGCTCCGACGCCCATCGTCCCTTCCCGGGCGATGTCCGCGGCGCTCTTTGCCGTGTCTTCGGACTCTGTCAGGGTAATCCAGGGGCACTCCCGCTGGAAGAAACGGCGGGTCTGGTTGATGGCCATATAGTGGGTCCGCACCTCGCGGATATCCTCCAGGCGCTGGCCCGGAAGGGCGAGCAGGTTCTGCTGGATCCTGAGGTACACTTCCCCCTTGATCTTCTGATTATGGGCCTGGAGAAGTTCGAAATTCTGGATCAGGCCGCCGGACAGGGTGTTTTCGATCGCCATGACGGCCGCATCCGCTGCCCCTTCGTCCATCTTTGTGTAGAGGTCCGCAAAGGTATCGCACTCGACGATTTCCGGCGTGATCCCCTCCCCGGCATAGAACTGCCGGGCGGCCTGCTCGTGAAAGCATCCCTTATATCCCTGGATGGCGACTCTCTTCATCTATTCCCTGTCAAAAAAAAGGCTGACCCACCTTCGGGGCAGCCTTACAAAGCTACAATAAAAAATTTTAAAAACCAATCAGACGGTCAGGATTTCTTTCTCTTTTTCCGCAATCACGGAATCGACATCCTTGATCCACTTGTCCGTAACCTTCTGGAGTTCTTCTTCTCCCTCCTTCTCTCCGTCCTCGGAAAGACCCTCGTTTTTCTGGGCTTTCTTGAGGATGTCGATGCCTTCGCGGCGGACATTGCGGATCGTAACCTTGGCGGTCTCGCCGGCGGCTTTCGCCTTCTTGATCAGCTCTTTCCTGCGTTCCTCCGTCAGGGCGGGGACGATGCAGCGGATGATCTCACCGTTGTTGGACGGGGTCAGGCCGACGTTGGCGTCAAGGATCGCCTTTTCGATTTTTCCGATCATGGACCGCTCCCACGGCTGGATCGCGATGGTCTTCGCATCCGGCGTCGTGATAGAAGCGACCTGGTTCAACGGGGTCGGGGAACCGTAATAGTCTACGGTTACGCCATTGAAGATGGCCGGGGTGGCCTTTCCGACACGATAGGACTTGAGGTCTTCCTCCAGGAACTCGAGGGCGTCCTGCATCTTGAGACCGGCGGCATCTACGATTTCTTTCGCGCGTGGTAACATATTCTATTGATTTTATGAGTTGTCAAATCATGCAAATATAACTAAAACTTCGGAAATCATCAAGACCCGTGCCGGAAATGGCCCCTCGCTAAAGAATCCCCTTGTTCATCTCGTCGACCGGCTTGATGAAGCGGGAAAGATCCTCGTCGGAAACGTGGTAATTCTGCATCTCGCCGGAGAAATACTGATCGTAGGCGGCCATATCGACGAAACCGTGACCGGACAGGTTGAAGAGAATCGTCTTCTGCTCGCCGGTCTCTTTGCACTTGAGAGCCTCCTGGATGGTAGCGGCGATGGCGTGGCAGGACTCAGGAGCGGGAATGATACCCTCGGTCCGGGCGAAGAGTACACCGGCCGCAAAGGAATCCTTTTGCTCGATGTCCACAGCCTCCATCAGGCCGTCCTTCATCAACTGGGAGAGGATGACGCCGGCTCCATGGTAGCGGAGACCGCCGGCATGGATGGACGCGGGCTTGAAGTTATGGCCGAGGGTATACATCGGAAGGAGCGGGGTCATCCCGGCTTCGTCGCCGAAATCATATTCGAATTTGCCCCGGGTGAGTTTCGGGCAGGAGTACGGTTCCGCAGCGATGAAACGGGTCTTCTTGCCTTCCTGGATGTTGTGGCGCATGAACGGATAGGCGATGCCGGAGAAATTCGAGCCGCCGCCGAAGCAGGCGATGACGATGTCCGGATACTCGCCCGTGAGAGCCATCTGCTTCTCGGCTTCCAGGCCGATGATGCTCTGGTGCAGGCAGACATGGTTGAGAACGGAGCCCAGGGCGTACTTGCAGTTCGGCGTCGTGACGGCAAGTTCGATAGCCTCGGAGATCGCGCAGCCGAGAGATCCCTGGTCATTCGGATTCCGGGTGATGATATCCTTTCCGGCACGGGTGGACATCGACGGGGACGGGGTGATGGCCGCGCCGAAGGTCTGCATGATGGAACGGCGGTAAGGCTTCTGCTCATAGCTGACCTTGACCATGTAGACGGCGCAGTCGATGCCGAACTTCTTGGTCGCGTAGCTGAGCGCACCGCCCCACTGGCCTGCTCCCGTTTCGGTCGTAAGGTTCGTAACCCCCTGCTCCTTGGCGTAATAGGCCTGGGCGATAGCGGAATTCAGCTTGTGGCTGCCGGCCGGGGACACGGACTCGTTCTTGAAATAGATGTGGGCCGGGGTTCCGAGCGCCTCTTCCAATTCATACGCACGTACGAGCGGGGTGCAGCGATAGGCGGCATACTGCTCGCGGACAGCCTCGGGGATGGGGATCCATTCATCGGTCTGGTTGAGTTCCTGGTCGGCGCAGGCCTTGCAGAAAATGGGATAGAGGTCCTCCGCCTTCAGCGGCTCGTGGGTCGCCGGATTCAGGAACGGGAGCGGCTTATTGGGCATGACCGCCTGGATGTTGAAGAAATGGGTCGGAATCTCGGACTCCGGAAGCAGGTACTTTTTCTGTTTCATGGCTTTTATTTGTTAAGTGTTTGACTTGAATTTCGGGTATAAAAAAGAGGCGCGCTGCAAGTCAGCGTGCCTCCTATGGTCTACGATCCACTATCTACGGCGATGCGACTTACAGCTCGGAACTGCAAGGGCGCCACCAGAAGAAGTTATTGGACCTGTTCGTTTTCATTCTACCGCAAAGATTGGCAAAGAATTTTAATTATGCAAATTTTTTACAATCAAAATTCGATATTTTTTGGCTTCTTTAAATGGCCGCCTTCATTAAAATGCTGATTATCAGGAAGTTCTATATCGTTTCGGGCAGCACCTTTTTTCATCAGCGCCTTCAGCTCCGGAAGATAGTGCTGATAAACGCCCCTCGGCGTCGTCCCTTTTTCCTTGCAGATGGAGGCGGCCATGCCGACGACTTCGCCCATCATCGCACCCGTACGCATGAGGCGTGTGGACCCGAGGGCGACATGGGTCGTCGAAATGTCGCGCCCGGCCATGAACAGGTTGTCGATGTTCCTGGAATACAGGCAGCGGTACGGAGCGGCATAGGGATATATATGATTGCTCCGGGTATCTGCCTTGAACTCCTGCCCCTTGAAACGGACCGAATTGAGGGAATCCGGGAAATGGAGGTCGAGATGCCAGGTCAGGGTGAAGGATGCATCTTCGTGGAAGACCTGCTTGTCGATATCGTCCTGCTTGAGGATATAATCTCCCATCAAGCGCCTCGATTCCCGCTTTCCTGCGACATAGGCGACCCAGCCGAGCGAAAGGTTCGCGTAATCCGCCTTCCGGGAATAATGGTTCTTGAGAAAGCTCCAGTTGGAATAGACGACGAGAAGTCCGTAGTCACGGATCCGCTCGAAATCCCGGATCTGGTCGAGGTTCATCCCGGTCTCCCAGCGCCATTCGCCCATCTTGACCTTCTCGCAGTTCTCCTCCGTAAACTGGACTCCGTATTCGAATTCCGGGAAAGAAGTCCTTTCCGGCCCCTCCACGCTGTACCACTGGACGGAGGATCCCATCGTCAGGGCGTCGCCTTTCTCCGGTGCGAGGGCCTCGCCGAACTCATCCCGGCCTTCCCGGCCCATCCTCCAGTCCGCCCCGGCCATGTATCCCAGGTTAGCGTCTCCGGTACAGTCGGCGAAAAGGGGAGCCTTGAGCAGACGCTCCTCTCCGGTCTCGATGTGCCGGATGACCACGGAAGCGATCCGGGATCCGTCCATATTGACCTTGACCGCGCGGAAACAGGGAAGATAGGTCAGACCCTCCTGGCCGCGGATGAAAGCCTCTTTCTTCTCATCTTCATAATTGGAAGCCGGCTTGGCGTTGCCTCCCTTCGAATGGCCGAACTCCCGGAGCATCCTGCCGAGGGCGGGATAAGGTGCCTGCTCGATCCGGGCGCCGAGATGGACCCGGATCTCCGAAGAATTGTTGCCGCCCGGGATGGGACGGTCGTTGACAAGGGCGACCTTGCAGCCGAAACGGGCGGCCGAGACAGCCGCACACATGCCGGCGATCCCGCCTCCGATGACGACGAAATCATAGTCTCCCCCGTCGGAAGGGTGAAGGGGAAGGGCTCCTGTCTGCCTGCGGAAACCTTCGAGGGCATCCTTTTCCGCCGGAGGGACGGCTTCCTCTTCACGGGTCAGCCAGATGGCGTCGCAGCGCCCGTCGAAGCCTCCGAGGTCCGAAAGGGCGACCGTACAGGGTCCCGCGGCGAGTTTCCGGCTTCCGGCATACTGCCAGAACCAGCGGTCCCCTGTGGTGCCGAGAAGGGTCTTCAGGGGTTTTCCATTCAGTTTCACCCGGAAAGCGCCCGGGCCGTCCGCGGAAGTCCAGGGGGCCGTCCAGTTATAGGTCCGGACCCAGACGTGATAGATGCCGGGAACGGGAATCCCGACGGTGGTCGACGCGTCCTTCACCGGCACGCCCATGCCGTGGGCGATGAGGTAGGGAGAGCCCATGATGTCCATGAACTGCTGGTCGACGGACCATCCGCCCTTCTCCGCAAAACTCTCGGCCTCGATGAAGAGTCCCCCCTCGGGAAACGCCGGCGTCCGGGAAAAAGCCTCGGACGGGAAGGCCCATAAAGCAAAAAGAACGAGGACGAGCTCGTTCATTTTGCCTGTAAACAATTGTTTAACAGTATCCGACATCACCGGATCCTTTCTAGAATTTCGCAAGGAGCGGAGCGGTCCACTGGTGCGAAGCGGTCATGCAGTTCGCCTCGACGAAAGCGTTGACGGCGGTGCAGACGAACAGGAGGATGATCAGGGTGCTCACGATCACGCTGATGACCTTCAGGCGCGGGAGCCACTTCTGGCTGTTCCATCCGATCGTCTGGAACATGGACCAGAAACCGTGGTTGAGGTGCAGCCAGATGGCGACGAACCAGACGATGTACAGGGCGAGGACCCACCAGTTGCGGAAGGTGGCGATCAGCAGGTAATACGGGTTCTCGGCCTCGCCGCCCATGAACTCGCGGAGCTGCATCTTGGCCCAGAAATGGGTCAGGTGGAAAGCCAGGAATCCGAGGATGATAATGCCGAGGACGGCCATGTTCTTGGCGGACCAGGAATCGTTCTGGGCCTTGGAGGGCACCTCGTAACGCTTCAGGCCACCCCTCTTCTTGATGTTCTCATAGCTGAGCCAGCAACCGTAGACGATGTGGATCAGGAAACCGAGAGCAAGGATCGGGACCATGATGTCGATGACCGGCGTGGACATGAAATCGCAGCCGAGCTGGAACCATCCGTCTCCCGTGGAGAAGCGGACAGCATCTTCGGCGACCTTGCCGAACTGGCCCTTCAGGGAGTCGATGACGGAGAAGAAATTGATGGTACCGTGGAGGAGCAGGAAGATGACGAGGAAAGCGCCGCTGACACTCTGGATGAACTTCTTGCCGATGGATGATGTAAGAAAGTTAGCCATTATCGTTAATTTGTAGTATGAATCCTTTGTTTCAAGTATGCAAAGATATATTCTTTCTTGGAAGTTTCATAATATTTCGATACTTTTGTTTGTATTTCAAAACTTGCATCCATGTACAAACGTGTTCTTTTGAAACTGAGCGGAGAGAGTCTCGGCGGGCCCGCGGGAAAGGGCCTCGATACGGATAGTCTCCGCAAAATGGCCCGTGAAGTTGCGGAAGCCGCCAAGGCGGGACTCCAGGTCGCCATCGTCAACGGCGGCGGCAATATCTTCCGGGGCCTGCAGGGGGTCGGCAGCGGCTTCGACCGGGTCGACGGAGACAAGATGGGCATGCTCGCCACCGTCATCAATTCCCTGGCCCTCTCCATGTTCATCAAGGAAGAAGGGGTCCGGGCGAAGGTTTTCACCGCGACGCCGATGGAACCCGTGGCGGACTATTATATGAGGGACAAGGCCGTGGAAGTGCTCGAGAAGGGCGGTGTCGCCCTCATCGCGGGCGGAACGGGCAATCCTTTCTTCACCACCGACTCCGGAGCCGCCTTGCGCGCCCTCGAGATCCGGGCGGACGCCCTTCTGAAGGGAACCCGTGTTGACGGAGTCTATACCGCCGACCCGGAAAAGGATCCGACAGCGGTCCGCTATGACGAACTCTCTTTCGACGAAGCGATCTCCAGGCGCCTCAAGGTAATGGACCAGACCGCGTTCGCCCTTTGTTCGGAAGGGAACATGCCGATCATCGTATTCGACATGAACCGGCCGGGCAACCTGACCCGCCTCCTCGCAGGAGAGAAGGTCGGTACCCTCGTCCATCCGTAACGGAGATCAGTAAGCGACAGGAAGGGTCTTCCCGCGCAACCACCCGGCAACCTCCGCAGGCAGCCTCGGTGAAAGCGCGCGGAAGACCCTTTCGTTGTAGGCGTTCAGGAAGTCCGTCTCCTCCCGGTCGAGCAGGCCGGGGACGAGGATCGAGGTGTCGAAATGACAGAGCGTCAGGGTCTCGAAACAAAGCCAGCGGCCGAAATCGTTCGAAGCGTCCTCCCGGCAGAGGAGGAGGTTTTCGTGCCGGACGCCGTGCATTCCTTCCCGGTACAGGCCGGGTTCGTCCGAGGTGATCATCCCGGGGAGAAGCGGCTGGGTATTGAAATTCTGCCGGATATCCTGGGGACCTTCATGGACACAGAGGAAGAATCCGATGCCGTGCCCGGTCCCGTGACCGAAATTGCGCCTGGCCTGCCAGAGGGGACTCCGGGCCAGAGCATCGATCTGACAGCCGGCGGTTCCCGGCGGGAATACGGCTTTCGCGAGGGCGAGATGCCCCTTCAGGACGAGCGTATAATCCTCTTTTTCGAGTTCGGTGCACGGCCCCAGCGGAACGGTCCGGGTGATGTCGGTCGTCCCGTAGAGATACTGGCCACCCGAATCCACGAGATACAGTCCCTTCGGGCGAAGAATGGCGGATCCAGTCGCAGGCGTCACGTAATGGGGCAAAGCCGCTCCCTGACCGTAGGCGGAGATTGTTTGGAAACTGTTGCCCCGGTATCCAGGAATGCCGGCGCGGAAGGAATCGAGCTTCGCCGACGCGGCCGCTTCGTCCACAACTTCCCCGGAAACGACGGCGTTCTCCAGCCAGTAAAGGAAACGCTCCATGGCCAGCCCGTCCTCCAGGTGGGCCTCCCGCATCCCCTCGGTTTCCACCTTGTTCTTGACCGCCTTCCGGAGCGGAACAGGTGAGGGAATCTCTTTCAGGCGGGCACCGAGTCCGTTTGCCTCCAACTGCCTGAATATGTGTTCGTTCAGGGTCGACGGATCGAAACAGATACAATCAAGCTGCTCGATTTCCCCGAGCCCGGACAGGGTCAATTCCAGATCTTCATAATCCTTTACGGTGATTCCGTCCGCCTGGATTTCATAAAAACTGTCCCGGGTCTCTTCGTCCGGGGCGCCCGGTCCTTTCCGGACATACCACTCGGCCCCTTCGAGAGTGACGAGGAGGTAGGAGATGATGACCGGATTGTACTCCACGTCGGACCCGCGGGCATTCAGCAGCCAGGCGATCTCATCAAGGGCTCCGAGGAGGATTGCGTCGCAGTCCTTCCGGATCAGGAACTTCCGAAGCCACGAGAGTTTCTGCTCACGGGACTCCCCCGTCAGCTCGTCCCCGAGCGTCAGGATCGGCGTCCTGGGAATGTCGGGACGGTCTTTCCAGAGTCCGGAAAGGAGGTTCGGAATGCTGATGATCTCGACGGACCGCGACCCGCTGTCCGAAAAGGAATCCCGGATTTCCCGAACGGCGGCGACGCTGAAACAGAGACCGTCCACCACGACGCGGATGGTCTCCTCGTCCTCCGCCATCACGAATGGATAGTCCGCCAGCCACCGGGGGATCGGGACCTGTTCCGGAACGCGCAGCTTATGGAGTTCGATCCCCGTTCCCTCCAGCTGCGACAGGGCCTGGATGAAATAGCGGGTGTCGGTCCAAAGGCCCGCATGGTCCAGGGTGACGACCAGGTCGCCGGCCTCGCCGGTAAAGCCCGACGCCCATTCAACCTGCTTCCAGCGGGGGGCCGGATATTCGCTGCCATGAGGGTCGCCGCCCGTGAGAATAACGGCATCCCAGCCGTTCTCACGCATCATTTCCCGGATCAGGGAGATCCTTTCCGCATAGAGGTTCGCCATATCTGCTGCATTTTTCCGAAAAATAGCAATCCGGCCGGACAAATGCAAGAGTGCCCGCATTTCGAAGGCAAGGAATTTGCAAGAATCCGGCTGATTTTATACTTTTACGGCCGTGAAACGATATATCCGCTTCCTTCTGGCCGTCCTTGCGGCCCTTTTCTTCACGGCAGCCGCCGCGGAGGGGCAGAACCATGTCCGCCAGGCCATGCGCAGGGCCCGGGAGAGGCAGGAGGCCAAGCAGCGGGAAAACACCCTGGACGCCTGGGGTTTCCGTCCGGGAGGCGGGTATCTGGCCTATCGCGTCATCGACGGGGACACGACCTTCGTCGACGCGATCGAGCCGGTCTGGATCTTCGCCCGGGGCACCCATTCCCGGAAAGACTGGCGGAAATACTATAAACTGGTCTATTATTTCGCCCGGGTCTACCCCTACGCCGAAGCCTCCGCCCGCCTGCAGGAGATCGTCGACAGCACGATCGCGGCCGACCATATGAACCGTCTCCAGAAAGACCGGTACATGAACAAGGTCCAGGCGCAGCTCTTCAATGATTTCGAAAGCGCACTCCGGCATATGACCATCTCCCAGGGAGCGGTCCTGCTGAAACTGATCGACCGCGAGACCGGACAGTCCTCCTATTCGATCATCAAGGAATACAAGAACGGGGCCGCCGCCGGGTTCTGGCAGGGAATCGCGAAGTTATTCAAGAACGATCTCAAGTCCCAGTACGATCCGGAGGGTGCTGACAAGGACCTCGAAGAACTGGTCCAGCACTGGAAGGCGGGGACTTTCCCCCGCCTCTACTACTCGATTTTCTGGGAAGATCCCCCCGAGGTCAAAGTCCCCGATTTCTACAAATAGGGCTACCGGGCCGTGGAAACGGCTCGGACCGTCGCCCCGACAAAGCGGGCGCCGTTGCTCGTGCTATTGTATCAATCAGAGGCAGGAGGTATCCAGTCCGTCCGCCGGATCGTAGGAGAGATATGATGAGCCGTCCATCCAGTCTTTCAGGATGAGAAGGCGGGCGCCGCAGGAAAGGGTCATGTCCACGCGGCAGTGATAGTGCCCGAAGATGAAATAGTCGACGGGAGTTTTGCGGGCATAATCCTCGCAGAACCGGACGAGGGGTTCCGATGCGCCCTTGAATTCGTAGCCGATGCTCTTCCCGAGCCGGCTCCGTTTCGACCAGCCCTTTCCGATCCGGTTGGCAATCCAGGGATGGAGGGTGCTGAAAAGGGCCTGCAGCGTCCTGTTGTGGAAACAGGCGCGCATGAACTTGTATCCGCCCATGCCGGGGCCGAGTCCGTCGCCATGGCCGATGCAGAAGACTTCGTTCCCGATCGTGACCCGGTGCGGCTGGGTCAGCGGGATCATCCCGAGTTCCTCGAAATAACGGTATGTCCAAATGTCGTGGTTCCCTTGGAAGAAATAGACCGGAATCCCGTCGTCCATCAGGTCCGTCAGGGCCGCGAGGACGCGCACGTACCCTTTCGGCACGACATCCCGATACTCATACCAGAAGTCCCAGATATCCCCGAGAAGGTAGAGGGCGGCCGTTTCCGGAGTCCGGATCGAACGGAGGAAATCCACGAACCGGCGTTCCCGTGCGGCAGGATCCTTCACGTCCAGCCCGAGATGGACATCCGAAACGAAATATGTGCGCTCCGCCTTTCCCATCTTTTATGCGAAAATCAAGACCAGGACGCCGACGATGACACAATAGAGCGCAAACCAGCTCAGGCGCGCCTTCCGGACGAGGGCGACCATGACCCGGCATGCGAACAGGCCGGCGAGGAAAGCCGCCAGGAATCCGAGGGCGAGCGAAAGGCCGCTGACCGCCCCGCTGAAGAAACGGCCCGTTTCGGAAAGGCTTCCGACGATATCGAGGAACTGCTCGCCGATGATCGGGACAAGCACCATCAGGAACGAGAACTGTGCCATGACATCCCGGCGAACGCCGGTCATGAGCCCGGTCGCGATGGTCGTTCCGCTGCGGGACAGCCCGGGGGCGACGGCGAAGGCCTGTCCGATTCCGACCAAGAAAGCCTGACCCCAGGAAATGCCGTTGCGGTGGCGGTTCTCCCCCACCCAGCCCCGGGGACCGGAAGCGAGATCGGAGAAGAAAAGCAGCGCGGCCGTGACGAGAAGACAGATCCCGACGACGGTCAGCGACTCGCCGAAGAGGCCTTCCACCTTGTCCTTCAGGAAAAAACCGACGACCGCGACGGGAACCATCGACACGATCAGCTTGCAGATATAGTCCGTCTCATCGTTGTAGCGGAATCTGAAAAGGCCTTTGAGGAGCTTCCAAACCGGCCCCCAGAAGACCACGAGGGTACTGATGACGGTCCCGAGATGGACCATGACCGTAAAGTCCAGGAACCCTTCCCCGTCGACGCCGAGGAACTCCCGGAAAATCATCAGATGACCCGAACTCGATACCGGAAGGAACTCCGTCAGACCCTGGACGATGCCGAGGAGAATCGCCTGCCACCAAGACATATCAGTCCTCCTGCTTCTTCCGGCCCGTCCATCCCATGATCGCGAATACCTCGATCACGATTCCGAGGATGATCACCACGGGAGCGGCGACCAGGCGGCGGAAATCAAACATCGCATAATTGAAGACCTGCGGATCCTTGCTGCCGCCACCGGAGAGCAGGAAGAATCCCGCCACCATGACGAGCAGTCCGATGATCATCAGTTTCAGTCCCCGTGCCGTGACGGCCATTTTCAGGGAATTGTCTTCTTTCTTTTTTTCTGCCATAATCAATATGCGTATAAGTCGTCGCGGGAGTACCCGACGAGGCGGTTCACTACAATAAACGTGCTTACGGTACAGATCAGGACGCCGGTCACGATCACGATGCCGAAGACGACCAGGAGCAGGTCCAGGCGGAAAACCTCGAAGAGCTGGGAGAACTCGCTGCGGAGGATGAAGAGTCCCCCGACCAGCATGCCGATCGCCAGGAGGGCCGCGAAAAGGCCCTGGAAAGCGGACCGGAGCACGAAAGGAGAGCGGATGAATCCGCGGGTCGCCCCGACGAGCTGCATCGTATGGATCGTGAAACGCTTGGAGAACACGTTGAGCCGGACCGTATTGCCGATCAGGACGAATGAGATGAACAGCAGGAGGAGGATCATCACGCCCATGACGACGGAAATCTTCCTGAGATTGGCGTTCAGGGCGTCGACCAGGGTTCCCTGATAGACCACCTCCTCGACCAGCGGGGAGGTACCGATCCGGGCTTTTACGACATCCAGGCTGTCCGGAGAGACGTAGTCCGCCTTGAGGGTCACGTCGATCGAAATCGGAACGGGGGCCGTTTCAAAGACATCCAGGAACCCTTCCCCGAGCATGTCGGCCATTTCCGCGATGCCCTGCTCCCGGGAGACGAAAGTCGTGCTCCGGATGCAGGAAAGGCCGTCCAGTTTCTTCTGGTAGGCCAGTGCTTCCTCCTCTCCTACATCCTGTTTCATGATGATGGAGACCTGCATGTTCTCCTTGAAATAATCCGAAACGCTCCTCGCGTTGACCAGCAGGAGCGCGGCAGCTCCGACGAGCAGAAGGACGAGCGAGATCGTAATCACGGTCGAGATCCAAGAACTCACAAGCCGCCGCCGGATCATCCTATTTTCTTTCTTTGCCATACGGACTACCCCTAATTTCGCCCCAAAGTTAGTGAAATGTCGGAATTTCCAAAAAAAATCCGTACCTTTGTTGACTAAGAAATATAAAATATGGCAGAGTCCGCAAAAAAAGTCCTGTTCGTCAATTCCGAGATCCATCCTTACGTCCCGGAAACCGAAATATCTCTGCTCGGGCGGAATCTTCCCCACGGGATCCAGGAACTCCGGCACGAGATCCGGTCGTTCATGCCCCGCTACGGATGTATCAACGAGCGGAAGAACCAACTCCATGAAGTGATCCGGCTTTCCGGAATGAATATCATCATCGGAGACGTAGACCGTCCCCTCGTGATCAAGGTGGCTTCCATCGCATCCGCGCGGCTTCAGGTCTATTTCATCGACAATGAAGATTATTTCAAGAGGAAATTCATCTACACCGATGCGGAAGGCAGCTATTTCCCCGACAACGGCGAGCGCGCCATCTTCTTCGCCCGCGGCGTCCTGGAGACGGTCAAGAAACTCCGCTGGGCCCCGGACATCATCCACTGCAATGGCTGGATCTCCCAGCTGCTTCCGGTCTACCTGAAGAAAATCTACAAGGACGACCCCATCTTCTCCAACAGCAAAATCGTCCTTTCGCTCTACGGAGACACCCCGCAGCAGGCCTTCTCCCCGGACTTCCGGAAGACGGTCGCGTTCGGCCAGCTGAAGCCCGAGGACATCAACCTCCCCGACGAAGTGACTGGCATGGAACTTGCAAAATTTGCTGCCGGCTACGCCGACGGGGTGATCATCGGCTCGGACAAGGTTGAAAAGGAACTCTGCGACTTCGTACGGACGCTCCCGGTACCGGTCCTTCCCTTTGATGCGAAAGCCCGTGAGGACGGCAGCGAAATGGAACAATACAACAGCTTATACGAGAAGATTTAAGATGATATTCAGAAAAACGGCATGGGCTGCCCTGCTTGCCATAGCCTCCTTCTGTACAGCCTGCATCGGAATCGACCGCCAGCTCGGCACCGACCTGATCGACCGGTCGCAGCAATTCAACATATGTGCCCTTGAAGTGCCCCTCGAGGACGTTTCCATGAGTTTCGCGGACAGCCTGTCCGGCTATTCGTCGACCCGCATCGTCATCGGTGCGATCCGGGATGCGGATTACGGCCTGACGACCCGCTCCAGCGCCTTCACCCTCGTCCCCGCCCTCGACACCATCGATTTCGGAACGAATCCGGAAGTGCTCAAGTTCCGGCTCCATATCGCCGCGGACACCGTATCCGTCCTGAAGGAAAGCGACCGCTACATCCTCCAGAACGTCCGGGTCCATGAGCTCACCGCTCCTCTCTCCTTCTCGAAATACGGGACGAACGACATCCCCGCCCACAGCGACAGCCGCATCACCCGGGGTGTCCCCGTCTTCGCAGGGAAAGACTCGCTGGCCTTCGATTTCACGAAAGAATTCGGACAGAAATACGTGGAAGCGATCCGCAGCCTGGAGGACGCGTCCCACGCCATCGACACCTCCTTCAGCAAGTATACGGCGAAACTGCCCGGAATCCTCCTTTCCATCGACCCGCCCGCGGGAGAAGGGGGACGGATCAACCTGTTGGAACTCTCCTGCCTGACCGCCGAGAACGGCCAGTATTACCGGAACAATAACGAGGCCATCCTCCACGTCCGGTCGACCTACAACGGTGTCCGGAAGGATACGGCCTTCGTCTTCCTTCCCGGAGAGCCGATGTTCTATGACGAGGCCAACTTCGTCAACAACAAGCAGAAATTCTACCAGTATGCCTTCAACGGCACGACCCACGAGACCCGCGCCCTCGCCGGAAAGGCCGGGGAAAAACTCTTCGTGGAGGGCGGAGGCGGCCTGAAGCCCGTCTTCTCCGCTTCTGAAATCCGTCGGAAGACCCTGGAGGCCATCGCCGCCGAGGGCGGAAATCCCTCCGAGGTCATCATCAACAAAGCGACCCTGGAGATTCCTTTCGAGGATCCCGAAGATTACAGGGAGTATTCTTTCTTCCCTGAGGTCCTCAGCCCGACCTGCTGCATCCTCAACGACGGAAGAGCCACTTTCGCCGGCCTGACGGACGCCAGTTCCTCGACCGAGAACCAGGGGGACATCGACCGCTCCAACAGTCTCTTCCGGCCCGACATCACCCACCACCTCCAGGAGATGATCCGGCTGAAGGACGAATCGGAAATCCACAATTACGATGTCTGGTTCCTGACCGTCCACGAGGAAGTCGTCGTGTCCGCGTCGAGCTCCTCCTATGACAGCGACTATTACCGGCAGCTCATGTACGCCAGCTACTACAACTCCCTCTACGGAGACTATGGCTACGGCGGATACGGCGGGTACGGTTACGGGGGTTACGGCGGATACGGCTATGGCGGCTACGGCGGCTATGGATACGGATACGGCAGCAACTACTACAGCTACATGATGCTCAACGCCCTGTACTCCAGCGCGAACAGCAACCAGGTAAGCAAGACCCAGGAACTGGACAAGGACCGTTTCTACAAAGTCATCCTCAACGGACCGGCCGCCACGGGCGGAAGGGTCCCTAAACTGAAGGTTACCTTCTCAATCCCTAAATAGCTAAATAGAATACCATGTTGATAGCACTGAAACTGCTGGGATCCATCGCCCTCCTCATCTACGGTATGAAAGTGATGAGCGAGGCGCTCCAGAAGATGGCCGGTCCCCAGCTCCGCCATCTCCTCGGGGCGATGACCTCCAACCGTTTCTCCGGAGTGGCCACGGGTGCGCTCGTCACGGTCGCCGTCCAGTCTTCCGCCGCAACGACCGTCATGACGGTTTCCTTCGTCAACGCCGCCCTCCTGACCCTGACCCAGGCGATTTCCGTCATCATGGGCGCCAACATCGGAACGACCCTGTCGGCGTGGATCATGTCCGCCGGTTTCTCCTTCAACGTAACAAACATTGTCTGGCCCGCCTTCCTGCTCGGCATCATCCTGATCCAGATGGGAAAGCACCGGTATGCAGGAGACTTCCTGTTCGGTATCTCGTTCCTCCTCTTCGCCCTCGGCATGCTCAAGCAGACGGGCGTCGAGATGGACCTCGCGAACAACCCCGCGGTCGTCAATTTCTTCTCCTCGTTCGATTCCGGCAGCTATCTGACGATCCTGCTCTTCCTCCTGATCGGCACGGTCCTGACCTGCATCGCCCAGAGTTCCGCCGCCCTGATGGCCATCACCATGGTCCTCTGCACGACGGGAGCCATCACGATCTATCAGGGTATCGCCCTGGTCATGGGCGAGAACATCGGTACGACCCTGACAGCGAACATCGCCGCCCTTTCCGCCAACACCCAGGCCCGTCGAGCAGCTTTGGCGCACCTGGTTTTCAACGTCTTCGGCGTGATCTGGATCCTGATCATCTTCTTCCCGTTCGTGCGCTTCGTCTGCGGACTCGTCGGGATGGACCCGGCCGCCGAAAGCCAGTCCCCTACCCAGCTCTCCTTCGCCCTGGCGATGTTCCATACGGCATTCAATGTCACAAACACCTTGATTCTCATCTGGTTCATCCCGCAGATCGAAAAGCTGGTATGCTTCCTCATCCGTCCGAAGGAAGGAGAAGAAGAGGAGAGCGGACGGCTCAAATATATCCGCGGCGGTCTCATGAAGACCCCGGAAATCTCCGTCCTGCAGGCCCAGAAAGAGATTGTCCTCTTCGGCGAACGGATGCAACGGATGTTCGGTATGGTCAAGGAACTGTACGGAGTCCGGGATGAAGAGGCTTTCAAGTCCCTGTTTGACCGGATCGCTAAATATGAGGACATCAGTGACAATATGGAGAATGAGATCGGAAAGTATCTCGGCCAGGTCAGCGATGCCCATCTGAGCGACGATACGAAGGAAACGATCCGCGAAATGCTCCGCCAGATCGGCGAACTCGAGAGTATCGGCGACGGATGCTACAATATCGCCCGCATCTTCCGCCGCCGCAGCGGCATGGTCTTTACGGAAGAGCAGAACAAGGGCATGGACGACATGTTCGTTCTCATCGACAAGGCCATGGAGAAGATGATCGATGTCCTGGGAGAAGGCAAGGAATCGTTCAGCCTGCAACTCTCCGAGCAGCTCGAACAGGAGATCAACGATTGCCGTAGCAGACTCCGCGAACAGAATGCCAAAGCCCTCGACAACAGGGTCTACGGCTACCAGGAAAGCACCGTATTCGTCGATCTTGTCAATGAATGCGAAAAACTCGGCGATTATATCATCAATGTCGTTGAAGCCCGCTTCGGGGTTTAACCATGAAACAATTGATTTCCATCGGGTTGATCCTCTCCGCCCTTTGTGTCCTTCCGGGCTGCAGGAACGGTGAAGATCCCCGGGTGGCCGCCATTGACGCCGCCTGCTCGGCCCTTTTTCCGGAGGGAGAGCCCGGAGCGGCGGTCCTCGTTATGGAGGGAGACGAGATTCTCTTCGACCAAGGATACGGGTTCGCGGACCTTCGGACCGGGGCGGCGATAGACGGAACCACTTCTTTCAACATCGCCTCCGTCTCCAAGCAATTCACCGCCGTCGCCGTCCTCCAGCTCGCCGACAAGGGCCTGCTGGATCCGGATGACCCTATCGTCAAGTACTTCCCGGAATACACGGACCCGGTCTGGAAAGACATCCGTATCCGGCACCTCCTCTCCCATTCTTCCGGCATTCCGGACGGGCGCGGGTATCTCACCCGCGAGGAAAAGGTCGCGGGCGACGAGGACCTGGCCATCGAATATCTGGCGAATCTCAAGGAACTCCACTTCGCCCCCGGCACCGCCTATGAATATATCAACCCGACTTTCGTCCTCCTCGGAAAACTGGTGGAAAGGGTTTCCGGACAGCCTTTTACGGAGTATGTCCGGGACCATGTCTTCCTCCCCGCGGGGATGACGGAAACGGGCTATTTCGACCGGGACCGCCAGGAACTGATCCCCCGGATGGCCCACGGCTATGAATATGCGGACGTCACCGGCATGCCCGAGGAAAGGACGGCCGGCGCGGCTCCGGAGAAGAAGGAGTGGTACGAATACGACTTCGGCGAAGAAACCTTCTTCGCGACCCGTCCGGACGGGGGGATCTATACCTCGACGCACGAATTCGTGAAATGGGAACGGGCGCTCCGGAAAGGCACCGTCCTGCCGGAGAACCGCCTCCGGGAAGCTTGGACCCCGCAGACCGAAGTCGGCGGAAGTCCATGGAGCGACTACCAGAACAGGCCGAATACCTTCTACGGCTACGGATGGTTCATCGAACCCCGGACGGAAGAGACTCCGCTCAGGATCTACCATACCGGCGACAACGGCGGATTCAAGATCCTCGCCGCCCGCTATCCCGAGACGGAAACACTCCTTCTCGTCTTCGCCAACCGGGCCGACTGGGACCGGTACGCCCTTTTCATGGAACTGGAACGAATCATACTGAAACGATAGCATGGCAAACATTTTCGAAAAGACCGGCATGCCGAAAGCCCTCAGCTGGGGCTTTCTCGGCGTCCTTATTTTCATGATGGGTGACGGCATCGAGCAGACCTGGCTCAGCCGGTACATCACCGAGGCGGGATTCAACTCCGCCGAACTCTTCTCCGTTTACGGCATCACCGTCGCGGTGTCCTCCTGGCTCTCGGGCGTCATCGCCGAATCCTGGGGTGTGAAACGGACCATGCTCGCCGGTTTCATCCTTTACTGCATCGGCGTGGCGGGATTCGCCGGGATCGGCATGGCGAACATGAACTATCCCGTCCTCCTGCTGACCTACGCGATCAAGGGGCTCGGCTATCCCCTCTTCGCCTATACGTTCATGGTCTGGATCACCTACCGGACCGAAAAATCCGTACTCAGTTCCGCCCAGGGCTGGTTCTGGTTCGTCTTCACAGGCGGCCTGAACGTCCTCGGCGCCTACTACGGTGTCTTCGCCGTCGAGCATATCGGTGTCCTTCCGACGCTCTGGAGCGCCGTCTTCTTCGCCGCGGTCGGCGCGGTTTTCGCCCTCTGGATCAACAAGTCCGAGAGCACGAACCTCTTCGCCGGAGAGGATCCAGGGACCGGCGGGTTCAAGGGGCTGATCCGGGGACTCGGGATTATGAAACGGGAACCCAAGGTCCTCCTCGGAGGCATCGTCCGGGTCATCAATACGACCTCCCAGTTCGCCTTCGTCGTGTTCATGCCCCTGTACCTGACAAAATACGGCGTCACGGACGGCCAGTGGGCTTCGATCTGGGGATCGATCTTCATCCTCAACATCCTCTTCAACCTCGTCTTCGGCATCGTCGGGGACAAGTTCGGATGGAACCGGACGGTCGCCTGGTTCGGCGGAATCGGCTGCGCCGTGACCGTCCTGCTATTCTACTATTCCCCGCAGATCCTCAACAATTACTGGTTCATCTTCCTCTGCGGGGCCCTGTGGTGCATCATGCTCGCAGGCTATGTTCCGCTCTCCGCCCTCGTTCCTTCGCTGGTCGACAAGGACAAGGGTGCCGCCGTCTCTGTCCTCAACCTCGGAGCCGGCCTGGCCGCTTTCGTCGGCCCCGCCCTCGTGCGCCTTCTTGAAAAACCGATCGGCTATACCGGCATCGCCTGGGTCCTTGCGGGACTCTACGTCGCCAGCGCCGTCATGACCCATTATATCAGACCTTCCAAAAACAGCTGACTATGTACAAGTTCACCCAGGCCGGGGACCGTTTCGTCCTCAGCATCGACAACCACCAGGAAATGATGGGCGCCCTCGCCGCCTTCTGCAAAGAACAGGGAATCCGCTGCGGAGCCGTCTACGGGATCGGCGCCGTTTGCTGCGCCACCTTCCGCTTCCTCGATCCCGCGACGAAAAAATACGTCGACAAGACCTTCGAGGAGCAGATGGAACTGACGAACATCACCGGGAACATCTCGGAAAAGGACGGTGCGGTCTATCTGCACGTCCATGTCACCGCCGGCCGCCGGGACTATTCCTGCGTGGGCGGGCACCTGCTTTCGACGGTAATCAACGGCGCCTGCGAACTCGTCGTGGAACGGTTCGACGCCGCAGCAGGACGATATTTCGACGAGGAAACCGGTCTGAATCTTTACAAATTCGACTGATTTGATTATATTTGTCCAAATATAAACTAACAACCAGAGATGTCTTTTGTCATGATCATTGAGCTGCTCATCGTTTTGGCAGCACTCTATGTCGGTTCCAGATACGGTTCCCTCGCCCTCGGCGCCATCTCGGGAATCGGTCTTGCCATCCTTGTCTTCGGATTCGGCCTGAAACCGGGGACCCCTCCGACAGACGTCATCTATATCATCATCGCGGCCGTCACCTGCGCCGGTACCCTCCAGGCTTCCGGCGGTATGGACTGGATGATCCAGATCGCGGAAAAGATGCTCCGCAAGCATCCTGACCACATCACCTTCCTCGGCCCCCTCGTCACCTTCTTCCTGACCGTCCTCGTGGGAACCGGCCATGTCGTCTATACGATCATGCCGATCATCTGCGACATCGCCCTGAAAAAGAATATCCGTCCGGAACGCCCCTGCGGCGTTTCCTCCGTCGCCTCGCAGGTCGGCATCACCTGCTCGCCGATCGCGGCGGCCGTCGTCGCCTTCGTGACGATCTCCAATGCGAACGGCTACATGATCTCGATCCCCCAGGTCCTGATGGTGACCATTCCCGCCTGCCTCTGCGGCCTGATGTGCGCGGCGATCGCCTCCTACAAGAGAGGCAAGGATCTCGACAAGGATCCGGAGTTCCTGAAGCGCAAGTCCGATCCGGAGCAGTTCGCCTATATGTACGGCAACTCCGCGACGACCCTCGACAAGGTCATCACCAAGGAAGCGAAGGCCTCCGTTTTCATCTTCCTCGGCGCCCTCCTCGTCATCGTCTGCTTCGCGTTCTGCCAGATGCTTCACGTTTCCGACGGGCGTTCCGTCGCCGAGGCGATCAACCTGCCGAAGATGAACATCATCATCCAGATCATCATGCTCGCCGCCGCGGCCGCGAACATCATGTTCTGCAAGGCATCCCCCAAGAAGGCCGTCGCCGGTGCCGTCTGGCAGTCCGGCATGGTCGCCGTGGTCGCCATCTACGGCATCGCCTGGCTGGCTGACACCTATTTCGGCAACTACATGGACGAGATGAAGTCCATGCTGACCGGCATCGTGACCCAGTATCCCTGGTCGATCGCCTTCGTCTTCTTCCTCGTCTCGGTCCTGATCAACTCGCAGGGGGCCGTCGTCGTCGCCATGCTCCCGCTCGCCTATGAACTCGGCATCGCAGGACCGGTCCTGCTCGGCGTCCTTCCGAGCGTCTACGGTTACTTCTTCATTCCGAACTACCCGTCCGATATCGCGACGGTCAACTTCGACCGGTCGGGCACGACCGTGATCGGGAAATACCTCCTCAACCACAGTTTCATGATGCCGGGGCTGATCAGCACCATTGTCGCTACGGTCGTCGGTTATCTGATCACCAACGTATTCTTCCCCGGCTTCTTCGCCGGTTTCATCCAATAGTTATGAAAAAGATCGCACTCCTCCTCTGCCTGGTCCTGCTTGCCCCGGGTCTCCATGCGCAAAGTTCCCTGAGATACAACTACATATCGAAGGGAATCACCCACATTTCAGGCGATTACGAACTTGTTGACAACGGGAAAGGGATCCCCTTCTCGGTCCGCCTGGAGAACCTTCAGTTCCCCGACGGCACGGACGGATACCTCGTCCATATGATCCTCAAGGGCAAGAATCCCGTCCGGATTCCGAAAGGCACGAAGATGATCGTCAGTCTCGGCGGCACGAAGACGGTCCGCCTCGGGCAGGTCGGGGAGAATGACCCGAACGTCGGCAACTACCTGGCGGAGCCCTACGATGTCCTGCAGATGACCGAAGGGGTCGCATACCTCGACATCGCCACCGGATACGGTCCGGACGACTATCTCAAGATCGCATTCGCGGGTGACGAATTCAGTCAGGTGATCAAGCGCCAGTACGAGCTCATCGGAGCCTCCCGGGAAAAGACCCTCAAGATCGACGGGGACAAGATCCTCGGCATCTCCGACGGCACCGTCTCGACCCGCGTCGTAGCCGTCCCGATCGTCGCCAAGGGCAACAATATGATCCACAATATCGGTCTGACCTGCATCTCCTACAAAGAGAAAGAAAGCGAGGACTTCGACCTGACGATCCAGCTCGGCACGGAGAAGAAGCACTTGATCCCCTACGGATCGGAAGTGGCGCTCCTCCTTCAGGACGGCAGCCAGCTCCTGTTCAAGCAGCACGGCGACGGGGCCAACCGCATCGTCCTCTACCCGTCCTCCTCCGAGATCCGGAAGATGATCGAGACCGGTATTTCTTCGATGGTCCTCCATACCGACGAGGGGAACTTCTACGAGACTTTCCCGGAGAATTCCCTCTCCACCGTCATCAACCGGGAGTACCAGCTCCTGATGTCCGTCCTTCAGAAATAACCCATAAAACTCATACACATGGAACGCAGAGATTTCTTGAAAGCCTCCGCCATCGGAGCAGCGGGAATCATGATGCCCGCCGGCATGTTACATGCGGCGAATTCCCCCCTTCCGGCATCCAAAAAGAAAGAATCCGCCAACGGGAAGATCAACCTCGGCTTCATCGGGCTCGGCCAGCAGGCCATGTACCTCCTGAAGGGATTCATGTCCATGGATGACGTCCGCGTCGTTGCAGGCTGCGACGTCTATGATGTCAAACGCGACCGTTTCGTCAAGCGCGTCACGGACTACTACACCGGGAAAGGCGAAAAGAAAGTCAAGGTCGACGTCTATGAGGACTACCAGGATGTGCTCGCACGTCCGGACGTCGACGCCGTCGTCATCGCCGTTCCCGATCACCAGCACGCCATCATCGCGATCGCCGCGTGCAAGGCCGGTAAGGATATCTACCTCGAGAAACCGCTGACCCTGACCATCTACGAAGGCCAGCAGCTCGTCAAGGCGGTCCGCAAGTACAACCGGATCCTTCAGGTCGGCAGCCAGCAGCGTTCCAGCGACGAATTCACCCACGCCGCCAACCTCGCCCGGGAAGGCGAACTCGGCAAGATCCAGAAAATCAAGGTCTTTGTCGGCCGGAACAACGTGAATCCCGACACGGCAGCTCCCGCTCCGTGCAAGCTCCCGAAGATGGAAGTCCCCGCCGGACTCAACTGGGACAAGTGGCTCGGCCCGCTCCCCACTTCCGTCTATTACCATTCCGACCTCGATCCGGTCATCACTCCGGAGAAGAACGAACAGCTCTGGGGTGCCTGGCGCTGGTACAAAGTCACCGGCGGCGGCCTCATGACGGACTGGGGCGCCCATATGTTCGATGTCGCCCAGTGGGCTCTCGGCAAGGACGGCAGCGGTCCGGTCGATATCATTCCCCCGGGATACAGCTTCTATGACTGCCTTACCTATAAGTATGACAACGGCATCATCGTTACCGAGGAGCCGTTCGAAGGCAAGCGTCAGGGCCTTCAGATCTTCGGTGAGGAAGGATGGATCAAGGTTTCCCGCGGCAAGTTCAACGCTTCGGATCCGAAATTCAACATGAAGGCCGCCCAGGTAGACGATTCCGTCCCGTATGAGACGAAGGTCGGCCACCACCGCCGGTTTATCGAGGCGATCAAGAGCCGGATCGACCCGAACGTCCCGGTCGAAGTGGGCCATTCCTCCTGCACGGTCTGCAACCTTGGCAACATCGCGATGGAACTCGGCCGTCCGGTCGTCTGGAACCCGATCGTCCAGAAGTTCATGCACGATCCCGAGGCGACGAAGCTTCTCCATTACGACTACCGTCCGGCCTACAAGAACAGCCTGGACGTCTAGTCTTTCCGAAACAGGATTAAAGCCCGGCCAAAAAGGTCGGGCATATCTTTGCAAGTATGAAAAAGCTGATACTCATTGCGGCGGCCCTGCTGGGCTGCCTCGCAGCCGGAGCACAGAGCCGGCATTATGTCGGCGGCGACTTCTCGTTCGGACTGAGTTCCTCCGGAACCAGCATCGTCGTATATCCGGAAGTGGGCACGCGCATCGCGAACAACCTCTACCTCGGTCTTTCCGCCGGATTCGACTGGAACAACATCGCCAGTGAGTCCGACTTTACGATGGGCTTCGCCCCGCACCTGAGGGGCTATCTTCCGGTCTACAAGAGATTCGGCCTGCTCGGGGACCTGTTCTTTTCCTCCCGGTTCACCCGCCGCCGCAATTATGATCCGCTGATCAAGTCCTTCCAGCTGGGCCTGCGTCCGGGACTGTTTTTCCCCATCGGGAACGTCACCCTCACGACGCAGGTCGGTTTCTTCGGTTGGAACGCGACCGATTACGGCCTTGGAACGAAAAACACCGGATGGGTTGCCCGCGTCGAAGCGAGGGACATCCTATTCGGTGTTCTGTTCAATCTCTGATTTTCTCTATTTCACCATTCCGCTGAAGCCCATGAAGGCGAGGGCGAGGATACCGACACTGATCAGCGCAATCGGTACGCCCTTGAATGCCTTCGGGACATCGTTCATCGCCAGGTGCTCGCGGATGCCCGCGAAGATGACCATCGCGAGACCGTAGCCGAGCGAGGTCGCGAACGCATAGACCATCGCCTCGCCGAGGTTCAGGAAATGCGCTTCGCCGCCGAAGGTGAACTGCTTGGTCACGACGTCGATCGCAACGCCAAGGACGGCGCAGTTCGTGGTGATGAGCGGAAGGAAAATGCCCAGGGCCTGATACAGGGACGGGCTGGTCTTCTTCAGCACGATTTCGACCATCTGGACGAGGGCAGCGATCACGAGGATGAAAGCGATCGTCTGGAGGAAGGTGATGTTGAAGGGAATCAGCAGGTACTTGTTGATCAGGTAGGTCACGAGGGTCGCCAGCGTGATGACGAAGCAGACGGCCATGGACATGCCGGTCGCAGTCGAAAGTTTGTTCGACACGCCCAGGAAGGGGCAGATGCCGAGGAACTGCGCAAGGACGATATTATTGACGAAAATCGCCGATATGATAATCAGGAAGTACTCCATGGCTTAGCTCTTTTTAAGGAATTTGTTGAAAAGGACCATCAGGTATCCGAGGCAGATGAATGCGCCCGGAGCCATCACGAAAGCCAGCATGCCGTCGTTTCCGCCGAGGAAGTTCCATCCGAAGATCGAACCGCTTCCGAGCATTTCCCGGACGGCGCCGAGGACGGTCAGCGAGCAGGTGAAACCGAGGCCGACCCCCAGGCCGTCGCAGGCTGAATCCAGGACGCCGTTCTTCGAAGCGAAGGCTTCGGCGCGGCCGAGGATGATACAGTTCACGACGATAAGCGGGATGAAAAGACCGAGGGTCTCGTACATCGCCGGCGTGAAGGCCTGCATCAGCAGCTGGACCAGGGTCACGAAGGTCGCGATCACGACAATGTAAGCCGGGATATGGACCTTGTCGGGAACGACCGGGGCGATCGCCGAGATGACGATATTCGAAAGGACGAGCACGAAGAGGGTCGCAAGGCCCATGCTGAGTCCGTTGATGGCGGAGGTCGTCGTCGCGAGCGTCGGGCACATGCCGAGGATCAGGACGAAAGTCGGATTGTTCTTGACGAATCCGTCGGTGATAAGTTTGAATCTGTTACTCATGGCTCTCTCCCTCCTTTATTTTCTTATACACATCCAAGGCACCGGCAACGGCGCGGGTATAGGCGCGGGAAGTGATGGTCGAAGCCGTGATGGCATCGATGTCACCGCCGTCCTTCTTGACGGAAAGGATCTTCTGCGCCGGATCGAGTCCCTGCCACTGGGCCATGAACTTCTTGTCGGAAGTACATTTGGCTCCGAGCCCCGGGGTCTCGTTGTGCGAGAGGACCGACGTGTTGTAGACGGTTCCGTCGGCGCTGACGCCGACCATCAGGGTCAGCGGACCTCCGAATCCGATCGTGCCGCTTTCAATGGCGTAACCGACGGTTTCTCCGTCCTTGACGGCCGTATAGTAGCGGACACCGTCCAGTTCGGTCGCCTCGACCGACTGGAAAGCCGGAAGGACGGCAGAAAGAGATTTCTCCGTCTTGGCTTTCGCGGCGGCCTCGATCGGGGATTTCGTCAGGGCATACGCCCCGGCGAGAAGGGCCGAGCAGACCAGGCAGACCGCCGTCAGGCAAAGGGCCATGTTCTTGAGATTGGATTTAACTGCCATAACCTATGCCCTCCCGTATTTTTTCTGTTTGAACCACATATTGAGCAGCGGGACGACCGAGTTCATGATCAGGATCGCAAAGGAGACTCCTTCCGGATAGGATCCGAAATAACGGATCATCATCGTCAGGAAACCGATGCCGACACCGAAGATGACTCCGCCCCAGGCGCTCATCGGTGAGGTCACGTAATCCGTCGCCATGAAACAGGCGCCGAGGATGAGACCGCCGGTCAGCAGGTTGAAGAGCGGATCGGTGAAGCGGGCCGGATTGATGCCCCAGAAAATGAGGGACGTCAGGGCTACGGTGGCGAAGATGGACAGGGTGATCCAGGGCTTGATGACCTTGCGGACGCAGAGGTACACGAAACCCGCGAGGAGCGCCAGGGCGCAGACTTCGCCGGCGGAACCTCCGATATTCGCAAAAAGCAGGTCCTTGTAGCTGAATGAACCTATCAGTTCCGGAACCGAACTTCCCTGGAGGAGTCCTTCCTTGATTACACCGAGCGGCGTAGCCCCAGTGACGGCGTCGACCCCGAAGAGACCCTTCGGAGCGGACCAGGTCGTCATATAGGTCGGGAAGGAAACGAGCAGGAATACACGGCCTGCGATGGCCGGATTCCAGATGTTCTGGCCGAGGCCGCCGAAGGAAAGCTTGGCGACGCCGACCGCGAAGACGGCACCGATGAAAATGACCCACCAGGGTGTCGTGTATGGCACATTCAGCGCCAGGAGGACACCCGTAATCACGGCGGACATGTCGCCGATCGTGGAAGGTTTCTTCATCAGATATTTCGTCACGGCCCACTCGAGGAGCACGCACGTGGCGACGCTCACGAACATGAGCAGGATTTGGTTCCATCCATAGAATATGAAGGAACACAGCACCGCAGGCAGAAGGGCGATCAGGACGTCGGTCATCAGGGACCGGGTCGAAACCGAGCTATGGATATGCGGAGAAGGTGAAACGATCAATTTACCCATATTCAATTACTTTTTAGCCGCTGCGCGGGCTCTCATTATTTTCATGACATCGGCCTTCGCCATCCGGATCACGTCCAGCAGCGGGATGTTGGCCGGGCAGCTGTACAGGCAGCAGCCGCATTCGATGCAATCCTGCACGGCGTTCTCTTCCAGTTTCTCCATGTCGCCGGCCTTGGCGAGCCGGTTCAGGAGGAAGGGTTCGAGGCCCATCGGGCAGGCATCGGCGCAACGGCCGCAGCGGATGCAGTTCGAGGCTTCCCCGCGGGCGGTCTGCTCCGCCGTCAGGAAAAGCAGGGAAGAAGTTCCCTTGAGGGTCGCCGCATCGAGGTTGGCGACCGCCTTTCCCATCATCGGGCCGCCGCTGATGACCTTGGCGGCCTTCTCCGGCATTCCGCCGAGCTGGTCGATGATGAAGGAGAGCGGAGTGCCAACCCTTACGAGCACGTTCGCCTGATTCGGGAAGCACTCGCCGGTCAGGGTGATGGAGTTGTCGACGATCGGCTTGTTCTTCTGGACGGCATCATAGACGGCCAAGGCCGTGGCGACATTCTGCACGACTGCACCGACGCTGATCGGAAGGGCGCCCGAGCCGACCTGGCGGTGCATGACCGCGTCGATCAGCTGTTTCTCGCCGCCCTGCGGGTAGCGTTTCTTCAGGCTCATCACCTCCATGCCTTCGCAGCCGAGCTTCGCGATGACCTCGCGGATATGGGCGATGGCCTCCGGCTTGTTCTCTTCGATGCCGAAGACACAGCGGACATTGCCGAGGACCTGGCGGATGATCGCCGCGCCGATGACGACCTGCTCCCCTTTCTCAAGCAGGGTACGGAAGTCGGACGTCAGGTAGGGCTCGCATTCGCAGCCGTTGATAATCAGGCATTCGCACTTCGATCCCGGGGGCGGGGAAAGTTTGACGTGGGTCGGGAAGGTCGCGCCGCCGAGGCCGACGACTCCGCCGAGGCGGATCTTGTCGAGAATCGCCTTGTTGTCTTCCGGGATGGCGGTCACGAGGGTATCGGTCGTATCGATCCCTTCCGCCCATTCATCTCCTTCGACGGCGATTTCGATGGTCATCTGGTTGTTGCCGGCGAGGTCCTTGCGGGGGCCGACGGACTTGACCGTACCGGAAACGGAAGAATGGATGAAAGCGGACACGAATCCACCCGGCTCCGCGACCGGCTGTCCGACCTTGACCTTGTCGCCGGGGGCGACGAGAGGCTTGGCGGGAGCGCCGATATGCTGGGCGACCGAAAGATAGACGGTCGGAGGAAGCGGGAGCGGCCGGATGGCGCACTCACGGGAAATCTTGCTGTCATGCGGATGGATTCCGCCGATGGAAAAAGTTCTCTTTGCCATAATTACGCCTCCTTCTCTGCTGCAGCGGCGGCAGCCGCCGCTTCACGTTCTTTCTTCTGTCTTTCCAGGACCCTGGCCTTCACCGCTTCCTTGTCGAGGGGCTTCGGGAAACCGACCGCGTGGATCGCGCCGGTCGGGCACATGGCCTCGCACTCCCGGCAGAGCTTACACTTGCCGGAATCAATATAGGCGAGATTGTTCTCGAGGACGATGGCCTCGTGACGGCAGGTCTTCGCACAGATACCGCAGCCGATGCAGGCGGCCGCACAGGCCTTCTTGACGGACGGGCCCTTGTCCTTGTTCACGCAGCTGACATACATCCGCATGCCGCGGGGCCCCTGCGGACGGATCTCGATGATACCCTTCGGGCAAGCCTTCGCACAGGCGCCGCAGGCGGTACATTTCGAGGCGTCCACGACCGGAAGGCCGGTTTCGGGATCCATGGAAAGGGCGCCGAACTGGCATGCGGCCACGCAGTCCCCGCAACCGAGGCATCCGAACGCGCAGCCGGTGTCCCCGCTGTAGAGGGCGGCCTTGACCTTGCAGGAAGGATAGCCGTCATAGGTGTTGACCACCGGACGGTTGGCACAGCTTCCGTTGCAACGGACGACCGCGACCGCCGGGTCCTTGGCCTTGACCTCATATCCGAGAATCGCAGCCACTTTTGCCATCACGTCATTGCCGCCGACCGGACAGTAATTGTTGTCCAGGTTCGGAGCCTTGACCGCCGCTTCCGCAAAGGCCCGGCATCCGGCGAAGCCGCAGCCGCCGCAGTTAGCGCCCGGCATCACCTTCTCCACCTCGTCGATCCTCGGATCTTCCTCCACCCTGAACTTGGCAGCCACCAGATAGAGGACGAGGGCGAGCAGGAGACCGAGAACGGTAATGATCGCAATGGTCCAGATGATGATTTGAGACATTTTGATGAATTATTGATTATTTGCTTTTGAGTGTAAATACATATTCGTCCGACAGGCGGTCCCTCAGGAGCCACACTCCGAGGTAATAGAGGGCGACCCCGGCGATGGAGGCAAGTCCCGCCCAGACCTCGGCAAGTCCGAGGGCGGTCGCTCCGAAGAACACGGCAAAAAGAACGGCGAGGGGAATCATATAGGCGATCCAGACCGCCTTGAAACCCATCGTCGCGGAAAGTAGGACCTCCACTTCGTCCCCGACGGCATATCCCGCGCGGGGATCGGTCGGGACGACGATCGTCTTTCCCTTGAATTCGGACATTCCGCACAGGCCGGCGGCGTGGCAGGCTGAACAGGCTGATTCCGAGAGAAACCGGACCGTCGTGTTCTGCGGGTTGATATCCACCACCTGACCCTTGTGGGAAATGCTTTCTTTCGCCATACGCTAGAAGGATCCTTCGAAACCGGAATTGTCAAAATCGGAAAGGCTGTTCATCCGGCTTTCCGTTATCATCGACGCCGCCTGCATGTCGAGGGAGGCGTCATTCTCCACGAAGCGGATCTTCTCGCTCTTGAAGAGCATCGGGATCTCGCGGGTCTCGCCGTTCCGGTGCTTGGCGATAATAATAAAGGTCTTCTCCCGGTCTTCGGGATTCTCGGACATGCCGACATAATCCGGCCGGTGGATGAAGATGACCATATCGGCGTCCTGCTCGATGGCTCCGGACTCCCGGAGGTCGCTCAGCTGCGGCTTTCCGGTCGCTCCGGCCCGCTGGACGGAGTTTCGTGAAAGCTGGGACAGGGCTATGATCGGGACATTCAGTTCCTTCGCGGTCGCCTTGAGGGTGCGGGAAATGGCCGCGACCTCCTGCTCCCGGTTGGTCCTCAACTCGGCGGGTCCTTGGATCAGCTGCAGGTAATCCACGACGACGAGCCGTACGCCCCGCTGCTTGACGAGACGCTTGACCTTTGTCCGGAATTCCATCAGCGGAATGCCCGGAGTGTCATCGATATAGAGGGGCGCCTTGGATAGGTTGCGGAGGGTATCCTCCAGCTGGACCCATTCGAATTTGTCCAGTTTCGCCCCGCCCTTGATCTTGTCGGCGGGAAGGCCGGATTCGGAAGTCATCAGACGCTTGACCAGCTGGATGGCGGACATTTCGAGGGAGAAGACGGCGACCGGCATGTTGTGTTCGACCGCGGCGTTCCGGGCGATATTCAGGGCGAAAGCCGTCTTTCCGACGGAAGGACGGGCCGCAAGGATGATCAGGTCGGAACGCTGCCAGCCCTGGGTTACGGCGTCGATCGAAGGGTAGCCGCTCGGCACCCCGCTCAGTCCCGTCGTTCCCTGGAGCCGCTGGATATCGTCCATCGCCTCGTTGATCAGGGAGCCGACATCCTGGACGTCCTTCTTGACGCTGGAGCGGATCGCATCGAAGATCTTCGTCTGGGCGTTGTCGATCAGCTCGTCGACATTGGTCGAATCGTCGTACGACTGCTTCAGGATTTCGTGCGAAGCCGTAATCAGGTCGCGCTGGATCGTCTTCTGCTTGAGGATCTTGATGTAATACTCGATATGGGCCGCGGCACCGATCTTCTGGGAGAGCGCCGCAAGGGCGACCGGACCGCCGATTTCCTGCAGGTTCCCCTGGGAACGGAGTTTCTCGCTGACCGTAATCAGGTCCACGGCCGAATGCTCGGTGACGAGGTCGGACATTGCCTGGAAGATCAGCCGGTGCTTGGGATCGTAGAAGCATTCCTTCGTCAGTTCCTCCATCGATTCGTCGATGGTGGCGGGCTCGACGAGCATCGCGCCCAGGACGGCCTCCTCGACATCCAGGGCCTGGGGGGGCTTGTTGCCCATCTCCAGCCCGAGCGCGTCGAGGTTCACGCCTTCCTTCTTCCGGGAAGTCCTTCTGACGGTCTCAGCCATGGGATCCTATTCGAAATCCGGATTGATGATGATGCGGCCGCAATGCTCGCAGATGATCAGTTTCTTGTTGGAAGCGATGTCGACGAGACGCTGCGGGGTAATGGTGTTGAAACAGCCTCCGCAGGAGTCCCCGTTGTGGACGGAGACGACGGCGAGGTGGTTGTGGACGCTGGCGCGGATGCGCTCGTAGGCGCTCATCGTACGAGCGTCGATCTTGGCGGCGCAGGCCTCGCGGCGTGTGCGGAGCACCTTCTCCTCCTTGGCCGTGGATTCCACGATCTGGGCGAGTTCCTCTTTCTTCGCCTTGAGGTCTTCGGTACGGATCGCGATATGGTCCTTGATGTCCTCGATCTCGCTGCGGCGGCCGGCGATTTCGTACTTGATGTCGGCAATGTTCTTTTCAGCGATGTCGTGGAGCAGCTCCTGGTTCTCGATCTCCTTGTTGAGCGAATCATACTCGCGGCTGTTGGAGATGGTCTCCAGCTGCTTCTGGTATTTCGCGATCGTATTCTCGCAGTCTACGATATTCTGCTTGTTCTGCGCGATGGAGCGGTTGAATTCGTCGATGATCTCGTTCTGTCCGGCGAGTTCCGCCTTCAGGTCGGCGATCTCATTCTCGAGGGCTTCGACCTCGGCCGGGAGTTCGCCCCGGAACTGGAGGATCTTGTCAATCTGAGAATCGGCGTCCTGGAGTTCATACAGGGTCTTGAGTTTTTCCTCAACGCTCAGGTCGGAATCCGCAAAGTTTTTCTGGAGCGACATGAAGGTCTCCCTCTGGTCGATCGGAGTCTCGACTTTCTTGATCTTTGTCTTGCTAGTAGCCATATGGTAATTGTATTGATTACAGATAGTAACGCACAAGGTTGCCGTCGTTCAAACGCTCGCTTGCGCGAACTGCAAAGGTAGGAAATTTTTTCCGTATCCATGAAATTAAAATGGATACAATCTCCACTTCGCTCTCAAAATGGCCGATATCGGCGACCATGAACCCCTCCGGAACCGCAAAACGGTGGTAGGAGAGGTCCCCGGTGACATAGAGCTGGGCCCCGGCCCGGCGGGCTTCCCCGATCAGGTCGGCCCCCGCTCCCCCGCATACGGCAATCCGGCGGACGGGCTCACGGACGGGACGGGAGCAGCGGATCACGGACAGGGAAAAACGCTCTTTCAGAAGGGAAAGGACCTCCTCGGCGGAGAGCGGCGACGGGAGATTCCCGACCGCCCCGAGTCCGACCCCGTCCTCTTCCCGGCACAGGATCCCGATATCCTCGAGGCCGATTTTCCGGGCCATGGCCCCGCTCACGCCCCCGATGACCTTGTCGGCCGTCGTATGGGCGGCATAGACGGCGATCCCGCCCCGGACCGCCTTGACGAGGGCGGCGCCGACCGGATCGGTCCCGTCGATCCGCTTGATGCCACGGAAGAGGAGCGGATGGTGGGTGATCACGAGCCGGGCCCCGCAGGCAACGGCTTCGTCGATGAGTTCCGGCGTACAGTCGAATCCGACGAGAACGCTTCCGGTCTCATCGTCTTCGGAGCCGATGCAGAGCCCGCTGTTGTCCCAGTTTTCCTGGATTCCGAGCGGAGCGAACTCTTCGACCGCACGGATGATATCTCCCACTCTCATAATTCTTTCCGGACAAGGACGAGTTGTTTGCGGATCTCCTTCAGGCTGTCGATCGCCTTGGTGCGGCTGTCCACTTTCCGACGGCTCTCCCGGAGCTTTTTCGCCGCCCCCTCGAGGGTCATCCCGTTCCCCTTGACCAGGAGATGGATCTGCTTGAGGGTCTTGACGTCTTCCGGGGTGAACTTCCGGTTGCCCTTGGCGTTGCGGTCCGGCTTGATGAAGGCCGGGAAACTGTTCGACCAGAAGCGGACCAGGGAGGTGGATTCCCCCAGGATCTCGGCGACTTCTCCGATTGAATAAAAGAGCTTTTCCATATTTAATCCATTGATTGACCAGTACTTACAGACATAAAAAGCATATTCGCGTATTCAGCCGGAGTGGCAGAGGCGAAAAAATGATGGACCGGATCGAGGACCTTCCCCTTGCAGCGCACCTCGTAGTGCAGGTGGGGTGCGAACGACCCTCTGGAGATGCCGACCGTGCCGATCTGCTTCCCGGCCTTCACCCGGTTTCCCCGCGAGACGGAAACGTCCGAAAGACAGGCATAACGGGTCACGAAACCGTTCCCATGGCTGATTTCCACGACATTGCCCAGTCCTCCGGCCGACCGTTCGACCGAGACGACCGTCCCGGCCGCGGCCGCATAGACCGGTTCTCCCGGACGGGCCACGAGGTCGATCCCGTCGTGCCGCATCTCCACTTTCATAAACGGATGGACCTTCATCCCGACCGAGGCTCCGGTGCGGATGTAGGACATGTTCCCGATCGGAAGGGTGAGGGGCGGAACCGTATCCCTGCGCTGGACGAGGGTCTCGAAAATCTCCCGGAAATTCTCCTCGACGCGGGAGGCCATCTTCATCGCGGTCTCGGACTTGGAGGCGCTGTAGGAGAGATAGAAATTATCGGAAAGGGTATCGCTGTCGGCGATGACGTCGGCCGCCGTGAGCGGATCCGGGGCGGGCGCTTCGGTATAGAAGAGGCCGCGGTAAAGGTTGTTGTCCTTTTCCTGGAGTCCCTCAACGACATCGCCGAGGAGACGTTCCTTATCCAGCAGGTCCGGATAGAGGTCCCTGTACATCCGGTTTTCCCGGATCAGGCGCTTTTCCTCCGGAGTGCTGAAAAAGAGGGCGGTCAGGCCATAGAAGACGATGGAGAGCGAAACCGTGGCGATTCCGTACCAGAAGGCCTTCCAGAGCAGGCGCCCGAAACGGTTCCGTTTATTTTTCATGGCCACCTCCGCTTTGGGCGACGATTTCCGCATAATCCTTTGCGGAAAGGTCCAGATCCATGAAATCGTACGGATTCACGAAATCATCCCGGTACAGGATCTCGAAGTGCAGGTGGGGTCCGGTGACGCGCCCGGACTGGCCGGTCTCGCCGAGGACGGTCCCGCGCGTAACCTTCTGCCCGGGCCGGACGTCGATCCGGCTCATATGGGCATAGCGGGACTTGTAGCCGAAGCCGTGGTTGACGATGACGATGTTCCCGTAGCCGAAGAATTCGCTGTCGGCATCCTCGATCACTCCGTCCCCGACCGCATAGATCGTATTGCCGGGAGGACAGGCGAAGTCCATCCCGGAATGGAACTTGGAGACCCCCGTGATCGGGTCGCTCCGGTAACCGAAGGGACTGCTCAGGTGGAAGGAGCCGGGCGCTGTGCTGAGCGGGCAGATCGCAGGGATGTGCGAGGCCATGTCACCCGCCCGGCGGGCCATCTCCCCGACCTCGTCGAAGGATTTGCTCTGGACATAGGCCTTTTTCGTCAGGCGGTCGAGCCTGAGGACCGTCCGTCTCAGTTCGCTTCCCCGGTCCAGGTCTTCGAGACTGGCATAGCGGTTCACCCCGCCGAGACCGGCTTCGCGGATCTCCGAAGGGATGGAATTCATGCCGTAAACGGACCGGTAGATCTCTTCGTCGCGGTCTTCCAGGTCCCCGAGCACTTTGTCATACTGGTCCATCTGGGCGTTCATCACTTCCATGCGGGAGGCCCATTCCACGTTCTGCCGCTTGAGGATCGCCGTTTTGGGAAGATCGAGCCCCAGGACTGAAACATACAGCCAGAGAATGCCGACGAAAAGGAGGGCTCCCGCGAGCACGACCGCCACGAATTTCGCGAACCGGTGCCGGGAAACCTCCTCGACTTCGACTTTGAGCGTCTCGGGGTTGATCCTGTAATGTTTCAATTTTGGCATAGTATGCAAATATATGAGATTTTTGTTGTATTTTTGTGGGTTATTGCAAAAATTTGAAAGAAACATGACCGCAAAAGAAATCAGACAAAAGTACCTGGACTTCTTCGCATCGAAAGGACACACGATCGTCCCGTCCGCGCCGATGGTCATCAAGAACGACCCGACGCTGATGTTCACCAATGCGGGGATGAACCAGTTCAAAGATATCTTCCTCGGAAACACCACCCCGAAATTCAAACGGGCCGCCGACGCCCAGAAATGCCTCCGGGTCAGCGGAAAGCACAACGACCTCGAGGCCGTCGGCCATGACGGACGGCATCATACGATGTTCGAGATGCTCGGTAACTGGAGCTTCGGCGACTATTTCAAGGCCGAGGCGATCGACTGGGCCTGGGAACTGCTGACCGACGTCTACAAGATCGACAAGTCGAAACTGTACGCGACGGTTTTCGAAGGCAGCGAAGAGGACGGGACCGCCCTCGACGAAGAGGCCCGGGAAGCCTGGCTCCGGCACCTTCCCGCCGACCATGTCCTGCTCGGCAACAAGCACGACAATTTCTGGGAAATGGGCGACACGGGCCCCTGCGGCCCCTGTTCCGAGATCCATATCGACCTCCGCAGCGATGAAGAGATCGCCCGGGTCCCCGGCCGCGAGCTCGTCAACACGGACAACGACGACGTCATTGAAATCTGGAACCTCGTCTTCATGCAGTTCGAGCGCAAGGCCGACGGCCACCTCGAACCCCTCCCGAACAAGAACATCGATACGGGGATGGGCTTCGAGCGCCTCTGCATGATCCTCCAGGGAAAATCATCCAATTATGAATCCGACGTATTCAGCGGCCTGATCGGGAAGATCGAGGAACTCTCCGGCCGGAAATACAAGGAATCCCCCGAGATCGAAGTCGCGATGCGCGTGGTCGCGGACCACATCCGTGCCATCGCCTTCTCGATCGCGGACGGCCAGCTTCCCTCCAACGTAAAAGCCGGCTATGTCATCCGGCGGATTCTCCGCCGGGCCGTCCGGTACGGATACACCTTCCTCGGATTCAACGAACCCTTCCTCTGCCGGCTCGTCGACCAGCTCATCGCGGACATGGGCGAAGCCTATCCCGAGCTCCCCGCCCAGCGGAAACTGATCGAAAGCGTCATCCGCGAAGAGGAGATGGCCTTCCTGCGCACCCTCGACCGCGGCATCCGTATGCTCGACGACTATATCGAGAAGAATGCGGAGACGAAGGTCATCCCGGGCGTCGACGCTTTCATCCTCTATGACACCTACGGATTCCCGGTCGACCTGACCGAACTGATCGCGACCGAAAAAGGCTTCAACGTCGATCTCGAAGGCTTCAACGTCGAACTGCAGAAGCAGAAAGAGCGCGCCCGCAACGCCACGGCCAACGAATTCGGGGACTGGGAAGTCTTCGCCGAGGGCGAGGAAGCCGCGTTCATCGGCTATGACCGGACCTCCTGCGAAGGCGCCGTCCTGCTCAAGCAGCGGACGGTCAAGTCCAAGAACAAGATCCTCTACCAGCTCGTCTTCGACAAGACTCCGTTCTATGCCGAGATGGGCGGTCAGGTCGGCGATACCGGAACGGTCTCCAATCCTTCCGGCGAGTCGATCCGCATCCTCAACACGGTCAAGGAGAACAACCTGACGATCCATCTGGCGGAACGGCTTCCGGAGCACTGCGACGAACCCTTCGACCTCCAGGTCGACGGGGAACGCAGGGACCGGATCGCCGCGAACCATACCGCGACCCATCTTCTCGACCAGGCGCTCCGCGAGGTGCTCGGCACCCACGTCGAGCAGAAAGGCTCCTTCGTCGGACCGGACTACTTCCGCTTCGACTTCTCCCATTTCTCCAAGATGACCGATGAGGAAATCGCCCGCACCGAAGCCCGCGTCAACGAACTGATCCGAGCCGACTATCCGCGCAGGGAAAAGCGCGACGCAACGATGGAAGAAGCGAAGGCGATGGGCGCCATCGCCCTCTTCGGCGAGAAGTACGGGGACTCGGTCCGCGTCATCAATTTCGGTCCCTCCACCGAACTCTGCGGCGGCACCCACGCCACCGCGACCGGACGGATCGGCTATTTCAAGATCCTTTCGGAAGCGGCCGTCGCGGCCGGTGTCCGGAGGATCGAAGCCGTGACCGGAGCCGCCGCCGAGAACCGCGTCAAGGAAATGGAAACCCTCCTGCGCTCCGCCCGGAGCTTCTTCAACAACGTCCCCGACCTGACGGGAGCCATCCAGAAACTGGTGGAAGACAATGCCGGCCTCAAGAAACAGATCGAGGAGGCGGCCATGGCCAAAGCGGCGGAAATCGCGTCCCGGATCGAAGAGAAGGCCGAACTGATCGGCGGCATCAAAGTTGTACGGTTCACCCAGCCGGTCGATCCGCAGCTCCTCCGCAACGTCGCCCTCCTCGTCGCCAGGAAAGCCGAGAACCTCGTGGTCGCGGCGGCCTATGAATTCGCCGGAAAGCCGAACCTGCTGCTGATGTATTCGGACGACCTCGTCGCCAAGGGCAGGAACGCAGGGAAGGACATCCGGGAAGCCGCCCGGTTCATCCAGGGCGGAGGCGGCGGACAGCCGGGTCTCGCGACCGCGGGCGGCCGCAATCCCGAAGGACTGGACCATGCCCTTGAAAAAATGGTGGAAACCGCTACTGCATAATCATTTCCAGAGAGGATGAAGAAAGTCGACAAGTTCCTCATCAAATCCTTCATAGGACCGTTCATCGCGATCCTGCTTGTCGTCGTATTCATCCTCATGATGCAGTTCCTCTGGCTCTACATCGACGAACTCGTCGGGCGCGGCCTCGGACTGTCCGTCATCCTGGAATTCCTGTTCTGGGGCGTGTGCAGCCAGGCGCTCCCCCTCGCCCTGCCGCTCTCGACCCTGCTGGCTTCGATGATGACCCTCGGCCAGATGGGCGAGAACAGCGAACTGATCGCCATGAAAGCCTCCGGGATCTCCCTGGTCCGGCTGATGGCGCCGCTGATGATCTGCAGTGCGGTCATCAGCGTACTCGCCTTCTTCACGGTCAACGACCTTTCCCCGTACGCGACCAACCAGATCTACACCCTCCGGGACGACATCGGAAAGACCAAGTCCGAGATCAAGATCCCGGAAGGGACCTTCTACGACGGCATCGAAGGGTACATCCTCCGCATCGGGGACCGCAACGAAAAGACCGGCATGATGTACAAGGTCATGGTCTATGACCATACCCGCAACCGCGGGAACACCTCCGTCACCATCGCCGACTCCGGGGTCATGAAGATGTCCAAGGCCAAGGACTACCTGACCTTCAACCTCTTCAACGGCTACAACTACCAGGAAACCAATACCAAGAAGTACCGCGACACGACCCTTGCCCTGAGGAAGATCCATTTCTCCGCCCAGGAGATGATCATCCCACTTTCGAACTACGCATTCCAGAAGTCCGACTCCGCCCGGTTCAGCGACCAGGTCCGTTCCATGGACATGGCCCACCTGATCATGGGCCGGGACTCCCTCCAGAAACTCTCCGACGAGGCGCTGGAGCGCCACAAGGAGGATTTCCGCCGGCAGTCGTCCCTGACCCATACCTCCCAGCTCGACACCTCCTGGCGGACCTTCCCTGCGCTGGCCGACGTCCCGCACCCCCTGAATTGGAAGAACACCCAGCTCCAGCGGAACATCTACGAGACGGCCGCCTCGAACGCCCGGCAGATGGAAAGCACCCTGACGAACTACGAGGTCGAGTCCTTCGAGTACAACTACATCCTCCGGAGGACGAACGTCGAGATCTGGAAGAAATACGCCCAGGCCCTCGCCTGCCTCATCCTCTTCTTCATCGGCGCGCCGCTCGGCGCCCTGATCCGGAAGGGAGGACTGGGCACTTCCGCCATCGTTTCCGTCCTCTTCTTCGTCCTGTACTGGGTCATCGACATCTCGGGCACGAAACTCGCCCGCGACGGAGCGGCCAGCCCCTTCTTCGGCACCTTCATCTCGGCGATGATCCTGCTGCCGATCGGCCTGTTCCTGACCTGGAAGGCGATCCACGATTCTACCCTCTTCAGCGCCGATGGAATGAAAACGGCCTGGAGAGTCGTCAAAAGCAAGATTATGTCCCTGTTCAAGAAAACCCGGATCGTCTATATGGGAACGCCCGAGTTCGCCGTCGCCCCGCTCCAGGCCCTCCTCGGCCGCGGATACAAGGTCGTCGGCGTGGTCACGGTTCCCGACAAGCCCAGCGGGCGCGGGCTGAAGATGAACGAAAGCGCCGTCAAGAAATTCGCCGTCGAACACGAACTGCCCGTCCTGCAGCCCGAGAAACTGAAGGATCCCGCCTTCCTGGAGGCCCTGGCCGCGTGGAAAGCCGACCTATTCGTCGTGGTCGGGTTCCGGATGCTGCCGGAAGCCGTCTGGTCCATGCCGAAGCTAGGGACGTTCAATCTCCACGCCGCCCTCCTGCCGCAGTACCGCGGCGCCGCCCCGATCAACTGGGCGGTCATCAACGGGGAAAGCCTCACCGGCGTCACGACCTTCATGATCGACAGCAAGATAGATACTGGCGGAATCATCCTCCGCCAGGAGCACCGCATCGGGCCAGCCGACACTGCCGGGGATGTCCACGACGCCCTGATGGGAATCGGCTCAGAACTCGTCCTGCAGACGGTCGAGGGCCTGATCCAGGGGAATGTGGAAACCCGTGTCCAGCGCAGCTTCATCCAGGGTTCGGAATTGCTCCACCCCGCCCCGAAGCTCACCCGGGAACTCTGCCACATCGACTGGAACGATACGACGAAGAATATCTACAACCTCGTCCGTGGTCTGAGTCCCTACCCGACCGCCTATACCGAACTCGCCGTTGCAGAGGCGGATGCAGCCCCGGTCCAGCTGAAGGTCTTCTTCGGCGAACCGCTGGAAGAGAGCCTCCTCCCGACCCCGCGTCCCGCTCCGGGAACCGTCCTTTCCGACGGGAAGAACTATCTCGCGGTCGCCACCGCAGACGGCGCCCTCTCCCTGAAAGACATCCAGCTCGCCGGCAAGAAGCGGATGGACGTCAAGTCCTTCCTCCTCGGATTCCGCAATCCGGAACAGTACCGGGCGACGCAGGGAACCTCCATGGCTGAAATCGCCAGATACAAACCCGTCGAAGAATAGCATCCATGGATATCGCCATCCTCTGCAACGGAGCCTTTCCCCGGAAGGATTATCCCCGTTACCTGCTGCGCAGCGCGGACCGGATCGTCTGCTGCGACGGCGCGCTCGTCTCCTTCCTCCGCCACACGGAAACGATCTTCGGCAGGCCTTCGGACGCCCCCAGGCTCCCGGATGCGGTCGTCGGAGACATGGACTCGCTCCCGGCAAAATACCGGCGCCTTTATTCCGACCGGATCGTTCCCGTAGCCGAACAGGAACACAACGACCAGACGAAGGCCGTCCTGTACGCCGCTGCGAGGTGGCCGGAAGTCACCGATATCCATATCCTCGGCGCGACCGGCCTCAGGGAGGACCATACGATCGGCAACCTTTCCCTCCTGATGGAATACGCCCGGATGGAGGAACTCCGCGGAATCCGGATCGAGAGCGTTTCGGACTACGGGACGGCTTTCGCGGTCACGGACACCTGCGAACTGGAAGTGGGCGAAGGCCGCCGCTTTTCCCTCTTCTCCCCCGACAACTCCCTCCGGATCCGTTCCGAAGGACTCGTCTGGCCGACGGACGGCGTCGTTTTCGACAACTGGTGGAAAGCCACCCTCAACCGCGCTTCCGCCGATACCGTCCGTCTCACTTTCTCGCACCCCTCCCTCGCCCTGATCATCCTGGATTGACGATAATGATGGAAACCCTCCGGATCGGAACCTACAATTTAAGAAGGGCGACCCTCGACGCTGCAAGCGAAGAGAACAACTGGACGCTCCGGGAGCCCCGGCTGATCGCTTCCATGCTCCGGTGCGGTTTCGACCTTTGCGGAGTGCAGGAGGTCGATACCGATGAGCAGGAAAGCATTCCGCGCCGCCTCAGGGAAGCCGGAAAGGAGTACGGTTCGTTTTTCTTCGGGCCCTATGACCAGAATGGCGTCGGGACCAAAGCCCACGGCCTCCTCTGGAAGAAAGATCGGTTCACGGTCGGGGAGCCCCACCATTTCTGGATCTCCCGTCCCCCGGAGGTGATGCAGGTCAACGACCACGGCTCGAACCCGAAGGGAGAATTCATCCGGGGCGGGTTCTGCGTTACCGTCGAGGACCTGGAACACCCCGGAAAGAAGTATTTCATGATGGTAACCCACGCCCCGCTGAACCGGGAGGACCATGCGGAAAACGCCCCGGTCTTCCTCGAAATGGAAGAGCGGTTCAACCCCTCGGGGCTGCCATCCTTCTTCGTCGGGGACTTCAACGCCCGGGAGACCGACCGCTGCTCGGCCCTGTACCGGACCCGGTGGACCGATACCTACCACGCCTTCGACGGGAATCCGTCGCTCCGGGAAGGGCCCTATGCCACCTTCAACGGCTGGAACAAGGAACTGCCTGCGGACTGCCCGGACCGCATCGATTTCATCTATTTCCGCGGCAGGGGCGTCCGACCGCTGAAGTATGTCTGCGACGATACCCGCTTCGGCGGCCTTTACGCCTCGGACCATTTCCCCGTCTACGCGGACTTCGAAATCGAATCATGATTTTTTATTATATTTGTAATTCCAACAATATAAGGTTCAATATGTTAAAGAAAATCAGGATTGCCCTGGCGGTCGTCTTCTTCCTGGGAATCACCCTTCTTCTTCTCGACATTACGGGAGCGCTCCATCTCTGGCTCGGCTGGATGGCCAGGATCCAGTTCCTGCCGGCCGTGATGGCGGTCAACCTGGGAGTGATCATCGCCCTCTGCCTGCTCACCCTCGTTTTCGGGCGGGTCTACTGCTCTGTCATCTGCCCGCTCGGTGTCCTGCAGGACGGAATCGCCCGGGTAAGGGTCAATGCCCTTCGCCGCAGGAAAAACCACAAGCCCTATGGCTATAAGAAAGAGCTGAAATGGCTCCGGTACGGTATCTGGGCCCTCTTTGTGGCCGCGCTGATCGCCGGAATCCAGCCGCTTGTCGCCCTGCTTGCGCCTTACAGCGCATTCGGGCGCATCGTCAGCAGCATTTTCCAGCCGGTCTACCTCTGGTGCAACAATCTCTTCGCCTGGATCGCGGAGCGGGCCGGAAGCTATACCTTCTACGGGAAGGAAGTCTGGCTCAAGAGCCTGCCGGTCCTGCTGGTCGCCATCGGGACCCTCCTTCTGGTCGGAGTCCTCGCATGGACCGGCGGAAGGACCTACTGCAACGCCGTCTGCCCGGTCGGGACGACCCTGAGTTTCCTGTCCCGCTTCGCGATGTTCCGTCCCGTAATCGACAAGTCCAAATGCAAGGACTGCCACGTCTGCGAGCACAACTGCAAGGCCTCCTGCATTAATATAAAGGAACACAAGATCGATTACAGCCGCTGCGTCGACTGCTTCAACTGCATCGGGGACTGCAAGTTCGGGGCGCTGCGCTACCGCTTCGCCTGGAAGCCTGCGGAGAAAGCGGCCCCGGCGGAAGAAACGCCTTCCTCCGACGCCGCTGATACCGGCCGTCGGGCCTTCATGACCGGAACGGCCGTCCTGCTCGGAACCACCCTCGTGGACGCCCAGGAGAAAAAGCTCGACGGCGGTTTCGCCGAGATCCTGGACAAGAAAGTCCCGGAGCGGACCGTCCCCATCACGCCTTTCGGAAGCAAGAGCGTAAAGGACTTCTACGACCGCTGCACCGCGTGCCAGCTCTGCGTCGCGGCCTGCCCGAACAATGTGCTCCGTCCTTCGGGGAGCCTGGAGCATTTCATGCAGCCCGAGATGTCCTACGAACGCGGCTACTGCCGTCCCGAATGCGTCCGCTGCGCCGAAGTCTGCCCGAGCGGAGCGATCCTCGGGATTACCAAGGAGCAAAAGACCGAATACCGCGTCGGCATCGCCCGCATCAATCGGGACCTCTGCGTCGTCGAGACCCGGGGAACCAGCTGCGGGAACTGCGCCCGGAAGTGCCCCATCGGGGCCATCCGGATGGTCCATCTCGATCCGGAGGATCCGGAATCCCTCCTCAGACCGACCGTCATCGAAGAGAAGTGCATCGGCTGCGGGGCCTGCGAGAACCTCTGCCCGGCCCGCCCGTTCAGCGCCATCACCGTCGACGGACGTCGTGACCATCTGAACGCTTAACCCTGAAAGAGAATCAATTATGGACAGAAGAGATTTCCTCAAGATATCCGGCGCCGGCGCCCTTTCCCTCGGCGCGGCGGCCTGCGCTCCGAAAAACAGCGCTCCGGCCGGAGAAGGCCGGGAAGAGATGGTCCTCCGGACCAATCCCCGCAATGGGGACAAGGTCTCCCTCCTCGGATACGGCTGCATGCGGTGGCCGATGATCAAGGACGAAAACGGGCAGGACGTCATCGACCAGGCCGCGGTCAACGAGATGGTCGACTACGCCATGGCTCACGGGATCAATTACTACGACACTTCCCCGGCCTATCTCCAGGGCCAGTCAGAAAGGGCCGCCGGCATCGCCCTGAGCCGTTACCCGCGCGCGTCCTATTATATTGCTACGAAGCTCTCCAACTTCGGGGACAATTCCCGCGAGGCCTCGCTCCAGATGTACGAAGACTCCTTCAAGGATCTCCAGACGGACTATTTCGACTATTACCTTTTCCATTCGATCGGCCGCGGCGGCGTCGAGGCCTTCAACAAGCGGTATGTCGAAAACGGAATGCTCGAATTCCTGCGCGGAGAGAAGGAAAAGGGACGGATCCGGAACCTCGGATTCTCCTTCCACGGCCACCAGGATGCCTTCGACGAGTTCATGAAACTCTATGACAGCGGGGAGATCGTCTGGGATTTCTGCCAGATTGAAATGAACTATGTCGACTGGAAATACGCGGACGGGAAGCGGAACGTGAACGCCGACTATCTCTACGCGGAACTGGACAAGCGGGAGATTCCGATCATCGTGATGGAGCCGCTCCTCGGGGGCCGGCTCGCGAATGTCCCGGCCAACATCGCGGATAATTTCAAGCAGCGGGAACCCGACAAGTCCGCCGCCTCCTGGGCGTTCCGCTTCGTCGGCTCCTACCCGCGGATCCTCTGCATCCTCAGCGGGATGGCAAGCATGGACCCGTTGGTAGAGAACGTGCAGACATTCAGTCATTTCCAGCCGATGGACGAGGACGAGATCGAGTTCATGCTCGCCCAGGCCGCCCTCATGAAGGAATATCCGATGGTCAACTGCACCGACTGCAAATACTGCATGCCCTGCCCCTGGGGCATCGACATCCCCGGGATTTTCAAACATTACAATACGTCCATCACCGAAGGGACCTTCGTCCACAGCCGCGAGCAGAAGAACTACCGGAAGATCCGGAACGCCTACCTGGTCGGTTACGACCGGGCGATCCCTACCCTCCGGCAGGCGGACCATTGCATCAGTTGCGGCGAATGCCTGATGCGGTGCCCGCAGAGCATCCCCATCCCGCAGGAACTGCAGCGGATCAACCGCTATGTCGAGCGGCTCAAGCAGGACACTTTGTAACAAAAGAATAAAAAAAATTATTTACTTTAAAACTGTTAGAAAATCACCCCCGAAATCTTAAGGATTGTAAGTGATTTTTTGAAGCGCTCTTGATATTAAAAATGCAACTCTTGCAAAATATTCATATTTGCAGATAATATCGACTATTGCGGATTTTGCATTTTTCAAAATTAATTCCGACTTTTGCGATTGTTACGCTTTGAAATCGGCGCGTTTTCAAAGCGTAACTAATTGATAATTAGAGAGTTATCATTATCAATATTTATGTTTTATTAAATTCTGTTAAGCTTATGAAAAAAGTCAAACTTTTTTTCACGGCTGTATTGGTGCTGATTGCTTCGTCGGCCTGGGCGCAGTCCCAGGTTTCCGGCGTTGTGACCGACGCCAGCACCGGTGAGCCCCTAACGGGAGCCGCCGTCATGGTGAAAGGCACCAGGACAGGAACTTCAGCGACCAGCGACGGTACGTACTCGCTGCGGGTAAGCAACCCGCAGGAAGCCGTCCTCGTGTTCAGCTTCTACGGTTTCAAGACTGTCGAAGTCCCTGTCTCCGGCCGATCCAGGATCGATGTCGCGATGGAAGTCGACGCCACCACGTTGGACGATGTCATCATCGTGGCTTACGGTACCGTCCGTCGTGAGGCCGCTACAGGCTCCGTTTCCGCCGTCAAGGGCGAAACCCTTGCCACCACCCCCGCGACCTCCGTCGACAAGATGCTGTCCGGTAAGATGGCCGGCGTCCAGCTGTCTTCCTACTCGGGACAGCCGGGTTCCACCACGACCATCCGTATCCGCGGTACCTCGTCCATCAACGCGGGCAATGAACCTCTGTGGGTCGTCGACGGTATTCCTATCATCGCCGACGATAACCGTAACTACTCCAACTACGGTGTCGGCGGCGGTTCCAACACGGCCTTCCTCAACCCGAACGACATCGAGTCCATCACGGTCCTGAAGGACGCCGCAGCCGCCTCTATCTACGGTTCCCGCGCTGCAAACGGCGTTATCCTCGTGACCACCAAGAGCGGAAAGGCCGGCCAGGCCAAGTTCTCCGCCCACGCGAAATACGGTCTCCAGCAGATGGCGAACGACAACCACTACCGGCCCCTGACCGGTGAAGAACTCATCACCTACTGGCGTGACGCCGCCCGCAATGCCGGCGCCAACCCGGACGACCCTGCTTCTACCTATTATGTGCCTTATTCCCTCCTCGAGAACGGAAGCCACAACTGGTATCAGGACATGACCCGTCTGGGCAAGCTCCAGGAATATGAAATCAACGCCAGCGGCGGTAACGACAGGGCGACCTACTACTCCTCCCTCTCCTACCACAGGAACGACGGCGTATTCCCTTCCCAGAGCTACAGCCGTTTCTCCGCCCGTGTCAACGCGGATTACAAGCTGACCCGGAACCTGACCTCCGGCGCCCGCGTCAACATCGCCTACGATGACTCCAAGTCCGGCAACCTGATGGGTAGCTCCTACTACATCAACCCGGCTTTCGCGATGTTCATGCTCCTGCCCTGGACCCCGGTCAAGGATGAGGACGGCAACTTCTTCAAGCCTAGCGAGAACTCCGGTAACAACCCGCTCGCGAACGCGGCCTATGACGAGTATCTCGACAAGGAATACCGTTTCAACGGTACGATGTTCCTCGAGTGGAAGCCGATCAAGCACTTGACTCTCAAGACCACGAACAGCGCCGAAACCGCTTTCGTCGATTCCCGCGCCTACAGCAACCCGCTGGCAGATCCGGACGGAGAGTCCTGGCTCGATACCTACTTCACCAAGGAGATCCGTCTGACGACCTCCAATACGGTTACATACGCGAATGTCTTCGGCGACCATAATGTCCGTGTCCTTGCCGGACAGGAAGCGATGACCGATACCTATGAATATGTAGGTGTCGACTCCCCGCACGTCGATCCGGCCATCCCGTATCCGACGACCGCCACCCAGGCGGAAGACCAGGGCGCCTACTCCTTCTCCGAGTACTCCCTGCTTTCCTTCTTCGGTGTCGCTGACTACAATTTCGCCAACAAGTACTTCGTTTCCGCTTCCGTCCGTGCGGACGGCAGTTCCCTCTTCGGCGCAGCCAACAAGTGGGGTGTGTTCTGGTCCGTTTCCGGAAGCTGGAACGTCACGAACGAGAACTTCATGGCGGGCACCCGCGACTGGCTGAGCCTCCTGAAGGTCCGTGCCTCCTACGGCGTCAACGGTAACAACAACATCAGCCCTTACCGCTCCTACGGCGTCTACGGCGTGACCCAGTACAATACCGCCAACGGTATGCTCCCGTCCTCCCCGGACAACCAGCAGCTCTCCTGGGAAAAGAACAAGACCTGGAACGCAGGTATCGACTTCGGCTTCTTCGACGACCGTCTCACCGGTAACCTCGACGTTTACAGCCGTCTGACCGACGACATGCTCCTCAGCAAGCAGGTTCCCTATACCACCGGTTTCGGTTCCAACTTCATGAACATCGGTTCCCTCCGCAACCGCGGCGTCGAGCTCACCCTCGACGGCACGATTCTCCGCAACCGTGACTGGCTCTGGACCGCCGGCTTCAACATCGCTCTCAACCGCACGAAGGTCCTCGACCTCGCAGGTTCCGAATACCTGACGGTCGCCGACTCCCGCCGTGGCAATGACACCCCAGTCCGGATCGTGGAAGGCATGAGCATGTATAACTTCTATGTCCGCGAGTACGCCGGCGTCAACCCGTCCAACGGCGAAGGTCTCTTCGTCACGGAAGACGGCACCCTGACCTCCGACCGTACGAAGGGCCGTTACATCTACGCAGGTTCCCCGGAACCCAAGTTCTCGGGCGGTTTCAACACCAACCTGACCTGGAAGGGCCTGACCCTCAGCGCCTTCTTCGACTATGTCTACGGCAACAAAGTCATGACCGGCAACTGGTACATCACCGACGGTGAAGACGTTCTTGCCCAGAACAGCCAGAGCAGCGCCCTGAACTACTGGAAGAAACCCGGCGACACGGGCGTTCTCCCCAAGCCGATCGCAGGCGGTTCCAACGTCTGGTATGCCGGCTACTCCACGCGTTTCGTCGAGGACGGAAGCTATCTCCGTATCAAGGATATCACCCTCGCCTATACGCTTCCTGAGAAGATCCTCAAGCCCATCAAGCTCAGTGGGGCCAAAGTCTATCTCAGCGCTCTTAACGCTTACACGTTCCACCACGTGAACACCTTCGACCCCGAACTCGGTCCCATCGGCTACGCCTATGGTGGTAACCACCCGATGGTCAAGTCGTTCATCGGCGGAATCGAAATCACTTTCTAACCGCTTAAATGGAAAAGAATATGAAAAGATTTGTCACTTACATACTGATCGGTCTTGCCGTTCTCTCCGTGAGCGCGTGCGAAGATTTCCTTGAGAAAGGCCCGAAGCTCTCCCAGAGTACCGACCTGGTGCTCTCCAGCTATGACGGCCTGAACAAAGCCACCCTCGGCGCCTACGCCCGTCTCGGAAACGTGGGCTGGTACGGTGGCGAGCGTGTCCTCGAGAGCGAGATGCGTTCCGGTAACGGCATCAAGCATATCGACCACAACTCCAACCGGTACATGACCCAGATGAACTGGAACTACCTTCCGGAAGCCACTTCCGGCATGTGGGCCACGGGTTATGTCACCATCGCAGCCTGCAACAACGTCATCGACAACCTTGAAGGCAAGGAATCCTCGGAGGTTTCCGCCCAGGACCTGAACAACCTCAAGGCCGAATGCCTCTTCCTGCGGGCTCTCTGCCACTTTGACATCGTTACCCTCTTCGCCCTTCCGTACACCTATGTGAAGAACAACGGTAATTCCCTGAAGGACAACCAGAAGCTCGGTATCCCCTATGTCTATCATACGGACTCCGAGGCCCGTCCGGCCCGTGAACCGGTCCTGACCGTCTACGAGAACATCGTAAACGACCTCCTCGAGGCTGAAAAGATCATCGATCCTTCCTATGTCCGCAGCGGTGTCGCCGATGCGAAGGCCGTCGTTACCCTTCCGGTCATCCAGGCCTTCCTTTCCCGCGTATACCTCTACATGGGCGAATGGCAGAAGTCTGCCGACTATGCCACGAAGGTCATCAACTCCGGCAAGTACACCCTCTACAAACCCGAGGAATACACCAAGGTCTGGACGGGCAACACCGGCGGTTCCGAAGTTATCTTCGAGAACTTCATCGACCTGGGCAACCTCTCCAACGAGGACTGCTCCTACATGACCTATCCCGAAGGTGCCTACGGCGACTGCATCTGCAGCCCTGAACTGTACAACCTCTATGAGGACGGCGATGTCCGCAAGGATCTCTACCGCCAGGATTCCAACGAGACCGAAGGCCTCTGGTGGACCCTCAAGTACGAAGGCAAGGGAACCGGAACTCCGGATGCCAGCAACACGGTCATCCTCCGTCTCAGCGAAATGTACCTCAACCGTGCCGAGGCGATCGTCCGCGGTGCGACCGTTGCCGGAACCGATGCGGTCAAGGACCTCAACCTCCTGATGAAGAACCGCAACGCTTCCCAGTACAACGCCGTCGGTGTCGACGCCATCCAGACCGAGCGCCGCAAGGAACTCGCCTGGGAAGGCCACTACTTCTTTGACCTCGCCCGTTGGAACAAGGGTGTTACCCGTGGCAGCTGCTACGGCATGGACGTCAAGTACCAGAACATTCCGTTCCCGGATTACAAGTGGGCCCTGCCTATTCCGAAACGGGAACTCAATGTCAACGAGAACCTGGTCCAGAATGACGGTTACAAAGAATAATTAACAGATTGTGCCTTATGAAAAAAATCCTTACATATATTGCAATCTTGACTGCCGGGCTGCTTGCCGCCGTTTCCTGCGACAAGAACCTCCCGCCCGTCTTTGATGATGCGAACGCCTTCGTGGGATTCGACCGGCCTTCCCTTACCGTGGAAGAAGCCGTCGTGAAGCCCAACGGGACCATCATGCCGTACACCGCCACCCAGACCTTCAAGGTTCCGGTTACCCTCGGTTCCGTCAAGGGTATCTCCGAGACCGTGAAATTCGACGTCGTCGAGACCGGCGAGGGCGGGGACTTCCTCTATCACGAACTGATCGACAAGAAGGGCGATCCCGATGACAAGGCGAACTGGAAAGACCAGACCGCCCACCAGGGAAAGAACTTCAACCTGAAGACTGTCTCCAAGACCCTCACCTTCGATGCCGAGCACCGTACCCAGTACATCGAGTTCGACATCCTCTACTACCCGGAGTATACCGGTGACCTGAAGTTCGACATCGTGCTCAGCAAGCCCGCCTCCGTGGGTCTCGGCTACAACAGCACCTGCACCGTCACGGTCGCCGACGTCAACCACCCGCTGACCGAAATGCTCGGCGATTACCAGGCCACTTCCGACAAAGATGGCAAGACTTGGGTATTCACCGTCAAGAAGGATGCGAAGGACGACCACATGGTATGGTTCGACAACATCTTCGCGAACCCCGGCTGGGCAGGCGACGATACGATGTTCTATGGTAATGTCGACGACGACAAGACCACGATCATCATCCCGCTTGGACAGACTTCCGAGTATGTCTACAGCAACGGAAATCCTGTCATGCTCCTCGGTCTTACCGCTGAGGGTGAAGGATACGATTCCGGCAACATCACCGTAACGATCGTCAGGGACGAGGAAACCGGTAAGATTCTCGGCCTCGACTTCGGTGAAGAGTATGGTGTCTGGGCTTACATCGAAGACGCCGGTTCTGTCGGCTATGCCTATCCGAAGATCACTGCAGTCAAACTTTAACAGCATCGCCTTATGAAAAAGATATTTATTGTTCTCAGTTCTGTCCTTTTCACAGCGGCTTGCATGCAGTTTGAAAAGGAGACCGCTCCGGAGTTCGCCACCAGCGTGGCGGCTCCGACGATCGCCAGGGTCGCCGCCCCCGAAGAGGATGCCGACCATGACTTCAGCGTAAAGGTTGCGCCCGGTTCCGGCAATGTTTACTATTCCTTCGCCATCCTCAAAGGAGACGCTCCGGTCGACGCCGAAACCCTCCTCGAGGACGGATATTCCGGCAAGGCGGTTACCGTCAAGCTGGTCCGTGACTCTGTCGAGGTTGATGTTCCGCTCAGCGGTTGCTTCAACGCCAAGGCCCAGGCGGATACCACCGTCAAGGCTTTCAAGCTGACCCCGAATACCAAGTATACGGTCTACGCCGTCGGTTGCGACGAACTCGGTGTCCGTTCCAAGGTAACCACCCTTACGATCACCACCTCAGACGTTACCGTCCCGAGCATCTTCAACGACAAGGGTGCCGCCCAGTTCGATGACGCCGACCTCGAAGACGGAACGATCGTTCTCAAATTCGACGATCCGGTCGAGTTTACCGATGATCTCAAGAACGGAAAAGCCAAGTTTTATGCCTCCTATTATGGCGTAAACGATGCCATTGAGGGTAAATTCGTCCGCCAATTCAAGGCAGAGATCCCCTTGGACAGCCTGTCTGTCGACGGGAACAAGGTTTCCATCCAGGTTCCGGAGCGTATCCCGGGTGCCGTCGTATGTATCACTTTCGACGCCGGCGTCGTCCAGAACGGCGTCAAACTCAAGAATGAGGAGACGATGGGCGCGGCCGGATACAACTCGAAGGGAGAAGTTGACGGCGACGCAGTTTTCGGACGCTTCGAGACCGCTCCGTTCGAGTTCGCCCTCCCTGTCATCGAGGATGAAGAAGGGAAGGATGTACGGATGCCGGAAGACACGGTCATCTATGTCCAGGATTGGGAGAAACTCGTCCTTGCGGCTACCGCCCAGGATCTCGTTGAGCCTCAGTTCCAGGAAGGGAAGAAGTTCAACAACCTTACCATCGTCAAGGATCTGGAAGTCCGTTATACCGACGGAGACCTCCGCAAGATCCTCTATCCGACTCCTTTGGCAGACGTCGTGAACGACACGACGGTGGTCATGGGCCTCAGCGAGGATCCCGGATTCGGAGTCAGCGTTGGTTTCGACATCGCTGAAGGTGCCGTCGAAGACCTCTGGGGCAACCCGTGCGAGGCTTTCAGTTCGGCTTATGTCGACGAGGACGGCAACCCGTTCTACGGCAATTACTTCACCAGCTACGGCTTCAACCTTGAAGACGTCTTCGGAACCTGGCTCTTCGGAGCCCCCGACAGCGAAGGCAATCTCTATGCGGTCGACGATGTCATCATCGCCCCGAGGAAACCGTTTGAAGATCCCATCTACGAAGAGTATTACGCTTCCAGGAACGTGGAAATCCATAATCTCTTCAAGAATGTCACCAACGGATTCGTCGACGTGTTCAACAACGATAATCCGACGCTCTACGGAACGTTCAACGTCCACAGCGGCCTCTTGAACGTCGAATGGGAAATTCTCGGCACCGCCGCCCTTTCCGCATACGGTTGGACCGGCAATGTCAATGCCCAGACAGAGACCGAAGACGGCAACTACAATTTCAAGCAGAGCAAGGTCGGTTCCATCACCCTTCTGGAGGACATTTACATCATCCTTGATGGCCTTGGCTGGATCGATTACATCGGCGCCGGAGGAATCCTTTCGAAGACCAGCGACGAATACACGCTTCCGGAGAGTGTGGACAATTATGTCTCCCTCCCCGCGAAACGCAGCGCCGCGAAGATGATCAATCGTCGTATCAAGTAATCCGATTGCTGCTTTATGAAGATGGCACCCGTTTTGCGGGTGCCATTTTTTTGCTATATTTGTAGTCCCTCAAAAAACGACTGAAATGAAAAAAGCATTGATATCCGCTCTTGCCATGCTTCTCGCATGGGCTGCGTCCGCCCAGGATCCCACGACGACCTGGCCCTACCTCTATCCTGAGTTCCAGGAAGGGACCGCATACCTCAAGGACCAGTCCCGGGTCGTCCGGAAATACAACATCCATATCCGCCACGACCATCTCCACTTCATCGACAAGGAAGGCATCGTCCGGGAGGTCGTTCCCGGGGATGTCCTCATGGTTGAAATCGGCGGGGACGCCTATTACAATGTCAATGGCGAGATGATGAAAGTCGCCGCCAAGACGGACAAGGGTCTCGTCGTGGCCGAAATCCTCGGTGATTTCGCCGCTCTTCTGGAGACCGGCGGCGCTTACGGGACCTCCTCCACGACCTCTGCCACCCGGAAGCTCTCTTCCATCGACACCGACAGCCAGATCAACCAGAGCTACATGCTCCTCCAGCAGGGAAAGAGCGACGGCGCGATGGTCGACCTCGTGACGAAATGGTACCTGGTGGGTCCGTCGTTCAGGATTCCAGCCACGAAGAAGGATGTCGAGTCACTTATCCCCGAGGACCGCAAAGCCGAGTGGAAAGCCTGGCAGAAAAGCAACAAAGTCAAATGGAACAAGCCGGAAAGCCTCTCCGGCGTCGTCGAGTTCCTCACAAACCTGTAGAACATGAAAAAATATTTGCTCCTTGCGGCGTCGCTGCTCGTGATCGTTTCCTGCACCGACGTTCCGGAACCTATGGAGACGGTGGTCGCGGAGCCTGTCCGGACCGCCCATATCTTCGGAAAAGGACTTCCTGAAGAAGACCTGGTCCCCGATCTGATGAACGTCCGTGTTACGGAACAGGTCGCGGCCGACCTGGAGGCCCATACCGGAGAAGACGGCTGGGTCAACCTTCCATACGTGCGGAAATTCAACACCCGGGGCGTCACGAAGATGCGCCGTCTCTTCCCCGATGCCGGCAAATTCGAAGCCCGGACGCGGGAAGCAGGCCTGCACCTCTGGTATGTCGTCACGACGGACGGCGGACAGCCGGTTACCCGCGCGGCGGATGACATGAACGCCATGCCGGGCGTAGAAGAGGTCGAACTCAATCCCCGGATCCATATCGTCGGCGACCCGGTCGTGACCGGCTATGCCGAGGAAGAGCCCCCCACCCGGGCCGGAAACACCCGTTATCCCTTCGACGATCCGCGTCTCCCCGCCCAGTGGCACTATTACAACAACGGCACGGTCATGGGAAGCGAGAGTGGCTGTGACATCAATGTCTTCTCGGTCTGGCGCGGCTATACCGTCGGCAATTCGAAGGTCATTGTCTGTGTCGTGGACGGCGGCATCGATTATTCGCACGAAGACCTGGCCGCCAACATGTGGAACAACCCGGAGAAATCCGGAGCCAACAAGTACGGATACAACTTCGTCAACAATTCCTACCAGATTACGCCTGAAAGCCACGGGACCCATGTCGCCGGAACCATCGCCGCCGTCAACAACAACGGCATCGGCGTCTGCGGGATCGCGGGCGGCAATGCCGTAACCCGGGAAAAAGGCGTCAAGCTGATGTCGTGCCAGATTTTCATGGGGAAGGATTCCGGAAACGGGGCCGCCGCCATCAAATGGGGAGCCGACCACGGGGCCGTCATCTCCCAGAACAGCTGGGGATATGAAGGCATCAGCGAAACCCCGACTACCCTCAAGTCGGCCGTCGACTATTTCATCAAGAATGCCGGTATCGACGAGAACGGCAAGCAGACCGGTCCGATGAAGGGTGGCGTCGTCATCTTTGCCGCCGGCAATGAGAATGTCGATTACAGCGGCAACGGCTACGGACCGATCGTCAACGTCGCCTCCGTCGGCGCGAACTACCGCAAGGCCTATTATTCCTGTTACGGAAACTGGGTCGACATTTCCGCTCCGGGCGGGGACGTACGTGCCGGAAACCAGATTCTCTCGACCCTTCCGGGCAACAAATACGGGTACATGCAGGGCACGTCGATGGCCTGTCCCCATGTATCCGGTGTCGCCGCCCTGATCGCGAGCAGGTTCGGCACGACCGGCTATACGCCCGACGGACTGATCCGGAAACTGACCTCCAACGTCACGAATATCCGCTCGTTCAATCCCAACTTCGCGATGGGAACCGGTCTCGTGAATGCCTACCGGGCGATCGCCCCCGCAGGCGGCAAAGCCCCCAAGACCCCCACCGACCTGAATGTCGGCGAAGTCAAGGGGAACACGGTCCATGTCTCCGTCACGGTTCCGCAGGATGAGGACGACGGAGTCCCGACTGCGCTGGTATTCTACTACAACAAGCAGGACTTCACGCGGATTTCAGAGAACCTGATGTACGCGAAGATTTATGTCAGCGACGAAAATCCGGGCGAAACGCTGACCGGCTTCTTCTCCGGCATGGACTTCGAATCGGAATACTATGTCCGCTGCGCCGCGGAGGATGCGCTGGGCAACCTGTCCGGCCTGACGGGACCCGTCCGGGTTACGACCGGTCCCAATTCCGCCCCGGTCATTACGGAACTGAACCACCCCGAGACCGTTATCCGGGCCTATCAGACACTTTCATTCAATTACGATGTCGTCGATCCGGACGGCCACAACTATGCGCTGGACCTCACCCCTCCCGCCGGGCTGAAGCCCGCGGGCGAGCCGCCGGTGGTCGCGGGCATCGTCCTCGACACGACCGTCCGCAACCAGCCCAAGGTCGTCATCACCGGCAAGGAAATCCCGACCGGGAAATACACGGCCAAACTGACCATCACGGACTATTATGGCGCCGTGGCGGAAAAACTGATGGATTTCGAAGTCCTGGAAAACCAGAAACCCTACGTCGGAAAGCAGATGCCGGACATGTTATTCTCCTCCCGGGAGACCGGCACGTCGGAACTCCATTGCGACGAGTTCTTCAAGGATGACGACGGGGAGATCCTGACCTATTCCTTCAGTTTCTCCAACGAGAACGTGGTCAACCTGACCGCCAGGGACGGCGTATTCTACCTGACCCCTATGAACATGGGCGTCTCCTCGCTGACCGTGACGGGAACCGATGTCCGGGGGGCTTCCGTATCCCAGACCTTCCGGGTCGTCGTGCGGGACGGAACCAAGGAACTCGAGGTCTATCCGAACCCCGTCCGGACCGATCTCTTCTTCCGCACCGGGGAGCAGAAGAAACTGGAAATCAGGGTAGTCAATGCCTCCGGCGCGACCTGGTTCGGCGGAACGCTGGACGCATCTCCCTTCGATCCCGCCGTCGTCGACATGCGTGACGCCTTCCCGGGCGCCTACACCGTCATCGTGGAGTCCGACGGGAAGACTTCAACTTTTAATGTGGTCAAGCTATGAGAAGAATACTGATTTCCCTTTTTGCCGCACTCCTGGCAGGATCCCTCCTGCAGGCGCAGACCCTTCCTTCCCTCCTCGTGAACGCTGACGCAGCCGCCCTCGGAGCCGGAGGTTCCGCAATCGCCGCGGACGCGACCGCTTTCGCCCTGGAAAACAACACGGCGGCAATACCCTTCTCAGACAAGACCGTTTTCGCAGGCGTCTCCTACGGGCTCTGGCAGCCTTCTTCCGCCGCGAAGAACCAGATCGCTTTCTCCGGATGGTGGAATTCCGGGAAACGGTTCGCCGCAGGCCTTTATGCCAAGACGTTCCGCTATCCTTCCTATACGTCGATCAACGAGAACGGCGTGCCCAGCCAGGTCGATGGACCTTTCTCCCCGTCTGAGAACATCATCGGCGCCGGTGCGTCCTTCCGCATCCTGGAGGGACTCTCCGTCGGAGTAACCGGACGGATGGCCGCTTCAACCCTTGCCAAAGACGCCAAGGCAACCGCTTACGGCGCAGATATTTCCGTCTGCTACAAGCATGATCCCATCCAGTTGGGACTCGCTTTCTGCAATGTCGGGACGAAAGTCAGCTACGGAGAGGACTCTTCCTATCCGCAGCCGATGATGCTCCGCGCCGGACTGTCCTACCGCATCCTGGAAGGACTCAAGGCACAGGCGGAAGCCGACTGGCTTCTCGCGGGAGGCGTTGTCGGCGGAGCCGGAGTCGAATACTGCTGGAATGAGAAGGTGATCGCCCGGACGGGATACCATATCGGCACCGGAATCCTGCAGGGCGCCTCTTTCGGAACGCTCGGTTTGGGCTGCCGCCTTTCCGGCTTTTGCCTGGACGCCGCCTGGGTCTATGCCGGTGCGAATCATCGGAATACCCTCCTCGTGACCCTCGGATACGCTTTCTAAGCCTTCCCCTATATGAAGAGAGTCCTATCGCTGCTCATGGCTTTGCTGGCCGGTTCAGGTGCTTTCGCCCAGCCGGCCATGTCCTTTATCCGGACAGACCGGAACCCGGCGACCTCCGCCATGGGCGGGGCTGAAGCCGTTTCACCCCTGTACAATCCGGGGGTCGTTCCTTTCGCGGAGAAAAGCGATGTGACCGCTTCCTACCAACTGTGGGCCCCGTCGACGATGGGGATGCACCATATCAACCTCCTCGGGGGAATCCGCTTGGGCGACCGGTTCGGAGTCACGATCTCCGGGGCATACCAGATGGGGAAATCCTATACCGTCACGGATGAGGCCGGTGCCGTCAGGGGAACTTTTTCTCCGGCCGAGTATCTCGGCGGGGCCGGACTCGGGTTCCGGATTACCGACGGACTGGGAATCGGGGGAGCCCTCCGCTTCTCGGCCCAGCATCTGGCCGAAAACGCCTTGAAAAAGGCCTTTTCCACAGATCTCTTCGTGGTCTACCGGCAAGGCGGGATCGTCGTGACCGGCGGGATCGCGTCGATCGGCACTTCGGTCGCCGCGGCCGCTTCCGATCCAGACAAGCACTTCCTTCCGACTTCGGCGAAAATCGGTGCGGAATATGCCTTTTCCATGGAAGAAGGACACATCCGGGTCGCGGCCGACGCGGATTATTTCCTGTTCTGCGGGGGTGTGGGAATCGCCGCCGGAGTGGAATACGCCTACAAGGAACTGGTTTTCCTGCGTTCCGGAATCCATCTCGGCTCCGACAGCATTCCTTTCCCGACTTACGTCTCCCTCGGCGCCGGGGTCAAGTTCTCCGGGGTCCATCTGGATATCAGCTATCTGACAATCAACAACGTCATCGGAAATACCTTAACGGCGGGCATCGGATATGAATTTTAGACCATGGACATACGTCGCGGGAATCCTTCTGGGACTGTCCCTTCTTTCCTGCGTCAGGGAAGAGGGAACCGCCGTGCCCCCGGAGAGTGCTCCGGCGACCCGGAATGAACTCCGGGACAACGCCCCGGGAATCATCCGGATCCATACCGGCCATGAGCTGAGCGAAGGGGAAATCGCGTCCCTCTCGCCCCAGTATACCGTTACGCGGACCTTCCCGCCGGCCGGAGAATTTGAAGAAAAGCACCGCAAGGCCGGCCTCCATCTCTGGTACGACGTCCTCTTCGACCCCTCCGAACCTCTCACCCGCGCTTCCGCGGACCTCTCCGACCTTCTCGATATCCGGGAAACGGAGTTCCTGCCGCTCCCGGAAGCCCAGGGCTATACCTGGCCGTTCAACGACCCCCAGTCCGCAACCCATTGGGAATACTGGAACGAGGGAACCAAGGGCGGACAGCGGGCGGGGTCCGACATCCGTCTTCTCCCCGCCTGGGCCGTCACGACCGGAATCCCGGAAGTCATCGTCGCCGTCAATGACACCGGCGTCGAATCCTCCCACGAGGACCTCGCCGGGAACATGTGGGTCAACGAGGCCGAGAAGAACGGAAGGACCGGCGTAGACGATGACGGGAACGGCTTCGTGGACGATATCCACGGCTTCAATTTCTGCTACAAGGCCGACAAGACGACCTTCATCGGGCAGATTGAACCCGGCGACCACGGGACCCACGTCGCGGGAACGATCGCGGCGGTCAATAACAACGGAATCGGAGGCTGCGGCATCGCCGGCGGCAACGGATCGCCCGACAGCGGCATCCGGATCATGACGACCCAGACCATGTCCGGAACGGCCAGCACCGCCACCGCCTTCGTCTATGCGGCCGACATGGGCGCCCTCCTTATCAACTGCAGCTGGAGCTACAGCGACCGGGAGACAGCGCCTTCCTCGTTCAAGACCGCAGCCAAGTATTTCAACGAGAATGCGGGAACGGACGCTTCCGGACGGCAGACCGGACTGATGAAGGGCGGACTGATCGTTTTCGCCGCTGGAAACGGCCAGGGGGAAACCGCCTGCCCGGCCATGGAAGAATCGGTCTTTTCCGTCGCCTCGATCGGCGCCGACTATGTCCGCGCATACTATTCCAACTACGGGGACTGGGTTGACATCACCGCCCCGGGCGGGGACTCGAAAAAGGGATATACCATCTTCTCGACCCTCCCCGGCAATTCCTATGGGAAGAAACAGGGAACGTCCATGGCCGCCCCGCACGTCACCGGGGTCGCAGCCCTCGTCATTTCCCATTTCGGCGGACCCGGATTCACCCGGGAGAAACTGATCGGGATCCTGCAGAACTCGGCGGACCGGGTGATTTACGAGTACAACCCCGACCTGGCGGGGAAGCTCGGCGCGGGCCTTGTCGACGCCTTCGCCGCCCTTTCCGGTGGAGAGGATCCGGCCCCCTCCCCGGTTATGTCCATGAACGGATCGGCTAAAGGGAATTCCCTGACCATTGAATGGCCCCTGCCAGAGAACGGATTCCTGTTCGACATCTATTACGGCAAGGAAAGCCTCGCTTCCCTCGACCCGGACGCCCTTCCGAAAGGCGTATCCGTCCTGACGATGTTCAATCCCGGGAAACGGACAGGAGAGACAGTCTCCACCCGGATCGACGGACTCGCTTTCTCGACCCCGTACCATTTCCGGATCGGAACGGAAAGCGTTTCCGGACGGAAATCGGAACTCTCGAAGGAGTTCATCTTCTCGACAGAAGCGAACCGGAAACCGGAGATCACGCCCCTCGACGGGACTTCCCTGACCCTCAAGGCAAACGGGAGCGGATCTCTCCGTTTCGAGATCCTGGATCCTGAGAATCAACCGCTTACGCACAAATTCTCCCCTTCCGGCAAAGGCTTTTCAACAACCCTTCAGGGCAATATCATTACCCTCGAGGTCCAGGCGAAGGAACTGGAGGATGACAAGACTTACGAGGGAGTCCTCTCCGTCAGCGACCCCTATGATACGACGGAACTGCCCCTGCTGATTACGGTCCAGAAGAACAGTCCTCCCGTTCTCAAAGGCGGGATCGAAAACCTGATCCTTTCCCCGGGAAGTCCCAACCAGGCGATCGACCTGCGGGACATCTTCTCCGATCCGGACGGAGATGAGCTGGTCTACAAGATTTCCTACGAAACGGAAACCCCCTCCGTCAGGGCGGATGTCTCGGGGAACATCCTCAATATCAGGCCGGACCGTTACGGGGAGACTCCCGTCAGCGTAAAGGCGTCGGATTATCGCGGGACCTCCGCCACGGTGTCCTTCTCCGTCCTGATCCGTGACACCTCGCAGCCTGTCGACCTCTTCCCCAATCCGGTCCTGACCACCCTGACCATACGGCCGGGGGCCGAGGTCCATACCAGTATCAAGATCTTCAGCACCACCGGCGAGGCCGTCTTCGCGAAAGAAACCTCGTCGATAGGTCCGTTCACCCCGCTTCCCGTGGACCTTTCCGCCCTGGCGCCCGGCAAATATACCATCATCCTGGACGGCGAATCCGTGAAGGGATCCTACCCGATTGTCAAGCTATAAGGAGAGTTTTCAGGGGCAAGACGTTGCAGATTCAAAAAAAATATCTATATTTGCAGTCCCGATAAAGGAGAGATGCTCGAGTGGCTTAAGAGGCACGCCTGGAAAGCGTGTATACCCCAAAAGGGTATCCCGGGTTCGAATCCCGGTTTCTCCGCAAAAAAGAAGAACCGGAGTGAATCTTCACGATTGACTCCGGTTTTATTGTGCTTATCAATATTTATGTCTGACTGATTATTATGCCAACTTCGTGCCAAACGGAGGGAAAGCATTGCTCAGTTCTGACATCTTTTTGTATTAATTTACTTAAGTAACGGGGCGAAATAACCTCCGACAACCGAACGGGCTTTGAAACCCCGGCGATTGGGCTTGTCGGTCCAGACCCAGTCGCTCATCGGCACCCGGTCGACCGTCTCGTTCATGAAGTCCCAGACCGGAGCGATCAGGGCCTCGAACGTCTCCCGGTCCTCCGCCATCGTAGCGGTCCAGACGATCCAGTCCGTCTTCGTATACGCCATCCGGCAGTCCAGCGGAAGCCCATATCGGTTCTGCTTCCCGAGATAATAGGCGAGTTCGGTCCGCATGACCTCCGGTGGGAAAAGATCCAGGCCGAGGATCCGGTCCCACATGAGGTTATACTTCTGGCTCCAGGTTCCTTCCCCGTCATAGGTCAGCCGGTAGTGGTCGGCTTCGAAAGCCTCTTCCTGCCATTTCGCAGCCATCTCCCGGGCCATGGAATTGTATTTCGACGCGACATCCGGCTTGCCGAGAAGGTCGGCCATCCGCGCATAGACGCCGAGAGCGACGATGGCTTTGGCCGCCAGGTTGACATTGTGGGCGAGCCGGCCTGCGAAATCATCGGTACAAAGCTGGGTGTCAGGGTCATAGCCGAACTGCGAAAGGTATTCCGCCCAGGTCGTCAGGGTAGCCCAATGCTTCGCGGCATAGTCCGTATCCCCGTTCAGGATCGCGATCGCCGCGGTCAGGATGATCATGTTCCCGCTCTCCTCGACCGGCATGTCCTTCCCGTAAGTCTGCCCTTCGGCGACCGGATAGGTTCCGACATCATGGGCGGGGAAAGGCTTCGCCCACCGGCCGCTCTCGCTGTATTCGAAGATATGGTTCAGGAGGCCTTTCGCGAACTCGGGACCGTATTTCAGGTAAAGCGGAGCGGAAGGATAGGTCACGTCGACCGTTCCGATCGAGCCGTTGCTGTTGTTCTCCTTCGAGAAGAAGAGCAACTCGCCCGAGGGAGACCGGACCAGTTTGTGGGCAGCGACGGACTGCCGGTAAGCCAGGGCGCAGAGGTCCGCATACTTCGTCCCTCCCCTTTCGGCCGCTTCGGCATAAAGGTCGGCGTCGAACTGTCTCGCGTCGGCCATCAGGTCCGGATACTCCGAAAGGGCATCCTCGAACTCATCGGCAATCGTCCGGTTCCCGTCCCGGTTCCAGTATGGACGCAGGTCGGTCCCGAAATAGCGGATCGAACGGATATCGTCATAGCCCAGCATGATCATTCCGGACGCCTCCCGGACCTTTCCGAGCCTGCGCTCCAGCGTCGGAACGTTCCCTTCCACGGACGCCGTGTACTCCTTCCGGTCGCCGGCGAGATGGAAATACCCCCAGTCGATCCGGATGTCATCCCCCTTGTTGACGAGGACGCCCTGCGTGAGGCTTCCGGTCCGGGTCATGACGAGACGGGCCGTTTCCTGAAGTTCGGAAGCGCTTGACTGCCAGGGGAAATTGACCGCCCAAGCGGGGGAAGCGGCGAATCGGATCGAGACGTCGTGCTTTTTCTGGTCCGCCGAAGATACGGCGTAGGAGATATAGTTGACCGGCCGGCTCACGAGTTCGGGTCTGTCCAGGAAAAACGGTGCCGTGAAAGTCAGGCGGAGTCCGACGGGACCGCAGACAAAGGCGTAATCCGTATTCATCGCCTGGACATCGACAAGGTTCTGGATCGGTGTCACGGCCCCGTCTGCCGGAGTTTCGGAAGACAGGAGGATCCCGAAGTCCAGGATCGCCCGGCCCACCTCGTTGTACGCAGCCGCCGCAATGACATTCTCCCCTTTCCGGAGGACCTCCTTCGGCAGCTCGATGATCTTGTTCTCGCAGCTGGTTTCCGAAGCGTAGACGGAAGTCCCGTTGATCCATACCTGGGACCGGTCGTTTCCGGACAGGATCAGGTTCACGGTCTCCCCGGGCACCTCGGGAATGGAAAAACGCCTCCGCACCCGGATGGTCCCCTCAGTCCAGGAAGTGCGGTTGAAGCCACCGCGGTTGGAAAGGGTGCCGAAGCCGCCTTCCCCCTCCGACCAGGCCGAGTCGTCGAAAGCGGGATCCGTCCATTCCTCCCCGGCTTCATCCAGGGTATAGCGGGCGGACCAGGCCCCGGTCGCCGCGGACGGGAGCAGCTCGGAACGGACGATGGAAGAGCCGCTTCCCATGAAACGGTAGACCGTCCCGTCGACCGTGAGATAGCCGGAAAGGGGATAATCCTTTCCGGTCCAGTGCTGAGGGGCTGAATCGAACAGATTCTCCGTCGTCGACCAGGCGTTGGTATACGGATCGATCGTGATCAGCGGATAGGCCGGTGCCCGGAGCGGGTTGCGCGGAGCGATGGACGCGGGCACTCCCTCCGTGCAGGCAAACAGCACCGGAAGGACGGCCGCGAGGAAGATGAGTTTACTCCTCATATAAGAGATAGGGTTTACGGGTCTTCTTGAAAGTCTCCACGTCCGGCAGCCAGGCCTGTCTGATATCCTCCGCAGAGGCGCCCTCGATAATCATTCTCCGCATCCATCCGTTTCCGGCGAGGCGGTCGAAGAAACGGCCGTTCCCGAAGAAATCCTCCGGACGTCCGAGTTTGTTGTACGCGTCGATGACATAGGAAAGGGTCATTCCGTTCTCAATGATCACCTCGTCAGGAATATCCCGGAGGTCGACGCCCCGGCAGAGCTGGCCGAGAAGCGGCGGATTCTTGGCTCCCGGAACGCTCTCGGGGGTAAAGGTGAAAGTGCAGCCGGTCATGTCAGGATGGCCGTAGATTTCGAAGGGAGCTTCCGTCCCGCGCCCGAGGGAGACCTTCGTGCCCTCGAAGTAACAGGTCGACGGATAGAGATAGATCGCCTTCATGTCCTTGAGGTTCGGGGAAGGGGCGACCGGAAGTTCATAACGGGTCTGATGGGTGTAATTCAGGCAGGGAATCACGGTCAGGAAGTCCTCCGGAACGTCTTTGGTGTCCATCCATTCCTCTCCGACGATCATCCGCGCCAGTTCCCCGAGGGTCATGCCATGGACCGTCGTGATCGGAAGCCTGCCCACGCCGGACGCATATTCCATATCCATCAGGGGACCGTCGACATAGGATCCGTTCGGGTTGGGCCGGTCGAAGACGACGACCTTCTTTCCGCCCGCGGCGCAGGCGTCCATCAGCCTATACATCGTCACATAGTAGGTATAAAACCTCAGGCCGACGTCTTGGATGTCTACGACGAGGATGTCGAATTTATCCAGGAACTCAGGGGAATGGATATCCAGGGTCCCGCCGTAGAAGGAGAGGATTTCCACGCCCGTCTTCTCGTCGACGGAGTTCCCGACCTTTTCCCCGGCGTCCGCCGTTCCGCGGAAACCGTGTTCGGGACTGACGATCAGGGATACATTGACCCCCTGCTCCAGGAGGACGTCGAGGATATGCGGCGCATCGGCCGTCGTCCCTGCCAGGCCGGTCTGGTTGCTCATGAGGGCGACCCGCTTCCCTTCGAGGACGGGAAGATAGGCCTTGGGCTGCATGTCGCCGAGGACGACGCCCGTTTCCCCAGCCGAGCAGGATGCCAACATCGCCACGGAGATCAGAATGGAGCTTATTCTTTTCATTATCAATGTTTTAAGGAATATACGTTTGGTGCATTTTCACCAGAGGTGAAACGAGGATATTATTGACGGTCAGGAGGTTAGGCTCCACCGTTACTTGAGGGAGCCTCCTACGATGTCGAGGATCTCGGAGGTAATTTTCTGCTGGCGACCCTTGTTGTAGTCGAGGGTCAGTTCCTGGAGCAGGTCTTCCCCGTTGTCGGTCGCGGTCTGCATCGCGATCGTTCGGGCGGCGTGTTCCGCGGCGGAACTGTCGAGAAGGACAGTGAATATCTTGAGCTTCAGGACTTTCGGAAGGAGTTCCGAGACCTGATAGGCCGTCGTGGGTTCGACGATGAAAAGTCCCTGGCGGGCCTCCTCCGATCCGGACTCCCCGGACGCAGGGTCCAGGGCGAAGGGCAGGAAGGTCTCGCGAACCGCCTTCTGGGAGGCGGTCGAGACGAAGTGGTTCCAGACGAGTTCGACCCGGTCGAAACCCTCCGAGACGAATCCTTCCATCAGCGCTCCGGCGAGAGCGGAAGCATGGGCATAATCCGGCTTCTCTGAAAGCTTGACGAAATCGAGAGTCCCGTCCCCGAAAGGAACTTCCTCAGGAGTGATTCCTACGCGGCGCATGGCCTCGGACATCTTTCGCCCGACGGCGAAGACCGTGACGGCGGCACCGGCGGATTCATAGGAACGGATGGTTTCAAGGGCGAGCCGGACGGCGTTGGCGTTGAACCCGCCGCAAAGCGAGGAATTGGAGGAAAGTGCGACCAGGGCGACCCGGCGGATTTCCCCGCGTCCGCTCACGAACGCTCCGCCCATACCCTCCGAGGGTGCGATCTTCCCCAGGTCGAGTTTCGCCGCGTAATCGGTCATCAGGTCCTGGAGGATCGTATGGAGCTGCCGCTCGTACGGGAGCATGGACTGGACGGCCTGCTGCGCCCTCCGTAGCTTGGAGGAGGCGACAAGTTTCATCGCGGAAGTAATCTTCAGCGTACTCTTGACGGAGCCGATACGGCCCTTGATTTCCTTCAGGGACGGCATACTTACATGGCGGAAATGACCGAAGCGGCTTCCGCCTCGATCAGGTCACGGATTTCCTGGGTGAGGACTCCGGCCGCGAGCGGCTCGAGGACATCCTCCTTATGGGCGGCCCGCATCCTTTCCAGGAACAGTTCCTGGAACTCGCGGACCCGGTCGATGGGGATATCCCGCATCAGGGCGTTCGTGCCGCAGTAGAGGACCGCCACCTGCTCCCCGACGGGCATCGGGCTGTACTGGGGCTGGATCAGGAGCTGGTTGTTCTTCCGGCCCTTGTCGAGCGCCATCGCAGTTACCTTGTCCATATCCGAGGAGAACTTGGAGAAGGCCTCGAGTTCGTTGTACTGGGCCTGGTCCATCTTGAGGGTTCCGGCGACCTTTTTCATGGACTTGACCTGGGCGCTGCCGCCGACACGGGAGACCGAGATACCGACGTTGATGGCCGGACGGACGCCCTGGTTGAAGAGGCCCGATTCGAGATAGATCTGGCCGTCGGTGATGGAAATCACATTGGTAGGAATGTAGGCGGAGACGTCGCCGGCCTGGGTCTCGATAATCGGGAGCGCGGTAAGGGAACCGCCTCCCCGGACCTTGCCTTTCAGGCTCTCCGGAAGGTCGTTCATCCGTTCCGCGACCTCCTGCTGACCGATGATCTTGGCGGCCCGCTCGAGCAGACGGGAATGGAGATAGAAAATATCCCCGGGATAGGCCTCGCGGCCGGACGGACGGCGGAGGATCAGCGAAACCTCGCGGTAGGCGACGGCCTGCTTGGAGAGGTCGTCATAGACCACGAGGGCATGGCGGCCGGTATCGCGGAAATACTCCCCGATGGCGGCGCCGGCGAACGGGGCGTAATACTGCAGGGCGGCCGGATCGGCTGCTGTTGCGGCGACGACGATCGTATAATCCATCGCCCCTTTGGAGCGGAGGGTCTCGACGATGCTCGCGACGGTGCTGCCCTTCTGACCGACGGCGACATAGATGCAGTAGACAGGCTTCCCGGCGAGGAAGCAGGAGCGCTGGTTGATGATCGTGTCGATCGCAATGGCGGTCTTGCCGGTCTGGCGGTCGCCGATGATGAGCTCCCGCTGGCCGCGGCCGATCGGAATCATCGCATCGATGGCCTTCAGTCCCGTCTGGAGCGGTTCGTTGACCGGCTGGCGGAAGATGACCCCGGGAGCCTTCCGCTCCAGCGGCATGTCCGTCTTCTCCCCGGTGATGAGCCCCATTCCGTCCAGCGGATTGCCGAGCGGGTCCACGACGCGGCCGACCATGGACTCGTTGACGCCGACCGAGGCGATCCGTCCGGTCCGGCGTGCGATCATTCCTTCCTTGATCCGGTCGGTCGGGCCCATCAGGACGGCTCCGACATTGTCCGGCTCTAGGTTCATGACGACGGCCATGATCCCGTTCTCGAACTCGAGGAGTTCCCCGGCCTCGGCATTCGCCAGGCCGTAGATGCGGACGACGCCGTCGCTGACCTGGAGCACCTTTCCGGTCTCCTCGAAACGGAGCTCGCTCTTCATCGCCCTGAGCTGTTCGAGAAGGACTTCCGACAATTCACTTGCTTTGATATGCTGATCCATAGATTATACGATTCTTCTGTTTTTATCGACAAATTGGGACCGGATGCGGTCCAACTGGCGGATGACGCTGGCATCGAGGAGGTAATCGTCGATGTCGAAGACGAATCCGCCGATGAGGGACGGATCGATCGTCGTCTCGATCTCCACGTCCAGGCCCGTCTTCGCCTTGACGAGGGCGCGCAGCCTGTCCAGCAGACTTTCGGGCGGGGTCGTCACGACCCTCAAATGGCCCTTCACGACACCCTGGCTCCGGCGGTACCGGCTCACGAAGTCCTTGAACATCAGGCGGAGAAGCGGCACTCTCTTGTTCTCGAAGACCATCCGGATGAACCGCCCGAGCGGTTCCGCCACCGGCTCTCCGAGCGCCGTTCCGAGCAGGGAAATCTTAGCTTCGTCCGGGATGTCCTCCGGCGTTACGAGGACCATGGAGAGATCCGGCACTTCGGAGATGGCCCTCTCCAGTCTCGTCGCCTGGGCGCACACGCGTTCCCCGTCCCCGGTCTCGAGGACGTATTTCAGCAGGGCATCCGCATAGCGGGAAGCTATGATTCCGTCATCCATCCGTCAAGAAACTTGTTCGTTTTCCCGTGCGACTTCATCGACCAGGCGCTCCAGGTAGGCCTGCTGGGCCGCTTCCGTGGAGAGTTCTTCCCGAAGGATCTTCTCGGCAACGCCGACCGACAGGATGGCGGCCTCGCGGCGGATATCCCGCAGGGCGCTTTCCTTCTCGTCGGCGATCCGCTCCCGGGCTTCGGTCACGATCCGGTCCGCCTCTTCCCGGGCGTCCGTCCTGGCCTGCTCGAGAATCTGCTTCCGGGAATCGGTCGCTTCCCTCAGGAGCTTCGCCTGTTCCTTCCGCGCCTCCTCCAGCATCCGGGCATGTTCCGTGACCATCCCGCTCATCTTCTCTTCAATCTCCTTCGCGTCCTTGAGCGATTTCTCGATCGTATCATTGCGCTTCTCGACCATCGAGGTGATGATCGGGAAGCCGTAGCGGGCGAGGAGGAAGAAGACGAGACCGAAGATCAGGACCATCCAGAAGAGGAGGCCGCTGTCGGGCGTAATCAGGTTCATAAGCGCCTATCCGAAGAAAATGGTCAGCAGGCAGACGATGATGGCGAAGAGGGCGGCGCCTTCGATCATACCGGCGGCGATGATCATGGAAGTACGCATGTTGCCGGCGGATTCCGGCTGGCGGGCGATGGATTCCATGGTCGCATGGCCGATCTTGCCGATACCATAGGCGGCTGCGATGGCTGCGATGGCGGCTCCGATGGCGGCTCCAACTTTTCCGAGGGCAGCGCCTGCGGCTGCCTGAAGTAACATCATTCCTAACATAATTCTAAAGGTTTTATATTGTTAATCTTCTTTTTGTCTGGCAAGTCCGATATAAATGGAGGAGAGCATCGTAAACACATAGGCCTGGATGAAGGCGACAAGGCACTCCAAAGCATCCAGGAAGACGCCGAAGAGGACCGAGATCACGCTCATCGACCCGAGCATCACGGCGCCGTATTTGGCCATGATGAAGATCACGCAGACGATGCTGAGGATCATGATATGGCCGGCGAGCATGTTCGCGAAGAGTCGGATCGTCAGCGAAACCGGCTTCATCAGGGCGCTGAAAACCTCGATCACGGGCATGACCGGTTTCAGGAAGCCCGGCACGTCCGGGAGGAAAATCTCCTTATAATAGTGCTTCGTCCCGAAGAGATTGACCGTGAAGAAGGTGAACAGCGCCAGGACCATGGTCACGGCAATGTTGCCCGTCAGGTTGGCTCCGCCCGGGAAGAAGGGGATGATTCCGAGGAAATTGTTGAAGAGGATGAACAGGAACGCCATGCAAAGGTAGGGCGAGAACTTCCGGTAATCCTCCTCCCCGATGTTCTCCCGGGCCATGTTGTGGACCATCATGATCAGGGGTTCCATCAAGGCGGCGATCCCGGTCGGGGACTCTTTCAGGACATCGTGTTTCCGGTACCAGCGGGCGGTGCAGAGGACAACGACGAGCAGCAGCAGGCAGCTCATCATGAGCGAGAGCACGTTCTTCGTGATCGAGATGTCGAAAGGACGCTTCCCGCTGTCCGCCTCGACGATCTTTCCCTTTTCCGGATCGATCTTCAGGCCCTCGTACACGGCCCCGTGCTCCAGGAGCTTCGAAGAGAAGACGTGCCAGCCCGTAGAGCTGTGGACGATCACGGGAAGATGGAGGACAAGGTGCCGGTCCCCCCATGAGGCGATGTGCCACTCATAGGCGTCGCCGATGTGCTCGAAGATGATTTCAGCAACGTTCAGGTCATTCCCCTCAGCCTCCGTTCCGGAAGGGGATTCCCTCTCTTCCACGTCGCTTTGCGCCCCCGTACGGACAAATGTTCCCGAGAGGGAGTCCCCTTCCGGAACGGACAGTGCCTGGAGAAGCATCAGAAGCGATATGAGGAGAGTCCTGATCATAGTTCGGCACAGACATCCACGCAGTTATTCCGTACTTCGACGAAGCCGGACCGGATCGCGACCGCCTTCCGCTCCGCCCCGTCCTGATAGAGGATCTCCCCTTCTTCGAGGGAGGTGATCAGCGGGGCATGGTCCTGCAGGACCTCGAAAAGGCCCTGCGTGCCCGGCAGCACGACGAGGCTCGTCATCGTGTCGAGCACCTCGCCTTCCGGGGAAAGGATATGGAGACGGATCGGGTCCATGGCTTATTTCTTCGCTTCGGCGAGGATGGCCTCGCCCTTTTTGATTGCATCTTCGATCGTACCGACATTGAGGAACGCCTGCTCAGGCAGGTAATCGACCTCGCCGTCGAGGATCATCGTGAAGCCCCGGATGGTGTCTTCGATCGAGACCATCACGCCCGGAACGCCGGTGAACTGCTCCGCCACCGAGAAAGGCTGGGAGAGGAAACGCTGGACGCGGCGGGCGCGGTTGACCGTCTGCCGGTCCTCGTCCGACAGTTCGTCCATGCCGAGGATCGCGATGATGTCCTGGAGTTCCTTGTTGCGCTGGAGGATCTGCTTGACCCGCTGCGCGGTATTGTAATGGGCCTCACCGACGATGTTCGGGTCGAGGATGCGGGAGGTCGACTCGAGGGGATCGACGGCGGGATAGATGCCGAGTTCGGTGATCTTACGGCTGAGAACCGTCGTCGCGTCGAGATGCGAGAAGGTCGTCGCCGGCGCCGGGTCGGTCAGGTCGTCCGCAGGTACATAGACCGCCTGGACGGAGGTGATGGACCCGTTCTTCGTCGAAGTGATGCGCTCCTGCATCTGGCCCATCTCCGTCGCGAGGGTCGGCTGGTAACCGACCGCGGACGGCATCCGGCCGAGGAGGGCGGAGACTTCAGAGCCGGCCTGGGTGAACCGGAAGATGTTGTCGATGAAGAAAAGGATGTCCCTCGGACCGTCGCCCGTATCGCTGTCGCGGAAGGATTCGGCGAGAGTCAGGCCGGAAAGCGCGACGCTGGAACGGGCCCCCGGAGGTTCGTTCATCTGGCCGAAGACCATCGAGACCTGGCTCTGCTTCAGGAGTTCCTTATCCACGAGGGAAAGGTCCCACTTGCCCTCTTCCATGGCCTTGTCGAAGGCCTCGCCGTACTTGATGACCCCGGATTCGATCATTTCCCGGAGGAGGTCGTTGCCCTCGCGGGTCCGCTCGCCGACGCCGGCGAATACAGAGAAGCCGTTATGGGCCTTGGCGATGTTGTTGATGAGTTCCTTGATGAGGACCGTCTTGCCGACGCCGGCGCCCCCGAAAAGGCCGATCTTGCCGCCCTTGAGGTAGGGTTCCAGCAGGTCGATGACCTTGATTCCCGTAAACAGGACCTCCTGCGAGGTTTTGAGGTCTTCGAATTTCGGGGCCTCGCGGTGGATCGGAAGGGCTCCGTCCATCGACAGGGGGTCCATGCCGTCGATGACTTCCCCGACGACGTTCATGACCCTGCCCCGGATCTGAGTGCCCGTCGGCATCGAAATCGGGGTTCCGGTCGGGACGGCTTCCATCCCCCGGCGGAGTCCGTCGGTGGAGTCCATGGCCACGCAGCGGACGGTATCCTCACCGATGTGCTGCTGGACCTCGACGACGAGGACCTTTCCGTCCGGACGCCGGATATCGAGGCTGTCGTGGATCCGGGGAAGCTCCCGTTCCGCCGTCTCGGCGGGGAATACGAAATGGACATCGACGACCGGGCCGACGATCTGAGAAATATGGCCTGTTGGTACTGACATGCTTTTCCTGGGTTTTCTTATCGTACAAATTTAATCACTTTCTTTTTCTTTGCCAACTGATTTTCCTATATTTGTAAGGAATGTAACACGATAACTATGCAACTCTCAAACCGCGCACAGAAGGTTCCTTCCTCTCCTATCCGGAAACTCGTCCCCTTTGCCGACGAAGCCAAGAAAAAAGGCGTCAAGGTCTACCACCTCAATATCGGCCAGCCGGACATCAAGACACCCTCCGTCGGCCTCGAGGCCGCCCGGAACTACCGGGCTGACGTGCTCGCCTACAGCCATTCCCAGGGCATCGCCCCGCTCCGGAAGAAGATGGCCGAATACTATGACCGTTTCGGAATCCGGCTGGACCCGGACGAGATCATTGTCACGACCGGCGGGTCGGAAGCGCTCCAGTTCGCCTTCCAGGCCGTCCTGGACCCCGGCGACGAACTGATCCTCACCGATCCCTCCTATGCCAACTACCTCTCTTTCGCAACCGCCTGCGGCGCCGTCGTCAAAGCAGTCCATACCTCGATCGACGAAGGGTTCCGCCTTCCTCCCGTGGAACGGTTTGAAGAGCTGATCACCCCGAAGACGCGGGCGATCCTCGTCTGCAACCCGAACAATCCGACCGGCTACCTCTATACCCCCGAGGAGATGCTGCGGATCCGCGATATCGTCCTCAGGCACGGTCTCTTCCTCATCTCCGACGAGGTCTACCGCGAGTTCATCTACAACGGAAAACCCTACCTCTCCGCGATGAACCTCGAGGGACTGGAAGAGCACCTGATCATGGTCGATTCCGTCTCGAAGCGCTATTCCGAGTGCGGGGTCCGCATCGGAACCCTCGTGACCCGCAACAAAGAAATCCGGGCGGCGGTCATGAAATTCGCCCAGGCCCGGCTTTCCCCTCCGATCTACGGTCAGGTCGTCGCCGCCGCTTCCGTCGATACGCCGGCCTCCTATATGGCCGAGGTCTGGGAGGAATACAAGTCCCGCCGCGATTTCATGATCGAGGGACTGAACCGCATCCCGGGCGTCTTCTCCCCGAAACCGGAGGGAGCCTTCTATACCATGGTCCGTCTCCCGGTCGAGGATGCGGAGGAGTTCTGCAAGTGGTGCCTGACCGATTTCTCCTACGAGGGGGCGACCGTCATGATGGCCCCGGGAGCGGGATTCTATTCCCGGCCCGGTGTCGGAAAGGACGAGGTTCGGATGGCCTATGTCCTTAACAAGCAAGACCTGGCGAAGGCGCTCGTCGTCCTCGAAAAGGCCCTGGAACAATATAAAACCGTCAAGAAATGAAAAGAAGAGACTTTCTGAAGAGCTCCGCGATCCTCGTCGCGGCCGCTTCGACAAGCGAAATGGCCCATGCGGCGGAAGTCCTCGATCCCGGGAAAGCGAATTCCCAGGATCCCGAAGAGGCCGAAGGGCCGCTCATCACCTCCGCCCCGATGCTCCAGAATTATGCCGAAACCTCGGTAGGCGTCGCCTTCGGGGTCAGTGCGATGGCGAACGGATATGTACTCGTCGGAGAGAAGGAAGACCTTTCCGACGCCCGGAAGTTCCTCTGCGGCGGCTACCGGATGACCGAAATCAGCGACAAGGTCATCCAGGTCCGCGTTACCGGCCTCAAACCCGCCACGAAATATTACTACCGGATCGGCGCCGACCGGATCTCCTATCTCGGCGGCTACAAGATGAAGATCCTCGGGAACGAGGAAGATACGAGGACGTACCACTTCACGACGGCCGGCAAGAAGAGCAAGGCCCATTTCTGCGTGATCAACGACACCCACGCGAAATGGGAGCCCTTCCGGCTCGTCCTGGACACGGTGGCCGCCCTCTCCCCTTCCTGCGTGATCTGGAACGGGGATGCCTCCAACACCTCGGAGGATGTCGAGACCCAGAAAATGATTTTCCTGAATCCCAAGATCGAGCGGACGGACTACGCCAGCGAGACCCCCTATCTCTTCTGCCCGGGAAACCACGACTCCCGCGGAATGGCGAACCGCCATCTGGAGAAGGTCTGGATGTTCCGCCAGCCCGAAGAAAGGGACTCCCGCGACTGGGACCTCGGGCGAAACTTCGCGGTCCGGATGGGCGACATCGCCCTGATCGGGCTTGACACGGCGGAAGACAAGCTGGACACGAATCCCCGCTTCGCCGGCCTTTTCACCAGCGGCCCCTATCGCGAGGCACAGGTCGCCTGGCTCCGGGACGCCCTCCGGAAACCTGAAATCAAGGAAGCTCCCTACCTGGTCGCATTCTGCCATATCCCGCTGTTCGACCCGAGTCCGACCGCCAATCCCGGAGACGTCGCTCCGGACGATACCGATCCGCGCTACAAGACCGACTTTGCCGCCTGGCAGCGGACCTGCGCCAGGCTGTGGACCCCGCTCCTGGAAGAAGCCGGATGCCAGGTTATCATCACGGCCCACCAGCACCGCTACCGCTACGACGCCCCGGACGCAACCCGTTCCTGGGCCCATATCGTCGGCGGCGGCCCTTCCCTCGGCTATACCGTGACGAAAGAGGGGGAAAAGAAGGACGACCCCGCCCATTTCCCCACCGTCATCGAGGGTTCCGTCCACCGCAGGAAACTCCGCATCAAGGTCCACAATGCCCTGACCGGCAAGGTTATCGATACGTTTGACTACGCTCCGCGTAAAAAATAGACTCCCAATCCAATGAAAAGAATCCTCTTCCTCCTCACCGGCGCCCTCCTGACGCTCACGGCCGCAGCCCAGTCGCAGGCCGGCACCCCCGAAGACTCCCTCGCCTTCTTCAACGCATCCTGGCAGATTACCGACCTCGGCAAGGGCGGCGAGGCCCGCTACGCCTCCATCCCCATGTTCGGCAGCGTCCAGTCCGTCAGCATCGTCAGCTATCCCGCCCGCGCCTTCAAGACCTCGATCGTCGAAGGGGAAGGCATGAGCATGGGCGAGACCTTCGTCAAGAAAGGGGTCGCGAACCATGCCATGCATGTCAGCGTCCTCGCCGAAGCGGCGAAAGCGAAGGCGGCTATCAACGGGAACTATTTCAATACCAGGACTTTCGTCCCTATCTGCTATACCCGGATCGGGCGCAGGGTCTTCTCCCGGACCGTCGCCAGGGAACTGTTCCGCACCAACGGTGTCATCGTCATCAAGGGCTGCGGGCACAAGATGGACATCTTCACCTGCGACACCCTCAGCTACGACTCCGCCACCCGCGGATGGAAGGAAGTCATGGCCGCCGGTCCGATGCTGATGGAGGACGGAAAGGAAGTCCTCTATACCAAGGAGCAGAAAAAGACCACCGAGTCCTTCTACGACTGGAGGCATCCCCGTTCCCTCTTCGGCTTCACGACCGACGCCAAGGGTCGGGCGGACCGGGTCTATATGATCGTCCTCGACGGGCGGTTCCCGGGACAGGGTGACGGGGCCAGCATCGCGGAATGCTCCTTCATCTGCCGCATCCTCGGCCTGACCGACGCCATCAACCTCGACGGCGGCGGTTCCTCGACCCTCTGGACCGACCGGAACGGCGTCATCAATTACCCCTACGACAATAAAACCTGGGACCACAAGGGCGAACGCCGCGTCCCGGACATCCTTATCGCGAAATAACCATGATCCAGGTCTACTGCAAGAACACGGGCACGACCGAAAGGTTCCAGGAAGGCACCAGCCTCCTGCAGATGCTCGGCGAGTTTTCTTTCGACCAGCCGTACCCGATTGTCTCCGCCAAGGTCAATCACGTTTCCCAGGGCCTGAAATTCAGGGTCTACCAGAACAAGGACATTGAATTCGTCGACGTGCGCCAGGCCTGCGGCATGCGGGCCTACTGCCGCTCGCTCTGTTTCCTGCTCTGCAAAGCCGCGGCGGACGTCTTCCCGGAGAGCCGTGTCTTCATGGAACACCCCATCTCGAACGGCTTTTTCTGCCACCTCAGAAAGGCTGACGGGATGCCGGTCACTCCGGAGGACATCGCGCTCCTCAAGGAGAGGATGCAGGTTATCGTCGAGAAAAACATCCCCTTCCACCGCTATGATGTCCATACCGAGCAGGCTATCAAGGCCTTCCGGAAGAGCGGGTACGAGGACAAGGTCCGCCTGCTGGAGACCTGCGGGGAGACCTATTCGGACTATTACACCCTCGGGGATACCGCGGATTATTTCTATGGGAAACTCGTCCCTTCGGCCGGATACCTGACCGTCTGGGACATCTGCCTCTACCACGACGGCATGCTGCTCCGGGTCCCGGACCGGCACGATCCGTCCCGGCTCGCCCCCTTCATGGACCAGCCCAAGACCTACGGGATGTTCGCCGAGAACCTGCGGTGGAACATCATCATGGGCCTCAACACCGTCGGAGACGTCAACTACGCCTGCCAGGCCGGTCAGGCGAGCGAGCTGATCCAGGTCGCGGAAGCCCTGCAGGAAAAGAAGATCGTCCAGATCGCTGAAGAGATCGAACGGCGCTACCGGGCGGAAAACCCCTGCCAGGTCGTCCTTATCACAGGACCGTCCAGTTCCGGAAAGACGACCTTCTGCAAGCGGCTCAGCATCCAGCTCAAGGCCTGCGGGCTGCGGCCCATCTCGATCTCGACGGACGATTATTTCGTAAACCGGCTCGATACGCCCAGGTTCCCGGACGGGAGTTTCGATTTCGACAATTTCGACACGGTCGACCACGCCCTGATGGAGGCGGACATCATGAAGATGATCGCCGGGGAGGAGGTCGATGTGCCCGAATTCAACTTTGTCACGGGCCTGAGGGAGTACAACGGGAAGAAGGTCCGGCTCACCCCAGGAAGCATCCTGCTGATCGAGGGGATCCACGCCCTCAACCCGGGACTGACCCCCCACATCCCGGACGCCAACAAGTTCAAGATCTTCATCAATACGCTGACGAGCACCCTCCTGGACAACCACAACTGGATCCCGACGAGCGACAACCGGCTTCTCCGCCGGATCGTCCGCGACTACAACAAGGGCGCCTTCACGGCCCTCGAGAGCATCAGCCAGTGGCCGAACGTCCGCCGGAGCGAGGAAGAATGGATCTATCCCTACCAGGAGAACGCCGACGTGATGTTCAATTCCGCCTACCTGATCGAATTCGCCGTGCTGAGGAACCACGCGGAACCGATCCTCCGCAGCGTCCCGAAGAACTGCCCGGAATACAGCGAGGCGCACCGCCTGCTGCGTTTCATCAGCTACTTCACGCCGGTGCCGGACAAGGAAATACCGCCGACTTCCCTCCTCAGGGAGTTCCTCGGCGGCTCCAGTTTCAAATATTGAAAGCTATTTCAGCTTGACGACGACCGTATAGGTTCCGGATCCGTATTCCCTGGCTTTCTTCTCGCCGGGAATATGGACGTCGGCGGTCGTATTGGCGGGGATGGTGAATTTCCAGGTCAGTTTGCCGTCCTGCTTTTTCCAGAAGGACTGGATGGGACCGTAGATGCTGTCATAAGAGCACTTGACATAGTCCAGTTCATCCGGAATCCACGGCTGGAGACGGATCCTCTTGTAGCCGGGTTCGGCGGGTTTGATGCCGCCCAGGTATTCGAAGTACCAGACCAGGAGATCGCCGAGGATCATGACGTGATTGCCCGAGTTCATCGCCGGAGCGGCCGTATTGCCGTTCCAGAGCTCCCAGATCGTTGTCGCTCCCTGCTGCGCCATGTAGCCCCAGCTGGGATAGGTCGTATCGGTCGCCATCCGGACGGCCATGTCGAGGCGGCCGAATTCGGTCAGGGCGCGCATCAGCTGCTGGATGCCGACGACACCGACGCTGACATGGCCGCCGAAGTCTTTCTCGGTCTTCTCCACGATACGCCCGAAGACCTTCTCCTCGTATCCTTCCGGGACCATCCCGAAATAAAGTGGCAGGATGTTGGCGGTCACGGTATTGTTCGAATAGTAGCCGAGACGCTTGAAGAAGAACTTGTCATTGAAGGCCTTGCGGGTTAGGGCGGCCTCGTCCTCGAAGTACGCCGCATCCTCCCGGTTGCCGGAGACCACGGCGAAACGGGACATCATCTTGCAGAAGCGGTAATAGAACGCCGTGGAAATCAGGGCACCCTCCGTTATGCGGGAAGGATCCTTGGAATGGATCAGCCCGAGGGACTCCGGGGGCATGCACCAGTCTCCGTAGGTGTCTTTCGTAATGATTCCGTTGTCCCCGTATTTTTCCTTCATATAGCCCATCCAAAGCTTCATCGCATCATATCCGTCCCTGATCGGACGGGTATCGCCCCAACGCTGCCAGATCATGTCCGCAGTCGTCAGGAAAGCTCCGGGCCAGGTCATATTGTCGCTCCACATCTGCCAGTAGGCGGGGCAGACATCCGGAATCTGTCCGGAAGGACGCTGGGTCTCGCGGATGTCCCGGTTCCATTTGGCATAGAGGAGATGGTTGTCAAATACGTAACTCTCCCCGTAGCATCCGGTCGTGCGGTCTCCGAGCCATCCCATCCGCTCGTCGCGCTGGGGACAGTCGGTCGGCATGCCGCGATAATTGCCCCGGATTCCCCGGAAGGCGTTTCCGAACACCTCGTTGATCGTAGGGTCCGAAGTCTCGAAGACGCCCGTCGTCGCCATCCGGTCATAGAAGACCTGCCCCTCGAAATCTTCGGCGACAGGCTCATAGGACAGGCCGGAGACCTCGACGAAACGGAATCCGTGGTAGGTGAAAGTCGGGTGCCAGACGAAATCCCGCCGGTCGCGGATGACGTACCGGTCGGTCACCTCGGCGTTGCGGAGGTTCTCCGTATAAAGATTCCCGTCCGACTGGAGGGACTCCGAGAACCGGAGCGTAAGGGTATCTCCGGGAGTGCCGTGGGCCTTGATCTGCAGCCATCCAACCATGTTCTGGCCCATGTCCAGGATGAACCTGTCCCCCTTCCGGGTAACGGAGACCGGAACGATGCGGTCCTGGATCCGGATGTTCGGATTCGGCTGCGGGGTCAGGGTCCCGATCGGGGCGGAGAAGATGGAGGCGTCCGCCCACTTCCGGTCGTTGAAGAACGGGTTCGCAAATTCGGGAATCTCCGCCCTGGCGTCATAGAACTCTCCGTCGAATTCGCTGCTGTAGCGGATCGGTCCCTCAGCCGTGCACTTCCAGGAAGCGTCGGTTCCGATGATATCGGTCTCTCCCCCGTTGTAGGTCACCTCCAGCTGGGCGATCAGTTTCGGAAGGTCATAGTGCTTGATGTCGGGTATACCGTCGTTGGCCCCGAGGCGCATGGACGTATAGCGCCCGCCCCCGAGGACGACGCCGATGGCGTTCCGGCCGGTCGTGACCAGGTCGGTCACGTCATAAGTGTTGTAATAGACGGTCTTGTCGTATTCGGACAGGGTCGGCGCGAGTACCTCGTCTTCCCCGATCTTCTCTCCGTTCACATAGGCTTTATAGGACCCGAGGCCGCAGATGTAAAGGGTCGCCCGGACGATTCTCGCATCGATCCGGAACGCTTTCCGGAAATAGCGGGCGGGAATCTTGACATGCCCCTCCAGCCGGTCGGCTTCGGATGTCGTCCCGATCCAGCTGGCGGTCCATTCCCGGCCGTCGAGAAGACCGACGCGGAAACAGGCGGGGTCGCTTTCCGCCTTGCCGTTGTTCGTTTTGACGAAGACTTTCCACCAGCATTCATCCCGGCTCCCGAGCGTCTTTCCGGCATAGGGCACGGCGATGCTGCGCCCGGAAGAAATCTTCTTCGAGTCCCAAAGGTCATAGTTGCCGGAAGCGAGTTTCTCCTCGGAACTCGAAACGACGATCCGGTACTCTTTCTGGACCGTTCCCCCCTTCGTGGAAGAGATCTGCCAGCCGAAGATGGGTTCCGTGGTACCTACCGTAACCGGACACGGGGCGTATTCCACCGTCACATTACGGACTTCGAGTTTTTCCGCGGCGATCCCGGGGAGGGCCAGGGTCAGCGCCGCTATACAAGCTATAAATCTATGCATGCCAATCACCTTCATCGGAAGATACTTTCCGCGAAGTTACGAAAAGGCGCCCGGAAAAACAATTCCGGGCGCCCAAATCTCAAAAGAGGCCTGTTTACTTCTGGTTCTTCAGGAGATCGCGGATTTCCTCGAGTAGGACGACATCGTCCGGTTTCGGTGCCGGAGCAGCGGGCTCGGCCGGTTCTTCCGGCTTCGCGGCGGCCGCCTTGGCCTTGTTGATAGCCTTGATTACGAGGAAGATACTGAGGGCGACGAGGAGGAAGTCAACCGTTACCTGGATGAAGTTGCCATAATTGAGGGTAACGGCCTGCTTGACGACTTCGCCGGCCTCGTCGAGTTTCGCGGCGCGGAGGGTGGCGGAGAGAGTCGTGAAATCGACGTTCCCGATCAGGGCGCCGATCAGCGGCATGATGAGATCATTCACCAGGGAGGAGATGATTTTACCGAACGCACCGCCGATGACCACACCGACAGCCATGTCAATGACATTGCCTTTCATTGCAAAGTCCTTGAACTCTTTCATTAAACTTGCCATAAATAAGAACGGTTTTAGGGGTTTGTCTATGTCACAAAGATATAAAAAAACCTTGCAAATCGGAAAATGAATCCGTAATTTTGAATCACTGATCCTTTTCCATATGAACAGACGAGATTTTTTGAAAATCGGCGGCTCGGCCGCCATCGCTACGGGAATGGGCGGACTGGCCACGATCCCCGCCGACGCCCGTCCCGCCTCTGACGGACCGGGGCTCACCGTCAAGTTCCTCGGCACCGGCGCGGCCGGGAAACGCCGCTCGGACCATCCCGAAGACCGGCGCCACTCCAGCGTCCTTCTCGACAACCGGATCGTCATCGATTTCACGCCCTCGTCCGAGGATATGCTGCCGGAAGGGTTCTCCCCCGAAGCGCTGTTCTTCACCCACTCTCACGGGGACCATTACAACCCGGCCGCCGCCGTCAGGCTGAAACCGCGCGCAATCTATCTCGGGGAGACCTGGATCCAGCGGGCCATCGGCGAGATCTATTCTTCCGCGGCGATCCAGAAACTGCCTGCGCCACAGATCCTTCCGCTGCGGGTCGGGGACCGGATCAACTTTGGGGACATCTCCCTGACGGCCGTCCCGGCCAACCACGCGACCAACGACATCCACGAGCAGACCCTGATGTACCTGATTGAAAAAGGAGATGTTCGGGTCCTGTACGCAACCGATACCGGAGGCATCCCTTCCGTCGCGGGGCGCATCGCCATCATCGATCCCCATGTGAAGCAAGGGAAGGCGCTCACCGGCCTCATCATGGAATCCACGATGGGCCTGGACTATGACGAGGATTTCCGGATTTTCGCCCATTCCAGCACGGCCACCGTCCTTCGGACCGTCCATATGCTGACGAAATACGGCCGCTACACGCCACCGGAGGGCCAGCCGGTCTACATCACCCACATGTCCCGTTCCCTGCACGACACTCCGGTCGACAAGAACTGGCCGGACATCATCAAACCCGCCCACGACGGCCTGGAGGTCGTTTTCCGGGCGCCGGTATAGGTCGAAACTCCGGAAAAACTTGTCATGTTCCGGAATAGTTCTTATCTTTGCAGTCCTTTATGGATGGTTCCGTAGCTCAGTTGGATAGAGCAACAGCCTTCTAAGCTGTGGGTCTTGGGTTCGAATCCCAACGGAATCACGAAGACCGGTTTCTCAGTCCTTCTTTGTCCCAACCAGTTTGGTATAAGAACTGGAATGGATGTAGGCATCCTTTCCGGCGGGTCCTTTGCGGATATTGCCGTTGACGGTGATGTCTATGGTTCCATTCTGATCCGGAAGGACGTCTCCCGAGACATCCTCGTGATAATCCTCTGCGGCGGAATGTTTGCAGCGGACCTGCAGATAAAGGGGACCATCCAGGAATTGACCTTCTTTCAGGTCAAGCTTGAAGGTCTTCTTCCTGCCGTAGTCGATCGTACGCTCGACATACTCGTTATATCCTTCTTTCGCACTCCTGTCGCGGGGTGCGCCGACCTTGTTCCCGTTCGCGTCAAACTGGAAGATCTTATAGTCCAGTCTCATTTTCAGGGCGGAGCCTGCCAGTCCGTTCGCATCGTTCCGGAGGGTGACGTTGATAACGGTCGGCAGCTCCTGGTAATTCAGAGTGGAATACGACCCGGTAGACTGGACCGAAATCGTACTTCCGGAGGCAAGGAAACGGACGGTATAGTAGAGCGGAACCCCCTGGCTCGTATTCGGATTGAATCCGAGTTTGTTTTCCAGGGCGGAGTCTATGTTGGAACCGGTAAGGATGGAACTCGCGGCATCCGGATCCGTTCCGTCCATGTACATCCAGACATTCTTGGATTCGCAGTTCTTGGCAATATCCTGGGTGGAGGACATTTTCTGACCATAGAGGGATAAGGATTCATCCCCGGTGAACTTGAGACTGCTTGTAGAATAATCGTAGATCTTGTAGGCGCGCCTTCCGTATGTTACGCTGGTGATGATGGCGATGGGACGATAGTCGTCCCGGCCATCCCCCCGGCTCTTCCACATTTTGCCGTCGAGGTCGTTGGACGTGACACTGGGGGCGAAATACTTGGATTTGTCGCTTTCCTGGGTGATGGACACGGTATAGTATTTCTGGGTGAAATTCTGCACCTCGTAGACATGCATCTCGCTCTGGGAGATATTCGTGTTGACTTTCGCCTTGTTGTTGAGGAAACTGGCATTGACATTCAGGCCGACAGCCATCTCCTCCGCGCTGGAATAGTATGAACTCTTGTAATCGAGCGCGGTCGCCGGCATGGACCGGGCGTTGCTTATCAGCGCAAAGATGGAGTCCTGGACGGCATCGGCCGTGTTCGGCACGTTCTTTATACTGCTGCTCTTGTTGCCGGTATTGAAATCCACCCGGAGCGTAACTTTCCCTTCCGGCAGGCCGACGAGGACCGGATCGCCTTTGGCCAGGGACTGATCCGCATAGATGATGGCCCCCGGGAAGATGTTCTCATAATTGGCGGCGAAAATCTCCTCCGACCTGTCCCTGATGTCATGTTCCTTCTTGACCAGGACGAATACCTTGTCTCCGGATTTGATGTAAGGCGGAAGGTCCGCTTCTGCCGGAGCGGGATTGGTCAAGGCAATCTTGCTGTCATATTGTGCATTCTTATCCAAATATTTGCCGATGCTCTCGACGGTCACTTTCGTACCGCCTCCGGGGAGACGGGCGGCCGTCCCGGTCGCCTGAGAGTTGCCGCCGGATTTCTTATCATTGGCTCCGGACCGCGAACCGGAAGCCCCTTGCGTGCCGCTGGGCCTGGAGCCTGTCGAGCCCGAAGTGCTTGAGCCTGAACGGCCTCCGGTACTGGTAGACGGCCTGGAACCGCTACCGGTCGAAGTATTGGTGCTGCTGGGCCTGGAACCCGTTCCGGTCGAGGTGTTGGTTTCGGTCGATTCTGAAGAGGCCTCCCCCGATCTGGTCTTACGTCTGGGAGTCTTCAGCCCTCTTCTTAAGGCAGCTTCTCTCACGTGTTGCCGAGCCTGTTTGATAGAATCCTGCCGTGCGGCCTCGCGTTCCGCTTCCGCCTGTTTCTCAGCTTCCGCTTTCTTGGCCTGCAAGGCTTTGTAAACGCTGCTTTTGAACGATTTTGACTTGCTCGTAGATGTGTTTTGCTCCTGAGCCGTGCCGTTCACGGCTATCGTCAGCGCCGCAAACAGCAAAAAGATGAATCTGGCTTTCATGGGTCGGTGAGGTTAGTGGTCCGCTTGCAATATACTCATTTTTCGACAGAATAAAAAACAAAACGGACACTTGCTCCCTCGCAAGCGTCCGATTTTGCAAGTCGGGGTACCGTGACTCGAACACGGGACCCCCTGGTCCCAAACCAGGTGCGCTACCAACTGCGCCACACCCCGAATAACCCCATGGGTCTGCAAAAATAAAATTAAAATTGTTTTTATGCAAAATAATGTATACATTTGCAGTCCTCATTCGAAGAGGACCAGTTTCTGGATGTGGCGCAGTTGGTAGCGCACCTGGTTAGGGACCAGGAGGTCGCTGGTTCAAGTCCAGTCATCCAGACAACTCTAAATCAAGCACTTACGGAAACGTAAGTGCTTTTTAAACTTTTTTTTTGTGAAGTGTGTCGCACTTCAAGATAGAATTCTCCTTTGCGTCTGATAGGTATGATGAAACATTTTATCGCTGCAGCAGTTACGCTATTGCTCATAGGATTTAATGCAAATGCCCAGGTCATTATATTGGGCGACAACATCATGACCGGAAGGCTGTCTGAAATCCATGCCACTGTCGTGGACTCACTGACGAATGAGCCTATCTCCTTCGCCTCAGCTTACGTCATACCGGCAAAGGACACCTCCATAAGCAATTTCACCCTATCAAGCATCGAAGGAAAGGTCAAACTTGAGGAGGTCCCTTATGGCAATTATATCTTCCACATAGAAATGCTTGGCTACAGGCCTTTCGTCAAGGAACAGTATTTCAGGGACAGGATAGTTGAGATGGGCACCATAAAGCTTGCCATTGACGAGAACTACCTGAAGGCAGCAGTTGTCACCGATGTCGGCAACCCGATCGTGGTGAAAAAAGACACGGTTGAATTCAGCGCCTCCTCGTTCCAGGTAGGCACAAATGCGATGCTCAAGGACCTTCTCAAGCGAATGCCCGGAATGGAAGTCACCGAGGACGGTAAGGTAAAGTTCAACGGTGAGGAGATCGACAAGCTTACCGTCGGGGGACGTACCTTCTTCTTCGGAGACCAGTCCACGGCACTCAACAATCTCCCAGCCTCCATCGTAGATAAGGTCAGGGTTATCGACAGGGAGTCCGAGTCCACCAGGGCAACCGGACTGGAGGATGGCAACCGCGAAAAGGTCCTGGATGTCAGTCTCAAGAAAGAATTTGAGAAAGGCTGGTTCGGAAACGCCGGAATAAAGGGCGGTACCACTCTTGCCGGAGGCGGAGACGACCCTCTGCGCGATGACCGCGGTCTCCTCTACAGCGGCAACGTGCTTGCGTCTGCATATTCAGAAAAAGACCAGTTCACCATCATAGGAAACGGGATGAACATAAACGACTCCAACGGAGTAGTTTTCGTGGCCGTAGGTGCAGACGGTGAAAGGAACAGGATCTCTGACGTTGGGCTTTCATCAGCCGCCCAACTCGGAGTCAACGTCAACACATCCAGGATCAAGAACGTTCAGACGACAGTCGGGGCCAACTACAAGTATGGTGACACACAGACCGGTTCGTCATCAGCCCGCACCACTTTCCAGAATGACGGCGACTTGTTCTCCACCTCAGGCAATTCCGGCCGGAACTTCTCCAACTCCCTGTCAGCAAACATGGAATTCCAGAAGGAGAGTGGCAACGTAAGATTCCACTTCAGGCCTATGTTCAGCTATTCAAAGAGAAATTCCCACAGTTTCTCATCATCGGAAACGATGAAAGAGGGTGCTTCCATCAACAATTCTGAGAGTAAAAACAGTTCATTGGACACCGGTCGTTCCTTCTTCGCCAATGGAGACCTGACGTTCAGGGACCTGGGAGGAAAGAAAAACAGGGTATTGTCTATCATTTCCTATGGTTCCCTGAATGATGAAGATGGAGAAAGCCTTGAGAACAGCTTCATGAAGATGGTCTCAGGTGAAGACAGTCGGTCCCTGAAATACCTCTCGGAGAGCAAAACCTATTCAGTCAACGGAGGAATAACATATGGTGAGCCTATCGGAGAGAAATGGACGGTCTCGACCAACACCCAGTGGTCCTACTCGAAGAATGACCGTAAACGTGATGCCTTCGATGCAGCCGGACCGAATGACTATTTTTCATCGGAATCCCACAACCGCTCCATCAGCCAAAGGTACGGAATGACAGCCCAGTACAAATTCAAGGAAAGGTCCTGGCTAACCTTCGGAGCCCGACTGAACGGGATGCTCAATGAAACATATTCCAAGAGTTTCAACGTCTCAGACAACACCGGAGTCGGTGAATGGAACTGGTTTGTCTCCCCCGACATCAGTTTCCAGTACGCGGCTGGAATGAACCGCTTTTTCGCCTCTGCTTCCGGAAGCAGCCAGAGGCCGGGCAACGCCAGCATGACTCCAACAATGAATATCATAGACCCTGCGCGTCCGACTCTCGGCAACATCTATCTCAAGCCTTACGGCAACACCTACATGCACCTCAGCTGGAACAGCAATAACAGAGAGAAATTCTCAACCTTGATGGCCTATTTGTTCGGCAACCTCAACACCAACCCGATTTCCTACGCGCGATGGTACGACGGTGACGGAATCCTCTATTCGATCCCTGTCAACTCCAAGAAGAACTCCATGAGTCTTTCTGGAGTGATCACTTACACCACTCCTCTGGATGCCAAGAAGAAATGGTTCCTGAGTACAGATGTCGGATTAGGCTTCTCAGCTTCCACCAGCTACCAGGCTAAGGGTAACCTTAAAGGCCTGGACAAGGACTCATTCGATTATTCCTCCTTCATGGAGTCGTTCTGGGGCGGGAAAGACGGAGATATCTTCTACAGTGGAAAGAGCGGATTTGAAGAGAGTACCACAAGGAACTATTCACCCGACTTCAGCCTGAGTCTCAAATACACTTCCGGAAGTTTCAGCGGAAGGGTCGAGTCCGACTTCTCCGGCCGTATTGCCCGCTACTCCCTCGATGACAGGGTCAACATGAACACCCTCGACTCCCGTATCGGAGCCGGAGCCAACTACAGGACAAAGCATGAGTTCGAATTTGACACCGATATAGCCTATGCCTGGTACAGAGGTTATGCAAAGGGTTACGGAGCCCCTGAATGGCAGTGGAACGGAGAGATTTCCAAGAACATCAAGGCATTCAATCTCAGCATCAAGATCAATGACATCCTCAACCAGACCCGGAACCTGACCCACACAGTCACTGCCAACTACGAGGAAGACACCTATCGTCTGGTCATGGGACGTTATATCCTCTTCGGAGTCAAGTGGAACTTCGGCAAGATGAATGCCGCCCACAGCCAGCGCGCCCAGAGAGCAGCATTCAACATGGTCTTCTAGCCATAAATAATTGTGTTTTAACACTAAGTAGTTCCGGGGAAAAGCCGGCTGACCAGCCAGCCGATCACGAAACAAGTCACAAACCCGACGGTCGAGTACAACAGCAAGTGGACAGACTGGGCGTGCATGATGCCCAACTGGACCGCCATACCCGTCAGCAGGCCGGTAACGGCCCCGGTGGCATTCGCCCGAGGACACAGAAACCCGAGCAGGAAAAGCCCTCCCAGGCCGCCGAGAAGGATGCCGAGAATCTTGGAAAACTCGTCCCACAAGGACTTTACGTCCCATGTCGCCATGACCAGGGCGAATCCGATCCCGACCAGACCGATCAGCAATGTCGCGACTTTCGCCGTTTTCAAGGATGCCTGACCCGGGCGGATCTTCGCATGGATGTCGGTCACATAGGCCGTCGCCGCCGAATTCATCGATGCGCTGATCGTGGACATGGCGGCTGCAAAGATACCGGCAATCACCAATCCGAGTGCGCCTGTGGGGACATGCAGGCTGACGTACCAGGGCAGAATGGCATCAGGATCATTCACGCCCAAGCTGAGTTCCGACGGATGCATCTTGAAGAAAACATAGATTGCCGTGCCGACAAAGAAGAAGAGAAGCGTTGCGGGAATCGCAAGCAGAGCATTGGTGTACACCCCCTTGCGTGCCTGTTTCTCCGTCTTTGTCGTCAGGTAACGCTGTACGATGGTCTGGTCTGTCCCATAAGTCGTGATATTGGTGAATACGGTCGCGATCAACACGGTCCAAACGGTCGTCTGCCGAAGGTCGAAGCGCAGGGATCCCAGGGAGAATTTCCCATCGGCCGCTGCCGTAGATACCAGCGCCGGGAAAGCCCCGGGAGTTGCATGGCCGATGCTCAGGACCACGGCCAGGGCGGCCCCCAGCAAAACGACAACCTGCAAGGCATCCGTCCACGCAACGGCCTCGATACCACCCATATAGGTATAGACCAGGGCCAGGATTCCCATCAGGGAAATGCAGGCAAAGATATTGATGCCGGTCACGACATTCAGGGCAATGGAGGGGAGCAGCAGCACCACGCTCATCCGTCCGACCTGGTATAAGATGAAGGATGCACTGCACAGGATGCGGACAAAAGGGCTGAAACGCTGCTCCAGGTATTCATAGGCCGTCGTCACGCCCAGGCTGCGGAATTTTGGGATGAACAGCAGCGTGATCAGGGGGACGACCAGTACGATTCCGAAGTTGAAGAGCATATAGCTCCAATCGGTCGCATAGGCCTTCGCCGGGATGGACATGAAAGTAATGGCGGACAAGCTGGTCCCGAAAATGCTCAACCCCACGATAAACCAGGGAATCCGGCCGCCGCCCTTGAAATAGTCATCCGTGTTTTTCTGCCGCTTGGAGAAATAGACCCCCATCCAGGCAAGCAGCAGGAAATAGAAGAGAATCACACCGATATCCAGCCAGCCCAGATGCCGGACCCTGCTGTGGACAGTTCCCCGCAAGACGACAGGCGTCCGGACTCCGGGGGCGACCTCTCCGCTGCAGAGATTGAAGGAAGCACCGTTCCGCACGATGGCCGTTGTTACGGGAAGGACCTGATCCTCAACAGGAACCGTCAGCATGGACGCCGTAACCGTATGATAGATCCGGAGCACATTGTCCGGAGTGGACGGGTCTTCGCTCCGCCCGCCGGCGAACAGGATATGATTCGTCCCGAACGGGGCTGCACTGCCCGCCATCACGGGGAAATCTCCCTTCACCGGCTTCCAGGTTCCCAGGCGCGGATTCCAGGCCCACCCGTCCCGCAAGACCTCCCACGGGCCGTTTCCCCGGAAATTCCGACCGCTGAACAGGTAGAAACAATTGTCCATGCCGTCACTTTGTACGACGCCGACCGAAAAAGCCCGGGCAGGGGCATCCGGCCAGGGCAGCGTCCGGCAGGAACGCGTTTTCAGGTCCAGGACGATGAACTTGTCCAAAGCTTCTCCGGGGAGCTCGGAAATGCCGCCGGCCAGATAAACCTGCGACCCGATCTGACCGCCCGCCATGTTCGACAGCGGGAAAGGCAATGTTCCCCATTCTTCCACGACGGGTTTCCCGCCGGCATCCAGCCGGAGCAGACGGATATCGGAGAGGCATTCGCCGGAACGGCAGCCCCCGATCAGCAGCAAACCGCCGTCATGAGGGATGGTGACCCCGTAGGCCGATTCTTTTCCGAGTGCCCCCGGCCAGCATGTCCATCCAGAATCGGAATCCTGGACATAAACGTCCGGATGCCAAACTTTCGGTCCACCTTCTGAAGGCAAGCCGGCCGGGAAATTCGCACCGCCGGCCAGGACAAGCCGGCCGTCGATCATCCCGGCATAGACTCCTGCCAGGCCAAGGTTTCCCACCGTATCCGAGGGTGACGGCGGCAGCACCGTCCGGCTCCAGAACAGGCTTTCCGTCCGGGTCAAGGTCAGTGTCCCTTCGGCTCCCGCTCCGGAAGACGAAGAGCGGGTGCAGGAAGGCAGGCACAGGAGCAGCACGCCCAGCAGAAAGGAAGTAACGTTTTTCATCTCAGGCATTTATGCGGAATCCGTGCGAAATAAATCGCTTCATAGGGGTTTTTCTCGCCACCTTCGTACAAGACGCCGACATCTCCGCCCTTCAATATAACGAGGTCGCTGTATGCGGCCGGCCCCTCCGTCAGGGTCGCAACGCGTTTCCAGGTCTTTCCGGCATCTTTGCTCCTCCGCAGGGTCATGTTGAGACGCTTGGACACATGTTCCGGATTGGAAAAATAGAGGACCCTGGACGGCCTGCGGCGTGTGGAGCGATTAATGAGGCTGGCCTGGCAGACCGGCTCCACAAGGGATTTATCGGAATAGGCCGGCCCAAAGGAAAGGCCGCGGTCCCGACTCAGGGCAACATGCCGGAAGAGGTCATCCGCACCCCGGTCTCTCCCCCGGTTATTGCGCATATTCAACATCAGCGCCCCGTCGGGAAGTTCCACGATGGTGCTTTCGTTTCCGACAGAGGCGACACCTCCGATCTTCCAGTTTCCTCCTCCGTCATCGGAGTAAATCACATGGGAGGCGGAAAGGCCTCCGAAATTTCCATGGTCGCAGGCGACGACAAGGCGTCCATCACGCAGCTGCAGGGCATGGCCGGGGCCTGTGGCATACCATGTCCACTCCGGCTCTTTCGCCTGTGCGGTGATATCCTCCGGTTCAGACCAAGTCAGTCCTTCATCGTCGGAATACAGGCAGAAGACCCGGCGGGTGTCGTGCGAGGTGCGGTCATGGATGGCCGGCTCGTGATCCCGTCCGTCATTCCAGGTCGCCAGCAGGACCACCCGGCCGGTCCGCCGGTCCACTACCGGTGCCGGATTTCCGCAAACATTCGCTCCGTCGTCCCAGATGGTGATCATCTCTCCCCAGGTCTTCCCACCATCCACTGAGCGCTTGACGACCAGGTCGATATCACCCGTATCGGATGCACTTCCATGCCGGGCTTCCGCAAATGCCAGCAGGACACCGGAACCGGTCCGGACAACGGCGGGAATGCGGTATGTATGGACACCGTTTTCTCCCCTGCGGAAGACGACTTGTCCGGAGGGGGTCCGGCCCCAGGCGCAGGAAATGGCCGCCAGGAGCAGGGCCAGCGTCAGGATCCTTCTCATTTGAAGCTGTTCTTATAATCTGAGAACCGTGTCCGGGTCAGGTCCAGTGAAAAGGCTTCGTAAACCTCTTCCGGCATCGTCGTCAGGGGCCGGCGGCAGGGTCCAAGGTCCAATCCGGTAGCTTTCATGAAGGCTTTCCCCGTTCCGTTCCCATATTTCCCCAACAAAGTGATGATCCGGTTCGCTTCGTACTGCAGGGCGGCGGCCCGTTTCATGTCCCCCGCCTCGAAGGCCGCCCAGATCGCGTGGTATATCGGGGCATTATACCCGTATGTGCTGCCAACGAACGCTTCCGCCCCGATTGACAGGGCTTCCAGGAGCATCTCGTCCCGACCCCACATGATATTGTACTTCCGATCCTGGAATTCCAGGCACAACTGGTAATCCATCATGTCCTCGAATGTGTATTTGATTCCGGCAAAGTTCGGAATCATCCCGTCCACGGCCTCCAGCAAGGTTATCATCGGGAACGAGACATGTGTCAGGACCGGAATATGATAATAATAGAACGGCATTTCGGGGACAGCGGCCGCGACTTCAGCCAGCGTACAGGCCAACTCCTTGACACTCGCGGCTTTCTGATAATAGGGAGCCGTCATGGCTACGGCGTCGAGACCCAGGGCGGCGGCATACCGGGCCAGGTCGATGCAGTCGGGGATACTGGTCCCTCCTAGGAAAGCGATGACAACGAACGAGTCCCCGCGCTGAACGGACCACGCACGCAGGAGCGCTTTTTTCTCCTCCTGAGTAAGCGATGAGCCTTCGCCCGTCGTCCCGCAGGCAAACACGCCGCAGATTCCGTTATCCTTATAAAACTTCGCCTGCAAGGCTACTTTTTCCAAATCCACCGTTCCATCTGCCGCAAAAGCGGTGAACGGAGCACATACCAACCCTTTGATTCTTTTCATATGCTGCTAAACCTTTGTTTCTTTCCAAATATCGTCAAATCGACGGAAAAAAACAAAAACATGTTTTTTCAATGTCTCGCGTGATACACATACGCCTGAATTTCAGAAAATTACGAGAATCCTCCTACCTCGATTGCCGTGGGAGGATTCTCGCAATTCGCTCTCTTTCAAAGACTTATGACTCACGCAGAATTATCAGTAGGGAATTCATTAACGAACCTTATACTGCTCTCGAATCATCACTGATCCGAGAGCAACCTTATAATGATATCTCAACGGCTTTTTCTAACTTTGTTTACTCGTATTATGATATTAATAACTGACAAAAGGAGGTCGATGTCAAAGTATTTTTATGCAGTAATGCTCCTGCTTGGCATGAGCATAATGGTCTCCTGTGTGAATGAAGGAGACGTAGGTAATAATGGCATTCTTGAAGGGAAATGGTGGATTCCTATCAAAGTAGAGGCATTATTCAATGGTTCTGTAGTAGAATCCGCTAGCGGTAGTATTGAACATTTTAATCTGAAGGCTTTCTTTGAAAATGGCTCTTGTACCCTTGTTGACCTTAAAGATAACACGCAGACGCTTACCCCTTATACGTATTCAAATGGTATACTAAACGTTGGATTAGAGAGTCTACGGATTGTAAAACTGACGAATAAGGAGGGTATAATAGAGCAGACCGTTGCCGAGCAGTATTCTTGGGGTATCGACCTATACGACGGGGAAATAAATAATACGTTCAAAGGGGTTACTATCTTCGAGCATAATGACCGTTATTGGTATATCGATAAGAACGACAAGGCGGTAATGTGTGAGAAGATTGATAATAAATGGTTTGATATGGTGAGGATTTACTTCAAAGCACAATAATCTTTGTCTCATATTTTTAAAAGAGCATCTTGGTTTTAATCCTTGATGCTCCTCCAATGGAATTCCACTCTGTTAGTGGTACATATAATCTGAGAAGGACTAAGAATCCAGCATTCAATTGACCGTCAACTTAAGAGTCATACTATCAAGCGGGCATAATCTGCTATCATATGATGTGTCAAAATAGACTTTTAAATACAAAGGACCGGCCGGAATCATCGATTTAGTGATAGATACTGTCGGAGATGATTTGGAGAAACTGAAAGATCCGGATCCCCACAGTTGCATACTTGAATCGTACAAGGAGTATTTACAAAGCCGAGACTCGTTTCCGGATAAACTCGATGCCCCTGAATACTCAACCGAAAGAGTGACGGAAATGTATCCTGACGAGGTATTCGTCTGCAACTTGAACCAATCTACATCCGTTCTATTCAAAAGGTTAAAACCCATCGGGAAGCCATAGGGAACATTATTAGCATAATCTTGTGAGTCATTATACTCGCTCTCGTACATCTTGCTGGCGACCTTGATATAGACACGATTGCCGCTGCCTTGAATATACCCCGTCGGTTTGATTCCAGTCGTCCCCTCCTTCATGCCACTTACCAATCCTTCAGGAGAAATAGAGATATTCGTAGGAGAAGAAACGACATATGTCGGTTCGTAGAAAACATAATTATTCAGATCTCCGAATAGATTGAGGATATTAGACCCTGCTTCACTGGAATACTTAAGCTGATACGTTCCACCCAGAGGTATGGTAATAAGCGGATAACCGCCATATGTTTCCCCGGTAGATTCATTCCACGTGAAACTCTGAATAAAAGAGTATACCTTTATTGATGCCGACAAGCCAGTCCTATTATCGGTTACAGAAACAGTCGTATATCCCATGCTGGCATAATTTGGCGTAACGGTAGCCTTATCCCCTTTGCCAGTAACAGAAACGGTACCTGAATCAGAACTCTTCCATGTAAAGTCCCCAACGGCACTATCTGGCTTGACGTTAACCTTCAATGAGTAGCTTTTACCAGGTCCAACATGAAGGGCCGTTCCTCCGAGAGACAGGGAGGTCACTTTTGTCTTATCGTCTTCAACAGTGACGGAGCATGTAGCAGTATAACCCCCGTCGAGTGTAATGGCTGAGATCTCAACCTTTCCTGGCTTAATGGCCAGAACGGTTCCTTCAGAGACAGTGGCGACAGATGTATTGCTTGATTTCCAGAAGACTTCTTTATTAGTTGCATTTGCGGGACTCACGAAAGCCGTTATTCGTATTGAACTACCTTCCGTCAATTTTAATTCAGAAGGATCTAGTGAGATTCCGTTAACCCGAATCCGATCTTCCTTGTCCATGACAGGCCGAACTGTATATCCGAAATAACGGAAAGCCCCACTTCCTCTTTTTTGAGAAGAAGAGAGATGAAAACGATAAAAATAATAGGGTGTATCAGCACAGAGGGATGCTGACAGATATATTCCCGCCTCATTATCGTAATCAATGCGCGAATAATTCCTATATCCCGCAGCAGGGAGGAAGATACTATTCCCATTTTGCTTACTGCTAACCTTATAGCCAACCTGATTCCCTTGTGTTGTCCATGTCCAGATACAATTATCTATCAATTCCTGAATCTCGCCCTTTGTTGGCGTCCTCCATGTTCCACCCCAGTTTACATGAGCGGCATCATCTTCCGGATCAAGAACAATTTTATTATCTACGACACCATTCTTCGCCAGGGTATTATACTTGGAGAAAATATCCTCCGAACCATTTGACCACTTGTAATTTCCCTCAGAGTAGTTCGATTTGGGGGCGGTTTCTCCCCAAGAGAAATGGTATCCAAACTCTTCCGGCATTGTTGCGCCCACATTACGGACAGCCCATTTCACACTGGTCCCAAGATCTATTGCCTCTTCGGGATCTGGCCAAACTGTGACGGAACAATTTGCGGTTTTCCCTCCGTCATTTGTTTTAGCAGTTATAACCGCATCTCCTGCAGCGATGGCGGTGACTCGACCTGCGGACGAAACGGTTGCGACCTGACTGTTGCTGGAGGACCAATTAATGCTTTGATCGGTTGCATTAGAGGGAATAACAGTTGCCGTCAATGCTTCTGTATTATTACGATACATTGAGAGATACTGTTTATCCAAAAAGATCCCCGTCACTTCTATCGGGAAGACGGTTACGGTGCAAGTTGCTTTCTTCGTTCCGTCAGAAGTGGTCACGGTAATTGTCGTACTTCCAACAGCCATGGCCGTCACGAGTCCCGAAGAGGAAACAGTTGCCACGGTTGTATTACTTGACGACCATGTTACATCCTTATTCGTCGCATTTGACGGAGAAATCGTTGCCGTCAACGTCTCCGTCTCTCCTAATGTCAGAGACATTGTCGTCTTGTTCAGACTTACTCCTGTCACAGCTACCGTTGCCTCTGACACAATGACTTTACAGGTCGCAGACTTGTCGCCGGAAGATGCCGTGACCGATGATGTCCCCTTCTTTATGGCAGTTACTTTCCCATCATCGCCAACAGATACGACTAACGGGTTTGAGGATTTCCATGTAACCGTCTTGTCCGTGGCATCATCAGGCTTAACTGTGGCTATCAGCGTTTCTTGGCTTCCTTCAACGATCGATAATTCTGATTTGTTCAGCGTAACGGAGGTGACAGGAATGAACTTTTTCTCAACAGTCACTTTACAGGAAGCGGACTTGTCTCCGGCAGAAGCAGTGATGGTGGCCGTTCCTGCTTTCAAGGCAGAGACTTTCCCCTCACTATTGACAGATATAATCGTTGCATCAGATGATTTCCAGGTGACGGTCTTGTCATCGGCATCATTGGGCTTCACGGTCGCGACCAAGGTTGACTCTTCTCCTTCTACAAGGGATAGTTCCGTTAAATTCAGACTGACGGAAGAAACAGGTACGACTTTTTTCTCGACCGTCACTTTACAGGAAGCGGACTTATCGCCAGCGGTAACCGTAATGGTCGAAGATCCTTCGGCAATAGCGGTAACCAGACCATCACTGGATACCGTCGCTACAGATTGCTTGGATGAGGCCCACGTGAGTGTCTTATCGGTAGCGTTTGATGGTAAGACATTTGCGGATAATTGAACCGTCTCTCCCACTACCATTTCAGCAGCAGGTTGATTTATCGTGACGGACGATACGGGAATTTCTTCAGGTGCTTTCTCACAAGAAAACAGACATATAATCGCGATGAGGAGAAGAAGAATTCTTTTCATTTTCGTAGTTATTTCCACAAATATAGCCACTTTTCTCCTTTCTAACTATTCCCAGCATAGAATTATGGTTCTCATACAATTTTAACGAACGGGAAAGACATCTGACGATACATGATGAATTTGTATCTTTAAAAGAAAAACCATTACATTTGGATTCATCATAACATAAACAGAATCATATGGCTTACAAAACCACCTACGATCCGGCCAAGCTGCCTTCTCCGGACAGGATTACCCATCTTGCTCCCAATCAGATTTTCGTCTTCGGGTCGAACCTGCAGGGGGCCCACGGCGGCGGCGCGGCAAAGGTCGCCTATGACTATTTCGGTGCAGTCTGGGGGCAGGGCGTCGGCCTGCAGGGACAGACCTATGCCATCCCCACGATGCAGGGACCGGTCTCTACCATCAAACCTTATGTGGACGAGTTCACGGACTTCGCCAGACAGCACCCGGAGCTCGAATTCCTCGTTACCCGCATCGGTTGCGGAATCGCCGGTTTCAAGGATGCCGAGATCGCTCCACTCTTCGAGGCCGCCGGGGCGCTGGACAATGTCCGGCTGCCGAAATCCTTCCTCGACATACTGCAATAAGGTATCGAACAGCGGGGTTCAGATTTCCAGGATCTGACCGGCGGCGTTCTTGGTATCGACTTTCTCGATGATGCGCTCCAGGATGCCGTTCTCATCGAAGATGAAGGTGCGGCGGAGCGTGCCGAGCGAGGTCTTTCCGTACATTTTCTTCTCTCCCCAGGCCCCGAAGGATTGGAGCATTTCCGTCGTCGTGTCGGCGAGCAGACGGAACGGCAGCTCGAACTTCGCCCGGAAGCCGGAATGGGACTTAGCACTGTCTTTGCTGACCCCCACCACATTGTATCCGGCCTCCGTCAGGGCGGCGTAATTGTCGCGGAACGAGCAGGCTTCCGCCGTGCATCCGGACGTATTGTCCTTGGGATAGAAATAGATGATGGTCTTCTTCCCCTTTCCGATGAAATCCTCGGATTTCACCATGTTTCCGTCCTGGTCCATGACCTCGAAGGACGGCATTCTGTCTCCGATTGCAAGCATAGGGTTTTCTTCTTGTTACAGGGATCTCAAACTTCGGTCAGGACGGGTTCGGGCGGGGTCGCCTGCTGCTCGGGACTGCCGGACGGTTCCTCCGCCGGAGCGGGACAGACGGTCTCCGGTTCCTCAACTTTCTGTCCGGAACCCAGATAATGTTTTCCGAGGAAAAACAGGCCGCAGCACAGAAGGAGGATTCCGAGGACGATCCCGAGGGTCTTCCACGGACAGCGGCGGACCGGCTCGCTTTCGATGGTCTTGTGCGGCGAGGACGCCTCGGGCCCTTCCGTAATCTCGCAGAGAATGGCGGTGACATTGTCATACCATTCGGCCGCTTCGGCCGCTTCCCAAAGGGCCGTCCGGCAGGCGGTCATGCTGGAACGGTTGGCGCGGATGATGTCTTCGAGGTTCTTCCCGGGGAGCAGCGCACCGTCCCGGTCATAGGATTTCCGGTCCCGGAGAACCCCGCTGAGGCCGTCGCTGCAGAGGAGGATGATATCCCCGCGGCAGACGGAAAGGGAGACGCTGTCGGGCTTGGCCTTCGCGGACGGGTCGCCGAGACTCCGGGTCACGATGTTCCCGTAAGGATGGACAAAGGCCTCCTCCTCGGTGATCTTTCCTTCATCGACGAGACCCTGGACATAGGAATGGTCCTTCGAAATCTGGCGGATCCCCTCCGGTTCGCGGAAGAGATAGGCGCGGCTGTCCCCGCACCAGGTGACCGTGAGCGTATCCCCGAACAGCCAGGCGAGGATCAGGGTGCTGCCCATCCCTTCGCACTCCTTGTCCGAGTTGGATTTCTTTTTGATCGCGGCGTCCGCGTCCACGACGATTCCTTCCATGTACCGGGCACGGGAATCCGCCGAAGATAGCACAGAGGCCGTGAGACGGCTTTTCTCGAAACCTGCTTTTACCGTTTCGATCGCCACGGCGGACGCGACTTCTCCTGCATTCATGCCGCCCATCCCGTCCGCGACGACCATCAGGCATCCGGCTTCGCCCAGATCCTGGACCTCATCGGCCAGGAACTGCCCCTGGATGTCGTTAGAAAGGTCTGCATCGACGAAAAGGTTGTCCTCGTTCCCCTTGTTCGGGGCGCTTTCATTCCATTTGCCGGCCGGGTCCGTATAGGCCGCGAGCCGGATCTTTATCTTCTGTGCCATAGCTTTACTTGATTACGGAGATGGGGACGACGCGGTCTTTCCATTTGCCGGAACTCGAGTTGCCGGTCTTGGATCCGAGACGGTTCGATCCGGACAGGATTCCGACCACGACATACTGCCCGTCCTTGACCGTGACGACCGGACCGCCGGAATTGCCGTGGTCGGTCTCGCTGTTGGACAGGAGGATGCAGCCGTCGACGTCCAGTCCTTCGCGCGCGACGAAAGATTCACTGTAAATCGGAGTCACGTTGCGGAGGTCTTCCGCTCCGACGCCGACGGGGAATCCGAGGATGTCGAGGTGGGTCTTGATCGGGAGGGTCTTGGAATAGGGCCCGTCCGCAACGAGGGATCCTGTCTTTCCGGCCTTTGCCCAGGCGTAATCCCGTGCATCAGCCGTGTCGATGATCTTGACGGGGAGGTTCATCCCGTCATAGGGAACCGTACCGAGCGTGACGGGCGTGTATGAGCCCATATGGAAAACCGGCTTGGACAGGGGGTACTTGAACGTAATCCTGTCCCCCTTCGGAGAAACGGCGATGAAATGGCAGGTGAAAGCGTCCGGATTCTGGTTCATCAAGCCGTTGAGCAGCAGGTCGGACTCGTCCTCCGGGTAGCCCATGAAGGGATTGATGACATGCTGGGCGGTGACGATCTTCCCGTCGTTGAGCAGGAAAGCGGTCCCGCTGGCCCCGAACACATATTTCTCCGTCCCTTCGCCGAGTTCTATGTAAAACATGCAGAAATAGGTATCGTTGGCAACCTGTTTCAAGGCCTCGGGGAGACCGCCGGTCCCGACGGACTGGACTGCCTGCATGGCCCTCCGTGCACGTGCGTTCGCCGCGGAAACCTGCTGGGCCATCTTGGCGAGCCGGTCTTCGTAATCGGCGATTTTCTTGTTGCTCTCCATCAGTTCGGCGGCGAGGGCGTCCGCCTTTTCCTTGTTCTCCCGGTTGCTCTCGATCTGCTCGGCCAGCACTTTCCCCTGCTCCAGGAAATCCTGGCGCTGCCGGTAGTTCCAGAAGGTCAGTCCCGCGACGGCGAGCACCAGCACAGCGGCGAGGGACCATATGGCCGTCTTGTAGGGCCGCAGGGCCTGCTGCCGGAAGAGATTCAGGCGGGCGGTCAGGCCGATGCTGCTGACAAGGCCCTTCTTGCCTTCCGGAATGATGAATCCCAGTTTCGGCCCGTTCGTCGAAAGCTGGATCTCATCCCCGTTCTGGAGATACCACTCCTTCTGGACCGGATGGCCGTTGAGATAGGTGGTATTGGTCTGGGACAGCTGGATCAGCTTCCAGTTGTCGCCGTCCTTGACGATGGCGGCGTGGCGACGGCTGACCGTGGGGAAGTTTTCGTCGAAGCGGACCTGGCAGGCGGGATCCCGGCCGAGTTCGATCTCGTCCACGATGATGGGCTGGGATTCCCCGGCCTTGTGGTATTGGCTGGACACTTTATGGACCAGCGTATAGTACCGCCTTCCTTCTCCTCCGAAGATGGATTTCATGCCGGCCCCGATGGATCCGGACAGGGAACGCTTGTAAGATTGGGTGGGTGTTGCCATATGGTTATATTATTTTGATTATCGGAACGTGACAGGGATACTGAACAGCTTTCTCCCCTTGGAATATACCTCATATTTGTAGCGGCCACGCGAATAACAAGTCTTCTGCTCATTGCCCCATCCCGAGATCCAGTACTTGTTGCAGTCTTCGTTGTATTCTGTCAGGAAGGATCCGGAATCTTTGAAAGAATACCCGGAAGGGGAAGAATTCCCTTTGCTGATGGATCCGTCCGGGCGTATGATCTTGATGGAAAATGTCTGGTTATTATAAGCTTCCGGATTTGTAACTCCCCGGAAACCGGTTATTTCCATATAGGCGGCAAGATAGTCGGTCTTGGACGCCGGAATCGATTTGTTCTCTGACGTAATCACCCATTCTCCATCCATGAATTCATATTCAACCTCATCCTCCCGGTCTCCGTGGAATAAGTAAACGCTTGTAACCATATTGATACCGCTGACCTTTTCCACTGCATCGTCGAACTGTTTCCGGACGGATTCATCTTCTCTTAAGCACAGGGCATGGGAGAAGTATATCGCCGCATCAACGTTAGATTTAGTATTTTCCGCCTCGGTGACCTCTCTTTTGAATCCCCTCTCTGCAATCAAACTCAGATCCCTGCGGAGAATTGCAACTTTATTATAGTCCTTATAATAATCCCTATATTTTGTCTCAATGGTATAGAGCGAATCGATAATGTCCTTAAAACTTTCATATTGTTCGAAACCGCTGGGGTTTTTAAAGACGGTATAAGTCATTTCGCTCATATCATTCTTTACGGAATTGACCGACCGGATATAAGACGGGTAATTCTTCTTCGCCGCCCGTTTTTCCGGACTCCGGGAGACAAAGAAACAGACCGTCAGCAGTCCCAGCAGGGGGTAGATCCATTTGTTCACGGCAAACCAGGATTTGCGTTTTCCTTCGGGTTCGGGAACGGGTCCCGGATCCGGACCGGGAGTCGGACCCGGTTGCGGCTGCGTTCCTCCGCCGCCCGCAATCGGGACGGTCGAACGCTCCCGGGGTTTGTTCCCGCCGGACTTTCCGGGCCGGGGTTCTTCCGGAACGGTCCCGGGCCGTTTCTTCTGGGACGGTTTTACGGGAGCGGGCTTTTCTGGATCCGGCTCAGGCGGAACCGGTGAAAAGGCTCTCCTTTTCGCCATCGCAGCGATGGCCTCGGCGGTCGGACGGTCCCAGGTCTCTTTCGCGAGACACGCCTTCACCAGTTTGACGATTTCGGGGTCCGGATACGGGATGTCCGGGATGGCGGCGCCGTTCCGGAGCATGATGCCTCCCTGTCCGAAGAAGGGGAGATTTCCGGTAATCATCTCATACAGAGTCACGCCGAAGGCCCAGATGTCCGTCGCCTTGACGGACTCGGCCCGCTCGGAGAACATCTCCGGGCCCATGTACGGGAGGGATCCGCCGGAGCTGTTCTGCTGGACGGAGCGGGAGGAATTCCGCCTGAGGGTGCTCCGCATTTTCGTGCTGATGCCGAAATCCGTGATGGCAAAAGACCCGCTTTCCGTCCGCAGGATGTTGTCCGGCTTGATATCATGGTGGACGACATCCATCTTATGCAGGTACGCGAGGCCGGAAGCGACATCCCCGATGAACTGCCACAGGGTATCCGGATCGCATTCTCCGATGAGGGAGAGGGCCGAAGACGGGCAGTACGGCATGACAAGGAAAGGCCGGCGTTCGAAGACGTCGAAATGGTAGGCGTGCAGGAGGTTCGGATGGTTCAGGTTGTAGGCGGTCTTGTACTCCTTCTTGAATTCCTCGATCCCGCGGTCGTCCAGGGCGATGTAGATCTTGATGGCGACCTCCATGTCCAGCTGCGAGTCGCGGGCAAGCCAAACTTCACCGAAGGATCCGCGTCCCTTCTGTTCCAGGAGAATGTACCTGTTTGCAAATAGTTCTTGTTCCATGATACTTGATTATCAATATCCTTCCACGCGGAGCTTGACGTCCCCGATGGATATAATGTCTCCGGGGCGGATCCGCATGCCGCGCATATCCACTTCGGAGGAATTGACATAGGTCCCGTTCAGCGATTCTTCCCACCGTGCGGTATCGGCCACCCACTGGCCGTCCCGGATGATCCAGGACCCGGGGGTTCCGTCCGTCTCGAGGGTACAATGGTGGCGGGAGATGTAGCAGCTGCACTCTTCTTTCAGGGGAATCCGGTTGTGGACGCTGATGGTGTCGCGGCCGACCGTGAGGATGCAGCGGCCCTGCCGCAGGTCTTCAAGCCGGTATTCCCGGCCGTATTCTTCGCCCTGCATGACGCGGAGGAGGATTCCGGTCCGGACCGTCAGGAAAGGATGGTCCGGAATATTCCGCCGGGGTGCTCCTCCGGAGGGAAGGCGGGAGAGAATGTCTCCGGCGCTCTGGGTCCGCGACTTGAAATCGGGAACGAGACAGCCTTCGATGATCTCCGGCCAGGGACTCTCAGAAGCGACGATTCTCAGCCGGGAGCGATCCCAGCGGCCGGCTTTCGCGTTTTCGAGGTACCGGGGCAGCGTCGCCTCCGTGAGTTCGCCGAAAGGGAGTTCTCCGACCAGGATTTCGTACATCATGACCCCGAAGGAAAAGAGGTCGGTCGTCGGGAGGACCGTGGCGTTGCCTCCCCGGGGCGGATTGACCTGCTCCGGCGGCATATAGGGATAGGTTCCGAAGAGCTGGGAAGGCTTCCCGAGCCATCCGCGTTCGGTCATCCGTTTGTTACGGTCGCCTGAAATGCCGAAATCCGTCAGGACGGCCGTTCCGTCCTCCCGGATCAGGACATTCTCGGGTTTGAGGTCGCGGTGGACCTTCCCGCAGGCGTGCAGGTCCCTCAGCCCGGCGAGGATCTGCCCTCCGGCCCGGTTCACGTCGAAGGACCGGCTTGCCGCATAGCGGCGCAGGTCGCCTCCCGGACAGAATTCCATCAGGATATAGGGATTGCCGCCCACTTCGCCGTACGTGTAGGAATGGGCCAGGTGATCGCTCCGGATCTGTCCGGTTTCGAACTCCATGACGAAACGGTCCCTCAACCCTTTGCAGACATCGGGGGTAACCGTCCAGAGTTTCAGCAGCTTGAGTGCGAAGACATGGCCGGAGGGGTCGGCCACCTTGTAGACGACCCCGAACGTCCCCTCTCCGAGCGGACGTTCGATCCGGTATCTCCCGTCAATGGTGTCTCCGGGATTGAAATCGCAGCGGTCTGCAACAATCAGAGACATCCCCGTCAGCCCTTGAATTCAAACCTGCGGTTGCCGAGGATGATGATGTCGCCGGATTCGAGCCTGGTCTTGCGGCCGGCATGGACATAGGTCGTTTTCTGGTCGCTCCTGTCCTCCAGGTACCAGGCTCCGTCCTCGAAGGTGAGGACAGCCTGCTCTTTCGAGGTAATCGACTGGTTGTTGGGATCCGTGTTGGCCCGGTTCAGCACGATCTGGTCTCCCGAGTAGGAAACCGGCTGATAGCCGACCTGTTCATTCTGCCAGGCGACTGCCTTCAGGGTGCAGAAATGGCTGTCCTGAGGGGTCTCCCAAGGATTGATCGTACCGGGGCGTTGCCGTCCTGCGGGAGGGGCGACCGGGGGGACGGGTGCCTGGGCGGAGGGCGCTACAGGCTCACCGCAGTTCGGACAGACCCGGAACCCGGGGGCGATCGGATATCCGCATTTCTTGCAGGCGCCGCCGAAAAGCTCGCTCTCGGGAAGGGTCCCCTTCAGGGGATTGGGTTCCGCAGGCGGAACAGCATTGACAGGAGGAACGGGAGGTAAAGAATGACCCTGTTCGGAATGCAGGGGGGCATTGCACTTTTCACATCTCTCTTTTCCCTGGGGATTCTCCCAGCCGCAATTCTTGCATCGCATAGGTATAAGTCGATTAATCAGTGATTTTATGAATAAGCAAATATAGGAAAAAAATCACAATACATTTGTCTGTATGATGATTCCTTGCCAAAGCTCATTTAAATTCTTATCTTTGAAAACACACATGTTCAATGTGGATCTGCGTCGCATTGTTGAAAAAGTAATCATTCCTCTGCCATGAAACATATACTGACCCTGCTGGTTTCCAGCCTTTCCGTCCTGGCGTTCACCGCCTGCCAGAATCCCGCCTGCAAGAAATACATAACCTATGAACAGTTCGGCGCCAAGGGCGACGGAGTGACCGACGATATGCCCGCGATCGCAGCCGCGCACCAGGCCGCCAACGAAAAGGGCCTTCCGGTCAAGGCGAAAAGCGGGAAGACCTATTACATCGGCAAAACCCCCGTTTGCGCCGAAATCCGTACGGACACCGATTTCGGAAAAGCCTCGTTCATCATCGACGACGTCGATTTCGATCTCAAGGATAAAGGCAAACCCGTCTTCCTCGTGCTTCCCGACAAGGAAGCATTCGAGGTCGAAGGCGTCAATTCACTCAAGCGGGGCCAGACGAACCTCGGCGTCTCCCTGCCCTGCCGTTGCCTCGTGGAAGTCGTCAACCAAGAGCACAAGGTTTTCATCCGGAAGGGAAAAAACCAGAACAACGGGACGGCCCAGAAAGAGGTCCTGCTGGTTGGGAAAGACGGGAGCATCGACCCTTCGACCCCGGTCGTATTCGACTATGAAAAGGTTACCGGAATCAAGGCTTATCCGATCGACGAGCCCATTGCGATCAAAGGCGGAACCTTTACCACGATCGCCAACCAGGCCGAATCCAGATACAATTACCACAACCGGGGAATTACCGTCAGAAGGTCGGGGACCCGTATCGAAGGCCTTACCCACCGGATTACCGGGGAGCTGGACCACGGCGCCCCATATACTGGATTCATCTACCTGGAACATGTCGCCGACGTCGTGGTTTCGGACTGCCTGATGACAGGGCATAAGACCTATGTCACCGACTACAGTTCCGGAGGAGGACCCGTCAGCATGGGCTCCTACGACCTCAACGCCAATTCCTGCGCACACATTCTCTGGAAAGACTGCCGCCAGACCAACGACATCGACGACAAGGCCTATTGGGGTGTTTACACGTCCAATTTCTGCAAAGACCTCCAGCTGGACAACTGCGTTTTCTCCCGCTTCGACGCCCACCAGAGCGCGACCAACGTGCAGTTGAAGAACTGTACTTTCGGCCACCAGAGCGTCCGGATGGTCGGTTTCGGCACCTTCCTGATTGAAAACTGCGAGATGCACGGGAAATACCTCCTGAGCCTGCGGGACGATTATGGGAGTACCTGGGACGGGGACATCATCCTCCGCAACTGCATCATGCGCCCGTACGAGGGAGACAAAATGGCCTGCATCATCGGAGGCTCCAACAACGGTTCACATGACTTCGGGTACGAATGCCGCCTGCCCCACAATATCAAGGTCGAGGGCCTGCTGATCGACGACAGCGCGATTACCCGCGAGGATTATGCCGGGCCTACCGTGCTTTCCTCCTACGGCCGGAAAGCGGGAGCGGAAGAACCCTTCCCCTTCCTGACGGATTGCTGCGTGACGCTCTCGGGCGTCACCGTCAAGAGCGGCAAACCCCTTGCACCCGCTCCCAATCCGGAGGCCTTCCCCGGACTTGTCGTGAATCGGTAGAACGCAGGAATCGCCCTGGAAGGCAAATTATTCCGTCAGTTTCCGGGTAATCTTGTCACAGGTGTAGGTCCTGGTCTCAGTGCTGCCGGGGAACTTCGCCTTGGCGACGACCTTCCAGTCCTTGAGTTCCGAGGCGGGACGGTCCAGTTTCAGGTACCACCAGTTCTCGGACCGGTCCCAGTGGTAGGTCCAGCTGGTCTTGATACCGGAGACATTGTCGTTGGCCAGGTGGCTGTGGGCGCAGTAGTCGTAGATCCGCTTGTTGGCGAAGGTCATCTTTTCGGCCTTCCCGTCGTGCTCCAGGGTGACTTCCCAGTCCTCGTCCCCGTGATAGATATGCGCGAGAATGAAGTTACCGCCTGCGAAAAGGGATTCATTGCTCCACGCATACTGGTGCGACCAGTCGGATTCCAGGTCATAGACATCGTTGGAATCGTAGACGCGCATCTGCTCTTCCGGATTATGGACACAGCGATACTCCCAGCTGGAGAAGTCCTTCCCGTCGACGTGATAGACATAGAAACCTGCGGGGGCTCCGTCCGGACCGTACTTCGAATACCAGAAATTGCCCATCGGGACGCCGTGGATGCGTTCCATGACCGGCCGGCCGCTCCTGGTCTTGACCGTGTATTTGTAGCTTTCGCAGATATGGGCATGTCCGGAGAAGATATAGGCGCTGTTGAACTCCGCCATTTTTGCGACCATGTCCGACCGGTGCGGAACATCAGCGAATCCGCGGACGTGGCAGTGCTGCAGGATGACGACCATCTTCGAGGATTTGTCCTCGACTAAGGCGAGGTCCCTTAAAAGCCAGTCGTAGACCTTGTCGCTCAGACCGTTATGCCCGGTCGCGGGCAAGGCGGTACCGCTGCTGGAAGGTTCGGACCTGGCGATGAAATTGTCCAGGGCGACAAAATGGACCTTGCCGATATTGAACGAATAGCAGGGAGGGCCGAAGGTGCCGGAGAAATCCCCTTCCGTCCCGATATCGAAGCCGTCGGTCCCGGACTCGGCCGAATTGCCCTTACGGGCGTTGTGGTCGTGGTTTCCGATGACCGTGAAAAACGGAACATACTTGCCGGCTCCGTACTCCGCGCTGCCGAGGGCTTCCGCCGCATAGCCGAAAGTCTCCGGATCCTTCGCATTGTTGATGATGTCCCCGAGGCTCACACCGAAAACCGGTCCCTTGGAAGGATTCTCCTTGAAATACTCCCCGATCTTCCGCATGGCTCCGCCCTTGAACGTCGAGGCGGTCGAGGCATTCCGGATATGAATGTCGCCGAGGACCGCGAAGGAAAAGGCGGTGCTGCTCCCGGTCAGTTTCTGGAGGGTGAAGTTCTTCTTGTTGACGGCTGACGGACGGATCGTCTGGTAGAAGGAAGGCAGGTGGGAGGCGGCGTTCTGCCGGATGGCGTAACCGGCAGGAAGGCTGTAGCAGACGTGGGTGCTCTTGGGATCCGCCTTCATCTGGTATACTCCGTTCGTGTCGGTAACGGCAAAACGGAAGCCATCCGTTACCGGGACGTTCCGGACGGGATTTCCCTCCGTATCGGTGATGACGCCATAAAGATTGTTTCCCTCTTCGATCCGGGTGCCGTTCAGGGTCGTCCCTTCATCAACGGGCGTTCCGCCTTCCTGTCCGTCATCCACGGGATCGACGTCGATTTTGTTTTTCGAAGCGCAGGCGGCCATGAGGCCGGCGATCAAGGAAAGGAAAAACCTTCTGTCCATAGGCTTATCTGTTTACCCCGAGGTCCAGGATATGGATATGGGTCGGGATCCGGCGCTCCTTGTCATGCAGGAAGGTCCGGGAGGCCGAAGGATAATTGACGACATGGGTTTCGGGATGGCCCTCTCCCTTGACGCAGAGAGCGGTCGACCCGCCGCCGTCGAGGTTGATGGCGTTGACCGGATGGAAATGCTCCTCGATGAAGGACGTGAGCTCAAAGGCGTTCATCCCTTCCGCAAGTCCGGGCCTGCGGCCGTCCACTACAATGAGGATCAGGTGGTTATCGGCAGTCAGGGCGGCGGCGGACCTGGGGTGCCGGACGCTCTGGTGCCGGAGCGGGTCCTCGTAACTGAGCTTTTCGATCTGGGCGGGAGTCAGGCTGCTCGTCGCGAAATACTTTCCGACGGGGACGGAATCCTCGATCAGCATCGGGGCGCTGGTAAACACGTTCGGATCCGGAATCGCTTCGAACGCCGCACGCTGCTCATCCAGGGAAAGACCCTTCCCGGTATAGGAAATCGTGACCTTGCGCCCGTCCGTACTGATGGAGCTGTCCGTCTTCCACTGCGGAACGGACCCGGCGTAGGGGACGATGTCCATGTCGATCTTGTGACTGGTCGTTCCGTCCACCCGGATGTACACGGACTCTTTCTCGTAGGTCGCGTTGATGGTCGCAACCGCCCCCACGTTCTTGAAAGCATCGGAGGTCGCGGTCCGGTCCCCGTAGGTGAACTTGACGGCATAGCGGGGATTGTTCAGGTCCACGTATACGGCGTTGACGATCTGGTTCGCGCCGGAGATGGGGTCCTTCCCGCTGAAACGCATGTAAACCAGTCCTTCCTGGACGGTATCGACCTCCCATCCTCCCCGGTTGAAGTCCGGAATCCGGTCCATCCGCTCTTCGTAGGCGGCCTTCACGTCACTCCAGTGATAGAAGGGCCATTTGTCCGTCCCGATCCCGACGAGGTGCATTTCCTTTTCGTTGAGAAGGGCCTTGACGAGGATGTCCCCGGAACCTTTCTTCCGGAAAAAGACCAGCTGGATGTTCGCGCCCATGGGGCAGATCCGGTCCCATACCCAGTCCTTTTCGGGATGGAGGGGATCCTTGGCCGGAGTGCAGCATCCTTCGAAGAGCATCAGGGCCGCAAGCGGACCGAACTGGGAGTCGTGCCCATAGCGGAGCGCCGCCCGGTAGGGGCCTCCTGCGATGGCCTCCTCGGCGCCGTCGATGATATGGGTGAGGGGAATGGAGGCCTGGTCGAGCAGGAACTCCCCGTACTCCTCGGAAGGGCCGATGCCATAGTGCTCGATCCGGTTCTGCATCTGCCAGACATTACGGAAATCCTCGTAAGTAAAGTATTTCTTGAAGAAGTTGACGCCGAGTTCATCGAAGAGCTGGGACTCGCAGGAGAGTTTCCACAGGTACATAGGGAGCGTCTTCCGTAATTCAGGGGACAGGTAGCGGTCTTTCTGGGCCTCGTCATAGGTAAAGATCCTGTCCAGGAGGGCGTCGTTGGCAAAGTGCTCGAGTTTCTCCGCATTATAGTCTTGCAGGTATCCGCTCCGGGCGAGCCACGAAGCCTGGAACGTATTGAATATGCTTTCCTGGACGAAAGGGCTGCTGTGCCTGTCATAAACGACTTTCGGATTCGCGGCCGTAATCGCGTCGAGACTGTAGGCCATGCTCAGCATGCATCGGTGGCTCTGGGAAGAGTATACGTCGACCCGGCAATCCTTTCCGGCAAAGATCTCCGGATAGCGCGAGACAGTCCTTTCCATGATATGCCTGTGCTCCCGGCCGCCACGGGGAAGGAGGGTTCCATATTTCCCCTTCGCGTCTTCCGCCATCTTCCGGACATCGGCGAGGAGTTCTTTCCCGGTCGCGGTCAGGAAACCTCCCCTGTCCGCCTCTTCGAGTACCCTGAGCGGAGTATCATAGGAGTCCGCGGAAAGCAGGTAGCGGCTGCCGTGACGGCAGAAAGTCGAAAGGTAGAAGGGCTTGTATCCTGCCGGAGGGCGGGTGAACGCCGTCGGCGTATCGTGATAGGGGGTAAACGATGATGTCATCTGCCCGTAATCCTGGGCGCAGACGGAAGCGCAGGCGAAAAGGCCCGCTGCAAGGAAAAGGAGGATTTTGCTACGGAGGTTCATAGGGTCTCTCTGATGATCGGGTTTCTTCGCAAATATACAAAAAAAGGGATAAAAAAGGAGCCGGCTCAGTCGATGAGCCGGCTCCTTGTGTCAGGAAACGCCTTCCTAGAGGTTCGGGTTGGATTTCTTCCAGTCCGCGACGGCGGGGATGATGCCGAGGCTGATGATCTCGTCACGCATCTTGCAGAGGTGCTCATAGGAAGCCTCGAGGGCTGCCATCTCTTCGGCCGTGCCTTCCGGGTTGCAGTAATGGACACCGGTCGCGTCGATGACGGTCGGCATGGCCATCATGACGTTCTGGAACTTCTCGTTGCAGACATAGGTGCCGGCGGGCCAGGTGAATTTCTCACCGCCCATGGAGGCCTCGATCATCTTGACCGCATTGTAGGCCGGGCTCTGGAAGGAAGACCGGCCGCGGAGCTTGATGATGTTGGAACCACCCTGGATCGTGTTGTGCTTGATCTCGGCGAAACGCTCTTCGCTGAGGCCCATCTCGGAGAGGGGCTTGCCGTCGACGAGGACCTTGGAGGCGAAAACGGCCATCGCTTCGCCGTGACCGCCGTAGGTATAGCTGCCGGTAACCTTGCACTGCTGTACGCCGAATTCCTGGGCCAGGGCCTCCTGCAGACGGGTGCTGTCGAGGGCGGCGAGGGAGGTCAGCTGCTCCGGCTTCAGACCGGAATGGATAAGGGCGGTGAGGGCCGTGACGTCAGCCGGGTTGAAGATGACGACGACGTGCTTCACGTCCGGGCAGTATTTCTTGATATTGTCACCGAACTCGGCGGCGATCTGGCAGTTGCCCTTCAGAAGATCCTCGCGGGTCATGCCCTCCTTGCGCGGCGCACCGCCGGAGGAGATGATGTACTTCGCATCCTTGAACGCGACAGCCGGATCGATGGTGGCGGTGATGTTCACGCCCGGGAAAGCGCAATGGTCCATCTCGGCCAGGACACCCTTGAGGCCCGGCTCAAAGATATCATACAGGCAGATGTTCGGGGTAAGGCCCAGCATCGCAGCGGTCTGGACCATGTTGGATCCGATCATGCCGGCGGCGCCGACGATGACGAGTTTCTCTTCAGTAAGGAATTTCATGATGGTATAAATGAATTTTAGTTAACTGTCAGTCAAAAGCGTTGCAAAGATAACAAAAATCATTATCTTTGCATCGTTAATTGTAACGAAATTGTATGGAGCCTCCCAGTTCGGCACTCTCTGGTCAACAGTTTTTGACGGTCGTCGGTTCTGACGACCCTTACTTGCGAACAAGCTCAAACAGTTGCCCCGGCATCCCCGATGGATACCGGGTGAAGTTTCATGCATCGTTCGAACGGATTTAATATGGGACTATATCTTAAAAAGGAATTAGAAAACGAAGCCGAAATCGGTGTTTGGGAAATCACCGAAACCGAAGAAGAGCTCAAGGAACTGAGCTCTACTCCGGCGGACGAGATGGAAGAGATCTCGTTCATCAAAAGCGAGTCGATGCGCAAGCAGCGCCTCGCCGTCAGGGCCCTGCTCAACTCGATGTTTGACGAAAAAGTCTATCTGAGCCACCACGACAACGGAAAACCGTACATCGAGAACAACCCGATCAACATCAGCATTACCCATACGGACCGTTTCGTCGCGGTCATCCTCCACGACGAGGAAGATGTCGGCATCGATATCGAATCCCTGGACCGGGATTTCTCGGTCGTGGAGAAGAAGGCGCTTTCCGAGGACGAGATCGAAGACCTCGACGATGATAAGCGCAACGAGCAGCTCGCCATCTACTGGTGCGCCAAGGAAGCCATCTTCAAAAGGCTTTCCGTCTACAACCTCGATTTCGCCGAGCAGATCGAGATCGAGCGCTTCCGTCCCCGCGGTGAAGGAGAGCTGGAAGCAACCTTCATCAACAAAGACGAAGACGAAGAAGAATTCGAGCTCGAGTACATCACTTTCGAGCGTCATGTGCTCGTCTGGGTGGTCGGTTAGGCCCCTTGTTGAAAACCTCGCCCCAAAAGAAACAGAATTGTTCTAATTTAGAAAAATTCAAAAATATAATTCTTCGTAAATCCCTGTTAATCAGCAAATTAACAGGGATTTTTAATTTTTGTTGAAAACTTTTCTTGTAGGAAAGCGAACAATGAGCATACAAATCCGTTATCTTTGCTGACGGAAGAGAGGAGCTCGCTCCCCCGACTTAAGACAAGACCAATTAATTACTGAAAAATAAACATGGCAACCGGCCTCGAAGGCCGGCGCTGTCTCTAACTCTCACTGAATATGGTAAAGCGGGTACTGAAACGCGACGGTAGAACTGTCGAATTCAACAACCAGAAAATCGTAGCGGCCATCCTGAAAGCGATGGATGTAACGGAGAACGGGGAAGACATCGTTCTCGCCGCCCAGATCGCAAGCGCCATCTCCAAGCTTGAAAAGGATGAGATGACGGTCGAAGAGATCCAGGACGTCGTCGAAATGGAACTGATGAACAGTCCGAGAAAGGAAGTGGCCAAGGAGTATATCCGCTACCGCAACAAGCGGAACCTCGCCCGCAAGGCCAAGACCAACGAGATCTTCGAGACGATCATCGACGCCCAGGCCAACGACATCACCCGCGAGAACGCCAACATGAACGCCGACACGCCGGCGGGCATGATGATGAAGTTCGCGTCCGAGGCGACGAAGAGCTATGTCGACGAGTGCCTCCTCTCGGATCCCGTCCGCGAGGCCGTCATGAACAATTACATCCACATCCACGACAAGGACTACTATCCGACCAAGTCCCTGACCTGCATCCAGCACCCGCTCGACCTCATCCTCGAGCATGGCCTGAAGGCCGGTCACGGCGAGTCCCGTCCCGCCAAGCGCATCGAGACGGCGAGCGTCCTGGCTTGTATCTCCATGGAAACGGTCCAGAACGAAATGCACGGCGGCCAGGCGATCCCGGCTTTCGACTTCTACCTCGCCCCCTTCGTCAGGAAGACCTTCGAAGAAGAGGTCGAGCAGATCTGCGCGATCTCCAATGCGGACTACAGCGACCTCAAGACCGCGAAGATAGACGACTACATCAAGCGTGACCTGATCGGCCTGCAGGGCCGCGAGCGCGCCTTCCAGCACGCCATCAACCAGACCGTCAGCCGGGTCCACCAGGCGATGGAGGCGTTCGTCCACAACATGAACACGATCCATTCCCGCGGCGGCAACCAGGTCGTTTTCAGCTCGATCAACTATGGAACGGACACCTCCGCCGAGGGCCGCTGCATCATCCGCGAGATCCTGAACACCACTTATGAAGGCGTCGGCAACGGTTCTACCGCTATCTTCCCGATCCAGATCTGGAAGAAGAAAAGAGGCGTCAGCTACCTCCCGGGCGACCGGAACTACGACCTCTACAAGTTCGCCTGCCGGGTTTCCGCCCGCCGTTTCTTCCCGAACTTCCTCAACCTGGACGCTTCGTTCAACCAGGATGACGCATGGAAGGAGGACGACCCGAAGCGCTACGTCCACGAAGTCGCCACGATGGGCTGCCGGACCCGCGTCTACGGGAACCGGTTCGGGCCGAAGACCTCGATCGGCCGCGGCAACCTCTCCTTCACGACGATCAATATCGTCAAGCTGGCCATCGAATGCATGGGCGAACCCGACAAGGACACCCGTATCAAGAAGTTCTTCCAGCGTCTCGACTGGGCCCTGGAGATTTCCGCAAGACAGCTGAACGAGCGTTTCGATTTCCAGAAGACCGCCCTCAAGAAGCAGTTCCCGCTCCTGATGAACGGGCTCTGGCTCGGCAGTGAGAAGCTGGACGACAATGACACGATCGAGAAAGTCATGAACCAGGGTACCCTGTCCATCGGTTTCATCGGTCTCGCCGAATGCCTCATCGCCCTCATCGGCAAGCATCACGGAGAAAGCGAGGAAGCCCAGGAGCTCGGCCTCAGGATCATCTCCCACATGTCCCAGAAGATCGAAGGCTTCGCCGAGACCTACCAGCACAACTACACCTTCCTCGCCACCCCGGCGGAAGGACTGGCCGGCAAGTTCACCAAGCGTGACAAGAAGACCTTCGGCATCCTCCCGGGAATCACGGACAAGGACTACTATACCAACTCGAGCCACATTCCGGTCTACTATCACTGCACTCCGGAACACAAGGCGAAGATCGAAGGCCCGTACCACAAGTACGAGAACGCCGGACACATCTTCTATGTCGAGATCGACGGCGATGCGACCCACAACCCGGAGGCGATCATGAACATCGTCGACCTGATGGACAAGTACGACATCGGCTACGGTTCCGTCAACCACAACCGCAACCGCTGCCTCGACTGCGGCTACGAAGATGCCAAGGACGACCTGCGCGAGTGCCCGCACTGCCACGGCCACCATATCGACACCCTGCAGCGCATCACCGGTTACCTCGTCGGCACGACGAACCGCTGGAACTCCGGCAAGCTCGCCGAACTCCACGACCGTGTCATCCACAAATAATCCCGTGGAAAAAGACAAGATCAGAGTATTGAAAATCCTGGAGCAAACGATGGCCGACGGCCCGGGCTTCAGGATTTCCATCTATTGCGCAGGCTGCTCCCACCACTGCAAGGGGTGCCACAATCCCCAGTCCTGGGATTTCGACGCCGGGCACTGGATGACGGTCGACGAACTCCTCGACATCATCAAGGCCGACTCCCTCTCGAACGTCAGTTTCTCCGGGGGTGACCCCTTCTACCAGGTCGATGCCTTCACCGAACTCGCCCGCCGGATCAAAGCCGAGACGAGAAAGACGATCTGGTGCTGGACCGGTTTCACCCTGGAAGAGATCCAGGCTGACCCGTCCCTGTCCCGGATGCTGCCCTATCTGGACGTACTCGTGGACGGGCCGTTCATCCTGGAGCAGCGGGACACCAACCTCCTCTTCCGGGGCAGCCCCAACCAGCGGATCATCTATCTCCACGGCGCCCCGCCGGACGACAGTATTCCGGGGACCGTGCCCCTTGTTCCGCTGAGATAATGGACCGCGCCGGGGAATACGGAAGGAGGAACCTCTCCATCGACATGTTCCGGGCACTGACCATGGTGCTCATGATCTTCGTCAACGACCTCTGGACCATCAAGGGGATGCCACACTGGCTCCTTCACAGCCAGACGACGGAGGATTTCATGGGACTTTCCGACTACGTTTTCCCGGCCTTCCTCTTCGCGATGGGAATGTCCATCCCCTATGCGATCGAAAACCGGTTCCGCAAGGGACTCAGCGCCGAATCGACCCTTTGGCATATCCTGAAACGGGGATTCGCGCTGGTCGTGATGGGCGTTTTCACGGTCAATGCCGGCAGCGGGCTGAATCTCGGACCCCAGTCCAGGAACCTCTTCCTCATCCTGATGACCCTCGGTTTCTTCCTGGTCTGGAACGACTATCCCAAGGGCAGCCGTTCCGGAGGGATCCTACGGATCGCCGGCGTCCTGCTGCTCGGCTGGATGGCCTTCCGGTACCGGACCCCGGACGGAGGCATCTTTGCCCCGAAATGGTGGGGCATCCTCGGACTGATAGGATGGGCCTATCTCTTCTGCGCGACCGTCTACCTACTCTTCCGGGACAGTCTCAAAATCCTCATCCCGGTCTGGCTGGGATTCGTCCTGCTCTGCATCCTCAGCACCGGAACCCGAGGAGGCACTCCCGTCGTCAATTTCCCGGAGCCCAACGTTTTCGACAAACTGCGGGACGTGCTCCGGCTCGACAACGGGGCCCATCACGCACTCGCCATGGGCGGTACGATCCTTTCGGTTGTCAGTGTCCGGCATGCCCGGTCCTGGAGCAGGAAGACCCGGATCGGGGTCGCCTTCGCGGCCGCCGGCGTCCTCATCGGGCTCGGATTTGTCGCCCACATCTTTTTCATCGCCTCGAAAAACCTCGCGACCCTGCCCTGGGTCCTTTGGGTCATGGCTCCTTGCATCCTGATTTACACCGGACTGCGGTTCCTGGAAGAAAAGGGATGGACGGGATGGTTCCGGCTGATCAAGCCAGCGGGGACGGCAACACTCACGACCTATATGATTCCGAATTTCCTGATCGGATTCTGCTCGATGACGGGATGGAACCTCTGGGGACGATTCAGCGGATGGGCCGGGGTCTTGTACTGCATCGCTTACGTAGCCATCGTCCTCGCCCTCGCCGCCCTCCTCGGACGCCTCCGCATCCGACTGAAAATCTAAATCCGGAAAATGCCGAAGACGGCGGAGCCGCTGCCGGACATGGAAGCGTAGAGGGCTCCCTGCTTATAATAGGCTTGCTTGATTCCGGCGAGAGAGGGGTGCCGGGCGAAAACCGTTGTCTCAAAATCATTGAACAGCAATTCCTTCCATTTCTCGGGGGCTTGCAGGACGACGTCCCGGACCGTTACTTCGGGGACCCCGGGAACGATTCCTGCATAGGCTTCTGCCGTCGATACCGAAATACCTTCAGGGACCGTCACCTCGATCCGGTAGCGGTCGGGGGGGAGAAGACCGGCGGGAGCGTCGGAGAGCATTTCTCCCCTGCCGCTTCCGAACATGGGCCTGTTATATACGAAAAAAGCACAGTCGCTTCCGAGACGGGCCGCATAGGCGGCGAGATCCTCTTCCGACAAGGTCAGGCCGGAGAGTTCCGCCATCATCCGGAGGGCGAAGGCCGCGTCCGCGGAGCCTCCGCCGAGACCGGCTCCGACCGGGGAGCCTTTCTCCAGGAAGATTTTCATCGGGGGTAGGTCGAAATCGGCGGAGAGAAGCGCATGGGCCCTTGCCGTCAGATCCCGCAACGGATCCCAGTCGATCCCTTCCTCCCGTGCCAGCGTAATCATCAGGCGTCCGTCCTGCGATATCCCCTGTGCAAGCTGTCCGGGCCGGGTATACCGGGCGAAAAGCGAAGCGGAGGTCCGGCTCCAGTCGTCCCCCGAGATGATTTCCAGGGTGTCCCGGAAACGGTCGCAGGGGAAGAAGAGGGTATCGATGTCATGGTATCCGTCCGGACGTTTCCGGAGGATCCTGAGCCCGAGATTCAGCTTGACATTGGGATAGGTGATCATGGAGACAAAGATACATCTTTTTCAGGAACTTCCACCCGGAGGCCGGAGAGAAAGCCGTGGACCGGGATTGCCGAAAAGCCGTCGCCGGCGAGAAGAAGGTCCGGTTCCCCCGTGAGAGCGAGGAACAGGCGCCCGCCGCGGAATGCGGCACATTTTCGGGAAAGGAGGCGCATCCGGCCGGGAAACGGAATGAGTCTCTTCCCTACGGCGGCCGTCTCGGGGGCGACCCAGGCGAAAATCCCGTCTTCATACAGGACGGTGGTCACGTCCTCCCTTTCTGCAACCGGAAAGCCCAGACCGTATTTCCAGAAACATGCGATGTCGGCCTCCCGGGGGCGGGAAAAGCCGAGGACGATGACGTCCTCACGGTCGGGAACGATCACGCATTTACGGGAATTTCCCCTGTACCAGGGCGGCGGGATGACATCCTTTCCGTCAATGACCAGGGTCGGATCCTTCCAGGGAGCAGTCCTTTTCTCGACCCGGTAGAGCACCCCGCCGATCAGGCGCTGGTCATGGACCCAGACGGCTTCGGGGCAGGTGTCGCTGCGAATGACTTTCCCGCCTGCAACGAGATGGATTTCATGGGGAAGCGCCCCTTCACGGACATAGCTGAAACAGATACGGCCCCCTTCCGGATACAGGGCGCCCCCGTCGCCGGCAGGATGGTCCTCCGTTCCGACGAGGGTCCCCTCTTCCCTCTCCATCACGACCCGCCCGTCGATCCGGTAGGTGAACCCCTCCCTGCCGATACGCTGGCCGAGGGTATGGATCTTTCCGTCCTGAAGCAGGAAGCCGCGGAGGGATTCGGGGCCCTCATAACGGAAGAGCTCTTCCCCGTCCCTGCAGATAACGGTATGGGTCTCCGTCGCGCAGTCGGTATAGAGATGACCTTCCCGGATCCGCATCCGGTCAGGGTCGGCTCCGACGAAAGTCCCCGGACCGGCAGGGACGGACAGGATCCGCTCGCCTTCCAGAAAAAGGGAAACGCGGCAGGGTACGGTTCCGTAAGCCGTATCCCGCTGCCAGTCGTAATCTTCGGGGAATTCGACGGCGGAAACGTAAACAAGGGTATCGGGAAGAGGTTTGGAAGGGACCGCCGCTTCTTCCGAACCGTGCCGGGGACGGCTTCCCGCTCCGGCGGCGGAACGGTTCCTGGTCAGGTGGAGCGTATCGGGCCGGCAGGAAAGCAGCAGAAGGAAAGCCAGGAAGGCCAAAAAGTTTTTCATCGTCTCGTTTTTCCGGCAAGATAGAAAAAACCCCGGGATCAGAACTGGCTGAAACCGGAGGCGGCGATGGTTTTTTACGTTTTTTGGCCGGATTCGCTGTTTTTTACAGACCGAAGCGCATACCGAGTTCGAGACCCATCATCAGCGGCTGCTGGGTGCGGATGCTCCGCGGCTGGTTGCCCTCGAAATAATACCGCAGGCTCGGATCCACATACAGGCCCAGATGCTCGCCCAGACGGAATTCGATGCCGAGGCCCAGTCCGGCGGAGAGCTGGAGGCCGGGGGCGACCTTCGACCAGTTCACGACCTCGGAGCCGGAAGTAATCCGGTAATGATCCACGATGCCCTTCTCAACCGTTCCGCCCGCATAGGAGTAGAAACGGAAGTTGCGGTCCTCGAAGAATCTGTAGTACAGGTTCAGCGGAATGCCTATATAATGCTGGGTGTTGTGGACAGAACCCGTGATGCTCTTCGTCTCGACTCCGTTCTCGACCTGGGTGAGCGTCCCGTGATAGGTTCTGGGAAGGTGCGTATAGACCAGTCCCGTTCCGATCGCAAGGCGCGGGGAGAGCGGATAGAGGATACCGAGGCCGAAAGAAAGCGGGGCGCCATAGACGCCGGAAGGATCGGTATCGGAAACGGTTGTCTCGCTGGGACCGCGGGACGAGGTCATCATCCGTGTCGACGAGGCGCGGCCGTTGTGGGGGCTGCCGTTGCTGAGCATATTGCCGAAAGCCGTCAGGGTCAGTCCCGCGGCGGTTTGGCGGGCATCCTCGAAAGCGAGTTCATTGAACTTGCGGTTGATCTCGTCGGGATCTTCTCCGGAGGACGGGACGGCATCGGGACGGGTTGCCGGAACGGCGGAAGGGGTCTCATCCGCAGCGGCGGGTACTTCCTGAGGCAGATTTCCGGTCTCTTCCGGGGTCCATGCCGTACGGTCCGGAAGGAGGGCGATCTCGCGGGCGGGCGTCAGGGCAGGCTCAAGGACCCGAACCGGATTCCCGGGAAGGACTCCGGCGATATACGGTGTGGAAGAAGGATGTTTCGGCAGGAAGAGGAACACCCCGGCCGCAATGGCGGCAGCGGCCGCGACGGCGGCAGCGAACCTGCGCCACGGCAGCGCGACGACGCGACGGCCGGGAGAGCGGTCCAGCTTCCTGGACACGGCGTCCCAGACCTGCGGGGGAACTTCCTCCTCCGCATTCCGCATCACCATCCGGATATGTTTCTCAAAATCCTGCATCTGTCTTACTTATTCATTTCCTTTATCAATTCCTGCAACCTCACACGGGCTCTTTGCAATTTCGAACGGGACGTCGCCTCTTCCACTCCCAGGATCTCCGCAATATCCTTATGCGTATACCCTTCGATCACGAACAGGTTGAACACCGTCTTCAGGCTCGCCGGCAATTTGCCGATAAGCGCCATGAGTTCCTTGTAGCCGAGATTCTGGACCGGCGTGACCGCCTCGCTTGCGAGTGAGCGCGCTTCTTCTATATCGTCGCTCATCTTGATCGCATCCGTCTTCCTAAGCTGCATCAGGGCAGTATTGACAAAGATCTTCCGGGCCCAACCCTCGAAGGAACCTTTCCCCGAGTAGGCGTCCAGCTTGGAGAAAAGGGTTATAAAACCCTCCTGAAGTACATCCTGCGCCGATTCCCGAGTGCTCATATACCGCAAGCAGATCGGGTACATTTTCGGTGCCAGGAGGTCGAAAAGCTGCTTTTGGGCGATTCTGTCACCTTTGCGGCAGGCTTCAAGCAGTCTTTCCTCTTCAGGAGTTCCTCCGTCGCCGGAATTTTCCGTGTTCCAAGTAATAAGATGCAAATTCCATTGAAAACGTTTCACTTACAATCGAATTTTTTTTCTTATCCGCACAAATTTCGCAATTTTTCTCGGATTTGTACTATTTTTGTACATACCACCGGAAAGGTTTTTATCGAATGACAAGAGGAAAATTCTTCATATGCTTGATAATCGGTGCCCTCATCCCGCTCGGATCCGTCGCACAGGAAGTCGACAACCGGCTGATCGATGCCGTCACCCTTCTTGAAAACGGCGACTACGCCAAAACCCGCACGATTCTCAATACCCTCCTCCGGACGGAACCGGACAATGACGCCATATATTATTATCTGGGACTGAGCGAAATCGGCCTGAGGGACTTCGACCGGGCCGAAGAGCACCTGCGGAAAGCCGTGGAACTGGACGGAAAGAACTACTGGTACCGGCTCCACCTGGCCTCCCTCTATGAACGGAAAGGCGAAACCGACCTTGTAGTCGGGATGTACGAAGAGATCCTCAAAGAGTTCCCGGACAAGAGCGACGTCCATTTCGAGCTCCTCAACCTCTATCTCCGCCAGAAACAGTTCGACAAGGCCCTCTCTTCCCTGGACGCCGTCGAGAACCGGATCGGGACCAATGAACAGATCGTCTCGACCCGCTATGAAATCCTCCGGGCCATGGACCGCCCCGACGATGCGCTCAAAGCCCTGATGGACTATAACGCCCGGTACTCCTCCGCTCCCGTCCTGTCCATGATCGGGGACTATTACCTTTCCGAATTCAAGGACACCCTCGCCCTGTCCAGCTACAAAGAAGCCCTGGAGATCCAGAGCGACTATGTCCCCGCCCTGCTGGGGGAATCGGAGGTGTACCGGACGACCCGGATGTACCCCCAGTACTTCGATGTCCTCCGCCGGTTTTTCGGCAATACCTCGATCTCCCCGGAGCCTAAAGCGGTCTACCTCGGCAATGTGACCCGCTCCCTGGACCCGAAATTCGTCCGCCGCTACCTCCCGCAATACGACAGCCTGGTCCTTCTCGGCCGGACGGCCCATCCGAAAGACAGCACCATCCTCTCCGCCGCCGGGATGTACTATTTCACGACGGACCGGAAAGACAGCGCGAAAGTTTGCCTTTCCCGCTGCTTGGAACTCTATCCGGACAGTTTTCCGGCCATGGCGACCTATGTGGAGGCGCTCGCCTATATGCAGGACTGGAAGACCCTTGACGAGGTTTCCGCCGAAGCCTCCAGGAAATACCCCAAAGAAGGAGCTTTCCTGGAATACAACAGCATGGCCGCCTACAATCTAAAGGACTATGAGGCCGTGATCCGGAATTCGGAAGCCGTGCTGGAGCGGTTCCCGGGCGACACGGCGAAAGTACTCCGGGCCTACTCTTCCATCGGAGACATGTACCACGAGCTCGGAGACGAAAAGGCTTGCTACAAGGCCTATGACAAGGCGCTGAAGATCAACAAGAACTATGCGCCGGTCCTGAACAATTACGCCTGGTATCTGTGCAAATCCGGGAAACTGCTGAAAAAGGCCCTCCAGATGAGCAAACGCACGATCGACGCGGAGCCGGACAATCCCACCTACCTCGACACCTACGGATGGATCCTCCATCTGCTCGGAAAAGACCAGGATGCGAAGGCCTATTTCAAGCACGCCATGCTCTACGGGGGCAAGGAGAGCACGGTCATACTCTGCCACTATGCCGAGGTCCTATACGCGCTGAAGGAATATGATCTCGCCAAGGTCTACTGGCAGCAGGCCCTCAAGCAGAACAACGGAGAGGTACTCCGTCTGGAAGAAAACGTCAAAAAGAAACTGGAGGCCGTCGGCAAATGGTAAGGAATCGCTTTTTGGTATTCTTCTTCCTGCTGCTCTCCCTGGCCGTTTCCGCCCAGAACACCAAGCGGCAGGAATCGCGGAAAGCCGCCCTGCAGAAAGAGATCGAGGTCATCAACCGGCAGCTGAAAGAGAACTCCCGCAGCAATGCCAGGGCACTCTCGAGCCTGCAGCTGGTCCGGAAGAAAATCGACAACCGGAAAGAACTCCTCGCCGAAAGCGACATGGAAATCAAGGCGCTGGACGACTCCATCCGCCTTCGGGAAGCCGAAATCAAGAAACTGGAACGCCAGCTCGATACCCTTTCCCTCTATTATGAACGCCTGGTCCGGAGCGCATACAAGAGCCGCGACGGACGGATCTGGTACATGTACCTGCTTTCCAGCGACCGGCTCGGACAAGCCGTACGGCGGATGTCCTACCTACGGGGATTTTCGAAGGAAATGAACCGCCAGGCCGTTGCCGTCCAGGAAACGACATCCCTCCTGAAGGCGCAGAAGGATACCCTTTCCGTCCTCAAGTCCGGAGCCGAGACCGTCCGGGAGGAACGCCGGAAAGATATGGAACTCCTCAGGATCGAAGAGTCCGAATCGCAGACCCTGATCGCCCAGCTCAACAGCGACCGGAAGAAATACCAGAGAGAACTGGAGAAAAAGAACCGTGAAATCGAAGCCCTCAACCGGGAAATCGCGGAACTGATCCGGAAAGCGACCGCGAAAGACTCGGCAAAATCTTCCAAGGGGACCTCGAAAAAAGGTTCAGCCAAGAGCACCAGCACCACCGTCGATACCCGGCTGAATGCGGAATTCGCCTCCAACAAGGGGCGCCTGCCATGGCCTGTATCCGGAACGGTGGTCGAACGGTTCGGCTCCCACAACCATCCGGTCTACAAGAATGTCAAGATGCCCTTCAACAACGGCGTGACCGTCGCGGTCGATCCCGGCGCTCCCGTCAAGGCCGTGTTCGACGGAACCGTCTACCAGGTCGTTATCATCCCCGGATACAACCAGTGCGTCCTTGTCCAGCACGGTGAATATTTCACCTTCTACTGCAAGATGAAAGACGTTTCGGTCAAAAGCGGCGAGAAAGTCAGGACCGGGACTGCCCTCGGGACCGTCGACACAATCGGCGGCGAGACCCAGTTCCATTTCCAGATCTGGTCCGGCCGTACGCCGCAGAACCCCGAAGCCTGGCTCAAATAACCGGTTTCACGTTGCAATTCGCGGTTTTACCTGAAACCATTCAACACATTTCACCACCTTTTTCCGTTTTTTCCCCTCCCCCCGGCGGGAAATGCCTATGTTTCGGAAAAAACGGTATGCTCGTCTATGTCCACGGGGCGAAATGCATCGGCATCGATGCCGTCCCTGTAACCATTGAAATCAATATCACGGCCGGCGTCGGGATCCATCTGGTCGGCCTGGCGGACGCCGCCGTCAAGGAGAGCCTCCTGAGGACCGTTACGGCTCTCCAGTCCCGGGGATTCCGGATTCCGGGCCGGAAAATCGTCATCAATCTGGCCCCGGCCGACATGCACAAGAGCGGCAGCGGATACGACCTCCCGATCGCACTCGGAATCATCGCCGCCTCCGGGCAGCGGGACCTTCCCCTGCTGGGGGATTACCTCATCATGGGGGAATTGGGTCTCGACGGAAGCATCCGGTATGTCCCCGGAACCCTTCCGATGGCGGAATTGGCGGAACGGACGGGGATGGAAGGATGCATCTTTCCGGAGAAAGCCGCCCTGGAGGCGGCCGATTTCGGGCCGGTCCGGACCTATGCCGTCAAGGACCTGGAAGAAGTTCTCCGGATTCTCGGAGGAGAGGAAGAATCGGAGGATCTTCTCGTCCGGAACTCCGCCCTTTTCCGGCAGCGTCAGGAAGAGCAGGAGGATTCCGCCGGCGATTGTCCGGACATGGCGGACATCATCGGACAGGACGGGGCGAAGCGCGGTCTTGAGATCGCCGCTGCCGGGGGCCACAACCTGATCATGATCGGGCCGCCGGGATCGGGGAAGAGCTCGCTGGCGAAGGCGATGGCCGGAATCCTGCCGCCGATGACCCTGGAGGAGTCCACGGTCACGAGCAAGATCTACTCGGTTGCCGGCAAGAACGGACGGACGGCGGGCCTCATCCGGAAACGGCCGTTCCGCGCGCCCCATATCAGCGCTTCCCTCCCGGCCATGCTCGGGGGCGGCAGCGGAGACAATGTGATGCCAGGAGAAGTCTCGCTGGCGACCGGCGGGGTCCTCTTCCTGGACGAATTCACCGAGGCCCCCAAGGCGGTCGTTGAGGCGCTCCGAGGGCCGATGGAGGACCGGAAGGTCGTCATTTCGCGGCTGAAATCCAAAATCTGCTATCCGGCCTCTTTCATCCTCATCGCGGCGGCGAACCCCTGTCCGTGCGGATACTATGGAGAAGGAGACCGGTGCCGCTGCTCTCCAGGGCAGATCGCGACCTATCTCGGAAAACTGTCCGGTCCGCTGACCGACAGGCTGGACCTGCAGGTCTTCGTCCACAGCGTACCTGCGTCGGAACTAGTCTCGGGAAGAATGAACGAAACGCGCCGGGAGCGGAGTGAGGCCATCGCGGAGAGGGTCGCCCGCGCCAGGGAGATCCAGAAAGAAAGGTTCGCCGGAGAAGGAATCTTCACCAACGCGGAGATGTCGAACCGCCAGCTGGACCGGTTCTGTCCCCTGTCCGAACCCTGCCGGGAACTGCTGGAAAGGCTGATCGGGGAGATGGGGCTCTCCGCCCGGGCTTATACCCGGATCCTGAAGGTGGCAAGGACCATCGCCGACCTCGCCGGGCTTCCGGACATCCTCCCGGAGCATCTCGCCGAAGCGGCCTCCTACCGTTTCCTCGACCGGCGGAACATCCTTGATATCTGAAAGGAGAATCGTTATCTTTGCGGAAACAAAGATATAAATATATGAAAATCACGATTATCGGCGCCGGGAACATGGGCGGAGCCACCGCGCTCGGACTCGCCAGGTACGGGAAGGGAATCTCCCTGACGGTCACTGCCGCCCACGAGCGGACCCTCGAAAAATACAAGGCCTCCGGGATGGAGGCATCCCTCGACAACCGCAGCGCGGCGGAAGGAGCCGACCTCGTCATCCTCGGCGTGAAACCCTGGATTGCCGGAGCCATCCTGGAAGAGATCCGTCCGGCCCTCGCCGGCAAGGTCCTTTGTTCCATGGCCGCCGGTATCCCCGACGGGGACCTGCTCGCAATGGTGGAAGGAAGCGGAGTCAAGGCTGTCTACACCGTCATCCCGAACCTCGCCATCGAGGTCGGGGAAAGCATGACCTATGTCCATCGCATCCGGGGAGATGCGGAAACGGACGCTCTGGTCATGGACCTTTTCGATACGGTCGGGAAAACCCGTCTCGCCGACGGGAAGCAGCTCCATGCCGGGATGATCCTCGCCTCTTGCGGAACCGCCTTCGCCATGCGCTACTTCAGGGCGGCAACCGAAGGCGGTGTCCAGCTGGGTCTCTATCCGAAAGACGCTCTGGAAGCCGTCCTCCAGACGGTCAAGGGAGCGGCGGACTTGCTGGAAGCCCGCGGGACCCATCCCGAACAGGAAGTCGACCGGGTCACGACACCGGGAGGCATTACGATCCGCGGCCTCAACGCGATGGAAGAGGCCGGATTCACGAATGCCGTGATCCGGGGACTCAGTCTTTAAGGCCGGCGGTCTCGCCGGACCCGGGGCATCCCCGACCCTAACGGAGGAAAACGTCGGGATAGGCCTGGATGAAATAGACCGGCGTGCAGCTCCAGGCGTGGCAGTTGCTGTTCAAAGGCACGAAATGATACGGCGAGAACAACTCGTCAGCCGGATCGTAGGCCTCCGGGAAAGTGTCGAATCCTTTCCGGACCATTCCTCCCCAATAGTCTGTCAGATAAGCTTTCGCTTCCTCGTTCATTCCGGAAAGGAGCATCGCCTCAATCAGGAAATGGGTCGCATACGGGGATCCGGGCATCACGCAATCATCGGTCTCGAGGGCCGTCCGGATCTGCTCCTTCGCCACCTTCCATAAATCAAGCGCCGTTTCCCTGTCTCCGGTTTCTTTCAGATAATCCAGGAGAATGACATTCCAGATCTGGGCGTACTGGGGGATATGGTTAGGCTGGGGATGGGGGACCGGAATCTCGATTATGGACGCCGGGAGGGTTCCGTTTTTCCTGGAAAGAGACGATGGTTTTCATATCGGATGGTCAATGCTGCAAGATACTATATTTCCTATAAAAAACACAGGGAAATTGTATCTTTGCATGAAACTATCGAAGATTGGATATGAAGAAAACGGTTATACTCCTTTCCGCGGCCCTCGCCTTCCTGACGGGATGCCACCGCCAGGGACCGGAAACGCCTGAACAGAAGGGCCTTTACTATGTCAATTACTTCGCCTACAATATGATGGCCACCTACTACCTCTGGATCGACGAGATCTCCGAGGCGTTCAGCCACTGGAGCTACTACGACAACCCGATCGAGAAGGTCAAGGAGATTCGGTATAAAAACGAAAAGGGCGAGGACATCGACAAATGGACCCGGGTCACGGACGATTACGCGTCCTTTATCGGCAGCGTTTCCGGGAACACGAAAAGCTACGGGCTCGACTACAGCCTTTATTATACGGACAATACCAAAATGGGGATCTGCGCTGTCGTGCGTTTTACCTACGCGGATTCCCCCGCTGAAAAGGCCGGACTGAAACGGGGCGACACCATCCTGAAAATCAACGGGAAGACGATGACGGAAGAGACCTACTACGATATCGTCGTCAATGAACTCTCCGGCGGGGACCATGTGCTTCTGACCCTCAATGACGGACGCGAAATTTCCCTGACCGCCGTGGACATGTATGAAAACCCTGTCGGCCGGAACGAGATCTTCGATACCGGATCCAAGAAAATCGGATACCTCCACTACAGCAGTTTTACCATGGACTCCTGCAAGGACCTGCAGACCGTCTTCCACAACTTCAAGGAAAACGGTGTGACGGAACTGATCCTTGATCTCCGCTACAATACCGGCGGCTACTCGGCGACGGAAGCCCTGCTCGCCTCGATGATCGCACCCGAAAAGGACGTCACCGGAAAGAGCGTCTTCACGACCGAGGTCCACAACGAAAAGATGAGCGAGGAAAACGAGGATTCGGAGACCCGGTTTAGCACGACGCACGGCATCTCCACCGGGACCGGATCGATTACGATCATGAACATCTCCGACGCCCTCCTGGCCCCTTCCAAGGTCTATTTCCTCGTCTCCGGAAGCAGCGCATCCGCCTCCGAAAGCCTGATCGGCGGACTCGCTCCCTATATCGACATGACCCTCATCGGAACGAAGACCTACGGAAAATACTGCTCCGGTCTCATCGTCAGTTCCAAACAGTGGTATGACGCCGCCAAGAGCGAGATCGACGAGAAAACCTATGATGAAGGGCTGCGCTATTCGGACAACTGGGGCATCTATGTCATGTACGGCCGCTTCGCGGACAAGGACGGGAAGACGCTGAGCATGCCGGACGGGATCTCTCCGGACATCGTCCTGGAGGACAATCCGCTGGACGGATACGAACTGGGCTCCCCAGCCGAAACGATGCTGGCCAAGGCACTGTCCCTCGCCGGATACGAAACGGCGAGAGAGGAATCAACCTCTCCCGCCGCCATTCCTGTTCCGGGCGCTCCGGTCCGGGAAGGATTCCGGATCCGGACGCTCGCCCGCTAATCGTCCAGCGATTCGTTGCTCAGTTCGCGCTGCTCCGCAATTTCTGCAAGGACTTTTTCCGCCCTGGCGTAATCATCCGCCGGGGCGTTCCACATCAGGGCCAGGATACCGGCTCCGAGGAGGCCGAAGATGAAAGTCACGATGAAGACGGCGTTCCAGCCGTAAGCCTCATTCTCAGCCAGGGCACCGAAGCCCACTCCGGCGATCAGGGAAGCCGCATAGCACCAGATGCCGACAAAGCCGTTGCTGGACGCGGATGCCTTCTTGGTCGCATATTGCGAGGCGCTGACCCCGAGGAGGGCTTGTGGGCCGTATACGAAGAAGGCGGAAAGGACGATGAAGAAGGCCGTGAAGATCCACGGAGCGTCTTTCGGCAGGAGCCAGAAGACAAAGAAGCTGGCCGTCGCACCGAGCATGCAGAAGACGCAGGTGCGGATCGTCCGGCTCTTGAAGACCTTGTCGGTCACCCAGCCGGCCACGATCGTCCCGAAAACGCCGCCGATCAGTTCCGAGGCCGCCACGATCGAAGCCGCGAGGGCGATCGGGAGGCCCTTGTACTGGGTCAAGAACATGGTTCCCCACTCCAGGATCGTGAAACGGATCACGTAGACGCAGAAATCGGCCAGGGAAACGATCCAGACGTGCTTGTTGCGGAAGACCATCTTGTTGACGAACTTCTTGAATTCGGAACCGGACAGTTCGACTTCCTTCTCGGTTTCTTTCTTAATCCCTTCCTTGCGTTCCAGTTCCTCGATTTCGGGCAGGCCGACGGACGAGGGCGTATCGCGCAGGGACAGGTACAGATAGATGGCACCGACCAGGGAAAGGGCCGCAGGAACCGCGAAGCAGAGCTGCCAGGCACTGTAGCCCCATCTGGAGAGCATCCATCCGCAGAGTGCGACGACAAGGCCGGCTCCGATGGAATGCGAGGCGTTCCAGATCGACTGTTTCGTCGCGAGTTCCGACGGGCGGAACCAGTGGGCCATCAGCGAAGCGCAGGGGGGATATCCCATTCCATGGACATAGCCGTTCAGGACCCAGAGGGAACCGATGATGTAGACGAGCGTCATCGTGGCCTTGCCGTTCGTATCGAGGACGTTGATGAATCCGTTCATCTTCGGGGAGAAACAGATCGCGAAGTTGATGATGGCCGACAGGACCAGTCCCATCGTCATCATCAGCCGCTTGTTGTAACGGTCCGCCAGGATGCCGTTGATAAAACGGGAAAGGCCGTAAACGATGCCGTTCAGGGACAGGAAGAGACCGAGCTGGGTCTTGGTGATCCCGAGGGATTCGTTCATGGCCGGGATGGCGGCGCTGAAATTCTTCCGGAGAAAATAGTAGAAGGTATAGCCTACGATCAGGGCGATCAGGGTCCGCCACTGCCAGTAGCTGTACTTCTTTTGTGTTGCTTTGTCCATAGATGAATTTGTTTGGGTGGACTAAGTTAGCAATATTTTTTCGTATTTTTGCATCCGTCAATTCCAAACTGCCGTACGATGGTCCATCAAATCACGATCAAAGGCCTTGAAGAGCTCGACCGGGCGGCCGGGACTTTTCTCCGCGAAATCGGAGACCATTCCCTCATCGCCTTTTACGCCCCGATGGGGGCCGGCAAGACGACTTTCACGACAGCCGTCTGCAAGGCGCTTGGGGTGCGGGAAGATGCGGTCAGCTCGCCGACATTCGCCATCGTCAACGAGTACAGGGCCGCCTCCGGCGAACCGGTATACCATTTCGATTTCTACCGGATCGGAAAGGTTTCAGAGGCTCTCGACATCGGTTTTTACGACTATATCGACAGCGGCGCCCTCTGCCTCATGGAGTGGCCCGAGAATATCGAAGAGATCCTCCCGGAAGAGACCCTGAAGGTCCATATCTCCGTCCTCCCCGACGAATCCCGCCTCCTGACCTGGGAAGACTGAGGGGAAGGGAATGTCCCACCGGAAACCGTCCTTCGGACCCCTCCCGGTCTTACGACCGGGTCCCTCCCTCTTACATGGCCGAGGGTGGCCATGGGTTACCGTGCGGGACATTCCCTTCCCTCTCAGAAGTTCCGAGGGCGGAAAAAGAAACGGGGCCGGCTCCTCTGAGCCGACCCCGTCATGATTCAGGACCGCGGGGAATTAGCGGAGTTTCTTGTAACCGTAAGCGGCGGTCGAACCGAGCTCGATTTCGATCTTCATGAGACGGTTGTACTTCGCGATACGGTCGGTACGGCTCAGGGAACCGGTCTTGATCTGGCCGCTGTTCGTCGCGACGGCGATGTCGGCGATTGTCGTGTCCTCGGTCTCACCGGAGCGGTGGGAGGTGACGGTCGTGTAGCCGTGGCGGTGGGCCATCTCGATGGCGTCGAGGGTCTCGGTCAGGGAACCGATCTGGTTCACCTTGATGAGGATCGAGTTGCCGGCACCCATCTTGATTCCCTTCTCGAGGTACTTGACGTTGGTGACGAAGAGGTCGTCGCCGACGAGCTGGCAGCGGTCGCCGATCGCCTTGGTCAGCTTGACCCAGCCTTCCCAGTCTTCCTCGCTGAGACCATCCTCGATCGAGTCGATCGGGTACTTGGTGATCAGCTGCTCGAGGTAAGCGATCTGCTCCTCGGAGGTCAGCTTCTTGCCGTTCGGATCTTTCTTCTTGCCGTCCTTCAGCTGCTTATAGTCATAGAAGAAGGCATCGCCTTCCTTGAAGCAGAACTCGGAAGCGGCGCAGTCCATGGCGATCGTGACATCCTTGCCCGGCTTGTAACCGGCGTTCTCGATAGCCTTCATGATGCAGTCGAGGGCGTCGTCGATGCCTTCGAGCTTCGGGGCGAAACCACCTTCATCACCGACTGCGGTGGAAAGACCGCGACCCTTGAGAACCTTCTGGAGAGCATGGAAAACCTCGGCGCCGATACGGACGGCCTCGGCCTCGTTCTCCGCACCGACGGGACGGATCATGAACTCCTGGAAAGCGATCGGGGCGTCAGAGTGGGCGCCGCCGTTGATGATGTTCATCATCGGGACCGGAAGGACATACGTGTTGGTCCCGCCGATATATCTGTAAAGGGGAATCTGGAGCTCGTTGGCCGCGGCCTTCGCGACGGCGAGGGAAACGCCGAGGATGGCGTTGGCGCCGAGGTTCGACTTGGTCGGGGTACCGTCGAGTTCGATCATCTTCTGGTCGATCTGGCGCTGCTCGAGGGCGTCCATGCCGATGATGGCCGGAGCGATTACCTCGTTGACATTCTTGACCGCCTTGAGAACCCCCTTGCCGCCGTAACGCTTCGGATCGCCGTCGCGGAGCTCAAGCGCTTCATTCTCACCGGTGGAGGCTCCGGACGGAACCGCAGCGACACCGACGAAACCAGAATCGAGAACCACTTCCACTTCGATTGTAGGATTGCCTCTGGAATCGAGGATCTCCCTACCGTTAACTTGAATAATCTGCATAATTGTATTGGATTTAATGAGTTTGCCTTCTAAAAAGCGCCGCAAATTTACGAATTTATCACAAGAATATCAAGCTACAAGACCCGTACCACTTTAATCCCGGGACAGTTCTTTCTGGACTTGACATAATCCGCGATCGAAAGGGGGTCGATCTCGACCTTTCCGTCCGCCTGGGAGGCATGCATGAACCCGACCTTCCCTTCATTCACATAAGCGATTGCGACATGGGCGATATCCAGCCCGTCGACACCGGACATATAGCAGATGATGTCCCCGGAGCGGATGCCAGCCTCCGCCTCCCGGATGCGCGCGGCGGGGATGTAAGTCTGGGGAACCTCGTTGAGACGTTCCTCGACCCCGGCGATGATCTCCCGGTTCCGGGCCGCTTCGGGATCTGAGTCCGCTTCTTTCAAATGCTTGTAACTCTTATAGTTCCGGCTCATGTAGAAGATCTTCTTATCCGTCTTGACGCCCCCTAGGTCCAGGGTGATATCCTTCAGGATTCCCTTCTCCTCCTTGAGACGGATCCATTCGGTCGTGTAGTGGATCCGATCGGCGTAGCAGGACACCTTTCCGTCCCGGTAACGGCTCTGCCGGAGGTTTTCCGCCAGGGCGTCGAAATCGGAATGGCCCTGCATCTTGGTCAGGGCTAGGTTCAGGCAGGTCTCGACAAAGAGGATGCAGTCGGTCTTCGTCAGATAGATGCGGAGTTCCTCCTTCGTTCCCCCTTCCAGGGTCGACGCGACATAGGGGGTCCCGAGCAGGTAGCGTCCGGCATAGACCATCAGGTCCGCCGTCCGGACTCCGGCGTCGAGGATCGTGCAGGTCGTACAATCGGAGACTGCCTGGGGGCCGACGACATGGTCCATGCCGCCGAGGACGGCCTCGGCCCTTTCAATGTCCCTGGGGGTCGTCACGGCGCCGGCGCGGTGGATCTCTTGGGCGGAGACGGCCGAAACCAGCAGGGTTGCCGTGAGGATGGAGAGCGCTTTCTTCATGGCTTTCAATCGATTACGAATTCAAACTGATCGTAGGGACCGGTCCTGTGGGCGAGGTGCTTCGTCAGGGAGGAAATGCCGAAGAGCGGAGAATAGGTCCGGACCTTGACGGTCTTTCCGTCGGGCATGAACTCCAGGATCCGGAGCCAGCCGTCACCGCCGTTCCCTTCCCAGCCGCCGCCGAGGGTCTGGACATTGAACATCATCTGGCCGACGTTCTTTCCGGCCTTGTTCCGGTCGACGCGCCATCCGGTCGCCCATTCATAAACGTCCGGCTCGCCGTTCTTGGCATGGCCGTGGTGGCCGCAGATGACCAGCCGCAGGTTCGGGACCTCGTTGACGAGCTTGTCCCATATCTGCTGTCCATAGTTGTTTCCTTCCAGTTTGCTGATCCCGTATTTTTCCGGCTCGGTATACAGCTCATTGTTGCACCGGAGGGCGCATTTCATGTAGGAATGGGTGATGAAGATGACGTAGCAATCCTTGTAAGCATCTGAGAGACAAAGTTTTTTGGCCCATTCAAGGACGCCGTCGGACGGGGTGAACTCGGCGGTGATGACCAGAATCTTCCTGTCCCATCCGGGAAGTTCGAACAGGCAGGCGGAATTCTCCAGGGAGGCCCGTCCTTCCCGGTTGGGGTATTCCGACACCAGGCGTTCCTTCAGGGCATCGCCCTGGCGCTCGAAGGTAAAATACTCGGGAAAGAAAGTATGGTAATCCTCCGAACTCTTGAACCCGTAGTCGTGGTTCCCGGGACTGACCAGATAGGGGACTTTCCCGTCGATCCGTTCGAAGGCGCGCGACACGGAGGCCCACATCTGCCGGCTGCTCTGGTTCAGCATGTTCCGGTTCAGGGCGTTGTTGTCATTCTGTTCCACGAGATCGCCGGTGCAAAGGACGGCCTTGATGTTGAGATGATCCACATTGTCCGCAATCCAGGCGGTGCAAAGGTCGAACAGAGGCTGGTTCAAGTCATACTTGATATATCCTTGCGGATCGCCGAGCAGGATCATCGTCGAAGATCCGGGATCGGACAGTTCCTGCCGGTCGGCGCGTTGCTGGGCCGCGACGGAAATCGTCGCAAGGAGAAAAAACAGAGGAAGGATTTTTTTCATGGGATCGTTGCTATTTCCCTGCTAATATACGAAATTTGCGAAGGAACCACAATAATATATACCATGAAAAGAATCGTTTATGCCATCGCCGTGGCCCTTCTCCTGTCTGCGTGCTCATCCCAGAGGAATCCGGTCCTGACTATCGAAGGCGGTCAGATCCAGGGGGTTGAACTTTCTTCGGACGTGACCGTCTTTCGGGGGATTCCGTATGCGGCCCCTCCGACGGGAGAAAACCGTTTCCGGGCCCCTCAGCCGGTCATTCCCTGGGAGGGCGTCCGCCAGATGGACACCTTCGGCGCCATCGCCCCGCAAGCCGCCTATCTGCCAGGAACCTTCTATGGGGATGAGTTCTATTGGGAGGGAATTCCCGACGCCTCCGAGGACTGTCTCTTCCTGAATGTCTGGGCCCCTTCCAAGACTCTGGGAAAAACGGACGCCCGGGTTCCCGTGGCCGTCTGGATCCATGGCGGGGCGTATGACCACGGATATGCCTATGAGGTTCCGATGGACGGAACGGCCTGGGCGGAGAGAGGGGTCATCATGGTCACGATCAACTACCGGGTCGGCACCCTCGGATTCCTCAGCCATCCCGAACTGACGGCCGAACAGGGCGCGTCCGGGAACTACGGGACCATGGACCAGGCGGCGGCCGTACAATGGGTGCATGACAATATCGCCCAATTCGGCGGGGATCCGGACAACATCACGGTGCTCGGACAGAGTGCGGGCGCGATGAGCGTCAAGACCCTCATGATCTCCCCGCTTTCCAAGGACTTGATTTCCAGGGCCATCATCCAGAGCGGCGGCGGAATCGGTCTTACCTCCCTGGCCCCCGTGGACGGAATCACCCAGGCCTTCTATGACGAAAAAGGGAAGGAAGTCATGGACCATGCCGGCCTGACCACCCTGGCGGACCTGCGGGAGGCTTCCACCGAGACGATCTTCGGCGCGCTGGGCAAATACAAGGAAGACGGGAAGGGCTCAGTCCGATTCTCCCCGCATCAGGACGGGAAGACGCTTCCGACCGACTTCGACCATGCCCTCTACGACGGAACCCTGGCCCCGATCCCCGTGATGATCGGATACAATAAGGGGGACAGGAAAATCCTCGCGGGAGAGAGCGTCGACCGGTTCTGCGCCGTGCGCGATTCCCTCGGTTTCCCGGTCTGGGAGTACGAATTCGTCCGCAACCTGCCCGGAGACGACGAGGATCCGGAGAAAGACTCCGGGGCTTTCCATTCCGCCGAGTTGTGGTATATGTTCGGGACATTGGACCGGAGCCGCAGGCCGTTCACCGCCGAAGACCATGCCTTGTCCGAGGAGATGCTGGAAGCCTGGACGTCGTTCTGCAGGACGGGCGATCCCGGCTGGGACGCCTACAAACACGACAAGCCCTTCAAGAAACTGTTCGATATCCATCCTTGAGAATACAAAAAGCCCTGACCAGAAGATTCTGATCAGGGCTTCGAAGAACGGCAGCTACCTACTCTCCCACCTGGTGGGGCAGTACCATCGGCGTGGGTGAGCTTAACTTCTCTGTTCGGAATGGGAAGAGGTGGATCCTCACCGC
>JAFRUH010000029.1 GCA_017438975.1 Bacteroidales bacterium
CATATCTCTCCCGGTATATCCTTTTTTATAGTTTCCATATACTTGGAAACCATAATCAATCGCGGCTCCTGCAAGGGCAATAGGAATGTTAACGGCATCTCCGAATTGATCCACCCTATTCACCGGATCCCCGGCGCAATATGCATACGGACTAATTCCGGTATACTTCTCCGCCAGGGGATCTACGCCGGTCCAGGTGCAGGCGACGGGATCATAGTAGCGGGCACCGAAGTGCTGGTAGCGCTCGCCCCGGAGCCAGTGGGTGGTACTGCTCTCCGCATCCCACAGTTCGTTCTCCTTGCCGCTGAACGGGCGCGCATATTGAGACCATCCTCTTGAAATCATGACCAAAATGTTAAGACACCCGTCTTGCTAAATATGAACCAGCATTTTGCATTTTATAATTCTTCTAAGCCAATGTTTTACCGCGTTACCCTTTTCTATTCTTGATTAAAAAGGGTGATGCGAAATTAATGATGCTTAATAAAAATAATAGTAAATTTTGTTTCCCGAAAAATTCAAGAAGAATTAGAGTTAAGAGAAAAATAGCAAAGGCATAGAACTCAAAAAGCCAAAAAAAGATCCTATTTCTCCCAAATATCAAAATACCTACCAAACCGATCAGAATAGCTGCTATGAACACTGCTTGGCCACCAATGCCGGAGAATAATCTAATACTCACGGCAATTAGTAACCAAACCGTAATAAAAACCAGTGTTTTAATGGCTTCTAAATAATTCTTTTCCATCTGGATTCAAGGATTTGATTGCTTTGTATGCAAGAGATGGTAAATAAGGGTGATAGTACACTGACTGAATACTTATTGACGGGTTTGTAGGAATTCTTAGTTCTATTGCATTGTTGATCCCAGCAGCGTCAAGAGAGCGTTGAACGGCCGTTGCACAATGGTTAACCGGAAAAGCAAGGCGATAGTTCTCGTCGCTTGCTTTACGAAACTCTTCTGCGGCCAAATCATCTTGAATATGATTAATATCAGTTTCAATCACGTATGCTTTATCGTAAATATACCCAGCGATAGAAGTATCATATTTTGACCCCTCCTGATTGAAATCACTATCTAAAAAATCTTGAACCGTATCAAATTCATGTTCTCCTAAATCATCAAATAAACGACCTCCAGTATGCTCTCCCCTTAAATTATAGATATTATCTCCGTTAACAGAATAATACTTCCAAACCAAATTGTTAGATTCATTCTTCTGCTGGATTAGTAATGCGATATGTTGGCCTCTTTTCTTCTTTAATATAGCGATGTCCTTCCCATCCGGATCCACATAGTTCACCGGATCTCCGGCGCAGTAGGCGTATGGTGTTATTCCAGGATACTTCTCCGCCAGGGGATCTACGCCGGTCCAGGAGCAGGCGACGGGATCATAGTAGCGGGCACCGAAGTGCTGATAACGCTCGCCTCTGACCCAATGGGAAGTACTGCTCTGAGCATTCCACAGTTCGTTCTCCTTGCCGCTGAAACCGAACCAGGCACTGCGGGCAGTAGTGCTTTCCGTAAGACCATTGCCTGTCATCCTTACACCGAAGGGCAAATAATCAGTACGGCTTACGACGGTGTTCTTGTCAGACGCAATGACCCGTACACTCCCAAGATGATCCCGCAGGAAATACTGCATCTGGGCATTGCTCACTCCGCTACTGCAATCAATGAATCCGTCTGCAGTTTGTATCCCCTCCAAAGACTCCTGTCCGTTTACCCCCTTGTATATCAACGAACCGATGTATCTGGAAGTCCAGTTGCCGGTGGCAGGATCCTTCACCCCCGCCCGGGTGCCGTCCGCATAAAAAACCGTGTTGGAAAGCTCCGTGTCAGGATTGTTTCTCGCACCCGGAACCGACACTTCCGAGATCAAGTTGAGAAGATTATATTTGATCTCAAAGTTCCGGAGCGGGTCATAGGTGATGTTCCCGTTGTCGTCATATCCGTAGCCGGTCCTGTGATTACCGCTGTAGGTGAAGCTGAGGGTCGTGTTCGGCGTTGCCGATACATCCTGATACCGGTCGAGGTGGAGCAGGTTCCCGTCAAGGTCGTAGCTGATATTCCGCTCCGACCACGCATTGCCTGCGCTCTGTCCGCCGGAAGTCATCGCACTTCCCGTAAGCCGGTTCAGGGCATCGTAGGTGAAGGACTCGCTCTTTGTTGCATAGGACGTCCCCTCCGCCACGGTCGCGACATGATGCCAATCCCATTTGGTTATATTTCCCACCCAGCTCGGGGAGGACGTATTCTCATAGCCATACCCCTGAGTCAGCAGGTTGCCTCCCCTGGAAGTAAGCCATCCGTGGATATCATAGCCGGAGGACTCTGTAATCCGGTTCGTCCCGGTGCCGTAATACTTGCCGTAAAGCCGCCCCAGGTCGTCATAAGTATACGATACCGTCGACTTGGTGCTGTTCCCGATCTTTACCGTCTCGAGTGTCGGCCTGCTTCGGGAATCATATCCCCTTTCCGTAGTTACGGCAAGGGTGACATTTGACTTGACACAAGTTTCGGTCGTACTCGTTACATTTCCTTGCAGATCATAAGCATACCCCGTGGTCAGCGAGTAACTCTGTGGATAATCCGTCTCCGCCACGCTGATTACCCTCTCCTCGTTGTCGTACGTGTAGGTCCGGCTGAGATAATCCGTACCGCTCACCCATCCGTCCGCCGTCAGCTTATAGAACTTCTCGCTTGTTTTGAGACCGGTGTTTGCATTGTACGTGTGTTCTTCCATCGTCCGGGACACATTACCCTGCCTGGCTTTCTTAAAAGTCAGGTTCCCCACATTGTCATACTGGTAAAGGATCGTTACACCGCCTTCCCGCTGGTTTCCGTCCTGGCTCGTGATGATCCGGTCAAGGGCGTCATACGTAAAGGTCTCCGCCTCTTTGCCGGGGATGGTCTTGGAAATGACTCTCGAACGGGAATCATAAGAATAACTGTATGTGTTCCCCTCGGGCGTGATGACTTCAGTGAGATTGCCCCGCCAGTCATACCGGTAGAGTGTCCTGGCGGGAGAACCGCTGATCTGGCGGTCCTCAGCGACCAGCCGCCCCTCATAGTCCTTCCACTCAACGGACACGCGACCATCCCCGTCGGTCGTCTTTACGCCGACTACATTTCTACCGTCAATGGTGGCTGCGAGATAGTTATAGGAAGTGGGATGCAGATAATACTGTTCTCCGGGAAGGGATGTGCTGAGGGGCCTCCCGGACGGACTGAACTCGGAGTGGGTCTCGGAGAACGGACGTACGGGAACGGGGTCATCATCGGGATCCGGTTCGGTTCCGTACTGTTCCTGATAATACGAGAGTATACCGTCCTCCGCCGGAAGGAAGGCCTCCGCCCATTCACTCTCCGTATAACCGAGGTCTTCATACGGGACGGGAAGCCATTTCCGGGGCTCCCGCATCAAGGCATCATAAGTCAAGGCCGTCCCCAGGTCATAACCGGCCGTATGATCGACGCTCCTGACCTCGACGGGGTATCCCAGGCCGTTGTAATAGGTCACGTCGTCGGCAAAGATATTCGAGGTTCGGTAGGTCCTCACCTTCGTCCAGCTGTATTCATCACTTGCCACGAGATAACTGTACTGCTCCAGGGTATTACATTTGTATAGGTTTTCGTTCTTCCTTTTCAATCGCCGAAGGGTCATTATCAGGAATAATCTAAAAGAAAAAAGAAAACTCCGTATGCAATAACCCGAAGGACGAGAGCAAATATAAGCTATAATTCCCGGAAAAGTGGTAAATTTGTAATCAAACTGATATCATGATGAAAAAAGTTCTGCTCTTTCTTGCCTCTCTGGCGGTCTGCAGCCTCGCGTTCGGGGCAAAAGTTCTTCCTCCCAAGGTCCAGGGCCGTGTAACGGATACTTCCGGGAAGCCGGTCCCGGGCGTTCAGGTCTCCGACGGGTATCATGTGGTACTGACGGACACGGAGGGGAATTACAGTTTTCCCCGGATCCCGGAAGCTTATTATGTATATATCAGTATTCCCTCGGCCTATGAAATCCCCCTGCGCCAGGGACAGCCGGTTTTTTATAAGAAACTGGAAGACCGGCCCGCGTACAATTTCGTGCTGAATCCGCTGAAAAACGGCCCCGAAACAGCATTCAACCTGTTTCTGGTGGCGGATCCCCAGTGTCAGTGGGTCTGGCACGTACGTCGTCTCCGCGAAGAAGGAATTGCGGATATGAGGGCCTATGCCCGCAAAGCCAAAGGACCCGACTATGCCATCACCCTCGGGGACATCGCCTACAGCGAGGGGTTCCGCAACACCAACTATCTGCTGCCGGTCATCCGCGAAGAATTCTCCGCGGAAAAGACGGGCATGCCGGTGTTCCAGACGATCGGGAACCACGATTTCGAGTATGCCCTGACTGCGGTGGAAGAAGCCAGTCCGACCATTTCTCTCCGGCGCAACCGCTATTTCGAAGATCTGTTCGGCCCGGCCAATTACTCCTTCAACCGGGGAGATGTGCATATCATTTCCATGATCGACGTCTGCTTCGAAGGCTTCGGGGCTCCCGGGAAATACCACGGCGACTTTTCCGACGCCCAGGTCAAATGGCTGGAACAGGACCTTGCCAATGTCCCGGAAGGGAAGCTGGTGATCCTCTGCGTCCATATCCCCTTCGAAGACGGGGTGAAGAAATCTCCGAATATGCAGCGGGTCCTGGACCTTCTAGGCACCCGCACCCCGCATGCCCGGATCGTCAGCGGCCATACCCATACGATCAAGCATCTGCACTACGGCAATGGCGTCAGCGAATTTGTCGCCGGGGCGATGTCGGGATGCTGGTGGTGGAGCAAGAATTGCGCGGACGGCTCTCCCAACGGGTACTCCGTATGGTCCATCCGGGGCAACGAAGTCGTCTCCGATCTCTACAAGGGACAGAATTTCAAGGAAGATTACCAGATGCGCATCTACCGGGGCGACGCCGAATTCGGCGGGGAATATGAAAAATTCCGTCTCGCGCATGGACCCGGAACCCTGCTCGTCAATGTCTGGAACTGGGACGAGGGCTGGCGGTCCGAGGTCTATGAAAACGGCAAGTTGTGCGGACAGTTGGAAAAACTCCCGACGACAAGCGAGTTCGAAGCCCCCTACGATGGCAGCAAGGACTGGTGGGCCATCGGTTACAACGTCGGCGTCGTCGGGCGCGGTCATTCCCAGGGCAGTACCCGGAACAACTACTGCTCAAAGAATTACCATATGTTCAAGTATGTCCTGAAGGATCCGGACGCAAAGGTCAAGGTCGTGGTATACGACCGGTCCGGCCGGAAATTCACCTGCAGCAGGATCACGACGGCCGCCGATTACGAAGGGTTCGCCAAGAGGCCGCAATATCCGGTCCTGCCCGCCTGGGAAGAGTAGGGGCTACAGCGCTCCGAGGATGCGCTCTGCGGGTGCGTCCTTGAGGAGGACGGTCTTGTCTCCGTCGAGCAGGTAGAGGGAGGGAAGGGCCCGGACGTGGTAGACCCTGTCATCCCGGATCGTATGCGAGGGGTCGTATCCGTTGATCCATTCCTTCGGATAGGAACCGATCCCGGCCTTCCAGGCCGCGATGTCTTCGTCGATATAAATGTCCAGGACTTTCAGCCGTCCCTCCCGGACCATGGCGGAAAGGCGGGCGTCCCCGGAGATTTTCGCAAGGATCTCCCGGCAGCCCCGGCAGTCCGGATTCCCGAAAATCAGCAGCACATAAGGCGCTTTGATGCCGTACAGGCTTCTCCGCCGGCCGGAAACGTCGAGGAAAGAGAAATCGGCCGCCCGGCTTCCCCGGGCGTTCAGGGCGCAGAGCTGCGCCTCGTGCCGGTATCCGGTCCGGCGGTCTTCCGGTGTCAGGGGACTCTCCGCAAGGGCGGCTGCGAAAGGCCGGTAGAGATCCTCGTCCCGGTACGGGCTGTTCGGGTCATAGAGATACTTTTCCGTCAGCCGGACCATCTCTCCGTAGACAGAGGCGTCGGGGTATTTCTTTCCGAAAGATTCGAGAAGGCCGGAAAAACGGGAGACGGCGGCCACGGCTTTTCCCGGGGGAAGCTCCAGCAGGAGGGAAACATAGCCCGGCATCATCCCCTCGACCTCCTTGAGCGGGACTCCGTTCAGCACGGCGGAATCGCTGTAATGGAGGACGCACGTATCCAGGAATGCATCCCAGAAGCGGCCGGCGGCGTATTCCGCCCCTTCGGCCGGCTCGGCGTACATCGAAGGCACGCCGACCACGGGAAATTCCCGCAGCCGGGGCGTTTCGGCGGCCTTCCTCCCGCCGCAGGACAAAGCAAGCGCGAGCAGAAGGATCAGACCCGGTATGGTAAGCGGTTTCCGCATGGTCTTTCATTCTTAATGATTACAAAATTAACGAAAAACTCGTAACTTTATCCCCGATGAAAAGAATGATTCTGACGCTGGCGGTCCTTCTCGCCCTTCCTCTCTCCGCAGCGGCCCAGCTCTTTACCCAGGGTTCCGACCCCGGGAGGCTCCGCTGGTGGCGGATCGATACGCCGAACTACAGGATCATCTATCCCGAAGGGACCGACTCCCTCGCGAGGGTCTACGCGATGGACCTGGAACGCCTCCGGGAAGCCACAGGGCGGAGCATCGGCATGGTCCCCGGGGAATCCGGATGGATTTCCCGCACGCCGGTCATCCTCCATACCCATAACGGCTATTCGAACGCATCGATGTTCTGCGCCCCCTACCGGATGGACATTTTCACCCGTCCCGAACCATACGGCGGGGATCCGGCCCCGTGGGAATTCTCGCTGACGGCCCATGAACCCCGCCACCTGGCCCAGCTCCAGGCCGGATACCGCGGAATCTGGAAACCGCTGAATTACGCCTTCGGGCAGCTGATTCCCTCCGCCGTCTGGGCTCTCTATGCCGGACAGCCTCTTTCCGAGGGGGACGCGGTCGCTTTCGAGACGGCTGTCATCGGCGGTTCCCGCGCCCGTACGGCACAGTTCCTCAATTACTTCCGTGTCGCCTTCGACGAAGGGGACTGGCGCGACTGGTACCGCTGGCGCTATGGCTCCTACCGGGATTTCGCCCCGGACTATTATAAAGTCGGGTACATGACCGTCGCCGGGATGCGCTATTTCTACGGGAATACGCTGTTCATGAAGAACTATTACGACCGCACGGCCGCCCGTCCCTGGACCATCGGAGCGATGCAGAAAAGCGTCCGGGCGGTGACGGGGCGTTCTTTCCGGGATTCCTTTCGGGACATTTCCGAACATTTCCACATCCTCTGGCAGGAGCAGGCCGCCGCTCGGGCCCCCTTCATGCCCATGGAAGCGGTTACGGAGCCGGGTTCCTTCCATACCGACTATATCCACAGCCTCACTGCCGGGGACAGCCTGATCGTCCGTCGTGAGGGGAAGGTCAATGAAACGGAACTCCTCCTCGTCGGGGACGGCCGGGAGACCCGGATCGGCCCTTTCGCCGAAGAAACCAGTTCCCTTTTCTGGGACCCTGTGAAACGGCGCATCTACTGGTCCGAGACCGTACGGGATCCCCGGTGGACCCTCGCCCATACCTCGCGGATCCGCTACATGTCGCTCCCGGATTTCAAACAGCATGACCTGACCCGGGACGGAAGGCTCTACAATCCCGAACCGTCCCCTGACGGAAGCCTCCTTTCGGTCGTCGAATATCCTTATGAAGGCGGGGCGGCGGTCCTCCTTGTCAGCACGGAGGACGGGTCGGTCCGGAAGCGTTTCCACGCTCCTGACGGGCAGCAGCCGACCGAGTCCGCCTGGGACGGTAACAAGCTGTATGTCAGTTCGATATCGGACGGGGGATACGGCCTTTACCGGATCCATGACGACGGGACCTGGGAGATGTGCCTTCCGCCCGCCTCGGCCATCATGCAGAACCTCGGGAACGGGGAGGGGAGCATCGAGTTCGTCTCGGACCGGGACGGAGCGGACGAACTCTACCGCTATGAAACGGCGACGGGACGGCTGTTCCGGGTGACTTCAGCCCGGTACGGTGCGACGGATTTTTCGGAGAAGGACGGTTACTTGTATTTCAGCAGCCAGACCCGGGGCGGCATGATGCTCTTCAGGACGCCCGTGGACTCCCTCCGGGAGGTGCCGGTCCGGTATGAGGAGGTACGCCCCTGCCCGGTCGAAGACGCCCTTGCCGCCCAGGAAAGGGTCCTCGCCGGCGGCGGTTCCGTCGCCGGCCCCCGCGACCCGTCCGTCCTTTCCGCCCCGCAGCGCTACCGGAAGTTCCCGAACCTGATCCGGTTCCATTCCTGGGCCCCGGTCTGGTTCAACATCGACAACATCATGGAGGCGAGTTTCGACATCGATTACAAGACCGCCTCCCTCGGCCTGACCGGCCTCTTCCAGAACGATCTCGGGACTGCAGAGGGTTACCTCGGCTACTCGGCCCACAAGGACCCCTACAAGGACGGGAACTGGCGCCATTCCTTCCATGGAAAACTGACCTACACGGGCCTGTATCCCGTATTTGAGGCCTCTTTCGACATCAATGACCGGAATACCCTCCGGTACGGGATCCGGCGGGACTTGCCGTCGGAAGACCGGGTCCTGACCGGACACGTCGGAGACTATACCCAGGCTTCCGCCTCCCTTCTGGCCTATGTCCCCCTCGTCTTCAACAAGGGCGGCATCCTGCAGGGAGTCATCCCGCAGGTCCGGTGGACCGGAAGCAACGACTGCTACTTTACGGGCGAGACGCTCTTCTCCATTTCCAAGCCGTTCGCGGACCTTCCTGGCCGGCGGCGTTTCGTCGGAGGTGTCCCTGGGGATACCTTCTTCTCGCACTCGGTCAGGGCCTCCGTCCGGGGATACCGGATGCTTGCGACGCCGGAAGCGAAGATCTATCCGCGCTTCGGCATCGGCGCCGAGACGGGGCTGGTCTTCCGTCCCGGACTCGGGGACGTCTTCGCCTCGACCGGCTATGGATATGTATACGGCTACCTGCCTGGATTCCTGCCCGAGCAGGGTCTGAAACTCACCGCCATGCTCCAGGGCGCCCTTTCCCGGGACGGCCGGATCAACCATAATATCGTTTCCATCGCTCCCCGCGGGTTTGAATCGGCGGCCGGCCTTCTCCTCTCGAAGCAGGCTCCCTCGCAGGTCAGGATAACGGCCGACTATGCCGTCCCCTTTACGTTCGGGGATATTTCTGCCCTCGCTCCCGTCCTCTATATCAAGAATTTCCTGCTGATTCCTCATCTCGATTATTCCTTCTCGGCGGCCGGGAATCTTTTCACCGCAGGAACGGACCTGACGGCCGAACTCGGCGGGCTCGCCTGGATCCCCTTCGACACTTCCGTCGGCGTTACGCTGGGGTACAAAGGCGGTTCGCTTTTCGCCGCGACCGGCGAAAAACGGTTCCACGCCGCCCTCCTTTTCAACGTTGATTTCTAAGGAAGTGCAGAGACAAGGCTGTTTTTATCGTGAGGCGGAAGTGTCTGATAGATAATGATTTAGCCTATTTCTCCCATGTCAAAACGCAGGGGAGGAATCGCGCAAATGTTTGTGTGTCAAGGTGTTCTGCTTCACGGGACCAGAGCATCTTCCGGGCGTGTCTCCGGAAACGGGGACGGCGTTGTTCCAATAAAACAGATAGTCTCCACCGGGGCGTTTAGAGGAGTCAGCGGAAGTAGCGTCCGATCCAGTCGGCGTCGACGCGGGCGAAGCCCGGACCGGCCTGGATGGCCGGATTGCGGGCGAGGATGCCCCGGCAGTCCTCATAGACATTGAATCCGATTTCGAGCCCTTCCATCTTCCCGTCCCGGGGATAAGTCAGGGTGATCTGGTTGTCCGGTCCGTCCATCCGGAAAAATTTGAGGGATATGTCCATCAGGGACGGATCCTTCCGGCTTTCAGCAAGTTCCATCCGGGTGACGTACTTGCACATTTCCATGACCCGGTCGTCGAGACCGGCGTCGTGGATGTTGACCTTTTCGATGAGGGTGCCGGCGTCGGGAACACGGCGGAAGGTGTAGCCTTCGAGTCCTTCCAGCTGGCTTTCAATCGCCTCCAGGCGAGCCTCGGCGGGGTCCCCGTCAGGCAAGAGCCAGATCATCAGGCGCTCGTCGGGATCGTGGTAGAGAAGCTGCCCCTTGAGGAGGTTCCGTCGTCCGCAATAGGGACACTCCGCAACGAATAGGGAGCCGTCCCGGACGGCATCCTTGAGCCGAGGATCCGTGCGGACATTGATTCCGCTAGGGAACGGAGCCGTCAATTGGGCCCCGCAGCCGGGGCATACATAGGAATAATCCGTCGTCATTTCTTGCCTTTTTGATCGACCCAGATCCAGAGCCGCCACATCAGCCAGCCCCAGGAAAGGAAAAGCACGGCATGGACCCAGAATGGAACCCGGGTCTGGAAGATATCATCCCGGATAATCTTCTCGAATCCCGGGATGTCCGCGTAATAATAGGCTCCCGCCCCGAAATCGAACCGGTCCGACAGGCCCAGGCCATGGACCATGATATAGAAAGCGGCAGCGACCGCAAGGACCGCGGCCGCTACCGTAATGATGCGTATGAGCCTCTTCCGTCCCATCCTAACCGAGGACCGGAACCGGGAAGAACTTGCCGGAGAGGAGGAACCAGACGGCGAAGAGGGTCAGCAGGATGTTGAATACCTGTCCGATGACATAGAGCCAGAGGACCTTGCCTCCCTGCATGTTCCGCCAGATTTCCTTGAAATTGGTATCGAGGCCGATGCTCGTGAAGGCGAGGACGAACGCCCAGTTCTTGTACTGGTCGAGGACGCCGTTGATGGCCTTGACGCTGTCCGCGCCCGCCAGGGGCTGGATGATGAAGGAAGCGACGAGGGACGCCACGAAGAACCCTATGATGAACTTCGGGAAACGGGTCCAGATCTCGCCTGCGCCGACTTTCCGGGTCGGATCCTTGTCGACCTTGGTCGCGAAGAAGAGCGCCACGGCGAAGGCGATGAATCCGATCAGGATATTCTGGATCATCTTGACGAGCGAGGCGACCTGCTCGGCTTCGGGGCCGAGGGCGCTGCCGGCGAGCACGACGGCTCCGGTCGAGTCGACGGTTCCGCCGATGAGGGCGCCGCCCATCATCTGTCCCATTCCGCAGGCCTTGATGATCATCGGTTCGAAGACCATCATCAGGATCGTGAAGAGGATCGAGATGGAGATCGAGATCGAAAGGTCATTCTTCTTGGCGCCGGCGGCGGCTCCGGTCGCGATGGCCGCGGAGGTTCCGCAGACGCTGGTCGCGGCGGCGAGGGTGATGACCATCGGCTTGTTGTCGATCTTGAGGACCTTCGTCCCGAGCCACCACATGAAGATGATGACGATCGGGGTGACGATCCAGGCGATGCCGAGGCCGTAGAGGCCGAACTTGGCGATGTTCGAGAAGAGCACCGAGAAGCCCATGATGACAAGGCCGGTCTTGATGTAGAATTCCGTGCGTATGGCGGGGCGGAGCCAGTCCGGAATCCCGACCGTATTGGAGATTAAAAGTCCGATCAGGAGCGCCCAGAAGGCCCATTCCAGATAGCGGTTGAGGGTGAATTCGGCGCTGACGAGGCGGACGACGACGGCGATGACGAAGAGGCAGAGGAACGCCGGGACGAATTTCTTGACGCTTTCGCCCTGGAGTTTGATGCCGAGTGTGAACAGGATTCCGAGCGTCAGCACGGTCACCAGGAGTTTGCGCCAGAAGGCCCATGAGGCCAGCTGGGTGCCGAGGGCGACGGCTTTCGGGGCGTTTTCTCCGACGGTCCAGGTCGAGAACTTGAGGGCGGAGAAATCAAACGCGCCGGTCAGGACGGCGATGCATCCGATCAGGATGATGACGGCGCCGATCCATACGGCAAGCCAGTCCTCTTTCTTCCAGAGATTCGAGATTTTGCTGCTCATGGGGTATTATTATTCAAGTTTGCGGGCGCCGTCGCTGATGACGACGTCGTAGACCTTCGGCGTCCTGCCGAACTTCTCCTGATACTGGGTGACGGCGGCGCTGACGAAGGCGTCGTAGAGTTCGTCCTTGACCAGGTTGATGGTGCAGCCGCCGAAGCCGCCGCCCATGACGCGGGATCCGGTCACGTCCATCTTGCGGGCGAGTTTGTTGAGGAAATCGAGTTCTTCGCAGCTGACCTCGTACAGGCGGGAGAGTCCGAAATGGGTCTGGTACATCATCTCGCCGACGGTCTCATAGTCGCCTCTTTCAAGGGCGTCGCAGACATCCAGCACGCGCTGGACCTCGCCGATGACGTATTCGGCACGGAGGAAGTCTTCCTCGGGAATCTCGGCGCGGACCTCGTCGAGCCAGACGCGCTTGGCGTCGCTGAGGAATTCCACTTCGGGGTGGTTCTTGCGGATCGCGGCGGCGGCGTTCTCGCAGGAGGCGCGGCGCTTGTTGTAGGCGCTCGATGCGAGTTCATGCTTGACGCAGGAGTCGATGAGGACGAGGCGGTAGCCTTCCGGATTGAAGGGGAAGTACTTGTATTCGAGGGTCTTGCAGTTGAGACGGATCAGCGATCCCTTCTTTCCGAAGATCGAGGCGAACTGGTCCATGATACCGCACTTGACACCGCAGTAGTTGTGCTCGGTCGACTGGCCGATCTTGGCCAGCTCGAACTTGTCGATATGGTTCCCGAAGATGTCGTTGATCGCGAAGGCGAAGGTGCTCTCGAGGGCCGCGGAAGAGGAGAGTCCGGCGCCAAGGGGAACGTCTCCGGCGAAGACCGTGTTGAATCCTTCGACCGTTCCGCCCCGCTTGATGGTTTCCCGGCAGACCCCGAAGATGTAGCGGGCCCACTGCTGCATGGGCACGTCTTCCTCTCCCAGTCCGAATTCGACGAATTCGTCGTAGTCGAGGGAATAGGCCTTGACCTTCTGGGTACCGTTGACCTTGATGGCGGCCATGATGCCGCAGTCGATCGCTCCGGGGAAGACGTATCCTCCGTTGTAGTCAGTATGTTCACCGATCAGGTTGATGCGTCCTGCGGATGCGTAAAGATCTCCGGTCTCGGAGAAAAGGGTGCGGAATTTTTCCTGGATTCTCGTTTTCATGTCAGATAAATTTATGTAGCCCACAAAGGTAACAAATTCGCGGCAGATTCAAAATAGGGACGGTTCAAGTTCTTTGGGGTGGAAGGATTTCCGGTGCCAGGGGGTCATTCCGAAGCGGCGGATGGCCTCGATGTGCTCCGGGGTAGGGTAGCCCATGTTCCGGTCCCACCCGTATTCGGGGAAGTCGGCGGCGATTTTCCGCATGAATTCGTCCCGGTGGGTCTTGGCGAGGACCGAGGCGGCGGCGATGCTGGCGAAGGTGGCATCCCCGTGGACGACCATCCGGTAATCGTTGAATCCATAGGTGCTGAAAGGCCGGAAACGGTTCCCGTCGATGAGCAGGAAAACCGGCCGGGGGTCCAGGCGGAGGACCGCCCGCTGCATGCCCGTGACGGAGGCCCAGAGGATGTTCAGCCGGTCGATATCATCGACGCTGACGGATTCGACCGCCCACGCGACGGCTTCCCTCTCGATGATGGGGCGGAGCAGGTCCCGCTGTTTCTCCGAGAGCTGCTTGGAATCATTGAGCAGGGGGTGGTGGAAGTCTTCCGGGAGGATGACGGCGGCGGCATGGACCGGTCCTGCCAACGGCCCCCGTCCGGCCTCGTCGCAGCCGGCTTCGAGCCGGCCGCGCTGCAGGAAAGGCTGAAGCGAAATCTCTTTTCCCATGCATCAAAGGTACGAAAAATCGGGATTTAATTATAAAAATTGTGATTGGATTGAATTTTTATTAAATTTGCAAGTTAAGAGAAAGAACGAATAGTAATTTTTATAATACCACATGAAAACTTATCAGACCCAAAACATCCGTAACGTGGTCCTTATCGGAAGTTCCAAATCCGGAAAGACCACGTTATCCGAATCCATGCTTTTCGAAGGCAAAGTGATCGACCGCCGTGGAACCGTTGAAGACAAGAACACCGTTTCCGACAATACGGAGTTCGAGCAGACGAACCAGAAATCCATCAATGCCACCCCGCTCTATGCAGAGTTCAAGAACTGCAAGATCAATGTCATTGACGCTCCCGGTTCGGACGATTTCAGCGGCGGTGCCCTTTCCGCCTTCAAGGTTGTCGAGAGTGCCGTCCTCGTGATGAACGGAACGGCTGGCGTGGAGGTCGGTACGACGATATTCTCCCGCTATGCGGAACAGTACGGCAAGCCGGTGATCATCGCGGTCAACCAGCTCGACCATGAGAAAGCCAACTGGGACGGTGTCCGTGCCGCTCTCAGCGAGGAATTCGGCAAGCGCGCGATCCTGTGCCAGTTCCCGGTCAACCCGGGCCCGGGCCTCGAAGGCATCGTCGATGTCATCACGATGAAGTTCTACAACGCGAAGAACGAGGAACTCGACATTCCCGCCGCCTATGCGGACGAGGCCGAAGAACTCCGCGCCGAACTGATGGAGAAGGCCGCCGAAGGTTCCGATGAACTGATGGAGAAATTCTTCGAAACGATGGAGCTTTCCACCGACGAGATCCGCCAGGGTCTGACCGCCGGTATGCTCAGCGGCGAGACGATGCCGGTCTTCTGCGTTTCCGCAAAGGCCAACATCGGCGTCCGCCGGCTGATGGAGTTCATCGTCAACGTCGCTCCGGCCCCGCAGTGCGATCCGGCCGCCCCGACGAGCCTCTTCATCTTCAAGACCTCCGTCGAGCAGCACCTCGGTGAAGTCTCCTACTTCAAGGTAATGAGCGGAACCCTCAACGAGGGCGCCGACCTCGTGAACCCCGAGACCGGCAACGGCGAGCGTCTTTCCGCCATCTACGCCGTCGCGGGTGCCAAGAAGGAGAAGGTTTCCCAGATCAGCGCCGGCGACATCGGTTGCGTCATGAAACTCAAGGCCGGCAAGTACAATACGACCCTGGCCGTTCCCGGCGTCGACGCCATCGAGCACATGGTCTTCCCGGACTACAAGTACCGCTGCGCCGTCAAGGCGACGGACAAGAACGACGAGGCGAAGGTCGGCGATGCGCTCAACAAGATCGCGGCCCAGGATCCTACGATCCACGTCGAGTATTCCAAGGAGCTCCGCCAGACCATCCTCAGCGGCATGGGCGAGCAGCATATCAACTATGTCAAGTGGAGAGTCAACAACGAGTTCAAGCTCAATGTCGAGCTCTATGCCCCGAAGGTTCCGTACCGCGAGACCATCACCCGCGTCGCGACCGCGACCTACCGCCACAAGAAGCAGTCCGGCGGCGCCGGCCAGTTCGGCGAGGTTTCGATGCTCATCTGCCCGTATATCGAGGGAGAACCCGCATCCAACAAGTTCAAGATCGACGGTAAGGAAACCGAACTCAAGATTAAGAACCAGCAGGAATTCGAACTCGAGTGGGGCGGCAAGCTGGAGTACATCAACTGCGTCGTCGGCGGTGCCATCGACGAAGGCTTCATGCCGGCTATCCTCAAGGGTATCAACGACAAGATGACCGAGGGCCCGCTCACCGGCTCCTATGCGCGCGACATACGCGTATATGTATATGACGGCAAGATGCACCCGGTCGACTCCAAGGAAATCGCGTTCATCATCGCCGGCCGCAACGCCTTCAAGGAGGCCTTCCGCAATGCCGGTCCGAAGATCCTCGAACCGATCTACAATGTCGACATCATCACCCCGAACGACTATGTCGGTCCTTGTATGTCCGATCTCAACACCCGTCGCGGCATGATCATGAACCAGGATATGGAGAAAGGCTTCACCGTCCTCCACGCCCGCGTTCCGCTCGCAGAGCTCTACCGCTACTCGACCGTCCTCAGCTCCCTCACCGGCGGCAGCGCCACCTTCACGATGACCTTCTCCGAGTATCAGCCGGTCCCGGCCGATGTCCAGACGAAGCTCCTCGCCGAGTACGCCGCCCAGGAACAGGAAGAAGATTAATTTTCAACTTTATACTCAAATTATTTTTCTTATGAAAAAGATCATCAGTATCATCTCTGCTGTTGTGCTGTCTGCAACGGTCATGACGGCGCAGACCAGTGACTTCAATCCTCATTGGTTCATGCAGCTTCAGGGAGGTGCCGCCCATACCATCGGCGAGACTTCCTTTGCGAAACTCCTTTCCCCGGCAGCTGCGGCCTCCATCGGCTACCAGTTCTCTCCGGCCCTCGGCGCCCGCCTCAATGTCAACGGCTGGCAGGGTAAGGGTTATGTGACCAACGGCGGTGTCTACAAATTCAACTTTGTTGAAGGTGCGGTAGACCTCCTCCTCGGCGGCTGCAGCGACAGCTTCATCAGCCCGTATCTCTTCGCCGGTCTGGGTGCGAACTATGCATTCAACAACGACGAGGCCAACGCGGTCAAGGAGCACTTCCCTCCGGAGAACTATCTCTGGCAGGGTTCCAAGATCCTCCCGGCCGCCCGTGCCGGTCTCGGCTTCAACTTCAGGCTTTCTGACGCTGTCGCCCTCAACCTCGAGTGCAACTCCAACTTCCTGATGGACCAGTTCAACTCCAAGGTTGGCTCCAAGGCTGACTTCCAGCTGAACGCCCTCGCCGGTCTTACCTTCTGCTTCGGCCGTAAGGCCAAGAAGGCCGCTCCGGTTGTTGCCCCCGTCGTCCCGGTCGAGCCTGCGAAGCCCGCACCGAAACCGGAACCGAAACCGGAACCGGTCGTCGAGAAGGCTGCCGAGCCTGTCGTCGCCGCCCCCGTCTGGGAGCCTCTCACCAAGTATGTCTACTTCGAGCGTGCGAAGACCGAAATCCGTCCTTCCGAGCAGATCAAGATCGACGAACTCGTCGCTTTCCTGAACGCCAACCCGGACACCAAGGTCTCCATCAAGGCTTATGCTGACAAGGCTACCGGTAACGCCAAGATCAACAAGAGACTGTCCGTCGGCCGTGCAGCCGTCGTCGCCAAGGCCCTCAAGGCCGCCGGCATCGCCGCTGACCGTATCTCCACGGAAGACTTTGGTGACACCGTCAACCCGTATCCGACTCCGGAAGAGAACCGTGTTTCCGTCTGCGTCGTTGACAAATAGTCGCTGCGGAACTAACGGAAAGTAAAAAAAGAGACTGACCCCGATTCGAGGTCAGTCTCTTTTTTGTGCTGGTCACGATTCCGGTCAGGATACCACGATCATATAAAAGGTACATGCACCGGACTTGTCGCGGCAGACGACGATAGCGTTCCCGTCCGAGCGGGCTTTAACCGCACCCGAGGAAGAAACCGACACCACCGTGGAGTCCGGATTGCCCTCCGCGTCACAGGCGAACCATTTATTGCCCGCCCGGGTCGGCAGTTTGTATCTTTCCCCCTTCGAGAGTTCGATGGGGACGAGATGGAAGATGCGGTCGGCGCCCCGGCCGACGCGCACCATCGTTACGACGTCGTGTTTCGCTGAAATGGACACATAGTCGAATGTCTGCTCATAGACCGTTCCGGTTTTCCTGGGCTGCAGCGGAGCGGCGTAAGGCCTGGACTTGTCGCCGGAGCCGAACAGGCGGTCGGCCGCGGTGACGACTTTGAACACATCGCCTATGGTGGATTCCATATCACGGTGATGATGCCCCGACAGGAAGAACAGTACCCGCCCGGAGGCCGCTGTTTCCGTGCCGACACTCTTCAGGGAAGGGTACTTCTCCAAGGAGAGGGGAACATGCGAAAGCACCACCGCATCCCAGCCGTCGGGAAGGGAACCCAGGGCCGTGGAGGCAATCCACCGGTGCTGCCGGTCTGAAATGCCATAGACGACCCGGCCGTCCGACACCTCTTCGGTAGAGTCCACGAAAATGTATCTGAGATGGGCCCGGGCATTGTCGACATAATAGTAATTGGCTGCAGGGTCTCCCTCGGGGGCTACCGCACCGGCACCCCGGAATCCGGACAGACAGGACGCGACCGGGAAAGTGCCCAGGATCTCGCCGGGCTTGTCTGAATGGGTGTCGGAGGTGAAATCATGGTTGCCCCGCACGGGATACAGGCCACCGTATTTCCCCATCTGAAGGAGCGACGCGTAGAAGGTTTCGATCCCGGGAGTCAGGGCATTGCCGTTGAGGGTGGCGTCGCCGCCGAAAATCACCTTCGCGGCCCCGGCATGGTCGAGAAGGTACTCGAGCATGGTGGGAGAGTTTCCGGCGTTTTCGGGATAATGGCAGTCGGTCCAGAAATAGAAGCCGTCGGCTTCATCCTTGCGGAGTTCCCGGATCTTTTCCGCCATGTCGGACAGATACTTTCCATAGTACCCGGGCAGGGGAACATACATTCCCAGACGCTTGAGGATGTGGGTACGGAGGTCGCTCCACCGGTAGTACGGCCCGCTTACAGGAGCGAGACCGGGAATCAGGGTTTCGTTTTCGTTGCGCAGCACTTTCACGAGATCCCCGTCCTTTCCGGAGCGGTAAAAAATCATCTGCACGTTGGAACCCATCGGGATGTACTTCCAGGATGGCCACAGGGAAGCGGCGTCGCGCGGGTCGACTTCCCTGTCATAGCCTTCTACGCCCAGGAGGCGAAGGAAAGGTCCCACCTGGCCGTCGTGGCCGAAGCGGAGGTCGGCACAGCGGCCGTTGCCCTCCAGCGCCTTGTCGGCTTCCTGGATGATATGCCGGGCTAACATAGCGGACTCGGTGTAGGTCCGTTCCACCCCTGAATCCATCGTGCCGTAGCGGGCGCAGAAGGAGAGATTCCAGGGCTGGAAAAACTCCGCACATTCGGAAGCGGTGAAGAAACGCAGCGGATCCACCCGGATGTCGAGACAACCCGCTCCGCAGGAAGCGGCGAAAAGCTGATAGGCGAGATACGCCGGATCCCGGTCAGACTGTACGACGGAACTGGGGTTCTTGAGTATCCGTGCCAGGAAACTGCCGGCAGCCGGGGTGTTGTGTATGAGGGAGTCGCGGAGGGGCCTGTAGATCGCTGACTGCCGTTTCTGTGTTTCCCCCGGAACTTTCACGGAGATATACCCGACGCCCCGGGTACGGATGTCAAGCGAAGGGGCGAACCCCTTTATCTCGTTGACAAACGAGGTCATGCTCTCCAGAGTACGGGGCACCATGGTGGAGACGGCTTGTATCCCGGGGCGGTCTTCCTGGCGGAAGACGTCCGGGACCCTCCTGCAGAGGCGCTCCGCGATCTGGCGGTGTTCCTCGTGTCCCCGGGAGGTGAGCATTCCCACATAGCCCGTGGTGGCTTCCAGGATCAGGTGCAGTTCCTTTCGGAGGGAATCTCCCTCCGGCGTGAGGTTCTTGTAAACAGCCATGGAATCCAGGAAGGGAAGGACCGCCTCGTATACCGAGGTCCCGGTCTGAAAGCGGCTTCCATGACGCCCGAAATGGCTCACGTAAAAAGGCTTGTAGCCCTCCGGAGCCGGTGTGTCATGGAACGCGGGTGCTTCATAGGGGGCATGGCAGCCGGCCGCGCGATAACGGTTTTCCTCAAAAATCCCGGGCGTCTGCGCGGCGGCGACAAAGGACCCGATGAAAAAGATGACCGCTCCGAATAAGGGAGCGATGGTTTTTATGATCCGGTTTGACATATCCGTTTGTAGACCGGAACGCATTTTCGGTTAGACTTCCGTAGCGGTTGAGAACTCGCCGAGGAAGCGGAGGTCGTTCTCGAAATAGTGACGGAGGTCGTTGACCTGCCATTTGAGCATCGCGATGCGTTCCACTCCCATTCCGAAGGCGAAACCGCTGTATTGTTTCGAATCGATGCCGCTGGCTTCGAGGACGTTCGGGTCCACCATGCCGCAGCCCATGATCTCGAGCCAGCCGGTTCCCTTGCAGATGTTGCAGCCCTTGCCCTTGCAGATGTTGCAGCTGACGTCGACCTCGGCCGACGGCTCCGTGAACGGGAAATAGGACGGGCGCATCCGGATCTCGGTGTCGGCGCCGAACATTTCGCGGGCGAACAGGAGGATCGCCTGCTTCAGGTCGGCGAAGCTGACGTTCTTGTCGATGTAGAGTCCCTCGACCTGATGGAAGATGCAGTGGGCGCGGGCGGAAATCGCCTCGTTGCGGAAAACGCGGCCCGGGCAGATCACGCGGATCGGAAGGGACTGGGTCTCCATGGTGCGGACCTGGACCGAAGAGGTATGGGTCCTGAGGAGGAGCGGGTTCAGATGGCCGTTGGATACGAAGAAGGTGTCCTGCATCTCGCGGGCCGGGTGGTTCGGAGGGAAATTGAGAGCCTCGAAGACATGCCAGTCATCCTCGATCTCGGGACCTTCGGCGACATCGTAGCCGAACTTCCGGAAAATGTCGACGATCTGCTGGCGGACGATGGAGACGGGGTGGCGGGAACCGGTTTCGATCGGATCGCCCGGCATGGACAGGTCCTGTTTCGGCGCGGAGGCCACCTGCGTGTCGGTGATGGTGTTCTTCAGTTCTTCGATCTTGGCCGTCGCCTGCTTCTTCAGTTCATTGAGCGTCTTGCCGAACTCGCGCTTCATCTCGGCGGGAACGGTCCTGAACTCCTCGAACAGCGCCGTTACTTCCCCTTTCTTTCCGAGGAAACGGACGCGCGCCTCTTCCACTTCTTTCTGCGTGCTGCACTTGAGCTCATTGAGTTCCGCGAGAATCTTCTCTATCGTTTCTTTCATAAGGTTCCAATTTTAATCCTGCAAAGATAACTATTTTTTCTCCAACTTGGCTTTCCGTTTGTCCCGGGCTTTCTTGTCCCGGGCGGCGCCGCTCTTGAGATAGCGCTCCCACTGCTCGTCCGTGAAGAACTTGTGGTAGGTATCGTAGATCTGCTCCTGCCACTTGTCGCTGACGGAGGTGTACATATCCACATTGGCCACTTTCTTCTCCTGGAGGGCCTTCATCTCGTCCTGCATGGCGTGCAGGTCGTGGACCAGGGTCGAATCGACGTAGAACTCCTGCCAGTACTCCAGCTTCAGCATGCCGGAGAGGCGCTGGACCTCCTTGTCGACGTACTCCATCAGTTGCTTTTCCAGCTCTTCCGGAGTCGGCGGCTGCTGCTGGGCGAAGGCGGAAACCGCGACGAGAAGGGAAGTTATCATGGTCAACCAACGTTTCATTTCAAAAAATCGTTAAATTTGTAAAACGTAAAACCGGACAAAAATAGTCAAATAATATCAATGTTCAAAACGATGAGAAACAACCTTCTCGCCGCCGCTGCGGCCCTTGTTCTGGGCCTCGCCGCATCCCTTGACAGCAAAGCCTGTACCAACGTAATCATTTCAAAAGGCGCCAGCGCCGACGGGACCGTCATGGTCTCGTACGCCGCCGATTCCCATTACCTTTTCGGGGAACTGTATTTCCATCCCGCGGCAGACTGGGCTCCGGGGAGCCTCCTGAAGGTGTACGACTGGGATTCCAACCGGTATCTGGGCGAGATTCCCCAGGTCGCCCATACCTTCCGGACGATCGGAAACATGAACGAGCGCCAGCTCATCATCGGGGAGACGACATGGGGCGGCCGGCCTGAGCTCGAAGACAAGAACGGCGGGATCGACTACGGGTCCCTGATCTACATCACCCTGCAGCGGGCCTCGACCGCCCGGGAGGCGATCGCGACCATCGTCGCCCTTGCCAACGAACACGGCTATGCCTCCGAAGGGGAGACCTTCTCCATCGCGGACAAGAACGAAGCCTGGGTCATGGACCTGGTCGGAAAGGGTCCGGAGGACAAGGGCATCGTCTGGGTCGCCCGGCGCCTCCCGGAGGGGGCGATCTGCGCCCATGCCAACCAGGCCCGCATCGGTACCTTCCCCCTCGATGATCCCGAGAACTGCCTGTACGCTCCCGACGTGGTTTCGGTCGCCCGCAAGATGGGATGGTTCGACGGAGAAGACAAGGACTTCAATTTCGCCCGCACCTACTGCCCGCCCGATTTCGGAACGGTCCGCGGCTGCGACGCCCGCGCCTGGAGCGCTTTCAACATCCTCGGTGAAGGGGAGTTCACCTGGGTCGACGACGAGGGGAAATCCCATACGGAACCGGCTTCCGCCTATCTCGATTATGCGATGGGCTATGACCTCGAAGGGTCCATGCCGCTTTTCATCTTCCCGAAGAAGAAGGTGACCCCCAAGGCCGTCGCCGACGTGATGCGGGACCATTATGAAGGCACCCCCATGGACATGACCCAAGACATCGGAGCGGGCGGGAACGCCCTTCCGTACCGCTGGCGCCCGATGGGTTTCGAGGTGGACGGGAAAAAGTATATCAACGAGCGCGCGATCGCGACCCAGCAGACCGGATTCTGGTTTGTCGGCCAGGCCCGGAGTGCCTTCCCGGACGAGATCGGAGGCATTTTCTGGTTCGGAACCGACGATGCTGCAACTTCTTACGTGACCCCGATCTATACTTCGACGACCGAGGTCCCGGAGTGCTTCCGCGAAGGGAACGGCGACCTGCTGCACTACTCGCCGACCGCATCGTTCTGGATGAACAACCGCATCGCCAACGCCTGCTACAAGATGTACAACATCATGGCTCCGACCGTCCGAAGCGCCATCGATGCCTTCGAGAACGACCAGATGGAGGTTGCCACGCGGAAGGCGGACGAAGAGGCGATGGCCCTGTACAATGCCGCCATGGCTCGTCCGAAGAAGGTCCAGCGTGCCCTCAGGAGAGGAAAGGATCCCTTCAAGAAAGTCACCCGTTTCCTGACGGACTATACCGTCCGGACCGCCCAGGACCAGTTCGCGGCCTGGACCTCCCTCGAGGAGCTCCTTCTCATCAAATACATCGACGGCAATGTCAAGGACCAGGAGGCAGACGGAACGTTCAGGCATTCCGAGCATTCCGATAAAATCCCTTCCAAGATTGCCTGGCCGGGCTACACGGATCTCTGGAAAGCGACCGTCGCCCGTGATCACGGCAAGGTCATCGAGGAAAGATGAGAAAGATCCTCGCCGTAATCCTCTTTCTCGCGCTCTCGCTCTTTGCGGCAGGCGCGGGAAGGACTTACTATGTCAGCGGTACGGGGGATGACCGGAACGACGGCCTTTCTCCGGAGACGGCGTGGAAGAGTCTGGCCAAGGTGAACGGAGCGGCTCTCAGGCCCGGAGACCGGGTCCTCTTCCGCTGCGGAGATGTCTTCCGCGGTCAATTGAGACCCTCGTCGGGGGAAATCTCCGCCCCGGTCGGTTACGGCAGCTACGGAGAAGGAATCAAGCCGGTCATACAGCCGTCCGTTGACGCCGGAGCCGCTTCCCGCTGGGAGAAAGTCGGGAAAAAGCTCTGGCGATGCGTCCTGCCTTCCGAGACGGAAATTGGCAACATCATTTTCAACGGCGGGGATGCAGGAATGTTACCTATGAGGGTCTGTGGCTCAGGTTCGGAGCCGCCCACGGGATCGGCGGCGGCAATGTCCGGGGCATCACCGTCCGGAACTGCGACATCTGCTGGATAGGAGGGAGCACCAATTATATCGATAATGAAGGGCGCAGCGTGCGCTATGGAAACGGGATCGAGTTCTGGGGCGGAGCGGAAGACGTGCTTGTCGAGAATTGCCGGGTCTGGGAGTGCTGGGACGCCGGCCTGACGAACCAGTCCAGCGTCCCCGGCGCCGTCCAGCGGAATATCGTCTTCCGGGGGAATGAAGTATGGAATTGCGAATACTCCTATGAGTATTGGCAGCAGGGAGACGGAGCCGTAACGGAGAATGTGATTTTTGAGAACAACGTCTGCCGGGATGCAGGGAAGGGCTGGGGGCATCTCCAGCGCTGGAATCCGAATGCGGCCCACCTGATGTTCTATGACACGACGGCGAAGACGGACGGATTCGTGATCCGCGGCAACCGTTTCGAGAATACCGAGAACTGCGGCATACGCCTGTTCAATGCCTGGTATGCCTCCATTACCATGGAAGATAATGTGTGGATCGTTCCGGGCCATATCCTCTGCCGCTATCACGCCCGGCCGACCGACGGCCTGGTGTACAAATATCCGGACCGTCTCGATGTGATCCACAAGGACAGCAGGAGGGAAATCGAATCCCAGACAATTGAAAAGCCCCTCGTCCTGAAGGGCAGGGGGGCTCTCGGTAAGTTCCGGAAAAAATTCGGTTTTGAGCGTTAGGATCAGTTTTTCAGCAGGACTTCGCCGCCGGCTGCGTCGACCGTGATGGTCGAATCGCGGCGGACGCTTCCGTCCAGGATCGCCTTGGCGAGCCGGTTGACGAGCTCCCGCTGCATCAGCCGTTTGATCGGCCGCGCGCCGTAGGCCGGATCATACCCATGCTCGACCATATGGTCCTCGAAGGCAGGGGTGAAGGTGACCGTTATTCCGTTGTCGGACAGTTTCTTCTGCAGATCTTCCATCTGGATATGGAGGATGTCGCGGATGTCCGCCTTCGTCAGCGGGTCGAACATGATGATCTCGTCGATCCGGTTGAGGAATTCCGGACGTACGGTCTGCTTGAGAACGTCCGTGACCCGGTCGCGGCACTCGTCGAGGAGTTCCCTCCGGCGGGCGAGGGCCTGGAGGTCGACCCCGGTCACTTCCGGAAGCCGTTCCATATAGCTTTGGATGATGTCCGCTCCTGCGTTCGAGGTCATGATCAGGATCGTATTCTTGAAGTCCACGGTCCGGCCCTTGTTGTCGGTCAGACGGCCGTCGTCGAGCACCTGCAGGAGGACGTTGAAGACATCCGGATGGGCCTTCTCGATTTCATCGAGGAGGACGACGGAATACGGTTTCCGCCGCACGGCCTCAGTGAGCTGTCCGCCTTCGTCATATCCCACATATCCCGGAGGGGCGCCTACGAGCCGGGAGACGGTATGCCGCTCCTGGTATTCGCTCATATCGATCCGGGTGATCATGTTCTCGTCGTTGAAGAGGAATTCCGCCAAGGCCTTCGCCAGTTCGGTCTTGCCGACGCCGGTCGTGCCCATGAAAAGGAACGATCCGATCGGCCGTTTCTCGTTGGAAAGGCCTGCCCGGTTGCGTCGTACGGCGTCCGAAACGGCCCGGATGGCCGTATCCTGGCCGACGACCCGCTTGTGGAGCTCGGTCTCCATCCGCAAGAGCTTTTCCTTCTCGCTTTCCAGCATGCGCCGAACCGGGATTCCGGTCCATTTCGCGACGACTTCGGCGATGTCTTCGGGGGTAACCGCTTCCGTAATGATCGGATGTTCGATGGCGGAAGCCTTGGCGGAGAGTTCGTCGATGGTCTTCTGGGCCGCGGCGATCTTGCCGTAACGCAGTTCAGCGACCTTCCCGTAGTCGCCTGCGCGCTCGGCCGCCTGCGCCTCGATCTTATAGTCGTCGATCTGCTGGCGGGCGTTCTGCAGGCCGCTCAGGATCTCCTTTTCATCGTTCCAGCGCCGCATCAGCTGCTCCCGCTCGGCGGTTGCTTCCGCGAGTTCCGCGTCGATCTTCTCCATCTTCAGGGAAACGCCTTCGCGCTTGATGGCTTCTTTCTCGATTTCCAGCTGGCGGATCCGGCTGTTGAGATCGTCGATCGGTTCCGGAACGGAGTTCATCTCCAGCCGGAGCTTGGAGGCAGCCTCGTCGACAAGGTCGATGGCCTTGTCCGGGAGGAACCGGTTCGTGATGTACCGGTGGGACAGGTTCACCGCCGCGATAAGGGCGTCGTCCTCGATCCGGACCTTGTGGTGATTCTCGTATTTTTCCTTCAGTCCCCGGAGGATCGAGATGGATTCCGCGGTGGACGGTTCATCGACCATGACCATCTGGAATCGGCGTTCCAGGGCTTTGTCGGTCTCGAAGTATTTCTGGTATTCGTCGAGGGTCGTCGAGCCGATTGTCCGGAGTTCGCCCCTTGCGAGGGCAGGCTTCAGGATGTTCGACGCGTCCATCGCACCTGAGGTGCGTCCGGCGCCGACGAGGGTATGGATCTCATCGATGAATAGGATGATTTCCCCTTGGGAATCAACGACTTCCTTGACGACACCCTTGAGCCGTTCCTCGAATTCGCCCTGATATTTCGCGCCGGCGATCAAGGCGCCCATGTCCAGGGAGTAGACCGTCTTCGACTTCAGGTTTTCGGGGACCTGGCCGTTGACGATTTTCTGGGCGATCCCTTCCGAGATCGCGGTTTTTCCGACACCCGGTTCGCCGACGAGGATCGGGTTGTTCTTCGTCCTCCGGGAGAGGATCTGCAGCACCCGGCGGATTTCGTCGTCCCGGCCGATGACCGGGTCGAGTTTTCCGTGTGAGGCCTGTTCGTTGAGGTTGATGGCAAATCTGCCGAGGAATGAATTGTTATTGTCCGTCATAGTTTTTATCTCCTTTTTGCCCTTGCCGGACAGGCGTGCCGCATATATAAGAGGGAACAGCCGTCTGCCCGAGGGGGCAAACGGCTATCATCAAATCGTATTCCGTTATCTTTTTACTGACAAATTGTCAGTGAGACGGTTTCGTGCGCTACTGCTCGGGAGCGGGAGCGGGTGCCGGCTGGGTCGGGTCGACCTGCGGAACACCGGTCGGGAAAGCGGGAGCTTCGTCGGCGGCCGGCTGGTTGAGGATTTCCGTGGAGACGGCGTCCTGCGCGGCGTTGTCCGAGAAGTGCTTCAGGGTCAGGGAGCTGGCGACGGAAAGGATGAGGATGACGGCGACGAGGGTCCAGGTGGCTTTCTCCAGGGAGGAAGCGGCCTGACGTACGCCGAGAGCCTGGTTGGCGGCCGTGAAGTTGGTTGCAAGACCTCCGTCCTTGCCGTTCTGGAGAAGGACGACAATCGTGAGGAGCACCGCTGCGAGAACGATGAGGACCACCAGGATAGTAAATGCTAATTTCATATTTTTTCAGTCTAATTTTTCAATAAGGCTTGCAAAGTAAGCACTTTTTTCCGGATTAACCAAAATAAGTTTGGAATAAATGCGTTTTGCGATTTCGGGGTAGCCCTGGTCCGCAAAGATCTCGGCAAGGGATTCAGTCTGATAGGTTTCAGAGATGTCTTTTGAAGGTTTTTCATCGGACGGTTCCTTCCTGGCCTTGATGCGGATGCCGGTGAGCAGGTCTTCCCCGCCGGTCCCGACCTGTTCGTAGTCGGATGCGGAGAAATAGTCGCCGCCGGCGACCCTGACCCTCGGGGTGGCCTGCGGGCGGGGCGCCGCCGTCCGTTCTTCCCGGGGCTTTTCAGGCTCCTGCCTGGCCATGGCCGGCTTTTCCGGGACTTCCCGGCGTATGACGGCCGGTTCCCGGAGCAGGCGGTAGATTTTCTCCCGCGCGGGGATGTGGAGGGCCATGTCCGCGAACTGCTCTTCGGAGGCACCGCCTTCCCGGGCGAGCCTCCGGCAGAGTTCCTTCCGGGCTCCTCCGAACCAGGGGTAGATATTGATGATGCCCGTCAGTTCTCCCGTAGAGAGGGAGCGGAGCTGGATCCTGCTGTCTACCATTGCGCTACGGTTGCATTGAAAATATCTTCGCAGAGGGTCTCGATGATCGTCTGGCAGAGGGAGGATTCGACGGCGTCGAGGGACTGGGTCGAATCGTAGTCGGCATAGGCCGAGAAGTTCTGGTCGACATCCTCTTCCGGGTATTTCCGGTTGGTGAATACGCAGTGGACGACCACGGTGAGGCGGTTCTGCGCCGCGACTTCATCGGCGGTCACCGCCGTTGCGGCGACATCGTAACCGGTGATCTCGCAGGCGACCTCGAGGTCCCCGTCCACGTCGACCTGCTCGAGATTCGTGAGTTTGCGGTACTTTTCCTGGAGGGCCTGGGTCAGGTTGGCCGACAGGGACGGGTTGACCCGGAGCGCCTTGTACTCGACGTACGGGATGGTGATTGTCTTGACGTCGGCCTGGATGGACGTTCCGGAAAAGGAATAGATTCCGCACGCGATGACGAGCGGTATCAGGGCGAGGAGGGTGAGCAGCCTTCGTTTCATGCCTTTCTGCCTTTTTGGAATTCTTCCGGAAGGTTCCGATAGATCGTCCGTTCGGAGATTCCGAGTTCTTCGGCGGCCTTTTTCCGGTTGCCGCCATGTTTCTCGAGGGCCTTCCGGATGTTTTCCTTCAGGATCTCTTTCATTTTCATCGAATGACCGCCATCTTCCGCCTGCTGCTGTTCTTCCGGGAGGTCGTAATCGCCGGAAAAACTGACGTGGGGCTTTGTCTCCTGCCTCGGGGCAGTCTCTCCCTGCCATTCCGCTTCCATCGGTTCTTCGCCGTGGTGGGGGAGTTCCGCAGGGCGGGGAATGTCGCCCGGGCCCCGGTGGATTTCGGCCTTGAGAGCGTCCACTTCCTGCTTGAGGTCGAGGATGGCCTTGAAAATCGCCTGTTTTTCGGCGTCGCTCAGGCTTCCTCCGCGGTCGCCTTCATAGACGGCGGGAAGATTCGGTCCCTGCTCCTTCGGCATATACTGTGCCACGGTCGCGGCGTCGAGGATGATCCGCTGGGTCGTAGGGGTGATTTTCATGGATTCCTGGGCGGTCAGGGCCTCGGTGAAGCCCATGAGCTGGCGGATGTTCCCGGGCCAGCGGTAGCTCTGGAGGAGGGCGATGGCGTCGTCGGTCAGGGCGACTTTGCACATGCCGTATTTCTCCGAAAAATCAGAGGTGAACTTTCTGAACAGCAGGTAGATATCGTCTTTCCGTTCGCTCAGGGAAGGGACGCGGATGCGGGCAGCGGAGAGCCGGTAGTAGAGATCCTCGCGGAACTTCCCGCGCCGGACGGCGTCGTACAGGTCGATGTTCGTCGCGGCGATGACGCGGACATCCGTCCGCTCGACCTTGTTGCTGCCGACCTTGCGGTATTCCCCGTTTTGGAGGACACGGAGAAGGAGTGCCTGCGAAAGGAGGGGGAGTTCGGCGATTTCGTCGAGGAAGAGGGTTCCGCCGTTCGCCTCTTCGAAATAGCCGGACCGGTTGTCCGACGCCCCGGTATAGGCGCCTTTGACATGGCCGAAGAGTTCCGAGTTGATCAGCCCCTCGGCGAAGGCGCCGCAGTTGACCGAGAAAAACTTCCCGTTCCGGCGGAGGCTGAACTGATGGATGATCTTCGATATATTCTCCTTTCCGGATCCCGTTTCACCGGTAATCAGGACCGACAGGTCGGTCGGAGCGAGCTTGACGGCGGTTTCCAGCGCCAGGTTAAGCGCGGGATCGTTGCCTATGATGTCAAATTTATTCTTTAATGCCTGTAATTCCATAGTTGTGCAAATTTAGCACAATTATTTAATTTTATTGATTATATTTGCATTTCAGAGTAAGCATTCAAGAACTCTTTAAATTTTTTTACAAATATGACAAAAGCACTCAGATTGATTGCAGCCGCCGCCGTTCTGGTCGCAGCGGTTGCCTGTTCTTCCGCCGAGAAGATGGTCAAGATGGCCGAGAATGTCCAGGTCGTATGTAACCCGGAAGTCCTTGAAGCGGTCGCCGGCAATGTCGACGCCACTGTTTCCGTAACTTATCCGGACGGTTACTTCAACCCGAAGGCGATCCTCGAAGTTACCCCCGTCCTCGTTTATCAGGGCGGCGAGGCCAAGATGGCTCCGTTCATCTATCAGGGCGAGAAGGTGAAGGACAACTACAAGGTTGTCTCCTCCGCCGGTCAGACCGTGACTGAGAAGATCCATTTCCCGTTCGTCGAGGGCATGGAGAAGTCCTACCTGGAGCTCCGCGGCGTCGTCAAGGCAAAGAACAAAGAGCTTGCCCTGCCGGTCCGCAAGGTTGCCGACGGTGTCAACACAACCTACATGCTGGTCAAGGATAACGGTATCGTTTCCTACAAGGCCGACAACTACCAGGATACCTATGCCGGAAAGGCCGAAGGCCAGATCCTGTACAAGGTGAACAGCTCCGAGGTTCGCAATTCCGAGCTCAAGGGCAAGTCCATCAAGGAATTCCTCGAGGCGGTCGACGCCCTCAAGGCCAATGACAAAGCGAAGATCACCGGTACCGAGATCGTTGCCTACGCTTCTCCGGAAGGCGCCGTCGACCTGAACAACAAGCTCTCCGGCAAGCGTTCCGAGACCGCTTCCAAGGCCTGGCAGAAAGTTACCAAGGGCCACGAAGTCGCCGATCCGGCCGTCAAGAGCGTCGGTGAGGACTGGGAAGGCTTCCAGAAACTCGTCAGCGAGTCCAACATCGAAGACAAGGACCTGATCCTCCGCGTCCTCTCCATGTACAGCGACCCGGCTGTCCGTGAAAGCGAAATCCGCAACATGTCCGAGGTCTACACGACCCTCAAGGGGGAGGTCCTTCCGGAACTCCGCCGTGCCCGCTTCATCGCGAATGTCGAGTATGAGAACTACACCCCGGAAGAGCTCCTCAAGCTCATCGACCAGAACATCAACGTCCTCGACGAGGAGGCCCTTCTCCGCGCCGCTACCCTCGTGAAGGAGCCGGCTACGAAGGAGACCCTCTATGAGAAGGCCGTCACCAAGTTCAACAGCGCCCGCGCCCAGTACAACCTCGGCGCCCTCGCCCTTGCCCAGGGCAAGCTTGACAAGGCTGCCGCCGCCCTCGCCAAGGCCGATCCGAAGGATGCCGACGTCCAGAACGCCCTCGGTGTCGTCGCTCTCCGCAACGGTGACCTCGCCGCCGCCGAGCGCTACTTCAGCTCCTCCAAGACGGAAGACGCAGTCGCCAACCTCGGTGCCGTCCAGATCCTGAACGGTCAGTACAACGAGGCCGTCAAGACCCTCCAGAACGCGAAGGGCTGTTGCCACAACATCGCCCTGGCCTACATCCTGACCGACCAGCTCGACAAGGCTGAAGAGGCGATCCATTGCAATAGCCTCGACTGCCAGTATCTGAAGGCCATCATCGCCGCCCGCCGCGGCAATGAGGACGGTGTCAAGGCGAACCTCGCCAAGGCCACCGAGAACAAGGCCCTGAAGGACCGTCTCGCCAACGACATCGAGTTCTCCGCCTTCAACCTCTAGTCCGGACTCGGCCCGACTTTTCCCGGAATGGCGCCCCTCGGCGCCATTCCTTTTTTATACCCCTTTTATATCCCGCCTTCAACTTCTTCCCGGAGAAGTTTTTGTGTCCGGGGAGGTGTCGGCGCCCGCTCCAGGGCTCTACTTATCCGTTATTCCAGCCGGTAATACCCTCTCCGGTGATCCTATGGGTCCACGGATTGGACCGATAGGAGCAAAAACGCCCCTGAATGCTCTTAAGGGTCCACGTGCTGGACCCTTAGGCGCACCCGACACAGGGATTACCACAATCAGTGAACGGAAAGAATAAAAAGGTGTCGGGATTCGCCGTCGAGGCGACGGACGACAGCTCCGCCCCGCCCCGAATCATGGAGCCTGGAGCCCGCCCGCCTCACCGGAAACTTCTCCGGGAAGATTTATTCTGCGGAAGAATTCGCTGCTTGATGGGGAAGAGGAATCCTTTCAGCCCGATTATTGCAGTGTGGAGATTTCGTGCTATCTTTGCATGCTAAGATTTTTTGATCATGGATTTGTTGGTCGTACATTGGAACGTGGACCCCGCCATCTTTCACATCGGCGGGTTTGAAGTGCGTTGGTATTCGCTTCTTTTCGTGTCGGGATTCATCCTGGGCTGGTTCATCGTCCGGGGCTTCTTCCGCCGGGAAAAGGTCTCCGAAAGCCTGTTGGATCCGCTTCTCTACACGCTTCTGATCGGTACGATCGTCGGTGCCCGTCTCGGTCACTGCCTTTTCTATCAGCCGGATTATTTCCTCGGCAGCTGGAAGGGATTCTTCGAGATCTTCATGCCCTGGAAAGGCGGTCTTGCGAGTCACGGCGGCACCATCGCCCTGATTCTCGCCATGATCTGGTTCGCCAACAAGTACGGGAAGAAAGAGGGCTTCGATTTCATGTGGATCGTCGACCATATCGTCATCCCGATCTCTTTCGCGGCCTGCTTTATCCGTCTCGGAAACCTCTTCAATTCAGAGATTTACGGTGATGTGACGAACCTGCCATGGGGCTTCATTTTCGAGCGTCGCGGGGAGACCCTGCCAAAGCATCCGACCCAGCTTTACGAGGCCGGCACCTATCTGCTTCTCGGCATCCTGCTGATGCTCCTTTATAAATACCGGCTCGACAAGATGTACCGCGGCGAGTTTTTCGGAATCTTCATGATCATCTGCTTCGGCAGCCGCATCCTGATTGAATTCATCAAGGAACCCCAGGTGGGGTTCGAGGAGAATATGCTCTTCAACATGGGACAGCTCCTCAGCGTCCCGTTCGTCCTGCTCGGAATCGCAGCCCTGATATGGGCCCATAAGAAAAAGATCCCCGCCGCCATCGTCCGGGAGACCCCGAAAAAGCAGGAACCGACCCATTTCGCCAAAAGCCTTGTGAAATGAGCCGGAATCCGATCGTTCTCGGACCTGCGGACGCCCCGTACCTGAATGACGAAGCGGTCAATGCGAGGATCGGCGCCGTCCTGGATTTCCTCGACGCGAACGGCATTTCCTATGATTATTACCGGCATCCGCCGCTCCCGACCGTAGAGGCCGCGCTCGAGTATTGGAAGTTCATCGACAGCACCCACTGCAAGAACCTGTTCATGCGGAACCACAAGGGGAACCGTCACTATCTGATCAGTTTCGAGTGCCACAAGAACCTCTCGATCCACGATCTGGAGCATAAGCTCCGCCAGGGAAAACTCTCCTTCGCCTCTCCGGAAAGGATGGCCCGCTGCCTGGGACTTTTCCCAGGAAGCGTCTCCCCGCTCGGCCTTATCCATGACATGGACCTGTCCGGCGCCGATCCGAAGGAACTCTTCGAGAACGGTCACCGCGTCAAACTCTTCCTCGACGGCAGCCTCCGGGAGGCGGAGCGGATCAGTTTCCATCCCTGCGACAATACGGCAGGCGTCGTCCTGACGCAGGATGGATTCCTGCGTTTCTTGGACCTCTGGGGGGGGGAAGTCGAATGGCTTGATTTGTTTGAAAACAACGAAACGATATGACAATCAAAGAATTGCTCCTTCAGTGCCAGAAGGAGGGAACAGCGGTCCTTGCGACCAACTTCTACAATTTCGAGACTTTGACCGCCGTGATGAAGGCGGCACAGGCCGTCGAAGCCCCCGTCATGCTCCAGCTGACGCGGAGTTCCATCGACTATATGGGCCTTGACGTCGCCGTCAGGATGGCGCGAGAGGCGATTTCCGACTATGGACTCCAGGGGTACATCCATCTCGACCACGGCGGCTCCGTCGAACTCGTGCAGCGCTGCCTGGACGCCGGTTTCGATTCCGTGATGATCGACGCCAGCGAGAAACCGTTTGCAGAGAATGTTGAAACAACCCGGAAAGTCGTCGAAATGGCGGCAGCTTATGGAGTTCCCGTTGAAGCGGAACTCGGATATGTCGCAAAACTCGGCCAGGAGCAGGGCGGCGGGTTTACGACCCCTGAAGAAGCGAAGACATTCGTCGACGAGACGGGTGTCGACTCCCTCGCCGTCGCGATCGGATCCGCCCACGGCTTCTACAAGCAATCGCCGCATCTCGACATCCCGCGGCTGAAGGCGATCCATGCCGCAACCCCGGTGTGCCTAGTCCTTCACGGCAGTTCCGGCATTCCGCATGACCAGGTCCGCGAGGCGATCGCGAACGGAATCGTCAAGGTCAACCTCGCCACCGAAATCAAGGATACCTTCATGCGTGCACTCAAGCAGATCCTGCTCTCGACCGACGAAATCGACCTTCGGAAAGTCTTCCCGAAGGCCGTCACTCCGGTTGTCGACCTCCTCTGCGGAAAATACCGCATGGTCGGAACGGCGAAAAAGTAAGGGACCGACCCTTGGTTTTATCCACTAGGAAACCCGAAAATTTTTCGGGTTTCCTTTTGTTTGTATGTAACAAACTGAAAATAAGCCGTTTATATTTCCGAATAAATTTTCAACAATGAATTTTTAAATTTTTTCTTTGAGATTCCTCTCTTTTGCATTACTTTTGCACTCCGTTACGCGCACCCGCGGGTGCATGATCAATAGTGTATGGCTGAAGATCTGAAAGATAAGATTCTGGAGACGGCATCTGCGCTCTTTGACGGGCGCGGCGTCCGCGATGTGACAATCGAAGACGTCTGCCGGGCCCTCTCCATCTCCAAAAAAACGTTCTACCAGTATTATTCCCAGAAGGAAGACCTCGTTTTCGATGTCATCCAGTCCCGTTTCGAAACCCGGAAACAGTTCCTTTCCAGCCTTTGCCACGGAAAGAACGCCATTGAAATCCTCGGGGTCGCGTCGACCCTGATGGCACAGAAGCACTGGATCGATAAAGAAAGCCGGATGGCCTCCGACGTGATGAAATACTATCCCGAAACATTCCGGAAATCGACCGCTCTCCGGGAATCGGATATCCGGAAAACCTTTGTCAGCTATGTCCTTCAGGGACAGGAGGAAGGCTTTTTCCAGAAGGATATCGATGTCGAAGCGCAGGCGCTCGTCTTCGGGTTCATCCACAAGGGGATCGCGAAATACGGGTCCGGGAACGATTCCATCCCCGGAAAGAAGATTTCCCACAAACGCCTCTGCTCCGCTTTCGCGAAGACGGTCGGGTTTACTCTCTTCACGGAAGAGGGCTGGGAAGCATATCATGAATTATTTAAAGATCAATTATATGAGAAGAATGAATAAGGCGCTGCTCCTCGTAGCGGTGTCCGTCCTGTTTCCTGCCCTATCACGGGCCCAGTACCGCAGCGGGGCGGCCCCGGCCGATTCGACGGTGGTCCTGACCCTGGACGACGCCCTGAAGATCGCCCTGAGCGAAAATGTATCCGTCAAGGTGGCGGATATGGAGATCGAGCGGACGCAGTATGCCCGGAGGGGGACCTACGCCTCCCTGCTCCCGCAGGTCAACGGCACCGGATCCTACCAGCGGACGATCAAGAAACAGGTCATGTACATGGGCGGCGGTTCCGACGGAGAAGAAAGCGGCGGAGGCATGGGCAGCATGATGAGCGGCATCCTGGACCCGATCATGTACTATATCCAGCAGATCATGCTTGCGGGCGGATACCAGATCCCTCCCTATGTCGCACCGGAAAAACCGGATTCGGGTTCATCCGACAACGGTTTCGAGGTCGGCCGTATGAATACCTACAGCGGGGGCGTGAACCTCGCGATGCCGCTGGTCAACGCCCAGCTCTGGGAGAGCCTCCGGCTCACGGGGGACCAGGTCGAACTCTCCGTCGAACAGGCGCGGGAGTCCCGCCTCGGTACGGTCGCGTCCGTCAAGCAGGCCTTCTACGCTGCCCTGATGGCCAAAGAGGCCTTCAATGTCTATAAAGAGGTCTATGAGAACGCGGTCGCGAATTTCCGCCAGACCGAGATGCGCTTCAACGCCCAGAAGGCGTCCGAACTCGATTTCACCCGTGCGAAGGCCAATGTCGCCAGCGCCATCCCGAACGTTTATAATGCGGAGAATTCTGTCATGCTCGCCCTCTGGCAGCTCAAGGCCGTGATGGGCGTCGACCTGGATATGAATATGGACATCGCCGGGACCCTCGGGGACTATGCGGACCATATGTTCTATGATATCCATTCCCAGGACGATCCGTCCCTCGACCGGAATACGACCCTCCGCCAGCTGGCGATCCAGGCCGAGATGCTCGCGAAGACGATCCGGACCCAGCAGTATGCCTATCTGCCGACCCTTTCCCTCGCGGGCGCCTACAGCTACAACGCCATGACGGACGATTTCAAGTTCAGCAACTACCGCTGGACCCCCTATTCCTATGTCGGCCTGCAGCTGAGCATTCCGATTTTCTCGGGTGGGAAACGCTATCACGACATCAAGCAGTCCCGGGTCCAGGCGGCCGAACTCGACCTCCAGCGGATCAACGCGGAGCGGCAACTCAAAATCGGCATCCGCCAGAGCCTTTCTACGATGGAAACTGCGATGCGCACCTACGACGCCTCCCGCGAAGGACTGGCCACGGCCGAAAAGGCCTATGAAATCGCCGAAAAATCCTATCAGCTCGGCGGAAGTACGCTGACGGACCTGAACAATACGCAGCTGGTGCTGACCCAGTCCCGCCTGGCCGTTTCCCAGGCTATCTACAATTTCCTGGTCGCCAAGGCCGGTCTCGAGCAGACGCTCGGGTATGATTTCAATGCAGAAAAATAAAAAATCGTATATGAAAAGAATTTACATCCTTGCAGTTATAACTCTCGCGGCCGTTTCCTGCGGCAGCCGGGAAGGACAGAAAAGCGGAGTCGGGGAGCAGGTAGCCCCTTCGGAGGCGGTCGAGATCGTCCGTAACGTTGAGGTGACGGTCGCCACCTCCCGGGAAGTTTCCGACGAGAATACGTATTCCAGCACCGTCGAAGCGTACGCGACGAATAATATCATGCCCCAGCAGGGCGGACGCATCCGGAAGATCAACGTCGAGGTCGGCGATTTCGTGTCCCGGGGACAGATCCTTGCCGAGATGGACCGGCTGCAGCTGGACCAGCTCAAGCTCCAGATCCAGAACGACGAGATCGAATATGCCCGCCTGAAGGGCCTTTACGAGCAGGGAGGCGTCTCCCAGTCCGATTTCGAGACCGCGGAACTCGGGTTCAAGCTCCGCAAGTCGAATTACGACAATCTTCTGGAGAACACGATCCTGCGCAGTCCGATTTCCGGCTTTGTCACGGCCCGGAATTTCGACAAGGGGGATATGTTCGGGATGACCGCTCCGCTCTTCACGGTCCAGCAGGTCACGCCGGTCAAGCTCCTCGTCGGCATCTCCGAGAATGAATATACGAAAGTCAAGAAAGGCGATTCCGTTTCCCTGACCGTAGACGCCCTGCCCGGCCGTACCTTCACCGGCAAGGTCCAGCGCCTCTATCCGACGATCAACCCGCTCACGCACACCTTCAATGCTGAGGTCCATGTCACCAATTCCGACCGGGTCCTCCGTCCGGGCATGTTCGCCCGGGTTACGGTCGTCTTCGGAACGAATGACCGCATCGTCCTTCCGGACCAGGCGATCGTCAAGCAGGAAGGCACCGGCCAGCGCTATGTCTATGTCGTCAACGAGGACAGCACGGTCAGTTACATCCCGGTCGGCGTCGGCCGCCATATCGGGAGCGAATATGAAATCACCGGCGGCCTCTCCGAAGGCCAGACCGTCGTCGTCAAGGGCCAGAGCGCCCTCCGTGACGGTGTGAAAGTCAACATCCTCAGCAAATAATCCGCCATGAGTATCTACAGAACAGCCGTCAATAAACCGGTCACGACCGCGCTGATCTTCCTCGCGTTCGCGATCCTTGGCGTGTTCTCCCTGACCCGGCTTCCGGTCGACAACTTCCCGGATATCGAGTCGAACGTCATTATGGTCATGTCCTCCTATCCCGGGGCCAGCGCCGAAGACGTGGAGAACAACCTGACCAAGGTCCTGGAGAACTCCCTCAATGGCGTTCCCAACCTGAAGGACCTGACTTCCAATTCCCGGGAGAACATCTCGATCCTGACCCTCCAGTTCCGCTACGGCATCGACATCGACGAAGCGACGAACGATGTCCGGGACAAGCTCGACATGGTCAGTCAGGCGCTGCCGGACGGGGCATCCACTCCGTTCATTTTCAAGTTCAGCGTCGATGACATGCCGATCATGATCCTGGCGGCGACCGCGGACCAGAGCGTTCCGGCCCTCGACAAGATCCTCGACGACCGTGTCGCAACCCCGCTCGCCCGCGTCTCGGGTGTCGGTACCGTTTCCGTCGCGGGTGCGCCGAAACGAGAGATCCAGGTCTATTGCGATCCGGAAAAACTTGCCGCTTACGGACTTACCGTCTCCACCCTGTCGCAGATCATTGCGGCGGAGAACCGTAACGTCCCTTCCGGCAGCATCGATATCGGATCGGATACCTATTCGCTCCGGATCAAGAAAGAGTTCGGGGATCCCTCCGAACTGCTGAACGTCATCGTCGGCAGCTACGGCGGCAATGCGGTCTACCTCCGCGATGTCGCCCGCGTCGACGATACGCTCGAGGAGAAGTCCCAGGAATCCTATACCGACGGTGTCCGGGGCGCCCAGATCATCATCCAGAAGCAGTCCGGTTACAATACGGTCAACGTTATCCGTCAGGTCAAGAAGGAACTGAAAAAGATCAGCCGGGATCTTCCGACCGACATCAAGATCACGACGGTCGTCGACAATTCCGACAACATCCTCCGGACGATCAACTCCCTGAAGGAAACGATCATGATCACCTTCCTCGTGGTCATGCTGGTCGTTTTCCTCTTCCTCGGCCGGTGGAGGGGCACCCTGATCGTCGTCCTGTCGATCCCGATCGCCCTCCTCGCCTCGCTGATGTACCTTCTCGCGACCGGCAATACGCTGAATATCATCTCGATGTCGGCACTTTCAATCGCGATCGGAATGGTCGTGGACGATGCCATCGTCGTCCTGGAGAATGTGACGACGCATATCGAACGGGGAGAAAAGCCGAAGGAAGCCGCCGTTCACGGTACCGCCGAGGTCGGCATCTCCGTCATCGCGTCGACCCTGACGATGCTCTGCGTCTTCATTCCGCTGACCATGATTTCCGGTATGGCCGGAATCATGTTCAAGCAGCTCGGATGGATCGTATCGATCATCATGATCGTCTCCACGACGGCGGCCCTGACCCTCGTCCCGATGCTCTGCTCGGTCCTTCTGACGAACAAACCGAAAACCGGAAAACTGTACAAGGCCTTCTTCACGCCGGTCAACCGCGTGCTCGATGCGATTTCGCACGGTTACGCCCGGCTGATCGCCTGGTGCATGCGCCATAAGGCGATCGTCCTCCTGGGAGCCGTGGTGATCTTCGTCCTCGTGCTTGCCGTCTACCTGCCGGGCATGAAAACCGAGTACATGCCGAAGTCCGACCAGGGACGTCTGTCCGCTTCGATCGAACTTCCGATCGGGACCTCGCAGGATGTGACCCGCGACGTAGCCGCCCGCATCTATGAAAAAATCACCGGGGATGTTCCGGAGATCAAGGTGCTCAGTTACCGTTTCGGCCAGGCGGACACGGACAATGCCTTTGCGAGCATGCAGAACAACGGCACCTACCTGATTACGATGAACATCAACATCGGCAGTATGGAGGAGCGCAAGCGTTCGAATGTCGAGATCGCGGACATCATCCGCGCCGACCTCGCCCTCTTCCCGGAATTGAACCGGTTCAACGTGAACGAGGGTATGGGAATGGGCGGCTCCGCCAGCGTCCAGCTCGAGATCTACGGCTATGATTTCGAGCAGACGGAACGCCAGGCGCGCGAGGTCCGTGCGAAGATGATGGAGACCCCGCTCTTCGCGCAGGCGATCCTCAGCCGCGACCAGTACACACCGGAATACGAGGTTGATTTCGACCGTCAGAAGCTGGCGCTCAACGGGTTGACCTCGACCGCCGCGGCGGCTGCCGTCAGCGCGGCGATGAGCGGATCCGTCATGTCCTTCTACCGGGAGGACGGCGACGAGTACAATATCCGCGTCCGCTATGCCCCCGAGTTCCGCCGGAGCACGGAAGATATCGAGAATATCCTCGTCTACAATGCCCAGGGCCAGGGAATCCGGGTCCGGGATCTCGGGTCCATCGTCGAGTCGAAGGTTCCTCCGACCATCCAGCGGAAAAACCGCGACCGGTACATCATGGTCACGGGCATTGTCGGCAGGGGCCATGCGCTGAGCGAGGCAGTCGAGGGCGTGACGAAGATCATGGACGAGCAGCAGCTTCCGCCCGAAATGAGCTGGCGCATCGGCGGTGACTATGAGGACCAGCAGGAGATGTTCGGGGACATGATCCTCCTGATGCTCCTGATCATTATCCTGGTCTATATGGTGATGGCATCCCAGTTCGAGTCCTTCATGGGCCCGCTGGTCATCATGGTTTCGATCCCCTTCGCCTTCACGGGCGTCGCCCTCGGGAACATGGTCCACGGGATGGCGATCGGGATCATGTCGATGATCGGTATCATCATCCTCCTGGGTATCGTCGTGAAGAACGGTATCGTCCTGATCGACTATACGATTCTCTGCCAGGAGCGGGGAATGGCGGTCCGGGACGCTTCGGTAACGGCCGCCCGGAGCCGTCTGCGTCCGATCCTGATGACCACCCTGACGACGGTTCTCGGTATGCTTCCGATGGCCCTCGGTAGGGGAGAAGGCTCGGAACTCTGGAACGGACTCGGCGTAACGGTCGCTTGGGGTCTGAGCATCTCGACCCTGATCACCCTTGTCATCATCCCGGTCCTGTACTGCGGAATTTCCGAGCGCCGGGAAAGAAGGAAAGCACGGAAAAATAACCAGGAGAAAATATGAAAGCGATATTTGTAGCCTATAATCAGGCATATAACCAGGAAATCGTAGAAGTGCTCGAGGCGTGCGGCCAGCGGGGTTATACCGTATGGGAAGAGATCGGCGGCCGCGGCGGCGAAAATGGAGACCCGCATCTGGGGAACCACGCATGGCCGACCCAGAACCATGCGGTTTTCTCCGTCGTCGACAACGAAAAGGTGCCGGAAATCATGGACCTGCTCCGCCGCAAAGATGCGGATTATCCCAACCTTGGCCTCCGTGCCTGGGTCCTCCCGGTCGAGGACGCGTTGTAGGAATTTAAATAATTGTTATATTTGCAGATAATTAAAAGAGAACACCATGGCAACGATAGCTACCAATGCAACTTTTGACGAACTTCTCAAGGATGAGAAGCTTGTTATCGTGGACTTCTGGGCCGTCTGGTGCGGACCGTGCCGGATGATCGCCCCGATCCTCGACCAGATTTCCGAAGAGATGGCGGACAAGGTCTCTGTCGTCAAATGCAACGTCGACGACTGCGAAGATGTCGCGATGCGTTACCGCATCATGAACATCCCGACCCTCCTCTTCTTCAAAAACGGCGAAATGGTCGACCGGACGGTCGGCGCCATGCCGAAAGCCGCCCTTGTTGAAAAAATTGAATCACTTTTATAATTAACTGAAAATGAAAAAATTAGCTGTACTCCTTGTCGCTGCGGCGTCGCTTCTTTTCGCGGCCAATGCCCATGCGCAGTTCGGAATCATCGGAGGTCTGACCTCCTCCAACGCCAATATGAAAACGGTTGACGACGTCAAGGCCGTCAATCTGTATCATGCCGGTTTGACCTACAAGTTCGACCTCGGACTCGGTTTCGCCATCCAGCCGTCCGTCCTCTATCAGGTAAAGGGCGCCAAGACCGGCGATCTGAAGCAGGAGAATTCGCTCGATTCCTTCGAGCTCAAGACGGGATTCATCGAGATCCCCGTCGGATTCCAGTGGGGACCGGACCTCGTCGCCTTCCGTCCTTATCTTTTCGCCGAGCCTTTCATCGGTTATGCGATTACGGCCGCCGACAAATATGACGGAACGGTGAAGGAAGCCGCCAAGACCTGGGCCGACAACGCCCGCAACAAGATGGAATATGGCTTCGGCCTCGGCGCCGGCGTCGAGATCGCCCGCCATTTCCAGGTTTCCGCCCAGTATTTCTCGAACCTCGGCAAGGTCTTCAAGGGTGAGGAAGGAAACAGCTCCGTCCAGTCCCTCAAGGACGTGAAGTTCCAGGGAGTCAAGGTTTCCCTCGCTATCCTTTTCTAATGGGGGAAAAGAAGGCAGTCATCTTCTGTTCAGCGAGTTACTCGATTGATCCGAAGTACAATGATGCAGCGCGTGAAGCAGTTCGCGCGCTGCATCGTTCAGGGTGGACTGTCGTCTCCGGCGGAACCGTCAAAGGGACCATGGGCGTAATCGCCGATGAATCGGTTGCCTGCGGCGGACGCCATATCGGGATTCTCCCGCGATTCATGGCGGATGTCCTCCATCCCGGTCTCAGCGAGGTCGTCTGGACCGATACGATGGGCGCCCGCAAGAAGGAAATGCGGAAGGACGCGGATGTCGCCATCGCACTCCCCGGGGGGATCGGGACCCTGGACGAGGTCATTGAAACCCTTGTCCTGGCGAAACTGGGCCTCTTCCGGGGACGGATTTTCGCCCTGGACGTCGACGGGTTCTATGAGCCTTTCGTCCGGCTTCTGGACCATTATGTCGAGACCGGGATGCTCGACGAGGGATCCCGCGCGATGATCCGGTTCCCGAAGACGGTGGAACGGATGATGGAGGAAATCTCGAAATGAGCGGAATCCGGGACATCAGGGCGTTTCTCGCGCCCCGTCTGGAAAGGACGGAGGCGCTGATCGCGGCTTCCCTCCGGAGCGATATCCGGCTCTTGGATGAAACCAACCGCAGCCTGCTTTCGCATTCCGGAAAAATGATCCGGCCGATGATCTCCCTGCTCTGTTCAGGAGCGGCCGGGGTCCCCGGAGAGGATTCGATCCGCTTCGCTGCCGCTACGGAACTGCTTCATAATGCGACGCTTCTGCATGACGATGTGGTGGACGGGAGTCCGACCCGCCGCGGGCAGCCGACGGTCCTGTCGATCCTCGGCGGACCTGCTTCCGTGCTGATCGGGGATTTCTGGCTCGTCAAGTGCATCGGGTGCATCCTCGCGGCTGACCGGTACAGCGAAGAAGTGATCCGTCTTTTCGCCGGGACCCTGTCGGACCTTGCGGAAGGGGAGATGCTCCAGCTTCAGAAATCCTCCGAATGCGACACGACGGAAGACGACTATCTTCGGATCATCTACTGCAAGACGGCCTCGCTGTTCGTTACGGCCTGCCGGAGCGCGGCCCTCTCGGTCGGCGCGCCGGAAGCGGCCATGGAAGCCCTGGCTTCGTATGGACGCAACCTCGGACTGGCTTTCCAGATCAAGGACGATATCCTTGATTATCAGGGCGGAGAGGCCCTCGGAAAGCCGACCGGGCAGGATCTTCGGGAACAGAAAATCACCCTGCCTCTGCTCTGCGCCCTCGCCTCCGTCCCGGAGGAAGAGGCCAGGCGGATCCGGAAGATCGTCTCCGGTCTTTCCGACCATCCGGAGGATCTCCCGGCCATCTTCTCCTTCGTCCGGGAGCACGACGGTATCGCCCGGGCTTCTGCCAGGCTGGACCGGTATGTCGAGGCGGCGGTCCGCTCCCTCGATCCCCTTCCGGATTCAAAAGAAAAATCGTATCTTTCAGAACTGGCCTTCTTCGTCGGGGCCCGTGAAAACTGACCGGTCATGGAATTATCTGACATTCGGGGAAATGATGCCGTTGTCGGCGCCCTCCGGGGGATGGTCGACAGCGGGCGCATTCCGCACGCCCTGCTGCTTCATGAGAATGACGGCGGCGGAGCATTCCCGATCGCGCTCGCCTTCCTGCAGTATCTGTACGGTCCTTCCGGCCACCGTGTCGCGAAGCTGATCCATCCGGATGTCCATTTCGTTTTCCCTGTCGCCGGCAAGGACAAGCCGGTATCCGAACAGTTTATCCGGCCGTTCCGCGAGATGGCCCTCGCCAACCCGCTTTTCCGGGAAGGCGACCTTTATGCGGCCCTCGGATTCGAGGGGAAGCAGGGTCTGATTTCCGTCAATGAGTCGAAGTCCCTGCTGGACAAGCTGTCGCTCTCCGGAGTTGAGGGCGGCTACCGGTCCGTCGTACTGTACCTTCCGGAGAAGATGAACCAGCAGGCCGCGAATACCCTGCTCAAGATGGTGGAGGAACCGCCTGAGAAAACCCTGTTCCTCCTGATCACGCACGAGCCCGAGAAGGTACTCGCGACGATTTTCTCCCGCTGTCTGTTCCTTCGGGTCATGCCTCCGTCCGTGGAGGACGAAATGGCCCTGGGAAGGCATCTGGACGGGGATTCGCAAGCCTACATGGACCTCTTTTCGGACCTGATGGGGGCCCTGCTGGAGAAGGATCTTCTCACGGCGCTCGAGACCGGAGAGGCGATTGCGAATCTGGAAAATAGGGAAAAACAGAAATCTTTCTGTAAATTTGCGTCGGAATGCCTCCGCTGGATCTTCCTTGTCCAGCAGGGACTCGGCCGGTTGGCGCGGGTCCCGGAGGAGTGGTCGGACGCGATTGCGTCTTACGCCTCCCGCTGCAGGAAGACTTTCCCTCGCGGAGCGGCCAGACACGTCGACAGGGCGGTGATGCTGCTGGAAAGGAACGTCAACCAGCGAGTGCTGTTCACCGACCTCGTCAACCGGCTTTTTATGATCGTTTAAGATGGACACACCTGTCAATGAAAATATCCGTTACGACTGTTTCCGGGGTTGTACGATAACCAAGGCGGAAGGGACCGGCGAGACCCGGTGCACTTACCGTCAGGGCTGCTGCAAGCTGGAAGTCTACGACTGGCTGAAAGGCGTCGGCCAGGAGCAGTACAACCACCTGTTCGAGGTCCGGTTCAAGAATACCCGGAAAGGGATCTATGTCAACGGCTCCGGCCAGAGCATCAAGACCGGCGACCTGGTGATCGTCGAGGCCCAGACCGGCCATGACCTCGGCATCGTGACCCTGGAGGGCCCGATCGTGGCCCGCCAGATGAAGGCGAAGGGGATCGATCCCGAGACCACGACCTTCCGCCGGATCTACCGGAAGGCGAAGAATTACGATATCGAGAAATGGCAGGACGCCATCGCCCGCGAGCAAGAGACCATGATTCGCGCCCGCGTCATCGCCGCCGACCTCGGCCTCGAGATGAAAATCGGGGACGTGGAGTTCCAGGGCGACGGTACAAAGGCGATTTTCTATTATATCGCGGACGGCCGCGTCGATTTCCGGCAGCTGATCAAGGATTTTGCGGAGGAATTCCGCATCCGGGTAGAGATGAAGCAGATCGGCGCCCGGCAGGAAGCCGGCCTGATCGGCGGTCTCGGCATCTGCGGCCGTGAGCTCTGCTGCGCGAATTATATTACGAATTTCCAGTCGATTACGACAGCCGCCGCCCGTACGCAGGATCTCTCCCTGAACCCCCAGAAACTGGCCGGCCAGTGCGGAAAACTCAAATGCTGCCTCAATTATGAGGTGGCGGCCTATATGGACGCCCAGTCCCGGCTCCCCAAGGTTGTCGAACCGCTCGAATTCGAGGATGGCCTGGCTTATCTGGTCAAGACGGACATCCTTCGCGAGACCCTGTATTTCTCCTATGAGAAAGGCTCGCTGGCCGATGTCTATCCGCTGCCTGCGGAAGAGGTGAAAGAGATTATCCAGATGAACCGCCGCGGCCGCCGGCCCGAGTCGCTCCGGAAGGATCAGTTCGCCGCCGCGCCCGAATTCGTCACCGCCGTCGGAGACGACAGCATCTCCCGTTTCGACGAAGCCAAGAAAAAGAAGCACCGGAACAAGGGCCGCCGGAACGGTCATCGCAAGGGACAGGGTTCCGGGAAACAGGAGTCCTGATGCGCCGGGCGTTCCCTTTCCTTCTGATTCTGCTCTCGGTGCTTTCTTGCCGGGAGCCGATGTCTGTCGAGACCTATATCCGGTCGGAGACAGGCCCCTTTGCGTTTACCGTGGACATGAGTGATACGACGGCTGTCTATGACCTCACGTTCTACACGCGTCTGGACGGGCCGCACCGTTACCTGGAATCAGATTTCGAGACGCCGCTGACGGTTTACTGGCGTTCTCCTTCCGACAGTCTGTACGAGGAAACGGTCTATCTTCCGCTGGAAGGGGAGGACGAGAATTTTTATTCGCGCCAGCTGAAAGTGCCGTATCGGGAGGAGGTTTCTCCCCGCGAGGCCGGAGTCTGGACGCTGACGGTCACCCTGCCGTCCCCGGTCCCGGGATTCCGGGGGCTGGGGCTGGTCACAACGAAGAGGAGGATTTGAGAATGGGCCATGGAAAACTGAGGAAATTCGCTGAGAATGAGACGTTTCGCTGCCTGCTGCAACCGGCGGCGGAAGAGGTGATGTCACATGGCCCGGGCGGGGAACTCCTGCTGAAAGACCACCCGGTAAAAGGCCGTTGGAACAGGGACATGTTCGCAGCGGACCAGCCCATCGTGCTGGAACTCGGCTGCGGGAAAGGGGAGTACACGATCGCCCTTGCGGAGCGCCATCCGGAGATGAATTTCATCGGCGTCGACATCAAGGGCGCCCGGCTGTGGAAAGGCGCGAAATACGCTACGGAGAAATCGCTTCCGAACGTCGCCTTCCTCCGGACCCGGATCGAGTTCATTCCGGCATTTTTCGGTCCCGGCGAGGTATCCGAAATCTGGCTGACCTTTTCCGATCCGCAGCTCAAGAGTCCGAACAGCCGTCTCACCTCTCCGCTCTTCCTGGACCGTTACCGTTCCTTTCTCGCCCCCGGCGGCATCGTGCACTTGAAAACCGATTCCCGTTTCCTGCACGAATATACGAAGGCGGTCATCGCGGCGAACGCCCTTCCCGTCCTCGCCTCCGGCACCGACATCTACCATGATGGACTCACGGTCGCCTGCGCTTCCGGGGAGATCCTTCTTCCGGGGGGAAGGGCTTCTTACCCCGGACCCATGGCCACCCTCGGCCATGTAAGAGGGAGTGGCCCGGAGATCCGGGACCGACTGGAGGGAACTTGTTCCCGGAAAGAAGGTCGGGGAACTCCGGGAGGGGTCGCGCAGCGACGGTCCGGGGAAGATCCCTTTCCCCCGGAAGAATCGCCCCTGAAGGATTTGGCAGCCGTTTTCGAGGTCCAGACCTTCTACGAAAGCATGTTCCTCGAGATGGGCCTCCCCATCACCTACCTCGCCTTCACCCTCGACCGCCCTACCGGCCCCTTCGCGGCCCCGGAGGACTTCGATGAAAAGTTCTGGCGCGAAGCCGAAGGCCCCCGCCGCTCCTTCTCCCACCAACCCGCAAAAAAATAGTGTGATTTACCTCTGGTTAAAACTCACCAGAGGCGCATAAGGTTTTTCCTTCTGAATCAGCAGATTAGCCTCCACCGGCGTTTGGGAGATTATTTCCGCCTTAGGACAATCTGCAGGTACTTCGCGATTTGGTCCGGCATGGCGTTGGTCTTTTCGGAGAGATACTTGAACAGGGTCCATTTTTCTTCATCGGGGAGGGAGAGGATCTCGTGGATGTCTCCGAAATGGCCGGTGTCCATAAGAATCCGGGTCATTTCTTCGTATACGGCATCGGACCGGCCGACGAACCGCTCCTTCAAGTCGTATTCCGAACCAGTGGTTGAATGGACGGCCGTCAGCATATTCTCATAGGAGCCAAAATACTGAATCACAGTTTTATGGTCCAGGATGGAGTAAGTAGAAATGATGAAATCTGTCAACTGTTCTTTCTCCTCGAAGCGGAGGGGCGTGAACAATTGTCGAAGTATATCATACCTGAGATACCATCCGTTCTTATGGTATTCTTTTACCCGTTTCAGCGCACGTCGAAGCGGGGCGGAGGCCTTTTTCAAATTGATAGGAGTGGAATACGGGTGATCGCTATCCGAATAGGCCAGGAAATTCCACCGGTATTCTTCGGCCATCCGGCACAGATGGCGTTCAACCGGGTTATTGTCCAGATAGATGAATGTTGAGCGGACCTTTTTTTCCCCCCTTTTCGGCACGCTTCCGAAAGGAGATTCGAAAAATGGACCTTTCTTGCCCCGCTGTTGATTGTTTTCCCTTGAAAACAGAGAGACGAGTTCTTGGATGAACCGAAATAGCGTCACTCTGCTCGGTGCAATGGCGCCCATGTGGTAATGGTCCGGCATCAGGCTGAGTTTCAGAACGATGACGTCAAACCGCGGCGCGACGACGCTGAACAAGGTATAGAACAATAGGTAATCATAGAGATTGTAGAAAATCAAAAACCCATTACGGGTCCGCTGATAGCAATGATTCAAAATGCCGGGAAGGTATTTTCGGTTCTGGCCTTTCATAGTATAGTTGTTTAGTCCCCCAAAGGTCGTGATCATTTATGGAAATAACAAATCGGGTGGAGCCTTAGCGTCTATGTGTCAGCGTATTATGTGAAGTACCTCTGGTTAAAACTCACCAGAGGTACATGCGGTAAGCGGCTGATTATGAGGGAAATGGGATCCACCGAGGAAGCAGCGACGGGGAAAGGGCCTTGTGGGGGAAGGAAAAAATTCCTAATTTTGAAGTATGGGAAAGAAAGAGAAGAATCCTGAGGCGGCGGCTCCGGCCCTGGAGGCGATCCGGGCGGAGGATCTGCTCTCCGCCTGGTCCGGGCTTTCCCGGAAAGGCACCGACGGCACGGCCGGGGATACCGTTCCGGCAGAGTCCGGGGAGACTGGAAGCGAGCCCGGGGAGGGTCCATGGGACCTTCTCTGTGTGCTGGGACCGACGGCGTCGGGGAAGACGCGGTATGCGGTCGCCCTCGCCCGGAAGTTGGACGCCCTGCTCGCGGAGGCCGGGAAACCGATCCTGGCAAGGACGGGTCCGACCCAACCAAGGCTCGGTGAGAGAAGGGGAGAGGAACCGGAATCCGGAGATCCGGTGCCTGGCAAGGCGCCCCGGGTCGAGATCATTTCCGCAGACTCCCGGCAGGTCTACCGGGGAATGGACATCGGAACCGGGAAGGACCTCGATGAATATGGGGAGGTCCCGTACCATCTGATCGATATCGTCGAAGCGGGGGAGAAATATGATCTTTTCCGGTATCAGGCGGATTTTGAGAAAGTCTACCGGGAGATCCGGGAAAGAGGGAACATCCCGCTCCTCTGCGGGGGGACGGGTCTTTATATCCAGGCGGTTACGGAGGCGTTCCATCTTCCCGACGTCCCGGCCGACCCTGAACTTCGGGCGGAACTGGAAGAAGCTGATATCGAAGAGCTTCGCGAGGCGTATGCCGAGCGGACCGAGCCGGATCCGGAGGTGATGGTCAGTAAAAAACGGCTGATCCGCGCCCTGGAAATCCTCCTTTCGGGGAAAGAGATCCGCCGGAGTGACTATGCCCCCAAGCGCACTTTTTTCATCGGGCTTTCCCTCCCCAAGGAGGAGTTGCACGGAAGGATCGCCGAACGCCTGAGGACGCGCCTCGACAACGGGATGGTCGAGGAGGTCCGGGGACTTCTCGACCGGGGACTCGACACCGGAGACCTCATCTACTATGGACTTGAGTATAAATTCATTACATATTATCTGACAGGGTTGATGGACCGGGAGACCATGCTCTCCCAGCTGGAGACTGCCATCCGCCATTTCGCAAAACGGCAGATGACCTTTTTCCGGTCCATGGAATCGAAAGGGACGGTCATTCACTGGACCGCCCCGTCCCTCGGACCCGAAGGGATGAATCAGTGAAAAAAGGCAGAACATGAAACCAGGCAGTCTATTTACCATCTTCTTTCTGGCGGCATCCCTCGAGGCGGGCTGCACCAACAAGCCCGTTCCCGAAGAACCCGTCCCTCCGGTCGAACAGGGATATGTGACCCTTGTTTCCGGCGGCAAGGCCTCCGCCGTCATCCGTTTCCAGCAAAGTCTTTCCAGCAGTGCGGGGACTTTCGCCAAAGACATCCAGAAAGCCACCGGAGCCCAGTTGGAAACCATTACCCCTTGGGCTCCGGTCAAGGAGGGCGTCCCCGAAATCGTCATCGGGGACATCCCGTCCCTCGGGGAGATCATCGACTCCGCGAAGAAAGAACTCCGGCACGGGTACGTCATCAGGGCCGTCGGACAGAGAGTCCTCATTTTCGGAACGGACGACGCCTGGACGGTTCTCGGCCTTGAGTATTTCGCCTCGAAAGTGCTGACCAATCCGGCTTATTGCAAGGAGGGAACCTTCAGGCTGCCGGAGAAATATTCGCAGAAGCAGGACAGCGCGGATCCGCAACTGATCGCCGCCCTGCTTTCGAAGGGGCGGAAGTTCGACCTCGTCCCCGTCCTCGTCGGCACCTGTCCGCGGGAAGGCGTTTTTACTGTGGCCCAGGGAGCCGCTTCCGACGGGGAGTACGTCTATTTCACCATGAAAGGGAAAGAGGACAGCGACACCCACGATTCCCAGGTCTGCGTGTACCAGTATAAACTATCCCCGTTCGGGAAAGTCGGGGTCTCCGAGACCTTCAACGGGCACCACGCCAACGACATGACCTATGATTCGAAAGGCCGCCGCGTCCTGGTGGTCCATGGCTCCGGCGCCTCTGCCTGCCTGACCGCGATTCCGACCAACCCCGTCCTTGGCAAGCCGGAACTCATCACGACCTCTCTCGGCATCGGAGGGATTACCTACAACGCGAAACGGGACATCTACGGGATCACGCAGGGCGGCTCCAAGTACCAGACCGCCGGCGCTGATTTCAAGATGATCAAGAATTTCGGGCGGACGGACACCATGAAGAGTACCTATACGGCCCAGGGAATGGGAAGTGACGATTCCTATGTCTATTTCCCGATGAGTCCGAACAGCAACTCTCCCGAGAAGGTCAATTTCCTGGTCGTCTATGACTGGGAGGGGAAATATGTCGGCAACCTCCGGATTCCGCTGAATCTGGAGTCGGAAAGCATGTTCTATGCAGCCGGAGAGTACTATGTCAATTTCTACAACAAGGCCGCTGCCCTTTACCGGGTCTATCCCCGCCTGACCTACCAGCCGCAGGTTAAATAGCGCACTCCGTTTTTTCTTGAAACATGGCAGATTTTTTCGTTGGAACAGACGAAATTATTTGCTATATTTGTATGGTCTTTCGGCCGCAGGGACGCTACCTAATTTATTTAACATATGACAAGCAACAGTCAAGCTATCTATGATGCCCGCACGCTCGGTCGCGGCAAGATGCTAACCCTCGGTCTCCAGCACATGTTCGCCATGTTCGGCGCAACGGTCCTGGTTCCTGTGATCACCGGACTTTCGATGTCCGCCACCCTTCTCTTCGCCGGTCTCGGCACCCTTCTGTTCCATTTGCTCACCAAGATGCGGGTCCCGGCATTCCTCGGCTCGTCCTTCGCTTTCCTGGGCGGCTACGCTGCCGTCGTCTCCATGGGAGAAGCACAGGGCCTTTCCGTCGCCGAATCCTTGCCCTACGCCTGCATCGGAGTTTTCTGTGCAGGCCTTTTTTATTTCGTTCTCGCAGGCCTGTTCGCAGCCTTCGGGGCGAAGAGGGTGATGCGTTTCTTCCCGCCCGTCGTGACGGGACCGATCATTATCGCCATCGGTCTCATCCTGTCCGGTTCCGCTATCCAGAACTGCTCTCAGAACTGGTGGATCGCCCTCCTTGCAATCCTGATCATCATCGTGTGCAACATCTGGGGCAAGGGGATGATCAAGATTATCCCGATCCTGCTGGGTGTGCTCGGCTCCTATCTCGTAGCTGCCTGTTTCGGACTGTGTGATTTCTCCGCCGTGAAGCAAGCCGACTGGGTCGGCCTTCCGTTCCAGTGGCAGAATACCGCGTTCCACGTATTCCAGAATCCGAACTGGGGACTTGTCATCGCCGCGATCATCGCCATCCTGCCTATTTCCCTGGCGACGATGATCGAGCATATCGGTGACATGTGCGCCATCTCTTCCACCGTAGGAATCAACTTTCTGGAGGATCCCGGCCTGCACCGCACCCTCATGGGCGACGGTCTCGCCACAGCCCTGGCCTCCTTGTTCGGTGCCCCTGCGAATACCACCTACGGCGAGAATACCGGCGTCCTGAACCTCACCCGCGTGTATGATCCCCGCGTTATCCGGATCGCCGCCTGCTTTGCCATCATCCTGTCCTTCTGCCCGAAATTCTCCGCGCTCATCAGCGCAATGCCGGCCGCTACGATCGGCGGCGTCTCGCTCGTCCTTTACGGTATGATTTCGGCCGTCGGCGTCAGGAATATCGTGGACAACCGGGTAGACTTCACCTCTTCCAGGAACGTCCTCATCGCCGCGCTCATCCTCGTTCTCGCCATCGGCATCAAGTACGGGGCGAACGACTGCATCTCCCTGGGACGGATCTCCCTTTCCGGCCTCGCCGTCGCGGCCCTCGTCGGCATTATCCTGAATGCCATACTGCCTGGCAAGGACTATGAGTTCGGGTCCAATCCGCAGGGCGACAAAGCGGTCGATTTCGAGATCAACCCCTCGCTCCGCAAAGACTGACAATCGATATATTAATCTCATAAACTACGTTTTATGTCCACCAAACATCTCCTCGTCGCTGCTTTCGCGGCGCTGGCGCTGGGTGCAACCGCTCAGGCGCAGACCAATTTCCAGACGTTCTACGATTTCGGTCGTAAACACTTCACCACCACCCTGGAAGGCTTCCATATGGACGACTGGGGTAACACCTTCTTCTTCATCGATTACGATTACAACAACAGGGATGGGAAAACGGTCGTTTCTCCGAACAACACGTATTTCGAGATTGCCCGCTGCCTGAATTTCTGGGGTGACTCCGCCCTGGCTCCGCTGAGCCTCCAGCTCGAGTACAACGGTGGTTTCGGTACATGGGGGAATCTGAGCGGCGTTCCCGGACGGGATTACGGTGCCTTCCCGGTCAACAGCGCCTTCCTCGTCGGCGTGGACTGGTTCCTGCACAGCGGTGACTTCAAGAACACCCTGAACCTGAAGCTCCTGTACAAGTATTTCGTGAATCTTCCGTCCAAGATTCCGATGCAGTTCACCGTCGTCTGGGGCTGCCAGGACCTCTTCGGCCTGAACGGTCTCCGCTTCTCCGGCTTCGCGGATGTATGGACCGAATTTGACAATGTCGTCTTCCTTTCAGAGCCCCAGCTCTGGTACAGCTTCGGAACCAAGCACTTCAATGTCGGCGGCGAGGTCGAACTCAGCTACAACTTCGCGGGAATGGAAGGATTCCATGTCATGCCTTGCCTCGGTACCAAGTGGGTTTTCTAATCTGACAGTCCTATGAGTACGTTCCTTACCAAAGCCTTCGGCTTCGACAGAGAGAAGCATACCGTGCGCACGGAGATCGTCGCCGGTATCACCACCTTCCTCACGATGGCGTACATCCTCGCCGTCAACCCGGGTATTTTCAGCGCCCTTGACATGCCCGGCGGCGCCGTGTTCACGGCAACCGCCCTCGCGGCCATCGTCGGTACCCTTGTCATGGCCCTTTTCGCCAAGAAGCCGTTCGCCCTTGCCCCGGGCATGGGCCTGAACGCTTTCTTCGTATTCACCGTCTGCCTCGGCTATGGCCATTCCTGGCAATTCGCCCTGACGGCCGTCTTCCTCGAGGGTATCCTTTTCATCATCCTGACCCTTACGAAAGTCCGTTCCTGGATCCTGAATGCCATTCCGCTCAGCCTCAAGCACGCGATCGGCGCCGGTATCGGCCTTTTCATCGCCTTCATCGGTCTGCAGAACGCCGGAATCATCGTCAACAATGACGCGACCCTCGTCGGCCTCGGCAAGATTACGCAGGGCACCGCTCTCCTGGCCGTGATCGGCCTCGTCATCACCGGCGCCCTCGTCATCCTCAAGGTCAAAGGCAGCATCCTGATCGGCATCCTTGCCACGGCGGTGATCGGTCTCTTCATCAAGGACCCGGCCACGGGTGCCGCCATCACCAAGTTCAGCGGCGTGGTTTCCGCTCCGGACAGCATCGCTCCGATTTTCTGCAAGTTCGAATGGGGGAGCATCCTGAGCTGGGACATGCTTGCGATCGTCTTTACCTTCCTGTTCATCGATATGTTCGATACGATGGGGACCATCATCGGCGTTTCCCAGAAGGCCGGCATGGTCGATGAGAAAGGCAATGTCGACGGAATCGACAAGATGTTCATGGCCGACTCCATCGCTACCGTGTGCGGTGCCTGCTTCGGTACCTCCACGACGACGACCTATGTCGAAAGCGCTTCCGGTGTCGGTGCCGGCGGCCGTACGGGCCTGACGGCCTTCACGACGGCCTGCTGCTTCGCCCTCGCCTTGCTCTTCTCCCCGATTTTCCTGGCCATCCCCAGCGCAGCCACGGCTCCCGCCCTGGTTATCGTCGGCGTCATGATGATGACCCCGGTCGTGAAGATCGACTGGGAGGACTTCACCGAGAGCATCCCTGCGTTCATCACGGTCCTGCTGATGCCGGTCGCCTACTCGATTTCCGACGGTATCCTCATCGGTGTCATCTCCTATGTCCTGCTGAACGCCTGCGCCGGCAAGTTCAAGAAGATCTCGCCCACAATGTGGATCCTCGCAGCTCTCTTCATCTGCAAGTACATCTTTATTTAGGTGGAGTTGAAATAGCTGATCGTCAGCGCTTTATATGATGTGCGTCTGGTGGGTTTTCACCAGACGCACATATTGTATACCCCTGTCGCCGGGGGAGAGGAGCTAGTCGCGCTCCATCTCGCGGCGGATGTCGCGTTCCCGGATCGTCTGGCGCTTGTCGTACTCGCGCTTGCCCTTGGCGAGGGCGATCAGAAGCTTTGCGTAGCCGTTCTCGGCGATGAAAAGGCGGACGGCGACGATCGTGAGGCCTTTCTTCTTGTCTTCCGCCTGGAGGTGGCGGAGTTCTTTCCGTTTGAGGAGCAGCCTGCGGTCCCGCGTGGGTTCATGCTGTCCCCAGGAGCCCCAGAAATACTGTGCGACGTTCATTCCCTTGACAAAGAGTTCGTTCCCGACGAAATAGCAGTAGGCGTCGCTCAGGGAAGCCTTCCCGGCGCGGATGGACTTGATCTCCGTTCCGGCCAGCTGGATCCCGGCGACATAGGTCTCGAGGAATTCGTAATCGAACGAGGCCCTGCGGTTGTTGATCTGTATTTTACTCTTTGCTTTCGGCATAATTTCACTAAAGGACTGCAAATATAATTATTTTTCTTATCTTTGCGGTCCAATTACATATGTGGAAGGATTTGGTTGCTTGCAACCACATTAAAAAATGCTAAAAAATGAACTATCTTTTTACTTCGGAGTCGGTGTCCGAAGGACATCCCGACAAAGTGGCGGATCAGATTTCTGACGCCATCCTCGACGAATTCCTGCGTCGCGATCCTGAATCCAAAGTCGCCTGCGAAACCTTCTGTTCGACCGGCATGGTCGTCGTCATGGGCGAAGTCAACTCGGAGGCCTATGTCGACATCCAGACGACGGTCCGCAACACCATCAACCGCATCGGCTACGACAAAGCCGCCTATATGTTCGACGGGAACAGCTGCGGCGTCCTGTCCGCCCTGCATGAGCAGAGTCCGGACATCAACCGGGGCGTCGAGCGCGAAGACCCTCTCGAACAGGGAGCCGGCGACCAGGGCATGATGTTCGGGTACGCCTGCAGCGATACGGAAGATTACATGCCGCTGGCTCTCTACCTGAGCCACCTGACCCTCAAGACCCTCTCGGATATCCGGCACAGGGAACCGGAGCTGATGCCCTATCTGCGCCCGGATGCGAAAGCCCAGTATACGATCGAGTACGACGGGGATACCCACCAGCCGGTGAAGGTCCATACCATCGTCCTTTCGACCCAGCACGACGAGTTCGTACCCGCCTCGCTCGGAGACATGAGCTATCCCGAGGCCGTCCGGCGGTTCGGGCAGGAAAGGGTCGACGCCGCCATGCAGTCGAAGATCCGGTATGACGTCGAAACGATCCTCCTCCCGCGGGTGAAGGCCGCCCTGCCGGAAAAGACGGCGCGCCTGATCCACAGTTTCATCCTCCATGTCAATCCGACCGGAAAATTCGTGATCGGCGGTCCCCACGGGGACACCGGTCTGACCGGCCGCAAGATCATCGTCGATACCTACGGTGGGAAGGGGGCCCATGGCGGCGGCGCCTTCTCCGGAAAGGATCCCTCCAAGGTCGACCGGAGCGCGGCCTATGCCGCCCGGTATATCGCCAAGAACATGGTAGCGGCGGGCGTTGCGGACGAAATGCTGGTCCAGATTTCCTATGCGATCGGCGTCGCCCGCCCCGTCAGCATCTATGTCGATACCTACGGGACTTCGAAATGCGGCCTTTCCGACGGGGAAATCGCACGCCGGATCGACGGGATGTTCGACCTCCGTCCCGCCAGGATCATCGAGAAATTCCAGCTCAAGAACCCCATCTACGAGCCGACTGCGGCCTACGGCCACGTGGGTCGGACACCGTATCGTGCAGAGGTCCAGGTGCTTCGTGGTACGGAATTTGTTTCTAAGGAAGTACAGTTCTTTGGTTGGGAACTTCTGGATGCGGTAGACGACATCCGCGCGAAGTTCGGTTTATAACAGGTTAGGAAAGCACGGATCGGAAGCCGTGCTTTTTTAATATGGTAACTTTATTTTTCCAAGTCAAAAAATAGTTGTATCTTCGCACCACTTTTTATTGGTAAAAATATTCAGTATCAATATTATTTAACACCATGAGAAACGCTTTCAAAAGCTTTTTGCTCGCATGCATCGCAATGTTTGCGGGCGTGTTCGCATTTGCGCAGGTGACGACCTCCTCCCTCGCGGGTAAGGTGGCCGACCAAAACGGTGAAGCCGTCCCCGGCGCAGCGATCGTCGCCGTCCATGTCCCTTCGGGAACGTCCTACGGCGCTGTCACCAACACCGAAGGCCGTTATACCATCCAGGGTATGCGTACCGGCGGTCCTTACAAAGTCGAGGTTTCCTGCCTCGGTTACAGGTCTGTCGAGTATACCGACGTGGTTCTCCAGCTCGGTGAAATCTATGGCCTGAACGCCAAGCTCGACGAGTCTTCCGAGTTCCTCAGCGAAGCCCTTGTCATCGCGAGCCCGACCTCGAAATTCGCGGCCCAGGAAAAGACCGGTGCCAGCACCAACATCTCCAATGAGGACATCCTCTCCCTGCCCTCGACCTCCCGTTCCATCACGGACGTCGCCAAGCTTTCTCCCTACGGCGGCAACGGCATGAGCTTCGCCGGCGGCGATGGCCGTAGTACGAACTTTACGATCGATGGTGCGAATTTCAACAACAACTTCGGTCTTTCTGATGCGCTTCCGGGCGGCGGCATGCCGGTTTCCCTGGATGCAATCGAAGAGGTCCAGGTCGTGGTTTCCCCGTTCGATGTCCGCCAGTCCAACTTCATCGGCGGCGGGGTCAACGCGATCACCAAGTCCGGTACCAACACCCTCAAGGGTACGGTTTATGCTTATCACCAGAACGCCAAGCTCCGCGGCAAGACCATCAACGGACAGGAAGCCACCGGCGACTACAGCGATAAGACTGTCTACGGTGCAACCCTGGGCGGCCCGATCATCAAGAACAAGCTCTTTTTCTTCCTGAGCGGAGAATACAGTGGTAATGTCCGAGAGATCAGTTATGCTGACTGGCGTCCTTCCACTGATGGAGTATCCAACCCGGAAAAGAAAATATCCCGGACCACCCAGGCCGACATGGACAAGGTCTCCAAGTACCTGAAAGAGACCTACGGCTATGACACCGGCGGGTATACCGATTACTACCGCCCGTTCGCCAACATGAAGCTCCTCGGCCGTATTGACTGGAACATCAACCAGAACCACCACCTGGCCCTCCGTTACAACTATACCCTGAATCAGTCTTGGACCGGAACCAACGGCAATTCGATGGACTACTACTCCATGACCGATGACGGAACAGCACAGATGAACGGTACTCGCCTGAGTCTGAACCGAATCTCCGAGTATTCGATGGCTTTCGTCAACTCCTGCTATTCGACCGAGAACAAGGTCTGGTCCGCGTCCTTCGACCTCAACAGCCGTTTCGGGACGAACCTTTCGAACCAGTTCCTGGCCACCTATTCCAACATCCAGGATGTCCGCGGATCTGATTCCGACAAGTTCCCCTTCATCGATATCATGAACGGTTATACTGTCCAGAACGACGGCTCCATCAAGCAGGTCCTCGAGCCTTATATGTCCGCCGGTTACGAACTCTTTACCTGGTACAACGGTGTCCACAACCGTGTTCTCAACATCAAGGACGACCTGACCTGGTATGCCGGTTCTCACAAACTGATGGCCGGTGCGAGCTATGAGTACCAGTTCGCAGACAACTCCTACATCCGTGAAGGTACGGGTTACTACCGTTTCCGCAGCCTGGATGACTTCCTCAACGGAGAAGCTCCGGAACTTGTTTCTCTCGGTTATGGCTTTGGTGGTAACGAGACTCCCTCTGCCCGTATCCAGTTCTCCCAGATCGGCCTCTATGCCCAGGATGAGTGGAACGTAACCGACCGCTTCAAACTGACCGCAGGTGTTCGTTTCGATACCATCCTCTACGACAACGGTGACCTCATGACCAATAAGGCCATCTATGATGTCGACTTCAACGGGACCCATATCGATACCGGTCTTTGGCCGAAGACCAACGTGCAGATCTCCCCGCGTCTCGGTTTCTCCTGGGACATCTTCGGAGACAAGAGCTTGAAGCTCCGCGGCGGTACCGGTCTCTTCGCCGGCCGTCTCCCGCTGGTATTCTTAACCAACATGCCCTCCAACGCCTCGATGTACCAGCTTCACCGTCAGGCTATTGTTACTCATTATAAGAACGGAGTTGTGGATGATCGCAATGCGGGTCTCGATGCTTTTGCGGCGAAGAACAACGGCGGCAAGCTCCTGACCAACACCCAGGATATCCTCAACAAACTCAACCAACTTTACCCTAACCGTTTCCCGAAGGACATCAAGCCGGAAGACGGAGTTCTCCCTTCCCAGCTGAATGCGGTCGATTATCACTTCAAAATGCCGCAGATCTGGAAGTCCTCCCTTGCGCTGGATATCCAGCTCCCGACCGCCTTCCCTTGGGCGATGTCTGTTGAAGGTATTTTCAACAAGACGATCAACGGTAACTTGATCAAAGATTACAACATCAAGGACAATGCCTCCTGGTCCCAGTACACCGGACCGGACAACCGCCATATCTATCCGAGTGCCGCTGTAGCAAACTACACGACTACTTCCGCCCTGGTTCTTACCAACACCAACAAGGGTTATGGATATACCGTTAACTTCAACACCAATCTTGAGCCGGTCAAGAACCTCAAACTCATGTTCTCTTATACGCACACCGAGCAGAAGGAAGTCACCGGTATGCCGGGTAGTGATGCAGGCTCCGTGTTCAACGGCCTTCCGACCGTTGAGGGCCCGAACTTCGCGGTTCTCCAGAATTCCCGCTATGTCGAGCCCGACCGTCTGATCGCTTCCGTATCCTATAAGCTCCCGACCCGCACACACTTCAGCATCTTCTACGAAGGATATATCCCGACGGGTTACAGCTATATCTACAAGGGCGACGTTAACGGAGACAGTGTCCAGCAGGACCTGATTTACATTCCGAAGGATGCCAATGAGATTCTCTTTGTCTCCGATACCGACAAGAAGAATTTCTGGTCCTACGTTGAGCAGGATGCTTATCTTTCCGCCCACAAGGGCAGCTATGCAGAGGCCTACAGCGTCCGTCCTCCGATGGTCCATCGCTTCGACCTCCGCGTCACCCAGGATTTCCGCATCCGTATCGGAAACACCACCAACACCTTCCAGCTCAACGCCGACCTCATGAACTTCACCAACCTGATGAAGGACACCTGGGGTATCAGCAAGATCTTCGACACGAGCGCAAACAGCGGCCAGATCCTTTCCCTCGAAGGTGTCAACGCGAGCGGCCAGCCAGTTTACAAGTCCAATGTCGGCGAAGGCGCCAAGACCTGGCGTTACGGCGACTCCAGGGGCCAGTGCTGGTACCTGCAGCTCGGTATCAAGTATATGTTCAACTAATCTGACGACAAGAATATGAAATTCAAGTATGCATTCCTTACCCTCCTCGCAGGCGCCACCCTCGCTTTTACGGGCTGCGTAGAGGAGGCTCCGGTCAACGATCCGGCTCTTGCCGTCAACGTTGAGCCCTCTATCCTGATGTTTGACGGGAAGACCCCCGGCTCTGCAACTGTCGAAGTGAACGCGACAGCCTCCTGGTCTGTCTCCGGCGTTCCTTCCTGGATGACGGTCACTCCTCCGAGCGGAAGCGCGGGAAAGACCAGCGTCACCGTCGCCGTTGAAGTCGGCGGCGAAAAAGCCCGTGGAGCGGAAGTCGTCTTCAAGGCGGGAAACGATTCCAAAATCCTGACTGTCAACCAGGAAGGCGGTACCACTTGGGGAACCCTCGAGAATCCGTATACCTGCGCCAAGGCGATCGAGTTCTGCGCGACCCTCGCCGACAGGGCCAAGGGTCCGAAGGAAGTCTATGTCAAGGGTATCATCACCCGGATCGTCGAGAAGTACGGCACCCAGTATGGAAACGCCACGTTCTTCATGTCCGATGACGGCAGCGCCGATTCTCCTGAATTCGAGGTCTACCGTGCCTACTACTTCGACAACCAGAAGTACGATGATGTCACCAAGCAGAACATCAGCGTCGGCGATGAGGTCATGGTCTACGGTATGATCATGAACTACGGCGGACAGGCCGAGACTTCCCAGAACGAGGCTTACCTCTACTCCCTCAAGGCCGGTACCAGCCCGGTTCTCTCCGGAGACGTGACCAGCGCCGAACTCCTTGCGGACGAGACCGAGGCGACCTTCTCGGTTACCGCCAAGAACCTCAAGGGCAAATGGACCGTCACCCCGAAGGAGACCTATGCCTGGGTGACCGAATATACGAAGGAAGGCACAGAGAGCGGCAACATCGTCGTGAAGGTGGCCCCCAATACCGCCGAAGAGGCCCGTACGGCCGAATTCAGCGTCGCTGCTGACGGCGTTACTCCCGTAACCCTCACCCTTATCCAGAAGGGCGCCAAGGTCGTCACGACGGTCGCCGGTATTACCGAGCAGATTACCTCTACCGACCGGAACGCTCCGAGCGCCTATGCGGCGAACCTCACCGGTGCCGTCGTTTCCTACGTGAACGGAAACAACGTCTATATCGAGGACGCTTCCGGCGCAATCCTGCTTTATCTTGCGGACCATGGCCTCGCCGCCGGCAAGAAGATCAGCGGTGCTCTCAAGGGTACCGGCTACATTTACAACGGTCTTCCCGAGATTACGTCTCTGGGCGCTGACGTCAAAGTCGAGGACGGCGGAACCATTCCCGAGACGACCATGACGGTCGCCGACCTCCTCAAGAACTACAATGCGAACCTCAGCCGCCGTATCAGACTCGCCGATGTCACGGTCAAGGATGCCATCGCCGACGGCGACCGCAACGGTGTCGTCACCCAGGGCGAAGCGGAGATCAATGTCTATGCAGGCCTGAACAATCAGGGCCTCGTGATGGCCGAAGGCGCCAAGGGCGACCTCATCTGCTACCCGACCCTCTACAAGGAGACCAAGCAGGTCAGCTTCTGGGACAACAACGACTTCGCCTCCTCCACGCCGTCGATCACGGCCGACAAGGACAGGGTTGAAATCGAGCCCGATGCGACCGAAGCCAAGTTCGCCCTCACCGCGAAAAACCTCAAGAAGGGATGGACCGTCACCCCGAAGGAGACCTATGAGTGGGTAACCGAGTATACCAAGGAAGGTCTGACCTCCGGTGACGTCGTCATCACGGTAACGCCGAACCCGGGCGAAGCCCGTACGGCTGAATTCACGGTAGCCACCGAGGGTGCGGCCGCTCTGACCCTGACCCTGGTCCAGAAGGGCGCCGGCATGGCACCCAACATCGCCGGCATCGCCGCCCAGATCACCTCTACCAGCAGCTCGAACCCGAGCTCCTACAAGGCCAACCTGACGGAACCCGCCGTCGTTTCCTATGTGAACGGAAACAACGTCTATATCGAAGACGCTTCCGGTGCGATCCTGCTCTATATGAAGGGCCATGGCCTCGTTCCGGGCGTGAAACTCAGCGGTGTGATGGAAGGTACCGGTTACCTTTATAACGGACTTCCGGAAATCACCGCTATCGGCGGGGAAGTGAAGACGGAAGAAGGCGGCGAGATTCCGCTGACGACCCTGACGGTCGCCGACCTCGTCGCGAACTACCAGGCGAACCTCAGCCGTCGTATCAAGCTTGTCGGAGTGACGGTCAAGGATGCCATCGCCGATGGCGACCGCAACGGTGTCGTCACCCAGAACAATGCGGATATCAATGTCTATGCAGGCCTGAACAACAAGGGACTTGCCATGGCTGAAGGCGCCAAGGGCGACCTCATCTGCTACCCGACCCTCTTCAAGGAGACCAAGCAGGTCAGCTTCTGGGACAACGCAGACTGGACGGTTTCCGGCGCTCCCCAGCCTGACGGAACGATCAAGACGGCGGATGAGCTCATCGCTTGGTTCGCCGCTCCGACCGCCGAGGCCAAACTCGGCGCCGATATCAATCTCGCCGGCAAGGAATTGGCTCCTGTAGCCGAATTCGCCGGAACCCTCGACGGACAGGGCCACAGCATCAAGGGTCTGTCCCTCAAAGCCCCGCTCTTCCAGGTCCTGACCGGAACCGTCAAGGACCTTACGCTTGAAGGCACTGTTTCCGCTACGGTCGAAGGTGACGACAGTGGTGTCGGCCACGCGCTGGCAACTCTTGCCAACATTTCCAAGGGTACCGTGACGGGATGTACCAATAAGACTTCCGTGTCCCTTTCCGGCACTGGAATCGTCGGCAGCCCTGTCGTGGCAGGTCTCGTCGCTTTCCAGCAGGGAGGAACGTTCAAGGGGAATAAAAACCTTGGTTCCGTGACCCTGACGACGGGCGGTACGGCCAACGCCGCCATCGAAGGTTTCAACCGCAAGCCGTTCTCCGTAGCGGCCGGTGTCGTCGGCGTTCTGGTCGGAGCGACGGCTGAAGACTGCGTGAATGAAGGCGCTGTCAAGGTCGGTTGTACTGCAGTCAAGAATGTCGGTGCCCGCCATTATGTGGGTGGTGTCGTCGGTACGCCGGAAGACGCCCGCGTCATCAACTGTACGAACCGCGGAGCCATTTCCGCTGACTTCACGGACCCGGACAAGAATGCCGCGAAGCAAGTTTGGGTCGGTGGTGTCATCGGAGGCCGCAATGGTGATGTCAAGACGGTTGACGGTGCATACGTCGAAGGATGCAAGAACTACGGAGAATGCACTCTTGTCGCTGAAAACTCTGTCAATAACTACCTTGGTGGTATTGCGGGACAGGCAACGGTCGAGGCGACCGGTTCGAGTTATACCGCAGATCAGAGTACGATCCAGAAACTTGTCAACTGCCACAATTATGGCAAGCTTGTCAAGAAGGGTGCCGGTGGATGCCGTCTGGGTGGAATCCATGGTGGCGCTGCTACCTTGGAGAACTGTGTAAACGAAGGAGCCATCACCGTTGAGGGAATCTCTACGGCAGGCGCCGTCGGTGGTCTTGTCGGTTATCCGACCCAGATTTACCATCCGGTTACCGGTTCGAAGAACCTTGGTAACATTACGGTCACCTGCGACGTCGAGTTCGCCGTCGGCGGTCTCTTCGGTCAGGGCGGCAATACGAACCAGACCTACGCCGGAAATGCTGTGAACTGCACGATTACGGCTCCGGCTTCTGTTAATGCGGGTATTATTGTCGGAACGGCCAAGACCTTGAAGGGAAAGACGATTACCTATGGTACCGCTGAAGCCCCGATCAAGGTAAAGGGATCGGTCAAGGGCACGACCCTTTCCGCCGGCAACTTCACCCAGTTCCTGGTTGGAGATGGTGGTGTGACTGCCGAAGGCGGTGTCATCGACACGACCAACGTCCAGTACGGTGAATAGTTATCTCCGAATTCCATTGATAAAAAAGCACGGCCGCAAGCCGTGCTTTTTTTGTCAAGTGGATTGAATTTTCGGGAATATCTTATTATATTTGTAATGTACCAAGAAGGCAATTCCACAACATTAAAACATAAGTCTATGAATTTCAAGCATTTGCTTTTTGCTGTCGTAGCCTGCACACTTGCTGTCGCGGGTTGCAAGAAGCCCGAACCGATCGTCGAGCCTGATTCCATCACCGTCGATCCTTCGGCCTTGACTTTTGACGGGAAAGCCGGTTCGGCCCAGGTGACCGTTACCGCGAACACTTCCTGGTCTACTTCCGGGGCGCCCGCGTGGGTGACCGTTACTCCTGCGAGCGGCAGTAACGGTACTGCCAAAGTGACCGTCTCTGTCGAGGCGGGTGCTGAACAGGCACGTAATGCCAGCCTCGTCTTCACGGCCGGTAAAGCATCCAAAACCGTCACGGTCAACCAGTCCGCCGGCGAAGCGCCGGCCGTTCCGACCCTGACCGGCGAAGTGACCCAGGTCGATCTGCTTGCCGACCAGACCGAAGCGACCTTCAAGATTAAGGCCAGCAACCTCAAGGGAAAATGGACCGTTACTCCGAAGGCGACCTATGATTGGGTCTCCGACTTCACGAAGGAAGGCACCACTTCCGGTGACATCGTCGTGAAGGTGACGGCCAACAAGTCCGAGAACGACCGTACGGCTGAATTCACCGTCGCCGCGGAAGGCGCCTCCAATGTCGCCCTCACCCTGGTCCAGAAGGGCGCCAAGATCGTCACTGACGTCGCCGGCGTCGCCGCCCAGATCACTTCCGCCGACCAGAGCAAACCGAGCAACTTTGTCGCGAACCTCGCCGGCGCCGTCGTCTCCTATGTGAACGGCAAGAATGCTTATATCGAGGACGCCTCAGGTGCCATCCTGCTCTACATGGACAACAACCCTCTGATCGCCGGCCAGAAGATCAGCGGCCCGGTCAGCGGTACCGGCTACCTTTACAACGGTCTTCCGGAGATCACTAGCGTCGGGACCGAGGTCAAGATCGAAGACGGCGGAACCATTCCCGAGACGACGATGACCATCGCCGACCTTCTCAAGAATTATCAGAAGAACCTCAGCCGCCGCATCAAACTCGTCGGCGTGACGGTCAAGGACGCGATCGCGAACGGCGACCGCAACGGTGTCATCACCCAGGGCAGCGATGAAATCAATGTCTATGCAGGCCTTAACAACAAGGGCCTCGTGATGGCCGCGGGCGACAAGGGCGACCTCATCTGCTATCCGACCCTCTACAACGACACCAAGCAGGTCAGCTTCTGGGACAATGCCGACTTCACCTCCACCGCGATTTCGATCACGACCCAGAACAGCCGGGTCGAGATTGACGCCGATGCGACCGAAGCCAAGTTCTCCATCGTCGCGAAGAACCTCAAGAAGAGCTGGACTGTTACCCCGAAGGAAACCTATGACTGGGTGACCGAGTATACGAAGGACGGTCTGACTTCCGGTGACATCGTCGTCAAGGTTTCCGCCAACCCGGGCGCCACCCGTACGGCTGAATTCACTGTGGCTTCCGAGGGTGCGACCCCGCTTGTCCTCACTCTTGTCCAGAGGGGCAACTCCCAGGTCACCAATATCGCCGGCATCGCTTCCCTCATCACTTCTACGAGCAGCAGCAGCCCCAGTTCCTACAAGGCCAACCTCACGGAACCCGCCGTCGTTTCCTATGTCAACGGAGACAACGTCTATATCGAGGATAACTCCGGCGCAATCCTTCTCTACATGAAGGGCCACGGCCTCGCTCCGGGCGTTACGCTGAGCGGAATCATGGAAGGATCGGGTTACCTCTACAACGGACTTCCGGAGATTACCGCCATCGGCGGCGACGTCGTCAAGGGATCGGGCGGAGAGATTCCGCTGACCACCCTGACGATCGCCGAACTTGTCGCGAACTACAAGGCCAACCTCAGCCGCCGTATCAAACTCGTCGACGTGAAGGTCAAGGACGGCATCGGTGACGGCGATCGGAACGGTGTCATCAGCCAGAACGGCGCGGAAATCAATGTCTATGCCGGTCTCAACAACAAGGGACTTCTCATCGAGACGGGCACCAAGGGCAACCTCATCTGCTACCCGACCCTGTACAAGGATGCCAAGCAGGTCAGCTTCTGGGACAACGCCGACTGGACGAAGACCGCTGAGCCGTCTACCGAGAAGGTGATCAAGACCGCGGATGAATTCCTCGCCTGGATGGCCAACCCGACTGCGGAGGCTGTCCTTGAGGCCGATATCAACCTGACCGGAAAGAACTTCACTCCGGGAACGATTGCCTCGAATCTGGACGGCCAGGGCCACAAGGTGACTTATGAACTCTCCTATGCCGGCTCTGACAAGACGGCGGACAATCCGACGATTGCCGACTGGGGACTCTTCCGGAAGGCCAGCGGTACGATCAAGAACCTAAAGGTCGCCGGCAAGATTACTTTCGAACCGGTCGCCGGAACCGGAACCTACCATGTCGGTGGCGTCGTCGGTACCCTGGAGGGATCGGGTGTCCTCGACAACTGCCAGAGCGAAGTGGATATCATCGCAACGACCCAGGTGACCCACCATATGGGCGGCCTCGCCGGTTATACAGCCTTCGGAGCGAAAGTCCAGAACTGCGTGAACAAGGGCAAGGTAGAGATGATCATCCCGAACAAGGGAACTGCCAACGCCTCCCAGCTCGGCGGTATCATCGGCCATATCGAAGGCAAGGGTACTGTAGAGAACTGTACCAACGAAGGTCAGGTTACCTATGAAGGTACGGGCACTCCGCGTGTCGCCGGTATCTGCGGCTATGTCAACAACGCCTCCGTCGTATCGTTCGTCAAGTGCACGAACAACGGAAAGATTCTTATCAACGAAGGAAATTATAGCAAGACTGCCTGGTCTTACGTGGGTGGCGTGACCGGTTATTACGGAACCCCGACCACGGGTGCCAGCGTCCTCTATGACGGCTGCGTCAACAACGGCAAGATCGAAATCAACGTTACGGAGGAGAAGACCAAGATGCGCGTCGGCGGTGTTGTCAGCCATGGAGGTATAAGCGGCGGAGACGAAGGCATCATGACCTGGACGGTCAGGAACTGCACCAACAACGGTGAGATTGTCTGTACGTCTGCCACGGCGAACAATTATCTCGGCGGCATCATCGGCTACACCGAGGTCTCCTGCCATATCAAGTGCGACGGCTGTACCAACAACGGTAAGATCACCTCTTACGGCAAGGGTACCGTCGGCGGTATCCTCGGACGCAACTGCTTCGTCGGTTCGTCGTTCACGAACATGACCGTCGGCGAAAAGACCGTTCTCGAGACCAAGGATGCCGCAGGCAATATCGGACTTCTGATCGGTTATGCCCCCGCCCTGACGACCGGCATGTCCGGCAAGGTCGCAGGAACAATCATCAAGGGTTCCGACACGATTACGATCACCGCTGACAACTACGCCAACTATCTGTACACGCAGGAGCTTGGCGAGGGTGGCAACGTTCTCGGCGTCAAGTTCGGCAAGTAAACTTCCCCGGCTTCTTTAAGAAGGTGACTAATAAGTGATTATTGGTCACCTTCCTTTTTTCCTCTCCGCCCATGTCGTTTTTTCGAGCGAGTTTTAGTCAAAGCAATATCCACCTCCGTCTCATCGACTGCTGGCATCCGTCATCGAGATCATTTTC
>JAFRUH010000030.1 GCA_017438975.1 Bacteroidales bacterium
CTGAAACGGGGATATGCCGGGGACCCCTTCGTTCCCGAACACCTCCATTACAACGAGGAGGATGACTACTTCGTCTGCCCGATGGGGCAGCACATGGAATGCGTCGGAGAGACGCATAGGACGTCGGAGCTCGGATATATCAGCACGGCCAAGAAATATCAGGCACAGAACTGTGGGAAGTGTCCACTTCGGGGAATGTGCTTCAAAGGGAAGGGAAACCGCACCATTGAAGTGAACGTCAAGAGCCGCCTGTACAGGAATCAGGCTCGTGAGCGGCTTACAAGTGAGCGTGGACTATACCACCGGAGCATGCGCCCGATAGAACCGGAAGCCGTCTTCGGACAAATCAAATACGACGGCGGCTTCAAACGCTTTCATTACAAGGGGAAACAGCTCGTTGAAGCAGAGTTTGCCACGCTGGCGATCGCACATAACATCCGGAAAATGATCTCGATGACGGATGCCAGCAGTCGATGAGACGGAGGTGGATATTGCTTTGACTAAAACTCGCTCGAAAAAACGACATGGGCGGAGAGGAAAAAAGGAAGGTGACCAATAATCACTTATTAGTCACCTTCCCCCCTTGGTTTCGGATGATACCGGTTTTGGAGCCGGGACCGGAAAGGGTTACGGAAGGGTCACTTCCTGGAGTACCTGGCAGGAGGTCAGCTTTCCCTTCTTGTCATAGTTCTCGGTGCGGACGGCGCCGATGCCGCGGGCATACCACGTCTTCATGCTGCCGTTCACTTTGATTCCCATCATCTTGGAGGAAAACTTGCGCTCCACCACATAGCAATCGTAGGTTCCGGCGGGGACGGTCGCTTTCTCCTGGGCTACCACCTTGTGGAAGGTGATGTCCTGGATGGTTTTAATCCCCATCATCTCGACGGTAACTTCCCCCGTCGGGAGTTCCATGCCCACTTCGAGCTGCTTGGGGAGGACGAAGCTCGCACCCTCCGCGGAAACAGACATCCCGCCGAAATTGACGTTCACGTCTCCGTTCTTTACGGTCGTGACGGTTTCAATGGGCTCGGAGAAGGCGGTTCCGGAGATGAACAGCTGGGTCAGCTGCGTGATGGTGAAAGTGTCTCCGGCGGAGACGACCTTTTTGATTTCCATGACGGTCGTTCCGGTTTCATTGCCCTTGGCATCCGTAGATACATAGCGGAGCTTCGCCCCTTCCGCCGCGCAGGTGAAAGGATGCTGGGCCTGAGCCATGGCCGCTACGGCAAGGCAGAGACCGGAGAGAAAGAGAAGAGCTTTTTTCATGTCCGTGAAACCTTATTTCTTGAAAAGTTTTTTGACCTGGTTCCAGACCCAGAGAAGGACGACGGCGCCGATGAGGGCGCTGACGATCTGGCCGTACCACTGTGACCAGAAGGATCCGCCTGCACCGATGAGGCCGAGCAGCCAGCCGCCGACGAGACCGCCTAGAAGGCCGATGATGATGTTCCAGATGAGACCGCCTTTGTCCTTGACGACAAAGAAACCTGCGAGCCATCCGGCGACGGCTCCGAAGAGCAGAGTGAGAAGGATATTCATGACTTCAGATATTAAATGAGGTGAAACATTCTCTTTACTGCAAATTTATAAAACATTCTGGAACAAACAATAGCCGTTATTTCCCGATGTAGCTGCGGAGGGCTTCGACGTAGGCCGCGAAGGCAGAACGTCCCTGATCCGTGATGCGGCAGACGGTCTGCGGCATCTTGCCCTTGAACCCCTTGGAAACTTCGATGTACCCGGCCTGCTGGAGCTTGTCGATCTGCACGCTCAGGTTTCCGGAAGTGGCGCCGGTCTCCGATTTCAGGTAGACGAAGTCGGCTTCCGAAGCCTCCAGCAGGATCGACATCACGGCGAGGCGCAACTCCGAATGGAGCAGGGGATCGAGCGGCTTGAATAATTTTTCGCCTTCTCCCATAACTAACGGCCTCCCTCTTTCTGTAAAATGATACCCGGAATGACCAGCGCCAGGAAGCCCAGCAGTGCGAAACAGAGGATCCGCTCCGGGGAACCTTCCGCTGAGATCAGCAGCCAGAGGGTCGAACATGCCGTCGCGACGACGGAGCAGATGCTGATGACCTTCCGGTTGATGACCGAGCCGGAGATGGCCCCGCAGAGGCCCATCATCAGGCTGATGACCAGCGTAAGGTCCAGCCTTACGGTCGCGCCGGGCGTGACCGCGGTCTTGATGAAGAATGCGACCCAGACGAGGGCGAAGACGCCCGTTGCGAAAATGCCGAACCACATCCAGATCTTGCCGAGGATCCTGCCGATCTCGCTCTGGGGGGCTTTCTCCCGGTTCCGTTCCATGAAATACATGCAGAGCATCCCGACGGCCGTCATGGCGAACCAGAGGAAATTCCACACCGGACCGCCGGCGTACTTCCAGAGGAAATAAATGATGACGGAGGTCAGGCTTACGAGGAATCCCCAGACGATCAGGGGCTTCCCGGCGTTCTTGACGATAGTGCTGCGGCTGCGCTCGATGGTCTCCGTAATCAGGCGGAGACTGTTTTCAACTGAAAAATTGTTTTCCATTTCTTTATCATTTAATTGGTTTCCCGACCCTTTTCCGCTCCCGTTGCGCACCGGTCCCGAATCAGAGTTCGATGCAAATATAAAGTAGTTTATTTTATAAACCAAATTTATTTGAGATTTTTTTTCGATAAATAGTATATTTGTGTCATGAAAAGAGGCCTTCTTCTATTGGCCGCGATCTTGCTTTTCTCCCCGCTTCTCGCCCAGGAGGTCCTGGAAGAGTCGACTTTCAGCAAGGCGGCCGGCACCAATTCACAGCTTTTCAGAGGAAAGGTCGTGAGTCGGTATACCTTCCGTTACAACGGGACCTATTTCTGGTCTCCCGCGGGTTTTGAAAAGGGAGACGTGATGTACAACGGCAAGTTGTACCGGGACGTTTCGCTCAATATCGACGCCTTTGTCCAGGAGCTGGCGGTCCGGATCGACCAGGCTTCCGCGTCCATCTATCTCGACCGCAGCCAGGTCGCCTGGTTCACGAAGGGGAGCGACCGGTTCCTGAACCTCCGGTACTTGGGCGTCGAATCGGCGGATGAAGGCTTCTTTCAGCTGATATACGACGGTCCCAACCCCGTTTTCCTGCGGATCGACAAGGTTTTCCTGTCCAATCCCGGAGACAAGAACGGGGAGATCATCGGATATGTCGATCCGGCTTATGATCCCGAAGTCATCACGTATTTCTCCGAGAGCCGGCGCTATTTCATCCTGAAGGACGGCGAGCTGGTCCGCTTGAAAAAGCAGAAGGACCTCGTCAATCTCTTCAAGGACCGGAAACGGGAGATCCGCCGCTTCCTTTCTTCCCGGGAGATCGGAGGAAGGGGGTATCCCCTCGACCGTTTCTATCCCGAGGTCATGGCCTTCCTCGACGGAAATGCCCGGCCGGAAAGCTGGTTCGGCGCCCGGACGGCTTTCTGGCGCGAAGGGGGAGGGGAAGGTTTCATCCCTTCGGTTTCGGGCCGCGTCGCCCAGGCGGACAGCCAGCGCAAGGACCTGGCCGCGGGCTTTTTCAATCCCGAGACCGCGGAAGTGACCTATGATGACGGGACCGACCAGCAGGTGACCTACCAGAACAAGGTCTATGAGATCGGCGCGCCCGTCCAGGGACGGGATGCGGCGAGAGGGAAGGTATCCGGCCGGGTGACGGATTCCCAGGACGGTCAGCCGATTCCCGGGACCGTGATCTGGGATGAACGGACCTCGACCGATGTCCGGTCGGACAAGAACGGCCGGTATTCCATCTCCCTTCCCGCGGGGGAGAATATTCTCCATTTCAGCGAGTATACCAAGGAGGACCTTCATCTGCGCATCATTGTCCATGGGGACGGCGGCCTGGATGTCGTCATGCCGGAGAAGATCACGACCCTCCGGAGCGCTATCGTCTCGGCCGAGAGCATGGCCAGTCACCGGACGACGAAAATAGGCCTGGAGAAGGTCAGCATGAAGACCATCAGCAAGATCCCGTCCGCTTTCGGGGAGGGGGACGTACTGAAGGCGGTCCTGACCCTGCCGGGCGTCAAGTCGGTCGGGGAGGCCTCGAGCGGATTCAATGTACGGGGCGGCGCCTCGGACCAGAACCTCATCCTCTTCAACGACAATACGATTTACAATCCGAGCCATATGTTCGGTATCTTCTCTTCCTTCAACCCGGATATCGTCGACAATATGGAGCTGTACAAGAGTTCCATCCCGGCCGAGTACGGCGGGCGGATTTCCTCCGTCCTGAACATCCGGAGCAAGGAAGGGTCCCTGGAAAAGATCAAGGGGTCCCTCGGGATCGGCGTCCTGACCAGCCGCATCCATCTGGAAGGTCCCATCGCCAAGGGAAAGACCTCTTTTATCATGGGCGCGCGCACGACCTATTCCGACTGGCTGCTGAAACAGATGCCGAAGACCAGCGGCTACGCCGACGGAACGGCATCGTTCAGCGACGTCAACCTCGGTGTGACCCACCGGTTCACCGACAACGACATCCTCCAGGCCTCGGGGTACTGGGCGACGGACCGCTTCGCCTTTTCGAACGACACGACCTTCCGGTACCGGAATCTCAACGCCTCCCTGCGCTATACCCACAAGACGGAAGACGGCGGCGCCGTGACCGTCAGCACCGGGTACGACCACTTCTACAACTGCCTGGAAGACAGGGACCGGCTTACGGGATATGACCTCGAAACCTATATCCGGCAGGCCTTCCTCAAGACGGGATGGACCCATGTCTTCGGAGACCATACCGTCGGAGCTGGCCTCTCCGCCGTCGGCTACGGCCTTTCCGGCGGGGAACTCACCCCGTATTCCTATGTCGATGAAAGCAAGGATGCGGAGGGGAACGTTTCCCGAGAAGAAGGGGTATCCTCGGTCCAGGCCGCCAGCCTCGGGACGGAATACGCCCTCGAACCGGCGGCCTATCTGTCCGATACCTGGACCCTCGGGGATTTCTCCATCGATGCGGGGGTCCGCCTCTCCGGATTCCTGACCCCCTCGCCGCGGCGGTTTTACGGCGGCCCCGAATTCCGGCTTTCCGGGAAATACACTCCGGTCGAGAACTTTACCCTCAAAGCCGGCGTGAATACGATGAAGCAGTATATCCATCTGATTTCCAACACTTCGTCCATCTCTCCGATGGATACCTGGAAACTCAGCGACTCCAGGATCCGGCCGACGGACGGATGGCAGGGTGCCGCCGGCGTGTACTGGACCGTCTTCGACAGTTCGGTCGACCTCTCCCTCGAGGGGTACTGGAAACGGATGTACCGGTATCTCGACTACAAATCCGGCGCCCGCCTGTCGATGAACCCGGACCTCGCGGACGATCTCGTCGAGACGACGGGAAAGGCCTACGGGGTCGAATTCATGGCGAAAAAGACCGTGGGACGGCTCAACGGATGGGTATCCTACTCCTATTCGAGAACCTTTCTTCGCGAAACGGGGGACCGCGGGGCGGCGGCCATCAACGGCGGAGCCTGGTACAACGCTCCCTATGACAAGCCCCACGACCTCAAAGTGGCGCTCAATTACGCCCTGACCCACCGCTACAGCGTCTCCGTGAACGTCGACTATTCGACCGGCCGGCCGGTGACGGTCCCCGTCGGACAGTATTACTACCAGGGAGGCCTCCGCCTTGCATACTCGGCGCGGAATTCCTACCGGATCCCGGATTATTTCCGTGTCGACGCGGCGGTCAATATCGACCCGGGCCACTACCTGAAGGCCATCGCCCATACGTCGATCACCATCGGCGTCTACAATGTCACCGGGCGGCGGAATCCCTATTCCGTCTACTTCACCTCGAACCACGGAAGCCAGGTCCGCGGCTATATGCTTTCGGTCTTCGCGACCCAGATTCCGTACATCAACCTGAATATCCTGTTCTGATGAATAAGTATCTTGCCATCCTTGCAGCGGCCGTTTCGCTCTGGTCCTGCATCTATCCCTTCACCCCGGATTTCGGGGAGGAATCCGACGGCGAAACGATTGTCATCGACGGGACGGTCCTCATCGGCCAGAGAACGGAGGTGGCCGTACGGAGCATGGCCCCGATGTCCGGCACCGCGACTCCCCAGGACCTTTCCCTGAAAAAAGGATATACCGTTTCGGTCCGGCTCGAGGACAGTTCCGGGGCGACCTACCCCGGGATCTACGACCCTACCGCGTCCGCGCATGTCATCAATACGGTCGAGGCTCCGACCGACCGGAAATACCGGCTATTCGTTGAAATCAACCGGCAGGTCTACCGGGATGGGTCCTTCTCGCGGGAAATCCGTCATTATGAGACTCCCTGGCTGGAAGTGATGACCGCTCCCGTCATCGACGACATTACCTTCAATACGGACGGACCCTGGCTGGAAGTCAGGACCGACGCCCATTCCGAGGGCGGCGGAGAGGCCTATTTCCGCTTCGATTACGAGGAGACCTGGGAGTTCCATCCGCCCTTTGAGCCCGAATACTATTTCGATGTCGCCACCGAACGGATCCGCCCGATGCCGGAGGACTGGGTCAACGAGGTCTACAATTGCTGGATGTCCGCAAAACCGCGCGAGCAGACGCTCTTCAGTTCCCGCGGACTGGTCGCCCCGAAGGCTGAGAAATGCCTCGTCGCCCGGTTCGGACGGGGGAACAACCGCTGCCAGGAGATGTACTCGATCCTGCTCAAGTCCATCTCCCTGACGCGCGAAGCCTATGAGTATCACGAAACGCTGTACCGGAACTCCAATCAGGAAGGCAGTCTCTTCCAGACGACCCCCAGCGAGATCCGGGGCAACATCACCTGCGTGGAAGACAGTACGGCCCTCGTCCTCGGCTTCGTGAGCGCCTCGACCCTGACGACCCGGCGGGCCTTCATGGACGGGCGGTACTATATGGCCCCGAATTCTGATTTCGAACTGTTCCATCCCGACTACGAGGATACGACTCCGCTGCAATACTACGCGATGGGATACCGTCCCGTCAAGGACTGGACCATCGTTACGAACGGGGTCCCCGCGACCGCCCTCGCCTGGGCCGACCGGCGCTGCATCGACTGCGTGGTCGCCGGGGGATCCAAGAATAAACCGGCCTACTGGCCCAACGACCACGAATAGATGAAAAGGATATTGCTGCTCTTGTGCCTTGCCCTGGCCGCTCTGCCCCTGACTGCTCAGAAACGGTTGGTGGAGCGGGTCTATGTGACCACCGACCGATCCGCCTATGTGGCCGGGGACATGCTCTGGTGCTCCGCCTTCTGCGTGGACGCATCCGGAGACAGCCCCGCTCTTTCCCGTTTCAGCGGGATCGTCTATCTGGAACTCGTTTCGTCGGCGGGGACGGAGATGACGATGAAAGTCGCCCTGAACCAAGGCCGGGGTGGAGGTGTTTTCCGCCTTCCTTCCAGCCTTCCGACCGGCAATTACCGGCTGGTCGCCTATACGGCCCAGAACCGGAACGAGACCGATCTTTCCTTCCTCTCCGCCGGCAAGACCCTCTCCGTTTTCAATACCCTTTCGACCCGGCGCGTCAAGGACGGCGTCCGGATCGCAGACTTCGGCGAATATGTCTCACGGGAGACGCCCCGGGATGCTGCGGGCAGTCTCCGGGCGAAGATCGGCCGGCACGCCAGGACATCGACTTCCGTTCCCCTGATCCTTGAAAACGGCGGTGCAGCGGCTTCCGTCAGCGTTTCCGTCTCCCTGCAGGACGGCATCAACGATCCGGAGGGAGGGACGGTGGCGGATTTCCTTTCCCGCCTGCCTGCGCCCGGAACGGTGAGTTTTTCCGATACCCGCATTCCGGAATATGAAGGAGAGATCCTCCGGGGGAGCGTCGAGGGACCCGACAAGGACAAGGTCGAGTACAACGGCACCCAGTATGCGGTCATCTCCACGGCAGGTGCCGCCTCGGACACCTATACTTCCGTCGTCCGGGACGGGAAGGCCGTCTTCTTTACGAACAATATCTATGGGGACCGGGAGCTGGTCTGCGAACTGCTCGGTTTCGGGGAGGGGACGGACTGTTTCCTCCTGATGGAATCGCCATTCCTCCGCCCGGCGGTCCGGGATATCCCGCCGCTGGTCCTTTCCCCGGACCTCAGGGAACCCCTGCTCGCCCGCCAGGCGTCCATGCAGATGCAGCGGACGGCCGCCCTCGACACGCTCGTGGAATTCCTTCCGAAACGCGAAAACCTGCTGCTGAAGGAGTCCGACGCCAAGGTCTATCACCTGGATGACTATACCCGCTTCCCGACGGTCCAGGAGGTCGTCGTCGAAATCGTCCCCGAACTGCGGATCCGGAAAGGAAAGATCTCCCGGGAGAAGGAGATCCAGATGCTCTATACCGACCGGACCGGATCCCTGAGCTACTATATGGGCGATGTCCTTGTCCTTCTCGACGGAGTCGTAGTCTCGGACCATGCCCGCCTTCTCGACTATGACGCCCTCCTTTTCGAGGATATCTGCATCTATTCCGCACCGTATACGCTAGGCGCGAAATTCTACCGGGGGATCGTGAATTTCAAGACCAGGAAAAACGGGTCCATTGCCTTGAAGTTCACTGACCAGACGCGGGTCTTCGATTTCCAGGGAGCCTCCCTGCCGGTCGCCTATACGGGCGGAGTCCTGCAGGAAAAGGACTACAGGCAGACGATTTACTGGCATCCGCTCATCGAGGTCGGAGCCGCTTCGGAACGGACCCTGATGATCCGGACGCCGGAACTGCCGGGTCTGTTCAAGGTTGTTGTGGAAGGTCTTGACAGCGAGGGGAATCCGATTTATTCGGAGACTTTTCTGGACGTTCGCTGAATTCGCATCCGCAGAAGGTCTGGTTGTAGAAATTCCGTTCGCGGATGATGGCGTTCCGCCGCTCCTGCAGCCCTCCTTTCCTCCAGTTTTTCCCCCACCAGGTCACGCCCGGGAAGAGGGAGCAGGCATAGCGTCCCGCTTCGTCGACCTGGGCGAGGTCTTTCCAGCGGGAGGAGGCGAGGGATGTCGTCAGCGTGTCGAATCCGTTCTCCGAGGCGTATTTCGCGGCCCGGACCAGCCGGTACCGGAAGCATTCCAGGCACCTTGCGCCCCTTTCGGGCTCTTTTTCAAGGCCGGCGGTGACGCATTTCCATTCCGCATGGTCATAGGTGTCCTCCAAGATTTCCACCCCGCAGTCCCGGGCGTAGCGGATGCATTCGTCCAGGCGTTTCCGGTATTCGGCATAGGGAACGATGTTGGCGTTCGAAAAGAACACGACCGGGGAGAATCCCGTTTGGACGAGATACTCGATGATCGCTCCGGAACACGGAGCGCAGCAGGCGTGGAGAAGGATTTTCTTCATTTTGGGCAAATATAGCTGAAAAATCACTATCTTTACCCAATCAAGTCAACAAAAGCGTATGAAAAGACTCCTGCTCTTCTTACCCCTTTTTGCCTTTTCCCTCACCCTCCACGCCGAATCCTGGATCCGGATCAACCAGCTCGGATACCTTCCCGAGTCGGTGAAAGTGGCCGTAATGATGACGACGACTCCCGGGACCGCTCCCGGCCCGTTCGAGGTCGTCGATGTGTTCTCCGGGGAAACCGTGTTCAAGGGGACAGCCGAGCCGACCGGCCCTCTGGGGCAGATGGAAGCGACCTACCGCCTGAATTTCAGCGCCCTGGAGCGCGAAGGTGCGTATCGGATCCGTTTCGCGGACGGAGAATCGGAAGTCTTTCCCGTCGGGAACCGGGTCTATGACGGAACGGCGGATTTCGTACTGAACTATATGCGGAGCCGGCGCTGCGGATGGAACCCCCTCATCCGGGACAGCTGCCATACCAGGGACGGTTACATCCTTTACCATCCGACCAGGACCGGCGAGTTCATCGACGTGACGGGAGGCTGGCACGATGCGACGGACTGTCTCCAGTATACGACGACCTCCGCCAATGCCATCTACCAGATGATGTTCGCCTATGACCAGAATCCGGAAGCCTTCCCGGACCGCTGCAAGGCGGACGGGACGCCCGGGCCGAACGGCATCCCGGACATTGTCGACGAGATCTACTGGGGCATGGACTGGCTGGACCGGATGAATCCCGCACCCGGGGAGTATTACAACCAGATCGCGGATGACAGGGACCATATCGGCATGCGCAACCCCCATACCGATCCTGCCGATTTCGGATACGGACCCGGCAACGGAAGACCGGTCTATTTCTGCAGCGGCGAACCCCAGATGAGGGGCCGGAAGACCGGCCGCATGAACGACACGGAAGGGGTTGCCAGCACGACGGGGAAGTTCGCCTCGGATTTTTCGTACGGTTCCAAGGTGCTCCGTCCGTTCTACCCGGAATTCGCCGAAAAGATCGGCGCCAAGGCGGCGGACGCCTATCAGGCCGGGCTGGACAAGCCGGGCCGCTGCCAGACCGCCTCGGTCCTTTCCCCCTATATCTATGAAGAAGACAACTGGGTCGACGATATGGAACTCGCCGCGGTCGAACTCTTCCGCAAGACCGGAAAGAGACGCTATCTCAGGCAGGCCGCCCGGTTCGGGAACCAGGAGCCGATAACCCCCTGGATGGGTGCGGATACCGCCCGCCATTACCAGTGGTACCCGTTCATGAACATGGGCCATTACCGTCTCGCCAGCGAAGGGAGCCGCCGGATCCGGAAAAGATTCATCGCCCATATGAAAGAGGGCATCCAGGCCGTGTATGAGAAAGCGAAGGGAACTCCCTTCCTTTATGGAATCCCCGGCATCTGGTGCTCGAACAACCTGACGACCGCGATGCTGACCCAGTGCATCCTGTACCGTCAGCTGACCGGGGACCGGACCTATGAAGAGATGGAGGGGGCGCTCCGGGACTGGCTCTTCGGATGCAACCCCTGGGGCGTCAGCATGGTCGTGGAACTTCCGCTAAGCGGCAACTATCCCCTCCAGCCCCATTCCTGGATCCTCCGGCTCGGCCTCGGCAACGCCACGGGCGGGCTGGTGGACGGACCCGTCTATGCGACGATTTTCGGTGGTCTGCTCGGCGTTTCGATGGAAGGAGGCAACGATTACGCCCTCTTCCAGCCGGGAGACAGGGTCTATCATGACTCCACCCACGACTATTCGACCAATGAACCTACGATGGACGGGACCGCTTCCCTGACCTTCCCGCTCTCCTATTATGAATCCTGCGGCCGCAAGGCTTCGGGAAGGACCTCCGTGGACCGGAATGTCTACGCCAACGGGGGGATCGTCCGGACCGACCCCTCCCTCAAGCGCATCTCCCTGGTCTTTACCGCCGCGGATATGGCAGACGGGGCGGATCCGATCATCCGGACCCTCGCCCGGAAGGGCGTCAAGGGAGGATTCTTCTTCACGGGCGAGTTCTATGAGAAATTTCCCGACGTGGTCCGGAGGCTGGTCGACGAAGGCCATTATGTCGGCAGCCACAGCTTCGGCCACCTCCTCTATTCGACCTGGGAGAACCGGGACAGCATGCTCGTGACCGAAAAGGAGTTCCAGGACGACCTGATCCGCAGTTACGGGAAGATGGCTGAATTCGGCATCCACGACGCTCCGTTCTTCATCCCTCCCTATGAACATTACAACTCCCTCGTCTCTTCCTGGGCGCGCAAGATGGGCCTGCAGGTCGTCAATTATACGGCCGGAACGCTGACGAACGGGGACTATACCTACCCCGGCATGAACCGCTATTACAGTTCCGACGAGATCCTGGAACGGATCCGGAAAGTCGAGCGCGAGGAAGGCCTCGGGGGACATATCATGCTGATCCATCTCGGGACCGTCAAAGAGCGGACCGATAAATTCTATGACAGGCTGGACGGCCTGATCGATGAACTCAGGGGCAAGGGTTACGCCTTTGTCCCGCTGAAAGAGGCTTTGGATGGCGATTAATACGGAACAAACCGGAGAGACGGTCCGCTCGGGAAGGCGGATGAACGGCTGGCTGGCCCTCAGCCCGCTGTTGGTCTTCCTGACGGTCTATGTCGTCACTTCGATCGTGGCCCGGGATTTCTACAAGGTCCCGGTCGCCGCGGCGTTCATCATCGCTTCCGCCTATGCCATGCTGATTACCCCCGGGATCGATACCGACCGGAAAATATCGGTTTTCTCCTCCGGGGCGGGAGACCGGAACGTCCTTCTGATGATCTGGATTTTCGTCCTGGCCGGGGCTTTCGCCTCGACGGCGAAGGATATCGGTGCCATCGACGCGACGGTCCGCCTGACCCTGTCGGTCCTGCCGGCGCGGCTGGTCTATGCCGGAATCTTCCTGGCCGCCTGTTTCATTTCCATGGCTGTCGGGACAAGCGTCGGAACCATCGTCGCCCTCGTTCCGATCGCGACGGGAATCGCCGCCCAGACCGGTACGCCCGTGCCCATGATGACCGCTATCGTCGTGGGAGGCGCCTTCTTCGGCGACAATCTCTCGTTCATTTCCGATACGACGGTCGCCGCGACCAAGACCCAGGGCTGTTCCATGAAGGACAAGTTCAGGGCGAATCTCTGGATTGCGGCTCCTGCGGCCCTGATCGTTACGGCCGTCTATGTTTTTCTCGGCCTCTCCGTCGAAGCCGCCCCTGCCGCCGAGCCGGCGGAATTCGTCAAGCTGGTTCCCTACCTGCTGGTCATCGGACTCGCCCTTTTCGGGATGAACGTCGTGACGGTCCTCGTGATCGGGACGGTCGTGAACGCCGTCATCGGCTTTGCCACGGGAAGTTACGGATGGGTCGGCTGGATGGCTTCGATCGGGTCCGGCATCGCCGGGATGGGCGAACTGATCATCGTCACCCTCCTCGCCGGAGGCCTGCTGGCCCTGATCCGGTACAACGGGGGCATGGACTTCATCATCGAGCGCCTGACCCGCCGGATTTCCGGGAAGAGGGGAGCGGAGGGAAGCATCGCGGCCCTTGTCAGCCTCGTCAATTTCTGCACGGCCAACAATACGATCGCGATCATTACGACCGGCCCTCTCGCGAAGGACATTTCGCAGCGGTACGGGCTCGATTCCCGGAAGACGGCGAGCCTGCTCGATACCTTTTCCTGCCTGGTCCAGGGCATCATTCCCTACGGGGCCCAGATGCTGATGGCTTCCGGCCTCGCCGGGGTTTCGGCCATTTCGATCACCGCCTATCTCTATTATCCCTTCGTGCTGGGCTTTGTGGCGGTCCTGTCGATCCTTTTCAGATTTCCGAAAAAGTTTAATCCTTAATTAATAATTATGGCCAACCGTATTCTAGATTTCTTCAAAGTAAGCGGCCCGTCCGCTGAAAAGGTCTCCGCCGAAAAGGTGGACAAGACCTACAAGAACCTCCGTTTCCAGACGTTCCTGGCGGGTACTTTCGGCTACGCCCTGTACTATGTCTGCCGCCTCTCGATGGGCGTGATGAAGCAACCGCTCATCGATGCGGGCCTGCTCACGGCCACCCAGCTCGGTATCATCGGCGCCTGCCTTTACTGGGCCTACGCCGTCGGTAAGTTCGTCAACGGATTCCTTTGTGACGGATCCAACATAAAGCGCTTCATGGCCACCGGCCTCATCATTTCGGTCGCCATGAATTTCATCATGGGCGTCCTCGGTGTCAGCGCGCTCAACGGCTCCATCGCGAATTCCGTCCTGTTCCTGTCCTTCGTCATCTGCTGGGCCATGAACGGATGGGCGCAGAGCATGGGCGCTCCGCCCGCCATCATCGGCCTGTCCCGCTGGTTCCCGCTCAAGATCCGGGGCACGTTCTACGGATTCTTCAGCTCCTCCCACAACATCGGCGAAGGCCTTTCCTTCGTCTTCGTTACCGCCCTCGTGAGTGCTTTCGGATGGAAGTGGGGCTTCTTCGGAGCCGCCCTGGCCGGTGCGCTCGGCGTCCTGATCATCCTCTTCTTCCTGCACGATACGCCGGAGAGCAAGGGCCTTCCGCCCATCGAAGTCCTTTCGGGCGAAGCGAATGAGGAAGTGACCCTTACCCCTGAAGAGAAGCGGGCCCAGACGCGGCAGATGCAAAGAGCCGTCATCAAGAATCCCGGCGTCTGGATCCTCGCCGCCGCCAGCGCCTTCATGTACATGAGCCGCTACGCCATCAACGAGTGGGGTATCATTTTCCTGCAGGAGGCCCGGGGCTACAGCCTCACCGAAGCGGGAGCCATCGTCGGCATCAACCCGATCTTCGGCATCATCGGCACGGTCTTTTCCGGCTGGCTCTCGGACGCCGTCTTCAAGGGTGACCGCAAGTATCCCGCCTTCGTCGCCGGCGTGCTGGAAGCCATTTCCCTCGCGCTCTTCCTTTTCGGAGGCCCGCACAAGTGGGTCGCGATCCTCTCGATGGTCCTCTTCGGTATCGCCATCGGTGTTCTGATCAGCTTCCTCGGCGGTCTCATGGCCGTGGATCTGGTTCCCCGTCAGGCCACCGGCGCCGCCCTCGGCATCGTCGGCATGGCTTCCTACGCCGCCGCCGGTCTGCAGAATGTCATTACCGGTGTCCTGCTGGACAAGTATCCGCGCATCGTCAACGCCGCCGGCGTCGAAGTGCACGACTTCTCGCTGGTCAGCTGGTTCTGGGTCGGTGCGGCCGTCATCTCCTTCCTCCTTCCCATGCTGAACTGGCGGCGGAAGAAACAGGAAATCTAGTCGTTTTTAGGGCCGGCGGAAGAAATTCCGTCGGTTTTTAAAAAAAATATGTACTATGTATTGCAAAGTAGTAGAAAAAATTTATATCTTTGCATCGACAAATATTTTGTGCCATGAAAAAAGTAATCAATGCCGGTATCGGTGGAAGAAGCTTTACCATCGACGAAGATGCCTACAAGAGGCTTGACAGTTATCTGGTCCTGTTCAAAAGCCGTCTCGGATCCCCTTCGGCGGGAGAGGTGATGGATGATCTCGAGTCCCGGATCGCGGAACTCTTCACGGCGGAAGTCGGGAGCGGCGGTGCGCGGGTCGTCGACCTCGCGATGGTCGAACGGGTAATTTCCCAGCTGGGAATGCCCGACGGGAGCGAAATGCCCGGTGCGGGCACGCCCGAAGCCGAAGAAAAGGTTCCCCGGAAACTGTACAGGGATCTGGATGACAAACGGATCGCCGGGGTCTGCTCCGGTCTGGCCGCGTATTTCGACGTCGACGTCGTTCTCGTCCGCGTTATCATGCTCGTCGCCCTCCTTGCGGGGACGAGCGGCTTCTGGATCTATCTGATTCTCTGGATTGCGGTCCCGAAGGCCGAGACGGCAGCCCAGAAGTGCGAACTCCGGGGGATGGCACCGACGGCCGAAAACCTCGCGAAATTCTCCAACTATTCTAAATAGGAACCGCCATGGAAAGCAATGTGGACAATGTACGCTCCCAGATGCGGAAAGGGGTGCTGGAATATTGCATCCTGTGCATCCTGGCGAAGCGGGAAGCCTATGCTTCCGTCATTATCGAAGAGTTGAAGGCGGCGAACATGATTGTCGTCGAAGGGACCCTGTATCCCTTGCTGATCCGTCAGAAGAACCAGGGGCTGCTGACCTACCGTTGGGAAGAATCGCCCCAGGGACCTCCGCGGAAATACTACTGCATCACGGAAAAAGGCCGCGAACAGCTCGCTGAGATGGACAATGCCTGGCAGGATATGGTCCGGGCGATCGAAATGCTGAAACGATGAAAGAAGTTGAACAGGTAAGTATCGGCGGATACGCCTTTACGATGGACAAGGAAGCGTCCGGAACGGCTTCCGCCTATCTGAAGGAACTTGAATCCTTCTATGCCAGCAACGAGATCATGGAGGGCATCGAGGAGCGGATGGCCGAGCTCCTTCTCGAGAAGACGCCCAGGGACGGGGTCGTTACGAAGGAAGCGGTCGACGGGATCATCGACATCCTCGGCCGTCCGGAGAAGATCGAGCAGGAGGAACCCAAGGAGGCCGCTCCCAAGGCAGCCCGGGAGCCCCGCCCGAAAAAGAAACTCTACCGGGACCTCGAAAATGCGAAGATCGCCGGCGTCTGCAGCGGTCTCGCCGCCTATTTCGATGTCCAGGTCGCCTTGTTCCGGGTCATTTTCCTGGTGCTCGCCCTGATCGGGTTATTTCCTCTTTTCCATCGGGATTCGGCAATCGTCCTGACCGTCCCTGCCATCTATCTGGTCCTTTGGCTGAGCATGCCCGCTGCCAAGACGGCGCGGCAGCGCTGGGAGCTCCGGGGGGAAGACGGTTCCGCGGATGACATTTCCCGGAATATCCGGGAGGCCGGATCCCGGGTCGGAGGCGCCCTCCGCGAGGTGGGGAATTCCCCGGCCTGGGGAACGTTCGGAAGGATCATGGAGGTGGTCGTCGGACTGTTTCTCCTCGTTATCGCGGTATCGGGACTCTTCGGGGGCGCGCTGGGGATTTTCGGATGGAAGTGGTTGGGAATGAACGGGTTCGTTCAGGAATGGATCTCCGACATCACCGGTGAATACCCGAATTTTCCGACAATCATCCATACGTTCTGGGTCAAGGCCCTCGCCCTGTCGGTCTATGTCCTTCCCTTTATCGGCATGCTGTACGGGAGCGTCCTGATGCTTTTCCGTTTCAAGTCCCCGTCCTGGCGTCCCGGGCTCGTGATCTTCATACTCTGGGTCATCGCTCTCATCGCCCTGCTGATCCTGGTTTTCGCATGTCTTTTCTCCGCAAGTCACGGTGCGATTATGGAAACTATTTGATATCTTTGTAGAAATCATTTCTCATCTTATGAAAAGAAGCCTTTCCCCAGTCTTTGCGGTCGTGATGCTGCTCTCATGCGCCTGCGGCCGGAAAATGCCCGTCGTCGTGGAGTATCCTCCCTGTGGATTCCGCAATACCGGTGAGATTGAAATTACCCGTGTCGAGCGTTCCGACTCGGCGACCGTTGTCTCTTTGACTTCCTTCCGGGATCCTTCCAAGTGGTTCAGTTTCTCCAAGGAAACCTGCCTGCTTGCCGGTGAGAAGCGTTACGCGCTCAAGGGAGGCGAGAATATCGTTCCCGGGAAGAAGACCTATACCCGGGTGGTAGGTCCGGATGAGGGGAAACTGGAATTCAAGCTCATTTTCGAGCCGATTCCCGCCGGCCTCGGGGATGTCAGTCTCATAGAGGGGGAGACTGCCCAGCATTACCGCTTCTATCACATCGATCTGACGGGGAAGCCTGCAAAGCAGCTGAAAAGGCGCGATCTTTCCAGGGAGAGCGTCCCGGAGGTCTCGTTCGATTCCGGGATGAGTACCGTTGAACTTTCAGTCGGCTGTTCCTTCGCCGGTCTTCCCAAACCGAGCGTTTCCCTCTACCAGAACTCCGGTTTCCCTCCGGAGCAGAACGAGATCGCCTCTCAACTGGACGATGACGGAAAGGCCGTATTCCAGTTCTGGCAGAACGGGACTATCGAGTGTTTCATCGCCTTCAACGGCGTCGGGATCGCGCCTTTCCTGGTGAAGCCGGGAGAGACGGTCCGCATCGAGTATGACGGCGGACTCCGCGCGGTTACGCAGGAGGCGTTCGGCCTGGACGAACCCAAGGGCCTCCGCTACCGGATTACCGGTACCTACGGGGCTTTCGCCGAGGCCCAGGAAAGGTACGAGGACTATGCTTTCAACGTCTGGGACGACTCTTTCGCCAAGGATGCCGCGACCGGTTCGGAGTATATGCAGGTCGTCAGGGACACGTATGATGAGATGGAGAAAAAACTCTCCGGGGACGAAACCCTGACACCGATCGAGCGGACCGCCTATGACCTGCAGATCAAAGGGGATGTCCTCAGCGCCATTACGTCCTGCGACGTGATCCGCCGCAGCCGGTTCGTGGAGGCTGGCGGTAACCGCGATGATTATCAGCCGCTTACGTTTAGCGAAGAAGACTATGCATGGCTTTCCGGCATCGGTCTGGACAGCCCGGAGATGGGCCTGCTCGGAGAGGGCTACCTGGAGCTCTCCGATCCGGATTATCCCTTTGCCGGCTTTGTCAACCCGGAGGGCAAGGGGCTCCTCGGCGAGATCCGGAAGGCGATTCCGTACATGATGAAACTCCGGGGCGGGGAACCGCTGACGGAGGAAGATTTCGCCCATATCGATTCCCTGGAGACCCCGATGCTCCGGAAGGGGCTCCACGAGGCCCAGCGGGCTTTCGAAGCCGCCATGTCTTCCGTCCCCGACTGTGTCCGCGAGGTGCCCGACGTCCCGGCGGAACTGCTTCTCGACGCAATCCTCTCCCGGTACAAGGGCCAGCCGGTCCTGGTCGATTTCTGGGCGACCTGGTGCAGTCCCTGCCGGAGAGGGATCCGGGAGATGGAACCGCTCAAGGATACCCGCTTCAAGGGCCTTACAGAGGTCTATATTACCAGTGCGACCTCTCCGAAGGACAAGTGGCTCACGATGATTCCCGAGATCCGCGGGGAGCATTACTATCTCACGCAGGACCAGCTCGGCACGATCTTCGGGCAACTGAATTCCAATGCCTTCCCGACCTATCTGCTGGTCGCGAAGGACGGGACCCGGGTAGAAACGGTGATCGGATATCAAGGTGAGAAACTGCTGAAGAAAATCGAAGGACTCTTAGACTGATATGCGAAAAATCTTTTTCCTGACGGCCCTCCTGGCCGTACTGCCGGCTTCCCTCGGAGCCCAGAATCCGGCCCGGGGCTACTACAAGGATGTCTTTATGGACAGCGGAATCATGCTGACTTCCCGGACGACCCTCCCGGTGACGAACCTGCTCGGACTGTCGATGGAAGCTTTCGTATCGACTAAGCACAGCTATACTGATCCGTACCGGTTCACCCAGGCGGATACCCTGATCCAGGCCGCCCTGTTTTCGGGCTGTCCCGCCGACGAAAACGGGATCCTGCTCTATCCGGACGGGGCTCCCCGCTTCCGGATGGTCTATATGAACGGGGGCAGGGCCGGGAAGCATGGCTCCTCGCTCGGAGAAACCGGGCGGCAGCATTACCGGGATTTCGTCGCTGCGGGCGGCAGTTATCTCGGCTCCTGCGCCGGGGCTTTCGTCGGCAGCCGGGGCGTTCTGTATGCGGACGGACAGGTCAAGCATACGGCAAGCTATCTGCATGTCTGGCCGGGACTGACCTCCAGCACCGGTCTGGACAAGTCGTATACGGCCGTCGACATCGTCAATGGATCTCCGCTGGAGGCCCGTTTCACTTTTGAGGGAAAGACCCATATCGACAGTGTCCGCCACAACGGCGGCTGCTATGCGGTAATGGACTCCGCTCCGAAGGGGACCGAGGTGCTGGCCCGCTATTCCACCAAAGGCCGGGAATTGAAGAGAGATATTGACGGAAAGCCGGTTATATGGGCGTATAAGGCCTCTGACAAGACGGGAAGGGTCATTCTCTGCGGCTCCCATCCCGAGGGAGCGGAGGAAGATGACAACCTCGCCTTGATGGCCGCCATGGTCCGATATGCCCTTGACGGGAACGCCGGTCCGGTCTTGAAAGCCGCCCTGACTCCCGGCGAGGTCCGGGAGATGACGGCGAAAACCTCCGAAAACGACCCCGCCCATACCCGGATCGGCGACCGCCAGTTCCACCACTTTACCGTCCAGGTCCCGAAGGGGACCCGCAGGATGGTCGTCGAACTGAGGGGGATCTTAGGGAGCACCGATTTCGACCTTTCGCTCTTTGCGCGGAGGGGCGGTTTCGCCTTCGGGGACAATTCTCCGTTCTGCGCGGTCGGCGAAACGACGGACAAGACTCTGGTGGTCAAGGACCCGATTCCCGGAAAATATTACATTTCCGTTTTCTGCGAGACGACGGTCGAGGCCCGCGAAGGGAAATACGGCGTCGAATACACCGGCCGTACCGATGTACTCAACGGCGTTCCCTACACGCTGAAAGTCAAGTTTGAATAGACCTGCCCTCTACTGGCAGCTATATGTATCGGACACCGATTGGATCTCGTAAGAGAAGTCGGTGTCTTTCAGTACGTAGACCCGGAAGCTTCCGCCGCCCGGGGCGACCCGGATGACGACATGGCCGGAGAGAGAAGCCGCCTTTTCGGCGAGGGAAGGCATCACCTCGAGGGTATACGGGTGGATATTGGTGAAATATAAGGATTTGTCTCCCGTATAGGCTTTGTCGGAGTAGATGTTGGTCTCCAGGACCGGCACATCGGGCTGATGTGAATAGAAACTCTGGGAGACGATGACCCTGGGCTGCAGTACGGCGAGGGTCAGCGTGTCCATCGTATTCCAACTGAGGTGGTGGTTGGATTTCATCGCTTCGATTTTCCGTCCGACGGACCGGGCAATCGGAACTTCGATCTTCCGGTCGGCGCAGTCTCCGCCGGCATACCAGTCGAAATCGCCGTAGCTCAGCAGCAGGACGCAGGAGGAGGCGTTTTCCCGCCGGATCTTGCCATCAAAAGCATCGACGGCCTTCTCTCCGTCCCAGAACCAGCCGTTTGCGGCCAGGTTTTGGATCCGGAAGGAAGGATATCGTTCCGGATGGTGGGACAGGACGAACTGGGAAGAGGACCCGGTCTCGAACCGTTCCGCTTTGAATTCTCCTTCCGAAACGCCGTAGTCCATGAATTTTTTCCAGTTGGCAAGACCTTCTTTTCCCCCTACCTCGTTCCGGACAGAGTCGTAGTCCGGCCAGATCCGGTCGACGACCTTCCGGTAGGGGATGTCCTCGCAGAGGGCCGAGAGCCCGGTCATGACGTAATTCCCTTCAGGATGGGTGGCATATTCCGGCTCGATCCGTCCCATATGGTCCATATGGAAATGGGTCAGAAGGACATAGTCGATCGCTCCCCGGGCCTGCCTTGGCAGAAAATGCCTGATATAGCGGGCGAAGGTCGCGCTCGGCCGGGTCAGGGAATCGGGCTTCTGGGGGACAAGGGGATGTACATTGGTGTTTGTGGAGAATTCTCCGGCGTCGATGAGCATCGTCGTCCCGTCAGGCAGGATGTAGAAGAAGCATTCGCCCCTTCCGGTATTGATGGAATGGATGTCGAGATACCCCTCTTTCCAGGCGGGGAGCTGATTCTGGCTGCCGCCGGCCCCGAAGATCTGATTCCGGTTGCAGCCTGCCCCGAAGAGCAGGACCGGCAACAAGGAAATGAACAACAGATGTTTTTTCATACTGATTTAAGTTTCTCAAGCGGTAAAGAAACAGACCGGGGCGTGATTCGCCCCGATCCGTTGCGATAATAAGGAACTGTTACCAGTTCGGGTTCTGGGTGAGGTTCGGGTTGACCAGCCGGTCTCCCGCGGGGATAGGCCACAGATAATCCCTGTCAGGATTGAAGATGCGCTGCGAGCCTACAACAATGTAGCCTTTTTCAACCTGCGGCTTGAGGTCGGCGAAACCGTTCTCGTCAATTTCCGGAATGCCGCCGATCGGATAATTGCCGTCATCCCAGTTCTTGCACATCTGTCTGTAGGTCTCGGAGACCGAGGACAGATTACCCTTCCAGCTGGTGGAACCGCTCCATGCCCTGTTCAGATAATACATTGGGGTATTGAATACCTTGTTGGCAATCTTCCAGCGCATTACGTCCTGATAGCGATGGCCTTCGGCAGCAAGTTCTATGTAGCGTTCGGTACGAAGGATGGTGCGCAGTTGGGCCTGTGTGCCCATCTCAACCTTGGGATAAGGGATGTCACTTCCGGCATAACCTCTCTCGCGGACCGCATTGATGGTGGCGTCAAGCACGTCCTGGGTGCATTTACCCTGCTCGATCATCGCTTCGGCATACATCAGCAGCACGTCGGCATAGCGGAGGTCAGGATAGGTGACAGGGCAACCGAGGAGGTTGTTTTCCAGGAATGACTCATCCAGGTACTTCTTCCATCGCAACCCGTTGTAGGTAGCGTGTTCAGCCCTTGCCTTGGAATCCTTGTTCGATACCTTCTTGCCCGTGGAGGCCTGATATACTTCATACCGGGCCGGTGCCGGATTGACTTCATAATCCAGAAGTACATATTCTTTAGGATCGTAAGTCCCTTCAAGCACCTTCTTGTTATATGCCGTGGCAAAAGGAGCGATGGTCTGTGCCATGCGCGGGTCGCGGTTCTCGAAATAATCCTTCGGGTTGTAGAGCGGCGACTCGTCGATAGGCTTGCCGTCTATGCAGGTATAGGCGCAAAGGAGTTCATATGAAGGAGTGTAGCTGCCCCATCCTCCCTGGCACCGGCCTATCATATGTTTCACGACGTTGGAGTCGTAGTTGGAAGATCCGAAGAAATAGAACACTCCGAGGGGCACGTCTCCGTGAATGCCCCAGATGAGCTCGCTGGACCATGCCTGGGTGAACTGTCCTCCATAGGTGGGATACAGTTTATAAACATTCAGGTCCATCAAAGCTTTCGCCGCGCTTTCGACAACAGGATAGTCGTTGTTCCACAGCGCCATACGAGCCTTGTAGCCAAGAGCTACGCCCTTTGTGAACCGTTTTACATCGCCACTGCTGAGCGGAAGCAGCGACGCTGCATTGTCCAGGCATTCATAGCAATACTTCAGCACTTCGGCCTTGGGCGAACGGGTTGCAGTCTTCATTTCTTCGACCGACATGCCGGACTTGTCCAGCACGACATCTCCCCAAAGGAAGCTGAGCCAACCGTAGGCGATGCCGAGATAGCAGTAGGCTTCACCCCTCCAGGTATCGATGTCTGCTGAAGTCACGTTCGGCAAAGAAGAGATATCCGTGGTGTTGTTCAGGATTTTGTTGGCCCTGGAGATGCCTTTATAAAGATTCTGCCATATGGTAGCGACCATGGAAGATTCCGAGGTCATGGCCCCGCTCCATACCTGAACGAGGTTCGCCCTGTTGTTCAGGTCGTCACCCCATCGCATTCCCTCACTGGTCATCGACTGCGGCAGCATCATGGAAGGAGCATATAGACTGTTGACAGCCAGCTGGATCTCTTCCTTGGAAGAGTACCATTGCTCGGAAGAAGGAGAGGAGAGTGGCACAAGATCCACATCGACACATGCGGTCATCGACACGAGGGCCGCAGCTATGATTATGAATATCTTTTTCATTTTCATTGCGAATTAGAATTTAACATTTGCGCCGAGGACAAGCGAGGTGCGGAGCCACTGGCTGAAGCCGGAGATTTCCGGATCGTGTCCCTTCGGGAAATGACTGATCGCCGGAAGGTCCTGTGCGCTCACGTAGAAACGCAAGTTATTGATTCTTATCTTGGAGGTGAGAAGTTTCGGAACGGTGTATCCGATAGTTACGTTCTTCACGCGTAGATAGGCTCCGTTGAAGAGCCAGTAGTCGGATCCGGCCTGGGTGTTGGCCCTGTTTGAATAAGTCAGAAGAGGATACTTGGCCTTGAGGTTCTGTTCGGGAGTGTTCGCACGGCTCCAGTAGTTGCCGACGACAAGTTCCGGGACATTGCCCCATGACCCTTGCGGAGTCTCGATCCATTCTGAGCTGAACAGCACGTTGCGGTGTCCTATTCCCTGCAGCTGGACTCCGAAATCAAACCCCTTGTAGGCCCCGGTGAAATTGAGCCCGTACAGGAGTTCGGGCAGACTGTTGCCGAACTTGACCTTGTCGTCCGCGTTGATTACGCCATCCCCGTTGACATCCACGAATTTTATGCAGCCAGGCTGGTCTGCGCCGGAGATGGTGGGAATGGGGTTGCCATTGGCGTCCTTCATGTCTGCTTCGGTCTGGATAAGACCGTCGGTCTTGTACATATACCACTCATTGTAGTATGACCCCTTTTCCAGAAGGTAATTGCCACTGACGGTTTTCCGGTCTCCGAGGTAACCCATGATGGAACGGTAGTCCGAAAGGTTCCCTGAGATACTGTAGACGAAGTCGCCCACCTTGTCCTGCCATTTGGCCTCGACTTCCCATCCGTAGGTATGCATGTCGCCGGCGTTCTGTTCAGGAGCGCTGTAACCGGAATAGGACGGGAAACCGAGGACAAGCAGCATGTCTTCCGTCTTCTTGTAGTAGACGTCCGCTGAAAGCGTCAGTCTGTTGCCAAAGAAGCCCGAGTCGAAACCGAGGTCGTAGGTAGTCGTGGTTTCCCATGTTATATCATTATAGGCATAGGTGTACTGAGCGGCATTGAAGAAGGGGGTCGTGCTCTGTGCCTTGGAATCATACAGATAGGTAGTACCTATGTTCATGACGCCGAGATACGGGAACTCGCCGCCGATCTGTTCGTTGCCGAGCTGGCCTATCGAGGCTCTGAACTTGAGGTAATTCAAGCCCTTGGCATTAAACCAGGGTTCGTCACTGATTACCCATGCGGCTGAAACAGAGGGAAATACACCCGTGCGGTAGCCCTTGGCGAAACGCGAGGAGGAGTCCGAACGAATGTTGGCCTGGATCATGTATCTGTCCTTGAACGAATACATGACCCTGCCGAAGACGGAAGAATAAGCATTGTGACTTGCATCGCCGGAATTGTACTGAAAATCCTCCGGCCCAAGGTCCAGGTAAGGGAAGTTGGAAAGAATGTAATTCTCCCGGGAAGCGCCTAAATTCTCGGATTTATGGAGAAAACCCTCGTAACCGACCATCGCATTCAGGGAATGCTTTCCCCATTTGTTGGAGTAGTTGGCATATAACTGGGAAGTAAAAGTGGAAGAATTGTTCCTCGCTTCGGTGAGTACGGAATTCATATGGGACTGTTGGTAAACCACGCCTCCGTCTTCATAATAGGTGGGCACTGTCTTCTTGAACTGCTTCCTGTAAGTAAAGGTGTAGCCCGGGGCGACGGCGGCAGTGAGGGTCAGACCCTTGACGGGAGTGATATCCAACTGGGCTTTGCCGTTGAATTTGTAGTAGTTGTAATGATTGTTTCCACCGTCTACCATCGCTGCATAATAGTTGCAGCCATCCTTTACGTCGGTCCAGTTGCCGTTCTCCCATCTCACCGGGTAAATGCCCGGCACCCTGTATGCCTGGGTGAAACTGCCTGTGATGGGAGCCGTTCTGTCGGACATGGAAAAGTCCACGTTTACAGTGGCGCGGATCCAGTCATTGATGATATAGGTGTTGTTCAGGCGACCTGAATAACGCTGATATCTGGCCGTATTGGCGGTTTCCCAACCCTTGTTGTCCTGATAGTTCATGGAGAATTTCGTACGGAGTTTTTCGGTTCCGCCGGATACGCTGAAGGTATGGTGCTGATGGGAGGTGTGGTCCTTTATCATGAGAGCCACCCAGTCCTCATTTGCAAAATGGTAGGGATCTTTGGCGTTATTCTCCATGTACGTATTGATGTATTCTTCCGAATACTGGTTGTATTGGGAGGCGGCGCCGTCGTTCCATTTGTACTCGTTGACCGTATTCAGATAATCTATCACCGTTCCGGTTCCGGGTCTCGCGGTAGGATAGTCGAACGCATACTCATATCCGTATTCCACGGAAAAATTACCCGGCTTGGCCATCTTTGTGGTGATAAGGATGACGCCGGCCGCGGCGCGGCTGCCATAAATTGCCGCGGAGGCCGCGTCCTTGAGAACGGTTATGTTCTGCACATCGGAAGAAACCACGTCGTTAAGGGAACCGGGAATACCGTCGATGATCACCAACGGGTCGTTGTTGGAAGTATTGGTATATCCCCTGATACGGATGGTAGCCTGGGCATTGGGCCCACCGTTGGCGCGGGTTACCTGTACACCGGCTATCTGGCCTTGGAGAGCATTGGAGATCATAGTCTCCGAGCTTTTGGAAATGTCATCGCCGCTGACGACTGAAATGGGACCGGTGAGGTCGCCCTTCCGGGCAGTACCGTATCCTACGACAACCAGTTCGTCGAGAAGGGTGGATTCATCCGATAGGACAATTTTCAGATTCGTTCCTTGGGCTGGAATGATCTGGGTGGTGTACCCGATACAGCTTATCTGCAGTTGAGAACCCGCAGGAACTTCCAGAGAGAAATGACCGTCCACATCGGTGACTGTGCCGAAGGAAGTGCCCTCCCGCAACACTCCGGCTCCAATCACCGGCTGTGAATCTTTATCCACAACCGTTCCCGACACAACGATCTTGGTGGTATTTTGTGCCACCACAGACAGAGACAAGCCTATGAACAAGGCTGCCGCATTCAGAATTTTTCCGACTAAACTCATTGTGTTAAAAATTAAGTGAATTCTATTTTGAAGTTCAATACACTTCAAAAGTCAAAAATATATAATTGTTTACAGTATTCCAAGGGTAACTGCCTGAGAAACTTGAAATTAACAGTCTTCACTCCGGGCGGCGGTCGTATCCACCCAGGTATAGGTCTGGAGATAGGGGAGGTCCGGGTTTCCGGCTCCCCGTTCCATCAGGGCGTCCAGCTCGTCCCAATGGCCCCGGACGATGTCGCGGGGGAGGCACCGGTTGTCCCGGCAGACTTTCGCGGCCAGTCCCACGACCTCTCCCATCATCGCGCAGGTACGCATGACACGGGTCGTGCCGAGGGCGAGATGGCTGACGCTGATATCCCTTCCGGCCATCATCAGGTTTCCGATGTTCCGGGAATAGAAGCAGCGGAAAGGGATGGGATAGAATCCCAGGGGGGTCAAGCGCCCCCGGCTCAGCCAGGGATCCCGGAATACGGCCGCGTTTTCGGGGTCTGGTTCATGGTCATCGATGTACCAGGAGGTGCTGACGCAGCCGTCCGGGTATTCCCTGAATTCCCGGAGATCCCTTTCCGTCAGGACTTTCTCACCGAGAAGGCGCCGGCTCTCCCGTTTCCCGAGCACATGGCAGACCCATTCGAGCGCGAGGTCCGCGTATTCATCTTTATAGGAAGCGTCGTTCTTGAGGTAGGACCAGTTCGAATACGCGACATACATGCCGTAGTCACGGATGAGTTCCGCTTCGGCAATCTGGTCGTCCCGCATGCCGACCTCCCAGTACCACTGACCCCGCCTGACTTTCTGGGCGGTCTTTTCGTCGAGGGAGAGTCCCCAGTCGATCCGGGGAAACGCCTGAGGGCAGTCTTTTTCGACGCAGTACCACTGCAGGGAAGCTCCGAGCGTGATGCCGTCCGCCTCCTTCGGGGCGGAAGGCTCGAGATAGGTCGCCCGGCTTTCCCTGCCCATCGCCCAGTCGGCTCCGGCGAGAACGCCGAGCGCGGCGTCTCCCGTGCAGTCGGCGAATAGGTCGCCCGCAATGCGGATCCGGGTATATCGCTCCGTCTCGACGGCCGTGACGCTCCGGACCATCCCGTTTTCCGTCTCCGCCGAGACAACCCGGTAGCCGGTGAAAAGCCGGATCCCTTTTTCGGCAAGGATGATGTCCATCTTCTTCCCGTCCTCATAAACGTCTTTCATCCGGGCGTTTCCCTTCGTTCCCGGTCCGAATTCGTTCATCAGATAACCGAGGTTCGGGTATTTTCCGATGTTGAGGCGGCCGCCGAGTCCGACCCGGACTTCGGAGGAATTGTTACCGCCGAGGAGGTGCCGGTCCTGGACGAGGGCGACCCGGAGTCCGTTCCGGGCGGCGGCGAGGGCCGCGCACATGCCGGCGCAACCGCCCCCGACGACTACAAAGTCGTAGTGTCCGGCGTCTTCCACGGGTACAGTCTCCGGGAAGAAGGTTTTCCGGAGCGAGAGGACGGTTTCGACCGAATCCTCGGGAGCAGCATCGGAAAGGGTCAGGAGCACAGCGTCGAAGCGTGCGTCGAAACCCGCGAGGTCATGGACCCGGAGCTCGTGCGTCCCTTCATCAAGGAAGAGGTCGTCGCCCTTTTCCCAGTGCCACTGCGGAGCGTCTCGGCCGTAAATATGGGGGCGTTCCTTTCCATCCAGGGAGAGCGTAAAGGCGCCGGGGGAGGGGGCGTCGCTCCAGCGGGAGGTCCAGTTGCGGGTCCGTACAAAAACATGATATGTTCCGGTCCGGGGAGCCTTGAACCGGGTAAGGGCGTCGTCCACGGGCTTCCCGAGTCCATGGGCAAGCATGACAGTGCTTCCGATGAGGTCCAGGAACTGGCTGTCCGCCGTCCAACCGCCCCGGTTTTCCATCGCAGTGCCGGGAAGAAGAACTGTATCTGTTTCCGAGAAAGAATGTGGCATATGCAAAAATACCATAAACGAAAGAAGAATCTAAAGGGATGTTAAATAAAAAGAGCGCAATCGTTCCCGGAATCGTTTCCGGAATCGTTTCTGGAATAATTCGTCATTAAAAACTTTTTTTATTACCTTTGTTTCAATCAACTATGTATGTAACTATTAAAGACATAGCAAAGGAACTACACCTTTCCAGATCTACTGTCTCCAGGGCGCTTTCCGGAGACTTTCTCAACGTGAGCCAGGAGACCGTCGACCGGGTGGTTGAAGCGGCTGCCCGTATGGGGTACAAAAGAAACGAGCTTGCCGTCAATCTCCGGAAACGGAAATCGATGACCGTCGGGATTCTGGTCCCTGAACTGAAGACGTCTTTCTACAGCAGTTTCATCGCGGAGGCGCAGTCTCTTCTCAAAAGGAACGGATACCGTACGATAATCGCTCTTTCCAATGAGGACACCACATGGGAGAAGAGCAGTTTCAACTTATTGTCGGATTATCGCGTGGACGGGATTCTGCTCAGCGTATGTCACAATCGGGCAAATTTGGAGGAGTATTCAGACCTGCTTGGGAAGCAGATTCCAATGGTCTTTTTCGACAGGACTATTGCGGACTTTCCATGCAACAGCGTCCGGAGCGATGACGAAAAGGCGGTCCTTTCCTTGATGGAGCATCTGATTGCCAAGGGCCGGCGTCGAATCGTCCATTTGGCCGGCCCCGACTATATCCGAAATGCCTCCGATCGGTATCGCGCTTACCAATCCGCCCTTTCGCTGCATGGTCTTTCTTTCGATCCCGCTCTCGTCGTTAAAGCCGGGCTTTATCGGCCGGACGGATACCGGGAGATTGGCTCGCTGCTTCGCTCCGGGGTGGTTTTCGATGCCGTCGTCTGCTTCAATGAGATACAGGCTCTCGGCTGCATCGAGGCCTTGCTGGCAGGGGGAATACGAATTCCGGAGGATGTATCCGTTGCGAGTATGTACGGAACAGAGGTGTCTTCCCTCGTCCACCCTTCCGTCACATCGATCGAAAAGCCTATCCGGAAGATGGCCGAAGAGGCGGTTCGCCTGATTCTCCATCAGATCAGTTATCCCGCAACTCCCGTACAGGATATCATAATCCCTTCAGAAGTCGTTATCCGTGATTCTTCTTAAACCTTTCCGACATGAACCCCCGCCCCTCTCCCTGGATTCTCTTCTCCGGCCTGACCCTGGCGGGATGCGTTTCCCGTCCCGAGGCGAAACCGAATATCGTCCTGATCCTTGCGGAGGATATGAGTACGGATCTTTCCTGTTACGGCATGCCCGGGGTCCGGACGCCGAATCTCGACCGCCTCGCTTCGGAAGGGGTGCTGTACACCAATGCCCGGAGCTGTTGCCCGGTCAGTTCCCCGACCCGGTCTGCGATGATGACGGGGGTCCATCAGACCGTCATCGGCTCCCATAACCACAGGAGCAATGCCGACAAGCCCCTGCCGGAAGGCATCCTGCCTTTCACCAGCTATCTCCGGGGGGCCGGATACGAGTGCGTTCTCGGACATGAAGGCTGTTTTGAGACGACCGGTTTCCTGGCCGCGGATGTTCGGAGCAGCCGGAAGATCGACTGTAATTTCAAGTATTCCCCTGTCGGCCCTTATGACGGAGTAGAGCAGTTCGGCCTTTTCGACCGCCTGTATGAACCCGCCGGCGACGGCCCTTTCTTTAACCAGATCACCCTCTATGTGACCCACCGGGCCGACCACTGGAAGGATATCCGCTCCCGGTCGGCGCATCCGGTCGACCCCTTGTCCGTGGAACTGCCCGCCTATATGGCCGACCACCCGAAGATCCGCGAAGAGTTTGCCTGCTATCTCGACCAGGTCGAATATATGGACTCGGAAGTCGGAATGATCCTCGAAGACCTTGAGAACAAGGGCGTTCTCGACAATACCGTCATCTTTTTTATCGGCGACAACGGACGCTGCGACGTGCGCGCGAAAGGATACCTCTACGAGGATGGGACGCATATCCCCATGATCGTATGGAAAAAGGGCATCCGACACGCTGTCGTGGACGATCTCGTCAGCGAACTGGACATCACGGCATCCATCCTCCATCTGGCAGGTCTCGCAGTTCCGTCCCATTTCCAAGGTCGGGTATTGACTGCCTTGGGCGGTCCCGAGGGAGGGCATCCTTTCCTGTATACGGCGGAGGATACCTTCGACGAGACGGTTAACTGCATGAGGGCCGTCCATACGGACCGGTATACCTATATCAGGAATTATTTCCCGGAGCGGCCCTATGACCAGCACACGCTCTTTTTCGATTTCTACAGGCCTGCCCTTCATATTATGCGGGCCTTGAATCGGGAAGGCGGGCTGACACCTGCCCAAGCGGCCTTTTTCCGACCCGGGCGACCGGAGGAAGAACTCTATGATTACCGGATGGACAGAGATTGCATCCATAATCTTGCCGGGGATGCCGCTTATGCCTCCGCCCTCGATTCCCTGCGGGCCCTGATGGACGGCTACCAGGCTGAGCATCGGGATCTGGGATTGGAAGACCGATTCTCGCGTGTGGACCGGCCTGCGGACGAGAGTCCCCGGTTTCACCGGGGATTTGTCCGGATGAAGCATCCCGAAGGGTGGGCAGCCATCGAGGCGGGCGAAATCTGTGACAGTTACGGACGTTGGAGGGAGGAGTTTGCGGCTTGGAAAAAGAATGGACGCTGAGCCCTTCCCGGCAATGGCGCGATTTTTGATGAAAGCATCTCCCGGAAACTTTTTTTATTATTTTTTTATAGTATGAAAAAAATTCTTGCAACCGTCCTTGCCGCATCCATGATGCTGCTCGGAACCCAGGCCTTCGCACAGGTTTCTGTCAACGCGGGCTATCTCAATTCTACCCTCTCCTATCAGAATGCCGACCCGCAGAATGCCAATGGCGCCTATGCCGGTCTTTCTTTCAATCTCCCGATCGCAGGCGGTCTCGCCATCGCTCCGGGCGTCTATTATTCCCTGATCACCTCCAAGCAGACTGCCAGCCTCGGCAACCTTTTCTCCGGCTCCGGCACTTTCACTGAGCATGCCATCAATGTTCCGCTCTACCTGAATTTCGGAACCAACATGGCCAGCGACATGCGCATCTTCCTCTTCGCAGGTCCGACCTTCCAGTATGGCCTTGCCTCTACGGTGAAGTATGACGCCAATCTTGCCGGTATCAGCGGAAGTACGACGACCAACAATTATGACAACGAGAATTACAACCGCATGAACGTTTATCTCGGCGGCGGCGTCGGTTTCCAGATTGCCAGCCTCCTGATCACTGTCGGTTATGACTACGGGATGATGAACCAGATCAAGGGCGACAACGCTCCCAAGTGCCATCGTTCCAACCTCAAACTCGGTCTCGGCTTCGCTTTCTAAACTGCTGATACAGAGTGTTTCAATTAGGGTCGGTCCTCAAAAGGGCCGGCCTTTTTCGTTTTCCTTGACAAAAATCGGGAAAAAATCTATCTTTGTATCACCACACTACACTACAATAGAGTATGAAAAAGATCCTTACTTTCGCCCTGCTTCTGACCGTCGCTGCGGCATTCCTGCCCGCCCGGGCGCAAAACACCCCTCTGAAACCTTCCGTTACGTATGAAAAAATGAAGGCGAATGCGGTCCGTCTTCCGGAGATCGGAGAAATCGTCACTCAGGCTCCTGATCTCAGCAAGGAGTACTGGTGGTCCATCGGCTGCGAGACCCTTGACCGGGACTTCGCGGATTTTGACAAGTTCAAGGACTATTTCGTGGAACTCGGCATCGGCTACGCCCGCCTGCAGAGCGGATGGGCCAAGACCGAAAAGGAAAAGGGCAAGTACGACTTCGCCTGGCTCGACCACATCGTAGACGGGCTCATCGAACGCGGCGTCAAGCCCTGGATGTGCCTCTGCTACAGCAATCCCATCTATAATGAAGGCTCCGTCACTCTCGGCTCCGCCATCTTTACGGACAAGGAAACCGTCAAGGCCTGGAACAAGTATGTGGAGGCCGTGGCAAAACGCTACAAGGGAAAGGTCACGATGTACGAGGTCTGGAATGAACCGAAATTCACTCTTGCGAACGTCGAGCCCTGCGCAAACCTGTACATCAACACGGCTGAATCCATCCGGAAGCATGACAAGAACGTCCCGATCGCGGCCTTCGGCCTGCACGGCCTGCCGAAATCGATCGACTGGGTCCGCCAGGTCTTCGAGTCCGTCAAGGCCAAGGGCAAGGCCCATCTCCTGGATAAGTTGACCTACCATACCTATTACCCCTGTCCGGAGTCTTCCGTAGGGCCCGTGAAGGAACTGGAAGAGACTGTCCAGGCCATTGCTCCCCAGATCCGGCTCCTCCAGGGCGAGAGCGGCTGCCCTTCCCAGCTCGAATACGGCCACGCCATGCACTCCCGGGAATGGACGGAGTACAGCCAGGTCAAGTGGAACCTCAGGCACATGCTGACGGATTTCAGCATGGGGATCCCTTCGAGCGTCTTTACGATGGTGGACCTCCAGTACAAGGATTATATGCTCCAGTCATTCGGGCAGTTGCGCTGTGACCTTTCGGGTGCCGTTCGGTACAAGAGACCGAGCTTCTACGGGGTGCGGAACCTCGCTTCGATCATCACGACGGACTTCCAGCCCTCCGATGACTTTACGATCTCCTACAACGGAGAGGAACGCATCTCGGCAGTCGGATTGAGTAAGGACGGAAAGACCGTCGGCGTTTTCGTCTGGTTCTCCGATGAGGAGCCGAACAGTTGCCTGGAGCGCAAGGAAGTCAGTCTCTCGATCGACGGGATCGATCTTGCCAATACGGTCTATGTGGACCCGGTCCTCGGCAAGGTCTATAGCCTCAAGGACTGCCTCTATTCCGGCGACCGCACGAAAGGCCATACCCGTTATCACGGCCTTCCCCTTTGGGACTGCCCGGTCCTGATCATCAATCAGAGTTATCTCAACATGAAGAAGTAACGTGGAAAAGACACGTATGGCCCTCCTCATTGCCGTCACGGCGATGCTGGGCCTTTCCGTCAACGGATCCGCCGCCAGGGATTCCAGGCAGAAAAAGGCGGACCGGGAGATCATCGACCGGGTCGCGACCTGGCAGGTCAGGCACCATTCCGAATGCAAGCATAATGACTTGCAGTGGACGAACGGCGCCCTGTACCGGGGCATGTATGAATGGGCGGACTACACCGGCGATGCGACCTATATGGATTTCCTCCTGGATATCGGGAAGCGCAACGCCTGGGGCCTCGGGAAGCGGGTCTACCATGCGGACGACCTCTGCGTGGGACAGCTGTACACGCAGCTCTACAAGCGGTTCGGCGACGAGGCCATGGTCACTCCGCTCAAGTACCGGATGGACTATGTCGTGCAACATCCCTCCAGCGCGGTCCTGAGGCACAACATCAAAGAGGCCCGGGACCGCTGGTCCTGGTGCGACGCGCTCTTCATGGCCCCGCCCGTCTACGTCGAAATGTACAACATTTTCGGCGACGAGAAGTACCTCCAGTACATGGACCGGGAGTTCAAGCTGACGACCGATTCCCTGTACAACCGGGACGCCGGACTCTACTACCGGGACTGCACCTACATCCCGAAGCGGGAAAAGAACGGGAAGAACATTTTCTGGGGCCGCGGCAACGGCTGGGTGTTCGCCGGGCTGGCCATCATGCTGGAGGCTTTCCCGAAGGAGCACTATACCTACAACTACTACCTCCAGATCTTCCGGGAGATGGCCGAAGCGATCATCCGCTGCCAGGACGCAAACGGTTCCTGGCACGCCAGCATGCTGGATCCGGATTCCTATCCGGTCGCGGAGAACAGCGCTTCCGGGTTCTTTACCTACGGCCTCGCCTGGGGATGGAACCACGGCATCCTGACCGACCCCAAGTTCCGGACCGCCGCGGAAAAAGGCTGGGAGGCCCTGAAAACCTATGTCCATGAGGACGGTTTCCTGGGCAATGTCCAGCCGGTCGGCGCCGCACCCGGGGCTACCGGTCCCGACAAGACGGAAGTCTATGGCGTAGGGGCGTTCCTGCTTGCCGGAAAGCAGATGATGGAGATGCGGAAAGGGACCCCGAAGCCCGCTCCCGCCGTCCCCGTCCCCGCGCCGGAAACCGCTGACCGCAGATACTGGGTCGAAACGATGACCCGGATCATCGACCCTCTTTATGAAAACCTCAGCCGCGGAACGCTCCGGAAGAACATGCCCGTCGAGACGAACGACGGATATAACATGGGGAATGCCCGGAAAGACGTGACCCACCTCGAGGCGCTCGGTCGTTCCTTCGACGGAATCGCCCCCTGGCTCAACCTGGGCCCTGACGATACCGAGGAGGGGAAACTCCGCGCCCATTATATCGACCTGGTGGTCAAGTCGATCCGGAATGCGGTGGATCCCTCCAGCCCGGACTTTATGACCTTCGACGGTCCCGGCAGGCAGCCGCTCGTCGATGCGGCGTTCTTCGCCCAGGGACTTCTCCGTTCCAAGGACGTGATCTGGCCGGCGCTGGACGCGACGACCCGGGAGCGGATCGTCGGTCAGTTCAAGGCCTCCCGCAAGATCAAGCCCCACCAGAGCAACTGGCTGATGTTCTCCGCGACCATTGAAGCGGCTCTGCTGGAGTTTACCGGAGAGTATGACGAGGAGAAGGTGGAAGAGGCTTTCAGCAGGCATGCCGAGTGGTACAAGGGAGACGGCTGGTACGGCGACGGGCCCGCCTTCCACCTGGATTACTACAACGCTTATGTGATCCAGCCGATGCTGATCGACGTCAGCGCGGTTCTGAAGGCCCACGGCAAGAAATGGGGAGACTTCTATGACACCGAACTGCCGCGCCTGATTCGTTTTGCCGAGCAGCAGGAACGCCTGATTTCCCCGGAAGGGACCTATCCGGTCCTCGGCCGCTCGAGCGGTTACCGGTTCGGTTCGTTCCAGGTGCTTTCACAGGTCGCCCTGATGGAGAAACTGCCGCTTTATATCGAGCCTGCGCAGGTCCGTTGCGCCCTTACGGCCGTCATCCGCCGCCAACTGGTTGAAGAGAGTTTCGACAAGGACGGCTGGCTCACGCTCGGCTTCTGCGGCCACCAGCCCGGCATCGCGGATTCCTATGTATCGACGGGCAGCAACTATCTCTGTACTTTCATCTATCTTCCGCTCGGCCTTCCCGCGGACAATCCGTTCTGGTCGGCGCCTGCGGCCGAATGGTCCTCCCAGCGAACCTGGAAAGGCCTTCCGGTCCGGGCGGATCATGCGATTCAATAAGACGGGTCTACAGCCGGCAGGGGAGAGCCTGCAGCTGATAAAGAAGGGTACGGGCGATGCGCTCGTGCCCTTTTGCATTGGGATGGAGCCTGTCGGTATCGGGGTTGGCGAAGTACCGCGTATGCTCTTCGACCATGGGATTCAATCCGCACAGGGCGTTGAGGTCGATGACGGGGACGCTCCATACGTTCGCCGTTTCCTTGATGGCTTCGACGTAATCGTGGACATACAGTCCCAGCCGGTTTGGATAGCATTCCGCCGGCTGGATGTTCTTCGGACCGAAGGTCGCAAAGGCACGGTGGATGGGGGTGAGGACCACGATCTGCTTTTCCGGGAAGGTCCGTTTCAGCAGGTCCATGGCGATGTTGATCCGTCCTCTCAGGGTGCTTCCGTCCATCGAGGGGGTCCGCTTCAGCTTTTCGAATTCCGCGGGCGGGTAGTTCAGGGCGGCCGTTACCTTTTCGGGCCCGATGTCGTACCATTCCCCCAGGGGGATGTCGGCGATGTAGTCGTTGGTCCCGATAAAGATCAGGATGGCGTCCAAGCCGTCCCCATGCTCTTCCTCAAGCCGGCGGGTCTGTTCGGGGATGTGGTCCCACTGCTTGCCGTTGACTCCGTAGACATACGGATGGATCCCCAGCCACTCCTGAAGATATCCCCAGTAATGGCTGTCCGCGATTCCGGTCCAGTCGTGATTCGCAGGAACCGGAGACGGATTCTTCGGGACGACCCCCGGATCGGTGATGGAATCGCCGAAGAAAGCGACCCGCGCCCCCTGCCAGGGGTGGGGGAACGCCTCTTGTGCCCGGGATAGGAGCGCAACGACGGAAAGAAGGAGGACAGAAAGGAGTCGTTTCATTTCCTGTAACCGTCTTTCGTGACAATCGGCTTTCCGTCGGAATCGAGGAGCGGCGTGAGACCACCCCCGTAACCACGGCAGACATACAAGTAATTAACTCCGGTTTCCTTGTCGATGATGATCACCGCATCCGTCATCAGGCTGATGCCTTCTTTTTCTTTGATGTCAAATCTGTCTCTTCCCATGATATGTATGATTCAATTCACAAGATACATAATATTTTCGATTATCTTCGTATCTTTACCAGAAATGGTGATTCCTATCAGCGATGAAAATGAAAATGAAACGAATACTTGCGGCGTTCCTGCTCCTCCTCGCGGTTGTCACGGTGGACGGCCTGGCCCTTTCCGCCCAGGAGCGCCCCGTCCCGGCCTTCGACCGGATCCTGCAGGAACCGCAGTACGCCTACCTCGAATATTATCTTTACAAAGCCCCCATAGAGCCTGCCGCCAAGCCGCCGAAGGGGTATAAGCCCGTATATATCAGCCACTACGGCCGTCACGGCGCCCGCTATAACTATAAGCAGGAGGGATATGACGATCTGAAGGCCTTTTTCGAGAAGGCCGTCGGTGCCGGCGTCCTCACCGCGGAAGGAAAGGCCCTGGCTCAGAAATACCTGGACGCGTACAAGTATTTCGACGGGCGTGCGGGCGACCTGACCCCGATCGGCTGGGAGGAACATTACGGCATCGGCCTCCGGATGTACCGGAACTATCGCCAGGTCTTCCGGAAGCACCCCGATCTGGATGCCCGGGCATCCACCATCCAGCGTTCCATCATGTCCATGGTGGCATGCTGCGACGCCTTGGAGGAGCAGGACTCCCGCATCCGGATCGCCAAGGAGACCAGCGAGTCGCTTATGGCCATCATGAACCCGCCGCACAGCACCCATCCTTTCAGCGAACTGATCCGGAGCGGTGAAAAGCCCTATGGAAAATCCTGGAGAAACGAGGTAAGGGAAATGAAAGCCAGGGATATCCGGGCAGACGAATACCTACCCCGCTTTTTTACGGACCTGGACTGGGTGGAGGCCAATTTCGGGAAAACCAATCTTGAGTTGGAACTGTATTTCCTGATGATCAGCACAGCCTGCACCGATGTCCCCGTATCCTTTGAGGGCCTTTTCTCGCCGGAAGAACTCTGCGGCCTGTGGGAATGGCGCAATTACCTCTACTACCAGCATTGGGGCCCCGGTGAAAACGGAACCAATCCGGCTTTCCTGATTTCCTCCGTATTGCTCGACGATATCATGGACAGGGCCGACGAGGATCTCGCCTCGGGCCGGCTCGGAGCCCGGCTCCGCTTCGGACACGACACTCCCATCGCCATGATCCTGTGCCTGATGGGAGTCGACGGCTGGGCGACCCCGGTGGCGCATCCGTCGGACATCAAGTATGTTTACGATTTCACCAATGTCCCCATGGGCGCCAACCTGCAGTGGGTGTTCTACAGGAACTGCAAGGGAGACACCCTCGTCCGGATGATGCTCAACGAGCGCGACCTGCCCCTTCCCCTTCCGGGAGATATGGCCCCGTACTATCGCTGGAGCGATTTCACGTCACATTACCGCTCCGTCACTTCCGCTGCCCGCGCCAGAATGGCTGACATGCTGAAATAGAGGAGTTTTCAATGAAAAGAATCGTCATACTTGCGGTTGCGCTTTTCCTGTCTTCGGTCCTTTCCGCCCAGACTTTCTTCAAGTTGGGACCCGGATTCGATCCCGGCGAGGTCTGGCGTCTCCGTATCGGGGTGACGGGCGGGATGAATAGCAGTACGATCAGCAAGCCCTCGGAACCCTCGAGAAAGAGCCTTGGCGGAGGTCTGGAAGCGCTTCTTCCGTTCTCCTCGCATGTTTATGCGGATCTGAAAGCTCTTTATTCCCAGAAGGGATTCAAGTTCCATTTCGGCTCCATCGGTCGCGAGAACTGCTCGCTCGAATATGTGGAAGTCCCCCTCCACGTCGGGTATCAGATTGGGGTCATGAACGGGGTCCGTCTCTTTGCCGACGCCGGTCCCTATCTGGCTTATGGTTTCTCCTATCACCACTCGGACTATTCCCGGTTATATGACGAAATCATCAGCCTGTATGAACAGCTCGGAGTGCCTTATCCTGAAGACGAGTTCCGGATCGACGAAGCGAAGGAACGGAGGAACTGGAATAAGCTGGACTTCGGACTGGGAGTAAATGCGGGGGTGGAACTGTTCCGCTACTGCCGGGTCTTCTTCGGTTATGGGAGAGGACTCAAGCCCATCTGGAAAGAAATCGCATATATCGATGCCGACAATACGACCGTCAACGTCAACATGCATGTCGGATTATCCGTTCTCTTCTGAATAGTCATTTGAATGAAAAAGACATTATCGCTCTGTATCGCTTTTCTCGTCCTCTCCATGATTCCGGTGATGGCGGGAAGGAAGGCCGACAAGGAAAAGGAAAGGCTGGAAAAGCTGGGCCTGGAATGGCTGGACCGCCATTTCAAGGACTTTGATGCCCTGCAGAAGAAGATCCATGGATTCGCGGAGGTCGGGTACAAGGAATATCAGAGTTCCGAGGCCCTGGCTTCGCATCTGGAGGCGCAGGGATTCACCCTCGAACGCGGCGTGGCGGGCATCCCCACGGCTTTCGTCGCGACCTTCGGCAGCGGGAAGCCGGTAATCGGGCTGATGGCGGAGTACGACGCCCTTCCGGGGATGTCGCAGGATACCGTCGGCTACAAATGTCCCCGGACCGAAGGCGCTCCCGGACACGGCTGCGGCCACAATATACTCGGGACGGCGGCGGTAGCCGGAGCCGAAGCCATCGCCCGCTACCTGGCGGACGGCCATCCGGGGACGGTCAAGCTCTTCGGCTGTCCCGCCGAGGAGGGCGGGGCCGGCAAAGCCTATATGATCATGGGCGGCTGTTTCGAAGGGACCGACCTGGTCCTGGACTGGCACCCTGCGACCGGTAATTTCGTGGACCTCAGTCCGGGACTGGCGAATGTTTCGGCGCGGTTCACCTTCCTCGGGAAACCCGCCCATGCGGCTGCGAATCCCTGGGACGGAAGATCGGCGCTTGACGCCGTGGAGGCATTCGACCATATGGTCAACCTGATGCGTGAACATATCCCGCCGGAATGTCGCATCCATTATGTGATCACCCATGGCGGAGACGCTCCCAACGTGGTTCCGCAGAGAGCGGAGGTCTTCTATTATTTCCGCAGTCCGGATGCGGAGGTGCTTCGCGGCATCATCGACCGGGCGGTCAAGGCCGCCGAAGGCGCCGCCCTGGGGACGGGCACGAAGATGGAATACGAGTTGATCCACGGCAACTACGAGCGGCTCATCAACCACCATCTAGCCGTAATCCTGCACCGGAACCTGATGCGGGTGGGCGGACTGAAGCTGGATGGACGGGAAATCTCCCTGCTGAAAGAGATCATGAAATCCTCGGGGACGCCCCCGGAGCAGTTCGAGAGTACGATTGAAAAGATGACGACGGTGGTTCCGGAACTTCTTCCGGCCACCCCCGGCGGGGCTTCCAGCGATGCGGGCAGCGTATCGCAGGTCGTTCCTCTGGCTAAACTGGATGTGGCGACCGGTCTCCAGGGCCTCCATACGTGGCAGATGGCGGCGGTGGCAGGCAGCACGATCGGAACCAAAAGCCTGATCAATGTGGCCAAGACCATGTACCTGACCGCCGTGCAGCTGTACAACAGTCCGGAGGATGTCGAGGCTGTCCGGCAGGAGTACGAGGCGGCCCGCGGAAAAGATTATAAATTCGAGCCCCTGATGGGCTGGCGGAAACCCCCGTTCGATTATCGAGACAGGTAGTTGCCGCTACTCCCCGAAGGGGAGGGCGTTCATCTCGTTTCACCGGTCGGTGACCCGTCCCGGCTCCCTTCTTCCGGAACCCTTCCTGCCCGTAAGGTCGTCTCCCAGGTCCCCGCGCATTGTCTCGGCTATCTCCATGAGCCGGGATGCGGTTTCCGGATATTCCGCAACGACATTGTATCGTTCGCCCGGGTCGCGCCGGAGGTCGAACATCTGGGTTTCGGTTACTTCCCCGACTTCCAGCGCCCCCGGTTGTCCGTCCCTTCCCGGGGCGTGCATTCCGTAGGTGCGATGCTTGTGCGGAAAGACCATCTTGAACCGTCCGTCCGTCACGGCTTCGAGATCGTTTTTGTTGAAATAATAAACGAAGGACTCTCTGGGGTTGGCCCCCTCCTCGCCCCGTATCAGGGGAAGGATGCTTACCCCGTCTATCTTCTTCCCGGGGAGGGGAGCGCCGGATATTTCTGCAAAGGTCGGCAGGAAGTCGATGTTGGATGCCAGTTTGTTGCAGACGGTCCCGGCAGGGGTGACGTCCTTCCAGTACATGATGCAGGGGACCCTGTTCCCACCGTCGAAAGTCGTAGCTTTGCCCTCCCGGAGGCCGCCCGTAGACCCGGCGTGATTGCCGTAATTCAGCCAGGGACCGTTGTCGCTCGTCAGGATAACCAGCGTGTTTTCCTCCAGTCCGAGTTCCTTCAGGGTTTTCCGGATTTCTCCCAGGCTCCAGTCGATTTCCATCAGGACGTCTCCGTAGAGCCCCTGTTCGCTCTTCCCCTTGAACTTGTCCGATACGGCGAGAGGCACATGGGCCATGTTATGGGCCAGATACAGGAAGAACGGCTTGTCGTGGTTCTTCCGGATGAAGTTGACGGAACGCTCGGTATAGTCCGTGGTCATGCTGTTCTGGTCAAGGTTGTATCCGATGATTTCATTGCCCTCGAAAGTGGGGAGGTCGGGGAAGTTGCGGCCCCTGCCCTGCTCGGGATGGAAGGGCCACATGTCATTGGAGTACGGCAGTCCGTAATACTCGTCGAACCCGTTCTGAAGGGGAAGGAATTCCTTTTGGCAGCCGAGATGCCATTTCCCGAAGATCGCGGTGCTGTATCCCTTCTGTCGGAGGACCTCGCCGATCGTCATCTCATCCGCATGGATACCGTATCTGGCATTGGGACCGGGAGCCCCGTGAAACCCGATCCTGTTGGGATAGCATCCGGTCATCAGCCCGGCCCGGGATGCTCCGCTGATAGGCTGGCAGGCCAGGAAATGAGTGAACTGAACGCCTTCGGCGGCCATCCGGTCGATATTGGGCGTGGTGTATCCATAAGCACCGTTGTAGGAGAAATCACCATAGCCGACATCATCCAGGTTGATGAGGATGATATTGGTATAGTCCTTTGGATGGGAGCAGGCGGGAAGGACCGCGGCTGCGGCGAGTAGATAGGAGATTTTTTTCATAACGCTCCAAAGATATGAATAAAAAACAGATATAATCCCAAGATTTCGTATCTTTGAGAACAATTAACCGTTGACACATGAAAAAATCCGTCCTCACCCTGCTCGCCTTCTGCGCTGCCCTGACGGTCTCCGTCTCCCTCGCCGCCCAGGCCGGCCCGGATGTCGTCATTCCGGCCGTATCGTCCTATACCCTCACCCCCGGCACTTTCGCGCCCGGGGAAATCTCACGGGACAACCCGGCCCTGACCTTCCGCATCGGCGACCGCAAATTCCGTGACACCACGCCCGGCGCTTATACGCTGAGTATCAAACCCAAAGGCATTACAGTGCGGGCTGCTGACGAACGGGGTGCCTTCTACGCCCTCCAGACGCTCCGCCAGATGGCCGACGCCGGGAACGGCGTGCTCGCCTGCTGTGAGGTCACCGACCGGCCCCGCTACCCGCACCGCAGCCTGATGTTCGACGTCGTGCGCCACTTCCGGAGCAAGGAGGCGGTCCTGCGCCAGCTGGACGCGATGGCCCTGGTGAAAATGAGCCGCATGCATTTCCATCTGACGGACAACGAAGGATTCCGCATCCGCCTGGACTGCTGCCCGGATGTCGCGCCGAAAACCTCTTTCGGCGACGCGCGCTTCTTCCATGACATCCTCTCGACGACCTATTCTTATACCCCCGCCGAAGAGCCGGAAGGCTATGTCACAGGAACTTACTATGACGATGGCAAGGTCTGCGGCGGCTATTACTCGAAAGACGACATCCGCGAAATCCTCGCCTATGCCGCCGAGCGCCATATCGAAATCATTCCCGAAATCGAGATGCCCGGGCACAACCGCGCCCTGCTGAAGGCCCGCCCCGAACTCTTCTGCACAGGCGACCGCCACACGCGAGACAACGTTGTCTGCGTCACTCAGGAAGAAACCTTCGCTTTCTTCGAGGCCGTGCTCAAAGAGGTCGCGGAACTCTTCCCTTCCGAGTACATCCATATCGGTGGCGACGAGGCCAGCAAGGATAATTGGAAGGCCTGCGACCGCTGCCGGGAGACCATGGCGCGGGAAGGACTCACCAGCGTCGACCAGCTCCAGAGCCGTTTCATCCGCCGCATCGAGAAGTCCCTGAACGCCATGGGAAAGAAACTGATCGGCTGGGATGAGATCCTCGAGGGAGGCCTGTCGGAGAACGCGACGGTCATGTCCTGGCGCGGCAGCGACGGCGGCGCCAAATCCGTCGCGATGGAACACGACGTCATCATGACGCCCAATACCTACTATTATTTCGACTACTGCCAGGATGCGCCCTACAAGGAGCCGCGTGCATTCAATGCCTGCCTGCCCCTGGATCGCGTCTATTCCTATGATCCCGAAAAGGACATCGCAGGCATCCTGGGCGATGCCTATACTCCCGAGCTCGCCAAGCACATCCTCGGCGTCCAGGCCAACCTCTGGACCGAATGCGTCATCACGGACCCGCACTTCGAGTATATGCTCTGGCCGCGCGCCTTCGCAGTCGCGGAGACGGGATGGAGCGAGGCCCCGAAGGATTACGACCGCTTCCGCAGGAACAGCGAGCGGCTCTGCGGCAGGTTGCGTGCGATGGGCATCAACTGCTTCGACCTGTCCACCGAGGTCGGCGAACGGAAAGCGTCCCTTACGGAAATCCCCCGCCTGACGCGTGACGCGAAACTCTCCTTCCGCTTCAGCAATGGCAGCAGGCGGGACCATATCCCGCAGCTTACGGACGGGCATCTCGGCGGATGGAGCACCCGCGACTCGACCCAGTGGGTCTCAAGCGGCGGCGGGAAAGTGCAGATGATGCTGGACCTCGGGAAGGTGCAGCCGATCCATTACATCGGCGTGGAGATGGCCGAATATCCCCTGCGTAAACGCTTCTTCCCCAAGAAGATGGAGATCGACGTCTCCCGGGACGGCGTGGAATTCACCCCCGTGGATATCGATATGACCCAGTGGCCGGAAGGCCGGAAGGACTTCCAGATCGTCACGGTCGGAACCACCGTCTCCGGGGAGGCCCGGTACGTGCGCATCAAGATGGACCTGATCCGTTCCGGTGTCCACCTGAGCGAGGTTATCGTGAACTGATCCGGCTACTTGAGCACCTCGGTGACGGCGGCATAGATTTCGTCGCCGCGGAGACCGCGCTTCAGGATCGTCCCGTCCGGGGCGAAGAGGATGAGGTGCGGGATGGCATTCACCCCGTAGAGTTCCTTGGGGAGCCGCTGCCCGTCCAGGATCTGGTTCCAGGGCATGTCCAACTGTTTCAAGGCCTTTTCCGTATCGTCCCGCTTGTCGCTCACGGCGATGCTCACAACGTCGAAACGATCGCTCCGGAAAGCCTCCCAGGTTTTCTTGATATACGGCATTTCGGCCTTGCAGGGACCGCACCAGGAGGCCCAATGGTCCAGCAGGATATACTTGCCTTTTCCCACATAGTCGGATAGCCTTACGTCCGTTCCGTCCGGATTGCCGCCTGGAACCAGATAATCCGTAAACATCAGTCCTTCGGCCGTTTTCTTCTGGACCATCAGGGACTGCCAGGCCGATCGGACCAGATAGAACTCCTGATTCCGGGGCGATACCTGCTCATACCGCTCCAGGAAAAGGTCTTTGTCCACATAGAAAAGGTCCTCCAGTGCCAAGGCGCCCACCAGGTTGTCCCGGTTGGAGAGAATCACGGAATCGGCCAGGGCCCTTTTCGCGTCCACCTGATCCCGGCTATATCCGTAGAAACGCCGGTGGAAATCCATATAGGTATCTTCCAAGGGGGTGCCGGACGAGATGCGTTCATTGATATCCGTCTTCACCCGGCCCGGCTCCAGAATCAGGCGTACCCGCTGTTTTCCGTTTCCTACATATGCGTAAAACGGCTCAGAGGCGTTCCCTTCGAAAGAAAACCGGCCTCCCCGGACCGTCGTCTGTGCCAGCGTGTCCCCGGCATTCGTATCAATGAGCCATACGGGCGTACCGTCCTCGGCATCCCAAAAGCCGTCAATCTGATAATGTGTCTGTCCGCAGGACAGCACCGCCGCCGCAAACAACAGGATCGGGAATAATCTTTTCATATGCTTTGCGATAAGGATGATTACTCTCCAAAAATATGAAATCTTGGCGACATATAAACAAAAAACCATCACAAAGGATTGTGACGGGCATATAGAGAGTTTTGTCTGTGAGATTGAGCGTAGTCAATCAAGACATATGTCGGTGTTTTGAGTAGCGGGAGTGGGTCCCTTTCATACGGGGGCAAATCCCCCGAGCCCCCTGCGGCCTTTTCGCCTTTCCGTATTTGCCTGTCGGCAAATACCCGGCCCGGCCGGTCGCCTGATGGCGACATCGTGCCCCACACCCTTACTCACTTCGTTCGTAGCGGGAGTGGGTCACGATCCCACGACCTCCGGATACGCCTTTTATGCCCTCATATATGCTTCTGATGCCACTTTTGCTGTGACCAAATATGTAACCAAAGCGGTATGGTCGCAAATAAGTGCAAAAAATACGATCCTTCGTGACCAGTACCTTTCGGGTTTAAGCAAAGATACGCATTTCGTCTTTTCTTTCCAATAGGGTCAAACGGAAAACGGCCCCCTCGGTTAGGAGGGAGCCGTCGCTCAACTACATCTGCTGGATTAGGCAGCAGGCTGGAGATTCTCATCCTTGAAGAACTCGTCAGGGTTAGCCATGAACCGTTTGACGATTTCGTCCGGAACGATTGAACAACCATAGTCCTCGACCCTGATTCCAGAACCAGCAATCCCGAACTTGGAGACTGCCTTGAGTTCCTTAGCTCCATGAGCGACAATGTTGGTCGCGAGGATTACAGGGTTCTCACCCAGCGCCTTGGCCTCACGGAGGAAACTGACGCTGTCGAGGAGTACATCAGCACGCTGCATGTACAGGGTCCAGAAGAGGTTCATGTTGGAGAAGCGTTGACGAGCGAAGTGCTCGATGCACTGGAGACGAACCTCGCAGTTCTTGACCATCTGAAGATCGTAAGCGTTCGCTGCCTTCCGGATCACGTCCGCGAATTCCTTGGACTGGGTCTTGGTGGAGACCTTGGTCGGTTCAACATTGATAACGAGTGCAGGAGTGTTCTCAACTGCTTTGGCCGTAGCCGAAATGAGATTGTTTCTCATAATTAAAAAATTTAAAAATTTAAAAAATATATTAACGTAGAATCTCATTTGATTCTGAGCGCAAAGATAATGGCACTTCCAAAAAGAGAATGGTAGCTTTTGAAAGCCTCTTTTACTACCTTTTATGCAATAAGAAACCGCACCCGGGAATACCGAATGCGGTTGAATTGTATCTATATAAGTAAGACTGACGAGCTTTTACATGATTTGCAGCCCGAATTCCTTCTTCGATTTCAGAATCGCTTTTATTGAGTTCCCCTCCAAATCAGGATTGTCAGTAAGACCGAGGAAATGAATCAGTTCTGCGATTAGTTGGTTCTTGTCTAATGAAATGCCGGCGTTATCATCGCCTCGTGAACGTTTTACCGGCAAGCGCAAGCAATCGAAAAGACGCTTGAACAAGTTGGCTGCATACCAGGTCATCTCCGTTTTCTTGTAAGTGGCTTCTTCGCGCCAGATAGGGATTTCTCTTGCATCTGCGTAATCTGATGCTTTCTCTTTTTCGATCAACTCATCCAGGGATTGAACCAGGAGATTGATGAGACGGTTCCCAGCGATAGGAAATGTATGGCTTTCCGTAGGATTATCGATGAGGACTTTGAACTCATGTTGCTTTTCGATCTCATTACGGAAAGTTGTCAGTTGCTCTATCGCAGGAGGAAGTCGGTTTGCGATATTTTTTTGTTTTGCCCATATATTGGTCAAGTATTTAACGTAGGCTACAGCATACCAGAACTTCTCTTTGTCCAGACCGTAAGCTTCTATAACAGGGATGATGGACTCTTGCTTGTAGAACGAGTCTTCTGAAAGTCCAAGTTCCTCGATGATATTGTCCTTCTTCCACTCTAACAGGAAGTAGGTATAATGAGGCATCTCACTAACAGCTCCAGTCTCTTCATCAACTTCCGCTTCTGGGAACTGAAACGCCAGTTGCAGCACGTAATCAAAAGCATCGTAATCCGTCATGGCTATCGCTCTTTTTTATTCCTCGTGAAGTTACGAAGAATCCCTAAAAACCGCAATAAGCAAGATTACCATCACAAGAAAAAAGACCCCAAAAATTATCGCAAATCAATAAATTAATTTTGATTATTTAAAAAATTTTACTTATATTTGTATACGGATTTGGGAGGTATAATTCATTTCACATAGAACTCAAAATGGCATTTCCGGAGATGCCCATATCTTCCATGATCCACTGCCTGACTAACGGCATTTTCAGCACGAAGATTTAGTTTTCTATTAGGAAGAATAGTTTCCATATACTAGTGGGTGAAGCCTCGGCTTTGCCCTTTATTTGGCCAAAAAGTATATGGAAATTTAGCAAGGTGATTCACTTTGCTATAGTCTCCTTTACTCTGTATATTTTTTTTGAGTATGGAAATTTTTTTTGTATATAAAAAATAATAATAGATTATATAAATATTTAATAATTAATTAGTTATGGAAAATAGAACTATTATCGAAGTCGCTCCATCAGGAGCAGAGTGACTTACTGACTGCATGTCAGTAATTCCAGTAAATTGTGTGTTCAACAAAGGCATTACAGGATGTGGTGCAACTACTCTGGCTATTAAGCAACCCGGGGATACGATTCTCGCCATGCCATTTATAGGATTGGTCCAAAACAAAGTGGCAAGTAATCCAGAACTACTTGGAATCTATGGTGGGGTGAAGGGAGAAGATGAGATTATCAAGTACATTGGCTCCCACAGACAGAAGAAGATTGCCACCACATACGACTCCTTCCCATTCGTTTGCGACGTCCTTATCTCTCAGGGTCTCGATCCCTACAAGGATTTCTTCCTATTTGTAGATGAATGGCACCAGTTGTTCAACTCCTACAAGTTCCGGAACCAAGCGGCAAAGCATTTGCTGGAATATGCCGCTAACTTTGAACGCAAGACTTATGTGTCTGCCACTCCAGTACCAAGAGAGTACTGGCTGAAGGAGCTACAAGACCTGCCAGAATACATCCTGGAATGGCCGAGTGCGTTAAAGGTCAATGTCAACTCCAACCTGGTAAAAGATCCATTGGCATATATGGCCAGACTCTGTAAGTCCAAACTGGAGAACGGAGGAGATGACAACTACCACATATTCAACAACAGCGTTGAAGGTATAACAAAGATGGTAAGGTTAGCTGGGTTGCTACCGGAAGATTGTCGAATTGTTTGCTCGCAGAACACCAGCAGATATTCCAAGAAGAGCAACCAGGAGAAACTTGGCGAATACAGAATCCAGACGACGCTCGATCCTGTCAAGCCGTTCAACTTCTATACATCGACGTGCTTTGAAGGACAGGACATCTTTGACAAGAACGGAAGAATCTTCATTGTCAGCGAACCTCATAAGGACCACACGAAGGTTGACATCATGACAACGCTCCCTCAGATATGCGGAAGAATACGTGATTCCAAGTATAATGCTGAGATCAACCAGTTCTATGCAGAGTCGCCTTACAAAGACGTAAGCCTTGAAGAATACAAGGAATCCATCAAGAGCCAGGTAGAGGAAGCTGAAAGAGACGCTGTGCTGCTGAACCAAACTTCCGACAACTGCAAGGAACTGTTAAAGGGTTATATCAACAAGGCTCCTTTCTTGGATGTGGTTAAGGACAAAATAGTGGTTGATGAGAACCTAGCCAACCTGGAGATTGTGAACTATGGCATCGTCAATGGGCAATATGCGATGCAGTGTAATATGAACGCATCTCTTGCCGAAGCCGGTTTCAATGTCACCAATGACCTCGAAGCTTATAATCCATGTAAGGAACTGAAGAACCTGGTCTCCATAGAGAAGACTCCGTTTAAGGAGATATTTGAGGAATATGCCAGCATCCGTGAGAATAACGGGTTGTACAACCTAAACTGTTTCAGAAGAAATCAAATCGAGATTGAGAAACCCCTAGTCAAGGAGGCTTATGAGGTGTTAGGAGCCAGTAAGGTTCGAGAGATGAAATACCATCAATCCAATATCAAGCGGGAAATCATCAAACGAGAGCATGAAACAAAGGACACCAAGGTCTTTCTCATGTTAGATGAGATGCTTCCCCGCCAGGTCTCGATACCCAAATCGGAGATAAAAGAAATCCTGACCGATATCTACAAGGAACTGGGAATGACTCAAAAAGCCAAGGCTACCGATCTCAAGAAATGATATGATATCAAGGAGACCACCCAGAGAAGATATGACGGTACAGTTCAATCCAGTATCGTAATCATATCTGCTAAGTTCAGAGTCGGGGTATAGAAAGGAATATGAATACTCTTTAATCACCAATGTTCATGGAAACAATGTATTCATTTTCCTTTTTTAGTTCGGCAAGTTCTTTAGAAATAACGATTGACATACTCTTTTCTTCTTCACTTAGCCATGAACGATGCATATCCGAATTTGGAAGGTGATCTACGAATCCATACTTTAATAATAGTTTGACGGGAAGATAATCTTCTATTTCACGATTCGGCCTTCCCCCTTCTTTTTGCAAATTGTGCCTTGTTAATGCTTCGTATATCACCAATGCGATAATGACGAACACAATACCCAGCAGCCCTCCAATAATAGCGTATATGAGACCGCTTATGAAAGAATCAGCAGCCCAAATAACTAGAGCAGCCATAGGTGCTATGAAAAGAAGGCATAAAGCAAAACACCCTATTATGCCAAACCCAGATTCGTGACAATGTTTGCAACGAGGAATACTTACTACGCATTTAAAATAACTATCATTCGCAGATGGGGATGTCTCATTAATAACCCTATAATAGGTCTTTCTATTCTCATACTCCTTATTCGCTTGATTCTTTCCACAATACCAACAAGTAACAGGATTACTATAGTTTGGTTCAATAGTTAGCATAATAATGACGTGTCATACCAGTAATCAGAATCAAAGATACGAAATAATCTACCTGTTTCTTGCTTTCCCACTCAATTAATTACCTTGTAAAGTTTGATGTGGGTCTTCTTATTGGCTGAGAAAGATAGATACTGGGATAAAAAACCGCCCACTAAATTAGTGAGCGTTGGTTCTTAACTAGATTAATAGCGGACTATCATCCACAGCCAGGAGTACCCTCAAGATTCGTTCATCGCTGAACTTTCTTTCGCTTCTTCAGCCTCCTCCGCCCTGTTCTTTAGGTATTGGTCGCTGAAGTCGATTTTCAACTCGACCCACAGAGGAAGATGGTCTGACATCTGGAATGTGCGCCATTTGCTCCTGAAGAAAGTTCGTCTACCTTCTTCGGTGTCCTCCTTCTCTGCTTTACCCTTTGCCTTCAACTTAGCATTACTCTTTGCAAGTTCACCAAGATAAGAATCCAGGTAATGGTTGATGTAGATATCATAATCCGACACTTCGTCACTATCTCTGAAGACCGACTTCGTATAGTTAAAAGCTCCCGCTCTCTGTTTATCGTCATCGTACAAGACCATCTCGTCTTCGAGTTTCAACTTGAATGCAATCTGGTCGTAATGGCTTACCTGCCCCAAGTCCGTAGGGTATTTCTGGATCTCCTTTGGAACGAAGAACCCCTTTTTCTTGGAGAGGGCATTGAAATACTCTCCGTCTGTATCTGGGATATTGAAGTCGCCAAGGAGGATATAGGATACATCCTCTTCTTTCTGCCTTTCGAGAAGTACTGATGATATCGTCTCAATTTCCTTCTTGCGTCTTTCTATGATTCCCTGCTCATTCTTTTCACTGCCATAATAGATATGGACGGTGCAGATGTTGAAGGAAAACCAGTTGGCCATGAACGATACCATGAACGGAGTCCTTGCGAATTGAACCTTCGATTGCACCTTCCCGTCTACTAACACACCGTCCACCTGCACTTTTCCATCGACGATGGCTCCTGCAAGTTTCTTGGAATTCTGAAGGACTATCTCTCCCGCCAGATTGGTGAACTGCACCTTGTTCTTGTTGTAGACGAACGCCATAGCCTCACTCCCTCCGTCAGTGCCCATGACTCCGTCGGAGATGATATATGACCAGTTGTCCCCTAGAATCTTCATCACGGACTTGAAACCGCCGAGTTCCTTCGAGTTAATTTCCTGGATGACCACGATGTCAAAGTGGTCGATGATCTCCGCTATGTAATACAGGCTCTCTTCAAGTCGATTCTCTCCAAACTCGCGGATATTCCATGTGGCGATGAGCAGAGTCTCGGTAGCTGTCTTCTTCGGGACTTCCTCTTCTAGTTGCGCCCTTAGCTTCAATAGTCTGTCAACAACACGTAGCCTAGTGTCGAGATCCTTGATGTCCTGGATTTTCTTGTAACTTGCCATAACTGACTGGTGTTAATGGTTTTAGAGCTTGATAGGTATACAAATATACAAATAGTAACGGATACTTCTATATTTGGGGAATAAAAAAACGCCCACCGATTGGTGAGCGCTGTTGCTATTTTGAAAGGGTATTATAATTCTCTATAAACTCTTTCATGAATTTCTGATATCCGTCCATTTCTTCCTCAGTCCATTGCCCTAAGATTTCTGTTAAGTCTTTGTTGAGAAGAAACACGGCATTTCCGATAAGTGTATTACCTGCATTGTTCTGCGCTCGATAACTATGCTGAGTAAGAAAACCTATAAACTGAGGAGGCTCACTCATCCTTTTTATGGTTTGATCTCTAAGATCTACCACTTGCGACTGTTTCGCATCGTATTGAGCCATGAGTTTATCATATTTCTCTTTTGCATCGTTGTACTGAGCACTGCCTAATACACGCCTATAAGGCCCATCATAAATATGCATTTGAGATTTAGCCAATCTCAGATCCGGCTCCATAGACTGAAGTTCCGAGCCTTTCTTATATAATTCCAAAGCCAAATCCATAAATTCCGGATCGAGAAAAGGAGAATAAGCGCTGTCCACTTTAGTTTCTATCGGTTCATACGTCTTCGGGAAATACAAACTCTTTAGGACCTCCTCCTTGATTAACTCTTCGGCTTTCTTCTCAGGTGACTGCGTACATGCCACAGCAAAGATGCAGAGCAATGCAAATAATAACTTTTTCATGCGAATAGGGGTTTACTGACACAAATATACGAATTAATCAACCTGAATCGTGCATTTCACCTCAATTAATTACCTCGAATCATACTTTCCGACATAATAAATTACCTCGTTTTATACTTTTCGACGTAATTAAATACCTCGAATTGTATGTTTCCGCTTGATTTTTTACCCTGTTTGCAACATTTCAGGGTAGTCTTTTTACCGGAATTGCATGTTTCGGAATGATTAATTACCCAGAATGGTACGTTTCAGCATTTTTTAGTTGGAATTTACTTGTCCTTCTTTGGAATCTTGGAGCCGATGACATAGAGCAGTCCGACCAACCCAAAGACAAGAATGGCAATCCCCGCAAAGATGAAGTAATCGCCCCAGGTCCAATGTTTTCCAGCCACAAGCGTCATCAATGGATAAACAACAATGAAAATGCCGGTATACATCGCTATGGACTTGATGATTCGCTTTTGATCATTGCTTAATTTCATAGAATAATTACGATTTATTGGTGAAAACATTAACAAAAATCTTTGAAACAAAGATAGTTAAATTCATCCTTTTTTATCTCTCTCACGACAGAGCGGGAACAACTTCTTCAAGGTCAAGGCCTCGGTGGTTGAAAAGATGTAGCCTTGATGCGATAACTGACAAAGGCTACGTGGCGGCTGTCGGGGGCCCAGGAGTTGGTGTTGATGGTTCCCTGGCCGCCGAACAGGCTGACCATCAGCCGGGGCTCTCCGCCCGAGGCCGGCATCATCCAGAGTTCCACGTTCTTGTTGGCCAGATGCTCGCCCGGCTCCAGATCGCCTTTGTGATACGTGATGTAGATGACCAGCTTGCCGTCGGGGCTGACGTGGGGGAACCAGGCGTTCCGGGTCTCGTCGAAGGTCATCTGCGTCTGACCGGAACCATCGGCATTCATGCGCCATACCTGCATGAGCCCGGTGCGGACGCTGTTGAACCAGATATGCTTGCCGTCGGGACTGTACTCCGGACCGTCATCCAGCCCGGGGGCGTCGGTCAATTGGACCTCCTCGCCGCCATCGACGGAAATGGTATAGATGTCCGCTCCTTTCCTGTTGTTCCGGAAAGCGCAGTATGCCAATGTCTTGCCGTCGGGACTCCAGCCGTGGAGGTAAGAAGGGGAGTAGGGCGTCACCAGGCGGGGTGTACCACCCTCCACCGGCAGGACATAGATATAGGACGTCCTGCCGGACGAGGCGTTGGAGGACGAACTCACGGCCATCCACTTGCCGTCGGACGATAGGATGTGGTCATTGTTGCAGCGGCTCAAGAACTGCGTGTCCACCAGGCGGGCGTTTCCCTTTCCCTCAATGTCTATTTTATAGATCAAGCCCCCGGAATTGAAATACAGCCATCGACCGTCACGGGTCCAGTTGGGCGCCTCGATCAAGTAGTCGAACTCTTTCACGACCCGGCGTTCGCCCGTCTGCACATCCAGCACTTCCAGCGTGCTGATCACCTTATTCTGCTGCGCCTTCGCCGTCAGGGCCGCCAGACAGAGAATCGTCAGGAACAGGAATCGTCTCATAGGGCATTGTCTTTTGATCGGTTCAAAGACAAAGATAGCTTTTCTCGGGGAAAATGACTATCTTCGTAAAGAAAGTGTGTCTATCCAAGATAGTCGACTGACACCCAAGTGAAGAATACATATCGCTCACACGAAAGAATTGTACTAGATTAGCCCCCTCCCCAATTTGATTTTGGGGAAATTTTCCAGAGGATGGACCTTATGGGGTAGGGTCATTCCATTTCTTTTATCAAACAATCATATCGATATGGAAATTTTAATTGTAATCCTGATGATCATCGCATTCATCGGACTCATTGTTTCCTTGGAAAAGAAAGCAGCAAAAGCAGATACAGAAAATGAAGATATCGTCACCTCCGTTGAGAACGCATTCAGAAATTGAGGCTTCGAAACCAAACGGGAGAATGATGAACTCGTAATTACCAGCAGCGATCGCTCTTTCACGTTTCAATGGGAGAAGATTCCCGTTATCAGACTATGGAGTGGCTATAAGCTCGGAAAGGACTATGACTTCGAGGCCGCACAGAAAGCCGCAGAGAAAATGACTAGCGAACGGATTGACTTCGGTGCTGTCGTCACTGATGACGGTTTTATCTATTTCGGTTGCTCTACCATCGCTACCACTTCATCGGCAATCATCGAAGCTCTCCCTTACATGATGCAACTCGTTCTCATCTGCGAAAAGGAATTCGGAGAAGAGTACGAGAAAACAGTTAAACACTAATATAATACGTAAGAAATGAAAGAGTCGATCCTTTTTATCGGGGTCGGCTCTTTTCGTATATGTTCAACTCTATAAATCAATTAATTATGCAAGAATCAAATGTTTTTGCAACGCTCAATGCGGTCAACTGCAATGAGCACACGGAGAAGAAAGGGAATCTCACCTATCTCTCCTGGGCATGGGCGTGGAAGATCGTTAAGACACACTTCCCGGATGCCAATTACACCATCTACGAGAATCCGGATGGTTGGAATTACTTTACCGATGGAAGGACCTGCTGGGTCAAGACATCTGTCACGATCCAGGGTCTGGAACACATCGAGTACCTGCCTGTCATGGACTCAAGGAACCAGTCCATCCCATTCGAAGCAGTCCGCAGTTTCGATGTGAACCGTACCATCCAGAGATCCCTCACAAAAGCATGTGCAAGACATGGATTGGGACTCTACATCTATGCTGGAGAGGATCTGCCTGATGCTATAGACAAGCCGACGCAGCAACCCGTCCAGCAACAGAACTCCAACTACCAGGGAAGACAATCCTGGAGACAAAACTATCATCAACCCATTCAATAACAAACATCATGTACACCAACACACAACAACAGATGAGCGTGCTTCCAGCGGTTGCACCCATCGTCAGAACGGAACAACTTCCCGTTATCCTTCCTGTATTCGCAAACGCAGAGGAAGAGAAGAAACCATCCAACCTTCCCTTCATCGAGGCCAACACCAAGGAGGTCTCCATGGACAATCTCAAATCGGACTGCATCATCCCCGTTTTCAGCAAGGACAACGAAGTGACGATTTCCCACCAGAGTTTCATTGACACCATCTATGAGGCTGCAAAGACTGTCTTTCCTCATGAGGAGATTTCCAATCCTGTTGTCCGAGTCTCCCACATCGTCAAGGGAAGGATTCCAGAGGCTATCCACAAACCAGTATCGCAACTTTTGGAATCGGACAAGACGATCTACTACGAGAGGATGATGTTCTGTATCGAGATTCCATCCATCTTCCAGGACATTGATGGATGCCGGCTCAATCTCACCATTGGAGGGGTTCGAGCCTATAACGAACAGAACCTCTATTCCAAGAAGTCACCGGAGAAGTTCAAGATCTTCATCGGTTTCAAGAACATGGTCTGCTGCAATCTCTGTGTATCGACAGACGGATACAAGTCATCCTTGAGGGTGATGGATACGGTTTCCATGCTGAACACTGCCATAGAACTCTTCCGGGGATACGATATGATGAGCCATCTATCCATCTTGTCTGCTTACCGGAGTTGTCAACTGACTGAATCCCAGTTCGCACAGTTCATTGGGAAATGCAGGATGTACCAGTATCTGCCATCCTCCGAGAGGAAACAACTACCGGAGATGCTGATAACGGACACGCAGATTGGACTGGTTGCCAAATCCTATTACGAGGATGAGGACTTCGGATGCGGAAACAATCCTTCTATCTCTATGTGGAATGTCTACAACCTGCTTACCGGTGCCAACAAGTCTTCCTACATCGACAATTTCCTCGACCGGGCGGAAAATGCAGGAATACTCACAACAGGTCTTTGCCGAGCATTGCATGGAGATCCCGAATATGGATGGTTCTTGCGCTGATAGACAATGAAAACCCTCTGCCTTATGAACACTAAAACACGGCAGAGGGTAGTATCAAACAAATCAACACCACAAAAATATGAATAAATACGAACAAATGCAAGCTTTCCAGCACCTGGAAGGCTTGAATGAACAGCAGAAAGAAGCTGTCCTCTGCCATGCTGACATCCTTTACGTTTCGGCTGGACCGGGTACGGGGAAGAGCACGATGCTAGTCAGCAAGCTAATCGATTACATCGAATCCTCTCATGATCCGCAGAAGATTGTCGCAATCAGTTTTACGAACACTGCTGCCCGTCAGATCGGAGAACGGTTCAAGACGAAGGTAAGCGAACTGGGAGTCCAGAAACCATTCTCCTTCTTAAATGGAACCATCCACTCATTCTGTTTCAGGATGATGAAATCGTATGGATCCGCCATGTCCAGGGACTTTGATTATGTCATTCTCGATGATGAGGAACTGCAGGAATTGGGTGCCGACATAGAGGAGTATTTCAACGGCAAATACAAGTCATCCCAAATCCTATCCTGTTTGCGAGCTTCCACCTTCGGGAATAAATCTGAACTCTCGGAACAGATACAAGCCTTGAAAGAAGCCTATAAGGTCATCTCCATGCAGGATATCCTGACCAATTTCGTACAGCAGCTTCAAGGAGATCCATCGTTCCAATCGTGGATTCGAACCCAGATTACCGTGATTGCCGTTGATGAAGCGCAGGATCTTTCAGAGATGAATTATGTCATCCTTGACCAGCTCCTCAAGGTCATTCCAGGTTTGAAGATACTTCTTGTCGGAGATCCAAGACAGAACATCTTCGAATTCAATGGAGGGTCGTACAAGCATCTGGACAACTTCCTCACCAAGCACAGGAATCATGAAACCAGGCATCTGACAATAACGTATCGGTGCTGTCAGGCTATCTCCGATTACGTGAACACGTTCCATTTCACCGATTGCGACAATGAGCAGCTGAAATCAAGGTATGCCGATGCCGGTAAGGTAATCGTGAAGAATGCCATTTCTGAAGATGATGAAGCGGAGCAGGTTTTGAGATCAATCCGGGAGATACAGAACCTGAATTCCTGCGCCATCCTCTGCAACAATCTCAAGTACCTGGATCCACTGTTTGCCAAGCTGCAGAAGGAGAGGATTCCCTACAAGGTGTTTGGAGGAAGGAGGACAGTCAAGAAACCGATTCGATTCCTGAATCACATCCTTCGGATCCTTGACAACGATAACGCATACAGCATCCGCAAGGTCGCTCAATATGCCAACATCGATATCATAGAAAACGGGAAACACAGGAAAAGCAAGTTCTTCGAATCAGATCTCGGGCAACTGATCCTTTCCATCAGGGAAACGACAGAAGGGATGTCTTTCGTCGCAGTAATGGCACAGGTCATTGCTCAAATCATCCATGATCCGGAGGACGGGGAGATTTCCGAGGAATACGATAAACTCCTTGCAATCGCCGGGGAATATGAATCCATCTCCGATTACCTGGTCTCATTTGCAACCGACAGGGAGAGGTTCGCCCCATTCTACGAGAAGGGATACCAGGAATGCCTTGTCCCCAATGAAGAGATCTTCCTGACAATCTCCACCATCCATTCAGCTAAAGGACTGGAATGGAAACACGTCTTCATCATGGGTCTGAGCGAAGGAAACTTCCCCAATCCATTCTTCTGCCAGGGACTGCCTCCTGATCAGCAGAGAGAATTCTACAATGGTGAGTGGAAGAAGATGTACGTGGCGTCAACTCGTGCGAAGGAGACCCTGTTTCTCACGTATTCGTCGCATATCAGCAGAAAAGGCTACACCTTCCGAAAGGATCCGTCACGGTTCATTCCAACTTCCTCAAACACCGCGAATTGAGTCCTAGTCCCATGGTATGAGAAGACCCTTCCGACATCGTTTGGGAGGGTCTTTCTCACATATGTCCAACCTTATCACTTTTTCAAAATGCAAAACAAGCCAATTTTACACAGAATCACCAATCCCGTCACTGCAGAGTGTCTTCTCCATGACAGGATGTGCAACCTGGACCACGAAGAAGTCTGGGCAATCTATCTCAATAGCAAGCTCATACCGCTCGACCAGCAGATGCTATCGAAAGGGACCATCGACCACACTGCCATCGACTGCAGGACTGTGCTTCGAAATGCCCTTCTTTTAAATGCTTCCTCCTTCATCCTGCTGCATAACCATCCTTCCGGAGATCCAAATCCAAGTAAGGAGGATATTTCCTTTACGGATAAGCTCAGGAAAGCATGCTCACTCATCGACATCAATCTGCTGGATCACATCATTGTCGGGGACGAATCATTCTTCAGTTTCGCGGAAGATACAACAACCAAATATCAATAATCATGGAACAGTTAAACAGAATTGAACTCCGGGGCATCGTCGGGAGCGTTTATGTAAAAGACTTCGGAAACGCCAAAGTTGCCAACTTCTCAGTTGCTACAAACTACTGCTTCAAATCCAAGGACGGTACTCCAGTCATTGAAACAACATGGCACAGGGTCGTTGCTTGGGAAGGTGATGGGATACAGGATCTCCAACTACTCGAGAAGGGAAGCAATGTCCATGTCATAGGCAGGATCAGAAGCCTACGATACATTGCTGCTGATGGATCTGAAAGAACTGTTTTTGAGATCATTGCAAGTAAGGTGGAACGGAACTGACACTTCCTAATCTGACCTGATTATCTGAACTTTCTGGAGCCCTTCTTTATCCATCAAACGGACTGCTATTATCTGGTTCCTTTGTTGAATCTCGACTCAGGAACCGTCATCAATAATAGCAGGAGAAGAGCTCCAGATTGATTCTGAAAGACAAAATACTGTGAAATGAATGATCAAAAACCGGCAATACACCCAATCATTTTATCGCTCCCTCAGAAATGTGGGAGCTTTTTCTTTTTTGCAATACTAATTCAGTTCCTTTAACAACCCGAATTCATACTATTAACATTGTTTTAATACCAAAATCTAGAGTTTCAAGTATGTTTTAGTACCTGAGGCTATTGCTTCGAGTATATTTTTATATGTGAAATGCATGTTGTGAGGTTGATTTAGATGGTGAAAAGGATGATTCAAGTATGTTTTAGTTGTTGAAAGTGGTTATATTTGTACAAACTACTACAGAAAATGAAAAAGATACTCCTTCTCATTATCGCTTCTATCTGCATATTCTCTTGTCAGAAGGCTCCCGAATTCATACTATTTGGGCCGATGAACATTGATCTGCCTGTTGATGGTGGCAAAGCCTCCGTTTCGTTCATATCCAATAGGGATTGGAAGGCGACATCTTCTGATTCGTGGGTAACTATCAGTCCGTCTTCCGGGACTGCCCAGGAGGGGACGATCAGCGTAACGATACTAGGAAGCGCCAATTCAACCTACGACGAACGGAGCGCAACGGTCACCCTCACTTCTGAGGGGATGTCACAGAGCATTAGCGTGAAGCAGGCTCAGAATGACGGCCTAATTGTCGATAAGACCAATTATGACGTACCCTATGAAGGGGGAGATATTGACATTGCTGTGAAGTCAAATGTTGAGTATGAAGTGTCAATCAACAATGCTAAATGGATTCATCATATTGATACAAAAGCCCTGAATAATTCTTCAATTCACTTGTCTGTTGACAAGAACATGAGATCAGAAGGTCGTGTGGGGAATATTATTATTAAACAAAAGAACGGAGAACTTTCGGTCACCGTCGAGGTCTTACAAGAGAGACGAATACCGGTATCTTCGATAAAGATAAATAGAAGTGGCTTATCATTGAAAGAAGGGGAGACGTTTTCACTTACTGCTTCCGTAGAGCCGGATAATGCCTCAGAAAAGGCAGTCGCGTGGTCATCATCGAATACTTCTATCGCGGTGGTTGAAAACGGGATCGTTACTGCTTTAAAAGAAGGTGTTGTTACGATTCAAGCAGAAACGATTGATTGTTCTGCTTCCTGTAAAGTAGTGGTCAGTAACTCGGCGAACAATATCATCTATTATACTACTGCGAATGGAGAGCCGCTTTACTTTAATGGAAATCCTACTGATTTTGGGGCATATTTTGTTTTTTCTGATTATTATGAAGGCCAAGGGAAGATGGTTTTCAATCGCGATGTCACAGGAATAGGAATTAACGCTTTTAGTTACTCGGACTATCTCTCCTCCATCACTATTCCAGAGAGTGTGACCGCTATAAAAGATGGGTCTTTCAGTGAATGCAAAGCTTTGAGATTTGTAACCCTTCCACCAAATGTAACTGAAATAGGACATGAGGCATTTGAGGGCTGTACCAACCTTACGGCAATCTCTTTGTTAGGGAGAGTAACCACAATAGGGGTAGGTGCGTTTGCGGATTGTTCAAGTCTGACTTCCATCAATCTACCAGAAGGCTTAACCAGCATAGGAGACAAAGCTTTTGCTGGTTGCACAAACTTACATGCTATTGCTTTACCCGAAGGCTTGACTGAAACTGGGAATAGGGTTTTTCAGGGGTGTCCAGGCTTGGTTACCATTAATCTTCCTAAGAGTCTTACCTCTATCGGGGATGGGGCTTTTATTGACTGTACGGGGCTGACTTCCATATCTTTCCCTGATAGTTTATCTGCCGTAGGGATGCACGCTTTTGGGGGCTGCACAGGCTTGACGTCGATTATTCTACCAGAGAGTATTACCTATTTAGGGAGCAACGTTTTTTCAGATTGTACAAGCCTAAAATCTGTTTTACTCCCGAAAGGTCTCACTTCGATAAGTGATTATTCTTTCGATGGGTGTATTAGTTTGAGTTCTATAATCATCCCGGAAACCGTGACTACAATTGGAAAAGGCGCCTTTAACGGCTGTTCTAACTTAACATCCATCACGTTTCAAGAGGGTTTAATCACGATAAAGGATAACGCATTCCATCTTTGCTCGGGGCTGATTTCCATTTCAATTCCGGCAACGGTAACTACTATTCAGAGTTATGCTTTTTATGATTGCTCAGGCTTGACATCTATTACAATCAACTCTCCCATACCTCCACACTATAACGGAGTGGATGTTTTTAAAGGCTCTTCCTGTCCGATCTATGTTCCTTCCGGTTCACTTGCGAGATATAAAGCCGCATGGACAAGAATAGCCGACAGAATTCAAGCAATTCCAGAGTAATCGATTTAGCAATAATCCCATCGAGAATTACTTCTGGATTGGGGAGTTAGTCGCAGAATAATTGTTTAATACATTTCATTTATCGCTCCCTCAGAAATGTGGGAGCTATTTTTTTTTACGCTACTTAGACATAAAGAGACTTCCAACTCCATTTACCGTATCGTTCAGTACGTAATCTCCAGGAAATTACCCAATCTGCTTTATTATGTACAACTTCAAGATCTTTCAATGCTGTTATTTGATCGATATGACTGCATGAGAATCGAATAATGAGATTGAAAATGTTTTGAAAGACGATATTTAGTTTTTAAGCTGCTCTATTCCGGCTATCGAAATCTATTCTTATATTTGCATTAGTCCTTCGGGTTATTGCATACGGAGTTTTCATTTTTCTTTTAGATTATTCCCGATAATGACCCTTCGGCGATTGAAAAGGAAGAACAAAAACCTATACAAATGAAAATGAAACGCTTTACATCTATTCTCGGTCCTATTGTCGCCACCGCGCTGTTGGCGCTTTTCAGCAGTCCGGTGAGGGCTCAGGAGTCTTCCCTGTCCATCCGTGAGAACAGCCTGTTCACAGACGGCGTGAACATGCCGGCCTCTCCTCAGGCATGGGCGATGAATCGTTACGGGAATGAGAACGTCGACCTCTATTCCGGCACGGTTGGAGTGAACATCCCAATATATACGTACAGTGACAATGACTTCACTATACCTGTGAGCATCAACTACTCCTCTGATGGCTATCGTCCGAATATCCAGAACGGTCCTTTGGGCCTCGGATGGAATCTCAACTTGGGCGGAGCTGTCACAAGGGAGGTCAGGGGTATCCCCGATGACACTCCTGCCAGCAGTGATTTATATCATTTCCAAGATAAGTTCACCGGCTATAGTTTAAACGAGTCGAGTTATGGTCCTTCTCCTGACGTGTATGGGTACGCC
>JAFRUH010000031.1 GCA_017438975.1 Bacteroidales bacterium
AGCGGCAGGTAGTAGTTCATCATGGAGAACATACCCTTCTTCATTTCGCCGCCGTACCAGGTGTTGAGGATGACCTGCTCGCGGGAAGTGACGTTGAAGGCGACGCAGGTATCGCTGCGGAGACCGAGCTCGGCATAGTTGTCGACTTTTGCCTTGGAGGCGCAGTAGACGACGAAGTCAGGCTCCTGGTCGAATTCCTTCTGGTTCTTCGGACGGATGAACATATTGGTCACGAAATGGGCCTGCCAGGCGACTTCCATGATGAAGCGGACCTTCATCCGGGTATCGGCGTGGGTGCCGCAGAATCCGTCGACGACGAAGAGGCGCTTGCCGCTGAGCTGTTTCTTGGCAAGATTCCTGACCTCTTTCCAGACTTTCTCGGACATCTTGTGGTTGTCGTTCGGATAGCCTTCGGTGGTCCACCAGATCTCTCCCGGGGCGCCTTCCTTGGTCGTCCGGTCGTAGACGATGTATTTGTCTTTAGGAGAACGGCCGGTATAGATGCCGGTCATGACGTTGATAGCGCCGAGTTCGGTGACCTGGCCCTTGTCGTAGCCTTCGAGACCGGGCTTCGTCTCCTCGTTGTAAAGAACTTCGTAGGTCGGGTTGTAGAGGATTTCCTTCACGCCCTTGATTCCGTACTTGGTCAAATCGATGTTTGCCATGATGTGTGAAATATTAAAAGTTTGACTAAAATATCATTCTTTGTAAAAGCGGTGCAAAAATACTGAATAATTGCTACTTTTGCAATCATAAAAAAAGGGGATGACAACTTTTTTTAAAAATTTTTCCTAATGACTCCAAAAGAGGTCCTGAAGCAATACTGGGGATATGATTCCTTCCGTCCGATGCAGGAAGAAATCATAGCCGAAGCTTTGTCCGGAAGGGACCTCCTGGCCATCCTTCCGACCGGAGGAGGGAAGTCCGTCTGTTTCCAGGTCCCCTCCCTGCTCCGCGACGGGATCACCCTTGTCATCACGCCCCTCATCGCCCTGATGAGGGATCAGGTGCGGAATCTTTCGGACCGGGGTATCCGGGCGTTGGCCGTCCATGCGGGCATGTCCCGGAAAGAAGTGGACCTGGCCCTGAACAATGCGGCCTACGGGGATTACAAGTTCCTCTACCTTTCCCCGGAAAGGCTTTCCACCCCGCTCTTCCTCAATTATATCCGGCAGATGAATGTCGCCTTCCTGGTGGTCGACGAGGCCCACTGCATCTCCCAGTGGGGCTATGATTTCCGCCCGGATTATCTCCGGATCGGAGAACTCCGTAAAGTTGTCGACGCCCCTCTCATCGCCCTGACCGCGACGGCGACCCCGGCCGTGGCTGACGATATCATGGACCGGCTGGGATTCCGCGAAAAGAACCTCCTGCGGAGCGGTTTCGAGCGTCCCAACCTCTCCTACGTCGTGCGCCGGTGTGAGGACAAGAACGGGCAGATGCTATCGATTTTCGAAGGCGTTCCAGGCTCCGGAATCGTTTATGTCCGGAACCGGAAAAAGGCCGAGGACCTCTCCCGGTTCCTGGAGGCCGCCGGCTTTTCAGTTTCCTTCTATCATGCTGGCCTTTCTTCTGCTGTCCGCTCTTCCCGGCAGGAGGACTGGATCGCCGGCAAGATCCGCATCATGGTATGTACCAACGCTTTCGGGATGGGCATCGACAAGCCTGACGTCCGTACGGTGGTCCATTATGACCTTCCCGACTGCCCGGAGGCCTATTTCCAGGAGGCGGGCCGGGCGGGAAGGGACGGGAAGCGGAGCTATGCGGTCCTGCTCTGGAACGGGACCGACCTCAGGCGCCTGGACCAGATCGAGTCGGTTTCCTTCCCCTCGCTGGAATATATCGAGGACATCTACCAGAAGATGCACCTCTTCTTCGAAATCCCTTATGATACCGGGGCCGGGCGCCAGCTGAAACTGGATTTCGGGGCCTTCTGCCGCCGGTATGGCCTGCAGGAATCCCCGGCGTTCCATGCGATCCGCTATATCGGGCAGGAGGGACACTGGACCTTCACCGAGGACCTGGATATCAAGACGCGGGTCCAGATTATCGTGGACCGTCGCGTCCTGTATGAAGTCGACCTTCCGGATCCGGCCATGCCGGTGGTCCTGGAACTGCTGATGCGCCGCTATACGGGGCTGTTCTCCTTCCCCGTGCCGGTCGAGGAAGATTATCTCTCCGAGCGGGCCGGACTTACCGTTCCCGCCTTGCGTCAGGTCCTTTACAACCTGGCCCTGGAACACCTGATCAAGTACATTCCCGCCGACCGGGCGGATGTGGTCTATCTCCATCACGACCGGCTCCGTCCCGGCAATGTCCAACTTTCCCCGAAGCGGTACGGGATGCTCCGTGACGCCTTCCGTTCCCGGAAGGAAGCGATGGTCGGTTATGTGTCCGGTGAAGGAGAGTGCCGCCAACGGTCCCTGCTGCGGTATTTCGGGCAGGAGTCGGGAACGGATTGCGGACATTGCGACGTCTGTCTGGGGCGGGTCCGTTCCAGGAAGGAGACGGAGGAAAAAATCGTCGCCTGGGTCCATGACCGGGGCGGGTCCTACACCCTTCGGGAACTGACGGCGTTTTTCGGGAATCCGGCCGCCGAAACGGATACGGACTTCCTCTCCGTCCTCCGCGAACTCATCGACCGCGGCACCGTCCCTCCCTATTCCGACTGATCAAGCGGAGTGAGGGGAAACCCTTACAACAATAAGGAACGGAATTTTATTTGCGGAGTTCGCGCTGGCCGAGGATGGAACGGGTAAGTTCCGGTTCGTTCGTCGTGATGCAGTCGACCCCGAGGTCGATCATCTCCCGGATATCCTCCTCTTTGTTGACCGTCCAGGCATTGACGCTCATTCCGAGGTCATGCGCCTCCTTCACCCATTCCGGATGGGCGCGAAAAACCTTCAGGTTGTAATCGATTCCGTTGATTCCCATCTGTTTCAGCTCCGCAGGGGAGATGTTACCGGAGAGGAACTGGTTGGTGAAACCGGGCGCCTTGGTGACCAGGGTCTGGCAGACATGGAGGCTGAATGAGATGAAGATGCACCGTTCGGGGATGAAAAGGCCGCGTTTCTGGAGTTCTGCGATGGTTTTGTCCACCAGGATGTCCTCGCGCTCGGGACTGTACTGTGACTTGATTTCCACGACGAGGACCGTCTTGCCGAGTTTCCCCTGATCCAGGTATTCGGCAAGCGTCGGGATCGGTTTCCCGTCTTGCAGGCGGAAGGCGGAGAAAGCCTCGAGAGGATGGGTCTGGATGTCCACGCCTTCGTGCGACCTGTCGTGATGGACAAGGACCTGATTGTCACTGGTCAGGTGCAGGTCGAATTCACTGCCCCACAGCCCCAGGTCCTGGGCTTTCTTGATGGCTGCGATGGAGTTCTGGGCTCCGTTGGCCTCCTTGGACTGCCAGACGCCGCGATGGGCGGTGATGGCGACTTTCTGCTGGGCGGAAACACAGGTGCAGGCGGCGATGAGAGCCGCGTAGAGAATCATTTTTCTAAGCATGGCGGACATGGAATTCAGCATTCGTTCCCACAAAATTAGGAAAAATGGACCAATGTTCTTCCCTTTTTTCGTATTTTTACAAAAAAAGGAACGATGGATCGATGGACCGGCATTCTGGCCGCAGTAGTGGCGGCCGCGTCGCTTTTCGCCTGCGCGGAGAGTGACAATTCAATGAAAAATAGTACATTTGCAAACTCATTGGAGAATCAAGATACAACCGTTATGATAAAAGTAGATGTGAAAGGTTGTGCGTCGTTCGTAGACGCCGCCAAAGTTCAGAAGTATGTCGGGAAGGCCCTCGAGGCTTTCGATACCCTTGTCGCCGAAACGGGCGAGGGCAATGATTTCCTGGGATGGAAAACCCTTCCTTCCGGGACGGATGAGAGTCTCATCGCCGCCTGCGAGGCCGTCCGCGACGATTGGAAAGACCGCAAGGTGGACCTTGTCGTCGTAATCGGTATCGGCGGCTCCTATCTCGGAGCCCGCTGCGCCATCGAGGCGCTCAGCCACAATTTCGCGAAGCAGCTCAAGGACAAGGGAGACGCCCCGGAAGTCGTTTTCGCCGGAAACAACCTCTCGGAAGAGTATGTGAGCGAACTGATGGACCTCGTGGCGGAACGCAACGCCGCCTGCGTCGTGATTTCCAAATCCGGCACCACGACCGAGCCCGCGGTGGTTTTCCGTATCGTCAAGTCCTATCTTGAAGAGAAATACGGCCGCGAAGAGGCTGCCGCCCGCATCGTGGCGATCACCGATGCCAGGAAGGGAGCCCTGAAGACCCTCTCGACCCAGGAAGGATACCGTACATTCGTCGTTCCGGACAATGTAGGTGGCCGTTTCTCGGTCCTGACTCCGGTCGGACTCCTTCCGATCGTCCTTGCGGGATTCGATGTCAGGTCCATGCTTGAGGGTGCCGCCGAGATGGAGAAATGCCTCGCCGTCCGGAGCGAGACCAACCCTGCCGTCGTCTATGCCGCGATGCGGAATCTCCTTTACAGCGAATATGGCAAGAAAGTCGAGGTCCTGGTCAGCTACAATCCCAAGTTCCAGTATCTCGGCGAGTGGTGGAAACAGCTTTACGGCGAGTCCGAGGGCAAGGACGGCAAGGGAATCTTCCCGGCCTCGGTCATCTGCACGACCGACCTTCATTCCATGGGCCAGTTCATCCAGGACGGCGACCGCGTGATGTTCGAGACCGTCGTCAACATCGAAAAGAGCAACCGGAGCGTCGTGATCGGAACCGATCCGCAGAATCTCGACCAGCTCAACTATCTGGCCGGTTCCCACGTCGAGCATTGCAACGCGATGGCCCAGCTCGGAACGAAACTCGCCCATATCGACGGCGGTGTCCCCCAGATCGGGATCAGCATCGAGAAGATCGATGCGAAGAATCTCGGCGGACTCTTCTATTTCTTCGAGTATGCCTGCGGCATCAGCGCTTATGTCCTTGGCGTCAATCCGTTCAACCAGCCCGGCGTCGAAGCCTACAAGAAGAACATGTTCGCCCTTCTGAACAAGCCGGGGTACGAGGCGGAAAGCGCCGCCATCCAGGCCCGTCTTTAAAATGAAAGGCGACCCTTTTTCCAGCACCCTGTCCCTGCAGGATGCAATGAGGATTAGCGGCCCGCTCGCCTTCAACATCATGTTGAAGCCGGCGGGTTCGCTTTGCAACCTCGACTGCAACTACTGCTACTATCTCGACAAGGCGGAGATCTACGGCGGGCGGGAGCCCGTCATGTCCGAAGAGATGCTGGAGAAAGTTGTCCGGGAGTACATCCTGGCCAATGACGTCCCCGAGGTGACCTTCAACTGGCACGGGGGCGAACCCCTTGTCCTGGGCATCGATTTCTACCGCAAGGCGATGGAGTTCGAGGAGAAATACGCTGACGGGAAGGTCATCCACAACACGATCCAGACGAACGGCACCCTGCTGGACCGGAACTGGACTGAGTTTTTCAGGAAATACAGTTTCCTTGTCGGCATTTCGCTGGACGGGCCGAAGGATGTCCACGACCGCTACCGGAAGGACAAGGGCGGCCGTCCGACCTTCGACAAGGTCCTTCATGGAGTCGGCCTGCTGTATAGCGGAGGAGTCGAGTTCAACACGATGTCGACGGTCAACAAAGCATCCGAGGGCAGGGGACTGGAAGTCTATCAGTTCCTCAAGTCCATCGGCAGCCGGTACATGCAGTTCATGCCGGTCGTCGAGCATGTGAAATATCCCCGGAATGCGGCCGGGAAGCCCGTCAAGGGCGCCCGTCCCTTCATCGTGGACCCGAAGGAACCGGATGCGGCGATCGCACCCTGGTCCGTTTCTGACATCGGGTTCGGGAAGTTTCTGTGCGACATTTTCGATTACTGGGTGCGTAACGATGTGGGCCGCTATTACGTCAACCAGTTCGACGCGACACTCGCCAACTGGTACGGAACCCAGCCGGGTACCTGCGTCTATGCCCAGACCTGCGGGGGGAACGCCGTGATCGAGCATAACGGGGACCTCTATCCCTGCGACCACTTCGTGTACGGGAAGTACCTGCTCGGGAACATCTCGGAGCGCCCGATCAAGGAAATGATGACCTCGGACGCCCAGATCCGTTTCGGTATCGATAAGCGGAATACCCTTCCGGGACGCTGCCGGCGCTGCGAATGGGTGTTTGCCTGCAACGGGGAATGTCCCAAGCATCGGTTCAATACGACCGAGGCGGGGGAGACGGGGTTGAACGCCCTCTGCGCGGGATACCGGAAATTCTTCTCCCATGTCGCCCCGTACATGGATTTCATGAAAGATCTTCTCAACCGGGAGGAAGCCCCCGCCGGCGTCATCCCCTGGGCCCGTCTCCGGAAATAACCCTGAGCCACTCCCCGATAACACGAGACTCCGGATTCTTCCCGGAGAAGTTTGTGTTTCCGGGGAGGTGTGGGCGCCCGGTTGAGGGGGCTCTGCCCCCTAATTCCCTTGCGTGTGCTCCTATGGGTCCCGCCAATGGACCCTTAAGCGCACCCCCCACCCCCAGGGGCGATGTCCGGAAGGAGAACAAGACCGTCTGCTCGGGGGCTCAATGGGGAACTTAATCGGGGTCGGGGACTTTTTCCAGGAGCTGCGGGGGAATGAAGGAAGTGGCGACGGCGATGAATCCTTCGATGGCGACCAGGAGCCTCCGGTCCCGGCGAATCCGTTTGATATAGCCCTCCGCCCCTTTCAGTGGCCCCGCCTTGACCCGTACCCGGTCCCCCTGAGCGTAACGGGTGATGCTCTCGTCGCTGAAAAACTCCAGATTCTCATCCCCTGAAGCCGTGACCAGACGGAACATCTCCATCTGCCGGTCCGGGATGACGGACGGCTTTTTCCGGTCCGCGGTCTTGTAGATGAAACCCTTGTCGTACAGGATGCTCTCGATCCAGGGCAGGCTCTCTTCCGGACACCGGACGAAAAGGAGCGAGGAGACGATGGTCACCCGTTTGTAGATCTTGGGCCCCGCCTGCTCGTATTTCCGGTCGTTCCGGGTCTCGTCGGGCGTGGCGAGGCGCTTCCTTACGCGGTGGAATTCCTCGCCCTTGAGTTCCACTTTCCGGACCGGGATATAGGTTTCAAGTCCCGCCCGGAAGAGCTCGTCCTCAATGTCGAAGACCTTGTTGTAGAATACCTTAAGGGCGTACCAGCACGGCTGGTTTTCATTCTCCTCCATCATTTCCACCTGTTAGACTTCACGGTCCTTGCGGCGATGCGCTGGAAGCGGCGGGCGGTTCGGGCGTCGATTTCCTTATCGGTTTCCTGCATCCGGAAGGGATTCCCTACGACGCTTTTCCCCAATGCCGGACGGATAAGGGACTCGAACCAGACACAGGCGGCCAGATAGCGGGTGTAACCGGTATTCAGGTGGTATCCGTCCCGGGTGAGGTCCTTCCCGTCAAAGATGATATGGCTCCAGCGTGCGTTCTGGACCGCTGTTCCGGAAGGGATGACCGTGGCGAAATCGAACCGGCGGCAGAGTTCGTCCGTGCATTCGTTGATCTTTCCGTACATGATTATCTGGTTGTTCCCGTAGGTCGGGAAGGCACGGTGGGTCGAACTCCGGGCGTAAGCCCAGGTCTGGTGCCATACGATCACGACATCCGGATTGGAGCAATGCTTCCGGATGATCCCGATGAGCCGTTCCGTCCAGGGATCAAAGGACTCTGGCACCCCGGAGAGGGGAGAGCTCTGCTGGATCGTGATGATGTCCCAGGGCTCGTCGCCGATACCGTCCAGGATGGTCGCTTTCTCGGAAACCGTCACCCAGCTGTTCTCCGTGGACTTGTAGTATTTATAATTCCGGTCCATCTTTTCGTATTCCCGGCAGTGGCGCTCGAGGGAGCAGCCTCCGATGTAAAGGCGTGCCAGGATAACGTTATGGATACCAGCCCCTTCCAGGAGATCCGGCAGCCAGGTGGTCGCATCGTTCGAGAAACTGTTCCCGACGGCGAGGATGCGGAGGGTTTCGGGATTGCGGGGCAGTTCGGCGGCGCGGATGCAGACCGGAACCAGCAGGAAGGCCAGGAGAAAACAGCGGATGGATTTCATGTTCATCTTGATTGGTTTCCTACAAAATTAGGAAATTATATTTGCAATCCCCCGGCGAAAATGATAAATTTGTGAGAAATCGCAGCCAGTATGAAATCACAAGAGGAACTTTTCGGAATTGTCGGCCGCTTCGCCGTCGACGGACAGGTCCGCAGCGTAGAACCGCTGGGAAACGGACTGATCAACGATACTTTCAAGGTCATCATGGACGGAGAAGAAAGCTATGTCCTCCAGCGGATCAACCACGCGATCTTCACCGACGTGGACCTTCTCCAACATAATATCGAGGTTGTTACCGCGCACCTGAGGGAGAAACTGATTGCCGCCGGGGAAACGGATATCGACCGGAAAGTCCTGCGCTTCGTCCCTCTCAAGGACAGCCCGAAGACTTATTTTTGGGACGGCGGTTCCTATTGGCGCACTTCCGTGTTCATTCCGGATACCTTCACCCACGAAACCGTCAATCCGGAATACTCCTACTATGCCGGCAAGGCGTTCGGCCTCTTCGAAGCGCGTCTGGCCGACCTGAAGGAACCGCTCGGCGAGACGATACCGGACTTCCACAACATGGAACTCCGGGACCGCCAGCTCAAGGAAGCCATCGCGGCGGATCCCGTCGGGAGAATGGCGGATCCCGAGGTGCGCCGGATCGCGGACTTCCTCTCCGGCTATTCCTTTGAGATGTGCAAGGCGGAGCGGATGTATCGCGAAGGAATCCTCCCGAAACGCATCTGCCACTGTGACACAAAGGTCAACAACATGCTTTTCGATGCGGCCGGGAATGTGCTCTGCGTCATCGACCTCGATACCGTGATGCCGAGTTTCGTGTTCTCCGATTTCGGCGATTTCCTCCGGACGGGAGCCAATACCGTTGCAGAGGATGACCCCGATATAGACAGGGTGGAATTCAACATGGAAATCTTCAAGGCCTTTTCCCGCGGATATATCGAGTCGGCGTCGTCATTCCTGACCCCGGTCGAACGGGAGAACCTGCCCTATGCCGTCAGTCTCTTTCCTTATATGCAGGCCGTCCGGTTCTTCGCCGACTATATCAACGGCGACACGTACTACCGGATCCGTTACCCGGAGCACAATCTGGTCCGGACCCGCAATCAGGTCCGTCTGTTCCAAAAAACGCTTGAGAAGAGGGGCGAAATGGCCGCCTACCTGGATTCCCTCGCCTGAGACCGCAGGATTTCCGCGGCTACCTTGTCCTTGTCCAGGGCCTCGACCTTCCGGCCCTGGCGTCCCGTCATCGTCTCCGCGGCGAACAGTGAATTCCATAGCGCCTCTTCGGTAGCCTCGATCGTCGCCATGAAGAGTCCCGACATGTCGTCGTTCTGCAGGAGGGTCGGGTTATAGCGGGGGGTCGCCCCGATCAGGTTTTCCGGGCACACGGAGAAGGCGATGACATAGTCGCCGCTGCCGTTCGAGGCGATGCCGCCGGTTTTGGCGAGCCCCATGATCGCCCGTTTGGCCATCCTTTCCAGATTCCTCGCATCGACGGGCGCATCCGTCGCGACGATGATCATGCAGGAACCGTCCACGTCCTGTAGGATCTGGTCACGGTAGGGGTAGCGGCCGCTGCGTTTTCCGACGGGGTATCCGTCGATTTCCAGGGTTCCGCCGTAATTGCTCTGGACGAGGACACCGACCGTAAACCCGCCCATGCTGGAGGGAAGGACGCGGGAGGAAGTCCCGATTCCGCCCTTGAGCCCGAAAGCGACGGTCCCTGTTCCGGCCCCGACATTTCCTTCTTCCACGGCGCCTCCGCGGGCGCAGGCGATGGCGGCGAGAACGTCCTCCTTGGTCACATAACGTCCGCGGATGTTGTTGAGGCTTCCGTCGTTGGTCTCCCCGACGACGACGTTGACCGAGCCGACGGATTCATTTCCGGGCTGGGACAAGGTATACTCGATTCCGCCGATGATGCCTTCTGCGACGTTCAGGGTATTGGTCAGGATGACAGGGGCCTCGATATTCCCGAGTTCCCGGACCTGGGTCACTCCGGCGAGCTTACCGAACCCGTTCCCGACATAGACTGCCGCGGGAACCTTCTTGCGGAAGAGATTGCCGTCGTGGGGGAGGATGGCTGTGACACCCGTCCTCATGTCCGTTCCTTCGATTTTCGTGACATGGCCGACCTTGACGCCTGGAACGTCCGTGATGGCATTGTAGGTCCCCGTGGGGAGGACGCCGGGAGTGATCCCATAATCCCGCAGCCTCTTCCGGCCGTCTGCGGGAAAGACGGCCGACAGCGCTGCGAGAAGGGCTGCCAGGCGGAGAAAAAGGGTATGACGGGAAATCATGATTCCGTATTGTCGTCTTCTTCGGGAATGGTGATCTGCTTGTACTGGTTCTTCCGCTTGAGCCACCGTTCCCGGGCGTATTGCTGCATGTCCGTGATCGTATCGTTCTCGTCGATGATCTCCATGCCGAGAATCGTCTCGATGATGTCCTCGAGGGTAATGATGCCCTGGAAGGCGCCGTAGTCGTCGATGATCAGGGCAATCTGGTCTTTCGACTTGAGCAGGGATACCCAGATGTCGCTGACCGAGGTCTCTTCGTTGAAAGCGGCGATCGGTCGCTTGATGGAAGAGAGCCGGGTGTCGAACTTGTCTTCCGCGAGCAGCTCGAGTGCGTCGTAGCGGAGAATGTACCCGGTGATGAACTCCGGAGACTCGGCGTAGACCGGGATCCGGGAATTGTGGGAAAGCTCGTCCTCGCGGTAAAAACGCTTGAGGGTCATGCTCTCCGGGGCGATGGCGGCGACCACGCGCGGGGTCATCACGTCGTATGCCTTGATGTCGTCCAGTTTCATGATATTCTGGATGACCTTGTTCTCATTGTCATCGAGGACGCCTTCCTCTTCACCGATGTTCGCCATCGCGGATACTTCTTCCCGGCTGATCGTTGTATCGGGTTCATCGGAAGAGACCGCCCGGCTCAGGAGCTGGACGAGCCAGACGACGGGGTAGAGGAGATAGATCAGGGCGTTCATCACGGCCGCGAGCCAGAGCATTCCCTTCCAGTGGGAGGTGCCGATGCTTTTGGGAATGATTTCCGAGAAGACCAGGATCAGGACCGTCATGATGGCGGAGACGAGTCCGAACCATTCGCTGCCGAACAGGATGGTCGCCTGGCGGCCGACGCCGGCGGCGCCGATGGTATTGGCGATGGTGTTGAGGGAGAGGATGGCTGCGAGGGGACGGTCGGGATCGGTCTTGAGCTTCATGAAAAGGGGTGCGAATTTATCTCCCTCGTCCTCCCGCATCGTTATGTAGGAGATCGGCGTCGTCATCAGGACGGACTCCAGCAACGAACAGAGGAACGACACGGCCATCGCTCCGAGAAGGAATATGAGAAGTGTACCCATCAATCAGTCAAAAACATGCAAATTTACAATTATTTCCGTTCCCGTCAACCGTTCCGCACGTTTTCCCCGGTCCGGGTCATGTCGAAGAGAATCAGCCGGTCGCCGGCGTAGAGGATCGTGTCTCCGTTCGGAATGATGGATTCTTCCCCCCTCTGGATCATGACGATGAGACCGTTTCCGGCGAATTCGCTGAGTTTGTGTCCGACCCGGCGGCTGTCGGGCTTGACTGTCTTTTCAACCAGATGCGTATAGTTGTCCTCGAAATGCTTCATGATCGTAATGACCTGGTCTCCTTCCATAAGGACGGTGTGGCCGCGCGGCAGGATCCGCTCCTTTCCCCGGACGATCATGACGATCAGAGCGCTTTTGGGGATGTCGATTTCCCGGATCGCACGTCCGTTCCAGGTGCTGTCCGCGGAGATGTCGATCCGGCCAAACTGCATCTCCGAATTCTCGTTATAGTCGTTGAACGTCTTCATGACGTCGTTCTTGGTATCAATCATCTTCAGGCATTTCGCGACGGTTGGAATCAAGGATCCCTGGACGGAGATGGAAATGAGGACGAGGCAGAAGACGATGTTGAAGAAGTCATGCTGCAGGGACTCGATTCCGGCGGAAGCCACGATGGCGAACACGATGGAGGCCGCTCCGCGGAGGCCGACGAAAGAGATCAGCATCTGCTGCCGGAAGGGATATTTCCGGAACGGGGTCAGGATGGCGACGACAGAAGCCGGTCGGGCGATGAGGGTCAGGAACAGGAAGATGTCCAGGGCGGGGAGAATCGACTTCGGAAGCATGGACGGGGTCGCCAGGAAACCGAGCAGGAAGAAAATCAGTACCTGCATGAGGCCAGTGATGCCGTCGAAGAAATGGACCAGGTTTTTCTTGTTCTTGAATTCGTGGTTGCCAAGGATGATACCGACGATGTAGGTGCTCAGGTACCCGTTGCCCCCAATCAGGTCCGGTATGGCGTAGGAGGCGATGGCTACGGCGAAAATGAACAGGGAGTCGAAACCGGACCCCTGGAAACGGATCCGGTCCAGGGCCATGGTGGCCAGTTTCGCGATTCCGAATCCGCAGGCAAGACCGAAAAGGATCTGGGCGACGATGATCCAGGCGATATGCCCGGCGCTGGCGCTTCCGTTCATCAGGGAAAGCATAATGGCGGTCAGCATATAGGCGCAGGGGTCGTTGCTGCCGCTTTCAACTTCCAGCATCGGCGCCGTGTTGTTCTTGAGACCGAGCTTCTTCGCCCGCAGAATCGAGAAGACCGAAGCGGCGTCGGTAGAACTGATGACGGATCCCAGCAGGAAGCTTTCTATCCATCCCCAGTGGAGGACGTAATGGCAGAAAACACCGACCAGTCCGGCCGTCAGGATGACTCCGACGGAAGCCAGCAGGACAGATTCCCGGATGACCGGCCGGGCGGATTCCCACCTCGTTCCGAAACCTCCGTAGAACATGATGAAGATCAAGGCGACGGTGCAGGCCTCTTTTGCGAAGACCTGGTTGTGGAAAGAAATGGGGGAAATCGCATTGTTGCTGAAGACCAGACCCAGCAGGAGGAAAGCCAGGAGGGTCGGGACTCCGATCCGGGAGGAAACGTTGTTGAGTCCGATGCACGTCAGGATGACGAATGCGATGAGGATGAGAAACAGTGTGGTCATTACCGCTTACGGATTTCTATAAAGTACAAATATACAACATTTTCTTGGGGAACGCCCCGAATCAGCCGCATTTTTGCTATCTTTGCGCGCAAATCAACCCTTCAAAGCGATGAGATCGGATATCATAGTGATCGGAGGCGGTGCCGCCGGACTGCTGGCTGCCGTCGGAGCAGCGGAAACCCTTGCACGGACGGAAAACGGAGGAATCGTCACGGTTCTCGAAAAGATGCCGAAAACCGGCCGGAAAATCATGATCACCGGCAAGGGACGGTGCAATTTCACGAATGTCAAGGAATGGAGCGAATTCTCGGACCATATCCGGACGGACGTGAATTTCGTCAGTCCCGCCTGGCACAACCTTCCTCCGGAGAAACTCATCGAACTATTGAAATCCAACGGTCTCCGTTCGGTCGTGGAACGCGGGGACAGGGCTTTCCCGCAGTCTCACAATGCCGGGGACGTCGTCGATACCCTTGTGAGGGCATGCACCCTTCTCGGCGTGAAGATTGTGACGGGCTGCGAAGTGAAGACGATAGACAGGACCCCGCGCGGATATTCCCTCGACTGCGTCAAGACGACGGTGAAGGAGATCCGCCAGCACACGGACGACGACCGCGGTTTCGACCGGAAGAGCGCGCCTGTCCGCAAAGAGACGACGATCGAGACGGAAGAGTATACCTGCCGGAAACTGATCGTCGCGACCGGCGGCCTGTCCTATCCCGGTACCGGCTCCACCGGAGACGGATATATGTGGGCGGAAGAAATCGGCCATACGGTCGAACCCTGTTTCCCTTCCCTGACGGCCCTCGTCCCGGTCGGTTACAAGTCGGATAAGAATCCGCTTGCGGAAGAGATCAAGGGCGCTTTCCGGGGACAGCGGCGGACAGTCTTCGGCAACCGCCGGGAAGCCCGGATCAATCCGCTCCCCACCCATTATCCGAAACTCCAGGGACATATCGAGAGGATTACCCCGATGTCCGAGATCGGAGAGTTGTTCAACGGGAACACGCTTGAGAATGTGCGTCTTACGCTTTATATCGACGGAAATGAAGCCCAGAGCGAATTCGGGGACCTCGAGTTCACGGACGGCGGCATGGAAGGTCCGATTGGATTCCAGGTCAGCCGGAAGGCCGTCAAGGCACTGATGAACGGTTCGAAAGTTTCTGTCATCCTGGACATGAAACCGGCCGTCGAGGAGGAGAAGCTCAACGAGGATGTCCATCAGAAATGGGAGGAGGTGCTGTCCGACCCGCGCAGCAAGGGACAGGACTTCAAGCGTCTTTTCCGGATCATGCTCGGAAAGCTGATTCCCTGGAACCTGACCCTCGCATTCCTGAGAACGAATCCGAAAGTCAGCGTGGATACCCTGGCTTCCAGCCTGAAAGGATGGCGCTTCGATATCGCCGGTTTCGTCGGTTTCGAGCGCGCCGTCGTCACGGCGGGAGGGATCGCTACGGACGAAATCGTAGCAAAAACCCTCGAATCGAAGAAATCCGAGGGTCTGTATTTCTGCGGGGAGGTCCTGGATATGGACTCCGATACGGGCGGCTACAATCTCCAGACGGCTTTCTGTACCGGCTATCTCGCCGGGGTCTCCGCCGCCAAAGCCCTGTAACCCATTTTTCCGGAGGAGGGTGTCCCTCCTGAGACCGCCGCTTAGCGGCCCCTCCCCAAGGGGCCCCTCCCTCTTATAATGCCGAGGGTGGCATAGGTTTCAGGGGGAACACCCTCCTTCGGAATGGTATTACTGCGCTTTGACGAGGGCGAACCAGTCGGCCGCGGTCTTGACGTCCGCTTTGGACCAGCAGGAACCGAAACGGTAGGAAACCGTCTGTCCGGGAAGGATTCGGCAGACCAGGAGACCATGGTCAAGTTCCTCTGAAACAATCGGTTCTCCGGCTCCGGGAAGGACGATCGCAACACCGAGCATTCCGTCTTCCGGTTCGGCGCTCTGGTCGGAGGCGTGCTCCCAGACAGCGTAGCGGCCCGGTTCGCAGCACTCTTCCTCAATCGTCTTCTGCGCCCCGTGGCGCTTGATTCCGACCGCGACGCAAAGCGTATCCGTTCCGGTGAAAGAATAGGTGTCTTCCGATTCGCAGAAATAGGAATCGGCGCAGACCGTAATCTTCTTGTCAAGGGCGACCTTCACTCCTTCGGCTGCCTCCCATTCGGGATAATGCAGCTGGAAAACGACCTTTTCGGGGGTTTGTTCGACGATTTCGCTCGACCGGTAATTCGTCGCGGGATAGCATAGCTTTCCGTCGATGAAGGGAACGGAGGCACCTCCGCCGAGGCTCACGGCAACCTTGTAGCAGTCTTTCCCGCCGTGGTCGTGGTGGTAGTATCCGCCGTCTTTCTGCGCTTCGGCATACCAGGTATCGGCGACGAGGGCGCCCGGAAGTTTGACCCAGATGTCCAGGCCGGGAGAAGTGGGATTCCCTTCGAGGGCCTTTCCGTAGAAACGGCCGGCGATGAGATTGTTCTCGAAGACGAAGTCGTCGGCGCGCTCCGGAACCGGGCGGGCCATGACTTTCTGCTCCTGCTCTTTCGGACGGCAGGCGGCCACCGCCGCCGTCAGCACGATCAATAGTACGATGATTCTTTTCATGGTAGGGTCGATGTTATTTCAGGTCCTTGGTGGCGCACCAGTCCATGTCGTTGTAGTCGTCGTTCTCGCCGCACATGCCCCAGATGAAAGTATAGTTGCGGGTCGCGCAGGCGGAGTGGATGCTCCACTGCGGGGAGATGACGGCCTGTTCGTTGTGCATCCAGATGTGCCGTGTCTCCTGGGGTTCGCCCATGAAGTGGCAGACCGCGGCGTCTTCCGGAACTTCGAAATAGAAATAAACCTCCATGCGGCGGTCGTGCGTATGGGCAGGCATGGTGTTCCAGGTGCTGCCCGGAGCCAGTTCGGTCATGCCCATCTGCAGCTGGCAGCAGGGAACGACTTCCTTGACCAGCAGCCGGTTGATCGTCCGTTCGTTGGACTCTTCCAGGGAACCGAGGTGCATCACGACGGCGTCCTTCTTCGTCACTTTCTTGACTCCGGTCTCGCGGTGGGCGGTCGCCGAGCAGAAATAGAACCGGGCGGGGCTGGCGGGATCGTCGCTCCTGAAGGTGACATGGCGGTTTCCGCGCCCGATGTAAAGGGCTTCCTTGTAATCAAGGTGATAGACTTCTTCGCCGACGACAACGCTGCCCGCTCCGCCGACGTTGATGATTCCGATTTCGCGGCGCTGGGTGAACCAGTCGGCACGGAGGATTTCCGGAGCCGACAGGAGCAGGTCCTCCGTTACCGGAACCGCGCCGCCGGTGATAATCCGGTCGAACATCGAATAGACCATATTGATCTCGTCCGGAACCATCACATTCTCAACGAGATACTCTTTCCGGAGCCGTTCCGTATCATAATGCTTCGCATCGACATTGCTCGATGCCTGACGTACTGTACAATTGATTTTCATAATAGTGTCATTCTGAACGAAGTGAAGAATCTACTTCGGCTGTTTCCCGATATAGGCGAGGATGCCGCCGTCGACATAGAGGATATGGCCGTTCACGGCGTCGGAGGCGTGGGAGGCGAGGAAAACGGCGGGACCGCCGAGTTCGGACGGGTCGAGCCAGCGGCCGGCCGGAGTCTTTGCGCAGATGAATGAATCGAAGGGATGGCGGCTGCCGTCGGGCTGGATCTCACGGAGCGGGGCGGTCTGCGGGGTCGCGATGTATCCCGGTCCGATGCCGTTGCACTGGATGTTGTACTCACCGTACTCGGAGCAGATGTTCCGGGTCAGCATCTTCAGTCCTCCCTTCGCGGCGGCATAAGCGGAGACCGTCTCGCGACCCAGTTCCGACATCATCGAGCAGATGTTGATGATCTTGCCTTCCCGGCGCTCCATCATCTCCGGAAGGACGGCCGAAGAGACGATGAACGGGGCGACGAGGTCGACGTCGATGACCTGCTGGAACTCCCTGCGTTCCATCTCGTGCATCGGGATACGCTTGATGATTCCCGCGTTGTTGACGAGGATATCGATCTGGCCGACTTCGGCGTGGATCTTTTCCACGAGCGCCTTGACCGCTTTCTCGTCCGTAACGTCGCAGACATAGCCGTGGACGTTTTCGATGCCGGCTTCGCGGTAGTTGTTCAGTCCCCGCTCCAGGGCGGCCTCGTTGATGTCATTGAAAATGATGTTCTTCGCACCGGCGGCGACGAATGCCTTGGCGATGTTGAAACCGATCCCGTAGGATGCTCCGGTAATCCAGGCGTTTTTGCCTTCAAGAGAGAATAGATTTGCCATAATATCGATATTGTTTGTATTTATTTCCTGTCTTACAAAGATACGAACGATTGCTTACAAAACGGAACAATTCCTTTGAATAATTGCCAAAGATTCGTATAATTGCATTGTATCAATCTTTCCGTTCCGCCCATGAAACAACTGATTTCCGCCCTCGTTCTCCTCTCCCTTTCCCTTTGTGCGGCGGCGCAGGTGCCGGCTCCCAACTATGATGAGTCGAAGATCCCGCCCTATACGCTTCCTGACCTTCTTACGACCTCGAAAGGCAGACCGGTCAGGAACGTCCGCACCTGGGAGCGGATCCGCAGGCCCGAACTCCTCGGCCTTTTCGAAAAAGAAATGTTCGGCATCTCTCCCGGCTTTCCGCAAGGGATGCATGCCCGGGTCGAAAAGGAGGTCGAAAATGCCTTCGGCGGGGCTGGAACCCTCAAGGAGGTGACCCTCTTCCTCGATGCGGCCGGGACCTTTCCGGTCCATCTCCTGATCGCCGTTCCGAAGGGTGCGAAGGGCCCCGTTCCGGCCTTCCTCGGCATCAATTTCTGCGGGAACCATGCGACGACATTCGACCCTGAGGTTACGATCCCGGGCGGGAAGATGCCCGTCCACAGCGGAGGAACGAAGGTTACCGAATACGAACGCGGGGCCAATGCGCACCGCTGGCCGTACGAGTACATCCTTTCGCACGGATATGCCGTCGTGACCTATTGCCGGGAGGATATCGACCCCGATTTCGACGACGGCTTCCGGAACGGAGTCCATGGACTGATGGACGGGGGAAAGGCCCGCGGCGGCTCTTCCTGGGGCACGATCGCAGCATGGGCCTGGAGCCTTTCCAGGGTCCTGGACTACCTGTATGCGGATCCCGCCATCGATGCGGACCGGGTCGCCGTCATCGGCCATTCCCGACTCGGCAAGACGGCCCTTTGGGCGGGAGCGACGGATCCCCGGTTCGCCCTGGTGATTTCCAATGATTCGGGTTGCGGCGGAGCGGCTTTGTCGAGACGGCGTTTCGGCGAGACCGTCGCAAAGATCACGACGTCCTTCCCGCACTGGTTCTGCAAGAATTTCGACACCTACGGGAACAATGAGGACGCCCTTCCTTTCGACCAGCACGGACTCCTTGCCCTGATCGCCCCGCGTCCGCTCTACGTCGCGAGCGCAAGCGAGGACCTCTGGGCGGATCCGAAAGGGGAGTATCTGTCCCTGTACGAGGCTTCCAAGGTCTACGCCCTGTATGGATTCGAGTCCCTCGGCGATCCGGAGCCCCCGGGGGTCGAGGAACCCGTCGTCCGCGGCAGGACGGGATATCATATCCGGAACGGAAAGCACAATATCGTGCTCTACGACTGGATGCAGTACGTTGCTTTTGCCGACCGGTTCCTTCAATAGTATTCGACGTTATAACGGGTTAAAATATCCATATGCATGAAGTTGTCCTTTTTCGGGGGCAACTTTTTGCGTACGATGTATTCGGCGACGGCGTCGATGGCAAGATTGACCTGCTCGTCCGGGCGCTGTGCGATCAGGCAGGACACCGTCCCGCGGCCGAGCGCCTCCATGTTCGCCGTGAGATTGTCGAAACCGACGACCTTCCGGCCCGGAACCGGATGCTTCTCGAGCCAGGGAACGATCAGGTGGATCCGGGAATTGAACATCACGATATGCCGGATTCCGGGGTGTTCCCGGGAGAAGGCGTCGAGGGTCTCTTCGATGCCGGAGGGATCGTTCGGATCGATGAAAATGTTGGAAAGGCGGCATTCCGGGCAGTTTTCGAGCAGGTAGTCCATGAATCCTGCCCGGCGGTTGATCGTCGGATCGGACTGCTGGAGCCGGTCACGCCGGATCCGGACCATCAGGACGCTGTCGACCGGCTGTCCGCCTGTAAGCTGGTCGGCGCAGAGGTATCCGCTCTTGTAAAGCGGCAGGCCGAAGTAAGCCAGATAACCGTCCGTATCAAGTTTCGAATCGATGAAAGCGTAGGGGATCTCCCGCTTCTCCAGTTCCCGGGTCAGGACCAGGGTTCCGTCCCTGAACATCGGAGCGAGCACGATGCCGTCCGGCCCTGCTTCCAGCATCTGCCGGGAGGCTTCCTCGAAGGATGCGATGTCATACTGGTCGTATTCGAAAGGAACGATATCGATTCCGATCGTTTCCACGGATTCCCTCGCCCTTGAGATCCCTGAGGCGACCAGTTCCCAGAAGGATCCGGGTTCATGGGAGGGGATCAGGACCGCAATCATGTGCCGGCCCCCTTTGGCGAGGAGGGAAGCGTAGACATTGGGTTCATACCCGAGCTCTTCGATGACTTTCATCACCTTTTCGTAGCTCTTCCGCGATACCTCGCCGCGGTTGTGGAGCACCCGGTCGACCGTTCCTTTGGAAAGGCCGGTGCGTCGGGCGATGTCCATGATCGTAATTTTGTCAGAAGGGGCCATGGCGGGAGTGGTCAACGATGCAAAGCTACGAAAAAAAACCTCATATCCAAGCATTTTTCAAAAAAATCGTGCCCGATAACGGACTGAATGGAAGGCCTCTGAATAAATTTTTGAAAATTTTTTCCGTTACCGTGCACGGAATTCCAAATTCTTTTTTATATTTGTAGCCGTGACATTGTAACTATAGCCAATCGATGAGAAAAACAGCCTTTCTTTCAGTCGTCCTGACCCTGGTCCTTTCCTGTGCACAGGGTGAGAATGAGTTCTCCGACCTCTACCGGAACCTCCCGTTCCAGATGCCGGCCGTCGAACGGCCCGACATCCCTTCCCGCAGCGTAGATATCCGCGATTTCGGCGGAGTCGGTGACGGAAAGACCCTCAATACGGAGGCTTTCGCCAAGGCGATGACCTCCCTCTCGGCCAAAGGCGGCGGCCACCTTGTCGTCCCCGAAGGAATCTGGCTGACCGGCCCGATCACCCTGGAGAGCCATGTCGACCTCCATGTTACGGAAAACGCGATCCTCGTTTTCTCTCCGGACCAGGACCTGTATCCGATCATCGATACCAATTTCGAAGGCCTGGATGTCCGGCGCTGCCTTTCCCCGATCAACGCGCTCGGGGCAAAGCATATCTCCATCACCGGCGGCGGCATCATCGACGGCAGCGGGGAATACTGGCGGGAAGTCAAGAAACGCAAGGTCTCTTCCGACCAGTGGAAGGCGATCCTCGGCCGGGGCGGTCTCCTCAGCGAGGACGGTTCCGTCTGGTATCCGGACGAAGGGTATATGAAAGCCCGCCTGACGGCAGGGTCGCTGAATTATCCCGATCCTTCCCTGGACGAACTGGAAATCAAAACCTTCCTCCGCCCGGTCATGGTTTCCCTGCGCGAATGCGAGAACATCCTCCTCGAGGACTGTACTTTCCAGAATTCCCCCTGCTGGAACATCCATCCGCTCTATTGCCGGAACATGATCATCAATCGTATCACGGTCCGGAATCCGCATTATTCCGCCAACGGGGACGGGATCGACATCGACGCCTGCGAGAACGTCATCGTGAAGGACTCCTCCTTCGACGTCGGCGATGATGCGATCTGCATCAAGTCCGGCAAAGACGCCGACGGCCGCCGTCACGGCATCGCCTGCCGGAACCTGCTGATTTCGGGCTGCACTGTATACCATGGCCACGGCGGATTCGTCGTCGGTAGCGAAATGAGCGGGGGAGTGGACCATATCCTCGTCGAAAAGTGCCGTTTCATCGGAACCGACGTCGGACTCCGTTTTAAAAGCACGCGCGGGCGCGGGGGACTGGTCGAAAAGATCTGGTGCCGGGACATCTTCATGAAAGATATCGTGACTTACGGGGTCATCTTCAACCTCTATTACGCGGGAGTGGCCGCCACGGACATGAACGGAGAAGCGAAGGAAGACATCCAGCCCGTCGATGAGACGACGCCGGTTTTCCGTGACATCCGTTTCGACGGGATCGTCTGTTCCGGAGCGCGCCAGTCCGTCTACGTGAACGGCCTTCCCGAGATGCCGGTCCGCGGCCTGCGGTTTGCCAACAGCACCTTCACCGCCCGGCAGGGCCGTGAAGTCCATTATGCCGAAGATGTCGAGTTCGAGAATGTAACTGAAAACCTGATCTGATGAAAAGAATCCTCTGTACCCTCCTTGCGCTGGCCCTCGTGCTTGTCAGCACCTCCTCGACCATCCATCTGATGGGCGATTCCACGATGGCGGACAAAGATCTTTCCAACGGCAATCCCGAAAGGGGCTGGGGCATGATGTTCCCGAACTTCATCGAAGGGATGGACGTCGTCAATTATGCCCAGAACGGCCGGAGCACCAAGAGTTTCATCGACCGAGGCCTTTGGGACAAGGTCAAGGCCAACCTCAAAGCCGGCGACTGGGTCTTCATCCAGTTCGGCCACAACGATGCCAAGGAAAGCGATCCCGAACGCTATGCCGCCCCCTTCGGCGCGTATCAGGACAATCTCCGCCTCTTTGTAAGGACAGCCCTGGAAGCCGGTGCGAAGCCGGTCCTCCTGACCCCGGTCGCCCGCCGCTGGTTCAAGGACGGCAAACTGGACCGGAACTGCCATACGGACTATCCCGAAGCCATGAAGGAGGTCGCGAAAGAGTTCGGCATCCCGCTCCTGGACATGACGACGAGGACCCTGGACTGGATCGAAGGGCTCGGAGACGAGGCTTCCCGTCCCTATTTCATGCACCTGGAGCCCGGGAAATATGCCTGCGCCCCGGACGGAAAGGTTGACAATACCCATACGAAGGCCTCCGGTGCGCGCAAGGTCGCCGAGATGGTCTGCGACTGCATCCGGGAGCAGCTTCCCGAGCTCGCGGAGCACCTGGTCCGGTACGACATCGTCGTGGACCCGAACGGATTCGGGGATTGCTTTACGATCCAGGAAGCCGTCGACGCGGTCCCGGATTACAGCCACGAGGCCGTTACGACGATCCTTGTCAAGAAAGGCGTGTACCATGAGATGGTCACGATCCCGCACAATAAGTTCCGGATCCATATCAAGGGACAGGGTGCCGAAGAGACGGTCCTGACCTATGGCAAGTATGCGACCCAGCCGTGGGCGCTGAACGGTCTTCCGACCGGCACCTCCGGGAGCGCGACCCTCTATATGCACTCGAGCTACGTGACGATGGAGGATATGACGGTCGAGAACAGCGCCGGGGAAGGGAAGGAGATCGGCCAGGCCGTCGCCCTCTTCACCGACGGGGATTTCCTCTTCTTCAACCGCTGCCGCTTCATCGGCAACCAGGACACGGTCTATACCTACGGCCGGTACGGAAAGGACGGAGGCGTCAAGCGGAACTATTTCCTCGACTGCTATATCGAAGGAACAACCGATTTCATCTTCGGCCCTTCGATCGCCTGGTTCGAGAACTGCCATATCCATTCGAAGAAAAACAGTTACGTGACGGCCGCTTCGACCTTTGAAGGACAGAAGTGGGGTTATGTCTTCCACAAGTGCCGGCTGACGGCCGCTCCGGGTATCGACAAATGCTACCTCGGACGCCCCTGGGGCGCTTATGCGAAGACCGTTTTCATCGAGTGCGAACTCGGATCCCACATCCTTCCCGCCGGATGGCACGACTGGGAGAAACCCGGCAAGCCCGATACGAAGAAGAACTCGTATTACGCCGAGTACAAGAACTACGGTCCCGGTGCCGCTTCGAAGAAAGAGCGGGTGAAATGGTCCCGGCAACTGACCGACCGGCAGGCAGCGGAGTATACCTTTGAAAACGTGATGTACCAGAAACAGGACGGCATCGTTTGGAATCCGTTCGACAACCGATGAGAAAGGGATGGATCATAGCGGCTCTCGCCGCCCTTCTTTCCTCCTGCACGGGGCAGGAGCCCCTCTCCATGCAGATCGTCCGGAGCGAGATGGTGCGGAATCCGGAGGCTTCCCGGATCGACGGACAGGAGGGAAAACTCAAATGGAACTATACGACCGGGCTCGAACTCAAGGCTTTCCTTGACGTGTACGACCGGTACGGGAACAAGGAACTCCTCGATTATGCGGACGCCTGGTACGATGCCATCATCGACTCGTGCGGGTGCATCTATAAATACAAGGTTTCGAATTACTCTACGGACCATATCTGCCCGGGAAGGACCCTTTTTCGCCTTTATGAACTGACCGGAAAGGAGAAGTACCGGATGGCTATGGACACGCTCTGGCGCCAGATCCAGGGGCAGCCCCGTACGCCGGAAGGCGGTTTCTGGCACAAGAAGGTCTATCCGCAGCAGATGTGGCTCGACGGTCTCTACATGGCCCAGCCTTTCTATGCGGAATATACCCTGCGTTTCGTCCCGGACAGCCTGAAAGCGGCGCGCTTCGAAGACATCGCCCTCCAGTTCAGGACGGTGGCGGAGCATACTTTCGATCCCGCGACCGGCCTGTACCGCCATGCCTGGGATTCCTCCCGCGGAATGTTCTGGGCGGATCCGCAGACCGGGCAGTCGGACCATGCCTGGGGACGCGCCCTCGGCTGGTATTCGATGGCCCTTGTCGATGTCCTGGAACTGCTCCCGGTAACGGCTCCGGGCCGGGAAGACCTCGTGCGGATCCTCCGGTCCATCTTCGACCGGCTTCCGGAGTATGCGGATCCGGCGACCGGGATGTGGTACCAGGTGCTGGACTGCCCGGGTCGGGAAGGCAATTATGTCGAGGCTACCTGCAGCGCGATGTTCGTCTATTCGATGCTGAAAGGGATCCGCCTCGGCCTGCTCGATATTCCCTCGGAAACCGCCCGGGAGAAGTATGACGCTTTCGTCAGGACCTTCATCGTCCGGGAAGGGGATCTTGTCAGCCTGGAACGCTGCTGCGAGGTGGCGGGTCTCGGCGGCAAGGACAACCGCAGGGGCGATTATGACTATTATATCAATGAACGCGTGCGCGCCAACGATCCCAAGGGCATCGGTCCCGCGGTCTGGGCGGCGCTGGAAATGGAATTATGCAAATGAAAAGAATAAACCTGATCGTTCTTGCCGTGGCTCTGGCCGCGGCCTGCGGAACCCCGGATCCGGACCCTGTCAAGCCCGTTTCCCTTTCCGCTCCGACCGGAGTGAAACTGAACCGGGAGACGGACCATTCCCTGATATTCCAGTGGGATGCCGTCCAGAATGCGGAAACCTATTCCTGGAAACTTCTGGAGGGATCGACCGAGGTCCAGAAAGGGCAGACCCGGAACACCAACGCTATCATCGACGCCCTTACCAAGGGAACGACTTACCGTTTCACCGTCCGGGCGGAAGCCGGGGAGTCGGCTTCCGGATGGTCCGATTATGTCGAGGGAATCCCGGGCGGAAAACCTGGGCCTGTCGACCCGGATCCGGGACCTGACCCCACCCCGCAACCCAAGGATCCCGTATCGGAAGCCGTATATGCGGGTTTCTCCATTCCTTCGGTCGAGGAAGACGGAACTCCGCGGGCCTTCCCGGGAGCCGAAGGCGGCGGTATGTATACCACCGGCGGAAGGGGAGGGAAGGTACTCCACGTTACGACGCTGAACGATTCCGGGGAAGGTTCCCTTCGCTGGGCGGTCGGTCAGAGCGGGGCGAGAACAATCGTCTTCGACGTAGCGGGGATCATCGAACTGCAGTCTGCCATCCAGGTCCGGAACGGAGACCTTACCATTGCCGGACAGACCGCTCCAGGAGACGGAATCTGCCTGAAGAACTATACTTTCAACATCTCGGCCGACAATGTCATCATCCGCTTCGTCCATTTCCGTCTCGGGGACGAGGGACCCTCCGCGGGAGACGGCGAGGACTGCATCTGGGGCCGGTACCACAGCAATATCATCATCGACCACTGTTCCATGAGCTGGTCCATCGACGAATGCGCCTCCTTCTACGCGAATGAAAACTTTACGATGCAGTGGTGCTTCATAACGGAGTCCCTCCGCAGCACCATCCATTCCAAGGGCAGTCACGGCTACGGAGGAATCTGGGGCGGCAAGAACGCCAGTTTCCACCACAACCTCCTGGCCCATCACGACAGTCGGAACGCCCGTATCGACCATCCCCATATCTATGAGAGCCACACCAACCCGGCCCGCCGCGGCAACGTGGAGTTCCGGAACAATGTCATTTACGACTGGGGAAGCAACAGCACCTACGGAGGAGAAGGCGGCTGGTTCAATATCGTGAACAACTACTACAAACCCGGACCTTCCTCCAAGGACCGGAAGTATTTCGTCGACGCCTATGCCGTCTACAGCAGCTGCTCGACCTGCAACAAGTCGAATATCGACGAAGGTTATCCCGAACTGTATATCAACGGAAACGTCCATACCGCCTACGCGGATATCACTTCCGATAACAAGACCGGCATCTACTGGCACAATTCCGGCGGACACGCCCATTACAACAGCACCCGGTCCTCCGCCCTTCCCATTGTCGGCAAGGGTGCCGTCGCCGCGTATTCGACGGTCCATTCCGCGGCGGATGCGATGAACGCCGTCTGTTCCTGGGGAGGAGCCTCCCTCCGGAGGGACAACGTAGATGCGCGTGCGGCTTCCCAGGTGAAGGACGGAACGGGAGCGCTGGTCGACAATATCGACGATGTGAAAGCCAAATACGGAACGGCCTGGCAGACCTATTCCGCCACGGCGGCGGAAACCGCCAGGTTGAAGGATACGGACGGGGACGGCATGCCCGACTATTTCGAGGATGAGTTCGGACTGGGCAAGAACGATTCCTCCGACGGCGCCGCCATATGGCTGGACAAGAACGGCCGTTACACGAACCTGGAGATGTATCTCCACTATCTCGTCAAAGAAATCGTCACCGGAGGCAACGCCGGTGGATCTTACGATAAACTCTGATATTCATTAACATATTAAAAGATCAAGAACCAATGAAAAGTCTAGCAAAGAAACTCATTCTTGCGTTGCTCTGCCTGGGCATGGGTTGGTCGCTCTCCGCACAGACGACGATTACCGGCGTCGTGACGGATGAAGAAGGAGAACCGTTGATCGGTGCGGGAGTCCTCGTACAGGGGACGACCATCGGAACGGTGACCGGAATCGACGGCGACTATATCCTGACCGTGCCTGCCGATGCGACTCACCTGGTGTTCTCCTTCATCGGACTGTCCGACCAGGTCGTCCCCCTCGACGGAAGGACAAAGATCGACATCGTCCTCAAGGCAGACCAAACATTCCTTGACGAAGTGGTGGTCGTCGGTTACGCGACCGTCTCCCGCCGCGATGTGGTGGGTTCCGTGGCTTCCGTGAACTCGGAAGCCCTGAACCAGGTTCCGGTAGCTTCCGTGACCGAAGCGATGGCCGGTAAGATGGCCGGTGTCCAGGTCACCACGACGGAAGGCGATCCGGACGCGGACGTCAAGATCCGTGTCCGCGGTGCCGGGTCCATCACCCAGGACAGCAGCCCGCTGTATATCGTCGACGGTTTCCCGATGGAGTCCATTTCCGACATTCCTGCGTCAGATATCCAGAGTATCGACGTCCTGAAGGATGCCTTCTCGACAGCTATCTACGGATCCCGCGGTGCGAACGGTGTCGTCATCGTTACGACCAAGAGCGGTAAGGCCGGGAAGATTTCCGTGACGTTCAATGCCTATGCAGGCATCAAGAACATGGCCAACAAGGGCGCTTTCATCGCCCAGGATCCCTACGATTTCGTCCGTACCCAGTATGAATATGCCCTCTTCCGCGACCAGCTTTCCAGCTATGAGTCCCGCTACGGCACGTTCTCGGATATCGACCTGTATATGGGTATGCGCGGGAACGACTGGGTCGACCAGGTTTTCGGCCGCTCCGGCCACAACGCCTCGGCCAACCTTACGGTTTCCGGCGGTTCGGACCAGTTCAAGTGGACGGTAGGTTACGCGCATTTCGACGAGACCGCCATCATGGTCGGATCTGATTTCTCCCGTAACAACCTCAATTTCAAGGGCCAGTTCACCCCGAACAAGAAGATCCTCTTCGATGTCAACGTCCGGTACGCTAATACCAAGGTGACCGGTTCCGGCGCCAATGCCATCAATGACCGGGGTTCGACCTCCCAGTCCCGTCTGAAGAACTCGATCGTCTATTCCCCGATTCCTGCGGAGTCCGTGATGAGCGACACCGACGTCGAGGAAGATTACAACTCCTCGGTCAATCCGCTGGTCGCCATCGCCGACAACGATTCCCGCCAGAACAGGACCCAGTGGACCTCCAACGGCGCCTTCCAGTGGACCATCGTCGACAACCTCAAGCTCCGCCTGGAAGGCGGTCTGGACGAGTTCCGCCGCACTGACGACCGCTTCTACGGCCTGACCTCGTATTATGTCCGCAACAATACCCTGGCCGGCTTCAACGTGAATCCTGCCACCGAGTACAAGGACCAGACCCGGCGCAAGCTCCGCAGCACCAATACCCTTTCCTATAATTTCAAAGACGTCCTCCCCACGGACCATCAGCTCGACGCCCTGGTCGGTGTGGAATACATCATTACGAAGTCCAATACCTTCAATACCGTCCTGGACGGGCTCCCGGACTTCTTCAATTCCGACATGGCCTGGCGTTTCATGGCCTCCGGCGAGGCTCCGCACACGATTTCCAACGCGTTCGCCAACGATGACAAGATCCTCTCGTTCTTCACGCGTGTCGGATATACCTACAAGGGCCGCTACCAGATTTCCGCCACGATGCGTGCGGACGGATCCTCGAAGTTCGCCCGGGGCAACCGCTGGGGCTACTTCCCTTCCTTCGCCGCCTCCTGGCGCATCTCCGATGAAGAATTCATGGAGAACACGAAGGGCTGGCTCGACAACCTCAAACTCCGTTACAGCTTCGGTACCGCCGGTAACAACAACATTCCGGCCGGCAAGATCCTGATGGAATACGGGGCCCATTCCACCTCTTGGATCAGCCAGGGCAGCGTCTGGTGGGGCGGAACTGCCGATATGCCGAATGCCGACCTCAAGTGGGAAACAACCTATTCCCACAACCTCGGCCTCGACTGGAGCATGTACCGGAGCCGTCTCTACGGAAGCGCCGAAATCTATCAGTCCAATACGAAGGACCTTCTCATCCGCTTCCCGGTCAACGGTTCCGGTTATGAATACCAGTACCGCAACCTCGGCGAGATCCGTAACCGCGGTTTCGAATTCACGATCGGCGGAGCCCCCGTCCAGAGCCGGCACTACGGCCTGAATATCGACGCCAACATCTCCTTCAACCAGAACCGGGTCATGAATCTCGGCGGCCTTCCAGAAATTACGGCGAACGCCGGCATGTTCTCCTCGGAAATCGGATATGATTTCAAGGTGACGGAAGGACGCCCCCTCGGTGACGTCTACGGTTTCCAGAATGACGGAATGTACGGTATCGATGACTTTAATTATGACGCCCTCGCGGGAACCTGGACGCTCAGGGAAGGCATTCCCGACGCCTCCGGCGTGACCGGTTACGCCGCCCGCCCGGGCTCGATGAAACTCAAGGATACGAACAAGGACGGTCAGATTACCAACGACGATATCTCCCTCCTCGGCAACGTCCAGCCTCTTTTCATCGGTGGTTTCTCCCTCTCCGGCTACTTCTACAATTTCGACCTTTCCGCCAACTTCACCTATAGCTACGGGAACAAGGTCTACAATGCCAACAAGGTGGATTTCAGCACAATCCGCGGAGTATACGGCCAGAATGTGGTCGAGTCCTCTTCTCCGGACAACCGCTGGACCAATGTCGACTGGAACACCGGCGAGTTCATCACGGACCTCAACCAGCTCCGTACCCTGAATCAGGGGAAAGAGATGTGGGCCCCGTACAATACCCGCCGTATCTGCCAGTCCTACGCCCTCGAGGACGCTTCTTTCCTGCGTCTTTCGACCGTCGTCCTCGGATACACCCTTCCCGAGACCCTGACCCAGAAAGCCAATCTCCAGAAGGTCCGTTTCTATGTGACCGGCAACAATCTCTTTGTCCTGACTCCCTATTCCGGCTATGATCCGGAAGTGGATACCCGTACCGCCACCCCGCTCACCCCGAACGTGGACTATTCGGCCTATCCGAAGAGCCGCAGCTGGGTCTTTGGCGTCAACATTACTTTTTAACAATGGAGGAAAATGAAAATGAAAAAATATATTTCCATCCTTGCCGTCCTGATTGCCGCAGTCTCCTGCAACGTATTTGACAAGCCGCTGGATTCCCCTTCGCAGTCCTCCTACGCCGACGACGTGGTGTTCTCCAACTATACCCTGGCCGAGTATAACATCTTCGGTATCGGGGAAGTCTGCGGACATACGAATTCCTACCGCGGCCGTGTCCATCTTTTCTACGGAACCAACACCGATATCGAGACCTACAGTTCGAATTCCTCCGGAATCGAAGACAGCGGTCTCGACGCCGCGGACGACCGTATCCGGATGGCCGAGTACAACGCTACGATCAACGATACCCAGAACAATACCGCGACGAACGCCTACAATGAGATCGTCGCCGGTATCGAACGCGCCAACCTCTGCATCACCGGTCTCCGTACCTACGGAAACGTCGATGCGGACAGGAGGATGTCCTATCTCCTCGGAGAGGCGTTGACCTACCGTGCCTTCTTCTACTTCGAGCTGATCAAGATGTGGGGCGAAGTCCCTCTCCGTACCGAGCCTGTCACCACCGAGACGATCTATCTCAACAAGACCGACCGGGACGAAATCTATAAAGTCATCCTCGCCGACCTCGACGAGGCTGCAGAGCGTCTCTACTGGCCGAACGAGGCTCCTCAGACGGCCCGTGCCGACCGGATGAACAAGGCTTTTGCGAAAGGTCTCTACGCCCGCGTCGCCCTTTCCGCGGCCGGCTGGGCCTTCCGTCCCGACGAGGGCCAGGTCGGAACCGGCAATTTGGGTTCCCTCCGCCTTACCACGGATCCCGAACTCCAGGCTTCCGTCCTCTATCCGAAGGCGCTCCAGCACCTGAAAGATGTCCATAATTCCGGTACCTGCTCCCTCGAGAGCGATTATACCGCGCTTTGGAAAAAGTTCAACAATTCCGCCCATATGAGCGGCGTCCCCGAGGTACTCTGGGTCATTCCGTTCAGTGACGGACGCGGACGCTGGAACTATACCCACGCTTATCCGCATTCCGCCGGCGGTCCCTGGATCACCAACAACAGCGCCCGCGGAGGCAGCACCCTTCCTACGGCGAACCTTTGGTTCAAGTACGACCGGAACGATTCCCGCCGCGACCTGACCGTCGTCAACATGCGTTGGAACGGCGAAACCCAGGGCTGGGAGCTCCGCGGTGCCGTAAACTATTGGTTCTGGGGAAAATACCGCTATGAGTGGATGACCTCCAACCCGTATAACGGCGGTAATGACGACGGTGTCAAGCCGATCGTGATGCGTTATTCCGACGTCCTTCTGATGGGTGCCGAACTGGCCGCCTATACGGGCGACCTCTCGACGGCACAGAGCTGGCTCGGCGAGGTCCGCAACCGCGCCATGTCCGGCAAGCAGGCGACCAAGTACACCCCGGTTGGATCCCTCACCGCGGGTTCCGCCTCTTCCGACGGATCCGGAATGATCGCCGACCACGCCAATCCTTCGACGATCCTCGGCGCCATCTATGCCGAGCGCGCCCTTGAGTTTGCCGGCGAATTCCTCCGCAAGCAGGACCTGATCCGCTGGGGCCTCCTGAAGACCGCCCTGGACGAAGAAAGCGCCGACCTCGAGAATCTCGCCAAGATGCAGGGAGCCTATTCAGCCTATGCGGCCTATGCGACCGACAGGGAGACTGAAGGACGCCAGTTCAAGACCTACCCGCTCTATTGGAAAGAGGACAAGGCCAACCAGCGTATCGTCTTCTTCGGCCTTGAAGCCGATGAGATCGGAAAGGCCCCGGCCGATTATTCCGTTACCGAGCCGAACGGATGGACCCTCCAGGAGCGCTACATCAGCACCGAGGCCTTCCGCAACTCCACCACCGGCAGGTACGCCTACGAGCATCTCTACCGCAATGCGTACGACGATCCATGGCCCCGTTCCGTATGGCCCATGTACAACCTGACCATGAGCGCCATGCAGGGAGCCCTCCGCAATGACTATGGCTATGCACAGATCCAATAATCCAAGAATTATGAACAGAATCCATAAATCCCTCCTTTGCATCCTGGGTATCGGAGCCATTCTTTCCGCCTGCCAGACGCCGGAAGAGCTGATCGAGGAAATCGACTACTCCCGCGTCCTGACTCCGCTGAAATTCGATGCCGAGGTGGTTGCCTCGACCGGTACCGACGTCGTACTGACCTGGCAGAAAATCAAGAACGCCGAAGGGTACGAGCTCGAAATCTACGAGCAGACCGGGGATTCCAAGGTGGTCTCTACGGAGAATACCGGAACCAAGGTCGGACAAACCTATATCCTGGGCACTGACGAAATCCCCTTCACCGTCTACGGTCTCGAAGTGGACAAGTCTTTCTACGCCCGTGTCCGCGGAACGAATCCGCAGCTGAACCCCTCCAACTGGGCCTATCTGGAGACCACTTTCTCCACCTCCGCGGTCCGTGCTTCCCTGAACCCGTATGTGGTTTCCCGTACTGAGAATTCCGTCACGATCGCCTGGGACAAGGCGTCGGACAAGCAGGACCTGACTTCCCTCCAGGTCGAGACCGTCATCGGTGACGGCTCTTCCGTGAAGTCACCCGTCACGGCCGAGGAAATCGCAGCCGCTTCCAAGACGGTGACCGGACTGGATCCCGCCCGTGAATACCGTTTCACCCTCCTGTTCGGAAAGGCCGGAAAACGCGGTTCCGTAACCGCCTTCACCCGTCCTTCCCTCCAGGGCGTGAACAAGGTCTATACAGCCGGCGAAATCTATCAGGCCATCAATGAGCAGCCCGGCGAGATCAAGCTCCTCGTCGAATATTCGGATGCCGGCATCGATATGATGGACGCCTATCCGGATCCCGCCAAGAAACTTGTGACCGTGACCGGCGACGTGTACCTTTACGGAAACGCGACGGAAGCGGGCAAGAAGCCGGCCATATCGACCCTGGTCTTCAACCTCGCCGCCGGTTCCAAGGTCCTCCATCTGGAAGACCTCGTCTTCGACGGGAACGGGACCGGAGCCCTGACGGAGAACCTGGGCGCCGATATGAGCGCCGTCGAATATGTCAATTCCGAAATCACCGGCTATGCCAAGGCGATCTACTCGGTGGCCGGCTCCGCCGCGGGTGCCAATGTCGCCTCCTTCCTCGTCGACGGCTGCTATGTCCATGACATCAATGCGGCCGGTACCGAAGGCGGAGACTTCATCGATGTCCGTAACGGTGTGAACGGCAGCTTCGTCGTCCGCAATTCCACCTTCTACGCCTGCGCCCGTACCTTCTTCAGGATCTCCGACAGCGCCAAGGCAGAAAGCGTCCTGGCCGAGAACTGTACCTTCAACCTCGTTACCGCTACGAACGGTTCCTCCAACAACGCCGGTATCTTCGCCGTCCGCGCCGTAACCGGAACCAAGAGCCTGAAAGCCGTCAAGAACGTCTTCCTGAACGAGATCAGCGAAGGTGAGGACCAGTCCGATCCTGCCAAGTGCTTCGTGCGCCTGAACCGGAATTCCACCGATTCCTACCGGGTCGTGAGCACGGGGAACGTCTATTACAACCTCGGCGCCGCCTTCTTCGTCTCCAACGCAGTCGCGGCGGAGACCGATACCCAGGGCGACAAGACCTTCGAGGAAATCTCCATGACCGAGGCGACCGTCCTGACTGCGGATCCCTGCGTCAACTCTATCGCCGGCAAGATGTACCTCGCCGGTACAGCCGGAGAGCAGATCAGGTCCCTCAAGGCCGGCGATCCCCGCTGGTGGGATGCCGTCCAGCCGGTCATCATCCGTGAAAAGGAACTGAAAGCCGCTCCCGACGAGTATACCTGGGATTTCACGGAGAAGACCATCTATGACACGGAAGAACTGACCGCCACGACGATCATCGGCAATGCCCGGATCTATGCTACCTCGACCGTTCCGGCCCAGGTCGTCATGTCTAAGGGCGTCGACTTCACGACGACGGCTTCCGTCAGTCCCGCAGGCGTTCCGACTTATTCCGCCGTCGAGGTCCTTACCAACGGTTACGGATCGGTAAAGGTCACCGCGACGAGCGATGACGGTCTCGGAACCCTCCAGGTGCTTGTGGGCGAAGACCGTTATCCGGTTCTCGCCGACGGGAAAGAGCATACGGTCGTCCTCGGCGACCTGACCGGCGACAACAGCATCTTTGTGCTTGCGAATTCCGCCGTGACCCTGAAGAAGATCGTATGGACCAAGAACCTCACTCCTGACGAAACCCTGATCGAACTCGCTTCACCGAAGCTGACGGTCGCTCCCGCCAAACTCGACCAGGGTACCGCGGAGGCCGTCGTCGTCTCCTGGCCCGCCGTCGAGAACGCCGCCGACTATGTCGTAGTCTTCAGGGGTGCCGAGACGATGCTGTCCGAGACGTCCTTCACGATCCCGGCCGAAGAGGTCTCCGCCCTCCCTGTCGGAGAATATACCGTTACGGTCAAGGCCCGCCCTGTCGGAACTTCTTCCAAGTATGCCGCATCCGAGCCTGCCGAGGCAACCTTCAAGGTCAACAAGGTCCAGCCGTCCGGCGGAGAGGTTACCCTCACATGGGACTTCTCGGCTCCGGAATGGGTCGCCCAGTTCGAAAGCCACTTTGCGGCGATCAATGCGAACCAGAGCGACATCGACTTCACCTTCAACGGTCTCCGCGTCAACGGCGGCGGTGCTTCGATGAAGTACAACAAGGCCGAAGAGATCTACTTCATCCAGCCCGGAGGCAAGGGAAGCGCGACGCAGCGCCAGTTCCAGTTTACGGCTCCCGCAGCCGGTACGCTGACGGTCTGGGCATCCAACACGGGTGACAACGAGGATCTGACCCGTATGGTCACGGTCAACCAGGGCGGTGTCGAAAAGTCACTGCCCGGCGGAACGAAGACCAGCGATCCGCAGACGGTCGTCTCCTTCGACATCGAGGCCGGCGACGTCCTCGTCTATCCGACCGGAAACGGCCTCCGCTTCTACAAGCTGGAGTTCACCTACAAAGGCGGCGGAGCCCCTGCGGTCGAGTATGACTGGGATTTCTCCACTCCGGAATGGATCGGCCAGTTCGAGAGCCATTTCACTGCGATCAATACGAACCAGAGCGATATCGACTTTACGTACGAGGGTCTCCGCGTCAACGGCGGCGGCGCTTCGATGAAGTACAACAAGGCCGGCGACATCTGCTTCATCCAGCCCGGCGGCAAGGGAAGCGCGACACAGCGCCAGTTCCAGTTCACGGCTCCTTCGGCCGGAACGCTGACCGTCTATGTCTCCAACACGGGGGACAACGAGGACCTGACCCGGATGGTCGCCGTCAGTCAGGACGGCAAGGAACAGTCCCAGCCAGGCGGCACAAAGACCAGCGATCCGCAGACGGTCGTTTCCTTCGAGATCGAGGCCGGTGACGTCCTGATCTATCCGATCGGGAATTCCCTCCGCTTCTACCGCATTCATTTCCAGGGTGCCGGCGGAGCTCCCGCCAAGGTCGAAAAGGTCTGGAACTTCACGTCTCCGGAATGGGTCGCCCAGTTTGAAAGCCACTTCAGTGCGATCAATGCGAACCAGAACGACATCGACTTTACCTTCGATGACCTGAGGGTCAACGGAGGCGGCGCTTCGATGAAATACAACAAGGCCGGGGACATCTATTTCATCCAACCCGGCGGAAAGGGCAGCGATACCCAGCGCCAGTTCGCCTATACCGCACCGGCTGCCGGAACGCTGACCGTCTATGTTTCCAACACGGGAGACAACGAAGACATGACGCGTATGGTTACGGTCAAGCAGGACGGCAAGGAACAGTCCCAGCCCGGCGGCACCAAGACCAGTGCGCCCCAGACAATCGTTACCTTCGAGGTGGAGGCCGGAGATCTCCTGATCTATCCGACCGGGAATTCCCTCCGTTTCTATGCGATTGAATACCGTTCCAATTGATGCTTTCCAAGGGAGTCGGACCTGACCGCCCGACTCCCTTCCATTTTTTAAAATACGGATTATGACCTTTATCAACAAGAATTTCATGCTCCGGACCGAAACGGCCGGGAAGTTATACCACGAGCATGCCGAGAAGATGCCGATCATCGACTATCACTGCCATCTCGTACCCCAGCAGATCGCCGAAAACATCCGGTTCCGGGACATTACCCAGCTCTGGCTCGTGGACGGCCACTACGGGGACCACTACAAGTGGCGCGCGATGCGGGCGAACGGCGTCGACGAAGCGTATCTCACCGGGGGGACCAAATCCCCCTGGGAGACCTTCGAGAAATGGGCGGAGACGGTCCCGTACACCATGCGGAACCCGCTCTACCACTGGACCCACCTCGAACTCAGCCGGGTCTTCGGCATCGACAAGCTTCTCAGTCCCGCAACGGCGCGGGAGATCTTTGAAGAGTGCAACGCCAAGCTTGCCACGGAAGAGTTCCGGGGACAGGCCCTGATACGCAAGTTCAACGTAGAAGTCGTCTGCACGACGGACGATCCCGCCGACGACCTGCGATACCACAAGATGATCGCTGAAAAGCCCTTCGGCACCCGCGTCATCCCCGCCTGGCGCCCGGACAAGGCGATGGCCATCGAGGATCCCAAGTCCTATAAGGAATACCTCGCCAAGCTCGGCGAAGCGGCCGGAAAGGCCATCGATTCCTATACGGATCTCGTCGACGCCCTGAAAATCCGCCACGATTTCTTCGCCTCGATGGGCTGCAAGCTCTCCGACCATGGCCTCGAGACCTTCTATGCCGCCCCTTACAAGGATATTGAAATCGAACTGATCTTCAAGAAAGTCCTTCTCGGCAAGGCTCCGACCTGTGCCGAACTCGACAAGTTCCGGAGCGCCTTCCTGCACGACATGGCCGTCATGGACGCCGAGGCCGGATGGGCCCAGCAGTTCCATGTCGGGGCGATCCGCAACAACAATTCCAAGATGTTCAACCTCATCGGCCCGGATACGGGGTACGATGCGATCCACGACCTTCCGACCGCCGCGGCAGGCCACCGGTTCTTCGACCGGCTCGCCGCCGAAGACAGGCTGGCGAAGACCATCCTCTACTGCCTCAATCCGAAGGACAACGAGGTCATGATGACCATGGCCTATACCTTCAACGACGGGACCTTCCCGGGCAAGATGCAGTTCGGATCGGGCTGGTGGTTCCTGGATCAGGAGGACGGCATGCGCAAGCAGATGAACGCGCTTTCGACCCTCGGCCTGTTCAGCCGCTTCGTCGGAATGCTGACCGACAGCCGGAGCTTCATCAGCTACCCTCGTCACGAGTATTTCCGCCGCATCCTCTGCGATGTCGTCGGAGCCGACGTGGAAAGCGGCCGCCTGCCCGCTTCCGAGATGGATCGGATCGGGCAGATGATCGAGGATATCTGCTACAACAACGCGAAGAATTATTTTAATTTCTGATATGGACTACATTCGGATCAACCCGGCAGACAACGTAGCAGTCGCTCTTTCCGACCTGAAGACCGGAGCTGTCGTGGAGGGCATCACGCTGAAATCGGATGTCCCCCGGGGACATAAGATCACGCTTTGCCCGTTGGCGGAAGGGGAAAATGTCATCAAGTACGGTTTCCCGATCGGTCACGTGACCCGTTCCGCCGGGGCGGGGGAGATGATAGACCATACGTGTATCAAGACCAACCTCGAAGGGCTGCTGGATTATTCCTACCGCCCCGCCAAGGTGGAAATAACCCCTGCGGACGTCCTCAGGACGTTCCGGGGCTTCCGTCGCGGCGACGGGCAGGTCGGTGTCCGGAACCAGATTTGGATCATCCCGACGGTGGGTTGCGTGAACGGCATCGCATCCGAGATCGCCGACCGTTTCCGGGCGGAGATCGCCGGGAAGGAAGGCTCGGTCGACGCCGTCGTCGCTTTCCCGCACAATTATGGTTGTTCCCAGCTCGGGGAAGACCATGAGAATACGAGAACCCTTCTCGCCGACATGGTCCGCCACCCGAACGCCGGGGGCGTCCTCGTCATCAGCTTGGGCTGCGAAAACAACCAGCTGGACGCCTTCCGGGAACTCGTCGGACCGGTCGATCCGGACCGGATCCGGATGTTCCGGACCCAGGACGTCGAAGACGAAGTGGAGTACGGCCTCCGGCAGCTCCGCGAAATCTTCGCGGTCTGCTCGAAGGATGAGCGGACTGACATCCCGGTCAGCGAACTCCGGGTCGGTCTCAAGTGCGGCGGCTCCGACGGACTGAGCGGCATCACGGCCAATCCGCTCCTCGGCGTTTTCTCGGACTGGATCGTCTCCCAGGGGGGCACGACCGTCCTCACCGAGGTCCCCGAAATGTTCGGGGCGGAGACCCTGCTGATGAACCGTTGCCAGGACGTGGAGACCTTCGAAAAGACGGTCCGCCTGATCAATGACTTCAAGTCCTATTTCATGAAGAACGACCAGCCGGTCTACGAGAATCCTTCTCCGGGCAACAAGGCCGGGGGCATTTCAACCCTTGAGGAAAAATCCCTCGGATGTACCCAGAAATGCGGCAAGAGCATCGTCCGCGGCGTCCTCCGCTACGGCGAGCGGCTCTCCGTCAAGGGACTGAACCTGCTGAGCGCCCCGGGCAACGACCTCGTGGCCTCGACGGCCCTCGCCGCTTCCGGCTGCCAGATCGTTCTCTTCACGACCGGCCGCGGAACCCCGTTCGGAACCTTCGTCCCCACGATGAAGATTTCGACCAATACGCCGCTTTACGACCGCAAGCGGAACTGGATCGATTTCAACGCGGGTGTTCTCGCCGAGGACGAACCGATGGAATCGGTATCCGCCCGTTTCATCGAATTCGTATTGGCGGCTGCCGGCGGGGAAAAAGTCCGGAGCGAGGAGAGCGGTTATCGTGAAATCGCGATCTTCAAATCGGGTGTTACATTGTAAGCGAATAATTATCAATTTCTTATATGGAAAGATTAAACAGAACAACGGCCCCTCAGGCAAAGACCTATACTGAGAAGGTCATCCAGTTCGGAGAAGGCAACTTCCTCCGGGCGTTCATCGAGTGGATTATCTGGAAGACCAACCAGAAGACGGATTTCAACGCTTCCGTCGTGGTCGTCCAGCCTATTGACAGGGGAATGGTCGACATGCTTAACGAGCAGGACTGCCTCTATCACCTCAATCTCCAGGGCCTCGACAAGGGAGAGCCCGTCGACAGCATCGACATGATCGATGTCATCAGCCGCGGAATCAATCCCTACCGTGATTTCGAGGACTATCTCCGCCTGGCGGAGCAGCCCGGGATGCGTTTCATCATCTCCAATACGACCGAAGCCGGCATCGCTTTCGACCCGTCCTGCAAGTTTACGGACAAGCCGGCCCTCTCGTATCCCGGAAAGCTGACCCAGCTCCTCTACCACCGGTACGAGTTCTTCAAGGGGGACAAGACCAAGGGTTTCATCCTCTTCCCCTGCGAACTGATTTTTGAAAACGGCAAGCATCTCAAGGAGTGCATCCGTCGGTATATCGACCTCTGGCAGCTCGGTGAAGGTTTTTCCGAGTGGTTCGAGACCGCCTGCGGCGTCTACAGCACCCTCGTCGACCGGATTGTCCCGGGATATCCTAGGGACAACGCTCCCGCCCTCTGCGAGCGGGTCGGCTACCAGGACAACCTCCTCGACAAGGCCGAGATCTTCCATCTCTGGGTCATCGAAGCCCCGAAGGAAGTCGCCGCCGAGTTCCCTGCGGACAAGGCCGGACTGAACGTCCTCTTCGTCCCGTCAGAGGCGCCCTATCATGAGCGGAAGGTTACCCTTCTCAACGGTCCCCATACCGTCCTTTCCCCGGTCGGCTATCTCAGCGGCCTGAATACCGTCAAGGAATGCTGCGAGGATCCCGTCGTGGGCCCGTTCGTGAAAAAAGTCATGTATGAGGAACTGCTCCCGACGCTGAATCTCCCTGAAAATGAGCTCCTTCAGTTCGCAGGAGATGTCATGGACCGTTTCCGTAACCCCTTCGTCAAGCATTTCGTGACGAGTATCATGCTTAATTCCTTCCCGAAATTCAAGACCCGCGACCTGCCCGGCCTGAAGACCTATCTCGAGCGCAAGGGTGAACTCCCGAAGGGAATCGTCCTCGGCCTCGCCGGCATCTGCACCTACTACAAGGGCGGAAAGAGGGGAGAAGACGAAATCGTCCCGAACGACGATCCGAAGATCATGGACCTGCTCAAGGAACTCTGGGCCGGCGGCGACACCGCCGCGGTGGCGAAGGGCGTCCTCGCAGCGGATTTCATATGGGGTGAGGACCTGAACGCCGTGCCCGGCCTGACGGACATGCTCGCCGCGGACCTGGCCCTGATCCAGGCGGAAGGAATGAGGAAAGCTGTTGAATCGATAATCGGATAGAACCATGCCCAGAGTCATCACTTTCGGAGAGATCATGCTCCGCCTTTCCACTCCGGGTTATCTCCGGTTCTCCCAGGCGAAACAGTTCGACGCTACCTTCGGCGGCGGCGAAGCCAATGTCGCCGTCTCCCTTGCCAACTACGGGATCGACACCCAGTTCGTGACCCGTTTCCCGGACAACGATATCGCAAGGAGCTGTATCCGCGACCTCCATTCCTATGGGGTGGGTACGGATTTCTGCATCTTCGGCGGGGACCGTCTCGGCATCTATTTCCTTGAGACCGGCGCCGTCGCCCGTCCGAGCAAGGTCGTCTATGACCGGGCCCATTCCTCGATTTCAACGATCGAAACGGGGATGATCGACTGGGACAAGGTCTTCGAAGGCGCGGACTGGTTCCATTGGACCGGCATCACCCCGGCCCTGAGCCAGGGTGCCGCCGATGTCTGCCTGGAGGCCATCAAGGCCGCCAACCGGCTTGGAATCACGGTCTCCTGCGACCTGAATTACCGCAAGAACCTCTGGAAATATGGCAAGAAGGCCGGTGAGATCATGCCCGCCCTCGTCGAGGGTTGCGACATCATCCTCGGAAACGAGGAGGATGCGGACAAGGTCTTCGGCATCAAGCCGGAAGGCTTCGATGTGACGGCGACCGCAGGCGCGATCGACCAGAAGCGTTTCCAGAGCGTCGGCGAGCAGCTGATGAAGAAATTCCCGCGTGCCCGGAAGGTCATCATCACCCTTCGCGGCTCGATCAACGCCAACCACAACACCTGGGGCGGCGTTCTCTGGGACGGAAAGACCCTCTATCAGTCCCCGCGCTATGACATTACCCATATCGTCGACCGCGTCGGCGGAGGCGACAGTTTCATGGGCGGCCTGATCTACGGCCTGCTTTCCTATCCCGGCGATGACCAGAAGGCGCTGAACTTCGCGGTTGCGGCATCCTGCCTCAAACATACGATTTTCGGGGATTTCAACCAGGTCACCGTAGCGGAAGTGGAAAACCTCATGAAAGGTGACGGATCCGGACGTGTTTCCAGATAATTGCTATCTTTGTCTGAAATAGGTAAGATCATGGCAAAATACAGCAAACTCGAAGTCATCCAGACGATGAAACAGACCGGCATGGTCCCGGTCTTCTACCATGCGGATGTCGATATCGCCAAAAAGGTCCTCAAGGCCTGCTATGACGGCGGTGTCCGCGCCTTCGAATTCACCAACCGCGGTGATTTCGCCCAGGAGGTCTTCGGCGAACTCGTCAAGTACGCCAACAAGGAGCTTCCCGGCATGATCGTCGGCATCGGGTCCGTCGTGGATCCCGGTACGGCCGCCCTCTACATCCAGCTGGGCGCCAACTTTGTCGTCGGCCCGCTGTTCAATCCGGCCATCGCTCCGGTCTGCAACCGCAGGCTGATCCCGTACTGCCCGGGCTGCGGCTCGGTCAGCGAGGTCGGTGCGGCCCAGGAAGCCGGCTGCGATGTCTGCAAGGTGTTCCCCGGCGACGTTCTCGGACCGGCCTTCGTCAAAGGTCTCCGGGCACCGATGCCGTGGAGCCAGATCATGGTTACCGGCGGCGTGAAACCGACCCGGGAGAACCTGGAAGGCTGGTTCAAAGCCGGCGTGACCTGCGTCGGAATGGGCTCCAACCTTTTCCCGAAAGATGTCATCGCGGCAGGCGAGTGGGAGAAGATTTCCGCTCTCTGCGCCGACGCCCTTGCAATCATTCAATCCCTCAGATAAGCTATGTCGACACAGAAAAAACTCATGACCAATTGGAGATGGTGGCTGTGCTCGCTGCTCTTCGTAGCGACGACGGTCAACTATCTCGATCGTCAGGTCCTGTCCCTCACGTATGAGAATTTCATCAAGCCGGAATTCCACTGGAACGACGACAACTACGGCACCATAACCGCTTTCTTCTCCATCTTCTACGCCATCGCCTGCCTCTTCGCCGGCAAGTTCGTGGACTGGATGGGAACGAAGAAGGGCTATCTCATCGCCATCGGCGTATGGTCTGCGGGCGCCTGCCTGCACGCTGCCTGCGGTTGGGCGACGGGCCTTTTCGTCGGTGAGGACCTGGTTGCCCTGAGGGGCGTGGAGGTCGCCTCCAACGTCGCGCTGGCCATCTCCACGACATCCGTGTACCTCTTCCTCCTGTGCCGGGGAATCCTGGCGCTCGGCGAGGCGGGGAACTTCCCGGCGGCCATCAAGGTGACAGCCGAATACTTCCCGAAGAAGGACCGGGCCTTCGCCACGTCCATCTTCAATGCCGGGGCTTCGGTCGGAGCCCTCGCCGCCCCTCTCTGCATCCCGCCGCTCGCGATGAAGTTCGGGTGGGAAATGGCGTTCATCATCATCGGTGCCCTCGGTTTCATCTGGATGTTCTTCTGGGCTTTCATGTATGACAAGCCCGAAAAGAGCAAGCATGTGAACGAGGCCGAACTCGCCTACATCCATCAGGACGATGTCGAAGAGGCAGGGACCGCCGCCCCCGCGGCGGAGGAGGAGAAGCAGGTGTCCCTCTGGAAGTGCTTCACTTTCAAGCAGACCTGGCAGTTCATCACCGGCAAGTTCTTTACCGACGGCGTCTGGTGGTTCTTCCTGTTCTGGGCACCTTCCTACTTCAGCAACCAGTTCAACGCTCCCGTTACGACCCCTCTCGGTCAGTGGCTGATCTTCACGCTTTATCTGATCGTCACGGTCGTCTCCATCGGAGGCGGATACCTGCCGAAGATTTTCGTCGAAAAGAAAGGGATGCACCCGTATCCCGGCCGGATGCTCGCCATGCTGATCTTCGCGTTCTTCCCGCTCTGCGCCCTGCTGGCCCAGCCGCTCGGAATGCGTTTCAATTCAGCCTGGATTCCCGCCATCCTCATCGGCCTTGCGGCCGCCGGCCACCAGGCCTGGAGCGCGAATCTCTTCTCCACGATCGGCGACATGTTCCCGAAGGGCGCCATCGCGACCGTGACCGGTATCGGAGCCATGGCCGGAGGTGTCGGATCGATGTTCATCCAGAAGATCGCCGGCAAGCTCTTCACCTATGCTGAAAACGCCGGATCCGCCTTCCATTTCCTCGGATTCGAGGGGAAGCCGGCCGGCTATTTCATCATGTTCTGCTTCTGCGGACTGGCCTACCTGATCGCCTGGACGATCATGAAGTCCCTGGTTCCGAAGTACAAGCCTGTCGAACTGTAGCTATTTCGTACCGTCGAGGATTCCTCGGAGGTAACCGATTGACTCGGCAACACCCGGATGCGGGTTGTTGCCGTTTTTTTCAAATTCCACGGAGACCACGCCTTTGTATCCGACCTTCCGGAGGGCCTTGACGATCGGCCGGAAATCAATGACGCCCCGGCCCATCTCCCAGGTCTTTCCCTCCTTGGAAGGAGCCGTCTCATCCTTGATGTGGATGTCGTAGATCCATTTGTGGTATTTCTTCACGATCTTGGCGATGTCCTCGCCGCTCCGGACGGAATGGCCCATATCGAGGCAGCAGCCGACCCCGAGGGAAGGGTCCTTGACCAGTTCCATAATCTTGTAAATGCTCGGGAAGGCGGCCCCGTCCGGACCATGGGTGTGGATGGCTACCTTGATTCCGGTCTCGGCGACTTTTGCGATCACGTAATCGATCAGTTCATAATTCGGGACGCCGATGAAAACCTTGGATCCGTACCGCTGCGCATAGGCGAAGGTGCGGTCGACATCTTCCTTGGAGCGCATGTAAATCGGCCCCAGGATATACCCTTCGACCCCGTAGCTCGCGCATTTTGCCTTGAACGCGTCCATCTCTTCTTTCGAGGAGTCGAGCGGCAGCCACCAGTCCTTGACGGAGAAGTATTTGACGCCCATGCTCTGGAGGAAAGAGAGGGTCTGGTCGATGTCGAACTTGCGGTAGGAATAGCCTGCAACGCCGATTTTGATATCGTCGGAACCGTGGCGGCCCTCGATCAGCTGGGCCTTGGAAGGAACGGCCGCAAGGAGAAGGGCGGCCGCGCAGAGAAGGGTGTGGATTCGTTTCATGTTGACTGGATTTTCCCCAAAAGTACAAAAAATCGGAGAATGACACAAGAAGGGATTTTTCTTGTATCTTGTTTTTATGTATCTTTACCAAAACTATTGATTCAAATGAATATGAAAATTCCCTTTCTGCGGTGGCTCTCCGTAGGGACATTGGTGTTGTTTTTTATCTTTTCAAGCCGGCCGGACGTTTACGGATGGGGCAATACAGGGCACAAAACCGTCATCGGCATCGCCCAGCGCCATCTGACGGAAAAGGCGCGGCAAAACATTGAGAAATACATTCCCTACGACCTCAAGCAAGATGCTGTCTGGATGGACAAGCACCGGCAGGGAGACTGGGCATTCACGGATACCTGGCACACCTTCTGCGTAGACGGGCGGCACAACTACGATCCCGTCGCTCCCACCGGCGATGCCATCAAGGCCATCCGGGATGCCTGCTGGCGGCTGAGTGACCGCAGCGAGATGACCGACTCGGCCGTGGTTTTCAATATCCGGACGGTGATTCACCTGATCGGCGACATGCACTGTCCCGTCCATATCCTGATCCCCGGGCATATCGGCGAATTCAGTTCAAACCTCTGGGGCAGAGAGTTTTTGCCGACTGTCGGCGTCCTGAGACCCACTTACTACAACGGCATGGAACTGATAAGCTACCACCAATTTTTTGACCGTCTTCCCGGATATATCCATGGGCAGGATATAGATGCTATTGTGGAGAAAATCGACCGTTGCTGTAGAAGGGAAATCAAAAAGATCGTCAAGGGAGAGATGTACGAGATAGACGGGCACAAGGATTTCGGCGCAGCGCTCGCCGTCTGGGCGAAGGATTGCGCGGACATGGCGCTGGACATCTGGACCTACAATCCGACGCTCTCCCCGGAACTGGATCCTGCCATCATGGACATGGCGACTCCGCTGGTAAATGAATACATGGTCCGTGCAGGTTATCGGCTGGCACGCCTGCTGAATGCCGTGTTCGGAGAATAGTCTTTATCTACGTAAAAAGTCAAACACTTTTCCATGGAAGGTCGGCTCAAGTCTCTGGATGTCCTGCGGGGACTCAACATGTTTTTTCTGACGGTCTTTACGGCGTGGCTGGTCGAGTTCTGCCATGTCGTTCCTGGTCTGGACTGGCTTCAGCCGCAGTGGCACCACCCTCCTTTCGGAACCACGACCCTGACCCTGCACGACTGGATCATGCCGCTGTTCCTGTTCTGCAGCGGAACGGCGATTCCGTTCGCCTTTTCCAAGTACCGGGCCGAGGGACGCTCTGACGGCCGGATCTACTGGCGCATCTTCCGCCGCGTCGTCGTGCTCTGGGTGATGGGCATGATCTGCCAGGGAAACCTGCTGAAATACGATTTCGCCCAGCTGAAATGGTTCAGCAATACCCTGCAGGCGATTGCCGTCGGCTATGCCTTCTCCGCCCTCTTCTTCCTGCATTTCAAGCCCCGTACCCAGGTCTGCATCGCGGCCGGACTGCTTGTGACATACTGGGCGCTCATGATGTTCGTCAGGACTTCCGACGGGTTCGGCGGCGGTGATTTCGGGGAGCACAATCTATGCGAATGGATCGACCGGACCATCCTCGGGAGCCACTGCGACCACGCCGTCCTCGCCGCGGACGGAACCTACAGTTTCAAGAAGGCGGGCTATACCTGGCTGCTGAGCAGCCTGAATTTCATCGTCACCGTGATGACGGGCATGTTCGCGGGCGAACTCCTGAAAGAAAAGCGGGGAACGGCCGGCAATAAAGCGGTGATGCTCCTTGCCCTCGGGGCCGCGATGTATGCCGCCGGCAAGCTCTGGGGCCTGCAGATGCCGGTCATCAAGCATATCTGGAGCAGTTCCATGACCCTTGTGACGAGCGGGATCAGTTTTCTTCTGCTCGGGGTCATCTACTGGATCGTGGACTGCCGGGGCTGGAAGGGACTCGACTGGCTGCTGCCCTTCGGCCTGAATGCGATTTTCATTTATTTCATCGGGTATATCTGCGATTTCCGGTCCATGACCGACCACCTGGTCCGGGGGCTGGAACAGTACATCGCCGATCCGAACTGGTACGCTCTGCTGCGCCATACGGTCCATGGCCTGCTGGTCTACGGACTCCTGTACCTGATGATGAAGAAAAAGATTTTCCTGAAAGTATAATCATAACAATATGGACAGAAGAGATTTCATCAAAGCCTCTACCCTGGCGGGAGCCGGACTGCTCATCGACTGGGAAAATGTATTTGCACGCGGTACTTCCGACAAAGCGGTCGGTAATCCCTGGAGCGGCTGGAAAAAGGGACAGTTCCAGGTCCATTTCATCTACACCGGCGTCGCCGAATCGATGTTCATGATCTTCCCGGATGGGACGACGATGCTCCTCGACTGCGGGGATCATGACGCCATCGGCCGGGGCGAGAAGGCCGTTCCGGTTCTTCCGGATGCAAGCCGGCACGCTGGAGAATGGATCGCCCGGTATGTGCAGCGGGTCAATCCCGCCGGCTCCAAGGTCGACTATATGATGCTCTCCCACTATCATTCCGACCACGGCGGGAGCGAGATGTACTATGCCGACAAGGTCATGCGGGGCGGGGAAGAGTATATGCTCAGCGGCTTTTCCCATGCGGCGGAGTTCCTCTCCTTCGGAAAGGCTTTCGACCGCTGCTGGCCGACCTACGATGACCCGCTTCCGCTTCTCGACGACGGGGCGAAACAGCTAACCCACATGCGCAAATTCTACGATTACATGCAGAAAGAGCGCGGCATGAAAATCGAGAAGTTCAGGCTCGGGGCATCCGACCAGATCGTGCCTGTAAGGGGTTCCATTCCCGGTTTCTCTGTCCGGAACATCTGTGCCAACGGCCGTATCGCCTATCCGGACGGACGGATCGTGGACCTCTACGCGGAACGCAAGAAGGACAACCCGAAAAGGTTCAACGAAAACGGAATGAGTCTCGGCATGATCTTCAGCTACGGACCCTTCCGCTTCTACACAGCCGGCGATTTCTCCGACAAGTGGAAACTCCCGGATGGATCGACCTATATGATCGAGGATGCCATGGCGGAAGTCTGCGGGGAGGCCGATGTCGCGAAACTGAACCACCACGGCCACTATTCCATGCCTGCGAAACTGGTGGGAGCCCTTCGGGCACGCGTCTGGGTCAGCTGCGTCTGGGATACACTCCATAATGTGCCCCCGGTGATGGAGACCCTCACGGACCGTTCGATCTATCCCGGCGAACGGATCGTCTGCCCAGGCGTCTTCCCTGTACAGCGCCGGACCCAGGACGCCGGCAGTCCCTGGCTGTCAGATGTCAACAAAGCCTCCTTCGACGGCGGGCACATGGTCCTGACCGTGGAGAAAGGCGGGAAGAAATACTCGATGACCTATATCGGCGCCTCGGACGAGGATATGATTGTCCGGAGCGTCATGCACTTCAAGACGAAAGGACGATGAAACGCATCTCGGACCTTCTCCTCGGGGCGCTTCTGCTGCTTTCCTCCTGCTCGGGCGGGCGGAATGCCGTCCTCATAGAGGCGGAGCGGTTTGACAGTTACGGCGGGTGGTCGCTCGATCAGCAGTTCATCGAGCAGACCGGTTCGGCCTATCTGCTCGCGCACGGTGCCGGCGTTCCGGTCGCCCCGGCGCGGACGACGGTCAGCCTGCCCCGGGAGGGGACCTGGCAGGTCTATGTGCGGACATATAACTGGACCGCGCCTTTCGCCGGGGGCGAAGGACCGGGCCGGTTCCGTCTCCGGGTAGCCGGTACCGGACTCGATCCCGTCGGCTTTACAGGAAGCGGATGGGAGTGGCAGCGGGCGGGGGAGGTAATCCTTCCGGCCGGTCCGGCGGAACTCGCACTTGAAGACCTGACCGGCTTCGAAGGCCGCTGCGACGCCGTTTTACTGACCCGGAAGCCTTTGAAATCCTCCAGACTCAAGGAGATCCGCCCGGTTTCCGTCCCGGATTCCAAGGTGGAGGATGCCGGTATTTTCGATTTCGTTGTTATCGGAGCCGGTTATTCCGGAATCTGCGCTGCGGTCGCTGCCGCCCGGCAGGGGCTCAAGGTTGCCCTGGTCCAGGACCGTGCCGTTCTCGGAGGAAACAATTCCAGCGAAATCCGGGTGCAGCTCGGCGGTTCGATGGACTGCCAGCCCTATCCCAATCTCGGTAACCTCCTCAAGGAGTTTGCTCCGATTCGGAAGGGGAATGCGATGCCCCCGTCCTACTACGGGGACGATGCGAAGATGAAGATCGTCGTGGATGAACCGAATATCTCGCTCTTTACCCTGACCAAGGTCCTGGAGGTCGAAAAGCGGGGATCCCGTATCCGTTCGGTCATCGGACGGAATGTCGTGACGGGGGAGCGCCTCCGTCTCCGGGCGCCGCTCTTTGCGGATTGCACCGGTGACGGAACCGTCGGCGTTCTCGCCGGGGCCCAGTACCGGGTCGGGCGGGAAGCCCGGAGCGAGTTCGGAGAAGAATCAGCACCGGAAACGGCTGATAACATGGTCCTTGGCGCCTCATTGCAGTGGAGTTCGAAAAAGGATGCCGCTCCTTCCGCTTTCCCGGAATTCTCCTACGGCATCGACCTGACCGAGGAAAGCTACCAGAAGATGACGAAGGGTTCATGGACTTGGGAGACCGGTATGTTCCAGGACCAGATCCGCGAGGCTGAACAGATTCGGGACTACGGCATGCTGGCGATCTATGCGAACTGGTCTTATCTCAAGAACAGGGCCTCCTGCCGCGATGAGTTTGTCGACCGCTCCCTGGACTGGGTCTCTTTCAACAGCGGAAAACGTGAATCCCGGCGTCTCGTAGGCGATTATATCCTGACCGGGAACGATATCCTCCGCAATGTCCAGTTCCCTGATGCCACCGCTTCGACCTCCTGGTCGATCGATATCCATTATCCGGAGCCGGAGAACCACGGTTTCTTCCCGGGACGCGAGTTCAAGAGCGTCTGCGACCAGGAGGAGACGCCCGTATCCCCGATCCCGTACCGCTGTTTCTACTCCCGGAATGTGGAGAATCTGTTCATGGCGGGCCGTGATATCAGCGTTTCGCACGTTGCCCTGGCCTCGGTCCGGGTCATGCGTACCTGTGCCATGATGGGGGAGGTCGTCGGTCTCGCCGCCAAGGTCTGCAAGGACCATCGATGCGATCCCCGTGGGGTATATCCTGCTCATTTCGAGGAACTTCAGGCCTTGATGGAACGCGGCGCAGGCGATCCTGCCGCCGAAAATCTGCAACTGACCAATATCGGCCGCAATGCCCACCATTTCTTCGAGAAGCCGCTGACGGTCGTCGAGACTCCGGTCCATGCCGTCCCGCCCGCGCTGAAAATCCGGGTGGGCAGGGAAGTTCTGGAAATGGTTGAGGTTGAGGGCGGTACCTTCCGGATGGGAGCCGACGGCCGGGCGGAATTCACACACCGGGATGAACTTCCCGCCCATGAAGTGACGCTTTCGGATTACTGCATCGGACGGTACGAGGTAACCAACCGCCTTTGGATGTATGTCATGGGTCCGGAATCCCGCGTCAGCGTCCCGAAGGAGGAGGAACTCCTGCCGGTCCAGCGGCGGACCCGTTCGGAAATCGCCCTTTTCTGTGCGAAACTGAAAAAGCAGACCGGCAGCGATTTCCGTCTTCCGACTGAAGCGGAATGGGAATATGCCGCCCGGGGCGGATGCCGCTCAAAAGGCTATCTGTACAGCGGCAGCGACAACTGGGCCGATGTTGCCTGGATCAACCGGACTTCCGGCGGCGTGATGCACCCGGTCGGGACGAAACTTCCCAATGAACTGGGAATCTATGACATGAGCGGCAATGCCTGGGAACTCTGCGAGGACCGGTACGGTCCCTATTCCGGAGAACCGGAGACGGATCCGCACGGACCGGCGACAGGCGCATACCGGGTCGTCCGCGGCGGGGGGATCTTCGGCGGAACGAACAGTTGCCGGGTGACCTACAGAAGTTTTGACGCCCCCGAGAGCAATCTGGTCATCAACGGTTTCCGTCTTGTGATGATTCCTTAGTTTCGTAGTCCCTGAGCGCGGCGATGGCCTTCGGGGCGAGGATGATGATCGCGATGACGTTGACCCAGGCCATGATCCCGATTCCGATATCCCCGAGGGTCCATACGAGGTTCGCCTCCTTGACCGCTCCGAAAAGGACCGCGGCGAGAAGGGCGGCCTGCAGGATCCGGATCAGGATCTTTTCCAGCTTGGACGAGCCCTTGCCGCCGAGTTCGCATAGGTACATCACACTCGATTCCGAGTAGAAATAGTATGCCATGACGGTCGTGAAGACGAAGAACGCCAGGGCGATGCTTACGAAGGCGCTTCCGAATCCTCCGATGACCGAATCCACGGCAGCCTGCGTGTATCCGACATAGTTCGCGCCAAGTTCCGGCGCATTCGCGACGAGCATCTCTCCCGTCTTGGCGTCGAGGATGTTGAAGGTGCCGGCGGAGAGGATCATCAGCGCCGTCGCAGTACAGACAAGCAGCGTGTCCACATAGACCGAGAAGGCCTGGACCAGTCCCTGTTCGGCCGGATGTCGGACATCTGCCGAGGCCGAAGGGATGGCCCCGGTTCCCTGTCCCGCCTCGTTGGAGAAGAGTCCCCGTTTCACGCCCATCATGATCGTCGTTCCGAGGATGCCTCCGCAGAGGGGATTGACACCGAAGGCGTTGTCCACAATCATTTTGAGCAGTCCCGGAATCGCCCGCCAGTTCATGGCGAGGATGACCAGCGAGATGATGACATAGATCACGGCCATCAGCGGGGTGATGTACGAGGCGGCTTTCGCGATGCGGTTGATACCGCCGATGATGACAAGACCCATCAGGAACGCCAGGAAGATGCCCGATATCAACGGATTGATTCCGAAGGAGTTCAGGGCCGCGGTCGACATGCCGTTCGCCTGGACCGTCGGGAGCATCAGCCCGCAGCCGATGATCGTAAATGCGGCGTAGAGAATGGCGAGAGGGCGGGAATGGAGGCCTTTTTCAATGTAACAGGCCGGGCCGCCCCGGAATCCGGAGGAATGGGAGAACTTGAACAACTGCGCCATCGTCGACTCGACGAAAGCGGTCGAGGCTCCGAAGAAGGAGGTGATCCACATCCAGAAGACCGCCCCCGGCCCGCCGATGGCGATAGCCGTGGCGACGCCGACGATATTCCCGGTCCCGACCCGTCCGGACAGGGCGATGCAGAAAGCCTCGAAGGAAGAAACGCCTTTCTTTTCGGCGTTTTTGTCGCGTTTCCGGAAGAGAAGGCGGGCCATCAGACCGATCCTCCGGAGCTGCACGAAGCGGGTCCGGACCGTGAAATAGATCCCTGCACCGACCAGGAGCACGACCAGCGCCGGGCTCCACACGATGCCGTTGATGCCGTTGACGATCTTCTCGAACATATTTATCCGACAAACTGCTTCTTGAGAAGTTCGATCTTTTCAGGAGCGTCGGAGCCATGGGCGCCGAAATAGAACTTGATCTTCGGTTCGGTGCCGGACGGCCGGACGGAAACTACGTCCCCGTCTTCGTTGAAGAACTGCAGGACATTGGACTTCGGAAGCCCGGTCTTTTCAGGCTCGAGATAGTCGATGACCTTGACAACCTTGCGGCCTGCGATTTCCGCCGGCGGGGTCGTGCGGTAATCGGTCATGATCCGGGCGATCTCTTCGGCGCCGGTCTTGCCCTTCCGGACGATATAGACCATCTTCTCGAGGTAGAGGCCGTACTCCTTGTAGATCTTCTGCAGCAGCTGGTACAGGGTCATTCCCTGTTCCGCGGCCCAGGCGGCACACTCTGCGACCATCGCGCAGGAAACCTGGGCGCACTTGTCACGGACGAACTGGCCGATGTTGAAGCCATAGCTTTCCTCGCCTCCGCAGATGAATTCGCCGTCGTTTTCATGGGCCTTGACGACCTCGGCGATGTACTTGAATCCCGTGAGGACATTGTAGCATCTGACTCCGAAGGATTCGCAGATCGCGGCGATCAGTTCGGTGGTGACGATCGTCTTGACGCAGTATTTGGTTGCGTCGAGTTTTCCGAGCTCTTTCCAACGTGTCAGGATGTAGTAGGTCAGCATCGAGGCGGTCTGGTTCCCGTTGAACTGGACCATTTTCCCTTCGTCGTTCCGGACGGCGATGCCGAGACGGTCCGCATCCGGGTCCGTGGCCATCACGATATCCGCGCCGGTTTCGTCGGCTTTTTCAAGGGCCATCTTCATCGCCGCTGGCTCCTCCGGGTTGGGGGAGACGACGGTCGGGAAGTCTCCGTCGCTGATGTCCTGGTCGGGAACATGGATGACATTCTTGAAGCCGAGCCTGCGCAGGGCTTCGGGAACGAGACGGACGCCGCAGCCGTGGAGCGGAGTATAGACGATCTTGATGTCGGGATGCTTCGCGACGGCTTCGGGGGTCAGCATCAGGGAGAGGATGTCCCGGAGGTACATCTCGTCCATCTCCTTGCCCATCAGTTCGATTCCGCCGATCTCATCGCCTTCCTCGAAACGGACCTCGGACGGATCGCTGATTTTTCCGACTTCGGCGACGATATCCTTGTCGACGGGCGCCGTGATCTGTCCTCCGTCGCTCCAGAAGACCTTGTACCCGTTGTATTCCTTGGGGTTGTGGCTCGCCGTGATCATGATGCCGGCGGTCGCTCCCTTGGCCCGGATGCTGTAGCTGAGTTCCGGGGTCGGCCGGATGTTGTCGAACAGGTAGACGTGGATGCCGTTGTTGGATAGGACTTCGGCGGAGATCTTCGCGAAGAGCTTGCTGTTGTTCCGGCTGTCATAGGAGATGCAGACGCTCCGGGGGCCTTCGACATGGTCCTTGATGTAGTTCGCAAGGCCCTGGGTCGCCATTCCGACCGTGTATTTGTTCATCCGGTTGGTCCCTACGCCCATGATTCCCCGGAGTCCTCCGGTACCGAATTCGAGATTGCGGTAGAACGCATCCTCGAACGCGGCGGGATCATTGTTCCTCAGTGCGATGACCTGGCACTTGGTTTCGGGGTCGAAATTCCCTTCGATCCACCCCTTTGCAACTTCCTGATAATCTTTCATATTGGTTAGTATTATTAGTCGTTCGATTTTACGAAGATACAACTTTCCTGTGAAAAATGAAAATGAAACAACTGTCTCATCCTCAAGAAAAATGCGTACTTTTGTACTATGGGGACATTCGATGATTTCATTCTCTCCCATGAAGGGGATGATCCGGCCCGTCTGCTGCTTTCGCGCGGACGGTTCCCCGACGTGGATATGGACCTGGCGGTCACGACGATCGAGGCGCGGCGGAAGCTCCGGACCAAGGTTCCGGAGTGGTATGCCGTCCCTTCGCTGCGTTATCCGAAGGTGCTTCCGGCGGAGCAGTGTTCCTCCTCGGAGACCGCCCGATATAAAGCCCGGCTCGCCGCCCGGTTTTGGGAGGGTGTTCCCTCCGGAACCCATGGCCACCCTCGGCCGTGTAAGAGGGAGGGGCCCTTCGGGAGGGGTCGCGAAGCGACGGTTCACGAGGGAACACCCTCCCAAAACGAATGGGAAGGTGAGCCGGGCGCTCGGATTGCAGACCTGACGGGAGGACTCGGGGTCGACAGCCAGGCTTTCTCGGAAGTGTTCGGGAAGGTGCTTTACAACGAGATGGACCCGACTCTCGCAAAAGCGGCGGAGTATAATTTCAAGGCACTAGGAATCAATAACATAGAAGTCCTGAATTACTGCCTTTCTTCAGCTGGCGGAGAGGGGGTCTCCGTCGGAGAAATCCTCGGCGGTTTCTCTCCGGATGTCCTCTATCTCGACCCTGCCAGAAGGGCCTCGGACGGAAGGAAAGTATTCCTCATCGAAGACTGCCGGCCGGATGTCCTCGGCCTCCTTCCCGATCTTTTCGCAGCCTGCCGGTTCATCCTGTTGAAACTCTCCCCGATGGCGGATATCTCGATGGCTGCGGAGCGTCTCTCGCACGTGCGGGAGGTCCATGCCGTCGCTTCAGGCGGGGAATGCAAGGAACTGCTCTTCGTGCTGGACCGGGACTGGGAAGGGGAGTATGCCATCATCGCGGCGGAGTCAGGGGCGACTTTCCGTTTCCTGCCCTCCGGGGAGAAGGGCGCCGCCGCCCGCCTGGCCGATCATCCCGAGGTGCTTGGGAGCTGCCGCTATCTTTATGAACCCGGCAAGGCGCTCCTCAAGTCCGGAGCCTTCCGTCTCCTATCGGAACGCTTCGGAATGATCAAAGCAGGTAATCACACGCATCTCTATCTGACTGAGGAAGTTCCGGAGGAACTGAAACCGCTCGGAAAGACCTTCGGAATCCTGGAGGTCCAGCCTTTGGCCAGCCACATGCTGAAGACGGTCGGGAAGCGATGGCCCCGTGCCGAAGTCACGGCCAGGAACGTTCCGCTCACCTCCGAAGTGCTTCGTAGAAAGATGGGTTGCGCGTCCGGCGGTGACATCCATATCTTCGGCGTCCGGTTTGACTTCCGGTCCGGATCCTCAGAGAATAAACTGCTGATTACCAAAGTGTTGTAGATCAGTGGCTAGGCCTTTTGCTTCCCTTCGTACTCCCGGCACCAGGCCGTGAGGGGACATTCGGCACACTTGGGGTTTCTCGCCGTGCAGATGTAGCGGCCGTGCAGGATCAGCCAGTGATGGGAAACGGCCCTCTTGTCGAGGGGAATGTACTTTTCGAGGTCCTTTTCCACGGCTTCGGGCGTTTTCCCGTCGGAGAGGCCGAGCCGGTGGGAAACACGGAAGACGTGGGTGTCCACGGCGATGACGGGCTGGTCGTAGACGACGGAAGCGATGACGTTGGCCGTCTTCCTCCCGACGCCGGGAAGGCTCATCAGCGCATCGATGTCGGAAGGGACCTCCCCATCGAAATCCGAAAGAAGTTTCCGGGCCATGGCGGCCAGGTGCGCGGCCTTGCTGTTCGGGTAGGAGACGCTTTTGACATAGGGAAGGACTTCCTCCGGGGTCGCGGCCGCGAGGGATGCGGCGTCGGGGAAGCGCCCGAACAGGGCGGGAGTCACGAGATTGACCCGCTTGTCCGTGCACTGGGCGGAGAGGATCACGGCGCAGAGGAGCTGGAATACGTTCCCGTAGCGGAGTTCCGTTTCGGCGACGGGCCGGTTCTCGGAGAACCAGCCTACGATGCCTTCGAAGCGTTGTTTCCTGGTCATCAGATCGTTACGTCAGATTCAACAACCTCCGGGGGGGCAGTTCCCCGCATTTTTCATCGGTGCAGGAGAATACGCGCCCTGGATAATTTTCGAAGATCGTCCGGTTGTGGGTCACCATGACGACGGCGGTCCCTTCGGCGTTCAGTTTCCGCAGGAGGCGGAGGATGCTGTCCGCCGTTTCGGCGTCGAGGTTCCCGGTCGGTTCGTCCGCGAGGATGACTTCGGGGGAGTTGAGGAGGGCGCGGGCGATCGCGATCCGCTGCTGTTCGCCGCCGGAGAGCTGGTGGGGCATCTTATGGGCCTTGGTCTCCATCCCGACGTCCTCGAGGACCCGGTTGATGCGCTCGTCGATCTTCTGCTTGTCCTTCCACCCGGTGGAGCGGAGCACGAATTCGAGGTTCCGGTCCACGGTCCTGTCCATCAGGAGCTGGAAGTCCTGGAACACGACGCCGAGCTTCCGGCGCAGGTATGGTATGTCTTTTGAACGGATTTTCCGCAGGTCATATCCGCAGACGGTTCCCTCGCCGGTGCGAAGGGGATTCTCCGCCGTGACGGTCCGGATGATCGAGGTCTTGCCGGTGCCGACTTTGCCGACGATGTAGGCGAAGTCGCCCGGAAAGATGTCCATGTCCAGTCCATAAATGACGGTCGATTCGCCGTTTAGGATGTCGGCCTTGCGGAAAGAGATGATCGGTTGCGCTTTGTCCATCTTTTAATGGGTTGGTTATACAAAGATACCGAAAAAAATGTTATTTTTGTAAAATTAAACGAATAAACATGAAAATGAAATATTTCGTCGCGGCCTGTGCCGCCCTGCTTCTCTCTGCGGGCTTCTCCGCGGAGGCCCAGGAAGCTCCGTCGGCCCCGTTCCGGGAGGCGCTTCAACTCTATCAGAAAGGATCCTTCAACCGCGCCGCCGAACTCTTCGGCAAGATGGATGACGACATGTCCCGCGGCTATGCTGCCCTGTGCGCCGTCAAGGCGGGGACGAAGGGGTTCGAGAAACTGGCCCAGGCCTATCTGGACGCCAGTCCCGAATCCGTCCTCTGCCCCCAGATCGACTGGGCGTGGGGAAAGCGGCTCTTCGACGAAGGGGATTACGAAGGCGCATACCTCCATTTCGGCCGCATCCTGTCCGATGAGATTCAGCGGGATGAACTCACGGAGTATATCTACAAGAGAGCCTACTGCGACTTCGTCCTCGGACGGTATGACCTGGCGGAACCGGCTTTCCGCTACGTGGAATCCGCTCCGCTGAGCGACTATACCGCTCCGTCCCGGTACAGCATCGCCTTCATCCGGTATTCCGCCAAGGATTTCGCCAAAGCCTACGACTGGTTCGCAGAGGCGGCGAAGGACCCGCGTTTCGCGGATATCTCCCGGTACTACATGATCGAGTGCCGGTTCATGCAGAAGGATTACGACTATGTCATCAACAAGGGGACCGATGCCTTTGCGTCCATTCCGGAGGACCGCCAGCCCCGTCTAGCCCGGATGATCTCCGAGGCCTATCTGGTCCGCGGTGACGCCGCCAAGGCGAAGGAATACTATGAGAAGAATCTTGTGAACAAGGCGGTGAAGAACCGTTCGGACTATTTCTACGCCGGATCCGTACTGTACGCCGTGGAAGATTGGCAGGGCGCGATAGACAACTACTCGATGATGCCTGACCGGACCGATTCCCTCGGACAGGTCGCCAATTACCAGATGGGCTACAGCCTGATCGAAACCCGTGACAAGGTCTCCGCCCTGGGTGCCTTCGCCGACGCTTCGAAAGCCGCCTTCGACCCGGCCATCCAGGAAGACGCCTATTTCAATTACGCGAAACTCGCCTTCGACCTGAACAACGATACCTCCGTTTTCGAGGACTACCTGAAAAAATACGGGACCCGCAGCAAGGGAGACAAGATCTACAGCTACATGGCGATGGCCGCCCTGCACAACCACGACTATGAGGGTGCCGTCGCCGCTTATGACAACATCGACGAACTCGACGAAGGGATGAAAGGCAACTATATGAAGGCCTATTTCCTCCGCGGCGCCCAACTGATCGGGAACGGAGCCTGGCGGGATGCGGTGCCCTGCCTGAAGGCGGCGGCCTATTATGTCCCCCGGCAGGACCGGTTCAACCAGCTGTCCCGCTACTGGCTCGCTGAATCCTATTTCCGGAGCGGGGACAACAAGTCCGCCCGGGATATCTACCTCGACCTCTACAATCTTTCCGCCCTCGACGGGAAGCCGGAAGGGGACCTGATTTCCTACAACATCGCCTATACCTACTTCGAGGATGAGGATTTCAGTTCCGCACAGAAATGGTTCCGGAACTATCTCGACGGGCGCCACGATGCTTTCGGGGCGGATGCGGAGACCCGGATCGGCGACTGCTATTTCTTCAGCAAGGACTATGCGAAAGCCGTGACCGCCTTTGAGAAGAAGATGGCCGACTACCCGGATGCGGACGATATCTATCCGTACTTCAGGGCAGGCGTGGCGGCCGGGTTGACCGGCGCCAAGGAGCACAAGGTATCGCTGCTCGAGAACGTGAAGAACGCCTCCCCGAGCGCCCCTTACTATAGCGAAGCCCTCTATGAACTCGGCCGCGCCTATGTAGCCGTCGGGAACGAGGATGATGCCGTACGGGCCTTCAAGACCCTCAAATCCAATACTACCGACAACAATTATGCGGCCCGGTCCCTGATCGAACTGGGTATGATCGCCCGGAACCAGGGGCAGTATGACCGCTCCCTGGACTATTACAAGCAGGTAGTCGAGACGATGGCCGGTTCGGATTACGCCGAGGACGCGCTCGCCGCGATCGAGTCCCTCTATCAGATCCGCCAGGAACCCGACGCCTATCTGGCCTACGTAGAGAGCCTCGGGGACAAGGCCAGCCGGGACGAAGGCCAGAAGGACAATATGTACTACAGCACGGCCGAACAGATCTTCCTGTCCGGGAACTATCCCAAGGCCCTTACGACCTTCGAGAACTATCTCTCGAGGTATCCTTCCGGCTCCCACCTGGCCCAGGCCGAGTATTACATCGGCGAATGCTGTCGCAACCTCGGCCAGAAAGAAAAGGCCGTGGACTACTACAACAAAGCCGTCGAGGACGGGGCGGAAGGCTCCTTCAAGGAACTGTCCATGCTGAACTTCTCTTCGCTGTCCTATTCGCTCGGCCGGTATCACGACGCCTACGGCGGCTATACCGCCCTGCTGGAAAGCGCCGGCTTCGAGGAAAACCGCGCCGCCGCCAGGACCGGAATGATGCGGTCCGCATACAAGGCCCACGAATATGCCAAGGCGATCGAGGCGGCGGATGCCGTCGCCAAGGATTCCCGTTCCGGGAACGACCTCGTCCGCGAGGCCGATTACATCAAGGCCAAGTCCTGCCTGGCGACGAGCCGGAGGAACGAAGCCCTCACCATCCTCGAGAAACTGAAAGCCTGGCCTTCCACGGCAGAAGGCGCCGAAGCGACCGTCCTCCTGATCCAGGACCGCTTCGACCGCGGCCGTTTCGACGAAATCGAAAAGATGGTCTACGACTTCTCCGCGAAGGCGGGCGGCCAGAACTACTGGCTGGCCAAGGCCTTCATCATCCTGGGCGACGCATTCATGGAAAAGGGCAATACGGCCCAGGCCAAGGCGACGTACGAGAGCATCCGCAGCGGCTATACCGCTACCGATCCTTCCGACGACGTCCTGGACCAGGTACAGGTGAGACTTGACAAAATCGCAAAGAGCAAATGAGTATGAAACGTATTCTTTCCATCATATCCGCGGCACTCCTTCTTTCCGTGTCCGCATTTGCGCAGAATCTCAATCCGGTCGTCGAGGTGACAAACACCTATGAGGGCCGCCTCTCCGATATCCATAAGCCCGACCAGCTCCTGAACATTCCCGACTCCGTCACCAAGTTCAAGCTGGACTTCGATTACTCGGTCTTCGAGAAGCCCTACAAGGGCGCCTACGAGTTCTCGCCGTACCTGATCGCGATGAAACCCGAAGCCGCCCTCGACGAGACGGCCCGGTTCTATCTCAGGGCCGGCGCCGGCTATACCCTCCGCCCGGAACTGACCTTCGTCTGGAATCCGAAACTGAACAGGGGCTTTTCCGCCAATGTCCACGCCGATGCCGGATCCTTCATCGGGAAATACCGCCATATCGACATGGACCGGGGCGAAGACGCCGTCCTCCTGAAATTCGACGGAACGAAGGAAAAGGGCTGGTATGTCCGCGGCGGACTGGGAACCGACCTGGGTTACGCCTGGCGGACTGGAGAAGCCTCCCTTTCGCTGGATTATGTCAAGCAGATGGACGGTTTCCCCCGGAAGAGAAATTACGACGGAGTCGTATTCAATCCTTCCGTCCGTTCTACGGATCCCGAGTCGAGTCTATATTACGAGGCCTCGCTGAAATACCGGTTCGGCCGGGACCGCGTGACGACCCTGGATCCCTTCGACGAGCATTATTCCGCCTTCGAGGCGACCGTCGGACCTGCCCTGGACCCTTCCAGGAAGATCCTGCTGGACCTTTCTCTCGTGACCGACAAGGTTGGCGTTCCGGTTTATATCGCCCCTGATTTCAGTACAGCCAGGTACGGTACTTTCTCCGGAGGTCATCTCCTGCTGACTCCTAAATACTCCCAGACGGGCGAGCGTCTGTCCTGGAGCGCCGGGGTCCGTCTCGCATTCCTTTTCAACGGGGGCGACGATTCGCAGGAACCGGTCCACTTCGCCCATCGCGGGCAACGGATTTTTCCCGAAATCCATGTCTCCTACAAGATCCTCGAGGAATCGCTTGCCGCCTATGCCGCGGTGACCGGAGGCCCTGAGCTCCATACCTATGGCTCCATCCTGGAGCGGAACCATTATTTCTCCCTGGGACAGCACGGTACGACGGATTCCTTCGTTTTCGACCATTCCATCGAGAGGATCAATCTTACGGCGGGCATGAAGGGCAACATCAAGAAGCGTTTCCAGTGGGATCTCAGCGGAGGATACGCCGTCTGGGACCATGCTCTCATGGAGTCTATCTTCGTTTCTTCCCCGTATTGCTATTCGGATATGAAACTCGCGTTTGCGGACCTGAAAGTCCTCTTCGATTCGCAGTTCGTCGACGTGGACGGGATCCTTTCCTTCAAGCATGCCGCTTCGATGGAAGACAATGCCTTCGCTCCGGCCCTCCTGACGGGCGACATCCGTGCGGCGTATGATTGGAAAGGCAGGATCAAGGCCGGCCTGACAGGGAATTTCTCCACTTCGAGGGATGCCCGGTATACGGTCCAGGGGACGGGCGGCTCTTCGGTCTCGCAAATCGTAAGGCTCCCGGGATTCGTCGATCTCGGGCTCTTCGGAGAGTACAATTTCAACCGCCGCTGGTCCGTCTGGGCCAAGGCGGGAAACCTCCTGAACCAGACGATTCAGCGCGTTCCTTTTTACGCTGAAGACGGGGTCTATTTTACTGCCGGAATCTGCTTGAATATTCAGTAATTTTTCATATATTTGTACGTTTATAGGAATCGTAAAATAAACGTACGAAAATATGATTGAAAACGAAGAGATCAAGAAAGCGGAAGAACAGTATTCCGCCAGCAGTATCCAGGTTCTCGAAGGCCTCGAGGCTGTCCGCAAGAGACCGTCGATGTACATCGGCGATATCGGCGAGAGGGGCCTCCATCATCTTGTCTACGAAGTCGTCGACAACTGTATCGACGAGGCGATGGCCGGATTCTGCAATGAGATAGAAGTAGTCATCAACGAGGATAATTCCATCCGGGTCCGGGACAACGGGCGCGGCATTCCGACCGGTATGCACGAGAAGGAGCACCGCAGCGCCCTCGAAGTCGTCCTGACGGTCCTCCATGCCGGCGGCAAGTTCGACAAGAACAGCTATAAGGTTTCCGGCGGCCTGCACGGCGTCGGCGTCTCCTGCGTGAACGCCCTTTCGGACCTTCTCGTCGCGGAAATCCACCGTGAGGGGAAAGTCTTCGTCCAGAAGTATTCCAAGGGAAAGCCGATCACCGACGTCCAGGTCGTAGGGGAGTCCGACGACACGGGGACCATCATCACTTTCCACCCGGATCCGTCCATCTTCCAGCAGACCACGGTCTACAAGTATGACACCCTTGCGAACCGCCTCCGAGAACTCTCCTTCCTGAACAAGGGAATCCGCATCAGCCTGACCGACCTCCGCGAGGATGTCGAGGAGATGGTCGAGGATGCCAACGGAGAACTCAAGGCGACCGGGAAGATGATCAAGAAAAGCAACGTATTCTATTCGACGGAAGGCCTCAAGCAGTTCATCGAATATCTCGATGCGGGTGCTTCCCAGCTGATCCCGGAGCCGATCTGCGTCAACTCCGACAAGATCATCCCGATCGACATCGCCCTGAGCTACAACACGGGTTTCGCCGAGAAGATTTACTCCTACGTCAACAACATCAACACGATCGAAGGCGGAACGCATCTCCAGGGCTTCAAGATGGGCCTTTCGCGTACGCTGAAGAACTATGCCGAGAAGAACAACCTCCTCGCGAAGTTCAAGGGCGACCTTTCGCCGGAGGATTTCCGCGAAGGACTGACGGCCGTCATCTCCGTCAAGGTCGCCGAACCGCAGTTCGAAGGCCAGACCAAGACGAAGCTCGGCAACAGCGAGGTCACTTCCGCCGTCTCCCAGGCGACCGCCGCCGCGGTGGACATGTACCTTGAAGAGCATCCGAAGGAAGCGAAGCTGATCATCGAAAAGATCGTTCTCGCAGCTACGGCCCGTGCCGCTGCCCGCAGGGCCCGGGAGATGGTCCAGCGCAAGACCGTGATGACCGGCGCCGGAATGCCCGGTAAGCTCGCCGACTGCTCCGAGCGCGATCCTGAGAAGTGCGAACTCTTCCTCGTCGAGGGTGACTCCGCAGGCGGTACCGCCAAGCAAGGCCGCGACCGCCGGATCCAGGCGATCCTGCCCCTTCGGGGTAAGATCCTCAATGTCGAAAAGGCGTCCGGCGACAAGGCTTTCGAGAGCCAGGAAGTCCGGAACATCTATACCGCCCTCGGCGTTTCCGTCGCGCAGGAGGATGAAACCGGAGAAAAACGGATGGACCTGTCCAGGCTCCGCTACCACAAGGTGATCATCATGACCGATGCCGATGTCGACGGCAGCCACATCGCCTGCTTGATCTTGACCTTCTTCTTCCGCTATATGTTCGACCTGATCAAGAACGGCTATGTCTATCTGGCGACCCCGCCGCTCTATCTGGTCAAGAAAGGAAAGGAAGAAGTCTACTGCTGGACCGACGCCCAGCGCGAGGAGGCGACCGCCCGTCTCGGCCGCGGTTCCGACAAGGGTGTGACCGTCCAGCGGTACAAGGGTCTCGGCGAAATGTCCGACGAGCAGCTCTGGGAGACCACCATGGACCCGTCCCGCCGGCTTCTCCGCCAGATCACGATCGAAAACGCGGCCCAGGCCGAACGGACCTTCTCCATGCTGATGGGGGACGACGTCCCGCCTCGCCGCCAGTTCATTGAAGAAAACGCTCATTACGCAAACATTGACGCTTAATACTATGTTGGACATTTTTGACAGAATCACCCGGGATTCCGGCGGCCCTATCGGCCAGTATTTCGAACAAGGTTTCGGTTATTACATGTACCCGCGTCTCGAAGGAGAACTCGGCCCGCACATGATTTTCAACGGGATTCCGGTCCTGAACTGGAGCCTGAACAACTATCTCGGCCTCGCCAACCATCCGGCGGTCCGCAAGGCGGATGCCGATGCTGCCGCGGAGTGGGGACTTGCCTACCCGATGGGAGCGCGCATGATGTCCGGCCATACCCGGTATCACGAGAAGCTCGAGAAGATCTTCGCGGATTTCGAGAAAAAGGAAGATGCCTTCCTGTTCAATTTCGGCTACCAGGGCATCGTCTCCGCGATTGACGCCCTCGTCGCCAGGCACGATGTAATCGTCTACGATGCGGAATGCCATGCCTGCCTGCTGGACGGCATCCGCCTGCATATCGGCGAGAAATACAAATACCGCCACAACAATATGGCCGACTGCGAGAAGATCCTCGCCAGGGCCTGCGCGAAGGCGGAAGAGAACGGCGGCGGTGTCCTCCTGATCACCGAAGGCGTGTACGGCATGACCGGAGCCCTCGGCAAACTGGACAAGATCGTGGCGCTGAAGGAAAAGTATCCTTTCCGGATCCTCATCGACGACGCCCACGGATTCGGTCTCCTCGGGGAGCACGGACGGGGCACGTCCGAGCATTTCGGTGTCATGGACGGAATCGACCTCTACATCGGGGCTTTCGCCAAGAGCATGGCCTCGATCGGCGGATTCATCGCCGGTCCCCATTCGATCATCAACTACCTCCGCATGAACATGCGTTCGCAGATGTACGCCAAGAGCCTTCCGATGCCCCTCGTGCTCGGAAACATCAAGCGGATGGAGATCATCGATTCGCCGGAGGGTGATGAGCTGCGCCGCAAGTGCTGGCAGATCACCCATGCGATCCAGAACGGTTTCAAGGCCGAAGGTTTCGATATCGGGGAGGCTGAGGCCTGCGTCACGCCGGTCCATATCAAGGGCGGTGTAGCCCAGGCGACCAAGATGGCCAAGGACCTTCGGGAGAATTACCGGATCTTCTGTTCGATGGTCATCTACCCGGTCATTCCGAAGGGAATGATCATCTTCCGGATCGTATCCACGGCCGCCCATACCATGGAGGATGTCGAGTACACCCTCAAGGCTTTCAAGGAAATCAAGGCGAAACTCGATGCCGGCGCCTATGACGGTGACGATATCGCGGCCATGACCGTGAAGTAATGGATTTCCGGCGGCATTTCTCAGGCAAGGTCATTATTGTGACGGGGGCGAGTTCGGGTATCGGACTCGCCGCCGCGAAATTGTTCGGCGCTGCCGGGGCACGGGTCGTGATGGCCTCCCGGTCGCTGGAAAAGATGCAGGCCTTGTCGCGGGAAGTGTCCCCGTCGCCGGAAAACGTCCTCTGCGTCCGTTGCGACGTCTCCATCGAAGCGGACTGCCGGAGACTCATCGAAGAGACGGTCGCCCGTTTCGGACGGATCGACATCCTGGTCAACAACGCAGGCGTTTCGATGCGGGCTACGATCCGGGACCTCGACCTTTCGGTCCTCAGGAGACTGATGGACGTCAATTACTGGGGAACGGTCTACTGTACCAAATATGCCCTTCCATACCTGCTGGAATCCCGCGGGCAGGTTGTCGGGGTCGTTTCGGTGGCAGGATATGCCGCCCTTCCAGCCCGCAGCGGCTATTCCGCTTCGAAGCACGCCGTACGCGGATTCCTGGACGCCCTTCGGATGGAACATCTCCGCGACGGACTGGGCGTGCTTGTTTTCGCACCCGGCTATACGGCCTCGAACGTCCGGAACGCGGCCCTGCTCGCCGACGGAACGCCCCAGGGGGAGACCCCGCTCGACGAGAACCGTCTGATGAGCGCGGAAAAGTGCGCTTCGTACCTTGCCCTCGCCTTGGCCAGGCGTCGTTCGGAGATGATCCTGACCCCGCTAGGAAAGGCGACGGTCGCGTTCCACCATGTTCTCCCTCGCTTGACCGACCGGCTGACCTGCCGTTTCATCGCCCGGGAGAAAGATAGCCCTGTCAAATGATACTGAGTTTGTTATGAATCTGAAACTGCCCAAGTTCGAACACCGTTTCATCTCCCTGGCCGTGCTTTTCGTGATCCTTGTCCTGATCATGCCGAGGACCGCCAAGTTCGGGTACGACTATAAGAAAGGGACGCAATGGCCATACGAGACCCTGGTTGCCCAGTTCGATTTCCCGATCCTGAAGACTCCGGAGCAGATCGAGGAGGAACGAGAGAATGCCGGAACGAGTGTCGTCCCGTATTACAGGAAATCGCAGGAGAGGACCAATACCGTCATCAAAGGGATCGAGACGCTCGATTTCGGGAAGCACGCTTCCCTCAAGCAGCCGATCCTTTCCCGGGTCCGGGAAATCTATGAGACCGGCGTCCTTTCGGATGCGAAGATCAAGCTGGACAAGGGTTCGGCCGCCCTTTCCCGGGAGGTCATCTTCGTCCAGAGCGGGAAGCGGGCGCAGAAGTTCCCGGTTTCGGAGGTCTACAAGGTCTCGGACGCCCAGAACAAGCTGATGGCGGAAGTCTCCAGGTCCTACCCTTCCGTCAATGTGGATTCCCTGCTTGACAAATCCGGGGTCTACGGGCTGATCATTCCGAACCTGGAATTCGACCGGTCGATGACCGAACTCTCCCACGCCGAATCGGCGGATTACATTTCTCCGACCTCGGGGTATGTCAACGCCGACCAGAAAATCGTTTCGAAAGGGGAGATCGTGACGGCGGAAATCGCCCAGATCCTCGACTCTTACAAAGAGGAATACAACAAGATGTACGGCTATGACGGCCCCCGGATCCTGATGTGGCTCGGGAATATCCTGATCGCCCTCGCCCTGGTCGTCATCCTCTATTTCAGCATCTATTACACCAACCGCGATATCTTCAAGGAAAGCAACCGGTATTATTATCTGCTGACCATCTTCCTGCTGACGGCCCTGGCGGGATTCTTCACCGAAAGGATTTCCCCCCATGCCGTCTATATCGTTCCCTTCGCGGTGACCGCGCTCTATCTGCAGGCCTTCTTCCATCGCCGGGTCGTCCTGCCGGTCTACATCGTATCCCTGCTCCCGCTGCTGATTTTCGCGGGGAACGGGGTAGAACTTTTCGTGATGTTCCTCACGGCAGGGGTCGTGACCCTCTATACGTTCAATTATTTCAACCGCGGCTGGCTCCAGTTCATCAATGCCCTGATCATCTTCATTGTCCTTGTCGTCGTCTATCTGGGTTTCCGGCTCATCGATCCGGGCAGCAGCGAAGTCGGGCGGACGATCCTCAATCTCTTCTTCGGATCCCTGCTGACCGTAGCCTTCTATCCGCTTATCTTCCTGTTCGAAAAGACCTTCAACCTGGTCTCCAATACACGGCTGCAGGAGCTCGCCGATACGAATAACAAGATCCTCCAGGATCTCTCATCCAAGGCTCCCGGAACCTTCCAGCACAGCCTACAGGTCATGAACATGGCCGATGCCGCGACCCGCTCGATCGGCGGCAACGTGCTCCTCGTCCGGGCGGGCGCCCTGTATCACGACCTTGGGAAGATGGCCAATCCGCTCTGTTTCATCGAGAATGAGAGCGGCGTCCCCGGAGCCCGGCGCTACCACGACGGCCTGACCGCCAAGCAGAGCGCCCAGGCCATCATCCGCCACGTCTCCGACGGAATGGAGATTGCCAAGGAGAACGGTCTCCCTGAAGTGATTACAGATTTCATCCTGACTCACCACGGAACGGCAAGCACCGGATATTTCTACAACAAGTATCTCAATGAGGGAGGGGATCCCGCCGACGTCGCGGATTTCTTCTATCCCGGCAAGAAACCGTCTTCCAAGGAGCAGGTCATCCTGATGCTCTGCGACTCCATCGAGGCTGCCTCCCGCACCCTGAAGGAATTCACCCCGGACGCCTTCGACGCCTTCGTCGAGCGGATCGTGGAGGGAAAGATGAAAGACGGGCAGCTCGATCAGGCGGAAATCTCGATCCGCGAACTGGAAAAGGTCAAGTCGGTCCTCAAGGCCTATCTCGGGCAACTCTATCATGAACGGATCGAATACCCCAACCGCGAGAAGGGATAGTGGATTGATATTGTGAGATATTTTGCCTATCTTTGCGCCCCCAAATGAAAAATATTAAAATCAGATACAATGAACGTCATTAAAAATCAGGTCGATGACCTGAACTATCAGGTAACCATTGAAATTTCCAAGGAAGACTACGCGGAGAGCGAAAGGAAGAAACTCAACGACATCAAGCGCCGCGCCGATATCAAGGGCTTCCGCAAAGGTATGGCCCCGCTGAGCCTGATCCAGCGCCTTTACGGCGACCAGGTTCTATACGAGAGCGTCAATTCCGTCGTTTCCGACGCCCTGAACAATTTCATCCGGGACGAGAAGATCCGCATTGTCGGCGAGCCTCTTTCCAGCGAGGACCAGCCGGAGCTCGATTGGAAGTCGGGGAACGATTTCGCTTTCAAGTTCGATATCGCCCAGACTCCGGAACTGAACTTCGAAGTCTCTGCGGACGATAAGATTCCGTATTACGACATCAATGTCACTGAGGCAGCCAAGAAGGAAATGAAGAAGAACATGCTCCAGCAGCTCGGATCCCTCCAGGAGGCCGAAGCGACCAAGGAGGATGACTATATCGTCGCTGATCTGGACAATGGCGAGATCAAGGCGGAAGGAGTCTATATCTCCCTCCGCAATGTCGCCGATGACCTCCGGAACGTCTTCGTGGCCCGCAAGGCCGGCGAGACCTTCCAGGTGAATGTCAACGAGGCTTTCCTGAACGAGACCGACCGGGCCGCCATGCTCAAGGTCAAGAAAGAGGAACTCCCTGGCATCAATCCCGAATTCAATGTCACGGTCGTCAATGTCAAGACCTTCGTTCCCGCCAAGGAAAGCCAGGAGACGTACGACAAGATGTTCGGGGAAGGCGTGGTCAAGTCCGCCGAAGAGTTCGAGGCCAAGATCGTCGAACGCATCGAATCGAACCACAGGCAGGAGGCCGATTACCGTTTTTCCAAGGACGCCCGCGATTATTTCCTGAAGAAGGCTGACATCGCCCTTCCGGAAGCCTTCCTGAAGAGGTGGCTCGCCTATGTCAACGAAGGTAAGTTCACTCCCGAGCAGATCGACGCCGACTTCGACGCCTTCCTCGCCGACTTCCGCTGGCAGCTCGTCCGCGGTTACATCATGCAGAAATTCGACCTGAAGGTCGAGGAGAAGGACATGCAGGAAGCCGCCGAGTCCTATGCCGCCTACCAGTATGCGATGTACGGCATGGGCAATGTCCCCCAGGATATCCTGAAGAATGCTGCGAATTCCATCCTTGCTGACGAGCGCCAGTCCCGCCAGATCGAGGAGCAGGTCGAGGACAACAAGACGATGACCGCGATCCGCGAGCACGTAACCCTCCAGCACAAGAAGATCTCCGAAGACAAGTTCCGCGAATTGAAATAATTCCTTCCCATGGACAAGAAAGAATTCAACAGGTTTGCCTCGAAAGAGCGCGGGATCAGTTCCATGACCCTGCACCGGTACGAGTCGGTCTACGACGCCTACATCAATCCGACCATTACCGAAGAGCGGAAAATGAATGTCGCCCAGATGGACGTTTTCAGCCGCCTGATGATGGACCGCATCATCTTTCTCGGCGTGCCGATCGACGATGATGTCGCCAATATCATCCAGGCCCAGCTCCTGTTCCTTTCTTCCGTGGACAGCCATGCGGACATCTCCCTGTATCTGAACACCCCCGGCGGACAGGTCTCCTCCGGACTCGGCATCTATGATACCATGCAGCTGGTCCAGCCGGACGTGGCCACGATCTGCACCGGGATGGCGGCCTCGATGGGCTCCGTCCTTCTCTGCGCCGGCGCCCCCGGCAAGCGTTCCGCCCTTCCGCATTCGCGGGTTCTGATCCATCAGCCCCTCGGCGGCGCCCAGGGCCAGGCCAGCGATATCCTTATCGCCGCCAAGGAGATCGAGAAGCTTCGCGAAGAGCTCTTCAGGATCATCGCCTCCCATACCGGCCAGCCTTACGAGAAAGTGGCGGCTGACGGGGACAGGGACTATTGGATGAGTTCCGCTGAGGCGAAGGAGTATGGCATGATCGATGAAATCCTGACCAAGAGATAATGGCCAAGAAGCAGACATCCCAGCATCACTGCATGTTTTGCGGAAGGGGAGAGAACGAAGTCTCCCTCCTCCTGCACGGACTTGACGGCTATATCTGCAGCGACTGCGTCCGCCTGGCTTCGGATTACCTGGACGAGATCAATGACCAGCACGCGCCCGCCCAGGCTCCGGTCCCCGTTTCCAAGGCTCCGAAGCCGAAGGAAATCAAGGCTTTCCTGGACCAGTATGTCATCGGCCAGGACCGGGCGAAAGTCGTCCTTTCCGTCGCGGTCTACAACCATTACAAGCGGATCGGCCACAACCTGGTCGACAGGCCGGACGACGGGGTCGAACTGGAGAAATCCAATATCCTCCTGGTAGGTCCGACCGGAACTGGGAAAACCCTGCTGGCGAAGACGATAGCCAAGATGCTCGATGTCCCTTTCACCATTGTCGACGCGACGGTCTTGACCGAGGCGGGCTATGTCGGGGAGGATGTCGAGAGCATTCTGACCCGTCTGCTCCAGGAGGCCGATTTCGACCTTCAGAAAGCTGAAAGGGGAATCGTCTTCATCGATGAGATTGACAAGATCGCCCGCAAGTGCGACAATCCGTCGATCACCCGCGATGTCTCCGGCGAAGGCGTGCAGCAGGCAATGCTGAAGCTCCTGGAAGGGAATGTGGTCAATGTTCCTCCGAAGGGCGGACGCAAGCATCCGGAGCAGGAGTTCATCCATGTCAATACCCAGAATATCCTCTTTATCTGCGGGGGCGCCTTCGAAGGGATCGAGCGCCACATCGCGCAGCGGAAGAATACGCAGATCATCGGTTTCGGCGCGGAGGAAAAACAGCGCGTCGACAAGGACAATCTTCTGCAATATGTCGAGGCTCAGGATCTTCGCGCCTATGGCCTCATCCCGGAAATCATTGGCCGTCTCCCGGTCGTGACCTATCTCGACACCTTGGACCGAGATTCCCTGAAGCGGATTCTCACGGAACCGAAGAACGCGATCATCCGCCAGTACGAGAAACTGTTCGAACTGGACGGGATGAAACTGGTGATCGAGCCGGAAGTACTTGACCTGATCGTTGATACCTCGATCAGCCGCAAACTGGGCGCCCGCGGACTCCGGGCGATCTGCGAAGAGCTGATGAACGATGCCATGTTCGAGGCTCCCTCTTCCCGCAAGAAGACTTTTACCCTTACCGCAGCCTACGCCCGGGAGCGTCTCGCCGACTAGCCCCCCCCCCCGTTTTTCCAGAGAACAATATCGTCCAGGATGGGGTATGCTCCGAGCTCCATGGTTCGGAGCGGGGCGTTGCTGTCGTCCGGGATCTCGACGGCTAACTCGGTCCTTTTACAGTCCAACTCCGTTGTCCTGTAACGTCCCTCAAACACACGCCGTCGTCCCTCCGGCACGATCCCTCCCTCGGCAACACTTAATCCCGCTCCTCTCAATCTCCGCTCGGGGCACACACCCTTCCCGTCCTATCTTTCTCCGGAGAAGTCGGATCGGGGAGGTGTGGGATGCTCCGCGGAATTTACGAAGCCGGGGTTCCCGGCGGAGTCATGGAGCGAAGCGCCCACCCTCCCCAAGACGGAAACTTCTCCGGAGAAAAGCCTGGGAGGTCAGAGGTAGTCCTCGAAGTACAGCGTAACCTTGTCCATCAGGTGGACGCGGTCCTTCCCGCGGACATTGTGCTCGTGGCAGGGGTAGGGAAAGTAATCGACCTGAACGTTGTTGACGATGCACTCGTGGATGAAACTGAGGCTGTGCTCCCAGACGACCGTATTGTCGATCGCTCCCTGGCAGATCAGCAGTTTTCCCTTGAGATCCTTGGCCTTACCGATCAGGCTCGTCAGGGCGAACCCTTCGGGATTCGTTGCCGGATTGTCCATATACCGCTCCCCGTACATGATCTCGTACCACTTCCAGTCGATCACGGGACCGCCTGCGACGGCGACTTTGAAGACATCCGGATAGTTCGTGATCAGGGAAATCGTCATGAATCCGCCGTAGCTCCAGCCATGGACACCGATCCGCTCCGGGTCGACATAAGGGAGTTCCAGGAGCTTCCGGATCCCGACCATCTGGTCGGCCATCTCCTCCTGGCCGCATCGGCGGTTGATCGCCTTCTCGAAAGCGGCGCCCCGGTTCTGGGTGCCCCGGTTGTCCTGGACATAGACCAGATACCCCTTCTGGGCCATCAGCATCTCCCACATCCGGATTCCGCCGAGCCAGGAATCCTGGACCAGCTGGGAATGGGGGCCGCCGTAGACATAGACGACGACCGGGTACTTCTTCGAAGGATCGAAACCGAGTGGCTTGATGAGGCGGTAATAGTTTTCGAAACGGCCGTCCGCACTCGGGACTGAGCCGAAGTCGACCTCGCAGGCCGCCCTTCCCTCAAGCGGGTCACGGGCCTCCAGGAGCCGCTCGATCACAGTCCCGTCCGTTCGCCTCAGTTCGACGACATTCGGGGTGCGGAGGTTGCTCCACGTATCGATGAAGGCCGTGCAGCTTTCATTCATCGAGATCTTGTGCCAGCCGCGGTCGGGTGTCAGCCGCCGGGGCTTCCCGAAGACGGTCTTCTGCAGGACGGCGCTTCCCGCTGCCCTCTTCCCCTTCAGTGAGGGAATCTTCAGGTCGATCCGGAAGAGATGGTTCTCGACGGGAGAAACTTCAGCGGAAGTGTAATAGACTGACTTACCGTCGTTTCTGACATACTGGACATCCGCATCGACGGCGGTCAGGCGCCGGAGTGTGCCCAGCGTATCGACGAGATAGAGATTCCGGAATCCGTCCCGGTTGTCGGTCCGGTACAGGAAAAGGTCGTTCCTGCCTTCGAGGAACACGATCGGATCGAGCGGCTCGATCCAAGCCTCATTGTCCTCGGTGAGGAGGGTCTTGAGGAAACGTCCCGTCGCCGCATCGTACTGGTTGAGGCGCATATGGTGCTGGCTCCGGTCGACGACCTGGATATAGAGGAAACGGCTGTCGGGGGACCAGGCGACATTCGTCAGGTAACGGTCGTCCCCGAAATCCTTGACATCCATATAAACGAGGGCGCCCGTCCCGGGTATGAACACACCGAGACCGATCCGCTCCGAATCCATCCCATTCATTGGGTATTTGATGTTCCGGAGGCTGCCGGTGCGTGTTTTGATGTCCAGCAGGGGGAAATCGGTCACGAGCGACTCGTCCTTCCGGTAGAAAGCGATGCGGGACTCGTCCGGGGAGGGGAAGTACCCGCCTTCGATTCCAAATTCATTCCGGCTGACGCTTTGTCCATAGACGATTCCGGGATCGTTGCTGAGCGCGACGGCGAGGGTGTCCCCGCCCTTGGCGATCAGCAGGCTGTTCCCCTTCAAGACCGGGGTCCAGGTCTCTTTCCCGCCGACGGAACGCTCCGGGTCCAGTTTCCCGCTCTTCCATGCCCCGTCCTTATAATAGGCGTACTCGTTGTCGTTCCTCCAGGAGCAGTAGATGTTTTCCGGGTAGACGTTCCGGCCGAGGACAGCTTCCTGCATCGTCAGGGGAGTACCGCCGGCGGGACCTGCCGGATACCGGTCGAGGATGCCCTCCTGGGCAAAAAGTGCGCTGCAGAAAGCTGCGGCGCACATCAGGGTAAGGATTCTTTTCATTACAGGAAAATCTCTTCGGCGGATGCATCATACGGAAGGTGATAGGAACCCGGGTCGACCGGCTCATAGCCTTCGACGCGGTCCACGATGCTGCGTTCGTATCCTCTCCAGGGGAGGGCTCCCTTGTACTCTTTGAAGTGGACGGTCACGCGCTGCCCGGTCAGGTTCTTGAGCTGCTCGGCGACTTCCTTTTCCGCGGAGAACTTGAAGTTCTTGGACTGGACGGTCCCGGTGCCGCCGGATTTGCCGGAAGACTTGCCGTAACCGGTCAGGATGATTTCACCCTCATAGGTCTTGAAAAAATAGCCGGTATAGGTCAGCGTATTGAGCTCGCCTGTCTTCGTTCCGTCACTGAATACCCAGAAGAACTTGTAATAGCAGAACCCCGCTCCGACCAGAAGGAGCAGGACGATCGTCCAGGCAAGCGCCTTTTTCCCTTTGTTAGCCATAATCGAAATGATGTTTTGTTTATCATACAAATATAACAAGTTTTTGTTATTTTTGCCTAAAATTGAATCATATGAAAAAGTATCTTGTCCTCCTTCTCCTGGCGGCGGCCCTTCCGCTCGCTTCTAAAACCAAAACGCGGATTGTCAATCCGGCTTCGGATGAGCGGATCGTTTACGTCGGCCGTACCCTCGTAGAAGGGAACCGGGTCTCCATGGACTGGTCGGGCTCCTATCTGCGGGTCGCCTTTACGGGAGATTACCTGGCCATGAAGGTCTCCGATACGAAGAAGAATTACTATAACGTCTGGCTAGACGCCCGGCCGGGTCCCGAAGCGGACAAGGTTATCTCGACTTTCGGAAAGGATTCACTCGTCGTCCTCTACGACGAGTCCGATTTCAAGGCCAGGTACGGAAAGAAGGCGCCCGAGGTCCATACGGTCTGCCTCCAGAAGCGGACGGAAGGGGAGCAGGGGCTGACGACTTTCTCCTCGTTCATAACGGCCGGGGACCTTGTCGCCGCCGAGCCGGTGCGCCCGAGGGTCATCGAGTTCATCGGCGACTCCTATACCTGCGGGTACGGTTCCGAGAACAGTGTCGCTTCCGATCCCTTCAAGCCCGAGACCGAGAACCAGAACAAAACCTACGCCGCGATCGCGGGGCGCTATTTCGATGCCGACATCTATGTCATCGCCCACTCCGGCATGGGCATTATCCGCAACTATAACAGCAAGCTCAAGGGATATACGATGATCCAGCGCTACCAGAACGTCTTCGACAACGGTTTCGACGAGGTGCCCGACGCTCCGAAGTGGACGGCAGACCGGATGCCGGTCAAGCCCGCCATTACCGTTATCTACCTGGGAGCCAATGACTTCTCGACTTCGCTCCAGCCGCTGAAGAAGAACTTCATCAAGAATTATATCACCCTGCTCCGGGAAATCAAGGACTTCTACGGCGAGGACCATCCGGTTCTCTGCCTGGCGGCGAACCGGGATCCGGAACTGGGAGAATATGTCCGTGACGCCGCGGAGGCAAGCGGAATGGACAAGGTGGAATTCCTGGGATTCTCCACGGCCGCCCATTCCCATTCTGAGCTGGGCGCCAGCTCCCATCCCGCCTATGCCGCCCACCGGAAACTCGCCTACGGGGTCATTCCCTGCATCGCAACCCTGACCGGATGGGCTCTGACCGATAAACCCGTTGAATAGCTATGAAACGATTTTTCTTACTGCTGTCCCTGCTGCTCCCTCTGACGGCTTTTTCAGCGGAAACCGTCAGCCATACCTGGCGGTTCCGCGGCGAGGAGCGGACCTACTGGCTCTATCTTCCGGAAGGCGCTAATGCCTCGACGCCGATCGTAATCGTCCTTCACGGTTACGGCGGGAAAGCCGAGGGCTATTGCCCCGCCATGCTGGAAACGGCTGAGCGGGAAGGATTTGCGGTCTGTTACCCGCAAGGGGAAAAGGACGGCCGCGGGAAACCGTGTTGGAATGTCGGCTATCCTTTCCAGGAAGACCTCAAACGGGATGACGTGGCCTTCCTCTGCGCCCTCGTCAAACATCTCCGCAAGGCCTATGGACTGAGTCCCGGGAACGCTTTCCTGACCGGCATGTCCAACGGGGGAGAGATGTCCTACCTGATGGCCTACCTCCATCCCGAGGTGTTCAACGCTTTCGCGCCTATAGCCGGCCTGACGATGGAATGGACCTATAAGAAATACGCTCCGAAGGCGGCCGTGCCGCTGATGGAGGTCCATGGCACCCTGGACAAGACTTCGCTCTGGAACGGGGACCTGAAGGACGAAGGAGGCTGGGGCGCGTACATCGGAGTCCCGCAGGCGGTCGCACGCTGGAGCGCGGAGGCCCGCTGTACCTATGAGGTTACCGAAGAACTGCCTTTGAAGGGAGAAGAGTCGAATCCGGTCGTCCTGCACCGTTTCGTCGGCTGCGATCCGGCCTGGAAAGGCGGTCCCGACATCGAGGTCCGTCTCTATGAAGTCATCGGCGGCAAGCATTCCTGGGCGCTCAAGGATATGGATACCTGCGACGCCGTCTGGGAATTTTTCAGCAAATACCTCAAGTAGGAAAATGAAACGCCGGCCCATCGGGGTCGGCGTTTTCTTACCTTCGGAAGGAGGTTTATTTCCTTCTGCTCTTGTATCTCTGATAGAACTGGTCCACGCGGCCGGCGGTGTCGACGAGTTTGACCTTGCCGGTGTAGTAAGGATGAGACGTATTGGAGATCTCAAGCTTGACTACGGGGTATTCAACACCTTCCACCATGATGGTCTCCTTGGTAGGAGCGCAGGAGCGGGTGATGAACACGGTTTCGTTGGACATATCCTTGAAAGCTACAAGACGGTAGGTTTCGGGATGAATTCCTTTTTTCATTTCGCTTCTAATTAATTGTTTACAATTTTGGACGGCAAAGATAAGGTTTTTATTTCGGCTTTGCAAGCATTATTCGCAATTTATTAGTATCTTGCCGTTGTTAAACCGAGTCATTCCATGAACAAAGCCTTATCCGCTTTCCTGGCGGCACTCTTCCTTTTCCTGCCTTCCCTGCTTCCGGCAAAACCCCTGGAGCCCTGGCAGGACCCTGCCTTCTTCGAAGAAAACCGAATGCCCATGTCTTCCACGTTCACGACCTTCGAGCAGAAGACCCTCTCTTTGAACGGTATCTGGAAATTCCATTGGAACCCTTCCGTGGAGGGACGTCTGGAGGGTTTTGAAGCCGTCGGATTCGATGATTCCGCCTGGGGGACCATCCCGGTCCCGGGTGCATGGGAACTCAACGGATACGGGAATCCGGTGTACCTGAACAGCGGATTCCCCTGGAAGGGCAATTCCGAGACCAATCCGCCGTTCGCGCCGACCCTGCGGAACCGGGTCGGCGATTACCGCCGCACCTTTACCGTAGATCCATCCTGGATCGGCAGGCAGATCTGCCTGTGCGTAGGATCGGCGACCTCCAATCTCCGGGTCTGGGTGAACGGCCGGTATGTCGGGTACAGCGAAGACAGCAAACTGGAAGCCCGTTTCGACATCACCCCTTACGTGAAAGCCGGTGAGAACCTGATCGCCCTGGAGGTTTTCCGCTGGTGCGACGGAACCTATCTGGAAGACCAGGATTACTGGCGCCTGAGCGGACTCTCACGTGATACATATATCTATACCCGTGAACGGAAACGCCTGGAAGACATAAAGATAACAGCTTCCATGGACGGACGCTTGGCGGTCGTGACAACGGTCTCTCCCGGTATCGTTTCCGTAGAATATGAAGTGACCGACCCGGCTGGCAGACAGGTCCTTTCATTTTCGGAGCCGGTTCCGAAAAAAGGAGAGAAGTCCGAATACGGCGGGAGGATCGTGCGCAGCTCCAGGGTCCTGGACGGTGTCGCGCTGTGGAGCGCTGAAGCTCCGTACCTCTACACGTTGAAAGTCCGGGCCAGCGACCGGAACGGGCTCTGTGAAAGTACGGAGATCCCGTTCGGGTTCCGGACTGTGGAAATCCGGGGTGCGCAGCTTCTCGTGAACGGACAGCCCGTTCTGATCAAGGGAGTCAACCGCCATGAGATCGATCCCTACCGGGGATATGTCGTCTCCGAAGAAGATATGGTCCGCGATATCCGCATCATGAAGCAATTGAACATCAATGCGGTACGGACATCCCACTACCCCAATGACCCGAAATGGTACGCCCTCTGCGACCGTTATGGAATCTATGTGCTGGACGAAGCGAATGTCGAATCGCACGGCATGGGATTCAAAGAAAAGACCCTGGCCCGCCGGCCTGATTACAAGGCTGCCCATCTGGTCCGGAACCGGCGGATGGTCCTTCGGGATTTCAACCATCCCTGTATCATCATCTGGAGTCTCGGCAACGAGGCCGGGAACGGACCGAATTTCGAGGCGTGCTATGATTGGATCAAGTCCTATGATCCTTCGCGTCCGGTGCAGTATGAGGGAGCCTTCCGCGCCGATGGATACAACACCGATATCGCCAGTCCGATGTACAAGGGGCCGGACTGGGTCAGGAATTATCTCGAATCGAATCCGTCCTTGCCTTTGATTTCCTGCGAGTATGCCCATGCCATGGGCAATTCGGTCGGGAATTTCAAAGAGTACTGGGATCTGATCAGGAAATACCCCGGCTACCAGGGCGGATTCATCTGGGATTTCGCGGATCAGGCACTCTACAAGCCGGTAGACCCTTCCGGGAAGGGAACGGACCATATCTGGGCGTTCGGGGGAGATTACGGGACAGAGGAGCCATCGTGCGGTTCTTTCAACTGCAACGGGTTGGTCGCGCCGGACCGCACTCTCCATCCGCATGCCTATGAGGTCCGTTATCAGCACCGGAATATTCTCTCTTCGCTGGAGGAGGGGGAGGATTTGACGGTCCGGGTTTTCAACGAGCATTTCTTTGTCGGCCTGGAGAATGTTTCCCTGTCCTGGGAGATCAAGGCGGACGGGCGTACCGTGTGCACCGGTGTGGTGCAGGATCTTGACGTGGCTCCGCAGGGAACTGCCCGGATCCCTCTCGGAGTCAAGCGTTCGGAGATACTTTCGCGTACCGGCGACGTCCCTGTCTACCTGACCGTCCGTTATCGGTTGAAGGAGGCGCAGTCGCTCCTTGATGCCGGGACGGAGATCGCATACGACCAGTTCGCTCTCCTTGAGCCTGCGATCGTCCTTCCACCTGCCGCGAAAACTGCGATTCCCCGCCGGGAAGGGTCCAGGATCATCTATTCCGGGGAAACGGCTGGTGTCGCAGAACCGGTCGACCGTCCAGTCTCCTGGACCGCGGTCTTCGATGAAGATACCGGTGCCCTATGCTCCTATGTGCTTGGAGGAAAGGAACTTCTGGCAGAACCGATGGTCCCGTCTTTCAGCCGGGCCTATACGGAAAACGATTTCGGAGCCCGCCTGCACAAGACGTCGGCCGTCTGGCATGTCCCGGAATTCAAGGTCCGGGAGCTCACTGAAGAGAACGGGGTACTCTGCGTGCAGTTCGAACCGCTTGGAGGGGCTGCCGCCGTGGTCTTGACGTATACTGTCGGCCGGGACGGCACAATCGAGGTCCGGGAGGAAATGAGGGATGCCGGCGGATTGGAAAAAATGCCGCTCCTGCCCCGGTTCGGGATGAAACTGGCCATGAACGGAAGTTGCTCGAACCTTGATTTCTTCGGCTATGGGCCTTGGGAGAATTACTGCGACCGGAATTCTGCGGCGCTGATGGACCGGTATGTCCAGCGGGTGGAAGACCAGTATCATCTCTCCTATGTCCGTGCGCAGGAGTCCGGAACCCATACGGAAATGCGGTACATGAAGATTACAGACGGGAACCATCTGGGCCTGGAAATCCGTTCGGACGCCGCTTTCTCCGGATCCGCTCTCATGTTCAGCGAATCCGAACTGGACTGTTATGAAGAAGGAGAGTCGCTGAAGCGCATCTCTTTCAGCAAGAACGAAGCGGCGCCGAAGCATTCCCTCGATCTTGCCTCGAAAGCCTGCCTGACCGACCGTTCGGCCGGGAAGACCTGGGTCCATTTCGAAGCGATGCAGATGGGCGTCGGCGGAACCAACTCATGGGGAGCCCTGCCCCTGGATGAGTATCTGATTCCGGCCCGGGAAAGGTCCTTCCATTTCATCCTCCGGCCCGTAACCCGGTAGATTATTTCATCCGGAAGGGCTGGTCATCGTAGAGCAGGTAGCGCTTGGCTTTCCGGATCCATTTCTGCTCTTCCAGCTTGATATGTTCCCGGACGATGTCGAAGTCGATTTCGCCCTTGACATAGGCTTCCATGACCGGATCGGCCAGTTTCAGGTAGAAATCGTCGTAGATTTCGAACTGGGGATAGACCTCCCGGAAATACCGGACGAGCTGGAGCGTGTGCATGAGCGAGTGGTAGTTCTCTCCGGGAACGAGCAGGATCTGGTAGCCGAAGCACCACTGCCCGGCATACCTGCCGGCGGAAGGAGTAAAGGAGCATGGCCTGAGCAGGGCTCCTTCCGGGGCTGGAAGACGGTCCATCCGGCTCGGCTTGATGAAAGGCGCTCCTATGTATTCGTAAGGCCGGGCGGTTCCGATGCCCGGATTGATATTCGTGTTGTTCCACAGACCGCCGCCGCTGTAAACGTAGGCGGAGAAGAGTCCCGGAATGTCCGATGCCGGAGGGATGGTCCAGGGCATGAACTGGCGCGAAGTCCCGCTTGCCATCGCCGAGATGATGTGCAGGGGGAATTTCGCCGAGATTTCATTGTGGAAGAGGTTGCAGAGTTCGCCGAGAGTGAGTCCGTGACGGTGGGCGACTTTCGGAACGAACAGTTCGGAGGCGACGCTCGGAATGGACCCTTCGACGACGCGGCCGGCCGGGTTGATATGGTCCACGACATACAGGGACGGGGATTCCTCGCCGAGGAGGTTGAGGATCTCCATCAGGTGGAAAACGTCCTTGGTATAGTTGAAATAGCGGGAACCCACGTCCTGGATTTCCACGACGATGGCGTTGAGGCCGCGGAGCCGGTCGATGTCGAATTCGATATGGTTGGTTCCGGGGGTCAGTTCCGCCTCCCGGGGATTGAAAACGACGGACAGGTTGCCCCGGTCGGCGAAGATGTCGTACATCCACCGTCCGCGGTCCGTATCCCAGCAGTTCTGGGTACAGAAGCAGCCGACCTTCCCGTCCCGGAGGGCCTTGTCCAGCTGGTCTTCCAGCGGTGTCGTCCGGAATGAGAACATGGCCTTATCCCCTGATGATCCCTTCCGCGACGGCGATGACCTCCCCGGCAAGGGTTTCCGCGGCTTTGAGGGTGGGTGCTTCCGCATAGATGCGGATGATCGGCTCGGTGTTGGATTTGCGGAGATGGACCCATTTCCGCTCGGCCTCGAAGCTGATCTTCACTCCGTCGACCGTGTTGACGTCCTCTGCGGCATAGATTTCCTGGAGCTTCAGGAGAATCTTGTCTATCAGGGACTTGTCGGAAAGCTCGATGCGGTTCTTTGCGATCCGGTACTGGGGGTACGTCTTTTTCAGTTCGGATACTTTCATCTTCTTGTGCGCCAGGTTGGAGAGGAACAGGGCGACTCCGACCATCGCGTCGCGGCCCGTATGGATCGCCGGGTAGATGACGCCTCCGTTACCCTCGCCGCCGATCAGGGCGCCGACTTCGTGCATCTTCGTCGTGACGTTGACTTCACCGACGGCCGCCGGGTAGTACCGGCCGCCGTGCGCCTCGGTTACGTCGCGGAGTGCTCGGGTGGAGGACAGGTTGGAGACGGTGGCGATGGGCTTCCCTTCCTTTTCGGCCAGTTCACAGAGATAGTCGGCGACGCTGACGAGCGTATATTCTTCCACGAAAGGTTCGCCGTTTTCACAGATGAATGCGAGACGGTCCACATCCGGGTCCACGGAAATGCCGAGGTCTGCCTTTTCGCGGACCACGGTTTCCGAAAGATCTTTCAGATTGGCAGGAAGAGGTTCCGGGTTGTGGGCGAAGTCGCCGGTCGGGTTGCAGTTGAGGCAGATGCATCGCACGCCGAGCCTCTCGAGAAGGCGGGGCATGATAATTCCGCCGACGGAGTTGATCGCGTCCAGGGCGACGGTGAATCCGGCTTTCCGGATCGCATCCGCGTCGACGGCCTCCAGAGCGAGGACGGCATCCAGGTGGCGGTCGGTAAAGTCCTCTTCTTCAATCGTCCCGAGATGGTCGACGTCGGCGAAATCGAACTCGTCGGATTCTGCTAGCGTGAGGATTTCCTGTCCTTCTGCGGCGGTGAGGAATTCTCCCCGGCTGTTCAGGAGTTTGAGGGCGTTCCACTGGCGGGGGTTGTGGGACGCGGTCAGGATAATGCCTCCGTCCGCATCGGCGAAGAGGACGGCCATCTCGGTCGTCGGGGTCGATGCAAATCCGCATTTGACGACATCCACCCCGCAGCTGACGAGGGTTCCGACAACCAGTTGCTCGACCATGTCCCCGGAAATGCGGGCGTCCTTGCCGACGACGATCTTGTAGCGTTCCCCTTTCGGGGCGGGATTCCTGTGGGGGAGGGTCGCGCAATAGGCGTAAGTGAATTTGACGATGTCGACGGGAGTCAGGGCGTCTCCGGGAGTTCCTCCGATGGTTCCCCGGATACCGGAGATGGATTTGATCAAGGTCATATTATCTCTCTTTTGTTATTCGTTTTATCTCACAAATGTATTAAATTTGCGCGCTAAATCCAAAAACGATGCGAGGGATCTGGACAATCATCATGCTTCTGTTCTCGAATGTGTTCATGACATTCGCCTGGTACGGCCATCTCAAACTCCAGGAAATGAAGATTTCGACGGGCTGGCCGCTGATCCTGGTCATCCTCTTCTCCTGGGGGATCGCCTTTTTCGAGTACTGCCTGACCGTCCCTGCGAACCGCATCGGCTTCACCGGAAACGGGGGACCGTTCAACCTTCTCCAGCTCAAGGTTATCCAGGAGGTGATCTCGCTGACCGTTTTCAGCCTCCTCGTCCTCTTCGTATTCAAGGGACAGCCTCTCCAGTGGAACCATTTCGTCGCCTTCGTCTGTCTCGTCCTCGCCGTTTTCTTCGTCTTCCTGAAATAGCCTCTGCATCAACCCGGAAGCCATTTTTCTCTAATCAAAGACGACCCGGACCGTAAAGGGAATGCGGACCGGAGAGCCGTCCATCTTGGCAGGCTTCCATTTCGGGGCGCTTTTCACGACCCGGACCGCTTCGTCGTTCAATTCCGGGGATGCGCCGCGTAGGACCCGGACCTCCTGCACGCCGCCGTCGCGTCCGACCACGAATCGGACAAGTACGGTCCCTTTCGATCCGCTTGCAGGGGCGTGGACATGGCTCTGGACCCAGATCCGGAACGCTTCCAATCCCTCGTCGCCCGCCTTCCCCTTGAAGGCGGGTTTCCGGTTCAGGCGTTCATAGAACGGAAGGTTGTGGTCCGGACCGTCCGATTTTGCGACAAGGCGTCCGTCCTTCATCTCCTTCGTCGTCCCGTTATAGAGCGTGAACCGGCCGCTCACGGAGACCGTGTCACCCTGGACGATGTCCAGCTGGGTGAAGTTCAAGCGTGGATTGTCCGGATCCGCAATGCCGTACACGAGCATGGTCCCGGTTCCGTCCTGGAGGTAGAAACTGCCGCTCACCGAACTCCGGACTTTCGTAACGACGCCTTGAACGAGGTAGCTTGACGTATCGCTCGGAGAAAGCTTCAGAAACTCTTTCACCGTTACTTTCCGCGGCTGGGCGGAGGCAAGGGCGACACTTGTGAGAAAGGTCAGGATCAGAAGGATTCTTTTATACATAATCGAAAAGTTTACAGATCAGAAGTCCTGGACGGGGGAGAGGAGGGCGGGATTGAGACGGCGGGTGCCGAACTCCTCGAAACGCACTGTGACGGTTCCGGCGTCGGGATCCTCGTCGGTCACGACACCGTCCCCGAATACCGGGTGATGGACCAGAGAGCCTGTCCCGAAGGGGGAGACGGGTTCAGGCTCCGGGGAATCCAGCGAGCGGATGAGCTGCTTCGTCCCGTCCCAGAGCGAAGAGTCGAACGCCCCTTCAATATCATAGAGGGGGCCGTTCCCGTCCTGAGCCTCCCAGATGAACCGGCTCGGGAACTTCGCCTGCGAATTCTGCACGTTGAATCCTTCCGAATCCGAGAAGTACAGCCGGTCCATCGCCCGCGTGCAGGCGACGTACATCAGCCTCCGCTCTTCTTCCAGTCCGGCTTCGCCGCGTTCCCGGATCGTGCGGTGGCTCGGCATGACCCCTTCGCTGAGCCCGTAGACCCAGACCAGCGGGAACTCCAGGCCCTTCGCCTGATGGACCGTCATCAGCCGCACCTTGTCATCCTCCTTCCGGTAGTCCGCATTGGTATAGAGCGCTATATTCTGCAGGTAGCGCACGGCTCCGAGCTCCTCCTCGTTCCGGTTCTCCTCCTCATAGAGACGGACCGATTTCAGGAGCTCCTGCAGGTTCTCCAGCCGCTCTTCCTCGGTGTCGACCCGGTACATCTCCAGGAGCCCGCTCCCTTCCAGAAGCATCTCGAGAAGGGCGGAAATGGACCTTGGGCCCATCTGCCTACGGGCTTCGAGAACCGTTTCCATGAACTTCCTCGCCTCGGTACTTTTCGCGGCAATCCCGGACTCGCAGAAAGCCCGGAAAAGCGAGCACCCTTTCGACGCGGCATACCGCTGAAGAAGGTCCATGGTCTTTTTCCCGATCTTCCGGGAGGGAACGTTCGCGACCCGCTTGAAGGACATGTCATCGTCGAGGGCGGCCAGTCTCAGATATCCCAGCGCGTCCTTGATTTCCTTCCTCTCGAAGAAGCGGACCCCGCCCCAGATGACATAGGGAATCTTTTCCCGGATGAAAGTCTGCTCGATCGCCCGGGAGAGATAGGTCGCCCGGTAGAGGATCGCCATGTTCTTCCATGCGAGACCTTCTTTCCGGTTGAGGTTTTTGAGAACCAGGGCTGTCTTCCGGGCCTCGTCCTGCTCATTCCGGCAGTGGCAGAAGACTGTCCGGATCCTGTTCGCTGGCCGCATCGTAACCGAGGTCCGGGGGAGCCGGTTGCGGTTGTTCCGGATGATGCTGTCTGCAAGGCAGACGATGTTCGGCACCGAGCGGAAGTTGTTTTGCAGGTAGATATCCTTGTCGGGGCAGTAATTGACAAAGAGTTCGGGATGCGCTCCTTTCCATTCATAGATCGCCTGGTCCGCGTCGCCGACGATGAACAGGTTCCCGTACCCTTCGCTGAGGAGGGTGAAGAGCCGCCATTCGTCCTTGTCGCAGTCCTGGACCTCATCGACCATGATGTACTGGAACTGCTGCTGCCATTTCTTGCGGACCTCCGGGAAGTTTTCGAGGATGTGGAGCGTATAATAGAGAAGGTCATCGAAATCGAGGGCGAAATACCGTTTCTGCCGAAGGACCATCCTTCCGAAAACGGGAACGTCTTCCGGGCGGATCGGAGCAGTCGGAATGACAAACCGGGGAATATAAGGCGTAGCGGCCTTGAAAGCGCCGAGGTCTTCCAGATAATTTCCGACGATGCCCTGCCTCCGCGGAATCCCGCATTCCTCCAGGACCTCCTTGATGAGGGCTTTCATGTCCTCCTCATCGTAGATCAGATAGTTCTCGGGAAAACCGAGCCGGTAGATCTCCCGTCGGAGGAATTTGACGCAGAATCCATGGATCGTCGTCACGAAATCCCCGACGACCCCGCCGGGGGAGAGCGCCCCGATCCGGGCCTTCATCTCCTGTGCGGCCTTGTTCGTAAAGGTCATGCAGAGGATGTCGCTCTGCGGAATGCCCATGTCCCCGGTCAGAAAGGCATACCGGTACACGAGTGTCCGGGTCTTGCCCGATCCCGCACCCGCGACAACGCGCACCCGCCCCTCCGTTGTCAGGACGGCGGCCACCTGCTCCTCGGTCAGAGCCCTCAGATCCGTACGGGTTTCAAGCATACTTCAAAGATACACTATTTTCGGATTTAATTTACTCCGTGCCGAAGTTTTTGAGCATCCTCTTGTAATAGGGCCGATGGGGGTCGTCGACGATGACTTCGGCGGAGGTGACGGGGCAGGCGGCGAACCAGCCCAGCACATGCTCCCCGCTGAGATTGGTCGGGGCATTGGCCGGCTGCGGAGAGAAGATGGGAACGGAGAAAGTGCTCATGAACAGGGAGAAGAGGAAGTCGAAGTATCCTTTGTCAAGGGTATAGGCTTCCAGGGTGATGACATCTCCCTTTTCGAGATACTTGTAGCACTCTCCGAACTGTTTGTAGAGTATGGCGCTCTGATAGAGCGTCGTGATGGGGAAGCCTTTGATCTCGTTGCCGTTGAAATACTTGTCGTCCATGATCTCGTTCAGCTGGAAAGGGATGAAATGGCCGTTGATCCCGTCGCGGACGCAGTAATAGCTGGCCGCCTCCCGGTCCCGTCCCCAGATGGCGAGGGTCCAGAGGCTGTCCAGCCCGAGCGCTTTGTTCCCCGCATAGGCATAATCGACTTCGTCCAGTTCGAATCCGGGTTCGGGCATGGTCGCATCGGCTTCGTGGACCGTGCCGTCCCGCAGCACGATCCGGAGGTGGTAACTGCCTCCGATTTCGCCGTGGAACCCTTCCGGACCTGTATACACCCCGTCTTCCGTTTCGGTGAAAGGCTGTCCGTTGATGGACACGTCCGCTCCTTTGACCATCGGGACCGCCTCGTCCTGGAAATAGGAAACCGTGTTCGAGAGCGTTACGGTCTGCGTGTCCGTCGCCCGGTCGGTCAGGAGCGCGTCAACCACCAGGTAATCGTGGTAGTCCGCCTTCGAACGGAGCTCGACCTTTTCCGTGCAGGACAGGAACAGGAGCGTGAATCCTATATATATCAGGGACTTATTCATACTCAGAACTTCAGGTTATAGGAAAGGGACGGGATGGCTGTGAACAGATAGACCTTGAGGGACTGGGCCTTGTCTTCCTCCCGGTCATAATTGAAGGCGATGGACCAGGCATTGTGCCGGGCGTAGGCGTTGTAGACGGAAAGGTTCCATTCCCCGCTCCAGCGTTTTCCCTTCAGGCGGGCCTTGGTCCGCCAGGTGAGGGAGAGGTCCAGCCGGTGATAATCGGGAAGGCGGTCTTCGTTCCGGGCGGAATAGACGGGTTTCCACACGTCCCGGAAATGGAACCGTCCGACCGGATAGGTCGTCGGAGCTCCGCTGTAGAAGACCCATTCCGTGGATGCCGCAAGCTGCTTGGTAATGTCATAGGAGAGCACGAAGTTGACCGCGTGCTCGTGGTTCAGCGGGGAGGGGTAGGGCTTGCCGCCGTTGATTTCCGGAATGTCGTACACGGACCGGGACCAGGTATAGGCCAGCCAGCCGTTCCAGCGGGCGAACTCGTATTTCAGCATCAGTTCGGTGCCGAAGGCGTAGGATTTCCCGAAACGCAGCAGCCCCTCCCGGTTCGGGTCGTCGATGACGAGGCCGGGGTTGTCGATGAAGTCCATGGTGTTCCTGTTATCTTTGTAGAATCCTTCGAGGGAAAGCTGGAGGGCCTGGTCCGCCAGGAGCAGGTTGACGCCGGCCGAATACTGGTCCGAGCGCTGGGACTCCACGTTGGGGGAGGCGGTGAACCAGGTGTCGACCGGACTGCCGGTGATGCTGACGCGTGCCTGCTGGAGATACTGGTAGCTCCGGGCGTAGGCGGCTTTCAGCGAGAGGTCCTCGGTAAGGCTCCAGGACGCCGATATTCTCGGCTCCCAGCCGGACCGGGTCTGGATCTTGTCGCCTTTCGCGACTTCCTCCGTCCGGATCAGCGCATGGGTAATGGGATTGAAATACCGCTGCTCCGTGGGACCGAGGGTCGTGAAAGTGGCGAACCGGAGCCCGTAGCGGAGGGTGAGGGGGCCCATCTTCTGTTCATTCTGGAGGTAGAACGACGGATGGGCCGCATGGATCTCGCTCATTTTGACCGGATTGACATAGGTCGATTCCTCTCTCGGAACCGTTTCTCCCGGGGCGATGCCGTACCAGGCCAGCTGGACGCCGGCTTTGACGGTATTCCGCGGGTTCGCGTACCAGGTCCATCCCGCTTTCACACCGGTTTCCCGGATTGTCTGCGCATAATCAAAGGAGGCTTCGCTCATATCGACCCCGATGGTATTCCTGTAGAGAGAATTGTATGCCGTGACGTCGGAGGTGAGGCGGGGGGAGAATACGTGGTTCCACCGCAGGGACTGCGTGTGGTTCGCATTCCCGAAGACCATGTCCCCGAGGTCGAACTCCTCCATCGAGAAGCCGAAAACGTCGCTGCCGCTGAAGGCGCTCAGATAGACCCGGTCCTTTTCGCCGGCAGTCCAGCTGAGCTTGGCGTTGAGGTCGTAGAAATACATCCGCGTATTGTCCGGAATATGGTCGCTCAGGAGCGGGAAGAACAGGTCCAGGTAGGTCCGGCGCCCCGCTACGAAGAAGGAAAGCTTCCCGGGAATGACCGGCCCTTCCACGAACAGTTTGGACGTAATCAGTCCGATGGAGGCGTTCCCGCCGAAAGAACGGTTGTTTCCGTCTTTGGTCGCAATGTCCAGCACCGAGGAGATCCTCCCTCCGTAAAAAGCCGGAAAATCGCCTTTGTACAGGTCTGCGCCGCGGAGGGCGTCGCCGTTGAACATGGACAGGAATCCCAGGAAATGGCCGCAGTTATAGATGGGGGCTCCGTCCATGAGGATGAGGTTCTGGTCGACCCCGCCGCCCCGCACGCTGAATCCCGTCGCTCCTTCGCTCGGGGTCTGGACGCCAGGCATCATCTGGATGACGCGGATGATGTCGGCTTCGCCCATCAAGGTCGGGAGTTTCTGGACAAGTCCGGCGTCGACCCGCTCCAGCCCCATCTGGGGCAGCTGGATTTCCTCGCGTTTCGACCGGGAGAAAACGGTCGCGGCTTCCAGCTCGCGGGGGTCTGTCCGCAAGTTGAAATCCAGGCTGGTGCCTTTGGAGAGATTGACGGGAACGGATTCGGTGATATATCCGAAATAGGAGCAGGATATCGTGTGTTCTCCGGGGCCGACGCTGAGGGAATAGAAACCGACGGCATCGGCGGCAATCCCGGTCTTCTTGTCTTCCAGGTAGATGACGGCCTGGGGGAGTGGTTCGCCGCTCTCCGCATCCCGGACATATCCGGAAAGGGTGACTTTCCGCTGCTGGGCGCCTGCAAATAGGGACGTCAGCAGAAAGAAAAGGGTCAAGAATGTCCTGTGTTTCATGTACTCGTCGGTGTTGAGCAAAATTCAGACCGCGAAGATACGCCGATTATTTGACTTTTGAATGAATCATTTTAACTTTGTGGCAATGATCATATCAAGAGAGGACTGTTTGACATGGGTGTTGAAGATAGGTACAGGGAAGCGTTGAGGACTCATCTTTTGCAGGTTTGCACGGATGCCGGGCTCCTGAAAGGGACGCTGCTGAGTTCGCCGGATATCGATGAGGCGTGGGTGCGCTACGCCCCCTCTTTCTATGGGGACGCCGTCCGCGAGTTCAACGCCTATCCGGAGTTTTGTCTCGCGTGTGCCGGGTATCTCGGGATGGCGGTCGCCCATCTCTGGGACAAGGACTGGGCCGGGTATATGGACAGCCCCTATTCCTTCTTTCAGGGGGAGCGGGGCTTCGATGATATGGACGATCACATCACCGGAACGATTCTCAAGGAGACCCGTCGCAGCGTTCATGCCATGCAGACATGCTCCGGCGAGGCGTACCATTACCTGATGCGTGAGCGCCCCGAACCCGGGACGGCCGAGGCCTACCGGATGTTTCTTGCAAGCGTGGAAGTCCTTTTCAGGATCGGTGCCGCCATCGAACTCTGCCGTCTGGGATACAAATTTGAAAAAGTGAATATCGTATGAGAAAAATCAGCCTTATCCTGTTGTCTGCGATTGCCGTCGCAGCCTGTGTCCGGAATACCGTCCAGACCGCTCCGTCCTTTGACGAAGTCCTCTCTTCCCGGCGGAGTGTCCGGAGTTATGATCCGGCCAAGACGGTCTCGGAAGCCGAGGTGCGCGAACTCCTTCTGGCCGTCCAGGACGCCCCGTCCTGGGCCAACCGGGAACCCGCGAAGTATTATGTCGCCATCAGTTCCGAAAAGCGGAATGAGCTGCTCGGGATGATCGGGGGCAACAAGGACCGGGTCTCGGAAGCTCCGGTTCTGATCGTCTCTACCTTCGAAAAGGGTAAGTCCGGTTTTTTCGGGGATCGGCAGACCAACGAGATCGGAGACGGCTGGGGGGCGTATGACACCGGCCTCAGCAATGCGTACCTCGTCCTGAAAGCGAGGGCCATGGGTTTCGATACCCTGATCATGGGAATGCGCGACAGCGAGGCGATCCGCTCCGGTTTCGGAATTCCCGAATCGGAAACGGTCATGGCGGTTATCGCTCTCGGGTACAGGGCACAAGATCCCAAGAGGCCTGAACGGAGACCTCTCGAGGAAATCGTGAAATTCTTCTAGCTACTCGAAAAGGAGTTCTCCGAAGAATTGGGGGCAGTGGAAGGCCGGCTTCGGCAGGTCGATCGGTGACCAGGAGAGGTAGTGGGGCTTCGAGAGAAGGTCCCCGCATTTGTAGAAATTCCCCCGCATGGCCTTGCCGTTGAAACAGCAGATCCCGTGGTTGAAAAGGGCCGAGGCGGGAATGATTTCGACGAGGTCCCATTCCAGTTCGCCTTCCTTGTGCTCGAAGGTTTCACGCCCTAGGCTGCTCCAGCGGAGAACGCTCCGATAGACCTCTTCAGGGGCGTTTCCACGGTCCGTTCCTTTCTTCCCTCCGTGCAGCAGGAGCGTTCCGATACAGTTGCATTCGAAATTATAGTAATTGTCGTCGCAGTCGGGCGAGACGAAGAATTCGCAGCAGGCGTCTTCCCAGACGCGACCGTTGTCGGTCCCATTGACGGCGCGAACCTCCCTGTCCCTGACGTGGAAATGCAGGATCAGGCAGTCTGACGCATGGGCGATCCGGAAACGGACATCGGGATTGCTGTCGGACCAGTTCCAGTTGTCGCATCCTATCGGGTTGAAACTGAGGCCGATCCGGTCAAAGAGGGCCGGAATATCCTGGGGGACAGTCCCTTCCGGCAGGGAAATCTTGCGGATGAAGAGGGTTTTCATATCATTGTCCGAGTTCGTGGATAATCCGCTGCATGCGGCGCCTGCAGGCGTCTTCGGGAGCGGTGAGTACATAGAAGAGAAGCGCTGCGATGCAGAGGCAACAGGGAAGCCTCCACCAGGAGCCGAAAAAGGCCAGGATGGAGGCGATCAGGATAAATGAGACGGACCAGCTGACGATGCGTCCGGTACGGGAAAGGCTGTTCCCTTCGCGGAAAGAGGCTGCGAACCCTTCTCCGGAAGGCTCTACGCGGGCCGTGATGAAACGGTTGCGCCAGGCGCCGGAGGCGTCGAGGACCGCAGAGTCCTCTCCTTCCCGGCGGACGGTTCCGCCCTCCTTGCCCATTTCCGTCATGACCTTGTTGAGCGCCCCCGGAAGGCCGCCTTCCGCGTTGAACCGTACGGTTCCGCTGTCCATCATCTTGACTTGCTTTTGCGGATTCATCTGAAAAGTCGGTTTGGATGGGTAAATGTATGAATAATTCCGTAAATTTGGAAAAAAATTGCCGATATGTCACTCCGACGCCTGCTTTTCCTCCTCCTGCTGACCCTGCCTTTGATTTCCTGCCGCCGCGGGATCGGAGGATGGGAAGACCCGGGAGCCGGCGCCCGGTGGTTTTCCCTTGACAGCAATGCGGTCGTCCTTATCTCTCCGTTCGACGGCTCCCGGGATACGATCCCGACGGACCGTCCGGTCAGGAGTCTCGTCTGCATGTCGACCTCCTATGTCGGCTATCTCTCAGCCATCGGGGCGGAGGATGCCGTGACGGGCGTTTCCGGCCTGTCCTACGTGTCGAATCCCTCCGTGCGGGAAAGAGCTGTCGAAGTCGGGTACGACGCGGCACCGGATTATGAGGGAATCCTTTCGCTCCATCCCGACCTCGTCCTCGCCTATACGGTTTCTGACGCCGAACCCCGTTTCCTCGGGGTCCTGCGTTCTCTCGGGGTTCGGGTAGCCCTCGTGAACGACCATCTTGAATCCCATCCCCTGGCAAGGGCGGAGTATATCCGCCTGTTCGGGGCCCTGACCGGACGAAGGTCCATGGCGGACTCCGTCTACGCTGCCGTATGCGAAGCTTATGAAAATCAGAGAGTTGCCGGTGGCCCCCGGAAAAAAGTCCTTGTCAACATCCCTTACGGGGATCAGTGGTTCATCCCGGGGGGCGGGAATTACATGACCCGGCTCATCGGGGACGCCGGAGGACTCGTGCTGGGTGCGCAGCCGGGAGAGAGCGAGTCCTCGGTCATCAGCGTCGAAAAGGCCTATTCGCTAGCGCAGGAGGCCGATGCCTGGTTGCATCCGGGCTGGTGCAAATCCCGGGCAGACCTCCTTTCAGCCCACCCGCTGTTTTCGGGTTTTCCGATCGACCGGATGCTGATATACAACAATAACCGCCGGCAGGCGCCGGGCGGCGGAAACGATTTTTGGGAAAGCGGTGCGGCAAGACCTGACCTCCTCCTGAAAGATCTTGTCCGTGTCTTCCGGGGGGAGGACACGGACAGTCTGACCTATTATCTGAAACTTGAATAGGGGAAGTCTCAGAACAGTTTTCCAGTTTTGAATTTGTTGGCTAGGGAAGCCAGTTCCTCATCCGTAGCAGGGCGGTTGAGACGCTCCTGACGGGCATGCCATGCTTCTCTCTTTTCTTTGTCGAAGCGCTGCTTGAGGAGGGCGAACTGACGCTTGGTGTCGAGGGTGAACTCTCCGGTTTCGATCCAGGCGAAATAGGAGGGTTCATTCTGGTAGACCTCACGTGCGGTCTTCCCTTTGTGCTTGCCGAAACTGATCACGGGTTCGCCGTTGTCTCCCATCACAAGGCGGCCGGCGTAGTCGATGGTCTTCGGACGTCCGGCGACGCCGGAGAGGAATTCCACATCGTTCTTGAGACGGTCCCCGTACATTTCCAACTGGCCCTTGAGGACTTCGTAGGTGGCGACGGTATCGGCTTCCGCCGAATGGGCGTTATCGAAATCGACCCCTCCGCAATAGAATCGGTAAGCGGCCTTGAGGTTCCGGGGTTCCATGAAATGATAGATGTTCTGGACGTCGACCATCCGCTTGTCGTGCAGGTTGATGTCGATCACCTTTCCCGTATACTTGCGGACGCGCTCGATCTCTTCCGCGAGCATCGGAAGGTCGAATTTGGAAGAGTTGAATCCGGCGAGGTCGCTGTCTCCGATCCATTCGATGACTTCGTCTACCTTGTCGCAGAAACGGGGGCAGTCTTTCAAATCCTCATCCTTGATTCCGTTGACCGCGGAGGCCGAGGGGGTCATCGGATACTGTCTGCCGGCATTGTAGTCCCAGGGCTTGAAGCGCCAGGTCCTGATCCGGGTCTCTCCGCCGGGAAGGGCCTTGACGAAGCTGAGTTCGGCGATGCAGTCGGTCGCGATATTCAAGCCGGTGCTCTCGATGTCGAAAAAGAGCAACGGCCGCTGGAGGTTCAGTTCCATAAGCGTTTAGGAAATCATGATAGGCATGAGGATGCCGCAGATCTTCTCGCTCTCCGCTTCTTCCTCGGAAGGGAGGAGGAGGGCGGCGCGACGGGAATCCGCGAACTTGATGACGAGGTTGTCGCAGCTCATGTTGGAGAGGATCTCCGTCAGGAAGGTCGACTTGAATCCGATCGTCAGTTCATCGCCCTTGTAGTCGCAGGCGATCTTCTCATAGGCGGCCAGGGCGAATCCGAGATCCTGGGCCGTAATCTCGAGCTGTCCTTCCTTCAGGTCGAACTTGATGTGGTTCGAGGCCTTGTTGGAGCAGACGGCGACGCGGCGTACCGTATTCAGAAGGAGGGTCCTGTCGATCTTGAGGATGTTCGAGTTGTTCTGCGGGATGACGTCGCGGTATTTCGGATAGCGGCCGACGATCAGGCGGCAGACCATCGTCGTGACGCCGAAGTTGAAGACGACCGTATTGCCGTCGAAGGCGATCTCGACGGTTTCCACATCCTTTCCGATGATTGAACGGAGGACGTTCGCGGGTTTCTTGTGCAGGATGAAGGAAGACTTTTCGGAAGCCTTGACATCGGTCGTGGTATAGCAGATCAGCTTGTGGGAATCCGATGCTACGAGGGTCGTCGAAGCGGTATCGATGTCGAAGAAGATACCGTTCATGGCCGGCCGGATCTCGTCGTCCGCGGTGGCGTAGACGGTCCCGGCGATCCCTTCGAGGAGAGACTGGGCGGGAAAGACGACTTTCTGGGCGTCCTCACCGGTCGTCTTGATTTCCGGATAATCGTCAGCCGGGAAATAGGGGAGGACGGAGTTGCCGCTCGCCCAGCTGCATTCGAAGGAACTCTCTCCCATCGTCCGGATTTTCAGCGGCTGGTCCGGGAGTTCCTTGAGAAGGTCGATCACATGACGTGCGGGAACGGCGATGCTGCCTTCCTCTTCGGACTTCTCCACCTTGATCTCCGTGCGGAGGGTCAGTTCGGAATCGGAAGCCGTTACCTGAAGCTTGTCATCTTTCAGCACGAAGAGGAAATTCTCGAGGATCGGAAGAGCCGATTTGGCGGGAATCGCTTTCGAGACGTCCATCAGTCCCTTGAGAAGGTCGGTACTGGAAATGTTGAATTTCATATAGCAATCAATTTTAGTTTTCTGTTATCTGTGTCAACTCACAAATATAATAAATAAATCTGTTGGAATGGCATATATTTTGAAAAATTTGTGCCGTCACCACCCATAGGGATGGTACCCGTGTGCAAAACGATAAATCAAGAATAGTATGAAAAAAGGTTTCTTTGTAGTGCTGTTTTCGGTCCTGCTCAGCGGACTGACGGCTTATGGCGTAGTAAAGGCCAGCAACAAAATCGAAGGCGCTCTCTCTTCCGTGACTGACGGGGAAAAGGCGCAGCAGGGGTTCAATACCGTGAAAACTGTCAATTTGGCAGAAACTGACTATCCGGACTTCACTTATGCCGCCGAGGCGGCCGTCCAGGCAGTCGTCTATGTCGAAGTAACGGTCAAGATGCGCCAGCAGTATCAGCAGATCGATCCGTTCTTCCGTTTCTTCTTCGGAGACGAGTACGGATACGGCCAGCCCCAGTCCCGGGAACAGAAGGGCAGCGGTTCGGGCGTCATCATCCGTCCCGACGGCTACATCGTCACGAACAACCATGTCGTCGAGAACGCGACTTCGATCAAGGTGACCCTGAATGACAACCACGAATACGATGCGACCGTCATCGGAACCGACCCTGCGACGGATGTGGCCATCATCAAGGTCAATGCGGAAAACCTGCCGACGATTCCTTTCGGCGATTCCGACCAGCTCCGTCTCGGCGAGTGGGTCCTCGCCATCGGCAGCCCTCTTTCCTATAACCTGCGTTCGACCATCACCGCAGGCATCGTCAGCGCGAAAGGCCGCTCGATGCCGAATTCCACCGGTGAATTCAAGATCGAATCCTTCATCCAGACCGATGCGGCCGTCAATCCCGGAAACTCCGGCGGCGCCCTCGTCAACAAGAAGGGAGAGCTCGTGGGAATCAATACCGCCATCATCTCCCAGACGGGTTCCTACAGCGGTTATTCCTTTGCGGTTCCTGTCAATATCGTCAGGAAAGTCGTCGAAGACCTGATCGATTTCGGCTCCGTCAAGCGCGCCGTCCTCGGCATCACGATGCAGCCGGTCGATGACAAAATTGCCAAAGAAATGAAACTTTCTTCCACCAGCGGCGTAATTATTAACGAGGTTTCGAAAGGAAGCGCCGCAGAAGAGGCCGGCCTGAAGAAGGGCGACGTACTCATCGCCATCAACGGCGACCGTCTTACCGACGGGGCTTCCGTCCAGGAAAAAGTGAACAATTTCCGGCCCGGCGATATTGCCGAAATTACGTATATCCGTGACGGAAAGCAGAATACCGTTCCCGTGACCTTCCACGGAACGGCGACTGTGACCGGAGAAGTGAATGTTGACGGAACGACCGTCTTCTATGGAGCCAACCTGAAGGCCGCCGATGCGGAGACCCTTCGAGCCTATGGCCTCAGGGGAGGTGTCAGCATCGTTTCCGTCGGTAGCGGGAAGATGGCGGAAGCCGGCGCCCGCAGCGGAATGATCATCACTTATGTCAACGACGAGCCTGTTTCGAAGCCTGAAGACGTGATTGCCATCGCGAAGAAGGCCAGAAGGGCTGTCTATATCCAGTGCCTGGATGAAAACGGAAAGTCCACCTTCTTCGGCTTCGGCAAGGAGTAGGAACTAACCGTTTGCTATACAATGAGACAATTAAAGATTACAAAGTCGATCACCAACCGTGAGAGCGCATCCCTGGACAAATACCTCCAGGAGATCGGAAGGGAAGAGTTGGTGACCCCGGAAGAGGAAGTTGAGCTTGCGCAGCGTATCCGGAAAGGAGACCAGGAAGCACTCGAGAAACTGACCCGTGCGAATCTCCGGTTCGTGGTGTCCGTCGCCAAGCAGTATCAGAATCAGGGCCTTTCCCTGCCGGATCTGATCAATGAGGGGAACCTCGGTCTGATCAAGGCGGCCGAAAAGTTTGACGAGACCCGCGGATTCAAGTTCATATCTTACGCGGTATGGTGGATCCGGCAGTCGATCCTGCAGGCCCTCGCCGAGCAGTCCCGGATCGTCCGTCTTCCTCTCAACCAGGTCGGTTCTTTGAATAAAATCAATAAGGCGCTGTCCAAGTTCGAGCAGGAGTTCGAGCGTCAGCCGTCGAACGAGGAACTCTCGGAAATGATCGATGTCCCGAAGGACAAGATCTCCGATACCCTCCGTGTATCCGGACGTCACGTGTCCGTCGATGCACCGTTCGTCGAAGGGGAGGACAATTCCCTCCTGGATGTCCTTCCGAATGACGATTCCCCGAGCGCGGACCGCGGACTGGTCAACGAATCGCTGAATACCGAGATCGAACGGGCCCTTTCGACCCTGACCGACCGGGAGCGCGAGATCATCAAGTCCTTCTTCGGCATCGGATGCCAGGAGATGACCCTCGAGGAGATCGGCGAGCGTTTCGGGCTGACCCGCGAACGGGTGAGACAGATCAAGGAGAAAGCGATCCGGAGGCTCAAGAGCCCCAACCGGAGCCGTCTCCTCAAGGATTACCTGGGCTAATCGGTTTTCTCAAGATGACACCTGAAATCTTTATTCAAAACAAGGCCGCCCTGGCGGTCAAGGCCCGCTACGGGGCGGAAGTCGAAACCGCAACCCTGCAGGTGGCCGTCACAAGGAAAGAATTCGAGGGGGACTACACGCTTGTAGTCTTCCCTCTTCTTCGTTTGTCCCGTACCACTCCGGAGAATACCGGCAACGCCCTCGGCGAGTGGCTGGTCGCAAACGTGCCGGAGATTGCATCGTTCAATTCCGTCAAGGGATTCCTGAATCTTTCGTTCTCGTCGGTTTATTGGGATGAGATGTTCCAGTCCATCGCCTCGGATCCCGCTTTCGGGCAGCTTCCGCCGACCGGGCGGAGGATCATGGTCGAGTTCTCCTCCCCGAATACCAACAAACCGCTCCATCTGGGCCATATCCGGAACAATCTCCTCGGGGACAGCGTCTCCCGCCTGCTCAAGGCCTGCGGAAACGAGGTCATCAAGGCGACCCTCGTCAACGACCGCGGGGTCCATATCTGCAAGTCCATGCTGGCCTGGCAGAAGGCCTTCAACGGCCGGACGCCGGCTTCTACCGGCATCAAGGGGGATCATCTCGTCGGGGACTGCTACGTCGCTTTCAACGATATCTACCAGAAGGAAGTCGCTTCTCTGGTGGCTGGAGGAATGGACGCGGAAGAGGCCAAGAAAAAGGCTCCTTCCCTCACGGAGGCCCACGAGATGCTGGTCAAATGGGAACAGGGCGACCCGGAGGTCCGGGAACTCTGGAAGACCATGAACGGCTGGGTCCTGGACGGGTTCGCCGAAACGTACAAGGCGCTCGGAATCTCCTTCGACAAGGTCGACTTCGAGTCGGACACCTACCTGCTCGGCAAGGAACTGGTCCAGAAGGGACTCCAGTCGGGCGTCTTTGAAAAGGAAGCCGACGGCTCGGTCTGGTGCGACCTGACCGCGGACGGACTGGACCGCAAGCTGGTGCTCCGCGGGGACGGAACGTCCGTCTATATCACGCAGGACCTCGGAACGGCCGAACGCCGCTTCTCCCAGTATAACCTCGATTCGCACGTCTATGTCGTCGGGAATGAGCAAGATTACCATTTCCAGGTTCTCAAGCTGATTCTCGGGAAGCTCGGTTTCGCTTGGGCTGACCAGATCTTCCATCTTTCCTACGGGATGGTGGAACTGCCGGAAGGCAAGATGAAGTCCCGGGAGGGAACCGTCGTGGACGCCGACGACTTGATCCAGAAGATGTACGAAGAGGCGAAGCGGACTTCCGAGGAGAACGGAAAACTCGCCGATCTCGGCGAGGAAGAAAAGGACCAGCTCTACCGTATGATCGGTCTCGGGGCCTTGAAGTACTTCATCATCAAGGTCGATCCGAAGAAGACGATGCTCTTCAACCCGAAGGAATCGATTGATTTCAACGGGAATACGGGCCCCTTCATCCAGTATACCCACGCCCGGATCCGCTCCATTCTCCGGAAAGCCGCGGCGCAGGGGATCGAAACAGGCCCTTCGGACATCACGACGGATCTTGTCCCTTCCGCCAAGGAAGTCCGGCTGATCAAGCTCCTTAATCTCTTCCCCTCGAAGGTCGCGGAGGCGGGCGCCGCCCTCAGTCCGGCCCTCGTCGCCAACTACGCCTTCGATCTCGCAAAGGAATTCAACCAGTATTATCATGATACTCCGGTCCTCCGGGAACCGGATCCTGCGGTTCTCAAGTTCCGCCTCGTCCTGATCGGGACCCTGGCGGATATCCTTGTCCGTGCCATGGGCATTCTCGGCATCGAACTTCCCGAGCGGATGTAACCGATGACCCGGGAATCGGCATATATGATCCCGACCTCGGCGAAGGAGGTCCAGGCCCTCGGGTGGGACTATATCGATGTCATCATCCTGACGGGAGACGCCTTCGTCGACCACCCGTCCTTCGGGACGGCCGTTATCGCGCGATGGCTCCAGAAATGGGGCTATCGCGTTGCCGTCGTACCCCAGCCGAACTGGCGGGACGATCTCCGGGATTTCCGAAAACTGGGCGCTCCGAGACTCTATTTCGGGGTCAATTCCGGGGCCATGGATTCCATGGTGAACCATTATACGGCATCGAAGCGGCTGCGGCACGACGACGCCTATACCCCGGAGGGGAAAGCCGGCGCCCGGCCGGATTATGCCGTCACGGTCTATACCGGTATCCTGAAGCAGCTTTATCCGGAGGTCCCGGTCATCATCGGGGGAATCGAGGCATCGCTCCGCCGGCTGACGCATTACGACTATTGGAAGGACTGCCTGCTGCCCTCCATCGCCTATTCTTCCAGGGCGGATTATCTTTGCTACGGAATGGGTGAGAGGCCGATGCTGGAGCTGACGCGCGGCATCGAGCACGGATGGTCCCGCCACCGCATGCAGCAGATCCCCCAGATCGCCTTTTTCGTCAAAGGGAAGCCGAAGAGCCTCCCGGAAGAGGCCCCCTCTTCAGGAAGGCTGATCCTGCATTCTTTCGAGGAATGCCAGAGGGACAAGGTGAAATTCGCGGAGAACTTCCACTGGATCGAAACCCACGCCAACATGCTGCACCCCGACACGATCATCGAACCCGTCGGGGACGGCTATGTCCAGGTCAATCCTCCCTTCCCGCCGGCAACCGAACCAGAAATGGACTCCTTCTGGGACCTCCCCTTCACGAAACTCCCGCATCCCCGCTATAAAGGGAAACGCATCCCCGCGTATGACATGATCAAGTATTCGGTCAATACCCACCGGGGCTGCTTCGGCGGCTGCAATTTCTGCACGATCGCCGCCCATCAGGGCAAATTCATCCAAAACCGCAGCGAGGCCTCGATCCTGAAGGAAGTCAAGACCCTCAACGACCTGCCCGGATTCGCCGGGAACATATCCGATGTGGGTGCGCCGACGGCGAACATGTACGGGATGCACGGGAAAGACCTCTCCCTCTGCGAAAAGTGCCGGAGAAGGTCCTGCCTGTTTCCGGCACCCTGTCCGAACCTGGACCGGAGCCACGCCCGGCTGCTCAGCCTTTACCACAGGATCGATGCGACGAAGGGTATCCGCCATTCCTATATCGGCAGCGGCATCCGGTACGATCTTTTCCTTTCCGAGAAAGGCTTCGTCGACGAGACTTCGCAGCCGTACCTGAAAGAACTTGTCCTGGACCATACCTCCGGCCGTCTGAAAGTCGCACCGGAGCATACGGAGGACCACGTGCTCCAGAAGATGGCGAAGCCTTCCTTCCGGCTTTTCGAGAGGCTCAGGACCGAATTCGACCGGATCAACCGCGAAGCGGGGACCCACGTCGGGCTTGTCCCGTATTTCATCTCCAGCCATCCCGGATGCACTATGAAGGACATGCAGGCGCTCTCGTCCCATCCGGCCCTGAGGGGAATCTGGATGGACCAGGTCCAGGATTTCACGCCTACTCCGATGACGACTTCCTCCGTCATGTTCTACAGCGGAATCGATCCGCGGGACATGAAACCGGTGTTTACGGAGCACGATATGGAGCGGAAACGGCAGCAGAAATCATTTTTCTTCAAAAATTCATCAAAGAATGTGATGAATTCAAAAAAATCCATTAATATTGCACCGCGAAGCAGAAAGAAAAAATAAACCGCACCGACTATGGTAACAGACAACAAGAAAAGACACGTGGTAAGCTACGAAAAGATGTCAGAAGAATTGGCCGAGGCTTTCGCCGCAAAGTATCCGAAGGGTTTTTCCGATTATCTTGCCGACCTTGTGAAGTATCCCAAGCCGGACGGAACCAGTTTCTATGCGGTGACCGTCGAGATTCCTGACGCGATTTATCTGGTCAAGATCAACGTCAAGACGGATGACATGGAAGATCTCGAACGCTGGCTCGAAGGAGAGGAAGATGCAGGAAACGAGGCGGTGGCCGGCAGCAGCGCCGAAGCATCCGATGCAGGCGGCGAGACCCTCCCCGACGACAACATCTCCCAGTATTCCGACCCTTCCGATGATTCCGGCGATTAGTCCAGGGCCATGCCGAACAATGTAATAGAGAAATACCTTTGGGCCCCTCTGCGGGCCCTTTTGCATAAACTGCCGGAACGGAATATCCTTCTGGTCCTTTCCCTGGTGGTCGGGCTTTGCTGCGGGGCGGCTGCCGTTCTGCTGAAACTTGCGATCCATTCCCTCCAGACCCTTCTTTCCGGGACCGGGCTCCGGTACGCGTACCTTGTCTGGCCCGGCGTCGGCATGCTGCTCTCTTTCCTCCTCCTGAAATTCGTCGTGAAGAAGGATATTGGGCACGGCGTCACGAAAGTGCTCGTCGCGGTTTCCCGGAACGAGTCCCGGATCGACCGTCACAACATGTGGTCTTCCCTGGTGACGAGCGCCCTGACGATCGGTTTCGGCGGTTCGGTCGGTGCGGAGGCGCCGATCGTGTATACCGGAGCGGCTATCGGATCCAATCTCGGAAGGTACATGGGCCTCTCCTACCGGAGCATGACCATCCTTCTCGGCTGCGGGGCGGCGGGTGCCGTAGCAGGCATCTTCAACGCACCGCTGGCCGGGGTCCTTTTTACCCTGGAAATCCTCCTTTTCAATATTTCCATGTCGTCGATCCTTCCGTTGCTCATTTCGACCGTGTCGGCGACGATGGTTTCGTATATCAGTCTCGGGCAGACGACGCAGTTCGCTGTCTCGACCGTTCCTTTCTCGATCGGTAACATCCCCCTGTATATCGTGCTCGGCGTTTTCTGCGGATTCTGCTCTCTGTATTTCCTGCGGATGACGCTCCGTCTCGAAGACGGGCTTGGAAAACTGGGGAATCCCTGGCTCCGCTGGGCCCTCTGCGCATCCCTTCTCGGTCTGCTGGTTTTCCTGTTCCCTCCGCTTTTCGGAGAGGGCTACGATGCCGTCGGGGCGCTCCTGCGCGGTGACGTGGCCTCCGTGGACACAGGTTCCGCCCTGTCTCCGCTGATGGACCGGAAATGGTCCGTGCCCATTTTCTTTGCCCTGATCCTTCTCCTGAAGGTTTTTGCGATGACCTTCACCAATGCGGGCGGGGGAGTGGGCGGTACGTTCGGTCCGACGCTTTTCGCCGGGGCCATTGCGGGCTTCGTCGTCGCTTCGACGGTCAACCTGATCCGTCCCGGGGCCGTTCCTGTAGCGAATTTCGTTCTGGTCGGGATGGCGGGTCTGATGGCGGGCGTCATGCAGGCCCCGATGACGGCAATCTTCCTGATTGCCGAAATTTCCGGCGGTTACCAGCTGTTCGTACCCCTGATCCTGACATCGGCGGTTTCCTATGGTACCATCCGCATCTTCGAGAAATACTCGATCTACACCAAGCGGATCGCCAAGACGGGGGACTTGCTGACCCATGATTCGGACCAGGCCGTACTGACCCTTCTCAAATCGGACTCCCTGGTGGAGACGGATTTCCTGCCGGTCAGCATCGATGCGACCCTCGGGGAACTGGTGGACGCCGTTTCCTCTTCGCATCGGAACATTTTCCCTGTCCTGGACGCCAGGGGGCGGTTCCAGGGATTCGTTTCGCTGGAGGATATCCGCAAGGATATGTTCATCCCCGAACTGTACGGGAAGAACCATGTCTATAATTACGTCCGCTCCGCGCCGGAATATGTTTTCGAAGGAGAGACGATGGAAAGCGTGATGCGGAAGTTCGAGAAGACCGGGGCATGGAACCTGCCGGTCGTGACCGCCGAGGACCGCCGTTATCTCGGTTTCCTGTCCAAGTCCAAGATATTCAACGCATACCGGGAAGAACTCCGGGATTTCTCCCAAGAATAAGGATATGAAAGAGATTTATACCCGCTTTATCGCCGAGACTCTCGGCGTCCAGAAATGGCAGGTTGAGAATTGCGCCGAACTGATCGCCGACGGCTGCACGGTCCCGTTCATCAGCCGTTACCGCAAGGAACGGACGGGAGGTCTGGACGATATCGCCGTCGCGGAGATCAAGCACTGGGCCGATGTCTTCGCCGATATGGAGAAACGGAAGGCGACAATCCTCTCGACCATCGAAGAGGCCGGCAAACTGACTGCGGAACTCCGCCGGAAGATCGAAGATTCCGTCCGTTCAGATGAGATAGAGGACCTTTACCTCCCGTTCCGTCCGAAGCGGAAGACCCGGGCGACTGAAGCGATCGCCAAGGGACTGGAACCCCTGGCCGATGCGATCTGGACCGGGAAAACGGCCCGTCCCGAGCAGGAAGCCCGGAAATATCTCGGAGAGAAGGTCCCTACCGTGGAAGAGGCACTCGCCGGAGCCAGGGACATCATCGCGGAAAGGTTGAGCGAGACGGCATCGGTCCGGGAAGGACTGCGGTCCATCTTCCGTACCCGGAGGGTCGTTTCGAAGGTGACCCGTGCGGCAAAGGACAATCCCGAGGCGGCCAAATACAAGAGCTATTTCCAGTTCACGATGCCCCTCGAGAAGATTCCTTCCCATAATCTGCTCGCTATGCTGCGGGCCGAGAACGAGGGTTTCCTGAAAGTCTCCATCGACGCGGATCCCGAGCGGTGCGGGAAAAAGATGTACTATGAATATGCCCAATTGGGCGGTTATCCCCCCGAAGGAGCGGCCCGGGAGGTACGGGAGGCGGTCGAGGATGCGTACAAGCGCCTTCTCGAGCCGTCCATCACAGGGGAGATCCTCCGTGAAGCCAAGCGGAAAGCGGACATCGAGTCCGTCCGGGTCTTCGGAGAAAATCTGCGGCAGTTGCTCCTCGCCGCGCCGGTGGGGCAGAAAAGGGTGATGGCGATCGATCCCGGCTACCGGACCGGCTGCAAGGTTGTCTGCCTGGATGAGCAGGGGAATCTCCTGCATTTCGAGACTATCTATCCGCATCCCCCTCAGGCCCGTAAAATCCAGTCCGTGATGACGGTTTCCCGTCTGGCAGAAGAATACGGGACCGAGGTGATCGCCATCGGGAACGGTACGGCGGGAAGGGATACGGAGGAATTCATCCGGCGGGTCGGCCTTCCGGAAGAGATCCGCATATTCTCCGTCAGTGAAGACGGAGCCTCGATCTATTCGGCCTCGGATATCGGGCGGGAAGAATTTCCGGATCAGGATGTTACCGTCAGGGGCGCAGTTTCGATCGGGCGCCGGCTGATGGACCCCCTGGCGGAACTGGTCAAGATCGATCCCAAGTCGCTCGGCGTCGGCCAGTACCAGCATGACGTGGACCAAAACCTGCTGCGGGAAAAACTGGACGATACCGTCGAAAGCTGCGTGAACAGCGTCGGCGTGAACCTCAACACCGCCAGTCCCTATCTGTTGCAGTATGTTTCGGGCATCGGTCCTTCCCTCGCCGCCAATATCATCTCATACCGGCGCGAGCACGGCCGGTTCGAATCCCGGGAAGAGCTTCGGAAGGTGCCCCGCCTCGGGGACAAGGCATTCCAGCAGTGCGCCGGTTTCCTCCGGATCCGTGACGGCCGGAATCCGCTCGACAATTCCGCGGTCCATCCCGAAGCGTACCATATCGTCGACCGCATGGCGGCCGATCTGGGCGTTCCGACGGATACGCTGGTCGGGAATGAGAGCCTCTGCGCGGGTATTCCCGCTGAAAAGTATGTGGAGAAGGAGTTCGGCCTGCCGACGGTCCACGATATCCTGAAGGAGCTCGCCAAGCCCGGGCTCGACCCCCGGGAAGCGGCCCGGGAGTTCCGGTTCGCGGATGACATCCACGACATCGGAGACCTGAAGGTCGGGATGGAACTGCCCGGCATCGTGACGAATATCACGAATTTCGGGGCCTTCGTCGACATCGGACTCCATGAGAACGGACTGATTCACGTCTCTCAGATGGGACGGAAGGGACCAGTCGATCCGTCAAAGGTCCTGAAACTGCACCAGCAGGTGCAGGTGACGGTTGTTTCGGTCGATCCGGACCGCAACCGCATCGGTCTACGGCTGATCAATCGCTGACAAATCTTTCTCCGTAAGACTCAGTGTTTGCGGCGGAATTTCCGGAAACGGAGCTTGATGACTCCCCAGAAGGCCTCGCCGAAGATCCCTCCGCTCATCTTTGAGGTCCCCAGCTGCCGGTTGATGAAAATGATAGGAACTTCCTTGATCTTGAATCCGAGCTTGTAGGTCGTGTATTTCATCTCGATCTGGAAACCGTAACCCTTCATCCGGACGTCATCGAGGTCGATCGCTTCCAGGACCCGGCGGGAGTAGCACTTGAATCCCGCCGTCGTGTCATAGACCTTCATTCCCAGCACCAGCCGGACGTAGACAGAAGCGTAATAGGACATCACGATCCTTCCGATCGGCCAGTCCACGACGCTCACCCCGTGGCAATACCGGGACCCGATCGCCAGGTCGGCTCCTTCTTCGGCGCAGGCGTGGTACAAACGGATCAGGTCGTCCGGATTGTGTGAAAAGTCCGCATCCATTTCGAACACGTAATCGTAGCCGTTTTCGAGCGACCACTTGAACCCGGTCAGGTATGCGGTCCCGAGTCCCTGTTTCCCGGCTCTCTCGATCAGGAAAAGACGTTCGGGAAACTCCTCCTGCAAACGTTTGACAACCCCGGCGGTCCCGTCCGGGGAACCGTCGTCGATGATCAGCACATGGAAGTTTCCTTCCAGGGAAAAGACTTTCCGGATGATGGCCTCGATGTTCTCTATCTCGTTGTAAGTCGGTATGATGACGATCTTCCTGTCCATGCTCATTTCTTTTCGATTTCTTTTAACATTTCCGCCACGGCGGTTTCCAGCTGCTTGTCCCGTCCTTCGAGGACCGAGGCCGGGTCGTTGTAGACCAGGATATCCGGTTCGACCTGGTGGTTCTCGATGTACCGGCCGTCCTTGGTGCCCCAGTTCCCGACCTGGGGGATTCCGAAGACGATGCTTCCGTTGACCTGGGACTCCCACCAGACTGCAGTCATCGTGCCGGGGACGGGGGCGCCGATCAGTTTTCCGATTCCGAGAGACCGGTAGGCATACGGGAACCCGCAGGCGTCGGAATAGTTGTCCTCGCCGATCAGCACGCACGACGGCTTCGTCCATTTGTTGAAAGGCTCATGGCCGATGTACTGTCCACGGGGCGTGAAAAGGCAGTATTCCTTTCCGCCGAGGAAGGTGACGAGGTCGTCATGGAGCCAGCCGCCGCCGTTGTGGCGGGTATCGACGATCAGTGCGTCGCATCCACGGTATTTTCCGAGCGCCTTGGAATAAAGCTCCCGGAAACTGGGGGAGTCCATGCTCTTGATATGGACATATCCGACGCGGCCCCCGGACAGTTCCCGGACCATCTCCTCGCGATGGCGGACCCAGCGGCGGTAAAGCAGATTGGCATCGGAGGAGGAAGGCTTGACAATCAGGTCCGTCTTTTTCCCTTTCTTCTTGACGGTGAGGAGGACCTGCTTGCCCGCCTTGTCGGTGAGGAGTTTGGTCCAGTCGGCGCCGTCCTTGAGTTCTTTCCCGTCGATGGAAAGGATTAGGTCGCCTGCGGCGATTTCCGGATCGGCATTGTTCAGGGTCCCTCCCGGGAGCACTTCCCGGATCCTGAGCCCTTCACCGGCGTAGGTGTCGTCATAGATGACCCCGAGATAGCCGAGGCTCTTACCGCCGTTCCTGCGGAATCTTCCTCCGGTGTGGGATCCGTTGAGTTCCCCGAGCATTTCGGAGAGAAGATCCTGGAAATCAAAGTAGTTGTTGATGTAGGGAAGGAACCGGCGGTAATTCTCATGGTAATAGTCCCAGTCGACGCCGTGCAGGTCCTCGACATAGAATTTCTCCTTCACCTGCTTCCAGGCGTGCTCGAAGATATACTCCCGTTCCGGACCCGGCTTGAATTCGAATTCTCCGGAGAAGGTGACCGTCTTCGTCGCTCCGCCGGCGATTGCCATCCGGGTGATCGCTTCGGCGGAAGAGAAGTAGATGTACTTTCCGTCGGAGGAAGGCAGGATCTTTCCCATGACGCCTTTACGGACGATCTTGACACCTCCTTCCTGAAGGTCGGCGACGCACAGGTCATAACCCTTTTCAAGTCGCTGGGTGAAGTACAGCTGCTTCCCGTCGGGCGTCAGGTAATGGTCTCCGATCATGTTGGAATGCGGGGTCAGCCGGGTAATCCGGTCATCCCTGTTCTCCAGATCGAGGACCAGCTTCTCGACCTTCTTTTCCGTTTTGGTGCTGTCCTTGGGCTCTTTCTTTTCTTTTTTGTCTTCTCCGGAAAGCATCTTGGCAATCTCTTCCTGTTCTTTGCTGCGGCCGAATTCTGAATACGCCTTTCCGTCGAAGAACATGATGTAGATATCTCCTTCGGCCCCCCAGCTTCCGTGGCTGCGGTATCCGTTCTTGTCGGACTCCCAGGTCATGGCTTTTCCGCCGAGCGCCCACTTGAAGTTTCCGTCGGAATAGCCGCTCCGGGTCAGGTTCGTAATCTTCCCGGTCTCGATCTCCACGAGGGCGACGTCCTCATTGTTCCACCCGCCGTTTTCCTGCCAGTTGCAGAGGATATAGCGGCTGTCCGGACTCCATTTGAAGGACTGGTCCCCGTCGGAATAGGAATAGTTGATTCCCTTGAAGAGGGATTTCTCAGTGTCTTTCTTCAGGTCCCTGACGACCAGTTCGGTCCGGTCCCGGTAGTACGCGATCCATTTCCCGTCCGGGGAGACTTCCGGCTGGAAACAGGTCTCGCCGGGCGCGCTGACCCTTTCTTCTTTCAAAGAGGCGGCATAGATGAAATACTTCTCTTTCTTGTCGGCGAGAGAGGTCTTGTAGATGCTCCAGCAGCCTTCCCGCTCGGCTGCATAGAAGATTTCGCGGCCGTCTTTGGAGAAGCAGACCGAGCGCTCCTGCTCCGGGGTATTGGTGATCCGTCGCGTCGTGTTGTAGTCGACGGACGTGACGAAGATGTCCCCCCGGACCGCGAGTGCGATTTCCTTCCCGTTCGGGGATACGGCGATGCTCGATGCTCCGCCGCGGAGACTCAGGTTGTACATCTCTTTCTGGTCGTCGTCCCGGTAGAGTGTGATCCCGACCTTCTCGGGCTTTCCGCCCTCGCGGAGCGTATAGAGGTCTCCATTGTAGGAGTAGCAGAGGACACCATTGTCGGAAACGGATAGGAAACGGACCGGATTCCGCGTCTCGAAAGTCAGTTGGACGGATTTTCCGGGGTCGGACAGGGAGCACCGGTAGACGTTGGAGGTCTTTCCGTCTTGCTCGCTCAGATAATAGAAACTATTCCCGTCGGCGGCGAAGACCGGGTTCCGGTCCTCGCCCTCATAGGTAGAGAGTTTGGTGAAAGTGCCTTTCGCGTCCAGCGTGAAAGCACCGGTCCCGGCCGGAACATATTTCCAGATATCCTTGGTGACGGCGGAGGTATGGTGTTTCCGGAGAGGGTCCTCGTAGCCTTTGTAGTCTTCATACAGGACGACGCCGTCCCGGTTGACGCTCAGGGCGGCCACGGTCATCGAACTGACCAGCCTCGGAACGGACCCTTCCAGGTCGGTTTCATACAGTTGCGGAGTCCCTGGGAAGCCGTCGAAACCTTCGCTCATCAGGTTTTGGTTATAGGCTGTGAACAGGACTTTTCTGTCGGGAAGGACCGTCAGGGGAGTCTCATTTCCGGGGAAGGATGTGAGTTGTTTCGGGGTGCCGCCCTCCGGGGTCGTCATATAGATATCCTTGGTGTCTTCCCGGTAGGATGAGAAGAGAATGTGTTTCCCGTCGCGGGTCCATACCGGTTCAGATTCGTAGGCGGCGTTCGTCGTGACCTGATGCGCCTGTCCTCCCCGGACCGGAACGGTATAGATGTCTCCCTTGTAACTGAATGCAATGGTGCTCCCGTCGGGAGAGATCGCATTTTTCCGGATCCAGGTGGGGTTTTCCTGGGCGGAGGCAAGGGCCGTCAGGGAAAAGGCGGCGATGAAGGCAAATACTTTATTCATAATCTGTTTTTGGCGTTGAAAAGTTAAATATAGTGTTTTTTTTATAAATTTGTGGTCAAATTGTTTGAGAATATGAAAAGAATCGATTGCTTTATTCCGTTCCAGGATGACCGGCAGGTATCCGGGACTCTTTCCAACCTTTCCCGGGAAACCGAAATCCGACAGATCGTCACCGTACCGGAATCATTGAAAAAGACGGAGACGCTCCGGCAGGTCGCTGCCAGGGCGGAAGCTGAATATACCTTGATCTATACGAAATTCACCGATCTGAATTTCGGTCTTTTCGCCCTGGAAAGGATGCTCGCCATCGCCGATGATACGGGAGCCGCCATGGTATACGCAGACCATTTCAACGAATCCGACGGCATCCGAAAGGAGGCCCCGGTCATCGACTATCAGCTCGGGTCGCTCCGGGATGATTTCGATTTCGGCTCAGTCCTCCTCTACCGGACCTCCGCCCTCAAGGAGGCCGTCGCACGGATGGATGTGGATTATGAATTCGCCGCCCTGTACGACCTTCGCTTGAAGGTTTCGCAGAAAGGCGTCCTCGAGCACATCAACGAGTATCTCTATTATGAAATCGAGACGGACAACCGCAAGTCCGGAGAGAAGCTTTTCGATTATGTCGATCCGAAGAACCGGGGCGTCCAGATCGAGATGGAGAAGGTCGTGACCCGTCACCTGAAGGATATCGGCGGTTATCTCGAGCCTGTTTTCAAGCCGGTCCGGTTCTCCGACGAGCCTTTCGAGTATGAGGCGTCGGTCGTCATTCCTTGCAAGAACCGCGTCCAGACGATCGCCGACGCGATCCGCTCCGCCCTGAGCCAGAAGACCTCCTTCCCGTACAACGTCATTGTCGTGGACGACAATTCCGATGACGGAACGGTCGACGAGATCCTCAAGTTCAAGGACGATCCCCGGCTCATCTATGTCGCCCAGGACAAGACCTACCACGCCATCGGCGGGAACTGGAACGTCGCCCTGCACCATCCCAAGTGCGGCCGCTTCGCCCTCCAGCTCGACTCCGACGATATGTATTATGACGAGAATACCGTCCAGAAATTCGTGGACGCTTTCTATGCACAGAACTGCGCCATGGTCGTCGGAACGTACCAGATGACCGATTTCGACCTGAATCCGCTTCCTCCGTATGTCGTCGACCATAAGGAATGGACTCCGGAGAACGGTAGGAACAACGCCCTTCGCGTCAACGGTCTCGGCGCCCCCCGCGGTTTCTATGTGCCGCTCCTGAGGACGCTGAATTTCCCGACCACCAAATACGGCGAGGACTACGCCGTCGGTCTCCGCGTCAGCCGCGAATACCAGATCGGCCGGATCTGGGATGTCATGTACAGCTGCCGCCGCTGGGCGAACAATTCAGACGCATCCCTCGACATCTTCAAGGTCAATTCGAACAATCTCTATAAGGACCGGATCCGTACCTGGGAACTCAAGGCCCGGATCGCGATGAACAAGCGCTGAAATTTCTTTTTGAAATAATCCGCTGAGTATCATTCAGTTGTGATTTTTCGTCCGATTTTTTTTAAAAAAAGTCGAGAAAAAGTTTGGAGAAAGGAAAAAAAGGTGTACCTTTGCAATCCCGTTCGGAAACGACGGGATTTTTTACGCCCTTGGGGATTGTAAAGAATAAGTAAAGATCATTGAAAAGACTGAAAGGAAAGTACAAGCAAGTACCGAGAGATTGTAACAACAATTTCAAAACGATAAACGAGCGTCGATTCTTTTAGGAATAAAAGAGTAGTGTCGGATCAAGCTAAGTAGAATATAATATACAATGAACAGTTTGATCCTGGCTCAGGATGAACGC
>JAFRUH010000032.1 GCA_017438975.1 Bacteroidales bacterium
CCTTCGGGTTGTGGATCGGCGGTGTTCCCAGCGACAAGCCCATGTACATGAGACTTGCCACCAAAACAGACATGGACAACGCCATTGATATCCGGACCGGCGACGTCAAGGCTTTCATTAAGGAAAACAAGAAATAGTGCCAATTGGAAAATCCCCTCTAAAAATGACCCCCTCAAAAGGGGTCACTTTGCAGCGGAATCTCCAACAGAAGCGGCCTACATGGCCGAGAATCCCTTTTCTTTTGACCCGGTCCGGGCATGATGCTCCTGTCAGATCCAGACGGTGGATACCAGGCAGGCGGCCGTACCGTCGGGCTTGGCGATACGGATGGTTATCCGGCCGTCCTTGCCGGCGGCGCAGACGCAGTCCAGCGTCTCTCCCGCAAGGCATTCCTGCTGGAACCTGACGTGTATCTCCCGGATGGTCCGTCCCTCGATGGCGGCGGGGTCGATGGTGGAGAGGGCGAGGCGGACAAAGTCCCGGTTGCTCATGTGACCGTTGAAATCGGTCTCCAACCGGGTCACCCGATGGCCCATCGCCACGGCACCCGCCGATTGCCCGTCGTCGGGGAAGTGGTAGCGGCGGTGGGGGACGTGGTTCCGCGGATCATTCTGCTGCGTGAAGCGCTGGACCTCGCCGCAGGGGACCGGCCTTCGTGTCTTGAGATTTATCATCACCCAAACGCTGGTCCCGCGGGTGACGATGTTACCCCGTACGTCCCGGAAGATATAGTCCACGTATGCCTTCAAGGACGTGATCTCAGACAAGAAGACCTCCACCTGCACGATGCCCGGCCACGCGGGCATCTCTCCGGAAAGGGAACCGTGGAACTCGAGGATCATCCAGGTGCGGCCCTCCTCCAGGAGGTCGAAGGCGGAAACGTTCGCCTCCGACAGGAAACGACCGATCGTGTCCTGGAAATAGCATAACACGGCGCCAGCCGTCATCCTGCGGGACGCGTCGATGTCCGCGACCGTGAGCGAGTAGATATGCAGGTATCGTTTCACGGAGCAAAGGTACGGTCTTGACTGGACACCCGCAATTTAATCATTATACATTTTGGCCAAAAGTTTTATTTTATGGACAATCTGACGCTCCCGAAGATGCGGGACATCCTTGATGTCCGCCCCATGTTGTCGCACGGGGATGATTTCTTCATCATGAACCTGCCGTTCCATGCCGGGATAGAACGCCGCCTGACGTTCCCGTACCGTTTCGCAGGCGTAATCTGCCTCTACTGCATCGAGGGAGAGTTCGACCTGCGGATCGGAATGGACGGGTACCGCGTGACCAGGGACTGTTTCGCGATAAGCCTGCCGGAGGATATCCTCTCCTTCTCCTGGAAGGAGGGGGGCGGCCCGGGAAAGATCACCATCATGGCCATCTCAGAGCAGATGCTCCAAGAGATGGAGTTCGACAGGCTGGGGGGACTCTATGCCTTCCGCTGCCGGATGGTGAAGGTAGACCAGCGGACCAAGATCCTCATCCACAACTTCCAGAACATCTTCCGCTCCGTCACGGGCGACCGTCACGCAGACGTGACACGCAGCCTGTGCTACCTGCTTAGGTCGATGAGCATCGAGCTGATGTGGATATGGGACAGGATGGCAGGAGAGGAATCCGTCGCCAGGGAGGGGACGCTCCCGGTCACGAGGCAGTTCATTGCCCTGATCGCCCGCTACCACACGGAGCACCGCGACACGGCCTTCTATGCCGCCCGGCTCGGCCTGACACCGAAATACCTGTCAGCCATCATCCGGGAGGACACGGGACGCACGGCGCCCGAATGGATTGCGGAATACGTGCTGATTGAAGCAGGACAAGGTCCTTTGCTCTGCGCTCGTCGACCGGCTCTGCCACAAGGCTTACCTGGTCAACATGACCAGACAGTCATACCGGGTCCGGGAGACGCAAAATATGTTGAAAAGATTGTAATTGTAACCGGACTTGTTTACCTTTGTGTATGCCACCTCAAAGTGGTCCCTTTTTCTAATACAATACGGAGGAAATCAACAGTATTATCTACATAGTGATTGGGGACAATTTTGTAAAAACATGTAAAATGACGTAAAGTTGTATACTTTGGCGTAAATTTTCCCCAACCTTGAACCACGCGTGGTTCAAATGTGGTTCAAATATAACCAAATTTATCCAAACTGCAAGGGATAAGCCCAAAATAAAAATCAACGTAAAGTGCTGATTTTCAATCTATAAGTTTGGAGTTTTACGGAACTCGAAGAGTGATTTATTTCCCGATGCAATGCTTCGAGAAGATGTGATTGAGGATGTCTTCGGAGGTGACTTCGCCGGTGATGGATCCGAGGGAGTCGAGGGCCATCCTGAGATCTTCTGCAACGAGGTCGATCGAGGCTTCGGAAGACAGGGAACGGGCGGCTGCGGAGAGGGATCCTGAAGCATCCCTCAATGCGGAGTAATGCCTTTGATTTGTCACAAAAGACGAATTCTCAGTAGGGATTAATTCTTTTTCAAGAGAGAACAGGCGCTCCTTCAGCTTTTCGATACCAATTTCATTCTTAGCAGAGATAATAATCGTATCTATCTTATTATCAACATTTGTAACATAATTGTTAATAGAATTAACTTTTTTGTTATAATCGAGATTCGATAATAAGTCGGTCTTGTTTAAGACTAAAATCAGATGCTGGGACGACAGATCAACCAAAGGAAGAAAATCCCTTATGCTATTCAAAAGGTCGAAATCAGAAAGAGTCAGATCTATGACGAAAAGTACGATTTCGGCCTCGGAAATTATCTTGAATGACCTTTCAATGCCGAGTTTTTCGACGGACTCTTCGGTCCGTCTCAACCCCGCCGTGTCAATAAAACGGAAGGGGAGCCCGCCGATATTGACGACCTCTTCAATCGTGTCCCTTGTCGTTCCGGCGACATCCGAAACGATGGCACGGTCTTCTTTCAGCAGTGCATTGAGCAGTGTGCTTTTGCCTGCGTTGGCCGCCCCGGCGATCGCGACGGGGATACCGTTCCGGATAGCATTCCCTTTGTGGAAAGAATCGGCGAGGATATCAAGACGATGGATAGCGTCGGATATCAGACCAGCCAGTTTCTCCCTTCCGGCAAATTCGACGTCTTCTTCACTGAAGTCGAGTTCCAGTTCGAGCAGCGAGGTCATCTCGAGCAATTCCGAGCGAATAGCGCCAAGCTCTTTAGAGAAACCACCGCGCAGCTGATTAGCAGCAACTCTATGCGCAGTTGAAGTGGTAGACGAAATGATATCCGCAACGGCCTCAGCTTGAGCAAGATCCATTTTGCCGTTCATGAATGCTCTCTTTGTGAACTCACCCGGTTCTGCATAACGGGCCCCGAAGTTAAGAAAGAGGTCGACAATCTCCGTTACGATATAAGAAGATGCGTGGCAGGAGAGTTCCGCAGAATCCTCTCCCGTATAGGAATGGGGCGCTTTGAAAATCGAGACCAGAACCTCGTCGAGGAAACCTCCGTCCGGAGTAGAAACAGTACCGAATTTAATGGTATATCCATCTGATTGCGAGGCGGTTCCGGATTTTATTGAAACTACTTCATCAACTAATTTCAAAGAGTCTGGACCGCTGATTCTGATAACGGAAATAGCTCCGGTCCCAGGAATAGTGGCCGGAGCTATGATGGTATCAAAATACAGATTATTCACCTCTTCAGAATATCTGATTATTCATATCGGCTGAACTTGGACATATTGTCGATCAAGTCCTTGTTCGTCTTGAATTCATCCATATGCTGGAGCATCCAATTCATCGCCTCGACGGGATTCATGTCGGAAAGGAGTTTCCGGAGAATCCAGATCCGGTTGTTCGTATACGGATCATACAGAAGGTCGTCACGGCGCGTACTGGAAAGAATGAGGTTCACGGCCGGGAAAATACGCTTGTTCGACAGGTTGCGGTCGAGCTGGAGTTCCATGTTGCCGGTACCCTTGAATTCCTCGAAGATGACATCGTCCATCTTCGATCCGGTTTCGGTAAGCGCCGTCGCCAGGATCGTCAGGGAACCGCCGTTCTCGATATTTCTGGCGGCACCGAAGAAACGCTTCGGTTTCTGGAGGGCGTTGGCGTCGACACCGCCCGTCAGGACTTTGCCCGAAGCAGGCTGGACCGTATTGTAGGCACGCGCCAGACGCGTGATGGAGTCGAGGAGGATAACGACGTCGTGGCCGCATTCGACCAGCCTCCGAGCCTTGTCCAGGACCATATTGGCCACCTTGACGTGCCTTTCGGCGGGCTCGTCGAACGTGGATGCGACGACTTCCGCCTTGACGCTGCGCTGCATGTCGGTAACTTCCTCGGGACGCTCGTCGATCAGGAGGACGATTTCATAAACTTCCGGGTGATTGTCGGCAATAGCGTTGGCAATCGCCTTGAGCAGCATCGTCTTACCGGTCTTCGGCTGGGCGACGATCAGGCCGCGCTGTCCCTTTCCGATCGGGGTGAACATATCGACGACACGGCAGGAAACGTCTTTTTCGTGTCCATGGCCGAGGAGGTCGAATTTCTCGGTCGGGAAGAGGGGAGTCAGGAAATCAAACGGGACGCGGTCGCGGACGAATTCCGGAGTGCGCCCGTTGATATAGTTGATCTTGACCAGCGGGAAATACTTGTCGCCTTCCTTGGGCGGACGGATCTCGCCTGTAACGGTATCTCCGTTTTTCAGGGCGTTGACCTTGATCTGCTGCTGGGAAACATAAATATCGTCCGGGGAATTCAGGTAGTTGTAATCCGAGGAACGGAGGAAGCCGTAGCCGTCCGGCATGATCTCGAGGACACCGGTTGCCTCGACGGAACCTTCGAACTCGATCGGCTTCGGCTTTTCCTGGGCGGGATGCTGCTGGGAAGGATTCTGCCCCTGGTTGTTATTATTCTGTTTCTGCTTTTTCTGATGCTTCTGCTGACGCTGGGCCTGACGCTGCTGTTCGGCGGCTTCGTCTTCTTTCTGGGCCTCGTCGTCGCTGAGTTCATTGAACAGATTATGGATGAACTCTTTCCCGTCAACTGTGGGCACCGGGGCCGGAGTCTCGGCTGAAAGAGCGACAACGGTTTCCACTGTTTCGGCGGCAGGGGATTCGGCCGGTTTGTCTTCCGTACGGGTCTTGGGCTTGCGCCCGCGCTTCTTCGTGGCACCGGCAGCTTCCGGGGCCGGAGTCGCCTCAGCAGGCGTTTCCGGGGCTGTAACAGGCGCTTTCGGCTGGTCTTGGGCTTTGGGCTTTTCCTCAGCGGCAGGAGCGGATGCGGCAGGCTTTTCGGCCTTCGGTTTCCGGGCCCTTTTCGGCTGTTCAGCGGCCTTTTTCTCCTCCGGCTTCTCCGTATCGGCTGCGGGTTTCGAAGCGCTTTCCTGGGCTTTTTTCGGCCGTCCGCGCTTCTTTGGCTTATTGTCAGGGGTCGGTTTCAGGGACTCCACCCGGGCCTGTTCGTCAAGGATTGCGAACCGGAGATCGGAAAGGTCCTGTTTTTTAGCGACTTTGATATTCAGGGATTCTGCGATACTTTTGAGCTGATCTTCGCTCATCGCGTTCAGTTCCGTTAAACTGTGTGGCATATTTGATTTAATATAGGTCCGTGAAGCGGACGATTATTCATGATAGGCTCTCCGAACCGGAAAGCGCTGCAAAGATAAGAATAAATCCGGGATTCTGCAAATCAATACCCCATCATGTTGTCCATGTAACTGGAACTCTTCTTGAACCTGAGCAGGTCGGCCAGAGAAGCAGCATTCGCGGCGATGATAAAGCTGTAGGACTGCCAGTTGCCGGTAGGGACCCAGGAAACCGAAATGTTGAAGCAATGCAGGTCGTAGGTCGCCGCGATCTGGGTCGTCGTCAGCCGTGCGGCCATAACGTCGAAACCGGAAGTCAGCTGGAGACTCAGTCTCGGGGTCAGCTTCACATTTCCGTTCATCTGGATCGTCTGGGTGATCCGGTTGTTCGAAATGAGCTTATTGTTGGCCGCGGAGAAACTGCGGGAATAATTGAAGGAATAACTCAGGCTGACGGACCACGGGGCGTTGGTATTCATATAATACACGTAGCCGCCGGGAATGTATTCTCCGGTGATCGGATGGTAATAGATCCGCTTGTAGCTGTCCGCCGCCGAGGTGCCGGAGCCCGAACCCGAACCTCCGCTTCCCGATTTGGCCCCGTCGTCCCCGCGGGTCGCTCCCTTGCCGCTCAATGAATAGGAAACGGAAGCACTTCCGTTGGTCAGGTTGAACAGGCGGCCGGTCTCCAGGACATTGAACCGGTTGATGCGGGTCGCACGGCCGGTTTCCGGGTCCAGGATCGTGGCGTAGGGATCCAGGTTGATATTGCCGTTCAGGCTGATTTTTCCGAAGACGGAAGTGGACATCGAGATGCCTATGTTGCTCATCTTGAACTCTTCCGCGAGGAAGTTGTAACTTCCGTTCAGGGTCAGCTGGTCAATCAGCTTGACCTTCTTGCTTCCGGTTCCGGTCGTATCGCGGAGATCGCGGACCTTGGCCTCCAGGTTGTTGCCGAAGGAGAAGGAGAGACCGCCGTTCTTGCCCTTTCCGGGAGGAGAGTTCATCTGCCCTGCATAAACGTTGTAATCCAGGCTCCTGGCGTTCCCGCTGGCATCCGTGTATTCCAGCGTACGCCATCCGTTTGCCTTGGTTCCGAGTTCCGGAGAATAACTGGCGGAGATGGACGGGGTGATGACGTGCCGGATCGCCTGGATCCTGCGGTGCTTTCCGAAATTGAACATACCGTAGAGCCGCGTGGACCCCGATATGCTGTATGACCGGTCCTGGGTAATGCCAAAGGTGCCGAACTGTCCGCTGTCGACATCGACGACCTTGTCCGTCTCCGGGTCATACACTTTTTCCGTTTTCCGGAAGAACCAGTTCTGGCCGTAGCTGACGCCGGGGGAGAAATTCAGGTACTTGAACAGGGTGAAGGCCGGGAGCCCGATCGAGAAATTATGGTTCATTCCGCTCTGGAACTTGTCCATGAAATCCCGGTTCATGGCGAATTCGCGGCCTTTGAAATTCACCTTGTTCTGGAAAGCCGTGTTGTAACCGAAGGATATCTTCTCGTAAATCTTCTCTTTTCCGACCCGGTTCTTCTGTTTGAAAGGATAGAAGGTATTGACCGAAAATGTTACGTTCGGGAGGGTCACGGCATAACTCGTATCCCGCGAATTCTGGCTGTGAAGGGCATTGATGGACAGGTTGAACTTCCCGTTCCAGTTATGGGAATAGGACACGGAGGAGGACATCTGGTTCTGGAGGGCTTCCTGGACCGACCGGGAATTGTACCGGCTGTTGGACGGGCTGGAGAAGTTCACGGATGCGCTGAAGGAGGTCCCGGGGTGCATTTTCGAATCCTGCTGGTGGGACCATTTGACGCCGAAGTTCCGGCTCTGGAAGAAGTCCGTGCTCCCGCGCTCGCCGCTCTGGTCATTGGAATAATTGAAGGCGAAGTTGCCGTTGAACTTGTAATTCACCTTGTACCGGGAATTGACGTTCACGCTCCAGGAACCGAGGGTGTAGATGTCACCGGTCATGGAAAGGTCGAAATAGTCGCCGATGACAAAGTACATGCCCATGTCCCTGAAATAGAATCCACGCGCGTTCTCCTCTCCGAAGGTCGGCATCAGCAGGCCGGTGGCGCGCTGTGGCTTTTTCGGGATGAAACCGAAGGGGAGTCCGATCGGGAAGGGCACGTCCTCGAAAGTCGGCCAGGCGGGACCGAAGACCGTTTTCTGGGAAGGGCGGGTGATCACCTTGGCGTTGTAGAGGTTGAGCCAGTAATGGGGATGCTCCAGGTCGCAGACCGTGTACATGCCATGCATGAGGCTGATGGACTGGTCCTCGGCCATATTGATGTCGCGTCCCTGGAGGATTCCTTCGTCCTCCTTGGTGACCATATTCTTGATCAGGGCCTTCCGGGTATTGAAATTGTACCGGAGTTCCTCCATCTTGTAGCTGTTCCCGTCCTGTTTCATCTCCGGCTGTCCGATCCACTCTTCGGAAATCGGATCAAAGCGTCCCCTGGCGAAGACCGTGCCGGTATTCATGTCGTATTCCATGAAATCGGCAGTCAACTCCATGTTCTGGTACTGGACCGTCACGCCGCCATAATAATAGATCTTGCGCTGCCCGTCGGAGAACACTTCTACGATCGAGTCTTTCGCAGTCGAGAAAGCGGGGCGCTCCAGGGAACTCTTGCCAAGCAGGTCCAGGGAATCCCGGCGGGCGATCGAATCGGCCCGGTGGAGGGAGTCGCGGAGCGCGATGACAGAATCCGGCAGATGCAGGGTGGAAGTGTCGACCTGGGGAACCTCACGGCGGTTTCTGCCAAGGCCGAGGAACCCCCGCCGCTGGGGCTGTTGGGCGGACAGGTCACCTACGAGAAGGATGAACAGAAAGACCGTGAATATATATTTCCAAACAGGCTTCATTCCAATTTGTTTCCTTTCGGGAACAATGAATACAAATATATTTTATAAATTTGCAAAGTACAAAAGTACGACTTATTTCAGATAATTCAAAAACAGATGAACCCGATCAGGACTCTACTGTGCGTATGCACCGCATTTCTTGCAATTGCCGTGCCTTCCCGCGCGGACGATAATCCGATCCGCCTGAAAACCGTAGTTATTGATCCAGGACACGGAGGCCACGATGCGGGGTGCATCAGCAGGGATAAGAAATCTTACGAGAAAATCCTGGCGCTCGATATAGCCAAGCGCTTTGCCGGGAAAATCAGGAAGTCCTTTCCGGATGTCAATGTAATCATGACCCGGGATGACGATACCTATGTAACATTAAGCGGCCGTGCGGATATCGCCAATGACAACCACGCCGACCTGTTTATATCCATCCATATCGACGCCCAGGAAGGTGGTACAAACGCAAACGGTTTTTCGATCCACTGCCTTGGTCAATCCTCCAAGCCCGGCAACGATCTGTATGAGAAGAATCTGGATCTTTGTAAGCGGGAGAATTCCGTTATCCTGTTGGAAGAGGACTACTCGACAAAGTACCAAGGATTCGATCCTTCTGACGTTCAGTCATATATCTTTTTCAGTCTGATGCAGAACTCCAACCTCGAACGTAGCCTTGCATTCGCGGACAACGTCTTGAAAGCCATGAAAAAGGGACCAATCGTTCACAACCGGGGCGTATGGCAAAGTCCGCTCTGGGTTCTGTGGCGGACTACGATGCCTGCCGTTCTCGTCGAATGCGGATTCATCTCCAATCCCCAGGACCTGGCCGTGCTGCGCTCTGAAAAGGGGAGGGACCGCATTGCGGAAAACCTTCTGAATGCTTTTTCTGCCTATAAATCACGCTCCGACAGTGCTTCCCCTTCTACAAAATCCCAGGAGAATCTGCCCCAATCGGATGAACAGACGAAAGCACTTCCTTCATCATCCGTAATGTACGGGACCCAAGTCCTCGCGACTGGACGGAAAATGGCTTCGAACGATCCCTTCTTCAAGGGATATGAACCGCTTGCCGTCAAGGGGCCATCCCTCTATAAGTATATCCTGGGGGGTTCCGAAAATGCAGACGAGGCGAGGAAGGAATTCAAAGAAATCCACAAAAAATTTCCCGATTCTTTCCTGGTGCGGATCGAGGGTGAAAAAGTCACTCGTACAAAATAATTTTTTTCCTTTCTGCATAGCGCTGCAAAAGGGATAAAACGCGTTTTTTTAATTTAAAACCTTTCTAAATTACAATATTGGATTATTCGCGATAAATTTAAAAAATGCGTTTTTAAGTATCTGATATTCAATATATTATAAAGAAAGGAAATCGAGACTGTTTCTGCATTATTTAAGTCAAAAATTTTTTATATGCAATAGGGAAATAATTTTTTTATAAGTTTTTTTTCCTCCAATTTTGCAAAAGAAATCAAGGCTTAACCGCTTCTTGTTTTGAACAACCCCTGATGCAGGTAAACGATAGACATATTGCTGTATGGAACAACTGTCTGCAGATCATTGCCAACAACATTGATCCGCAGCAGTTCGATACCTGGTTCAAACCCATCAGGCCGGTTTCCCTCGTAGAGTCGAAACTGACGGTCGAGGTACCGTCGGAGTTCTTCCGGGAGTATGTCGAAGATGCGTTCCTGCCGCTTCTCAAGAGCACGCTCCGCCGTGCGATCGGCGCCGATGCGCAGCTGGCCTATATGGTCCGCCCGGTCAGGAACCAGCAGCCGATGGTCTATGCCGCGGCCGTGGGCAACGCGCCCGTCAATCCGACCGTTTCGATCAGCACCTACCATCCTTCCGAGCACCCTAGCCCCTTTGTATTCCCCGGGACGCAGCGGGTCCGGATCAATCCGAGGCTCAAGGCAGAGTATTGTTTCGAGAATCTTGTCGAGGGTGAGTGCAACCGGATGGGCATCACCGCAGGGGAGAGCATCGCAATGTCCCCCGGGAAAACGCCATTCAACCCGCTGTTCATCTTCGCGGGACCCGGTCTCGGCAAGACCCACCTTATCCAGGCGATCGGTAACGAAATCAAGCAGAAATATCCCGAACTGGTTGTCCTCTATGTGACCGGAAATGAGTTCAAGACCCAGTACATGGACGCTGCGATGGGGAACAAGCTTACCGATTTCCTCGCTTACTACATGCGGATCGATGTCCTCCTCGTGGATGATATCCAGGACCTCCAGGGCCAAGGATCGCAGAATGCGTTCTTCAATGTGTTCAACCATCTCCACCAGTCCGGGAAACAGCTGATTTTCACGTCGGACCGCGCACCGGTGGACCTGCAGAATTTCGAAGAGCGCCTGCTCTCACGTTTCAAATGGGGTCTTTCCGTCGAGCTCTCGCGCCCCGATTTCGCCACCCGTCTCTCCATGCTCCGCTCCCGCAGTTTCCGGGAAGGTGTTCCCGTCAGCGATGAGGTCCTGAACTACCTGGCTACCCGGATCAAGTCCAATTTCCGGGAACTGGAAGGCGCACTGATCTCCCTGACGGCCCACGCAACCCTCGCCCACAAGGATATCACGGTCGAACTGGCGGAAAGCATCACCGAGAAGATCATCGGGGAAGAGCAAAGCGATATCTCGATCGACCGGATCATCCATGTCGTCTGCGATTATTTCAATATCACCCGCGACGACATGCTCTCCAAGAGCCGCAAGCGCCCGATCGTCCAGGCGAGGCAGATCGCGATGTACGAATGCCGCAACCTGATCCAGAACTGCTCCCTGTCCACGATCGGCAGCGAACTGGGCGGGAAGGACCATGCGACCGTCCTCCACGCCTGCAGCACCGTGCAGGACCTGATGGCGACGGACCGTTCTTTCCGGCAGTATGTCGACGACATCGAGAACATGCTCCTGGTCGCAGTCGCGCGATAGATTTCCACTTTTCAGTTTTTTTGACTATTTTTACAAAACTTAACATTTTGTAAAGATGGATTCGAACAGCGTACTCTCAGTCTTCAAAGAGATTACCCGGATTCCGAGGGAGTCGGGACACGAAGGACCAATGACAGCCTTCCTGCAGAAATTCGCCGCGGACAGGAACTTGACATGTAAGACGGACAAAACCGGCAATGTGCTGATTATCAAAGGAGCGACTCCCGGCAGGATGCATATCGCCCCTCTTGTCCTCCAGGCCCATCAGGACATGGTCTGCGAGAAAAAGGGGAGTTTCGAGTTCGATTTCCGGAAAGATCCGATCCCTTATGAGATCGAGGACGGATGGATGATCGCCAGGGACACGACCCTCGGCGCGGATGACGGAATCGGCATCGCGGCCTGTCTCGCCCTGCTGGACAGCGATCTTCCGATGGGCAAGGTCGAGTGCCTGTTCACGATCTCCGAGGAGACCGGCATGGACGGAGCCTTCGCCCTGGAAAAGGGATTCTTCGACGGGAAGACGCTGATCAACCTGGATTCCGAAGATGAAGGGCAGCTTTTCGTCGGATGCGCCGGAGGAATCGATACCCGCGCCGAGATCCGGTATGAAACGGAACCTCTCGAAAAGAATTTCAAACCGATGCGTCTGCGCATTTCGGGCGCGACCGGCGGTCATAGCGGGGATGATATCAACAAGGAAAGGGCGAACGTGCTCCAGCAGCTCTGCCGTTTCCTCTATACCCAGCTCCAGTACGACTATCAGCTGATCAGCATCTCCGGCGGTAACAAGGCGAATGCGATCTGCCGCGAGGCTGAGGCGGTCATCGCCGTCCCGGATGACGAATTCCAGGACATGGTCACCGATTTCCAAGCCTTCAGCCAGATCGTCAAGGATGAATTCAAGAATACGGAATCCGAGCTGAAATTCGAATCAAAAGGCATCCGCTACAGCGGAGAGGCCATTTCTTCCGATGTCGCCGGAGATATCATCGCAACCCTGAACGCCTGCCCGCACGGAGTCGTGGCGATGAGCACCGACATTCCCGGGCTAGTCGAAACTTCGACCAACTTCGCCATCGTCAAGACGGAAAAAGACAACCGGATCACTGTCGTCACCAACCAGCGCAGTTCCGTCAACAGCGCCCTTCACGCCATCGCCGAAAAGGTCGAGGCGGTCTTCATCCTCGGCGGGTTCGACGTGGAGCATACGGGGGAATATCCGGGATGGAAGCCGAACCTCGACTCCCGAATCCTCGAACAAAGCATCAAGTCATACCGGAAACTCTTCGGGACTGAACCCGAAGTGAAAGCAATCCATGCAGGCCTGGAATGCGGCCTGTTCCTGGAAAAGTTCCCGGATCTTGACATGATCTCCTTCGGACCGACCCTCCGAGGCGTCCACGCCCCGGGCGAACGTCTCGAACTCGCTTCGCTGGACAAATTCGTCGAGCTCCTGAAAGACATCGTCACCAATTTCGTCTGATATGATCCAGGTCGCCCCATCGATGCTCGCGGCGGACTTCCTCCACCTTGAAAAGGACGTGGAGCTCGTCAACCGCTGCGGGGACATCTTCCACCTCGATATCATGGACGGGTCCTTCGTCCCGAACATTTCCTACGGTTTCCCCGTCGTCCATGCCATCGCGGGAGCTGCTGAAAGGCCCATGGACGCCCACCTGATGATCGTCAATCCCGGCAAGTATCTCGAGCGTTTCGCGGCCGAAGGGGTTTCGATGCTCAGTTTCCATCTGGAAGCGGCCGGAGAAGATACGGAAGAACTCCTCGGACGGGTCCGGTCCCTCGGAATGAAGGCTGGCCTCGCCATCAATCCGGACGTTCCTGTGGAAAACCTGTTTCCCTATCTGGGATCGTTGGATTACGTCCTCATAATGAGCGTTTTCGCGGGTTTTGGCGGCCAGAAATTCATCGAAGGGACCCTGGACAGGATCCGCACCGTCAAGCGGGAAATCCGCAGGCGGAAACTGAACGTCCTGATTGAAGTGGACGGAGGGATCGGCCCGAACAACGCACCGGCCCTCTCGGAAGCCGGAGCCGACATCCTGGTCGCCGGCAGTTCCGTCTTCAAGGCGCCGGATCCGGACGAGGCTATAAGATATATCCGAGTTCCTTAAAGGCGAAAAGCCGGGTACCCTGATCCGTCTCCAGGATCGCTCGCCCGTCGGAAGAAACCCCGGTCAGAGTGCCTTCGAACTCCTCTCCGCCGGGAAGGTCCCGGTAGCGGCGACGTGTGGACTTCCAGAAAAGAAACGCCTCATAACGCTCCCTGAGCGTATTCCCATCGCCTTCCAGCGCATCGATGATCTCACGGACAATCCTTCCGGAGAGGTCTTCCAGCGCTGCATCGACATCCGTATCCATCCCGGTTGCGCACTTGACGGAGGTGGCGTTGGCCAGGGCAGGGAAGTCCGTCTGATTCAGATTCAAGCCGAAGCCGATCACGGAAGATCCTATGTTTCCGCCCGAAAGGACGTTTTCGATCAGGACCCCGCAAATCTTCTTTCCCCGGACATAGATGTCATTCGGCCACTTGACGAGGGAGGAAACCCGGAGGCTGTCCAGATAATCGTGCATGGCGAGGGAAAAGGCCATGTTGAGACGGAAATAGTCCCTGGCGGGAAGAGGCGGGATCCCGTCCCTCCCGAAGCGGACGAGGAGGGATGCCGTCAGGTTCCGTCCGGGCTCCGTCAGCCAGGAATTTCCCCTCTGTCCGCGACCGGCGGTCTGATCGCGCGCGGCGATGACTGACAAATTGTCAAGCTCCTCCAAGTGCCTCTGGACCTCGTTCTGCGTGGAATCCAAGGAATTGTACCATATAATATGGATCTTATTTTCCATTGGTTCAGATTTTGATTATCTTTGTTTCGGCAAATGTACGCCAATTTAACGGAAAGATAAAATCTACTTTATGATTACCCATGACCTCCGGCTCATTGCCGACGCGATTCTCGACAAGAAGGGCCAGAACGTGATTTCACTGGACTTGAGAAAACTGGACGGAGCCATCGCCGATTATTTCGTGATCTGCGACGCTTCCAATACGACACAGGTTGGCGCCGTGTCCGACAACATCCGAGAAAAGATGGAAGAAGAAGGGCATAAGCTGCTCCGTTCCCAGGGTGAAGAGAACAATTTCTGGATCATCCAGGACTACGGAAATATCCTGATCCATATTTTCCTGAAAGAATACCGGGATTTCTACCGGCTCGAAGACCTCTGGGCAGACGTTCCGCGCAAGGAATACCAGGAAAGAAAGAAAACAACGCCGAAAAAAGAAAAATAATGGCTGGCAACAATAATAATAAAAACGACCGGAAGGGAAAGGGATTCGGATTCACGATCAATCTGTCCACGATCTTCTACATTCTCCTGCTGACCGGCCTGGGCTGGATGCTGTTCGCCCGGGGCGGAAATTCCTCCCACGCCGTGAAAGCGGAATGGGCGGAGGTGGAGAGCATGATCAAAAACGGAGACGTCGCGGAGATCGAGTATATCCGCAACGATTTCCAGGGACAGGTCAAGATCCGTCCCGAACGTCTGGCAAAGTATGCGGACCGTTTCCCGGGCGGAATCGTTCCGAAGCGTTCCCCGCATTTCTACTTCCTGGTTTCCAACAAGTTCGATCCGGAAACGACCTTCGGCGCCCTGAATGAGAATCTCGAAGCCGGGAGCAAGGTCAAGGTAGTCATGCAGGAAAACGAGCATGTCTGGGAAGGGGTTCTGCAACTGATCGTTCCGTTCATTTTCTTCTTCCTGATCTTCTTCTTGATGACCCGTTCGATGTCCCGGTCCATGGGTGGCGGCGGTGGCGGCGGAGGAATGATGAATCCCTTCAACACCGGAAAATCGACCGGCAAGCTCGCCGACAAGAATGAGGTCCAGGTTACGTTCAAGGACGTCGCCGGCCTGTACGGTGCCAAGGAAGAGGTGATGGAGATCGTCGATTTCCTCAAGAATCCAAAGAAGTATACCGCCCTCGGCGGAAAGATCCCCAAGGGTGCCCTCCTCGTCGGCCCTCCGGGAACGGGCAAGACCCTTCTCGCCAAGGCCGTGGCGGGGGAGGCCAACGTGCCCTTCTTCTCGATCTCCGGTTCCGACTTCGTGGAAATGTTCGTAGGCGTCGGCGCAAGCCGTGTCCGCGACTTGTTCCGCCAGGCCAAGGAGAAGGCCCCTTGTATCGTATTCATCGACGAGATCGACGCTGTCGGACGGGCCCGCGGCAAGAACGCCGGATTCTCCTCCAATGACGAGCGGGAAAATACGCTGAACCAGCTTCTTACCGAGATGGACGGCTTCGGCAGCAATTCAGGGGTCATCGTCCTGGCCGCGACGAACCGGGCCGATATCCTCGACAAGGCGCTGATGCGGGCCGGACGTTTCGACCGCCAGATCCATGTCGAACTCCCCGAACTCAAGGAGCGCGAGGAAATCTTCCAGGTCCATCTGAGGGGTCTCAAGCTCGCGGACGATTTCAATGTCGGATTCATGGCGAAACACACCCCGGGGTTCTCAGGCGCCGATATCGCCAACGTCTGTAACGAAGCTGCTCTGACAGCCGCCCGCCGGAACCACGAATCCGTGCGGCAGGAAGATTTCCTGGAGGCCGTAGACCGGATCATCGGAGGTCTGGAGCGGAAGTCCAACACGATCATGACCCCTGCGGAGAAGCGTACAACGGCCTACCACGAGGCCGGACACGCCCTCGCCGGATGGCTCCTTCCGTATGCCGATCCCGTCTTCAAGGTCAGCATCATCCCGAGAGGCAATGCCCTCGGCCTGACCTGGCATCTGCCCGAGGAACGCAAGAACTGGTCGAAGTCGATCATGATGGACCAGATGTGCACCCTGATGGGCGGCCGTGTCGCGGAAGAGGTGCTCAACGGAGAACCCAGCACCGGTGCCCTGAACGACCTGGAGCGTCTGACCGGCATGGCCTACAGCATGGTCCAGTTCTACGGCATGAGCGAGAAGGTCGGAGCCCTGTCCTTCTACGATTCGACAGGAGCCCGCGGCTATGAGTTGACGAAACCCTATTCGGAGAAAACCGCGGAACTGATGGACCAGGAGGTGAAGGACATCGTCCGGGAGGTCCATGACAGGACCCGCCGCCTCATCGAGGACCACCGCGACGGTTTCATGCAGCTCGGTGCGCTGCTTCTCGAAAAAGAAGTTATCTTTGCAGAAGATATCGAGCGGATACTCGGACCGAAGGTCCAGCCCTCCGGCGACGACCGATTTGAAACGCCTGCCGAAAATGAATAATACGGTTAAAAGATCCATATCCGGAGTACTCTTCCTGGCGATCGTGCTGGGAGGACTCCTGATAAACAAATACCTTTTCGCCCTGCTTTTCATCTTCATGGAGATCTCCATGCTGGCGGAATTCTACAACATGACAATGGGGGACAGGTATCCGAAATCCCGGTTCTTTGCGATCGCGATTGCGGTCATGGCGTTCTGCATCGTCTTTTCCGTTTACGCTTTCCACATTCCGATCAAGTTCACGGCCGTCATCGCACTCGCCCTGGTCGGACTGATGTCCTCCTCGCTCTTCGTCGTGGACAAGGAGGATTTCCACCTCTTCTCCAACCTGTATACGGGGCTGTTCTACATCGCGACCCCGCTGGGACTTTCCAACCTGATCGTCTTCGACGCGGAAGGAAATTTCAGCGGCCTCCTGATGGTCTGTTTCTTCTGCATCATCTGGGCCTCCGACGTTGGCGCCTACTGTTTCGGTCTCCTCTTCGGCAAAAACGGCAAGAAACTCTGTCCTGCCATCTCTCCCAAGAAATCCTGGGCAGGCTTCTGGGGCGGGCTGGCCTGCGCAGTCCTCGTATCCGTCATCCTGAAACTCACGGGACTCTTCCCCCATCCGATGGTCCATTGCGTTATCCTTGCGGTCATCATGGACATCGCCGGGGTCTTCGGCGACCTGTTCGAATCCCAGTGGAAACGGATTTACGGATTCAAGGATTCCGGATCCATCATCCCGGGTCACGGCGGCATGCTGGACAGGTTCGACAGTACGATCTTCGCCATTCCGGCCGGCACCGCCTACCTGGCTATCCTGGAACTCCTTTGATATTCTTCCCATGCATTGGATCAAAATCGACAGTGACTCTTACATGACCATCTTCGTGAGCTGGTGCATCTGCGCCATCCTCATCTGGATCGTCAGCCATTACATCCGCAACAGTTGGATATCCCTTCCCATCTCCCTTATCCTGATCATGTTCATGTTCTTCATCACCTGGTTCTTCCGGGTGCCGAACCGGACGATACCCCACGCCCACGACGGCCGTCTGGTCACATCCGTGGCGGACGGGAAAGTGGTGATCGTGGAAAAGGTATTCGAGAAGGAATATCTCAAGAGGGACTGCATCCAGGTCTCGGTCTATATGGACTTCTTCGACGTCCATTGCAATTTCTGGCCCGTCAGCGGGATGGTGACCTATTACAAATACCACCCCGGGAAGTACCTTCTGGCCTTCCTGCCCAAATCCTCTGAACTGAACGAGCACGCGTCCAGTTGTCTGAAAAACGAGTACGGTGAGGTATTCTTCAAGCAGATTGCGGGGACATTCGCCCGCAGGATCGTCTGCTATTCCGAACCGGGAGACATGGAAAACAGGGGAGAGCAGTGCGGGGTCATCAAATTCGGCAGCCGTGTTGACCTGTTCCTGCCCCTCGACGCCGAAATCAACGTCAAGATCGGCGACAAGGTCAAGGCCGTAGAGACCGTCATCGCCCAGCTTCCGGAAAGAAAGGATTAGCGGTTCTCCGCTTCAATGAGTTCGACGAGCCGGTCCACCGCCTCCGTTTCAGGAACATGGCGAAGGACCGGTTCCTTGCCTTTATAGATGGTAACCCGACGGTTTCCTTCTCCGACATAGCCCCAGTCCGCATCGGCCATCTCCCCGGGCCCGTTGACGATACAGCCCATCACGGCGATGACGACATCCTTGAGATGGGAAGTGCGCGCCTTCACCGCTTCGAATGCCTCCTGGAGGTTGTACATCGTACGGCCGCAGCCGGGGCAGGCAATATACTCCGGCCTGTAGAAACGCCTTCTGCAGGCCTGCAGGAGTTCATCGGACAGATATTCCGAAAGGGCGTTGTCGATCGGAACGGGAGACCCGGCATCATCCAGATAGGTTCCCCGGAAAGAAACTGAATCCAATTCCCTGTCCAGCAGCCGTTTCCCGAAGTCGCAGGAAAGGTCCAGGATCAAGCGCTCGCGAGACGGGGCCGCATAGGTAGCCACCGCACTGCGGCCCTCCAGGGTGACGGATGAAAGCGACGAAAAGAGCTTGTGTCCATAGCGGTCCGAGAGATAGCGGGCGACCGGGATTTCCCGGACGGGATCCTCCGTGAGGGATACGCGGACGGTATCGCCGATCCCGTCCGAAAGCAGGGTGGAGATGCCGACACAGGACTTGATCCGTCCGGAATCCCCGTTCCCGGCCTCGGTCACCCCGACATGGACCGGGAACACGAATCCACGCTCTTCCATCATCTTTTCCAGAAGCCGGTAGGCCTCGACCATTACAAGCGTATTACTGGCCTTGAGGGACACGACTACATTGAAGAAATCCGCTTCGATGCACATCTCCAGCCATTCCATGGCCGCTTTCGCCATGGCCAGCGGCGTGTTCCCGTACAATCCGGTGATATACTCTCCGAGAGAGCCGTGGTTCAAACCGACCCGGACCGCGGTCCCGCATTCCCTGCATACGTCGAGGAAACGGCCGAACTGCTCGCGGGCCTTCTGGTGGTCTTTGTGGAAATTGCCGGGATTGATGCGCACCTTCTCCACGATCCGGGCGGCGGCCAGGGCTGTTTCGGAGGAGAAATGGATATCCGCGACGAGGGGAGTCCCCACACCGGCCGCGCGGAGACGGTCCCGGATCTCAGTGAGATGGGGGATTTCCTGCAGGCCGGGAACCGTGATACGGATCAGTTCGGCTCCTGCATCACGCATCCGGATGCACTGAGCGACGGTTTCTTCGATGTCGTAGGTATGCGTATTGCACATGGTCTGGACCACGATGGGGGCATCCCCGCCGATCCTGACGCTCCCGGCATGAGCCGTGATTCTTTTATTGGTCATAGACGATCTGTCTGGCGAAATTCTTCAATTGTTTCCGCGTATAGCCCCTTCTCGGAGTCAGCTGATAGTAGATACCGGCCGTAATCATGATGTCGAAAGGATAGGCGAAGCGGTAATAGTACGGGCTGAAATAATCCGCCTTGTAATAGGATTCCCACCCCCATTTGAGCAAGCCGTTGACATGGAACTCGAAAGGGGAGAACATGAACCCGAAACCGACCCCGCCTTCGAAACCGTAATCCCAGCGGTTGTCCGTTTCGAGAAAGGCATAGCGGATCTCTTCGTTCACGGATTCGCCGATGCGTTCGATCTTCGTCCGGTAGCCTCCGTAGATGCCGGCCTTCGCCAGGATCTTGAAGCTGTCCCCGATATCAAGGTGGCCGACCATGAGGAAAGGCACCTCCCAGACCTCCAGTTTCGCCTGGGTCGCTCCTTCCAGCGTCCTGGTAATGCCCGTTTCCTTGTTCGTCTTGAACTTGTAGCCCTCATAGGTATGCTGGGCGCCTATCTCGAGGCCGAAATAAGGCATGAAACCGAAAAGCTTGCCGTGAACGGTCAGGCTGGCCCCGAAGACGGGAAAGTTCGTGAACATCTCCGACTCCCAGCGGGGATTGAACGAAGTATTGTTGATCACGCCGCCGCCATAGAAACCGAACATGACGTAATCGTTGATCATTCCGTCGAAGGACGCCGTGTTGATCGAATCCAGATACGCGTCCGTCACTTCGGCCGGGAGACGGAAGAAAGACGTATCGACCGGGGGCCTGATTCCCTTGTCCTCCTGGGCGGAGAGGGGAAGAAGCCATACAAGCGCGCAGAATACCAGGAAGACTTTTCTCATTGGAACAATTCGGCTAAATTGATTTCCTGCTCGATTTCTGCCATCTCCGGCACCTGTAGCAGGAATGAATCGTTTTGTTTGTAGAAACAGACCTTTTCCGGCTGCCGGTGCCCCAGCAGGGATCCGGTGTCTACGATTCCGTTCCGGTTGACATCCTCCGTGAACCGGATGCAGTACTTGCCGGATTTCAGGTAAGGGAACACGACGACTCCGTCTTTGTCCACGATGAAACTCCGGATCACCTTGTCCCGCTTTTCGTTGAGAAGGTCGATGATGTAACGGTTGTTCACTCCTGAGAGGGAAAGGCTCATCGTACTGAGCTTCTCGTCTTTCGGAAGGGAAACCTTCACTTCCGTACTGTCATTGTAGAATCCGTTGATATCCCGGAATTTACGATAAGGGATCTTCAGGAAATACTCGAATCCGGGCAGCAGCTTGCCGGTCGGCATGATCGTAAAGCGGCGCAGGTTGACGCTGTCCGGAATGACCTGGAAGGGCTCCCGTTGTTCCTGCTGGCGGGGATTGACGGAGCGGAAGACCAGCGAGTCGAAAGCGCTCTCGATGAGCGGATATTTGAACTCGACGGAGAACCCGTACTGCTCGACGGTCGTCGGGTCGGCGGAAGCGGAGAAAACGGCGATCGTATCTTCGTGACTGGTGGATTTGGAAGACTTCCGCATCGCCTCCCCGCGGGCCTTCTTGTCGAAGGCGAGTTTGACTACCTCGTCCGTCGGGACCAGATGGCCCAGGGTGTCCGTCTTGTCATAGTTGATCAGAAGGTAAAGGGTGTCCGGCATCCGTTTCCGCTGGTCGTTCACCCATATTTCCAGGCTGTCCTGCATCTTGTTGAACTGGGTGATCAGTTTCTCTTTCGGAAGGCCCTTGATCCGCATGGAATTGATCTTGGCGTAAGGGGCCATGAAAGTAATGTAGGCGGTGCGGTCTCCGACCCTTTCTTTCTTGACGATGAACTGCTTGGACGGTTTCTCGCGGAAGAGGCTGAATTCCAGGTCGGTTTTGCGGGCAAGGCAGGCCGCCGTGTCCTTCATGTCGAACTTGAGGAATTCATACAGGGTATCCGTTACGATCCTCCGGGGCCGGACGGCCGTATCCAGGAATGCAATCCGTTCATTGTCGGGATCGTATTTGTTATTGTTATTCTCATCCTTGATGGCATAGGCCCGGTACAAGGTATCCCGGATGTTCCGGATCGCGAAGTAGCCCCAGTCGTCGGTCTTTGCGGCCGCGTCGGGACGGTGGAGGAAAACGGCAGAATCGGCCGCCTCGCGATAGAGCAGGACGGTTGCCCCCTTGACCGGCATCATGTCCGTGCTGCCGAGGACCTGACCGGTAATGCCCATGGAATCAATCTTTTCTCCCGTGGAGAAGACCAGAGTATAGCCGGGGAACATGTTCCCTTCGTTGTTGTCGCCGATGGCGCCGGTGATGTCTAAGGTATAGGTCTGGTTGCTGTCAAGGTCGTTTTCAAAATAGATGACGACGGATTTCCCTTTGATCTTGAACCGCGGCGACTTCTCCGGAGGCGGGGAGAGGAAGATGTTCTTGTTCTCCTTGACGACGACATACTCGTTGAAGGGGAACTCGAACTGGGACTTGTGGACGGGTACGCGTATCGCGCCCTGTCCGGGTTTGATCTTTTCGTACCGGAGCAGCGGGGGAATCGTATCCTTGGGGCCGCCGGTCGGAGCCTGGGTCGTATTGGCGCACCCCGGCGAAAAGATCAGCAGGCCGAGGATGATACCCGACGGAATCAGGGGGAAATATTTGCTGAAAAACCGTTTCATGCTTTCAAATCTGTTCTGATGACGCTTTGGATGCCTTCGATGCTCGAGAGTTTCCGGACCATCCTGTCCAGTACGTCCTTGCTGTTGACATAGACGTCGAAATAGCCTCCGAAAATCCCCTGGTCGGCGGAAAGGGTCAGATGCCGGATATTCACGCCCATCACCAGGGAAATGTACCTGGAAATCTCGTTGAGCAGACCGACCCGGTCGATTCCCTGGATCGAAATCCGGACGGGGAAGGAAAGTTCCTCCGCCGTTTCCTCCCACCTCGGGACGACGACGCTGTCTCCCTGCGTCGTGGCGATTTCCTCGGCGACCTTGCAGCTCTTCTTGTGCACCGTCACCGTCCCGTCCTTATCGCGGAAACCGATGACCGGATCGCCCGGAATCGGATGGCAGCAATCAGCTATCACGAATTTCGTGCCATCCTCGGAACCGACGATGACGGCCTGGTCGGAAGAGGCCGCCCGGGTCTTCGCGTCACGGCGGAAGAGAAGACGGAAGATCCGGCTGCTGTAGGATGACTTCTCGGAAGATTTCTTCAGGACTTCCGCGACCTGCTCGGGAGGTAGGATTCCCATCCCGATATTGAAATACAGGTCATGCTCGTTGTTGATGGACTGGGCTTCCATGATTCTCTTCAGGGAACTCTTGTCGAGTTTTTCCCCGACCGCAGCAAGCTGCTCTTCCAACAAGGTGCGTCCGTTCGCCTCCGTCGTTTTTCTCTCTGAACGGAAATAGTCCATTACCAATGACTTGGCCCTTCTCGTCTGAAGGAAAGACAGCCACTCCCGCTTGGGGTGCTCATCCTCCGCCGTGATGATTTCGACCTGGTCTCCGGTCTTCAGGACATAGCTGAGGGGGACGAGGCGCATGTTGACCTTGGCGGCAATGGCCTTGTTTCCGATCTCGGTATGGATCTGATAGGCGAAATCCAGGGCGGTCGCCCCTTTCATGATGGATTTCTGGTCACCTTTCGGGGTAAAGACCATGATGGTAGAACTGGTCAGGTCGTTGTGGATGATGTCCAGGAGTTCCAGGGCATTGACGTCGGGATTGACAAGGATTTCCTTGACCCGGTTCAGCCATTTGTCCATCTCGCTGTCATTCTCGCTGATATAGCCGCTCTGCTTGTAGGACCAGTGGGCGGCGATGCCCTTTTCCGCGATGTCGTCCATCCGCCGGGAGCGGATCTGCACTTCGATCCAGATGCCGCCGGGGGAGAGGACGGTACAGTGCAGGGCCTCATAGCCATTGGCTTTCGGGTGCTTGACCCAGTCCCGGAGCCGGTCCGGTTTGTACCGGTACTGGCTCGTGATGATCGAGAAGATATGGTAACACTGGTCGCGTTCCGATTCGTGCGACATCGGGTCGGAATTGAAGATGATCCGGACCGCGTAAAGGTCATAGACCTGCTCGAAGGGAATCTGCTTGGTCTGCATCTTGTTCCAGACCGAGTACGGGGTCTTGATCCGTTTCTTGATCTCGAAATCGAATCCGGCTTCCCGGAGGGCGTCTCCGATCGGATAGACGAAGGCGTTGATTTCTTCCTCCTTTTCCACGGCATTGATCTCGATCTGGCGGCTGATGGATTCATAGGCCTCCGGTTCCTTGTATTTCAGCCAGATGTTTTCCATCTCAGACTTGACGGCGTACAGGCCGAGCCGGTGGGCGAGGGGGATGAACACGAACATCGTCTCGCTGAGGATCTTGTCCCGCTTGTGCTCGGGCATATACTCGATGGTCCGGCAGTTGTGGAGCCGGTCGGCCAGTTTGATGAGGACGACGCGGACGTCATCGTTGAGCGTCAGGAGGATACGCTTGAAATTCTCCGCCTGGAGACTCTGAGAAAAGAGGGTGCTGTGCTTGTTCTTATCCTCGTTGTCGAGGACGACCTTGATCTTGGTCAGGCCGTCCACGAGGGAGGCTATCTTGTCCCCGAAGAGGTTCCTGAGGTCGTCAATGGTATAGTCGGTGTCTTCCACGACGTCATGCAGGAGAGCCGCCGATATGGACTTGTATCCCAGACCGATATCGCTGACCACGATCTTGGCTACGGCAATCGGATGGAGGATATAGGGCTCCCCGCTGCGCCTCCGGACATTCTTGTGGGCCTCGTTGGCGAATTCGAAAGCTTTCTGGACGACAGCCAGTTCATCTTCGTCCGCACAGCGTCCCGCGGCGGCCTGTTTCAGGTCGTCGTACTCCCTGGCGATGACGGCGTAGTCGTCGGGTGTGAATTCAGAAAAACTCATATCTGTTTCTTGTCACTGTTATCCGTTCTCTGCTGCATTTTTTCCCGGACGGCCTCCTGGTTCATCCGGTCTATCTCTTCAATGCTGACATGGTGCTTGTCCACGTTCTGGAAGGCATAGGACAGTTCCGCACCGTACAGGATGACCGTCCATCCGATGTTCAGCCAGATCATGAACAGCGGCAGGGCCGCGAGTACGCCGTAGACGGCGCTGATCTTGGTGACCATGACCTGGGTCTCCAGATAAAGGTACTGGATCATCGTGAAAACGATGCCTGCATAGACGGCTGCCCTGGATGCGTGGCGCCCGAGCACCTTCGTTCCGGGAATATACTTGTACATAGCGGTAAGTACCGCGATGGAGACGACGGCAAAGACGGCCCAGCCGAGGAAAGACTTGATCGAGGCCGTGATTTCGGTATCGCCCGGCACGAGCAGGTCGAGGACATGCGTATAGACGATGGACCCCGAGAAAAGGATGATCAGGACGAAGGGGGAGAGGATCAGGATGCCGAAGACGACACCGACCATCCGCATGAACCGGGTTTCCTTCTCGACTTTCCATACATTGTTGAAAACCCTCCGGACACTGATCATCATCCAGATGACGATCCAGAGGAAGGTCAGCATACTGATAAGACCGAAGATTCCGGACGAAGCCGTCTCGAGAATCGTGTCGGCCGCCTTCACCAGACTCTGGATCAGACGTTCGTTGCTGATGTTCGCATACAGGAAGGCGCTGAGCTTGTCCGAGAGACCGATTCCGCTTGTCAGGTAGATCGCGATGGCGAGGAAAGGGACAATCGACATCGTCGTCTGATAGCTGAGCGCAGTCGCCTGAAATCCGATTTTTTGTGAAGAGAAGGTATTGAGCGTCAGCAAGATAACTTTCAAATCCTTGACAAGGCGGCCGGTCCCTTTCTTGAAATCGTTATGGTCCATCCGCCAGATGTCGAGGGTGATGAACTTGACGATGCGGGTAATCCAGATGGAAATCCACCGGAGTATGACCTTGACCTTATGCAGCATCTTACCGAACATATCGCCTAAAACAAAGATAACTGTCCATCCTCCGGAGCCGGCGCGGGAACGGGGTCCATACGACCGGGCAGCATGGCGAAGAATTCTTCTTCCCCGATGACCGGAATGCCGAGTTCACCGGCTTTCCTGATTTTTTCGGGACCCGGCTTCGATCCGGCCAGCAGGAAGGCGGTCTTCCCGCTGACGGAACCGCTGTTCTTCCCGCCGTTCCGCTCGATGAGTTCCTTCATCTCATCCCGGGAGATCGAGAAATTCCCGCTGATGACGATCGTCTTTCCGGCGAGCGCATCGGACCCGGCGGCGACGGGAGCCTCGAGGGACATCTGCAGTCCGGCCGACTTGAGGCGTTCGATCAGGGTCTGGTTAACAGGATCCCTGAAAAAAGCGAAGACACTCTCGGCGATCACGCTTCCCACTTCCGGGACGGCGAGAAGGTCCTCCTTCGAGGCGGCTGACAGGGCGTCCATGCTGCCGAAATGACGGGCGAGGTCCCTAGCCGTCTGTTCGCCGACATAACGGATCCCGATAGCGTACAACACCCTTTCAAACGGGACCTCGAGGGATTTCCGGAGACTCTCGGCGAAACGCTGGGCCGATTTTTCCTTCCATCCGTCGAGCATCAGGAGACGGGGGATTGTCAGTTCATAGAAATCTGCCGGGGTCCGGACGAGATCCAGGGCGTACATCTGCTCGATAGTCGCATCCCCGGCTATGACATTCATGGCCTTGCGGCTGAGGAAATGGACCAGGCGTCCCTTGATCTGCGTCGGACATCCGTCCGGATTCGAGCAGAACCAGCGGGCTTCGCCCTCTGGCCGGAACAGCGGGGCGCCGCAGTCGGGGCAGACCGTCGGGAAGGCGGGACGAAGGGCGCCGGGGGTCCGGCGGCTCAACTCGACCCGGGTAATCTTCGGGATGATCTCACCGCCTTTTTCCACATAGACGTAATCATGCTCCCGGAGATCCAGCTGCTCCATCCAGTCGGCATTGTTCAGCGTCGCCCGCTTGACGACGGTTCCGGAGAGCTGGACCGGTTCGAGATTCGCAACCGGGGTAACGGCACCCGTGCGGCCGACCTGGTAATCGATGCTCAGGATCGGAGTCAGGGCCTCCTCGGCCTTGTATTTATAAGCGACCGCCCAGCGCGGCGATTTGGCCGTATAGCCGAGCGTGCGCTGGAAAGCCATCTCGTTTATCTTGATGACGATGCCGTCCGTAGCGAATGGCAGGGATTTCCGCTCCGTCTCCCAACGTGAGATGAAGGCCTCGATCCCCTCGATGCCTTCGCAGACCTCCCTGCATTCAGAGACGGGAAGTCCCCAGGAGGCCGCTGCGCGGAGAGCCTCGTCGTGGGTCGGGAAATCGGCGCTCCCGTCCGGAATATGGTACAAAGTACAGATCAGCCCTCTCCGTCCGACTTCGGCGGGATCCATCAGTTTGAGGGAGCCGGAAGCAGCGTTTCTCGGATTGGCGAAAGGCGGCTCGCCGGTCTCTTCCCGCTCGGCATTGAGCCGGTTGAACGAGTCGTAGGGCATCAGGATCTCTCCGCGGATTTCGAACTCTTCCGGAAAACCGCTTCCCGAGAGGACCTGGGGGATGTTGGAGATCTGCCGGACATTCTCCGTCACGTCATCGCCGACGACCCCGTCCCCTCGGGTCAGCGCCCGGAGGAGCCTGCCGTTCCGGTAGGTCAGACAGATGGCGGTCCCGTCGTATTTGAGTTCGCAGCACCAGGTGAATTTCGTATCGAGCGTCTTCTCTGCACGCGCCGCAAACTCCTCTATTTCAGCGATATTGTACGTATTGCCAAGGGATAACATCGGATAGCGGTGGGGGACTTTCGCGAAATCGCTGCGGGCATTGAGCTCGGCCCCGGGACCGGCCGGCGAATCGAGGTCGCTGCCGACCCTCCGGGTGGGGGAGTCTTCGGTCGCATATTCAGGGAATTCGGCTTCGAGAGTCTCCAGTTCATGCATCAGCCGGTCATACTCATAGTCCGACATGACGGGAGCGTTGTCGACGTAATACTTCCGGCTGTTCTCCCAGAGGATGGACTTGAGTTCTTCAATCCTGTGCTGTGCTTCCGATCTTCCCATTACAATACTATCAGATAAAATACAAATATAAGGGTTTTATTTAAGTTTATCAAGCAGAAGACGTACCGGACCCAGAAGTCCGGAATCATGCAGAGGGCTTCCTGCTGCGGGTCCGGCGATGGTCCAGGTCTTCCGTTCGGCCTCGGGGAGGGAAGCGTCGTAGGCGAGACGGTTGTACCAGGTTCCCGTCACGGCGACGGAAAGACGGTTCTCTCCTTCCTGCACGAGATCCCCGACGGGCAGGATATAGGGGGCGGTCCAGCAAACTCCGGCATTCTTTCCATTGACTGTCACCTCCGCGATCATGTCCACGGCGCCCAGGTCCAGCAGGAGTTCCTTGCCTATCAGATCCTTATCGACCATAAAGGTTGTTTCATAGATGGCCGTCCCGGAAAATGCTTTTCCTTCCTCACTGACATCCAAGTCTTTCCATGGTTTCAGTTCAACAAGGGAAACAGGTTCTTCAGGCACTCCCCATCCACCGGGAAAGCGTACCTTCCAACCGTCGTTTCCGACCGGAGCGACAGGTAGATGCTGAGGGAAGGCAGGTTTCCTCGAAACCGTCCCTGCAGGATTTTCGCGGAACACGACAAATCCGCTTTCCGCCTGCTGAAGATCCAGAAAGACCCTTTTCAAGCGTCCGATTCCACGGGCTTTCAGCGAGCGGACGGACCCGTCGACGGGATTCCACCACTCTGCCCGGCCCTTTCCTTCCAGACGGACCTTTCCCTTGAATCCTTCCCCTGTCGGAGCGGCGATGTAATACCAGCGAGCGCCGTCGATGTGCCTTTCGGACCAGATGATTCCGGCTCCTCCATCCTTCAGATGCGGCTTCAGTCCGAATGCTTTCAGGGCTTCGTCAAGTCCCACTCCGACGGCGAGGTTTCCTTTCCCGAGACGGTTGATCCGCCCTTTCCTGATTCCTCCCCAAACGGATGAGACCGCCTTTTCAAACCTCTCCGCGGCCCCTTCTTCCAGCGTGGCCGGAGATAGGGGAGCCTCCGCGATTACGCGTGCCCCTGCCCTCGCCAGTTCTCCGATCTTTTCGATGGTTTCCGGGAGCATCCTCTCATTCTCGGGTATCCACAGGACCTCATAAGCGATTCCTTCCGGAGTGACGATCCGTCCGTCCTCTACGCGGAGGCGCGTCAGCAGAGCGTCCGGATTGCAATAGTCGTATTTGAATCCTTCGGGGAACCGGATCTTTCCGGACCGGCGCTTACCGTTTCCGGTGTACTGGAACGGTTTGTGACCGATTTCATCCCCGAGGTACCACAGGACCGTGACGACCGGGCGTCCGCGCTCCAGCAGATAGCCGGTCCGGGCGAGATAGGACGTGAACCAGGGCATGTACTTCCACCAGGTCTGCCCCCGCAGGAAAGGGGTTCCGATATTCCGTGCGAAGCTGGTTCCGGGCGGAAGGAAGCCGATCTGGGGATTGTGCGTATAGGTATGGAACACATTGTGGGTCACGCCCTCCGCCATATTGAAATTGGCGACTTCCTTGAGCATTTGCCAGTGCTCGTCCCAGGTCAGGGAGAAACTCGTGAAACTCTCTGCCGCAACCCGGGGCTTGCCGTAGAGATGGGCCGCCGAAACGGTCGGGCGGACCGGTTTGAAATCCAGGTCGCCGACATAGCCTTCCGAGAAGGGCTGCCAGAATTCGCACATCGGGATGTCGGCGTACTTGAAAAACTCGAGCGGGTCCATGGTCACGACATCGCCTCCGGCCGTTTCATACTGTACGTCCATCCCCTTCGAATGGGCGAGGTCGGTCATTTTCTTGAAAAAGTTTTCGCAGTACAGTCGGTTTGCCGTCCGCCTCCAGTCAATCAGGAAACGGCTTGTTTCCTCCTGGCTGTCAATCACATAACCCATCAGGGCAGGGAGCCTTTCCGCAAGGGAGTAGCCGACGGTTTTCCGGAAGTCCTCCTCCATCGATGCGGTCCAGGTCTGGGTCATGCACTCCCAGCTGTCCATCAGCATCCCGGCCGCCCGGCCGCCGAGGGGACCGTCCTGAAGCATTCCGACATAGTTGGCGAACTGGATTTCCGCTCCTCTGGGATCGAATTTGCTGCATTCCCAGCCCGTCGCTTCGGGTGGCGCCGGATTGTTCTTCCGGCCGGCATTGACGTGTCCGACACGAAGGATCGTCCACCCGCCTTCCGGGAGTTTCCCTTCCGGCGCCGTCCAGTCCAACCGTCCGGTGGCATCCATCCGGTCCGTGAGATCCAGGATGTCCCCGCTTCTGATAAAGGCGAGCGGATTCTGGTCCGTATGCTCTTGGGCGCTTTCCTTGGCGATCAGGGACCATCCCGCCTCTCCCTGCCAGCAGTTCTTCCTGGCGGCGGAAAGGAACCGGATGAACTTCACCGCGGCGGGATGGACATTCGTCAGCGTAAACGTATAGCTTTCAGCGTCTCCGACTTCGTTGCAGGCCAGTTCCAGTCCGTGGGTATTGCCCCTGTCCTGCCAGTTGCTCATCGGCAGCGGGGCGTCAAGAAGGACCTTTTCCCCGCCCGGAGCGGATGCAGTAAGGCGTAGATGGATTCCGGGATCATAGCACCAGTTGTGGGAGAAACTGCCGATGGGCGGCAGCTGGAGGGTGCGGATCACGCTGCCGGAAGGCAGGGTGAAAGTGATGGAAACCGAAGATCCGGCTTCGAGGGAGAGCGTTTTTTTCGCCTTCCCCTCAATCAAGGCTTTCCAAGCGTCGTCAGGGGCGGAATTCACCGCCGGTTCGAGGGGTTTCCCCGTATCCCCGAGCGGGGTGGGGAAGGCCAGTACGCGGATGTCCCGGTAGTCCCTCCAGGACTCGTCCGAGGGTTTCGGCAACGGCAGGGGATCGACGGGACGCTCTCCTGCCGGGACGTCTGTCCTGGACCATACCAGCATGCGCATGGCGTTTTCCGGCTCGATCCAAGGTCCTCCTGCCATCGACCAGCCGGGACAGGTCTGGATGGTCAGGCGCAGCCCGAGGCTCTCCGCCTTGCGGCCCAGGTATCCAACCATCTCCTCCCATTCCGGCGTCATGGTTTTCAACTGGGGACCGGTTTCCGGCCAGGGACCTCCGAAATAACCGTGGAACCACTGGACCCCGGAAATTCCGGCTCCGGCGATCGCTTCCAGGTCGGCGTCGATCCCTTCGCGGGAGACATTCCCTCCGATGAAATGGAACCAGGTCTCGGGATAATAGACCTTCGCGGGCGAACGGAAAGCCTCTTCATCGCCCGGACCGAACGGGACGAGCAGGGACTCGGGATCGGGGACGATATCCGCGGTCTCCTGGGCAGAGGCGGGGCGGAAAGGAATCAGAAAGAAAAGGGCGGACAGGAAAAATGGGACCGCCCGGCGGAATGAAAGCAGGCTGGAGAACATCATTTTAACCGGACTGAAAGAAACAACGATGAAAGATAGCAAAAAATGATGGAAAATATTTAAATTTGCGAAATTGATTTGACTTACAGTTTTTTTGTATCATGAAAGATTCCATCATTATCCTTTGCGGCGGCGGTCCTGCCCCGGGCATGAATACGGTCGTATTCAGCGTTGCCAAGACATTCCTTTCCAACGGTTATCGCGTCATCGGTCTCCACGGCGGTTATTCCGGTCTTTTCTCGAAGAATCCGCGTATCGAGGACATCGATTTCTTCAAGTCGGACGCTTATTTCAACCGGGGCGGCTCGTATCTCCAGATGAGCCGTTTCAAACCGACCGACAAGGATTTCGAAGAGAACTTCAACCTGGAACTTTTCCAGGGCAACAACATCAAACTCCTGGTGACCGTCGGCGGCGACGATACCGCTTCGACGGCCAACCGCATCGCCAAGTTCCTCGAGGCGAAGCACTATCCGATCCGCAACATCCATGTCCCGAAGACGATCGACAACGACCTTCCGCTTCCGGACAATGCCCCGACCTTCGGATTCAACTCCGCGAAAAATGAGGGCGCCCACCTCGCCCGCACCGTCTATGAAGATGCGCGCACGAGCGGAAACTGGCTTATCATCAGCGCCATGGGCCGCAGCGCCGGCCACCTCGCCCTCGGTATCGGCGAAGCGACGCACTGCCCGATGACCATCATCCCCGAGATGTTCAACAAGACGGAGATCAACCTCGACAAGATCGTCAAGCTAGCCCTTTCCGCCATCCTCAAGCGCAAACTCCTCGGAATCCCTTACGGAACCGTCGTCGTCGCCGAGGGCGTCTTCCACGACCTGGATCCCCAGGAAATCAAGAACGCCGGCGTCAGCATGACCTACGACGAGCACGGCCATCCGGAGCTCGGCAAGATCTCCAAGGCGGTCCTGTTCAACGATATCCTCGAAAAAGAGTTCAAGAAGATCGGCATCAAGGTCAAGACCCGTCCGGTTGAAATCGGATACGACGTCCGCTGCCAGGATCCGGTCGCCTATGACCTTACCTACTGCTCCGAACTTGCGATGGGAGCCTATGAGCTCTTCGTGAAAGGGGAGACCGGCTGCATGGTTTACGTCGACGCTTTCGGCAATGCCAAACCTCTCTACCTCAAAGATCTCCAGGGCGCCGACGGCAAGATCCCTCCGCGCCGCGTCAACATCGAGGGCGGTACCTCCCGCAACTACTACGGGCACATCTGCCACTACATCACCGAGGCCGACTACGAGGCCGCGAAGAAGTATGTGGCTGACCCCGCCGCCTACGATTTCCGGAAAATCCTGAACTGGTAAAGCATTATCTTATTCCACAGGGGCGCTTCCGTTTGGAAGTGCCCTTTTTTATCTCTATTTTTGTCCGGAAGGAACTATTGGTTATGAACTTGAGAGATTTCCCGAAAGTGATGAGCCGATATCTCCGCCGGCTTGCCGACCTGAGGGAGCATGTCGATACGGAGGCCGCGGCCAGGCAGATCCAGAACGGAATCTGGTTCAAGGGTCCGAATGTCTGGATCCTTGCCTTTTCCATCCTGATCGCCTCCGTCGGCCTGAACGTCAACTCCACGGCCGTCATCATCGGCGCCATGCTCGTGTCCCCGCTGATGGGCCCGATCATCGGCATCGGCCTTTCGCTCGGCACCGACGACATGGAACTGCTCAAGAATGCCGCGAAGAACCTCCTGGTCATGGTCGTGATCAGTCTCCTGGTTTCCAGCCTTTATTTCCTCATCTCGCCGCTGCGCCAGAATAATCCGACCGAACTCCTGGCCAGGACGAGTCCGACCATCTACGACGTCCTGATCGCCTTTTTCGGCGGATGCGCCGGAATCATCGAAAACGCAAGGAAAGAGAAAGGAACCGTCCTTTCAGGAGTCGCCATCGCCACCGCCCTCATGCCGCCGCTCTGTACAGCCGGCTTCGGGCTCGCCCATCTGAATTTCCATCATTTCTTCGGGGCGATGTACCTTTTCCTGATCAACGGGATCTTCATCACCATCGCTACCTATATCTTCGTCCGCTCGCTGCACTTCAAAAAACACTCGGAAGGGGATTTCGTGGAGGATGCCCGTCGTAAAAACATCATATCCGCCCTTCTCGTCGCCTTTATCGTTCCGAGCATCATCAGTGCCGCGGTCATGATCCGGGACAATAATTTCGAGCAGCAGGTGGACACTTTCGTCAGGGAAAACCGCTTTGTCGGCAAAACCTATATCTACGATTACAAGATCGAGAAGGGGAGGGGGAGGAAAGTGGATCTCCGGATCGCAGGCAGGCCCATGTCTCCCGCGGAAACCCGCAAATTCCTGGATCTGGCGAAGAGTTACGGTATCAAGGATACCCAGATCAAGATGGTCGAGCATTCGATCGGACTGACCCGCGACGACCTCGACGCCTTCGCTTCATCCCTCTACAACCGCCTTTCCCAGATGATTGCCAACAGGGATACGGCCATCGCCGGACTCCACACCCAGCTCGATTCCCTCCAGGCTCTCCTGCAAGCCAGGGATTCTTCCATAAACAGCAACGATGAAGAAAAGAATCTTCTATCAGATCCTTCCGCGGCTCTGGAATAACGAACGGCATTTCACCGGAAAATTCAGCGGAATCGACGCGGCTACGCTCGGTTACCTTTCCTCCCTCGGAATCACGGATGTCTGGTATACCGGAATGATCCGCCATGCCACCCTTTGCCGGGAAGACGGCTGCATCCCGTCCGATCCGGCCTTCGTAAAAGGAGACGCCGGCTCGCCCTATTCTATCACGGACTATTATGATACAAATCCATATCTGGCTGATAATCCGGACAATAGAATGTCCGAATTCGAGGATTTGATTAAGAGGACGCATGCGGCCGGCATGCGGGTTGTCATCGACTTTGTCCCGAACCATGTTGCGCGGGATTACCGCAGCCGGATCCGTCCGTCGCTCGGAGAAGGGGACGAGACGGACGTCCATTGGGCGCCCGGAAACGATTTCTTCTACTATCCCGGGGAACCCCTCGTCCTTCCCGAAGGAAAAACCTATGAGGAGATCCCCGCCAGGGCTTCCGGCAACTGTTTCTCCCCGTGTCCCGGGATCAACGACTGGTATGATACGGTCAAGCTGAACTATTGCGACTTCCATACCCCGACTTGGGACAAGATGTACGGAATCGTCCGTTTCTGGGCAGGGAAGGGAGTGGACGCCTTCCGCTGCGACATGGTCGAACTGGTGCCTCCGGCCTTTTTCCAATGGCTGATCCGCCGGATCCGGCAGGAATACCCGCAACTGGAGTTCATCGCGGAGGTCTATGAACCATCCCGCTACCGTTTTTACCGGGACGAGGTCGGATTCGATCTCCTCTATGACAAATCGCTTCTCTACGATACCCTCCGTGCCGTGACGGAAGGGAAAGCCCCGGCACGGGATATTTCCGGCGTCTGGCAGCGGCTCGGGGATCTGCAGCCCACGATGCTGAACTTCCTGGAGAACCACGACGAACAGCGGATCGCCTCGGACTTCTTCGCCGGCAAGGCGGAAAACGGGATGGCTGCGATGGCGACCGGGCTTCTCCTCAATACGGCCCCTTTCCTCCTCTATTTCGGACAAGAGGTCGGGGAACGGGGGATGGACGACGAACCGTTCAGCGGCGTCAACGGAAGGACGTCGATCTTCGACTGGTGGAAACCGGAAGGTCCTTCCCGTCTCTGCCGCTGGATCCACACGGGGACAGGGCTCGATGAAGAGGGACTGGCCGTTCTTGCCCGATACCGGGAACTGCTCGGATTCGCTACCGGGCAGAGAGCCTTCGGGACGGAGGGGAAAACGTTCGACCTTTGTTATTGCCAGCGGGACGGAGAATTCAACCGGGACGTCCTGTTCGCCTTCCTCCGGGGCTGCGGGAATGAAGTCTTCCTGGTCGTATCGAATTTCTCAAATTCCCCGGAAACGGCCCGGATCCGGATTCCGTCCGAAGCGGCCGCATTCTTCCCAAAAGCAGTCCTGCCGGGGTCCATCGACGTGAAAACGGAGAAAAAGGATTATGCCGTCATCTGCCTCTCCGGCGGAACTCGGCAACGGTAAGTGCCGTAGCCACGGCCGCATTCAGGGATTCCGAACCGGGATCATCCGGGGGATATGGAGGAATGAAAAGCCGGTCCGTCACTTCCGAAGCGACGGAGGCGGAAATACCGTTCGACTCGTTTCCCACGATGATCAGGGACGGACGGTCCCTGCCCGGATCCAGTTCCATTCCATACATGTCCTCCCCGTCCAGGAAAGTCCCGTATACGTGGCCGCCCGAGGTGCGGAAAGACCGGCAGAGAGCAGGGATTCCGGTATAATGGAAACGGACCCGGAAAATAGCCCCCATCGTCGCCTGGACCACCTTCGGGTTGAAAAGGTCGACTGAATCCTCCGAGGCATAGACGGCATCTACGCCGAACCAGTCGGCGATCCGGAGGATCGTACCGAGGTTGCCGGGGTCCCGGATTCCGTCCAGGGCAAGGAAGAGCCCCCGCTGCGGAGCGGCAGGTTCAGCAATACCCAGACCGTCGGGTTTCCGGACGACGGCAAGGACAGGGGAGGGGGAGGTAAGGGAAGATATCCTGGCCATCGCAGCTTCTCCGATTTCGTCTCTTCTGTACACATTGTCCACGGTAAAACCGGACCGCAGGGCCTCCTCGACCATCTTCTCACCCTCCACGACGAAAACGCCGGCTTCGTCCCGGTATTTTTTGCGGGAGAGGGAGGAGAGAAAACGGATTTCTTTCTTGCTGATGCTCATATTTGCAAATATAATGTTAATTTTGCATTTATGAAACGGACCGGAATCCTACTTCTGCCGCTCTGCGCCGTCCTTCTGGCCGGGTGCAGCACGACCCGTTCCCTGAAGGAAGGAGAATTCCGTCTAGCCAAGAATTACGTCAAGGTCGACGACAAAAGTTTCAATCAGCGCGAACTCCAGACCTACATCAGCCAGAAACCGAATACCTATCTGATCGGGGAGTGGAATCCGTTCCTTTCCCTATACAATCTTTCCGGACAGGATGATACGAAACCGTTGAACCGTTTCCTCCGGAAAATCGGACAGGCTCCCGTCGTCTATGACCCGACCAAGGTCGACGCCTCGATCGAGAGCATGCTGAACCATCTCGAGTATATCGGCTACTATGGTTCCGAAGTGGAAAGCGATATCCGTGTCCATAAGAAAAAGGTCTATGTAACCTATTACGTGGAGCTCGGGAAGCGGTTTGTCATCGATTCCGTCAGTTACGCCCTGCCTCCGTCGGAAGAGTTCCGCGAGGATTTCTTCGCCGATGAACCCAACGTAACCGTCAGGAGCGGACAGTACCTGGCCGCTTCCGCCCTGGAAGAGGAGACGGCACGGGGAGCCGCCTATTTCCGGACGAAGGGCTATTACGGGTTCGACAAGAGCCAGTATGTCTTCGAGGCGGATACCTTGAAGGTTCCGGGGCACGCTTTCCTGAAAATGTCCATCCTCGAGCACGGCCGGAATGAACCTGAAGAGAATTCCGTCCCTCCGGTCAAATATTCGCTCGGGGACGTCAGGATCTCCTACAGCAAGGACCTGCCCCTCCGGAAGTCCCTCATGGAGAACCTGAACATGCTCCGTCCGGGCGAACCCTACAACGAACTCGCCGTCAACCGGACCTACTCGCGCCTGGCATCCCTGAACCTCTTCAGCGGAGTCAACATTTCCATGGACAAGCGGGACAGCGCCATCGTCGATTGCGACATCCGGCTCCGGCACTCCCAGCTCCAGGGCTTCAAAGTCAATCTCGAGGCTTCGACAAACTCCTCCGGTCTCATAGGCATCTCGCCGCAGATTACCTATTACCACAAAAACATCTTCAAGGGAGGGGAGCGGCTCAACATCGGTTTGAAAGGCAATTTCCAGTTCAAGCCGAAGCACCATATCCGCTCGACCGAATTCGGTGCGTCCACCAGCATCACCTTCCCGAAGTTCCTCGGGATCCCGACCCGGCTCTTCCCACCCAGCAGCTCGGTTCCGAAAACGGACATTGCAACCTCTTTCAACTATCAGAACCGGCCCGAGTATACCAGGACCATCATTTCCGGGTCCTTCGGATACAGCGGTTCGATGGGTTCCCGCTTCTTCTTCCAGTTCTTCCCGATCCAGGCCAACATCGTCCGGATGTTCGATATCGATCCGGATTTCCGCGAACAGACCCAGCGCGATCCGTTCATGCGGTATGCCTACCAGAGCCACTTCGACGCAGGTCTTGGGACCATCCTCTACTATACGACCGACGCTTCGGTCAATCCCAAGGACTCCTACCATTATTACCGGCTCGGTGTCGACCTTTCCGGCAATGTCCTGAGTCTGCTGAACAACGCCTGGCCGACCGATGCGTCCGGGGCCCATCTGGTATGGGGCTCTCCGTATTCCCAGTATGTAAGGGGAGAGGCCCAGATCGGGCGGACCTTCGTATTCGGGAAAGGGGACGCCCAGGCTGTCGCCCTCCGGCTTGTCGCCGGCGCCGGATATGCCTACGGGAATTCCAGTTACCTGCCGTTTGAAAAGGCGTTCTACGCGGGCGGAGCCAGCAGCCTGAGAGGCTGGCAGGCGCGTACCGTCGGCCCCGGCAACTCCAAGATGAACGAATACTTCATCATTCCGAACCAGACCGGCGACCTGAAACTGGAGTTCAACGCGGAGTATCGTTTCCCGATGTTCTGGAAGTTCGACGGGGCCCTGTTCATCGATGCCGGCAATATCTGGTCGCTCTACGGTTCAGCTCCGGAAGAGGCGAAGTTCAAACTGTCCACCCTGCCGCAGAGCGTCGCGATGGACTGGGGGACGGGAATCCGGCTGGACCTCGATTTCATCCTGGTCCGGATCGATATGGGATTCAGGCTCCACGATCCCGTCCGGGACCCCGGCGACCGGTGGATCAACCCCTTCAGCAAGGCGATCTGGAAAGAACGCTCCTCTATCTACGCCTTACACTTCGGCGTCGGCTATCCCTTCTGATCCCTCACGTCCGGACATTTTCCCATCTGCTTTCAGCAATTCAAATTGGAGCATGTGCGCTTATGGGTCCAGAAGATGGACCCTTAAGAGCATTTAAGGGCTTTTTTGCACCTATCGGTCCAATCTATGGACCCATAGGAGCACCGGAGAGGGTATTACCGGTTGGAATAACGGAGAAGTCCGGGGGACGAGGGAAGAGCGGGCATTTATTTCTTGGGGTAGTACTTGGGCCAGCAGGCTTCGAGATAGGCGCGGAGTACGGATTCGTGCCGGTTGTCCTGCGGCTCGTAGAAAACGGTTCCGGCGGCCTCCTTCGGAAGGAACTCCATATCGGTGAAGTGCCCCGGGAAATCGTGGGCGTACTTGTAGCCGTCGCTGTATCCGAGCTCTTCCATCAGTTTCGTAGGTGCATTCCGGATCGGAAGGGGAACCGGCAGATTGCCCGTTTCCTTCACGTATGAGAGAGCCTTGTCGATAGCCAGATAGGAAGCGTTGCTCTTCGGGGAAGAGGCCAGATAGACCGTACACTCGGCGAGCGGGATCCGGCCTTCGGGCATACCGATCCGGTTCACGATCTCAAAGCAGGCATTCGCCAGCAGCATGGCGTTGGGATTCGCCAGACCGATGTCCTCGGCGGAAAGGATGCAGAGGCGGCGGGCGATGAAGAGGGGATCCTCCCCGCCGTCGATCATCCGCGCCAGATAATAGATGGCGGCGTTGGGATCGGAGCCCCGTACGCTCTTGATGAAGGCGGATATGATGTCATAATGCATCTCGCCGTCCTTGTCATAGATCGCCATGTTCTCCTGGATACAGTCCGTCACAGTCCTGTTGTCGATCACGACAGGGGAGCGGCCGGCAAAGGAGTCCACGACGATTTCAAGCACGTTGAGCAGTTTCCGTGCGTCCCCGCCGCTGTAGCGGAAGAGAGCCTGCGTCTCCCGGATTTCGATCTTCTTCTCTTTCAAAAGCACGTCCTCGTGGATGGCACGTTCGAGAAGGAACTGAAGATCAGCCACTTCGAGCGACTTCAAGACAAAAACCTGGCAGCGGGAGAGAAGGGGAGTGATGACCTCGAAAGAGGGATTCTCCGTCGTCGCACCGATCAGGACGATTGTTCCGGATTCCACGGCACCGAGGAGGGCGTCCTGCTGGGCCTTGTTGAAACGGTGGATTTCGTCGATGAAAAGGACGGGCGCCGCCTTCTGATGGAAAAGGGAAGCGCTTCTGGCGCGGTCGATGACATCGCGGACATCCTTGACCCCCGCACTGACGGCCGAAAGGGTGTAGAACTCCCGGTCCATCCGCTCCGCGATGATATGGGCAAGGGTCGTCTTCCCGACTCCGGGAGGGCCCCAGAGGATGAACGACGAAAGGGCGCCGCTTTCGATCATATTCCTGAGAATGCAGCCGGGCCCGACCAGATGTTTCTGGCCAGCATACTCCTCCAGGGTCCTCGGGCGCATGCGCTCCGGAAGGGGAGGGAGGAGTGTCGTTTCCGGTTTCTCAGATCTGCTTGCCATAGACCCTTCTCCTACGTTGGAGATCCTTTTCATAGAGATCCCACTGGTTCTGGACCTTATTGTTGTCCTCGAGTTCGGCGTTGGATTCTCCATACTTGAATCCGCCCTTCTGTAAACGAGGGATCAACTCATTGAAAATCATAGCATTGACTCCCTTGTTGCGATACTCGGGAGCGACTCCGATCAGCATCAGTTCCAGCGCCTCCTCATGCTTGATGTACATCGACTTGACAAGGTGCCACCAGCCCAGCGGCAAGAGATACCCCCTGCCTTTCTGGACGGCGCGTGCGAGGGAAGGCATGGTAATCGCGAAACCAGCCATTTCCCCTTCGTCGTTCTCGATCAGGACGACAAAGTCCATGTCGAGAAGACCGAGGAAGGTATCGATATAGGAATCCACCACATCCGGCGGCATGACCGTAAAATCGAAGAGTTCGCTGTAGGTCTTGTTGATCATATCGAAGATCTTATGGCCGTAGTCCTCCTTCCTGACTTCCTTCTTGGTGATATGGCGGACGTGCAGGTGGTACCGGTCCGCAATGAGTTTGGACATCCGGACAACCTTGTCCGGGACCTCCTCCGGGACATAGATCCTGTACTCCAGCCAATCGATTACCTTCTGATAGCCAAGCGCTTCCATATGCTCCCGGTAATACGGGTAATTGAACTTGAGCATAAAGGAACTGATCTGGTCGAATCCTTCGACGACCATCCCTTCCGAATCGAAATCGGTAAAGCCGAGAGGACCGGATATCTGGATCATGCCATACTGTTTCCCGAACTCGATGACTTTCTCGAGCAAGGCTCGCGACACTTCCCGGTCATCGATGAAATCGAACCATCCGAAACGCACCTCCTGGTGATTCCAGTCCCTGTTCGCGATCTCGTTGATGATTGCCGCGACACGGCCGACAATCTCACCGTCCTTATAGGCAAGGAAACGGGCAAACTTGCTGTACCGGCACATCGGATTCTTCGCAGGATCCAGGGTGCTCATTTCATCAAGGTAGATGCTGGGAACGTAGTAAGGGCAATCCTTATAGAGATGGAGGGGAAACTTTACAAATTGGCGCAGTTCTTTCCTGGACTGTACCTCTTTGACAGTAACGGACATAAGAGGTTGGTTTTAGTTAATAACTTGACAAATATAGCGAATTTTCAATAATAATTCGACGATTATTCGTAAATTGGCACTTTGGATGTCAAGAAGGATTCTCATACCGCTGTTGATAGCCGTCCTTTTCGCGGGGGAGGCCGGAGCCCAGATCCGGAGCCTCGGAGGTTATTATTCCTTCAAGGGATTCGGAGCCTCGGCGCTGTACGAACGGGAGGGGAGTGAGGACCTCCTGTCCATGACGATCCTGATGGACCTGACGAGCATCCTGTACCGGGAAGAGATGATCCGGGTTCCGGGCAGCCAGTTCCGGTTCAGCTATGATTATCTTCTGAAAGACTGGATGATCGACGCCACGGGGACCCGGGTCCAACTCTTCGCCGGTCCCGGCTTGATGCTCGGATACATCCGGGATGTCGACAAGAAACACGGCCTGACCATCGCCGCGACGGGGGAGACCGGACTCCTTTTCAACTTCGTCAAGGACTGCATCATTTCCCTGACATTTACCGTGGACCTCGGGATCCATTATGGAAAAAGGAGCACTTACGAGAATATCAACCGGTACGATCCGACGATCGACCCATACAAGAACGGTTTCCTGCGTATCCCGTACCCGGAACTGCGAATCATGAGGAGGTTCTGACATGAGGAAAATCGCCCTTGCAATAGCCTGTTTGGCCGTTTTTACCATTTCGGCAGCCGCTTCCGGGCCGTCCCGGGAGTTCGTGTACGGGGTTGAATGGGGTTCCGGCCTGACCTTTCATACCTACCATATTTACAATTATGTCCGGGAAGACGGGACAAGAATGCAAGGTAATGATTTTCAATTTGTTACGAATCTAAATGCCTCTCTTTTGTTTAAAGCCGGATACGATTTCGGATCCCGCTGGAACCTGTCGCTGGTGACGGGATACGACGGAATCAACGACCGGTTCCGGGTCATTCCGCTCGGTTTCCGCGGAACCTGTTTCTTCAGGGAGGGACAGCGCGACAGCAGACCGTTTCTTTTTGCGGAGCCCGGAGCGGGACTTTTCTCGTCATCCGACAAATACGCATTCTATCTCCGCGTCGGATACGGGAAGCGTTTCAATCTCAGCCCCGGTACGGATCTGGATTTCTCCGTCTGTTACCGGCTTACGCACAGCTGTCCGAAACTCATCGATCCGGACGATGAAATTATCGACCGTCTGTTTTCCAACAATATCCTGACTGGATTCTTCGGTGTCTCCATGTCGCTGAATTTCAAACACAATGTATTCAAACGCTGAAATCCGGACCTTACAGTGGCGTATCCCCTCTTTTTACATTAATGTTATACAATTTTTATTATGTTAAGTTGCGGATATGGAAAACTATCCCCTGCAGGAAAGCAAGGGATAATCAAAGAAAATCAGGCAAATGCCTCAGAAATCGAATTTACGATGTAACGGACATCGTCATCAGTGACGTACGGCCCGGACGGAAGGCACATTCCGTGAAGGAACATTTCTTCGGCGACTCCGTTGACGTACGCCGGTGAATCCTTATATACCGGCTGTTTATGCATCGGTTTCCAAAGCGGACGCGCCTCAATACCCGCCTGGTCGAGAATCACGCGTAGCGCCTCGACGGCAGGCACCGGTTCACAGTCCGTATGCGGTGTCGCACTCTGATGGACGACTCCGGCCGCACCGCCGACCGCTCCCTTGACAACCGTACTGTAAGCATTTTCTTCGCCTTTGACATGGACATCGGAATCCAGGAGAATCGTATTCAGCCAGAAATTGCTGTCGCTTCGGCCGTCCGGATTGCCATGGACGGTAATTCCCGGAACGGAAGCGAACAGATCCCTGTACATCTCGTATACATGTTTGTGATGGTTCAGATGGTCCTCAAGAACCGTCATCTGGCCCCGCCCGATTCCGGCGCAGATATTCGACATCCGGTAGTTGTAGCCGATCGCCTCATGCTGGTAATATGGATAGGATTCCCTGGCCTGGGTCGCGTACCACATCGTTTTAGCCTTCGCCTCGGCATCCGGACAGATAAGGGCTCCCCCGCCGGAAGTCGTAATCATCTTATTGCCGTTGAAACTCAGGATGCCGTAGGTTCCGAAGGTTCCGAGCACCTGCCCGTCAAAGCGGCTGCCGAATCCTTCCGCGGCGTCTTCGATGACCGGAATCCCGTATCTGTCAGCTATTTCCATAATCCGGTCAATTCGGTATGGCATGCCATAGAGCGCGACCGGAACGATGGCCTTGGGCTTCTTCCCCGTCTTGGCAAGACGGTCCTTGATCGCTTCTTCCAGAAGGTCCGGGTCCATGTTCCAGCTTTCCCTTTCGGAATCGACGAATACCGGTGTAGCGCCGAGATACCTGACCGGATGAGAGGAGGCGCAGAAGGTGAAGTCCTGGACGATTACCTCGTCGCCGGGGCCGACTCCGCAGAGGATCAGCGCCAGATGGACTGCCGAGGTTCCGGAGGCCAGGGCCACGATTTCCCGCGAAATGTCTTTCCCGCTTTCCACGAACGCTTTCAGGTCCGCTTCGAATCCGTTCACGTTCGGTCCGAGGGGTACGACCCAGTTCGTATCGAACGCTTCCTGGATGAACTTTTGCTCGTTACCCGACATATGGGCAAGGCAAAGATAGATTCTCTTATTCATTATCTAGTTAATTATCAATTATTTACCAGCAAACACAGACCGGTTTTCCAAGGAGGATCCGCTTCCCCGTGTCCGTGAGGAGTCCGGTCTTGGGATTGCGGAGATAGACCTGGATCTCGTTCGAATCCCGGCAGGCGGCCAGTAGATATTTTCCGTTCGGCGTGATGTTGAAGTGGCGGGGATGGATTCCGGTATTCTGATAGCCGGCTCCGGTCAGCGTTCCGTCTGCTTCAACTTTAAAGATGGCGATCCCATCATTCTTGAGCCGGATACTGGCATAGAGGAACTTCCCGTCCGGGGAAAGATGGATATCCGCCCCTCCCCTCGCCTCTCCGGGATCGGCTTTTATGACCTGCTTCCGGGTCAGTTTTCCATCCGCATAGTCATAGACGGTCACCGCCCCGGACAACTCCCCGATCAGGTACAGGCGGGTTCCGGAAGGATCGAAGACGAGATGCCTGCACCCGGTATCCGGATCGGCTGAAGCGGCCCTGCGATAGGAGCGGAGTCCCATCGGGGTCACATCTGCCATACCGATCTCATCCGAACTGAACTCACTGAAAAACAAATACTTCCCATCGGGAGAAAAAACGGAACAATGGACATGGGGCTTGTTCTGGCGACGCTGGTCGGGTCCTCCTGTTCCGGAAACAATCAGCGTATCCGGATGGGAGGTTCCTCCGTCGGGAAGGATCCGGTAGAAGGCCAGGGCTCCGCCGGAATAGTTGGCGACGGAAACGAACCGTCCGTCCGTGGTGACATGGCACGGGGCGCCTCCCAGCGGACCTCCAGTCGGGGCGGATGAAACCAGCTGGAGGGAATCCCCGGACATCTTCCAGGAATAAAGGGATGCGGTCGAATCGGACTTTTCACTGACCGCATAGATCATCTGTCCTTCCCTGCACAGAAAGGACGGATTGGGCATTCCGGCTTTGAGGTAAGCGCCGGGCGCTTCTTCGTAAGGTCCGGTCGAAACGACTTTCCCGGAGGCTTGGTCGAACGAATAGACATAGAATCCGTCCGTATAGGTACCGGCGAACAGGGTCAGCAAATCACTTTTTTGTGCGCAGGAGACGGAAACGACCGCCAGAAGGGAAAGGAACCACTTTTTCATATTCACAAAGTTATGAATATTTTGTAAATTTGTAAAATTAAAACAAAAGCATGTCCAAAAAGAAAACGGATCTGATTCTTGAGAACGTCCGCATCGAGGCCGTGGCGGCGGAAGGTAAGGCGCTGGCCCATGTGGACGGACAGGTACTGTTCGTCGAGTTCGCGGTTCCCGGAGATCTCGTCGACGTACGCGTCTTCAAGAAGAAGAAAAACTATATGGAAGGATTTACGGTACGGATGGTGGAGCCTTCCCCCCACCGTCTCAAGCCGTTCTGCCCGCATTTCGGATTCTGCGGAGGGTGCAGATGGCAGCCTCTCCCCTATCCCATGCAGCTCGAAGCCAAGCGGCAGCAGGTCTGGGACCAGTTGGTCCGGCTCGGCCATCTCGACGTTCCGGAAATCCTGCCCACCCTACCCTCCGAAAGGGAGCAATACTACCGGAACAAGCTGGAATTCACGGCTTCCGATAAACGCTGGATCTACAAAGACGAAGATCCGGATGCCCTGTCGGAGTCCGAAAAGATGGGGCTCGGCTTCCACGTCGGCAAATTCTTCGACAAGGTACTCGACATCAAGGACTGCCACCTGCAAAAAGAGCCTTCCAACGCGATCCGGCTGTTCATCAAGCAGTTCTGCGTCGAAAACGGATACGAATTCTTCAATATCCGGGAAAACCGGGGCTTCTTCCGGAACATGTTCGTCCGGACGACGGAAAGCGGGACCGTCATGCTGATCCTCTGTTTCTTCCACGAGGATGAATCCAGACGGACCGCCCTCCTGGACGCCGTCGCCGAGCGTTTCCCGGAGATCACCTCCCTGTACTACGTCATCAACCAGAAGCTGAACGACTCGATTTCTGACCAGACCTGCATCCTCTACAAGGGCGAAGACGCCATCTACGAGGAAATGGAAGGTCTCCGTTTCAAGATCGGCCCGAAATCCTTCTACCAGACCAATACCCTCCAGGCCTACAGACTGTACAGCGTCGCCCGGGAATTCGCCGCCCTCAAAGGGGATGAAATCGTCTATGACCTCTATACCGGAACCGGCACGATCGCCCAGTTCGTATCGTCCCGCGCCCGAAAGGTCGTCGGAATCGAATATGTTCCCGAAGCGATCGACGACGCCCGCGTGAACGCCGCTGCCAACGGAATCACGAACTGCTCGTTCTTCGCCGGCGATATGAAAGACGTGCTCAACGAGAAGTTCATCCGGGAAAACGGCCGCCCGGACGTGGTCATCCTCGATCCCCCGCGTGCGGGAGTCCATCCCGATGTCTCCGAGGTCATCCTCCACGCCGCCCCTGAACGGATCGTCTATGTCAGCTGCAATCCGGCCTCCCAGGCCCGCGACCTCGCGATCCTGTGCCGGGATTATACAATTACGGCGGTCCAGCCCGTAGACATGTTCCCCCATACCCAGCACGTCGAGAACGTATGTGCCCTCGTGCGTAAAACCGTAACCATGCTATGATCCTGCAGATTCTCCTCCTCATCGCCGGCCTCGCCCTGATCATTTTCGGAGCCGACTTCCTGGTCGACGGGGCATCCGCCATCGCCCGGAAAGCCGGGGTCAGTGAATTCGTCATCGGCCTGACCATCGTCGGAATGGGGACTTCCGCCCCGGAATTCGTCGTCAGCATCATCGGCGCCCTGGCCGGCAACTCCGATGTCGCCGTCGGCAACGTCCTCGGATCGAATATCATCAATACCCTCCTCATCCTCGGACTGACCGCCATCATCCTTCCGATTGGCATCACACGGGAAAACCGGATCAAGGATATACCGATCAATATCTTCATCACCGCCCTTTTCCTGGGGATGGGATTCGGCTATACTCTCTTCAAGCTGGGGAATTCGGACGAGATCTCGAGAGTGGAAGGTATTGTCCTTCTGGTACTTTTCATCCTTTATATCTGGTCTTGCTTCAAGTTCAATAAACCGGAAGGGAGTACCGGAAAGGATACCGCCGTCAAGGAGAAAAAGCTCCCTGTCAGCATCCTGATGGTCCTCGGCGGACTGGCCGCCCTGGTCTTCGGCGGACGCTTTTTCGTCGATTCCGCGACGTGGATCGCTTCCAGAATCGGTGTCAGCGACAAATTTATCGCCGTGACCATCCTCGCGGGAGGCACCTCCCTCCCGGAACTGGCGACCTGCGTCGTCGCCGCCGCCAAGAAAAAGGGGCAGCTAGCCCTCGGTAACATCCTCGGATCCAACATATTCAATATCCTGCTGATTCTCGGAGCCTCGGCCGTCATCTCTCCCCTCTCATTCGCAGACATCAACTTCCTCGACGCGGGCGTCCTGCTGCTGAGCTCCCTCCTGGTCCTGACCAGCATCGTGACCTTCCGCAGGAACCTCATCGACCGGGCGGACGGTGCCATCATGGTCCTTGTCTGGCTCGCCTATATGGCATACCTTATATTAAACCTCTGACAGAAACATATGATTCCTTCTCAAGAAACCATCAAAAGCGGAACGGAACGGCTCATCGATACGCTTTCCACCTCCACTCCCGCGGAAATCATGCACGAACTGCTGCATGAGATACTCATTTTCGGTCTGAAAGTAGTCGCCGCCCTGCTGATCTATCTGATCGGAGGGTGGGTCATACGCAGGATCATGCGGATACTCCGCCGCGGTTTCGAACGGAAGGGAACGGACCGGACAATCGTCTCCTTCACGTCCAGCCTGGTTTCCATCGTCCTCTGGGTTATCCTGATCATCGTCACGATCAGTGCGCTCGGAATCAACACGACTTCCCTGGCTGCCCTCCTCGCCGCCGGCGGCGTGACCTTCGGTATGGCCATGAGCGGTACCGTCCAAAATTTCTCCGGAGGAATCATGATGCTGATTTTCAAGCCTTTCAAGGCCGGGGACTACATTGAGGCGCAAGGGTTTTCCGGTACCGTCCAAGAAGTCAACATCGTCAATACGAAACTCCTCACCTACGACAACAAGGTCCTCATCCTCCCGAACGGCGCCCTTTCGAACGGGAATATCACGAACTATTCGACCTGCGCCCTCCGGCGGATCGACAAGGTTTTCAGCGTGAGTTACGGAGCCGACGTCGAAAAGGTCCGGCAGGTCATCCTCGATATCGCAGCGAAAGATCCCCGGATTCTCGACAAAGAGACCCCCGGAGCTGCGGATCCCTTCATCGGCCTTTCCGAACTCAACAACAGCAGCGTGGACTGCAAGGTCCGCGTCTGGGTCCGGCGGGAAGATTACTGGGGCGTATTCTATGACCTTACGGAAGCGATTTACAAAGGCCTGCCCGAGAACGGAATCTCATTCCCGTTCCCGCAGCTCGACGTCCATCTGAAACAGTAGATTTATCCGCGGCTTTCGGATTCCGCACTTTCCTTCGTCATCACGGGATTTCCGTAGATGTGGAGGAAGATGTTCCTGAGTTCATTCCTGTTCAGGGTCGGTTCGACCTTGTCCAGTTGCTGCTCGGTATAGAGGATGAACTTCTCCATGTCTTCGGGAGAATACCGGTCGGCGTACTTGAAACTGTGGTTTACGAGGTCGTAAGCGATGTAATTGGTCTTCCAGAGACGGTAGCCCTCGATGACACGGCGGTCGACGGCGTGGCGGATCGACTGGTAACGGTCGTTCTTGTCTGCCTCGGAAGCCTCACGGATTTCGTCCTCAGTCAGGGGGTCTCCGAAATTCAGGTGGACATTCCCCTTCTGCTGCTTGATGCCAACCATGATGCTCTGCAGGTCCTCGTTCTCCGTCTTGACATATTTTTTCGTGCGGGAAATCAGGATTTCCCTCGCTTTGAGCACGTCGCAGGGTTCATATTCGTAGGAGATGCTCAGAGGTACGATGCTCAGTTCCATGAAGTTATGCACGAAATCTCCGGTGCCGCTCATATCCAGCATCTTGAGGAGTCCCTGCTCCGTCTTGTCGATCCCGTCCTTGGTCCGCCCCTGCTTCTGGGCGATCCAGACGGAACTCTTGCCGCTGGTTACCGTTGAACGGATATATTCGGAAAGGACCTTGGAGGAAAGGTAGAGTTCACGCGCGGAAATCCCGCGGATGACCTTGATCATCCGGTTGGAACGGATCAGGTATTCGATCGTCTTGCTCTGCAGGAGATTGTCACCTACGCAGATCTCCGTCAGCTGCATCTTGTTCCGGAAAAGGATCAGGTTCGTGAAGGCCGGATCCAGGATGATGTCCCGGTGATTGGACATGAAGACATTCTTCCCGCTGAGTTCCTGCAGTTTCGAGAAACCGTCGTAGGAGAAATTGCGGACCGAGGTATTGATGACCCATTCGATCGCCTCGGACATCACCAGGCGCTGGAATTCATCGATGCTCGAGATACCCTTCAGGATATCACGGAGATACGTTTCAGGCTGGTTTGAAAAGATGTACTTGGAAATCCAGGGTACGGAAGGATGGTCTGCAACCTTTCCGAGGGCAACAACGGCCTCTTCATCGGAATAGGGTGCTATATTCTCGACATTATAGTTTTTTTTGTCCATTTCGGTTTCGGTTTTAAAACACGCTGCAAAGCTACACAAAAAGTGCCACAAAGGCAAATCCGGCTCAGGGCCTTTCCAGCAGGGAACTGTCTCCGTAGCTGAGGAAGCGGAAACCGTGGGAAAGGGCGTAATCGTAGACCGTACGCCAGTCACCCCCCAGGAAAGCGGAAACGAGAAGGATCAGGGTACTCTCCGGCTGATGGAAATTGGTGACCATGCGGTCGACGATCCGGAACCGGAACCCGGGGACGATGATGATTCTCGTCCCGATGCGAAGATCCTGGAGTCCATTCGTTTCCAGGTATCGGACGAGGGCTTCCAGGGCCTCTTCCGTGGAATAGGGATACTCCTTTTCATATGGGTCCCACTGGGCGACGTCGGCCATTTCTCCGGTTTCCAGATACCGTGCCCCGGCGTAATAAAGGGATTCCAGGGTCCGGACCGAAGTCGTGCCGACGGCAGTAACCGGTTTCTCCCCCCGTGCGAGCTCTTTCAAGAGCTCGCACGACACGGAA
>JAFRUH010000007.1 GCA_017438975.1 Bacteroidales bacterium
CATCTCGAGCGGGTGACCGGAATCGAACCGGCTCTTGCGTACTGGATATACGCCGGCCAAGATCTGAAGTCTTGTGTGCTGCCATTACACTACACCCGCAATGGTTACAAAGATAATGAAAATACGACGAAGTGTTCCCCCCATGTACTCTCCTTTGCCATCTCTCGAGCCAACTCCGCTTTTCTTTTTTTGCGAGTTATTCTCGTTCTTCACATCCGTCTGCTCCCGATACTGCCATTTTTTGCGTGAGACAGATGTTGCTGACAGATAATGTTTTAGCCCATTCCTCCCATGTCAAAACGCAGGGGAAGATTTAGCCAAATGCTTGTGTTGTAAACTGTTACATCTCACGGCAAATCGTTGAGAAGGCAGCGACTTCCCCGGCGAGGAACGGATGCTGATGGTGGAACCGTTCCTCGGGGATGTCTCCTACCACTGCAAGGAGGGGGTCCATTCCCTCTTGGACGAGGACTGGGCCGCCTACATCGCTGATGCGCTGAGGGTCTTCGGATCTGCGGTCAGGACGCCTTCGAAGCCGCCGTTCGCCCGATAGTGGGGCGCATACAGGGACTCGATTTCGACGACAGGAGCCGTGAAGGAGCCGCTCCGGGTCACGAAGAACTCCTCCGTAACCGTCGTCTTCTCCTCAGGATAACTGTCGAAATAGTATTCGGTCCGGTCGGACTTGACATTCCGGTAACCCTGCGGAACGAAGGAGTACAGTCCGTCGATCCGGAGCGGCTGCAGCCACCAGCCGTAATGGCCGGAGAGTTGGTCGACCGGGGTGAAGGCCGCCTCGCGAGGGGCCGTCAGACGGACGAAACTCCGGTTCTCCTGGTTCCAGATCTCATAACGGACGAAGATCTTTTCGCCGACATGGACCGGATCCCCGGGACGGATTTCCTGGTACTCCGTGACATTCCGGTTCTTATCCTCGGTGCGGTCGTTGTACTTCTCCTCGACCGTGACGGCCCGGAAGAATTTCCGCTCTACGGTAAAGCCGTTCCCGGCGGACTTGATCCCGGTGAAGGGCTTGGTAAAGGTCGCGGAAAGGGCGAGAACCTTCGTTGAAAGAACGGCCTCCGAGCCATTCAGGACCGAGGTCAGGGCATCCACGTAAGCCGGGCTGTCCCCCCACTGCTGGGTCTCCTTCTGCAGCATCAGCCAGAGGCGGATGCCGTCCGAAACCGTATCGAGACGCGCATCGGAAGAGCCGTCGCGGCGGACCGCCGTGAGCAGGTCGCAGAGCAGCGAATGGGCATAAGCCTCGCTCTCCAGCAAGCCGCGGAACGGGAGCACGGCGTTGGGATAGTACCATCCGCCGTCCCGGTGCTCTACGGCATATTCCAGCAGGGAGACGACATCGGCCTCAACCGATTTCCGCATCTTGGACATCGTCCCGAATTTGACGCCCCAGTCCTTTGCAAGGGCGCTTCCCCCCTCCAGCGCGAGCAGGTTGCGGAGGGTCATGATCCGCCGGGCCTTGCCGAGGATCTGCCCGGACAGGCCGCGGGACTTCGCCGGGACGAGATAGTCCTTCGCCCATTTCCGGAAGTCAGACAGCCGTTCCTGGCCGGTCTTCGTCGCAGGCGTCACGTTGAACGGAACGGAAGCGTAGAAGGAACGCGCATAGAGATACTGTTCATAGGAGATCCAGCCGCACCAGTAGGGCAGCGAACGGTCGAAGAGGACCTTGTCCAGGTAGGTTGCCGAAGAGGACAGGTCCGGAACTTCGAAGCCGAGGCCCCGCAGTTTGGCGAACCGCTCCATCAGGACGGCCGTGATGACCGGAGAGGAATTCATGCCTTCGAACCAGGCGAATCCACCGTCGCTGTTCCGGCAGGCGAGGATCCGCTCGAGCAGTTTCGACTCCGGCATCTCCCCGGCCCCGGGATCGAGGGAGGAGACCGTCGACGCGATCTTCCGGGCGTACCAGGCCTCGGAGAGCGAGAGCACGTCGTCGCCGCGCGGGTCGATATGGTCCGGAATCGCCTCGCGGACCATGTCGATGATCGCGATTTCCCGGAGGTCGGCCCGGGCGCCGTCAACATTGACGAAACGCTTCCGGAGCTGGGCGAGAAGGACTTCCCGGTCCATTCCTGCCCGGAGGACGGCCGAATGGGCCTCGGTCAGGGTCTGCTCCGATGCTTTCACGGGGACCTCCAGCCGGACGGCATCCGAGAAGGAACCGTCATCCGCGAGGAAGACCGTCTTCAGGACAAGGGTGTCGGTCCCGGAAGGAACCGCCGTAAAGAAGGCGCCCTCTGCGACTCCGCCGGCGGGAACGGTCAGCGGAAGTGCCTGGACGGAAGCCGGTTCCGAAGAGCCGCCCCGGAATACCTGCAGCATCAGCCGCCCGGGGACCGGAGCGTCCGAATTGTTGGAAACCGACGCGGCCATCCTATAATTGTCCCCCGCATAGAGATAGCGGGGCTCGTTGACGGACACCTTGACGGGAATCGTCACGACGAAATCCTGCCGGAGGAAGGTGTTCCGCATATCCTTGTCATGGGCATAGACGTCAACATGGTAGGTCGAGAGCTTGTCCGAGGTCCGGAAGGAGAACTCGATCTCGCCGGAACGGCCGGACAGGAGGTGGGGCAGGAAGGCGAGGGCGTTCTCGAACTTCTCGCGGACAGCGACCTCCGCCGCTTCATCCATCAATCCGTTGTCCGCGCTCTCCATCGGCATCGCCATCGGGGCGACGGCGTCCATCATGACCATCTCTTCCTCGGCGACCCCGGCGTTCTTGCTGAACATGACCGACCTTGTCGCCATCCTGGCCGAGCCCTTTGCGGCCCCGTAACCGGTAACGACCGTTTCTTCGAGCATCTGGTAGTCTTCCTTCAGCACGACAACCACCCCGGGGACTGCCAGGACCCTTTGGGTCACATAACCGATGCAGGATACTTCGACCAGGGTTTCACCGGATTTCTCCAGCGTAAAGATTCCGTACGGATCGGTCGTGGACCCGCGGTTCGTTCCGACATAGGAGACATAGGCCCCGATAACGGGCGCTCCCGTCTCGTCCACGACCATTCCCGCCGGCTTCCCGTCCTTGGTAAGCGGAGCGACGAGGTCGATCCCGTATTTCGGGGCGCCGGCATAGATGTCTTCTCCGGTCACGCTGCCGCAGACCGCATCGATACTCACGTACGGGACGGAGAACTGCTGGCGGGTCAGGACCTCCCATCGGTTCGGCGCGATCGCGTCGATGCTCTTGTCGTAGACCGACACGAGGGCTTCCGTTCCGGGATCCGTTTTCAGGCGGACGGTATACTCGGTGCCCGGGAAGGCCTTGTCCGTCAAGGAGATGAAGGACAGCGGAAGCACGAGGGCGTCGTGCCTGCGGCGGAACTCGCGGTCGAAGGAGACCGTCCGTCCATACTTGAAATAGAAGACCTGGAGCCGCACGGCGTCGGGATAGGAGGCCTTGTACTCGAAGGCAAGGTCCGTCAGGGAACCCTTCTTCCCCTTGATGCCGTCGAGATGGACCCGGCGGGTCTCAAGCACTTCGCAGTTCTTTCCGAAGAGGGTCACGACGGCCCATTCCTCCCCGTCCGCGGAGCCCATCCGGAGGCGAATCTTCTCTCCGTCCGCGACCTCGGACGGTCCGGCGATAAACAGCTCCCGGAGAGGGGAAGGCAGGATGGACTCGCTCTCCCTGATCTTGAAGACCCGATAACTCTCCTCGTCTTTGATTTCCTCCCCGGCGCGGTTTTCCGTCCGGGCGCTGACCTTGAGGGTATACAGACCGGAAGGCCGTCCGGACAGGTCGAGGCTCAGTTTTTCCCCGGAAGCGGTTTTCCCGGAAAGGACCTCCGAGCCCCGTTCGTCAAGAAGGGAGTAGAGGATTTCCATCGGGACCTCGTCCCCGTTCGAATTCCGGACGGACATATCCGCCTCGAGGATCTCTCCGGTCAGGACGCTCTTTTCCATATAATAGCGCCCGGGGACGTAGCGGCGGACGGATTTCTCGTCCATCGCCGTAAAGGTTCCGTCGGCCATTCCGAGCAGGGTGGCGCTGACCGAAATCCCGTCATTCACATAATAGGAAGTCGAGAAATCGAGGGTCTCCCCGGTCGCGTCGACGACCTTGGATTCGACGGAATAGTTCCCCGGGTCCATCGCCTTGAAAGCAAACCCGAACGAGCCGTCCGGGGAAGGGACGACCGTCTCCTCGTGGACCACCGTTCCCCACCGGGTCACCCGGTTCTCGATCCGGGCTCCCGTCAGGGAATGGCCGGAGAAGGCGGCGACCTTGCCGCTGACGCGGATCTCGTCGCCCGGAAGATACAGGGTTTCATTCCGGTCGAAGGTCAGCTGGAAGGTCGGAAGGACGAACTCGTCGACCCGGAAACGGGTGCTGCCGAGACGCCCGCCGGGGCCGTCGATCCGGAGGGAGAAAAGACCGTTCCGCTCTCCGACGGGGAGGGCGAACTCTCCGGAAGCCGATCCGAAGTCATTGGTTTTCAGCTTTATCCTGGACACTTCCTTTCCTTCGGCATTCTCCAGGACGGCAGTCAGTTTCAGATCGGGGACGACTGCGAGCCGGTCGATAAGGTTTCCTTTGCTGACGACGGTCTTGAACTTCAGGGTGTCGCCCGGATTGTAGGCCCCGCGGTCCCGGTAGATCTGGCAGAAAGTCCCGTCCGGGGTTTCATGGAATTCATAACTGTTCCGGTAGCGGCTGACATAGACCCGCTCGCTTTCCTTCTTCAGCCCGTCCTGGTCCGGGACCCGGACGGAAAGGGAATAGGAGACCCGGGTGTTCTCCCCGATCCTGTCCTGCAGGGACTTCGGAATCCGGGTAAACCCGTCGAAGCGGACGGTCTTGGCGTCCACCTCGGTATCCCCTTTCCAGAGGACCAGTTCTCCGCTCTCCACGGGCCGGCCGCTCAGGTGCTCGGCGGCATAGGCGGCGATCCCCTCCGATTCGTTCCTCAAAGCCAGGGAAAGCCGGTTCCGGTTATACATGCAGGAGGCCGCCTCTTTCGAGGAAACGACCTCGGCGGCATAGTTCCCATCCGTCAGGACAGGAATCGGGACATCCAGCGTATCAAGCACATAGAAACTCTTTTTCGGGTTGTTCAGGGTCTTTTCGAGAACGACCTTCTTCTTGTCCGTCCGGACGGTAAGCTTCGCGGACGGGAGATTCCGGAGGAAGATGCGGAAATGGTCCCCGACCACCTGGATATGGAGCATCTTGGATTCGAGGGTTTCGATGATCCCCTTGACGCCGGTCCGGCTCCGGGCGATCGTCGCCTCCGTCCCGGAAAGGGCCTTCCGCTCCTTCTCGAAGGCGCGGCACCGGTTGTAGAACTCCTTGTATTCCTGTTCCGTGGAAGGTTTCATCCCCAGCTCCTGGAAATCCGTCTCGATCAGGACTTCCCGGGGATAAAAGGCCATCGCGGTCCCCTTGAAAGTCTCGGCGAGCCGCTCCATCGCCGCTTTCCGCTTTTCGGCGGGGAGGCGCTGCGCGACCGTGAAATGCAGGAACTGCTCGTTCGGATAGCGTCCCTTCACCTTCTCGAGAAGGGCGGTATAGATTTCATCCTTTTCCGGAGTCTCGGAAGAATACTGGCGCTGCCGCAGGCAGTCCCAGAGGACATATTCCCGGTCATCGGCGATGAACCCGGCCAGGTCCCCGCCCATATAGGAACCCAGTCCCCTGTAGAAGGGGCGGTTCTTCCCCTGGAATCCCCGGGGATGGGTCCGGACATATTCCCAGCGTTCGTCCGTCGAGGTGCGGCCGAATTCTTTCATCCAGGTATAGGTCACGATCGGTTCCCCGAAGGCCTCGACCTCGCGGCCGAATTCCCGGTTCAGGCTGTCCCGGAGCTTCCAGTTCCGGCTCACCGAAACGTTGACATACTCCTTGCCGGCGTCGTAGAAATCGACCGGCAGGTGCGACCGGACCGCCTCTTCCTTGATCACGGAGAGGATGGAAAGCATTTTCTGGGGCCGGTCCGCGTCGGACGCTTTCCGGAATTCGGCCCATCGGGCGGTCAGCACGTGACCGTCGTCATCGGTTTTGTCCATATTCGAATTCAAGAGCCCTAAGGCTATCAGGATGAGTGTTATGATCAGCATAGCAACAAATTTACCCATTAATCCGTTAAACCGCAATATCCTGCGCAAAATGCGTACCTAGGGGATATTTTTTACTATCTTTGCAAGCAAACGCTGAAGAAATGACCAACGCTTCCTACAAGGAGGTTTCCGAACTCTCCGCCCTGCCCGCCCCCGATGAAACGGGGCATGTCACCCACTATGTTTTCCAGTACATCGATTTCAGCCAGGCTCCGCAGTATGTCGCGGCCGGCCACCGGTTCTCGGACTGCTGCTTCCTCGGCTGCGAGATCCCCTCTCAGATGGAAGACAGCATCGGGAGCTCCTGCCTGGTCTTCCCGCGGATGGGACGGGTCTACAGCGCATTCAAGAGCGGACTCTACAACGGGGAGTCCCTTTATAAAGGGTATGATCCCGGCAACGAAGAAAGCTTCGGGAACTGCTTCGACTCGCGGGTATACGCGGATTATCTGCAGAAAGGGCCCCACAGCCACAATATCAAGGAGTCTCTCGGCCGCGCCCTGCACGACCATGCGATCCTCGACGCGATGAACGATTTCCTCAGCCATTACGATGAAAAGCAGGTCGTCGCCATCATGGGCGGCCATGCCCTCCTCCGCACCGAGGAAGCCTACCGGAAAGTCGTCCATATCAGCAAGACCCTGACCGAAAAGGGGATGATCATGGCCTCCGGCGGCGGTCCCGGCGCAATGGAAGCGACCCATTTCGGCGCCTGGATGGCCGGCAGGAGCGACAAAGAGCTGGAGGACGCCCTGTCCATACTTGCCTCCGCCCCCTCCTTCCGGGACGAGGGCTGGCTCCGGACCGCCTTCGAAGTCCGGAAGAAATACTCCCAGGATAAATTCCGGAGCCTCGGCATACCGACCTGGCTCTACGGCCATGAACCCGCAACCCCCTTCGCGACCGATATCGCCAAATTCTTCATGAACAGCGTCCGGGAGGATATCCTCCTCACCATCGCCAAGGGCGGGATCATCTACTCCCCGGGCGCGGCCGGAACCCTCCAGGAAATCTTCCAGGACGCCGCGCAGAACCACTATAAGACCACCGGCTGCGTCAGCCCCATGATCTTCCTCGACAAGGCGTTCTTCACCGAAGAGGTTCCGGTCTATCCGCTCCTGAAGGACCTCGTCGACCGCGGGAAATACAATCCCCTCCTCCTTTCCATCACCGACGATGCGGAAGAAGTCATCCGGGATATCCTCGCTTTCCGCGAAAAAGCATGAAAAATTTGGATTCTCCGATTATTTGCGTAAATTTGCAGGCTTTTTAGCGCATAGTTGTTTTATTAACCCACAAAATCCTTTGCATCATGGCAGAATATTTAAAGCCAGAGAAAAAGCAGGAGATTTTCGCGAAGTACGGAAAGTCCAATAAGGACACCGGCTCTCCGGAGAGTCAGGTTGCTTTATTTTCCTACCGTATCGCTCACCTTACCGAGCACGTGAAGCAGAACAAGAAAGACGTGGTTACCCGTCGTTCGCTTCTCCGCCTCGTCGGTAAGAGACGTCAGGTCCTGGATTACCTCCAGAGAATCGACATCGAGAGATACAGGGCTATCATCAAGGAGCTTGGTCTCCGCCGATAAGCATCAGATAGGAAAAGTTCGAGGGGCAGGGATTCCCAAGGTTGGAATCTCTCCCCTTTTTTAATAGGAAACGTGTACACACGAAGCATAAAGACGTAAAAGACGTAACAGAAGTAAGAGTAATGAACATTATCAAGAAAACAATCGAATTATCCGACGGTCGGGTAATCGAGATCGAGACCGGCAAACTGGCCAAGCAGGCCGCCGGCTCCGCCGTGGTGAAGATGGGGGGCACGATGCTCCTCGCCACTGTCACCTGCGCAACGGAAGTGAAAGAGGGAACCGATTTCATGCCCCTCACCGTAGACTATCGTGAAAAATATTATGCCGCCGGCCGTTTCCCCGGCGGATTCCTCAAGAGGGAAAGCCGTCCCTCCGATTATGAGGTGCTGATCGCCCGCCTGGTGGACCGTCCGATCCGCCCGCTCTGGCCGGATGATTTCCACCTGGAAGTATTTGTCAACGTGAACCTTATCTCCGCCGAGAAGGACATCCAGCCGGATGCCCTCGCCGGCCTTGCCGCCTCCTGCGCCCTCGCCGCTTCCGACCTCCCCTTCGGCGGTCCGATCTCCGAGGTCCGCGTCGCCCGCATCGACGGCCAGTTCGTCATCAACCCGGGATTCGAGGATGGCAAGCGCGCCGACCTTGACCTGATGGTAGCCGCGACCGAAGAGAACATCATGATGGTCGAAGGCGAGATGAAGGAAGTCTCCGAGCACGACATGCTCGAGGCGATCAAGTTCGCCCACGAGGAAATCAAGCGCCACTGCCGCATCCAGAAGGAGCTCATGCACGAGCTCGGAACGGACGTCAACAAGCGCGACTATCCGCACGACGAGGAAGACGAGGATCTCCGCAAGGCGGTCCGCGAGCTCTGCTATGACAAGTGCTACGCCCTCGCCGGCAGCGCCAAGCCCAAGCACGAGCGGGAAGACGGCTTCAAGGCCATCAAGGACGAATTCCTCGCCACCCTTTCCGAAGAAGACCAGGAGGCCAAGGCCGCGATGGTCGAACGTTACTACCACGACGTCGAGAAGGAAGCGATGCGCAACCTCGTCCTCGACGAAGGCAAGCGCCTCGACGGCCGCCGCACCGATGAGGTCCGCCCGATCTGGTGCGAGACCGATTATCTCCCCTGCGCCCACGGCAGCGCCATCTTCACCCGCGGCGAGACCCAGTCCCTCGCGACCGTGACCCTCGGCACCAAGCTCGACATGAAGGAGATGGACGAGGTTCTCATCCAGGAAGACCAGCAGTTCGTCCTGCATTACAACTTCCCTCCGTTCGCGACCGGTGAAGCCAAGCCGCAGCGTAGCGTCGGCCGTCGCGAGATCGGCCATGGCAACCTTGCCATGCGCGCCCTCAAGCCGGTCATCCCGACCGCTCCCGAATTCCCGTACGCCGTCCGCGTCGTATCCGATATCCTCGAGTCCAACGGTTCTTCTTCCATGGCCTCCGTCTGCGGCGGCTGCCTCGCCCTCATGGACGCCGGCGTGAAGATCACCAAGCCGGTCGCCGGCGTGGCGATGGGCCTCATCACCGATGCCGAGCGCCCGAACGACCGCTATGCCATCCTGACCGACATCCTCGGTGACGAGGACCACCTCGGTGACATGGACTTCAAGGTCACCGGTACCG
>JAFRUH010000033.1 GCA_017438975.1 Bacteroidales bacterium
AAATCTGTAACTTTTCACTTTTTAGCTTTTCAATGGGGCAAGCGACAATATCAAAATCCCCACCCTATTTTTTTATAGGCAGAGGACTCTATCTCCCTCATTTTCAACCCCTCACGCCGCGCCAACATTTTTTGCGCTAAACAATGCAGACGTCTAACTCCTAATTAATTGAGTACAAGGAGTTTATGCGTTTTTGGAAACGTAAGAACTATCGGGGGAGCGGAGCTGTTGTAGGCAAGCTCCTGGAGCAAGTCTTTTGAACCGTTCCGATAATCTCCCGGCTTCGTTTTCTGGAATCCGGATTCCGGTATCGGCTTCCAAGACAAGGTCAAATCCATAAACAAATCAGATGGTAGTTATCAATTATTGTATTTACATTATTTGTAATTACAATTTTTGTTATTTATATTTGCGCTGGATAAATATTCGCTATTATGGAAGCACCGTTCATATTCGGTCGAATTGCAACTGATGAGAATTTTACGGACCGAGATCAAGAAATCAAACACCTTGTAAACAATTTCGAATCTCTCATCAACACCATTATCATTTCCCCAAGGCGGTGGGGAAAAAGTTCTCTTGTCCACAAAGCTTCGAGTATCGCTATGCAGGAGGATCGGACGCTCAAGGTTTGTTCCGTAGATCTTTTCAATGTCAAGACTGAAGAGCAATTTTATACCGTTTTTGCTCAGAGCCTTATACAAGGGACGGCCAGCAAATGGGACGAAGCTGTTGAAAATGCCAAGAAGTTCTTTTCACATCTGGTCCCCAAGATTTCTATCGGGACTGATCCGGGCTCCAAAATCTCAATCGACTTTGATTGGGAAGAAATTAAGAAGAACCCAGATGAAATTCTGGATCTTCCAGAGCGCATTGCCCATTCGAAAGGCATTAGAATCGTTGTCTGCATCGATGAATTCCAGAACATTTCAGAATTTGATGATCCTTTGTTCTTCCAAAGAAAACTCCGGGCAAACTGGCAGATGCACCAAAAAGCAAGCTATTGCCTTTATGGAAGCAAACGGCATATGATGATGGAGGTCTTTGCCGATGCTTCTATGCCTTTTTATAAATTCGGAGACATCTTCTTTCTGAACAAAATAGATACAGAGCATTTTGTCCCGTTCATTAAGAAGCGATTTACTTCTACGGGTAAGACCATTACTGAGGATGCTTGTCGCAAGATCGTTGCCCTTGCCGATAATCACCCATACTATGTCCAACAACTCTCTCAACTTTCGTGGCTACGCTGTTTGTCGGAGTGCAGAGAAGAGGTTGTCATCAAGGCACATTCGTCTTTGGTTGAACAGCTCAGCCTGTTATTTACGAATTTAATGGAGACACTTACCTTCCAACAAACCTGTTATCTCCACGCTGTGATAGCAGGAGAAAAAGCCATTACCAATTCTGAGACGATGCATAAATATCATATCAGCAGCGCTACGGCTGCTTCCCGTTCTCTCAAAACGCTGATTAATAAAGATATCCTTGATAGCAAAGCAGGGGTGGTTTCATTCCAGGATCCTATCTTTGAATATTGGCTGAGGCATTATTATTTCCGGATTTAACGGGTGGCAGCGAGGCTATTGTGGGCAAATTCCTGGAGGTGGTTTTTTTGAATCGCTTTATACGAAGAATCGCCAGTCCTTTCCGGGACTGGCGATTCTTCATTATAAAGTATCGTCTACTTATTAATCAGGATAGTTTACATAAATGATGTGAGCGTGGGGGCTACCGCTTGCCCAATTCGATTGCCCAGAAACTATCTTATTATCGACTACGACGAGATAGAATGTATGGCCGGTACCGCCTTTTTTATAAGAAACAGTATATATTTCCTCTTCGTTCAGAGTTGTTTTGTCAAAATCGGCCGCGAGGTTAGCATCGGTGGTCCAATCAAAATCTGCTCCATTTTTATTCTCATCTGTATATAAGTATTCGCGGGTATCTCCGTTCATACGGTAAATTCTTGTCTTTCCGTTTTGCGTTTCAACGCCAATTGCATAATCAGCCGGGTTAAGGTTCGGGTCACCCTCCCGTCCTACATATTCTCCTGTTTCAGGATTGTATATACTTAAGGGCTCACCTTCTCCATTATAGGTAACAAATACAACAGCTCCCTCACCATATCCATCAGGGTCGAAAGGAATATTGGGGATGTTGATCGTGCTGAATCTTTTTATTTTATTTGCCGCGAAGGTCGTGTTTGCGGTCTTCTTGGACTCTGTGATCGGCTTTACTTGATTCGGGGCTCCTGTTTCCAGATAAACTTGTAGGGCAACAGCACCGACGGGCATGGGGACGAAGAAATGATCTCCTCCCAAAAGTCCTGTCGGAACCTTGATGGTGTTGCTTCCTGTCGATATTTTCCCGGTAGTTATATCTAGATCACCTGCACAAGGGACATCCGTTTTGACTACGTAATTAACAGCAACAGAAGGAATCTTTGTAAAGGATACTTCCAGTCCGGCCGTAACATGGCGGAAACGGAGAGTTCCTTCATACCCTTCTTCGAATTCTGCCACCATGGGATAAAAAAAGCGCTTGTGGCTATCATCGTAGGAATAGGTTGAAGGAAGCGTAATGGTCGTAGCGTTTTTCTTGCAGGATGCAGGATAAACGGCGATAGTTGTTACGTTTTCAGTTTCAGGAATGGATCCGGAAATGGAAGCAGAGAGTCCGGTCCCATCAACGGTAAAGTCATAGAACTGACCGTCCGTTGCCAAAACGGCAACTTTATCACCGCTTTCCCAAGAAAATTTTGCGGCATCGTCAATCGTTGCTCTTGTAGCATCGTCGCTAATGATTTCCGCACCGAAAACCACGTGCTTCATTTTTACGATCTCATTCTCTTCTGCCGTCAGATCGTTGGCCGGCTTGCTACACGCTCCAACTAAGAGCGCAGCAATAGCGATGTATCCAAATATCTTTTTCATATTCAATAGTTTTATCCTTCATTCGAGGGTGTGTCCCATTCTTCATCATCCCAACCGGAATTCTCTCCTTGGGCTCCAGAAAAGAGAACATTCTTTTCTGCTTGCAAATAGGTCATAAAGCACTGCGGCGCTTCATACCTTTGCCTCGTGAATACAATAGTTTCTTTTTTCATTGTTTTATGGTTTTATTAATAATAATTCGTTATCTTTATTGTCTTTTTTTTGTTACAATTCGTAGCTATTTGGATTATAATGTAAGCCCAAAAGTGTTTTTGCGCTAAAAAATGCAGATATTTGTCATTATTAATCGATTGATAATCAGTATATTAAGTGCGATTATTGTAGATTTTTATTACCTAAAACTTTAACAAGCTTTTGATTTATAAATAATTGAAAATATTGAGTAGACAACCGCGAAACGCGTATTTCGTTAATTATCAAGATTTTATAATTTAAAATTATTTAAAAAATATCAAACTTCCAATTCGTAACCACTATTTCCCGCCATAGAACGCAAATATCCGCCATTCTTGACATGAACCGTATTACTTTGCTTGCAAAGACCTGATAATTAAAACGATAGGATAATAGTTCAAACAATTCCCGGAATCTCGGTTATTTGATTATTTGCAGTTATAGCATAACTTTGCGGTGATGGCAGTAAAGAAAAAGAAAAACCGGAAACGAATAACGGAGCGCGACTATATCAAGGCCCAGCGGAGGGCATCGCGCCTGGAAGAGATCGAAGCGCACGGCAAGCCGGTCTCCTTCCGACCGGTTGTCGTGCGCTCAAAAAAGGTCTATGACCGGAAGCGGGTCAAACGGGAAGACTTCTAACCCGCCCGGTATTGTCATTGTGTCAGTTTATGGCTCCGCAGGACCCGTTCGAGCCTGTCGACGTCCCCTGAGAGTTTGGCAGAGGTAAGTTTGGCGTATATCTGGGTTGTCGCAATGCTGGTATGGCCCAGGATAGAACTGATGCTCTCTATCGGCATCCCGTTCGTCATCGCGATCGTCGCAAAGGTGTGGCGCGCGATATGGAAGGTCAGGGGCTCATGGAACCCGCAGATCTTCGAGAGCCGTTTAAGCCTGTCGTTCATGACGGTATAACTGCCTATATTAAAAATATGAGCATCCGTGCGCTCGGGTTCATATTGTTTCATGATTGCCATGGGAACTTTCATGAGCTTGATCCGGAAGAGCGTTTGGGTCTTCTTGCGTTGGCTGACGATCCATAGCGACTTCCCGATTTCGATCAACTGGTCCTCGGTCAGGCTCTTCAGGTCCGCGAAAGAGATTCCCGTCCAGCAGCTGAATACGAACATGTCCCTCGTAAAGGCCATCTTCGGATCCGGGATCTCCTTGGTCATAAGCAGTTTCAGTTCGCCTTCCGTTAAGTACCGGCGGGCCTTGACGTTTGGACGGATATGGTAATCGGAACACGGGTTCGTCGGGATCTGTCCATTCTTGAACGCTTGTGAACAGACCCTCTTGAGAGGGATCTGGTAGAGCCAGACCGTCGACTGCGTGAGTCCTTTGTCCAGAAGGTGTTTGCAGAACAGCCGTATGAATTCCTCCGAGAGTTCGTCCAGCCGGATGTCGGCCTTTCCGTAGTGGATCCGGATAAAATCCTCGAGATGATTCCGGACAATAAGGTACTTCATATAGGTGCTCCGGGATCTGTCGACCCCGACCCGTTGCCGGAAAACAGTTAGATCGGAATCGAAGGTTTTTAGTAAATAAATCTTCTTTTTCGTTTTTGAAGCGTTTTGGTTGTTAATAACCTTGTTCATAACCATGGCATTTTTAAAGTATGTATCAATAGACGTTGATCCAGGCCGTGTGGCCAAAATCAAAAAAAAATATACTTACGTACGCATTTTTCTCATAAAACTCTTTCAAATTGGCCAAAAAGTATTTATATTTGCAGGTGATTTTTTTAGCGCAAAAAATGTTGGTCGGTTTGAACGGCTCACGAAATGTGCCACAGAGCGCGTTGAGAGGCCGATTTTTGAACGACTCAATTTTGAAGCGCTGAATCATAATAAGTTAGTCTCGCTGCAGCGTTGCTGACGCGAGTAACAATTTGTCAGGGCGGGCGCCCGGACACTTGAAAGCAGAAAATAATATGTTAAAACTGTAGGAATATGAAAAAACAAACACAATTGGAGTACGAAACTCCCTTCATTGTTGTACATGAAGTGGCGTTTGAAGGAGATCTCTGCCAGTCAAAGATCGAGGCAAACATCACCGTGGAAGATCTGGATGAGGAAAATGGCTCTGACCATGACCTTGAATTCTAATTATTAGCGCTAGAGATTATGAAAAAGACCAATCTTATAATTCTTGCTTTGCTTTCTGCGCTCGCTGCTATCCTGTTTGTTTCCTGCGAGCGCGAAAATGACATCAACCAGCACGTTGCCGGAGATAATGAAATCGCCTTCAGGGTCGTCAACCCTGCGACCAGGGCCTCCATTGCGGAGACGACGAACCTGATTCCCCTCGAAGAGGATGAGGACGGGAACGTGTTCACGCTCGAAGAAACCGTGATCGACCTGAATGCAGCCGGTGTCGTTACGAGAGGTACTCCCGTCACGACCGATAATGCCGCGACTTTGTATAAGAAGTTCTGGGCCATCGCCTACGACTCCGCACTAAGCGAGGTCGCTCTCGAGGGCGTCGCCTTTGATTTCAGCAACGAGGTTTGGGCGCACAGCTATCACAAGAACCCTTGGGAAAAAGCCGACCCGCTCAAATTCTTCATGTGGATGCCGGCCGACGACAGCGGCGATATGGCGGGTGTTTCCGCTGACGGTTTCACTCCGACGGCCAATGGTCTGAGATTCTCCTACGAGTCTCCGACCAGCAGCAGCGGAACCTCGGATGCCGTCGAGCAGGAGGACATCGTCTTCTCTTCCGCGACGCTCACCAAATCGACCTATGATCCTTCCACGGGCGCGTCCATTGAATTCCATCACGCCCTCACCGGTGTCAAGTTCACCATCTCGAACGACAACACCATCGCCAACAAGACTTATATCACAAAGGTCGTTATCAACGGCCTCAAGTCTGCCGGAACCTGCGTCATGGGAACGAGCGCCACTTGGACCCCCGGGACGGCGACGGCTTCTTTCACGCAGGAATACACGAAAGATAACGTCATTTCCGGAGGAAGCGGATATCCTGCCCTGAATGACGATGAAACGTCGATGACTTTCTGGGTTATCCCCCAGCAGCTGACTGACAACGTTACGCTTGAGATCACTTTCCATCTCGAGAATGGCACCAAGGTCGGTGAAGATATTGTCCGAACGGTCGCCCTCGGAACGGCCCTTGGCAATCCGACCTGGACTTCCGGACAGCTCCATACTTTCTCGCTCAAGGGCAAAGAGGTCGTTATCCATGCTGATGATGAGATTGTAAACGGCGTGAAGAAGAATATCGACATTACGAATCACGGTAATGTGAATTGCTTCATCCGTGCGATGATTATCGGCAACTGGGTTGACGAGGATGGACTTCCGATTTTCGGATACACCGACTTCAAGACTCCGGGAGCCGAATATACTGAAATTCCGTCCTGGACGATTGAAGGTGCTTTGAATGGCGCAGCTTATGCGGGCTCATTTGTCGGCCTCCCCGGAAATGGTTGGGTGCGTAGTACTGACGACGGGTATTTCTATTACACGACTGCCGTTGCTCCGGAAGCAAGTACGGTGCCTCTCTTCACCTCCTTTACGCCTTCAGCAACCGTCCCGCAGTATGAGATTGCGGGTAAGCCTATTAACACCACTTTCTTCATGGAGATCGCCGTTCAGGCGATTGAGGCCAAGGAGGGAGAAACCTATACGCAGGCATGGGGAAATACACAATAATTAAAAGGAGGATTACACAATGAAAAAAATATTCAATTTCTTGCTTTCCAGCATTGCACTCATTGCTTTCATCCCGACAATGAATGCCCAGCCTTATACGGAAGGAACCGGAGAAGCGGAGGGCCTCGCCTATAGCAAAACGATTGCGGGTCCAGATAATGGAATCTATACCATTACTCTTGAGTCTTTCGTGTTGGGTGAAGTAAAGATCACACAAGGAGTCCCTGCGGATATCGTCCTTGTCCTGGACGTTTCGGGATCCATGAATGATGATTATTCGACCGATGAATATACTGCTCAGCCAAGTGCAAGCTATACTTATAATGACTTCGAAGATGGCGTGTACTATTATAGGGACAATAATGGGACTTATTATCCGGTAACAAAGAAAAGTCGGACATCCGGCAATACCACTTATTATGGCTTATATTACTCGGTTACGGGTTCGGGCTGGTTTTCATCTACAACTTATTATTATTTAAAGGGAACGACAGCCCAGAATGCGGGGAATAATAACAATAATCGTCCTAACAATACTTATGGCGTAAATAGTCCTACGGCGACCATTTGGACGGGTGTTCTTTACAAGAAAACGTCAAGCCAACAAAGCAGAATCGATGCATTGAAGCAAGCCGTCGGAGGTTTCATCGATGTAATTGCCGCGAATGCTGAATCCAGCGGCCAGGACAATCAGATAAGCATCGTAAAGTTTGCAACTGCTGCATACTACGGTAGTGCGAGTAGTCTTACAGAAGGAAATCACAGAGGTGCTAATAACAATAATAATTATAATTATACTGAAGTAGTAAGGACGTGGACAGATGTTTCGTCTGCTGCTAACGTAACTTCTCTGAAGAATTCCGTTAACGCGATTCAAGCAGGTGGTGCAACTGCTGTTGACTATGGCCTGACCAAAGCGAATTATCTGCTGGCCGACCTGCCTTCTGACAGACAGAGTGCCAAGACTGTCGTTGTATTTACTGATGGAGTTCCGACACATAGCAACGCTTCTAGCGTATCAGAAGTTGAGGGAGTCGCAGACGATGCTATTGACGATGCCAAGACCATCAAAAGTCTGTATGCCTATACTGACCCCGATAATGTATCTCATAATGCAAAAGTGTATACCGTCGGCGTTTTCAAGGACGATAGCGAATCTCTGTGTACTCCGACCAGTGGTAACCCGTCAAGTTACACGCTTAGTGACTACATGAACTATTTGTCTTCCAATTATCCGAGTGCGGAAAGTTTGAGCAGCCCCGGAACCGGCAGTGACGAAGGTTTCTATCAAAATGCTGCGGACGGCGACCTTGAATCCATTTTCAGGTCCATTGCTACTGCCTCCGGCGGTGCTGGTGCTTCCCTTGATGCAGGAACTGTTGAAGCCATTGATGTTGTTTCCCAGAGTTTCCAGCTTCCTAACGGAGCCTCCACTAATATTGGAGTCTATTTTGCGGCCTGTACTGGCAAGGACGATGATGGATATCTGACTTTTGCTCCGAAGGCGAGTTGGATCTCCAATCCCGCGGAAGGAGAGGATGGTCATGTTTCCATAACTATTACTGGAAATACAGTTACTGCAAGTGGATTTGATTACAGCGATGAATGGTGCGGACCGGATGCAACAACCGGAGGATTTCATGGTCATAAGCTGATCCTTCAAATTCCGATCGAGATGGCCGATGAGGCTGTCGGCGGACAAGGTGTTGACACTAACGGCCCGGGATCCGGTATCTTCATTGGTGGAAAGAATATTCTCCCGTTTGAGTCTCCGGACGTTAGCCTTCCGACGAATATCCACATCCAGAAGGTGGGTCTTTCTGATGGAGAAAGCGCCGTGTTTAAGATTTATCGCACAGCGGCCAATGCTGACGGAACACCGGCTAATAGCAACTGGACTTATTACAAGACGGTTATCATTATCGAAGGGATGAACGAAGATTCGACGGTCAAGCTTCGCGGTCTCGACCCGAACTACGCTTACAAGATCGAAGAAGCGGGCTGGAGCTGGGCCTACGATACGACCAATCCGGAAGGAGAAGACGGCAACCCGCTGACGGAAGTCACTTCCGACAAGCTTATCACCAACCCGTTCACGTTCACGAATACCCTGAACACGAAGGGCCAAACGATCATCCGTGCGGAGAGCGCCGTCGTCAATGACTTCAAGACTTCGACGGCTACGAATATCGATTCGAAGAACACTGCTCCGAAAGCAGCCTCTAAATCGAAATAAACTTCTCATTATTCCATTTGAAAAACGTCTGTCCTCCCGGGCAGACGTTTTTCTTTTCAATTCCCGCAAAAAAGAGGCGGCCCGGTTCCGGGTCGCCTCTGAGGCAGTATGTAGGGCCCACGTGTCGGGCCCGTGACAGTCGAAAGAGCCTTCATCCGACCGGCCAGGATGCCGGGACGGGACAACTCCGGGGCTGTCCACCAATTACTTGGAGCTGCGCTCGCCGCGCTCACCCCTGCCACGTCCGCCACGACGACCGCCACGGTCGCCGCCGCGTCCGCCGCTCCGACCGGTACCCTGACCGGCAGCCTGGGCGTTGGCAGCAAATGCGGCATTCGGAGAAAGGTCCTGCTTGCCGAATTTCTCTCCGTTGCAGATCCAAACCTTGATACCAAGGGTACCGACCTTCGTATTCGCGACTGCGAGTGCGTAGTCGATGTCAGCACGGAAAGTGTGGAGCGGAGTACGTCCTTCCTTGAACATCTCGCTGCGGGCCATTTCAGCGCCGCCGATACGGCCGCTGATCTGGACCTTGATGCCTTCTGCACCAACCCTCATCGCGGTAGCGATGGCCATCTTGACGGCGCGCCTGTAGGACACGCGGCCCTCGATCTGGCGGGCGATGCTGTCGGCGACGATCGTAGCGTCAACTTCCGGGCGCTTGACCTCGAAGATGTTGATTTGGACGTCTTTCTTCGTAACCTTCTTGAGCTCTTCCTTCAGACGGTCGACTTCCTGGCCGCCCTTGCCGATGATGACACCCGGACGGGCCGCATGGATCGTAACGGTGATGAGCTTAAGGGTACGCTCGATAATGATTCTGGAAAGGCTGGCCTTTGCCAGACGGTTCTGGAGATACTTGCGGATTTCGTAGTCCTCGGCGATCTTCTCCGGATAGTTACCACCACACCAGTTAGAGTCCCAACCACGGGTGATACCGATTCTGTTGCTGATAGGATTAGTTTTCTGTCCCATGATTTATTCCTCCACTGCAGGTTTCTTAACATCGAGGACAACGGTAACGTGGTTGGAACGCTTGCGGATACGTCCGGCACGGCCCTGCGGGCAAGGACGGATGCGCTTGAGGGTGCGTCCCTCTCCGACCATGATGGTCTTCACGTAAACATTGCCATTATCAAGTTCGGATGCCTGATCCGGATTCTTGGCCTCCCAGTTGGCGATGGCGCTCCTGAGAAGTTTCTCCAGACGGATCGATGCCTCTCTCTTCGAGAATTTGAGAAGATCGAGGGCATGGTTGACTTCCTCACCCCGGACGGTGTCAGCGACAAGGCGCATCTTCCGCGGAGAAGTAGGAACGTCGTTGAGCTTTGCTATAGCGGTCTGCTTCTTGGCCTCTTTCAGCCTCTCAGCCATAAGTCTTTTTCTCTTTCCCATAATGTCAATCTTTTAAACATTATTTCTTATTGTTGCCTGAGTGGCCTCTGAAAGTTCTGGTAGGCGCGAATTCACCGAGCTTGTGACCAACCATGTTCTCAGTTACATAAACCGGAATGAACTTGTTTCCATTATGAACTGCGATAGTATGGCCGACAAAGTCAGGGGAAATCATGCTGGCACGCGACCAAGTCTTGACAACCTCTTTCTTCTTGCTACCGTCATTCATAGCAAGAATTCTGTTCTCCAGGGCTTCCTGGATGTACGGTCCTTTTTTAAGTGAACGACTCATAATTTCTCAGTATTATTCCGTTATTTCTTTCTTCTTTCAATGATGAACTTGTTGGAAACGGCCTTCGGGTTACGCGTCTTCTTACCCTTTGCAGGGAGACCCTTGCGGGAACGCGGATGACCACCGGAGGCACGTCCTTCACCACCACCCATCGGGTGATCGTGCGGGTTCATGACAACACCACGGTTGTGCGGACGGCGACCGAGCCAACGGCTGCGGCCGGCCTTTCCGGACGACTCGAGGTTGTGATCCGGGTTGGAAACGGTACCGACGGTGGCGCGGCAGGCGACCGGAACCATACGGGTCTCGCCCGAAGGGAGACGGAGGATGGCGTAGTTGCCTTCACGGGCGGCCAGCTGGGCGAACGTACCGGCGGAACGTGCCATGGCGGCACCCTGTCCGGGACGAAGCTCGATGGCGTGCACGAGCGTACCTACGGGAATAGCACTGAGAGGGAGGGTGTTACCGAGCTCCGGAGCGACATTGGCGCCGGATTCGACAACCTGACCGACCTTGAGTCCGTTCGGGGCAAGGATATACCTCTTCTCGCCGTCTGCGTATTCGACGAGGGCGATACGGGCGCTGCGGTTCGGGTCATATTCGATAGTGAGGACCGTAGCCTGGATTCCATCCTTGTTGCGGAGGAAGTCGATGATACGGTACATTCTCTTGTGGCCGCCGCCGATGTAGCGTACGGTCATCTGACCGGTGTTGTTGCGGCCGCCGGTCGATTTGAGAGGAGTCAGAAGCTTCTTGTACGGTTTCTTAGCAGTAATCTCCTCGAATGAACTGATGGCCTTGTTTCTCTGGCCAGGAGTCACCGGTTTGTATTTCTTGATTGCCATAGTGCTTCCTCCTCTTAGATGTTAGCGTAGAAATCGATCTTATCATCACCGGCAAGGGTAATGTAGGCCTTCTTGAAGTGATTGGTGCGGCCTTTGAGAAGTCCCGACTTGGTGTAGCGGGATTTGCGCTTGCCGTGGTAGTTGGCCGTATTGACGTCGGCGACGGTAACGTTGTACATCTGCTCGACTGCGGCTTTGATCTGGAGCTTGTTCGCTCTACGGTCCACGATGAAACCGTAACGGTTCAACTTTTCGCCCTGAGCCGTCATTTTCTCTGTTACGATTGGCTTAATTAAAATTCCCATTTTCGCGTTCTCCATTATTTAACCCTTGCAGCGAGAATGTCCTGTACACCGTCCACGAGCACGAGGTTGTGCGCGTTCATGATGGTGTAAGTGTTGATTTCGTCAACAGTGATGACCTTCACCTCAGGAAGATTGCGTGATGAAAGAAAGATGTTGTCTGAATTCGAAGGGAGGACGAAGAGAACCTTGCGGTCGCCGGCCTTGATGGCGGCGAGGATGTTCTTGAACTCCTTGGTCTTCGGGGCGTCCATGGCGAACGGCTCGACGAGGGTAATCTTGCCTTCCTGGGCCTTGTAGGACAGGGCGGAAAGACGGGCAAGCTGCTTGACCTTCTTGTTCAGTTTGGTATCATAGCTACGCGGTTTCGGGCCGAATACGCGGCCGCCGCCGACGAAGATGTTCGCCTTGAGGGAGCCGTGACGTGCACCGCCGCCGCCCTTCTGGCGTCCGAGTTTCTTGGTAGAATAAGCGACCTCGCTCCTGTCCTTCGTCTTGGAAGTACCCTGACGCTGGTTGGCGAGATACTGGATGACATCGAGATAGATGGCGTGATCGTTCGGTTCGATTCCGAAGACCTTCTCATCGAGGACCACCTTCTTTCCGGATTCGGTTCCGTCGATCTTGTATACTGACAATTCCATAATTAAGCCTCCAGAATAATGTAAGAACCCTTGGCTCCCGGGACGGAGCCCTTGACAACGAGAAGATTGTTTTCCGGGATGACCTTGAGGACCTCGAGGTTGAAGACCTTCACCCTCTCATTGCCCATATGGCCCGCCATACGCATTCCGGGGAGGACGCGGGACGGCCAGGAAGATGCACCCATGGAACCAGGATGACGGAGACGGTTGTGCTGACCGTGGGTCTTGCCGCCTACGCCCGCGAAGCCGTGACGCTTCACGACGCCCTGGAAACCTTTACCTTTAGAAGTACCGACGACGTCCACGAACTTGACGTCTTCAGTGATGACGTCAGTGAGCGTGAGGGTGTCGCCCAGTTTCAGCTCTCCCGCGAAGTCCGCCGGAAATTCGACGAGCTTGCGCTTGGGAGTGGTTCCTGCCTTTTCGAAATGGCCCTTCAGAGCCGCGCTGGTGTGTTTCTCTTTCTTTTCGTCATAGGCAAGCTGCACGGCGGCATAACCATCTTTCTCTACCGTACGAACCTGCGTGACAACACATGGACCAGCCTCAACGACGGTGCATGGAATATTTTTTCCATCAGCACCGAAGACGGAAATCATTCCGACTTTCTTTCCAATTAATCCAGGCATTGGTTTGCTAATTGTTTGTTAATTAATACTTTAAATACTCCCGCATACTTTTGCGGACCGCAAAGATACGAATAATTTTCTGATTTTCAAGTACTTTTCAACACTTTTTTCAACACCGGAATCTTCTAAATCTCCCAAAATGTAACTATCTTTGCAGCCGTATGAAAACGGTGCTCGCACTCTTCGGTTTCCTGCAGCTTTCGCTGATAGAAGTACTGGACATCCTGATGGTTGCCCTGATCATCTATTTCCTGTTCCGGCTGATCAAGGACTCCTCGGCGGTCAACATCTTCGCCGCCCTCGTCGTCCTGCTGCTGGGCCAGGTGATCGTCAGCGCCCTCGGGATGAAGATGATGAGCACGATCCTGAACGCCCTGCTGGACGTCGGCGTCCTGGCGATCATCGTGATCTTCCAGCCCGAGATCCGCCACTTCCTCAACCGGATCGGAACCCAGACCGGCATCGCCCGCAAGGCCGGGGATATCTTCAACAAATTCCTAGGCATCAAGGAGGAACAGATGGGCAACGCCGCCGTCCAGGAAATCACCGAAGCCTGCCGTTCCATGGCCGCCGACAAGACCGGCGCCCTGATCGTGATCCCCCACAAGGCTTCCCTGGATTCCATCATCGAGACGGGCGACCGGATCGACGCGAATATCAACCGCAGGCTCATCATGAACCTGTTTTTCAAGAACTCCCCCCTCCACGACGGGGCGATGATCATCCGCGGCAACCGCATCGTGGCGGCCCGCTGCACCCTTCCGATCACGTCCCGGACCAACATTCCGCCCAGTTTCGGCATGCGGCACAAGGCCGCCATCGGGATTTCCGAGGAGACGGACGCGGACGTCATCGTCGTCTCCGAGGAGACCGGCCACATCGTCTTCGTCAACAGCGGGGAAGTTACCCTTATTAATAATATAAATGAGCTCAAGCTCAAGCTGGGCTCCGCGCTTTCATAGGATGATCGACAAGAGATTAGAGGAGAAACTGGGATTCAGCAGGGTGAGAGCCGCCATTTCCGACCGCTGTTCTACGGACTACGCGGCTCTTCGGGTGGCGGAAGAGGAGTTTTCCAGCGACGGGAAGGAGATCCAGGAAAGGCTCTCCCGGACCGATGAGATGCGGCTGATCCTGATGTTCGAGGAGAACTTCCCGACCAGCGGCTACATCGACTGCATCGGTTTCCTGGAAGCGATCGGGAACGACGCTTCGATCGACCAGCTCTCCCTCGGCAAGCTCCGGACCCTCCTCGATACCCTGCGGAAGATCCACCATTTCTTCCGGGGAATCAAGGACGGGATCTATCCCTGCCTGAAAAAGGCGGCCGACGGCATCCTGTCGTTCCCGGAAGTGGTCCGCCGCATCGACGGGATCCTCGATAAGTACGGGGAGATCAAAGACTCGGCTTCCGACGCCCTCTTCGAAATCCGCCGGGAGATCCGGGAAAAGGAACTGAGCGTCTCCAGGCGCATCAACACCATCCTCCGGAAGGCCCAGCAGGACGGAATCGTGGACACGGACGCGGGCATCTCGATCCGAGACGGAAAGATGCTCATCCCTGTCAATTCTTCCCGGAAAAAGGCCCTCCCGGGCTTTGTCCATGACGAATCCGCCTCCGGCAAGACGACCTTCATCGAACCCGCCGAGATCGTCGAGATGAACAATGAGATCAGCGAGCTCCATTTCGCGGAGACCCGCGAGATCTCGAAGATCCTCCGGGAGTTCTCGGATTTCCTCCGGCCCTATGTCCCTGACCTCCTCATCGCCGCCGCCTTCATCGGGGAGATGGACTTCCTGATGGCCAAGGCCCAGGTCGCCCTGGACTACATCGCCGGGATGCCGGTGATCTCCACGGACGGGACCCTGAGCCTCAGGAAAGCCCGCCATCCCCTGCTCGAGAAGGCCCTGAAGAAGGAAAAGAAACCCATCGTCCCCCTGACGGTCACCCTCTCCCCCGAGAAACATATCCTCCTGATCTCAGGCCCGAACGCCGGCGGCAAGTCCGTCTGTCTCAAGACCGCCGGACTGCTGCAGTACATGTTCCAGTGGGGCATGCTGATCCCGACGTCGGAGTCCTCCGAACTGCCAGTCTTCGACCGGATCATGGTCTCGATCGGGGACGACCAGTCGATCGACAACGACCTCTCTACCTATAGCTCCTTCCTCGCCGACATGCGGTCCATGCTCTCCGAGGCCGACGGAAAGACCCTCGTGCTGATCGACGAGTTCGGGTCCGGAACGGAACCGGCCGCCGGCGGGGCCATCGCCGAAGCGATCCTCGCCGCCTTGGACGCCCGCGGGACCTACGGGGTCATCACGACCCACTATACCAACCTCAAACTCTACGCCTCCGGGGCGCAGACAGGGGTCGTCAACGGGGCCATGCTCTTCGACGCCCAGAAAATCGAGCCGATGTTCAAGCTCGAAATCGGTCTCCCGGGCAATTCCTTCGCCTTCGAGCTGGCCCGGAAGATGGGCCTTCCCGAAGAGATCGTAAAGGATGCGGAGAACCGGGCCGGGGAAGAGTTCGTCGGCATCGAACGGAACCTCCGGAAGATCGCCCGGAACCGCAAGGCCCTCGACGAGAAACTCCAGAAAATCCGCGCGACGGACAAGACCCTCGAGCAGATCACCGACAAGTACCAGAAAGAACTTTCCGACATCAAGCAGCTCCGCCGGAACATCCTCGACGAGGCGAAACAGGAGGCGGAGGACATCATCCGGAGCGCCAACAAGCAGGTGGAGAACACGATCCGGACGATCAAGGAGACCCAGGCGGAAAAGACTGCCACGCAGGACGCCCGGAAAGAACTCCAGGACTTCCTCGGCGCCCTCGAGGAGAAAAAGGTCCGCGACAAGAGGAACCGCGAGGAGTACCTCGAAAAGAAGCTCCAGGACCTCGAGAAACGGAAGGAAAAGGAGAAAGCGAGAAAGGCCCGCCGCTCCCGCACCGAAGGTCAGGAAACTTCATCAGCGGAGTTGGAAGAACAGCAGATCAACGCGTTCCGTTCCGCTCCGCTCCAGGTAGGGGAAAAGGTCCGGCTGAAGGACAACGGGATGGTCGGCGAGATCAGCAAGGTTTCCGCCAAGGCCGTCTCGGTCATCGTCGGCAGCATTACGACCAAGCTCCCGCGGGAGAGGGTCGAACGTGTCACCTCGAACGAATACCGGACGGCGCTCCGGCAGACGGCGCCCCCGCCCCGGCAGCAGTACGACCTCGGCCTGAGCGAGCGGAAGCTGAATTTCAAGCCGGAAATCGACCTGCGCGGGGCTCGCGTCGGCGAAGCGATCGAAATCGTCATGCGCTTCCTCGACGACGCGATCATGCTGGATGTTCCCTCGGTGCGGATCCTGCACGGAAAGGGAACCGGCGCCCTCCGGGAGGAGATCCAGAAATACGCCCGGACGGTCCGGGGGGTGACCTCGGTCTCGGATGAGCACATCCAGTTCGGCGGCAGCGGCGTCACGGTCGTCAAATTCAGATAACCGTATGATTACCAAGGGGAAAAAGGCGCTCGGGGAACTCGGGGAACAATTATCCTGCGATTTCCTCGTCGCAAACGGCCACCGTATTCTCGAACGGAACTGGCGAAGCGGCCATCTTGAAATAGATATCATCTCCGAGGACGGGAACGGCGTGCATTTTGTAGAGGTAAAGAGCCGTACGGCACCCGTGGAAACGGACCCCGAAGAGAAGGTAGACGCCCTCAAGCAGAAGAAAATCTGCGCCGCCGCGCTCCGGTATCTCGCGAGCGGACGGACAACCGGAGACCGGGAGGTTTTCTTCGACATCATTTCCGTCGTTTTCGAGGGTGGCAGCCATACCCTCCGGTACTTTCCCGAGGCCTGGATACCTATGTACACATAACGATAACACCTATATGAACCCTAACCACTATTGCGTCATCATGGCCGGCGGATCCGGGAACTGGTTCTGGCCCGTTTCCCGTGAAAACCGTCCGAAAGAGTTCCTCAATATCACCGGAGAACCGTTCCTGCGGGAGACATACAAGCGTTTTTCCGGAATCGTCCCCAGAGAGAATATCCTGGTCGTCACGCTGGAGCGCTACGCCGGGGAGGCGCGGAAGATCCTTCCGGAACTGCCGGAGGAGAACCTGCTCCTCGAGCCTTACAGCCGGCATACGACCCCGTGTATGACCTATGCGGCCTATACGATCCTCAAGCGGAACCCGGACGCCGTCATCGTGGCGACGCCTTCCGACCATGTGATCCGCGACGAAGAACTATTCAAGTTCTCCATCCTCAATGCCCTCGAATACGCCGGGCGGGAACCGGTCCTGATGACCCTCGGTATCGTCCCGAAAAGCGCTTCGGACAATTTCGGTTACATCCAGGTCAAGGGCGGACGGCATAACGTTACGGACAAACCGCTGAAGGTCAAGACCTTTACCGAGAAGCCCTCCGAAGAGCTGGCGAAGGTCTTCATCCGGAGTGGAGAATTCTATTGGAACTCAGGTATTTACGTATGGTCCGCCGATACGATCCGCAAAGAAATGGAACGGCTCGTGCCGGAAGTGACGCGGCTCTTCACCGGATGGGAAGAGGCGCTGGGAACGCCCGGGGAGAAGGCTTTCCTCGAGCGCGCCTACGCCGACTGCCCGAAGATTTCCCTGGATATGGGCGTCATGGAAAAAACCGATTCGGCATGGCTCTATCCGGCGACCTTCGGGTGGTTCGATATCGGAAGCTGGGAGGCGCTGTACGACTTCGCCCCCACGAAAGACCGGAAGGAGAACGCGATACGCGCCGGGAAGACCCTCGTCGACGAGTGCCGCGGGAACCTGGTCCTGCAGACCCGCCCGGAGAAACTCGTCGCGGTCAAGGGACTCGAAGATTTCATCGTCATCGACACGGACGATGTCCTGATGATCTGCCCGCGCAACGACAAGTCCTTCAAGGACTTCATCTCCGACATCGCCATGCCGGACTTTGAGGAATACAGATAATATGAAAAAAGCACTCATCCTGGTCGCTGCGATTCTCCTGCTGGCGGGGTGCGGACCGAAGAAGGAAACACTCAAATATGGAAAAATCATAACCGCCGAAAACGGTATGATCCTGCCCATGTCCCGAGAGCCCGGCGGTAATAAGACCGACTGGAATATCGGGCTGTTCTTCATCCCCGAGGGTGCCGTCGTCCAAAGCCCGTGCGAACTGCACACCTGCGCCATCAGCATCGTTTATGAGAACCCAGAAACAGGGAAGCTCGACGCCAGTAATGTGGACCTGGATTTCCAGGACCGCAGCAGCAAGGGCAAATATTTCTACTCTCTGCCCTACCTGTGGTTCCCTTCCCGCAGCTGTCTCGAACATGCGGTCCAGATTACGGTCACCTATGCACCGGAAAATGTCGGCCTTCCTCTTCAGGAAGTAGAAACGCCGGACGGCAAGCAGATGTTGCCGGACGTGACCGGCTACTGCTTTGTCTTTACCGGCAAAGAAATTCCTAAATATTTTAAGGCCCTTATTGAAAAACTTCAATAAAGGCCTTACATTCAATTATTTCCACCCTTCTTATTTCAAGACGGAGAAGAGGGCGGCAGCATCTTGAGCGCTCTCAAAGTCGACGTTGTTGGACTGGAGGTATTCCGCCAGAACAGCTTTCTTATCGGGGAAAAGTTTCTCCAACGACTTGCGGTTAAAGGCAAACTGACGTCCCTTCCGGACCAGTACGGGGATTTCCCGGATCTTGTAGCCGGCTTCGAGATTGATGTCGTAGATGTTGCCGTTGTCATACATCGAACCGATGCGGGTGATGTTGGTAGTCTCCGACTTCATGCCGAACGCCCCCGTCTTTTCATCCCGCTTGAACTCTAGCTTGCGGACGAGGCAAAGAATCACTTCCTCCCCGCTGTCCACGACGCCCGCATAATCCTTCCCCAAATGAAGGAAGAGCATCGGGCCGATGGTCACCCGGTCGACCGAACTGTTGTCATCAACGGAGAGGATCTGTCCGCCTTCATCCTTGAAGCGGAGAGACTGGTCGACGATGGAAATATTGAGGTCTCCCGTCGCAAATTCCCCGTTCTTGAAAATGACCTTGCCCTTCTGGAAGGCCGGAAGAACGTAGACGACACTGTCTCCGAGTTCCCTTTCGATGCGCGCGAGTTCGTTCTGCGCGAAGGCAAGGACCGGAAGTATCAGCAAGAGGGAAGAAACAAGAATCTTTTTCATGGCATGAACACTTGATTAAGAAGAAAAAGAGAAGGCCCGAGGACCTCCTCTTGATCGGCTAAGCGGAATTATTGCTCCCAGCCCGGGTTCTGGGTAATGGTCTTACCCTTGTCGGCATACTGGCTGAGCACGTCGGTGCAGATCGGCTCGAGGTAGTTGCGGAGCAAGAAGTTACGGACATCGCGGGTCTGGATGTTCTGAGGAACCTGGAAGCCTTCCATCTCGGCCGCGTTGGTCTCAATCGGGTCTCCCTTTTCGGTGAAGGTACCGCTGAAGAAGATACGGTCTCCGAGTTTGATGGTTCCGTCAGGGTTGTAACCAACAATGTGGCGGACGCTGACCTTGCCTGCATTTGCCTTGGTAAGGAGGTTGTATTTACGCTTGGTAAGCTGCATACTCTTGTCGAGCTCGACCCAGCCGCCGACCAGGATGTCAGGGTTGGTCGTTCCGTCCATCAGTTCGAGCTGGCCCCAGCGACGGATGTCGAGGACACGGTATTGCTCCATCAGGAACTCCATACGGCGCTCGCGGCGGATTTCCCAGAGAATCGGGGAAACGAACTTGCCGGTGACAGCATAGGAGTGGCAGGCCCTCTGGGCATCGGAAGTACGTTCGGGATCGAACTTTTCACCATCGCCGCCCTGCAGCCAGGAGAGCTGGAGCGGAGCGGTGAGTTGTACACCTTTCTTTTTCGCGACATCGTCGATAGGGCGCTTACGGATGGCGTTGATGGAGCGGTCAATGTCGCTCTGGGTGATGGCTGCGCCACCGAACTTGTCGGCGAGTTCTGCCTTGGCCTCGAGCCAGTTGAGAACCGTCTCGGAATAGCGGACGCAAGGATAGCCGTTCTCGTTTGTATCGGAAGCGTAGCAGGCCGGGCAAGGGTCGGCTCCGTCAACGCCGTAGGTCAGACCGGTACGGTCGATGAATTTCTCGATGTAGAGGCCGGTCGCGGAGTTGCGGGGTTCATCCCAATAAGCGGCTTCGAAACGGGCGTCACGGGTAACGACCATATCCTGCATTCTCCAACTCTTGACATTCGCGACAGTGGAGCTGTTGTACGGCTTACCGTCCTGGCAGATCCAGGCCTTCAGCGTGGAGAGGTTACCGGCCATAGCCTGGCCCTCGCCGCCGCCGTTACCGCCCGAATAAGAGGCAATGCAGTGCTGGCTGGCGTTCTGGACACTCTTGTTGTAGGCGCGATAGAGGATGACCTCACCGGCAGTTCCTGTCAAAGTGGTGTAGAGATTGCCGAAGAGGGTATGGGAATCGGTGTTGAAGGTGAACCCGCCTTTATCCATCACATACTGGGCGAACTCCATCGCCTTGGAGAGATAGGTCTTGGCGTGAGCGTCGATGTCCTTGCAGGTAGCCATCGCCGGATCGGTCTTGTGGTAGACGTACCAGGTACCTTCGAAGAGGAGCATACGGGAAGCGATGGTGCCGACGACATACTTGTTGACATAGTCAACTCCGTCATTGACACGCACGTTGTCCATTGCATACTGGAAGTCGTCCAGGACATGGTCCATGACGGTCGTACGCGGATCCCTGTCCTTGTACATTTCGTCCATATCGGCCTCGGTGAGCGGCACGTCATAGTACGGGACGTCGCCGAAAGACTGGACGAACCGGCAGTATTCCCAACCGCGGAAGAAACGGGCGACGCCGTTCCAGTGGTTGTAGGCCTCGTCGGTGAGAAGGCCGTTGTCCTTCATCGTGGCGAGACGCTGGATCAGGATGTTCCACTTTCGGATATAAGCGAAGTTCCACGGGCCTGCGCCGCGGCGCTGCAGCCAGTAACCGCGGTACGGAGCTTCAGCACGATACCAGTTGTCTGCCGGGACATTCAGGAGGATGTCGGCCTGGACACCGGTCGTCGTACGTTCGTCGCTCATCTCATAGGAGTAGCAGGCAGGAGCATAGACGGAACCCCAGTTGTCGGAGTAGCCGTTGAAGTAGGAACCGAAGGCGCCCTGAACAAAGAGACGGACATTGGACTCGGTGGTCCAGTAGTTGCCGTCATCCATGGCGGTCAGGGTGTTACGATCCAAAAAAGTATCCGGATTACAACCCGCAACGAGCAGGGTCGCAAGTGCCATCAGGGTATAAAGTACTTTTTTCATTGTCGAAATGCTTTAAGATTAGAAGGTCAACTGTAAACCGAGGGAAGCACTCTTGAACGCAGGCGCACCGAGACCGGCACGGCTTAAGTTGTAGTTGCTGCTGTTGAGGATGGAGTAACCGGCAATTTCTTCAACATCGATCGGAAGACCGTTCAGGTGGTCGAAGGTCAGGTAGTTTTCAAGCGAAATATAGAAGCGGCACTTGTCGATGTTGACCTTGCGGAGGACTTTGGCCGGCAGGGAGTAACCGAAAGTGAGATTCTTCATGCGCAGGTAGGCCATATTCAGGAGGAGGTTGTCGTTGACGACGGTGTTGAGAATGGCGCCACCGTTAGAGGTGTTCGCCGCACGCGGATAACGGGCATCGTAGTTAGAATCGACGACCTCGCCGTCTACCTTGGTCTCATACCAGAAGTCACCGGCGAAAGCCTGGGCCATGGAACCATCGGAGGTATTGAAGCCCGGGAGGGTCAGCGAAGAACTGCCCCACATATCGCGCTTGCCGATACCCTGGAAGAAGACCGAGAAATCGAAGCCCTTCCATGCGGCGTCGATACGGAAGCTGTACTCATAACGGGGCGTGGTGTTACCGATTACCTCCAGGTCGCCGTGACGGGACATACCCCAGCGTTCCGGATGATTCGGGTCGTTTTCTTCGTTGTACACGCCGATCAGCTGATCGCCATTGTCAATGACACCGTTGCCGTCGACGTCCTTGTACTTGAAGTCGCCAGGACCGGAGATGAGGGTACCGGATGTGACCTTACCCTGGGTTGCGTAGTCCCGGCCATCGGCAAAGACATTGATGTTGCCATACTTGTCGGTTCCGCGGATGAGGTTGCCGGAAGCATCGTGGGCGAAGTCGTCGTTCTGGAAGATGCGGTCGACGCGGTAACCCCAGATTTCTCCGTAGGTCTTGCCGTTGTACCAGCCGTTGATACCCTGGGCGGAACCGTATTTGTCGATGATGGAAACGGCGTCGGCGAGGGAAGCGCTGACATTGAGGCTGAGACCGTTGTCGAACATGTGGCCGTAGTTGATGCCAAGTTCCCAACCGTCGGTGTGGAGCTGACCGTAGTTACCCTGCGGGGCGGAAGCACCGATGTTGTAGCTGAGGCCTTCCATACCGACAATCATGTTCTTAGTGGTACGGCGATACCAGTCGAAGGTGATGTCAAAGGCGTGGAAGAGGGAGAGGTCGACACCGAAGTCGAGGGTCTCGATCCGCTGCCAGGTGATATCGGAAGCGACAAGGCCTGGCGTAGCGAAAGAGTAATCACGGGCGCCGCTGTGCATCCAATAATCATCAATGGCGGGCATCGTCGGGATGTAGAGGCTGGAGGCGACGGATTGGTCACCGATCGAGCCCCAGGAAGCACGGAATTTCAAGTTGGAAAGAACGTCCTTGTACGGCTGCATGAACGGCTCCTCGGTCACGCGCCAGCCGGCGGAGAAGGACGGGAACCACTGCCATTTCAGGTTTTTCGGGAACTTCGAAGTACCGTCGTAACGGAGATTGGCTTCGAAGAGGTAGCGCTCCTTGTAGTTGTAGTTGACGCGGCCAAAGAAGCCGAGCGTCGAGCTCCAGGATGCGGAACCGTTGTTGGTCTGCGTACCGGTTGCTAGCGGGAACTGCGGATTCGTGATATCCAGCAGGCCCATTCTCTTGGCCCAGACGCCCTTATCACGATAATCCACGGCGTTCATACCGACGAGGAAATTGAAGCGATGGGCGTTCGCGAGGGTGAGGGCGTAGTCGCTCGTGACATTCCAGGTCTGACGCATCGAAGTGTAGGAATCATCATAGATGGAATCGTACGAAGTAGTGTAACTGCCTACCTGGAGTTGCTTGGCGACGAGCGTCGAACCAAGACCGTTGATACTTGCCCATTCGTTGTTGACCGGATTGACATTAGGAACGTTCACCGCCGCGGTCCAGGTGTTTCCGGCCCAATAGGTGATACCGGGGTTGATTTCCTGGGAGTTGTTGTTCGCATAGGTATAGTCGACATTGATGTTCCAGTTCTTGACCGGGGTAATGGTCGTACCCACGTTAACGCTTGCGTAAGACTTCGTAATCGTAGCCTGGTTGGCGGTAGCGGTTTCATAGGCCATCGTACGGACGTTGTTGCCGTATTCGTCGGTCGGGACGAGCGGATAGGTAGGACCCCAGCGATAGAGGTAGTACCAGACGTCGGCGGTCGTCGAGTTGGTCGCGAAGGCCCAGGACTTGACCGAATTGGTGTACATCAAGCCGGCATGGACGTTGACCAACTTGTTGATCTGGGTGGCAACACGCACGTTGGCGTTGTAACGCTTGTAGAAATCGTAGTCGGTGGTCTTCATCATACCGTTCTGGTCGAGATAGCCGAGACCGATATTGAAAGTAGTCCTGCCCTCACTGCCGGCGACTGAGATGGTGTGGCTCTGGGTCGGGGCGTTCTTGCGCACGATGTAGGTGTAAGGATCATAGGTACGGACACCGATCTTGCGGCTGGAGCCGTCGACATACCAGTCACGGCCATAGGTCATCGGATCGTACGGGTCGAGGGTGTTGCCATACTTCTCCTTCCATGCGACGGCGGCGTTGTAACCCGCACGGTCGATGAGCCAGAAGGCACCGACCGGGGTGAAGGTGCCGGTACGTTCGGCTGCCTCAACCGTATAGTGGAGAGCGTCAACATCGGCGATACCCTTGGTATTGACGAGATTCTGGAAGGAAAGGTTGCCGGAGTAGGTGATCTTGACAGAACCTTTCTCCTTCGCACCCTTCTTGGAGGTGATCAGGATGACACCGAAAGCTGCCTTTGCTCCGTAGATGGAAGCGGAGGCCGCATCCTTCAGGACGGAAACAGACTCGATGTCGTCCGGGTTGATCAGGTTGAGGGACGGGATCTCGACGTTGTCGAGAAGGATGAGCGGGGCGGCGGAACCGTTGTAGGAACCGACCTGGCCACGGATGCGGATAATGGCATCGGAACCAACTTCCGTCGAACCGATACGGACGTTCAGACCCGGCGTGGAGCCCTGCAGACCGCGGCCGACATCAGGAATCGGGCGGGACTCGAGAGCTTTGCTCACGTCGACGGACGCAACGGCACCGGTCAGGTTAATCTTCTTCTGGGCGCCGTAACCGACGACGACCGTCTCGGAAAGAAGCTCGGCATCATCTTCCAGGACGACCTTCAGGTTCTCAAGAGCCGTCAGGGACTGGGTCTTGTAGCCGATGCAGGAGATCTCGAGGGTCGCGCCCGGATTCGTCTGGATCGAGAAACGGCCGCGGGCATCGGTCATGGTACCCTTGGTCGTTCCCTTGACCACGACACTGGCTCCGGGAACAGGCTGACCCTGGGAATCAACAACGACACCGCTCGCGGTGATCTGCTGTTGCATTGCAACTTCCGGAGAGGAAGCCGCCGCTGCGAGCGCACAGGAGCCGAATAGTCCGGCTGCCACGGCGACCGCTGCAAGGATCTTGTTTACATTCATAGAAACAATCTTTTAGTTAATAAATAGGAATAATAAATTCTAATTGTTTATTAATTAAAATCTTTTGTTTTACCAATAAAGGTATTATCGGACAAATATACTATAATAGTACGAAATATTCGCACTTTAATCAATAATTTTAATAAGATATGCCATATTCGGGGAAAGACAGTTTCTCCCGGACTTCCTTTGTGAGCGTTTCCGTCAGGAATTTCGCATAAACTTTCTCCGTCACAAGAACCGAAGAATGACCCAACAGTCTGCTGATCATATGGATACTGATCCCGGACGTGTTCAGGGCCTTTACGGCGAAGGTGTGTCTCGCCACATGCATCCCCAACTTGAACGGAACCCCGATTTTCTCTCCCACGGCATTCAGCGACGTCCGGATCGCCCTGTTCTTGTAATCGATCGCCCGGGAAAGGGCGGCGTCGTCTTTAAGAGAGAAATCCTCTGGCAGGAGATTGAAGACAAACCGCCTGTTAAGACGCCGTTTCTTCCAATGGGTCAATATCTTGACGGCCGGTTCATTCAACGGGACCGTGATGGGGGTCTTGGTTTTGACCAGTTCCTTTACGATGACACCCCGGCCGAGATCCACCTGCCCCCATTCCAGGGTCACGAGGTCGGAAATCCGCATTCCACACGCATGGAATGAAAAGAGGAACAGCTCGATATAATCCCGGGTATCCCTTCTCCGGACATGTCCATAAAAGTCCAGGAGGCGGTCCATCATCTCGTCCGTCAGGTAATTGACATCCTCCTCTCCGGCCGGGACGGGGTTCTCCCCGGAGCCGTACCGCTTTTTCTTTTCGGGATAATAAGCCCCTTCCACCATCGCTGCGATGCTGCGGGGAAGGAGATCGTTGTCTGCCGCATATTTTACCGTGACCGAGATCGGGACCAGTTTTTTATTGATGCTCTGGATCTGGTTTCCCGCTTCAACGCACCACCGTTTGTACCGGTTGATCAGATCGACGTCGATCGCCCCGAGAGGCAGAACCGGATCCCGCCTGGTCTCGATGCAGAACTTCTTGAACGATCGGAACATAGACTGGCTCCCATAGTATGTTTTCCAGGAAATGTCCTGGGATTCATACCGCATTTTATAGAGATTTTCGGCGTATTGGAAAAAATCTATGCGGGTGGCCGGCATGCGGGGCTCGTAGGTTCCTTCCAGAATCCGTTTCATCGTGCTGATTGTCAGGAGGTTCCCTTCCCGGCAATGGCGCTCGACAAGGAGGTCCGAGTTGCATTTCCTGGCATGGAGCAGATCGTTGAGCTTTTCGGCGTCAGGTTCGGATTTTCGGATGATCTGTTTCCGGGAATCCCAGTTGGAAGGGCTGACGGGAATCCCAGTCGTACGGAAAACGGGGCGCTGCTCGACGGTATACTGCAGATAGAGAATTCTTTTTCCAACCTTGTTGGCTGCCCCTTTGAAAACGAAGCGGCCTTTCGGGTAAACAAACGCAGGGTCTTTCATATATCAATTGTTGGTCGTTTGATATTATAAAAGAAATAATCAAAAAAACAAATGGACTGCGCTGTTTATGCCTTTCACGTTTGGGTTGCAAACGCGTAACGGCGGTCCCTCTGTAGGCTTTACTTCAACTTGTTACTCAATGATTTTTAATTAACTAAAAGATTGTTTCTATGAATGTAAACAAGATCCTTGCAACAATCGTGCTAGCAGCCGGTTTCGTCGGCAGTGCCTACGCGTTTGAAGCAGCTGCTTCCTCCCCGGAAGTTGCGATGCAACAGCAGATTACCGCGAGCGGTGTCGTTGTTGATTCCCAGGGTCAGCCGGTTCCCGGAGCCAGTGTCGTGGTCAAGGGAACGACCAAGGGTACCATGACCGATGCCCGCGGCCGTTTCTCGATCCAGACGAACCCGGGCGCGACCCTCGAGATCTCCTGCATCGGTTACAAGACACAGACCCTGACGGCTCTTGAGAACCTGACGGTTGTCCTCACGGACGATGCAGAATTCCTCGACGAGGTCGTCGTGGTCGGTTTCGGTACCCAGAAGAAAGTCAACCTCACCGGCGCCGTCACCTCCGTCGATGTCGACAAAGCTTTTGGAAGCAAACCGATTACGGACGTTTCCAAGGGCCTTCAGGGCGTCGTCCCGGGCCTGACCATCACCTACAATACCAATGACCTGGACGCTTCCGCGACAATGAAGATCCGTGGTATGGGTTCGATCAACGGGGTGAACGCTCCGCTTATCCTCCTCGATGGCGTCGAGGTTCCGAACCTCTCTTTCGTGAACCCGGACAACGTCAAGAGCATTTCCGTGCTGAAAGATGCGGCCTCCGCATCCATCTACGGAAGCCGTGCCGCCTGGGGTGTCATCCTCATCACGTCGAAAGACGGTTCTGCCGTCAAGGACAACGTGACGATCACGTATTCCAACAACTACTCCTGGAATGAACCGATCGGCCTGCCGAACTACATCACCGACAAGGAAGGCGTTCTCGCCCAGCTCGAACAGGGCATTCTCGCCCAGAAGAATGTCGACGGAAGCCGGATCGAAGCCTTCGGTATGTATTTCGACACCATCGGTCCCGGCATCGAGAAATGGTTCAACAACTATCAGGGCAACCTCAGCAATCCTGTCTATACCTATGGACAAGATTACGAGTTCGTCGACGGGACCCCGTACTATTACAGGGTCTCCGATCCGAATAAGGAAATCTTCAAGACTTCCCTCACCCGGACCCACAATCTCAACATCTCCGGCAATACCGGCAAGACCAACTACAACATCGGGCTGGGCTATGTGATGAACGAAAGCAACCTGAAGGCGGACGTCGAGAACAACGTGAAACGTTACAACGTGAACCTCTCTACCAATACCCAGGTGAAGAACTGGCTCAACATCGGGACCAAGGTGATGTATGTGGAAAAGAACTTCACCTATCCTTATGGCTACGAGGCCAGTAACGGGGCGATGGGACTTCTTTACTACACCATGCGTTTCCCGGCCTTCTTCCCCTTCGGTATTTCCGACGGCGGCCCGAAGGATGCCAGCGGCAATCTCACGAACGCCAGCGCCGCGACGGGCAAAGGACTCTATTTCCGCCATGGAAACGGCTGGCTCGTGGGCGAAAGCACCTGTACTTCCAACGACCAGTACCTGACCCTTGGCGGCAACATGCGGATCGATATCGCTCCGGGCCTCTCTTTCTACGGAGATTACACCCGCGGCCGGTACTATTATGAGAACCGCTCCATCCGCCAGCCTTACTACACCGCCAACTGGAGCTTCCCGTCCCGTACGGCTATGACCACGAACGACTTCCTGTCCAGAACGTTCGTTACCCGGGTTTCCAATACCTACAACGCCTATTTCGACTATCTGTTCGATTTCGGCAAGGTGCACAATTTCGCCCTGAAACTGGGTGCAAATGCGGAAGATCTCCGTTATGACAGACAGAACCTTTCGACGAACGGCGTCCAGAATGTTGATATCCAGACCCTGAACCTCACCAACGGGAATAAAGAAGCGACGGTGGGCGAGGAACTTCGCCACCGTGCCACCGCCGGTTTCTTCGGCCGTATCAATTACAACTACAAGGACAAGTACCTGCTTGAGCTTAACGGCCGTTACGACGGATCCTCGTCCTTCCGTCCGGGCAAGCAGTGGGCGTTCTTCTCCTCCGGTTCCGTCGGCTACAAGATTTCAGAAGAGCCGTTCTGGGCCCCGATCAAGCCTTATATCCCGATGTTCAAGATCCGTGGATCCTACGGTTCCGTCGGGAACCAGGCCCTTGATTCCTGGTATCCTTACATCGCGACCCTCGCGACCCAAACCGCCGACTGGCAGGGAACGGACGGCAACAAGAAGGCCACCGTCTCCACGCCGGCCGCTGTCAATGCGGACATGACCTGGGAGAAGATCCGTACGCTCGACCTCGGTTTCGATGCCGGTTTCCTGAACAATGATCTGACCGCCACCTTCGACTGGTTCATCCGTGAGAACATCGGTATGCTCGTCAACAGAAATGAAATCATCCGTTACGTCGGTATTGCTGCCGCACCGCTCGAGAACGGAGGCAACATGCGCACGAACGGCTGGGAATTCCAGCTTGACTACAACCATGCCTTCAGCAAGGACTTCGCCGTTTACGGCACCTTCACGCTTGCTGATTCCAAGGCCAGGATTACGAAATGGAATACCAATACTGGGGCCCTGCAGGGCTGGTATCAGGGCAAAGAAATCGGAGAAATCTGGGGCTTCGTCACGGACCGTTATTTCGATTCCGATGCAGATGTCGCCTCCTCTCCGAATCAGAGCAAACTGGCGGTCGGTTCCTTCAAATATACTGCCGGTGATATCAAGTACAAGGATCTTGACGAGAGTGGCGCCATTGATTCCGGTAAGGGAACAATTGACGACCACGGTGACATCAAGCGCATCGGAAACGGTCTCCCGCGGTATGAGTATTCCCTCCGTCTCGGAGCTATCTTGAAGGGCTTCGACGCCGAAATCCTCTTCCAGGGAGTAGGCAAGAGGGACATGTGGACCACGTCCTCCCTGTTCGTCCCGAACGCCGCCGGCGCCCAGATGAACATCTTCCAGGATCAGCTGGATTATTGGACTCCTTCCAATACAGACGCCCGTTTCCCGCGTCCGTACATCAACAGTGCTTTCGGTTCCCTTGCGGGCCTTCCTTCAAACTCCGGCTGCAACAACTTCGCTCCGCAGACGAAGTATCTCAACAACCTGGCCTATCTCCGCATCAAGAACCTCACCATCGGTTATACGCTGCCTCAGAGCCTGACCCAGCGGGTTTCCGTCGAGAAACTCCGCATTTACTTCAGCGCCCAGAACCTCTTCACCTTTGACCATATCGGCGGGAAGATGGATCCTGAACTTACCGGCGGCTGGTCTTCGACATTTGACGTAGCCGGCGTCGATATGCGTTACGCAGGACGCGCCATGCCGTTCAACCGTCAGTGGACCTGCGGCGTACAAATCTCATTCTAATACAAAGAACAAGATAATTGCAGAAATATGAAAAAGACAATCTATACTATTGCTATCGCGGTCTTTGCGGTTCTTGGTCTTTGCAGTTGCAGCGACTATCTCGACCGTACGCCGCTTGACAGCAATTCCGACGCCACCAACTGGACATCCGAATCGTCCATCGAGACCTTTGCCTGGAAATTCTACGGCCGTCTGAGCGAGTTGAGCTATGGAAGCGGTTGGACCCGCGGACAGTACCATTCCGAGACCCTCACGGATGACTATTCTACTGAGGACTTCTCCGAGTTTACGAAGAACGTCCCCAACTCCTCCGGGACCTGGAATACCAACTATGACAGAATCCGCGAGACGAACATCCTCCTGAACCGGATCGAAAAGGTCCCCGGCCTCTCCGAAGCCGCCGCCAATCACTGGAAAGGGGTCGCCCGCTTTTTCCGTGCCCTGTATTACTACAACCTCGTTCGTACATACGGGGATGTCGTCTGGGTCGCTGAAGAGGTCGACTTCTCCAAGGAAGAGAATGTGACCCGTCCCCGGGATTCCCGCGTGCAGGTCGTGGACAATATGGTAGCTGACCTCGAGTTCGCCATGAACAACTGCTACGATCCTGCCAAGGCCGGTGCCAATACCGTCAACTCCATGGTCGCAGCGGCTCTCCTCTCCCGCGTCGCCCTGTATGAGGGCGCCTGGGAGAAGTACCACAATACGACCGGCGGCCACCCCGAGACTTTCTACACGAAGGCCAAGGATGCCGCCAATAAGGTCATCAGCAGCGGTTTGTATGAGGTTACGGACGACTATAAGGGTATGTATACCTCCCTCTCTCTGACCACGAGCAAAGAGGTCTTGATGTACAAGATTTACACCCTTGCGAATGTCAACGGCGGAAAGATCTCCGAGGCCCATGCCCAGTACGGCTGGATCGACTCGTCCACCCCGACATGGGGCCTGACCAAGAGCGCCATTGAGAACTATACCAACAGCGCGGGTCTTCCGGTCCATATGTTCAACTATAACGACCAGACCATGGCCGGCGTCTTCCAGAACAGGGACAAGCGTCTGAATGCCACCATTTACGACCAGATCCTCCCGATCATCAACCTGGCCTGGGATTACGGGATTCTCTCCACGACCGGTTACTGGACCTTCAAGTTCCTGCCGCTCGAGCGCAGGGCTGAAATGGAGAAGAATGCGAGCTGGAATGCTCCGTCCAACGATACCGACGGCCCTGTCTTCACCTATTCCGAAGTCCTTGAGAACTATGCCGAAGCTTGCGCTGAACTGGGAAGCTGCACCCAGGCCGACCTGGATAAGTCAATCAACCTTCTCCGGACGAAGCACGGCAAGATTCCGGCCCTCACGGTCTCCGGCACGAACGTGTCCGTCAACGGGGTCGCGATTACCAAGGCTCCGAACGATCCGGCAGCCTCTGTCCTGCTTCAGGAAATCCGCCGCGACCGCCGCAGCGAGCTGATGTGCGACGGCTTCCGCCATGACGACCTCATGCGCTGGGCGCTCGGCGGGAACCTCGATACCCGGAAGAATCCGGACGGCTATCTCGGGGCTTCCCTCGCGGCCATCAAGGATTATTACCTGTCGACCGGCGGCAATGAGAGCGGCTGGGCTGCCATCCTTGCAAAGAACTTCTCCTATCAGGGTTACAAGTCTCCGTACAACACCTCGGCCATCAATGCCGGCGGGACCACGGTTGACCGCGTCTGGGAAGACAAGTACTATCTGGAGCCGATTCCTGCCGGCCAGATCCTGCTGGATTCGAATCTTACCCAGAACCCGGGCTGGTAGTCTTTCGACTGATTCTTTAATAAAGGCGACCCTCAGGGGCCGCCTTTATTATTCAGACAACAATGATATCACTTTTTATGTTTTGATATCTTTTCGCTATCTTTGTAAAAAAGAAACACATGGAAAGAGAAAGGACTGCGACGGTTATCCGGATCCGGCCGGACATAATGGCCAGGGCAAAGCGGCAGGCGAAGATGAACAACCTGTCCCTGAACGCTTATATCGAGAACCTTATGGACAGGGATACGACTCCCGTCATCCCCAAGTTGCCTAAGGATTTCAAGGTTTCGGAAGAAATTTTGAACCTGAATTGCAATATCCCGACGCCTTCACGAGAAGAAATCGAAGCCGACCCAAAACTTGCCCGTATTTTCCGCCATGAAATTGAAAGTCTTCTTTGATACAAACGTCATACTGGACGTACTCCTTGGGGACCGCCCCAATTCTTCCGCATCAAATTTCCTTTTCGAAGTTGTGAAAGAAGGTCTTATGGAGGGAGTGGTAACGACACAGAGTCTTTTGGATGCTGCTTATATTGTCGGCAAGATGAGGGCGGAGAGCCGAGGGGCCATACGCCAACAGATTCTGAATTTAATGAAATTCCTTAACGTAGATGCACCGAACTCCTTCGACCTTAAGGAAGCATGTCTGTCCCAGGGGGACTTTGAAGATGAAGCGCAATTAGCCGTAGCGCTGGACCGTTATTGCCATTACATCGTGACCGGAGACGAACAGTTCCGTGCATACCATTCCGGAGATACACGGATTCGCTTCATAACCCCCTCCGAACTGGTCAGTCTGATGCGGGAAGATTAGCCAGATACTAAGCCCGACAATTCATCAACGGAAGAAGGACCGTTCAACAGCGGCTTTTTCCGCGGCGTCGATGATGCGGCGGGCGTTTTTCACTTTCCTTGCGGCCGCTTTGGGATCATCCAGGATGGATCCGACGATTTCGGAAGCGCGATCCGCGGCATCCGGAGCGTCGATGTCCAGCAACCACTCTCCCAGGCCGATGGAGTTCCACATGTCACTCTTGGACCCGAAACCGGAATGGCGGAACACGACGGCGGGAACGCCATTGCCGACCGCCATGACCTGGGAATGCATCTCGATGCCGCAGACGCACAGCGAATGGCGGTAAACCCCGAGGGCTACATCCGGCGACCACCAGGATTGCTGCAAGACACATTGCTTACGGACATCCTCCGGAAGAACCTCATAGACAGCTTCCTTGCAAAGACGCAATTCCGGGATCTGTTCCGCACAGATCAGGACTTTCAACCCCCGTTCGCGTACAGCCTCCGTAATGATCCTGCAGAGGATTTCATTGTCCTTCAACTTGCTGGCTTCATTCTTTCCCTTTCGTTTCTCGTCAACCGGGGTCCCGAAATACTCCCACCGGGGCGTATAGCGGAATCCCGGAATACAGCAGATAAAGCGTCCGGATTCCAGTCCCCCGGCTTTCATGAACGCTTCCGCGCCCTCCTTGTCCACGCAATCAAAATCGAATACGGCATCGGGCGCCCAGCCGCACAGGGCCGGAACAGTCTTCCGCCCCTGTGCTCTTTTCAAAGACGGCTCATCCCGGAACCACACGAAATCCATTTTCCGGATCAGGGAGTCCTGTGCCGACCCGTAGCCGATGGCGTAAGCCGCTGCCGGCTTTCCGGTCCTTTTCCGGTATTCCCGGAGCGAACGGGCGACCGCGATGCCGCTTCCGGACGAAACCAGGAACAAATCGGAAGAAGCCACGGCCTTTGCAAGCGCAGACGTGTCCGGATCGGATGAAGACAGGGATCCGAAAACCCATTCCGTTCCCGGGAAGCGCCTTTCCATCATCCTTGACAAAGAGGGTTCCAGCGGAGCGTCTGCCCAGACGGTAATCTTTACATCGTCAGGAAGATACTTCTTCAGCACCGCCATCGTGGAGGGGCCGTGGGCGGCCGTCCCGATGTTGTAATTGACGACCTTGCCGTCCTTGACGGTTCGGAAATCCCGGAGCAGGATATGGGTGTATACGGGTTTCTTTTTGTCCGGGACGGGACGGCGGACATCCGGGCGGAGGACTCTGCCGTCGAGGCGGAGGGTTCCGTCCCTGAGAATGCGGAGCCGGTTGTTGATATAGGTCGTCCGCGGATAGGGCGTAGTATCATTCTGGTGGGCATGGAAAACGTACATCCGCCGGCCGCTCCGGGCCTTGAAGGGAGCCCCGTGCCCGGTTCCGACCAGTTCTCCGACCCCCTTGATTCCCCGTTTCCAGACCGGATTCCCCGGATACTTGGTCCATGGTCCCAGCGGGGACGGAGCGGTCGCATAACCGACCCCGTAATCACGGCTGCGGGTATGGTTTGCGGAATACATCATATAATACGTATCCCCGTGCTTGAAAACGGAAGGACCCTCGACGACTTTCGCGTCGACAAGTTCCCACGGCTCCGTCGCCCGGAAACATTCCGTCAGCGTTTCTTCCCGCAGCGCGTCCAGACTGTCCTCCATCCGGGCCGCCCAGATGACATTCCCGTCGGTGAACCGGACAAAAAAGATGTACGGAGTGCCGTCATCATCGATAAACAGCGAGGAATCGATGCCTTTCTCCTTCCGGAGAGGACGCTGAACTTCCTGCGTGAAAGGGCCCTCCGGCCGGTCCCCGAAAGCGACGCAGACATGTTCCTCCGAGGAATAGAACATCACGAAACGCTTCAGCGAAGGGACATAATAGACTTCCGGCGCCCAGAACTGCTTCGTTCCCCAGACATTCTCCTTGGACAGGGCGTAGCCCCCCTGCCGCCAGTGCCGTAGATCTTTCGAAGTATAGACCCGGAATCCGTTCGTGCCCCCGGTCCCGTATGCGTAATAGGTTCCCTCGTGGAGCAGGATGAACGGATCGGCGATCGGGAGCTTCCCGTTCACGATTTCATAAGAAACGGAACAGGCGGCCCAAACAAGCAGGAGCGCCGAAAGGGCCCCGGCGGCAAGGACACGGCGCCCCATCACTTTCCGATCCGGACCTCGGAGACGAGGAAGTAGTGGTCGGAAGGATAGATGCCCTTCGGATGGTCGGTAACGACCTCGGCTGAAAGCGGCGATACGGGACCGTGGCCGAAGATGAAATCGATCCGGCGGCCGGGCTTTTTCCTTGTCTCGGCCTTGAATCCATGGGCCGTGAACCCGTACTCGACCTCCCCATTGATGCCTTCCCACATATCTTTCCAGCCCGCCGCCTTGATGCTCTGGATGGCGACGCTCTTGATGCCGGAGTTGAAATCCCCGCAAAGGACCTGCGGGAAATCTTCCGCATACTGCGAGGCTTCATGGATGATCAGTTTGGCCTGAGCCTGGCGGGCGTCCTCGGAGATATGGTCCAGATGCGTATTGAGGACCCGGAAGACCTCCCCGGTGACCTTGTCGCGGAGACGCAGCCAGTTGGTATGCCGTGCCCGGGCGGATTCCCAGGAAAGGCTGCCCCCGATAAGCGGGTCATCGCTCATCCAGTACACCCCTGCGCCGAGCATCTCATAACGCGATGTCTTATAGAAGATTACGTTCTTCGCGATGAAATGGTACCCCTCCGTGTACGGGTCCATCTCGGGGCCCTCGAATCCGAATCCGGCATACCCCTTCAGCTCCTTTTTGAAATAGGCATACGAATCGTAGATCACCTCCTGCATGCAGATGATGTCCGGTTTCCGGGAGAGGATGACGTCCCGGCAGATCGCCTTCCGGTCGTTCCAGCGGAGCCCGGGCTGCTCGTCCGCTTCCAGTCCGGTCACGCGGACGTTGGCGGTCATGATCGTATGGGTGGTTTTCTTACCCGCCAGGAGCGGAAGGGCGGCCAGGAGGAGCGCCGCCGCCAGAAGGATCTTTTTCATGCGTTATCGGGGTTTTCTTTCCGTACCAGTTTCCACAGGATGAGGGCCGCGAAGAGATGGAGCGTACCCATGATGATAAAGAGGATCTTCCAGCCGCTTTCGGGGATGGACCCGACGAACTGGTTGAAGACCATGCTTCCGAGTGCGCCCGCCCCGCAGGAAAGACCCATCACCGAAGCGATGTTCTTGACGGGGAAGGTCTCGGCGAAGACCACCGGGATCGTATAGAGCCAGCTGAGGCAGAGGACCGCAACGAGACTGAAAATGGCGATGATCAGCCCGATCTTCAGGCCGAAGGCCATGTCGGCGGCATTGATGAAGGGAACCAGCATGCAGAGCGGGGCAATCACGACGACCGAAATCAGCATCTTTTTCCGGGCCTTGAGGGCCGGCATGCCGCGGCGGATCATCCCGTCGGACCAGGCGGAAGTCAGGATGCCGCCGATGGCTCCGACGAGGAAGGGAATGCCCCCGATCCACTGGATCATGTTGAGAGTCTGTTCATTGGTCAGTCCCTGATGGGCGCCCATGCTCCGGAGGAAACCCGGCAGCCAGAAGCAGCAGAAGTACCAGACCGGGTCGCTGACAAGGCGGATCAGGATTCCGCCCCAGAGGGTATGGGTCTTGAAAAGCTGCTTGAAGGTAAAGGATTTCTGCTCGCCGGCCGGGGTCTTCAAATCTGCATTGACCGTCTTGTCGAGGACCTCCTGCGGAGGGGTCCTGTAGATGAAGAGCCAGAAGAGGGCGATGACGAGTCCGACGACGCCGGAAATCACGAAAACGTGCTGCCAGTAGCCCAGGAGGCCCATCAGCCAGGCGATGACGATCGGGGCGACGACTGCGCCGAGGGACCCGCCGATCGTGCAGAGGCTGTTCGCTGTCGCCCGCTGCTTCTTCTCGAACCAGAGGGTCACGGCCACGATCTGACCGGCGAAGATGGTCGGTTCGGCCAGGCCTAGGACGCCGCGGCAGGCGGCGAAGACCCAGACGTTCGGGGCCCATCCCGCCCCGATACAGGCGAGGGACCAGATCGTGATGCCCCCGAGCATGACGCTCTTCGGGCCGAACCGGTCGACCAGGATGCCCGATACCGGGTACATGATCGCGTAGCAGAGGAGGAAAACGTTGACGATCCAGGCGTATTCGAAATCGCCGATCCGGAAATGCTCGAGGATTTCCGGCTTGAGGATCGACAGGAGCTGGCGGTCCAGGTAGTTGCAGATGATGGCAAGGAACATCAGGGCGACGATCACCCATTTCCGGGCCGCGGGATTCGTTATGGTCTTGGTCATGGTCATTTCAGTTTATCTTCCAGTCCGGTCAGGGCGAGATACCGGCGGTAGCGGGTCTCGAGGACCGGGGACGGCTTCGGTTCATAAGTTCGGGAGACGGGCGGGCAGAGCGCCTCCTCCGCAGCTTCGACGCTGGGATACAGCCCGGCGGCGACGGCGGCGTGGATGGCGGCTCCGAGGGCGCAGGAATCCTTCGAGGAAGAAACCGCAAGGCGCTTCCCGAGCACGTCGGAGAGCATCTGCATCACGAAAGGAGACTTCTGCGCGACGCCGCCGACGGCGACACAACGGTCGATCTCGACGCCTCCCGCTTCCATATGGTCCACGACGGCCCGGACGGCGAAAGCGGACGCCTCGACAAAGGCCCGGAAAAATTCCGGAGCATCCGTTCCGATCTTGAGACCGGTCAGGGTCGCGGTCAGGGAACTGTCGCCGAAGGGGGAGCGGCGCCCGTTGAGATAGTCCGTCGCGAGGGGGGCTTCCTCCCGGACCGGGAGGGCCGCGGCCGCCTCGGTCAGGTCGGCAATCAACTTGTTCTCAATCGCTTCCGCCTTTTCCGCAAACCCGGAATCGGCGGCAGCGGCCTGGCGGAGCGGCCAGCAGAGGAGGTTGCGCACCCAGGCATAGATGTCCCCGAATGCGGTGAGGCCGGACTCGATGCCGACCTGACCCGGCAGGATGGACCCGTCGACCTGGGCGAAAACCCCGTCGATGATCCTCCCTTCCATCCGTTCCTTCGGCATGACCGCCATGAAACAGGCGGAGGTTCCGAGGTTCATGACAAGGGTCCTGTGACGGACTCCGCCGCCGACCGCTCCGGAATAGCTGTCGACATTGCCCACTCCGACGACGACATTCCCGCCGAGGCCGAGTTTCTCAGCCCATTCGGGACAAAGAGTCCCGGCCGGAACGTCGCAGCCGTAGTTGCGCTGCGGCAGGCGGAGCCGGTTCAGCCACGGGTCGAGTTCATCGAAGAAGGACGCCGGGGGGTACCCGCCCCATTCCTCCGCCCACATCCATTTCGCCCCGATGCAGCAGTGGCCCGGACGGAGGGCGTCCAGATCGTGGCAGCCGGTCAGGGTCGCGGCGAGGAAGTCGCAGCACTCCAGCGCCGTATAGGCGGCTCCGGCCACTTCCGGAGCGGTCCGGGTCAGGTGGAGGATCTTCGACCAGAAATTCTCGGCCGAATAGACATTCCCGCAGTGGGCGGTATAGGGATATCCTTTCTTTGCGCAAAGATCATTGATTTCCCGGCTTTCCTCCGTCCCGGTATGGTCCTTCCAGAGGACGAACATGGCATCCGGATTCTCTTCGAAACCCAGCGTCAGGGCCAACGGGGTCAGGTTCCGGTCCGCGAGGCAGGGGGTGCTCGCCGTCGTATCTATGCCGATGGACACGATCCGCGACGGGTCGGGGCAGGCCGCGACAACCCCCCTCAGGATCGTTTCCAGCACTTCCAGATAATCCGCGGGGTGCTGGCGGAAACGGTCTTCCGAAGGGTTGCAGTAGCGTCCTTCCGACCAGCGGGGATAGACGGCCGTCCTGGCGGCTATCTGCTCCCCCGTTCCGGCATCCAGCAGGATGGCGCGTCCGGAATCGGTTCCATAGTCAATGCCGATAACAAATGATTGCTGCATATCTATTTTTGTTTCAGTTTACTGATCTGGCGGGGGGAGGAGAGACTGACCGAGTCGACCCCGAGCGAGGCGAGCACCCGGCGGCCTTCCGCCGTCGAGGCCATCTCGCCGCAGATCCCGACCGGAATCCCGGCCTCCCGGCCGGCGACGACCGTCATCTCGATGGCCCTTTTCACCGCCGGATCCATGGGATTATATAGAGGGGCGACTCCGGGATTGCCCCGGTCCGCGGCCATGGTATACTGGGTCAGGTCATTGGTCCCGATGCTGAAGAAAGCGGCTTTCCTGGCCAGTTCCGGAGCCATCAGCACGGCGGCGGGCGTTTCCACCATGATTCCGACCTGCAGGGTGGGATCGTGGGCGACGCCTTCCCGTTCAAGTTCCTCCGTACAAACCTTTACCAACCGGAGGACATCCTCCAGTTCTCCTTCCTTCGCGACCATGGGAATCATCATCCTTACGGGGCCGAAGGCGCCGGCGCGCAGGATCGCCCGCACCTGGAGACGGAACCCTTCCGGATGCTTCAGACAGAGCCGGACACCCCGCATTCCGAGGAAAGGATTCTCTTCCGGGGGAAGATTCAGGTAAGGGAGCGCCTTGTCTCCGCCAATATCCAACGCCCTTATGATCAAGGGTTTCCCGTTGCAGCGCCGGACGGCCTCCCGGTAGATGGCGAACTGCTCTTCCTCGGTCGGGAAATAGGACGCATTCATAAACACGAACTCCGTCCGGAAAAGGCCGATACCCTCGGCTCCGGCCTCGATGGCGACGGTGATATCCTCCAGGGATCCGGCATTGCCGAAGACAGCGACAGGGGTGCCGGCCGGCCGGAGGGGAACATCCTCTTCGTCCGATTCGGCAAGCTGTTTCATTTTCGCAAAGAACGCTTTCTCCGCTCCTTCGTCGGGGCCGACGGTCAGCTGGCGGGTATTTCCGTCGACGAGGAGACGGTCTCCCGTCCCGATCCCGTCGATGTCCACCCCGAGGAGTGCAGGAATGCCCTTGCTCCGGGCGATGATGGAGACATGGCTCGTTACACTGCCCTTCCGTGTCACGAAGGCGCGGACCTTTCCGAAGTCCATTTCGGCCGTGTCGGAAGGGAACAGTTCCTCAGCGACAATCACGGCATCCTCCGGGAGATTGTCAAGAGTGTTGCTTCGCCCGCCGGAAAGCCGGTCGGAGAGGCCGCGGCAGATATCCCGGACATCGTCGGCCCGGGCGCGGAGATACTCGTCATCGATCTCCGCGAACATGGCCGCCAGCTCGTCCGAAGCCGCCCTGACGGCGTCGACCGGGGAAAGACCGTCCGCAAGCCGCCCTTCTATCGTCTCCCGCAGCATCGGATCCTCGAGGATTTCCAGATGGGCCGCGAAGATGCCGGCCGTCTCCCCGGATCCCTCCCGGGAAAAGGCCTCGAATTTCTTCTTCTCCGCCTCGAAGGCCTCGTCGAGGGTCATCCCTCCTCCGGCGCCGGGCGCACCTTCTTCAGGAGAGGCTCCCTTTGCCAGCAGGACGGCCGTTCCGGCGGCCATCCCTTCGACTGACGCGATTCCGTATCTGGTAACCATCTGCTATTCAGCCGTTTCAATAATCCGTACGATAGCGGCGAGAGCCTGGTCTTCCTGCGGACCGTTCGCGGTGATTTCAACCTCCGTCCCTGCCTTCAGGCCCAGGGAGAGGACGCCGAGCATGCTGGCGCCGCTGACGGTCTTCGCGGGAGTCGCCAGGGTGACGGTCGTTTCGGCGTAGGACTTGACGGCACGGACGATATCGCCGACCGGACGGGCATGGAGGCCGTTTTCGGCCAGCACCGTGATCTTCTGTGTCTTCATTTATTTGAGTGCGTTATAGATTTCTTCTGCGTCTGCTTCCCGGGAGAGGCGCCCGAGAAGGGTTTCATCCTCCAGGGCGGAGGATAGTTTGGCCAGGATTTCAAGGTGCTCGTCCCCGACGCCGGCGATGCCGATGACGAGGTATGCCTTTTCATCCCCGAAATCAATGCCTTCCGGATATTGGAGGATGGAAATCCCGGAGCGGAGGACCTTTCCTTTCGCCTCGGAGGTGCCGTGGGGAATCGCCAGGCCCATGCCCATATAGGTCGTCATCATCCGTTCGCGCTCCAGCATGGCCTCGGCATAGCCCGTTCCGGCGCAGCCAGCCTCTTCCAGCAACCGGCCGGCCCGGAGAATCGCATCTTCCTTGCTCTCGGAGGGGAGTCCCGTCAGAATCCTTTTCCGGTCCAGCAATGCAGCCTCCCCTTCCTTTTCGGGGACCGCCTCCGTTTCTCCCGCGGGGGCGGGTGCCGGAGCGGCTTTGAGGCGCTCGACAAGGGCGTCCAGGGCAGGATCGGAGATGAAATTCGTAATCGTCACGACCTCATGGCCTTCCACCCGGCCGGCCAGGGTTCCCTGACAGACGACGAGGTCCGCATCGGCGGGGATCGCGTCCACGGCGCTGTTGGTGCAGACGATGCCGTCAAGATGGTTTTTCAGCAGTTTCGCCTTGAAACGGGTTGCGCCGAGCGCGCTGGATCCCATGCCGGCATCGCAGGCGAAAACGATCTTCCGGACCGCTCCGGAAAGGCCCGGCATCGGGGCAGATCCACCTGCCGGCGCTTTGGGACTTTCTTCGCTTTCTCCCTGAAAATCCGGCCGCGACTTGACCATCGGGATGGCCAGCAGGAAAGAGACCGCCGTCCCGATCAGCACGCCCAGGATCCCGATCAGCGTCCGTCCCCGGGGGGACATCAGGATGATCGAAATCAGGCTCCCCGGTGAAGCGGGAGCTACCAGGCCGAAATTGGTCAGGGTATAGAAGGAAAGGGCGCAGATATTCCCGATCATGACCGCGAAAAGGAGTATCGGACGCGCCAGGACGTACGGGAAATAGATTTCATGGATTCCGCCGAAAAGCTGGATCACGGCGGCTCCGGGGGCGGACTGCTTCGTCATTCCCTTGCCGAACACCCAGCAGGCCAGCAGGATACCCAGTCCCGGACCCGGATTCGGGTCGACCAGGAAAAGCATGGACTGGCCCATTTCGGCCGCCTGCTGGATTCCGAGCGGGGTCATGATCCCGTGGTTGACCGCATTGTTCAGGAAAAGGACCTTCGCTGGGTCGACGAGCACGGCCAGGAGCGGGTTCATCTTATGGGCGAGCATCCAGTTGACGCCCGAACTGAGAAGATTCGTCAGCCATTCCACCACGTGTCCGATCAGGAGATAGCCGGCGATGGCGAGGAGCATCGCGATGATCCCGAGGGAAAAGTTGTCCACGAGCATCTCGAATCCGGCTCCGACTTTCCCTTCGACCAGCTTGTCGAAGCGCTTGACGCACCAGCCGGCCAGCGGGCCCATCAGCATGGCCCCGAGGAACATCGGCGTATCGGTGCCGATGATGACGCCCATCGCGGCGACGGCTCCGGCGACCCCGCCCCGGTATCCGCCGACATTCTTTCCGGCGGTAAAGGCGATCAGGGTCGGCAGGAGGTACTTCAGCATCGGCGAAACCAGCTTCGCCAGGTGCTCGTTCGGCCACCAGCCTCCCTGGATGAAGAGGGCCGTGATCAGTCCCCAGGCGATGAACGCGCCGATATTCGGCATGACCATCGCGCTGAGGCTCCGTCCGAAACGCTGGATCTTCTCCTGTATCATCCCGCTTTAGAATTTCTCGACGGCGTGGTAGGCCGCCACGATTTCGGCGACGAGGGGATCGCCTGCGGCAATCCCGGTATACTTGACGATCGTATCCTCGAGCCCGTGGGTTGCAATCGAAGTCAGCATCTCGACGCTCTGCGGATCGAATTCGTTCTTGAAATGGAGGGCGGCGCCGATGGCGAGCAGCAGCTTGTCGTAGGAGAGTCCATAGCCTTTTGCAGTCAGCATCGGGAGGATCAACCGGTCGTTCGGGGCAAGCTTCCGGAGCGGCTCGCGGCCGACCCGGTCGACGTCATCCTTGAGGAAAGGATTGGAGAAACGCCTGATAATCCGTTCGATATAAGCGTAATGGACTTCGTGGTTGAACCCGAATTTCTTGATCAGTCCTTCCCCGCTCTGGCGCATGACTGCACGGACGAGCGCGCAGACCTTCGGATCGGAGATGCTCTCTCCGATCGTCTGAAGTCCCTTCATCTTCCCGACATAGGCCGCCGTGGCGTGACCGGTATTGAGGGTGAAAAGTTTCCGTTCGACATAGGCTTCGAGGTTCTCCACCGGGGACATGCCCTCTATGGCGGGAATCGGTCCGACGAAGGAGGAACGCTCCACGTCCCACTCGAAATACTCCTCGACGGCGACGTCGAGCGGAATCTCGCAGCGGACCGGGGGAACGATCCGGTCGACGGCCGCATCCGGCCAGCCGACATGGTCCCGGGCCCATTTCTCAACGTCGGGCGTGACGAGGGCGAGGGTCAGGGCCTTCAGCTGCGAGGTCGCCCGCAGGCCGTTCTCGCAGGCGATGATATTGAGGGGCTTCTCCACTCCGGCCGCTTTCCGGGCCGCCAGGCCCTTGGCGATCGCCGGAGCGACGAATTTCAGGATCCTCAGTCCTACGGCCGTCGTGACGATATCCGCTTCCGCGATTTCCGCGACGGCATCCTCCCCGCCCGAATGGACGGCCTTGATATCCTTGATGACGATGTCCCGGCTGACGGTGTCCATCACGTGGACGGTATATTCTTTCCGTGTGTTGATCTGCTCCAGAAGATCGGCGACGACATCCGCGAAGACGACTTCGTACCCAGCCTGTGACAGGACCGCCCCGATGAAACCGCGGCCGATGTTTCCTGCTCCGAATTGTATTGCTTTCATAGAGATTGGTTTATTCGTTCTTGCAAATTTAACAAATATTTGGTGTATGCAGAGAGATTAATTCCCATTTTTATGAAAACCGGACGGAGAAAAATGATTATCTTTGTGAACTCTGAAACGTAACTATATTTAAAACGGATAATCATGGATTCAAAAGAGAGAATCGCAGCCGCCCTGAAGGTGGCAACCGACACCAAGGTGTTTGAAATGGGTGAGGGAATCCTGGGCAGGGTTCCCGAGGTTTTCAAGGAACTGTTCCCCGGCCGCAAGGCCGTCGTCGTCGCCGACATCAACACCTGGCCGGCCTGCGGAAAGGAGGTCTTCGCCCTGATGGAAGCAGCCGGCATCCCGACTGAAAAGTACATCATCGAGAAGGAAGAATTCCACGCCGAATGGCGGTACATCGAGATGGTCGACAAGGTCCTTGACGGGGACTTCGCCGAAGCAAAGCGCCTGGAGAACGATCCGGACTACACCGAGGCCGACGCACGGAAGGCTTTCCGCGAGCCCTCCGACCGGTATCCCGTCGCCGTTTCCGTCGGCGCGGGCGTCATCAACGACCTCTGCAAGCTCACTTCACACCACCATGGACAGGGCTATGTCTGCGTAGCCACCGCCGCCTCCGTCGACGGATTCTCCTCTTTCGGCGCTTCCATTACCTACCAGAACGCCAAGCAGACCTTCGAGTGCGCGGCTCCGACCGCCATCCTCGCGGACCTCGGCGTCCTTGCGGACGCCCCGAAGTGGATGGCCGCCTCGGGTTATGCCGACCTCGCCGCCAAGGTTCCCGCCGGTGCAGAATGGATGATCGCCGACCTGATGGGCACGGAACCCATCATCCCCGCCGCCTGGGATATCCTCTACCCCCGGCTCCATGCCTACCTGTCCGATCCGGAGGGAATCGCCAGGGGTGACCACCAGGCCATCGCCGACATCTTCGAGGGCCTGACGATGAGCGGATTCGCCATGCAGGCCGCCCGGAGCAGCCGCCCTGCTTCCTGCTGCGAGCACCTCTTCAGCCACATCCTCGACATGACCCACCACCGTTTCCACGGCAAACTTCAGTCCCACGGCATCCAGGTGGCAGTCGGCACCCTGACCATGTGCGCCATCTTCGACGAACTCTTCAAGTTCGACCTGACCAAACTCGACGTGGACGCCTGCGTCGCCGCCTGGCCGACCATCGACGAGGAGCAGATGCGGGCCATCGAAATCTTCCGCACCTTCCCCGCCCCGAAGCTCGGCTATACCGAAATCACCAAGAAATACAACGATGCCGAGACCGTCCGCGCCCAGCTGTCTCTCGTCAAGAAAGTCTGGCCGGAATTCAAGAAAAAGCTCCAGGCCCAGGTCTGGTCCTTCGAAAAGATGCAGAAATGCTTCGCCATCGTCGGCGCCCCGACCGATCCGTCCGACATCGGCGTGACCCGTCACCAGCTGCACGACATGTTCCCGAAGGTCCAGCTGATGCGCTGGCGGTTCAACGCCCTCGACCTCGCCAAGCGCGGCCGGTACTATGACGAACTCGTCAACGCGGTATTCCTCCCGGGACACGCCTGGGACATCAATGAAGAAAAGCCCTTCAAATAATGGAACCCACCGTAAAACCCATCTTCAAGCTTAAAGGAAAGGACGGAAAGGTTGATTTCTTCAAGTCCTGGCAGTGGCAGGTCATCATCTGCTCGATGATCGGCTATGCCGTGTTCTACTTCGTACGGAAGAATTTCTCCTTCGCCATCCCGATGATCCAGGATGCCTATCCCGAGATCACGAAGGCGCAGCTCGGCGCCATCCTCTCCGCGGGCGGCATCATCTACGGCGTCTCGAAACTCATCAACGGAATCATCGGCGACCGGACCAACGCCCGGTGGCATCTGGTCCTCGGACTCGGGGTCTGCGTCGCGGTCAATTTCCTGTTCGGATGGACCGACAAGCTGACGACCCTCATTACCGGCGCAACGGACGGTCCTGATTTCATCGGCGGATTCATCCTGATCCTGTCGGTGCTCTATATCGTCAACCAGATCTTCCAGGGATGCGGGTTCGCTCCGTGCAACCACCTGATGGTCAACTGGGTACCCCCGCACGAACTGGCGACCAAGATGAGTATCTGGAATACCTCCCACAGCGTCGGTGCCTTCGTCGCATCCGTCATCTGCGGATACCTGACGAGCTGGCAGCTCTGCTTCTGGGTTCCGGCCTGTCTCGGACTCGTCGGGGTCTTCTTCATCATCGCAACCCTTCGCGACACCCCGAAATCCGTCGGCCTCCAGGAACTTCCGAAGGTCGAAGGCGAACTGGACGAGAGCAAGGGCAAGGACAAGAAGGCCTTCCGGAAGTTCCTCGTCAAACGGGTCTTCCTGAATCCGGTAGTCTGGATCCTGGCGCTGACCGACCTCTTCGTCTATGTCGTCCGCTTTGCGGTCCTGGACTGGGGCCCGTCGATGCTCCAGGACATGGGACTGAGCCCGCAGCTCTCCGGATGGACGGTCGGTATCTTCGAAGTGGCCGGCTGTCTCGGGATGATCTTCGCCGGCTATGTCTCCGACAAGTTCTTCAAAAGCCGCTCCCAGCGGGTCTGTGCGATTGAAATGGTCATCGTCGCCCTCTGCCTCGTGGCCCTGCACTATATCCAGGACTGGCACCAGCCGGTGCTCTTCCTGATCGTGCTGGCCCTGGCCGGATTCTTCCTCTACGGCCCCCAGGCCCTCCTCGGCGTCGTGGCGTCGAACGAGGTTTCCAAGAAAGCCGCCTCCTCCGCCGTCGGAATCATCGGTTTCATGAGCTACCTGTCGACCCTGATCACCGGTTATCCGCTCGGAAAATTCGCGGATAAATTCGGTTGGCATCCGATTTTCATCCTGATGGCCGCCGTCGCGGTGATCGGCTTCCTGCTGGTCGTGACGCTCTGGAACCTCAAGGACAAGGCCCGTAACACGGAAACGATTGAAAGCGAATAGATTAGCCGCCGCGTTGGCGGTGCTCCTCACCCTTGCCGCGGTGCTCCCCCTCGGAGCACAGTCCGTCGATGAAATATCCCTGGACGCCCGGGCCACCTTCCACCAGGAGACCCGGGACGGGGTGTATGACTCGCATTTCCAGGGGGATTACCTCAACATCCACATCAAGGGGACCCTGTCGGAGACGGTTTCCTACCGCGTCCGGCAGCGGCTCAACAAGGATATCGAGGCCCGGAATCCCTTCAAGGCGACCGACTTCCTCTGGATCCACTGGCAGCCCAACACACATTGGGGTTTCACCTTCGGCAAGCAGGCGATCCTCGTCGGCGGCTATGAATTCGACTCCCCGCCCATCGAGGTCTACTATTACAGCGCCTTCTGCAACGGCATGTCCCAGGTCTACGCCTTCGGGGCCGCGGCCCATTATACTCCGGTTCCCGGGCAGACGATTTCGCTGCAGTTCATCCCTTCGCCCATCTCGCCTCCGACCCAGAACACCTATTCCTACAACCTCTACTGGAGCGGATCGATCGTGCCCATGTGGAAGACGCTCTGGAGCGTCAACCTGGTCGAGGATGAGTATCACCGGAAGATGAACTATATCGCCCTCGGCAACAAGTTCTTCTTCGGCCCCCTGGTGGTCGACATCGATTACATCAACCGGACCGCGGCGGGCCATCCCCGGTTCTTCTCGGACGGAACCGTCATCGGGAAGGCGATCTACACCGTCGGAAAATGGAACCTCTGCACGAAGGTCGGATACGAATGGAACGATGCGGCGAACGTCGACGCCAACGGTCTGTCCTACGACCTCGTCTTGCCGGCCGGCAACAATTACCTCTATTACGGAGCGGGGGTGGAATACTTCCCGCTCGGGAACGAGAAACTCCGCCTGCACGCCGTCTATTTCCGGGACAACCACGATACCGTCAACAATTTCGACATCGGGGTTACCTGGAGGATGAGAATCTTGTAATTCTGCTCTAAATCCGGGCGCCGAGGGCCCGGAGGCGGGAAATGAGAACGGGGATGTCTGCCTTGCGGACGTCTCCGTTTCCTTTTACGGTCATCGCTGCGGCGACGCCTGCGGCCTGGCCCAGGGCCATGCACGAGGCCTGGACCCGCAAGGAGGCGAAGGCGCGGCGGTCCGCCGAAAGGCAGCGGCCGGCGACAAGCAGGTTCGGAAAGTCCGCCGCGATCAGGGCCCGGTAGGGCACATAGGCCGGCTTTTCCAGGAAAGTCAGGCTCTGCGAACGGCCCGCCGAGGCGTGGATATCGATCGGATGGGCCCCGCGGGAAATACTGTCCTCATAGCGGAAGGCGCTGACATATTCTTCGCCCGTTATCGTATGGACCCCGAGGATCCGGCGGGTCTCCCGGATGCCCGCCTGGGTCGCGACGGCGGAGACATAGCTGTTCCGGAATTCGGGGAAATGCTCCCGGAGGATTCCGGCCATCCTGAAAACGTCCTCCCGGAGGCGGCACTCCGCCGCCGAGAAATCGCGGTTGTCGCAGGCATCGGTCCGGGTACGGGTCATGTTGACCGCGACCGAGCCCTCGTGAAGGACCGTGCAGAACCAGGGCCCCCCGAAATCGGGGATGCCGGGAAGTTCAAGGAGTCGGTTGCGGACCGGAAGGCAGTGGCAGTTCTCGCCCTGCTTGTTGTGGTGCATGGCCTCCCGGATGAGCGGGGAGTCCGTATCCACTCCGGAAAGGATGAAGTAGGTCGAGGCCGGCTGAAGGGGTTCGCCGGAGAGCGGCTGCATGGGGACTCCGGCCTGGAAAGCGATATCCGCATCTCCGGTCGCATCGATGAAAACCTGCCCTTCAAGGGCCTCGGAGCTGTTTTTGTTCTCCATCAGGATATGCGTTACCCGGCCCCCTTCCTTCCGGCAGCCGGTCAAATAACTGTGGAGATAGAGGTCGACTCCGGACTCCAGGACGAGGCGCTGCGCGCACAGTTTATAGAGTTCCGGATCGAAGGCGACGTTTCCGAGCGGCTTTTCTATCAGGGCGCCCCCCATCGCCTCGAGACGATGGACAAAATCCCAGGGGAGACCGCCCGCCACCAGTTCCCCCTTGTAGGTAAATACGCTGATCGGGGCGACGAGACCCGCCGTTGCCATACCGCCGAGGAAGCCGTAACGCTCCACCAAGGCCGTCCGGGCCCCTTCTTTCGCCGCGGCTGCGGCCGCGATGAATCCGGCGGGACCGCCCCCGCAGACCACAACGTCGTATTCCCCGGTGACGGGGATGTCCTTGGAGATGGAAAGTGTTTTCATATCAATGAGAAAGGGGGACAGAGGGAGTCAACAGCCGGGTCAGGGCGATAAAGTCCTCGACGCCGAGGCGTTCGGGACGAAGGTCGAAGACCGGATTGGATTTGAAGATTTCCGGATCTTCTCCTAAGGAATCCAATCGCGCCTGTATCACTGGTTTCAACGAATTCCGAAGGGTTTTCCGTCGTTGTCCGAAGGCGGTTTTTACGACCGTCTTGAACAGTTTTTCATCGCACCCGAGATCCTTCCTTCCGTTCCGGCAGAGCCGGATAACGGCGGACTGGACCTTGGGCGGCGGGGCAAAGGCGCCGGATCCGACCGTAAAGAGATATTCGATATCGTACCATGCCTGAAGCAGGACGGAAAGGATTCCATAGGTTTTCGTCCCGGGCTTTTCCGCGATCCGTTCGGCCACTTCTTTCTGGATCATGCAGACCACCTCGGGGATCCGGTCCTTGTTGTCGAGGATCTTGAAGAAAATCTGGGAAGAGATGTTATAGGGGAAATTGCCGATGACGGAGAAGGTTCCGGGCATGATCCGGTCGAGCGGAAGTTTCAGGAAATCAGCCTGGTAGAGGCGCCCCTGCATGCCCGGGAAATGGGTCAGCAGGTAATCGACCGATTCCCCGTCGATCTCGACGAGCTTCAGGTCGAGGTCCTCTCGGGGGAGCAGATACTGCGTCAGGACGCCCATCCCGGGCCCGATCTCAAGGACCGGCATCTTCTCCTCAGATACGGGGAGGGCGTCGACAATCGCCTTCGCAATCGCCTGATCCGTCAGGAAATGCTGCCCGAGGGCTTTTTTCGCTCGAACCTCCATACATTTACAAAGATATATGTTTTTTTTCATTATCTTGCAGGGAAATAAACCTATCACACGATGAAAACACGCATTGCAAGGGTCGCCGCCGCCCTTTTTCTTGCGGCACTGATTCCGTTCAACGCCGCCGGCTGGGGCCGCATGGGCCATGCCACCGTCGCCAAGATCGCCCAGAACCACCTCACCAAGACAACCCAGAAGCGGGTCGCCGAAATCATGAAGGGGACTCCGCTTGTCGCCATCGCTTCCTACTGCGACGACTATCGTTCCGAAATGGACGCCACCTTCCCCCTGGAATGGACGCAAGGGATCGGCCATGCCCATACCTTCGAGGTCGGACCCGACAACCGGCCGTTCGCGGTGCTCTATCACCCGGAAACCGGGCGCAAGCTGACCAATACGGTCTATTTCGCCGACCACTGCCTGCAGGATCTCGCTCACGCAGCGGATTTCCCGGATTCCGTCCGCTGGAAAGAACTGGTCATGGCGACCCACCTCCTCGGGGACATGCACTGCCCCGGGCACGTCCGCTATGCAGCAAAGTATGAGGATATCGGAAAGTATCCCGTAACCTTCGCCGGGGAGCTGACCACCTACCACCGGGTCTGGGACCAGCTGATGGTCACGAACCCCCTCCCGTACAGTTTCTCGGACATCGCCGAGATCTGCGACGACTGTTCCCCTTCCCAGATCGAGGAAATCTGCAAGGGAACCATCTACGACTGGGGAAAGGATGTCGCTGACAAGTGCCAAGACTGCCGCCTCGACATCCAGGACGGCGACACGATCAATGCCAGATGGATCCGGGACCATACCGAGCTGATGCGGACCCAGATCCGCAACGCCGGCTACCGGCTGGCCCACGCCCTGAACATGGCCTTCGATCCCAAATACGCCCGGAAGCACTCCAAATAGACGGTGCAAACGCTACGCGTTCCCCATTTTTTTGTTAATTTTGCGGACTGAAAAAGAAACAACGTCCATCTATGTACAGAACCCATACTTGCGGAGAGCTCCGCATCGCTGACGCCGGACGGCAGGTGACCCTCGCCGGCTGGGTCCAGAAGGCCCGTAAACTCGGAGGCATGACCTTCATCGATCTTCGTGACCGCTATGGCGTCACCCAGCTCGTCGTCGAAGCGGACGCACCCGAGGACCTCGTCGGTACCGCGACCACCCTCGGCCGCGAATTCGTCATCCAGGCATCCGGAGAAGTAATTGAGCGTCAGAGCAAAAACCCGAAAATCCCGACCGGAGAGATCGAAATCAAGGTCTCCGGAATCACCGTCCTCAACAAATCCGTCACTCCTCCCTTCACCATCGAGGACGAGTCCGACGGCGGCGATGACCTCCGGATGAAATACCGCTACCTCGACCTCCGCCGCGGTCCGCTCAAGAAAGCGCTCATGCTCCGCCACCGCATCGCCCACGAGGTCCGCAACTACCTCGACGGGCAGGGATTCATGGAAATCGAAACCCCTTATCTGATCAAGTCGACACCGGAAGGCGCCCGCGACTTCGTCGTGCCCTCCCGCATGAACCCGGGTCAGTTCTACGCCCTCCCGCAGTCCCCGCAGACATTCAAGCAGCTGCTGATGGTCGCCGGCTATGACCGGTACTTCCAGATCGTCCGCTGCTTCCGCGACGAGGACCTCCGCGCCGACCGCCAGCCTGAGTTCACGCAGATCGACTGCGAGATGTCCTTCGTGGAGCAGGAAGACGTCCTGAATACTTTCGAGGGCATGATGAGGACCCTGTTCAAGAACGTCCTCGGCGTAGACGTTCCGAATCCGCTCCCTCGGATGAGCTGGTACGACGCGATGGACAACTACGGCTCCGACAAGCCGGACGTGCGTTTCGGGATGACCATCCACGAGCTGACGGAGATTGCGAAGGGCAAGGGCTTCGGCGTTCTCGACGGAGCCGCCTATATCGGTGCGATCTGCGTCCCCGGCGCCGCGGACTATACCCGCAAGCAGGTCGATGAACTGACCGAGTGGGTCAAGCGGCCTCAGGTCGGCGCGAAGGGACTGATCTATATCCGGGTCAACGCCGACGGAACCTTCAAGTCGTCGATCGACAAATTCTATGGTCCCGAGGACCTCGCCAAAATCGCGGAAGCGGCCGAGGCGAAAGCCGGCGACCTTATCCTCGTCATGAGCGGGGACAACCGCCGCAAGGTCCAGACCATGCTCGGCGTCCTCCGTCTCGAGATGGGGAACCGTCTCGGCCTGAGGGATCCGAAAGTCTTCGCCCCGCTCTGGATCGTGGACTTCCCGCTCCTGGAATGGGACGACGAGACCCAACGCTTCTATGCGATGCACCACCCCTTCACCGCACCGAAACCGGAACACGAAAAATGGTTCTACAGCAACCGGAAAGAGGATCTGGAGCGGGTCTGCGCCAACGCTTACGACTTCGTCCTCAACGGTTCGGAACTCGGCGGCGGCAGCATCCGGATCCACAATGCGGATATGCAGAAGCGGATGTTCGAGGTGCTCGGCATCGGAGAAGAGGAGGCCGAGATGAAGTTCGGTTTCATCATCAACGCCTTCCAGTTCGGCGCTCCGCCCCACGGCGGCCTCGCCTTCGGGTTCGACCGGGTCTGCGCCCTCTTCGGCGGCAGCGACTCGATCCGTGACTATATCGCTTTCCCGAAGAACAACCAGGGACGCGATGTCATGATCGATTCCCCGTCCGAAATCGACCAGATCCAACTCGACGAACTCCAGATCAAGGTCGACCTGAAAGATAGTTAGACTCCCGTGCAAGATTCCGACGGTCAGGGGATTTAACAGGAAAAGGTTTATTATGAAACAGCTTGGATTTCTTCTGATGGCCAGTCTCCTGCTGGCCGGATGTCAGTATCTTTCTCCGGAAACAGGACGCTTGGTCCATACCGGCTGCGCCGCGGGTACCGAGGTGGCGACCCGCTCCCATTCGGGCGGAATCGACCGCGAGGAGATCATCCGCCTCAAATATTCCACGGCTGGACTTGTCGTCACCGATGAGTGGGGGGATTACAACTGCGCCATCAAGCACTCTGACATGCAGGTCAAACTGGACATCCGGGACTCGGACATCTATCTTTCATTCTGGGTCGAACCCCTGGCCAATTGCATCTGCCCGGTCGAAGAGGCCAAATACGTCGTCGGAGGTCTGACGCTCGGAAAAGAGTACACGCTCCATTTCAACGGCCTCGGACCGATCCTGTTCAAGTATTCGACGCTTCTGAACCTCAAGCTCAAGGCAGACGATTACGTACAGTACTATTAAGACGGATTCCTTATACTATTTGTATTCCCATTGGAAGAGAACGGGGTAATGGTCCGAAAGGAACGGTACCCCGTAATTGGTCTTGTCGACCCAGTATTTCACGGGCTTCACCGATTTTCCGCCGTAGAAGATATGGTCGATCAAGCTGTTGCTGTCCTTGAATCCGTTGAAGGTACCGGTGAATTTGTCGGGGCCGTCCACGGCCAGGCGGGCGTAGTACATATTTTCCTTGAGACGCTGCAGCTGGTTGTTGTCGTAGGTCGTGTTGAGATCCCCGACATGGAAGATGACCGGATCGGTCTCTTTCAGGTCGCTCACCTTGCAAAGGGCCTTCATCTGCCGGACCATCAGATCCGCGGAGTTTTTCCTCGCCTCGGTACTTTTGTGGTCATAGTGGGTAGGGAAGAACCAGATGACGGAATTGCCGTGCTTCTTGTCCTTGAGTTCCACATAGACCGTAACCCTCCGGCAAGCGGATTTCCAGGCTCCGTAGGTCCCGTCGCTGTTCTTGGCAGGAAGGGTCCTGAGGTCCTCGTCCAGCCAGAAAAAGTCCTTCACGACCAGTTCAAACCGGTCTTTCCGGTACAGGACCCCGACTCCTTCGCAATTCGCGCTGGCAACCGATTCGCCGGTTTTGCTGTCACGGCCGACATCATAGTAATCATAATCCTTTCCGAAGAAAGTGGCGAAGTCCTGCGACTGGGTCGCCCGGACTTCCTGCAGGCCGATGATGTCCGGCTTGACCGTATCCACGAATTTCTTTACAGCCTCCCGGCGGGCGCTCCAGGCGGCACTGCTGCCGTCCGGATACTTGTCGTTGTTGTTGGCGTAACGGATATTGAAGGTACATACGGTCATGGACACCGGACCCGCCGGATCCGGCGGAGTTACGACCGGCTCGGCCGGCTCGTCGGGTTTGGGCGGCGTGACCGGATTGACGACGTTCTCCGGCCCGCAGGCTGCAAACAGCAGCACTGCGGACAGGAGAGAGACAAAAAGAAGGTTATTCTTCATGGGCTTTATTCGAATTTACAGGTTTTGCGGGGATTGCCGCCCAGCTGTGACCATCCTGTCGCCGGTTCTGCGACGCCGGCTACTGCGGAAAGGGTCGGTTTACCGTCCTTGATTCCGTTGCAGTAGACGGTTCCTTCGGGACCGATCGTCGGGGAAGTGCAAAGGCTCTGGCCCAAGGTCAGTTCCGCAACTTTCGTTCCTTCCGCGTTGAGTTTCACCAGCTTGCCTACAGTCATGTCCGCAGCCGTTTCGCAGAAGTAGACATAGCCGAGCTTGTCAACGGCAGGGCTGCCCATCACCTCGTTACCTGAAGCGGGAGCAAACCACTTCCTGGTCCCGTTCGGGTTCACAGCAGTAACGCCCGCGGTGGTCGTCACATAGACGGTCCCGTCTTGTCCGATGACCGTACCCAGACTGTAGTACATCTTGTTGGTCCCTTCAAGATCGAGGATCCATTCGGGCGACGAGCCGGCAGTCTTGTCATACTTGCCCAGATCGTAGCAGAGAAGGGTTGCGGCAGACTCGGAACTACTTGCTCCGTCGGCTTTCCCGTAGAGGATGTAGACCTTGTTGTCCGGAGCGATCGCCATGTAGCTGGTGAAACCGATTTCGGTGTTCTTCTTTCCAATGTATCCGAGCATGAAGGCATCCTGACCCGCTGCGGGTCCATAATACTTCCATTCAGAACCTTCCTTCCAGTAGACACGAGTTCCGTACTTGCTGTCGGTATGGACCAGGAAGTTCTCTTCCTTCGTCGCGGCGACACCGCCGTGCGACCCCCGCTTGACCTGGAGGTATCCGCCGTAGGAACCGTCCGCCTTGTTGATCAGCAGACCGTTGTCGGCTCCGCCGGAAGGCCATAGCTCAGGGAAGTCGCCGGCCGAAGGATTCCGCTTCGTCTCAACGAAGATCTTGTCCTGGAGAACCAGCGGGATGACATTGATGAAATAGCCATATCCGTACGGATAGTACCACTTCTGGCTGCCGTCGGGATTGATGGCGTAGATACCGGTTTCGTAGGTTCTCGTCTTATCCTGGGTATCCTTGTTGCCCGCGATGAAGAAAATCGTACCGTCCGCATCGACGGAAGGAGTGGCGGTGCTGAAATTCTTGTTCACGGCAGGATTGTGGCCGGTGGCGTCGAAACTCCACTTCTGCTTGCCGTCCTTGCCGACTGCCACCAGGTGCATGCCGCTGGAGTAGACATAGATGGTATTTCCGTCCGGGCTGACGGCCGGCGAAGTGAAGATGACGTCGCCGTTGCTGTCGTACGACGAAGCCCAGAGAAGCTCCATGGAATTCTGGTTCTTTTCAACGTGGATGGTCTTGGTAACGGAGCCTTTTCCGCGCTGGTTGTCGGTAACGGTCAGGGTTACTTCGATGTCGCCGAATTCGTTGAACGTGAACGAAGGATTCTGTTCGGTGATGACGCTGGATCCGATCTTCCACTCCCAGGAAACAATCTTTCCGTCAGGATCGGAAGACTTGTCGGTGAACTGTACCGTATCGCCGGCCACGATTCCGGAGGCCGGAGTCCATGTAAAGTCGGTAACAGGACGCTTGTTGGTATCCTGAATCGTGATCTTCTTGACGCAGGTTCCGGACACGTTGCTGTTGGTGACGGCGGTCAGCCGGATTTCCTTTTCTCCGACCGTATCGAAGGAGATCGGCTCTTCCAACTGTTTGCCCCATCTGTACTCCGAACCCCATTCCCACTTGCAGGCGACGATGATATCATTGGTCGCCGTGGAGGTATTTATAATCTTGATATCCTCGTAGAGTTCGTATACATCCTTGTCGGTCGTAAAGTCGGCGTTCACCGACACCTCCGGCTTGACGCAGGAAGCGACCGCGAACAAGGAAAGCGAAAGGAGGAGTATTATATTCATTGTTTTCATATACAGGAACATTAATCATTACCAGCCGGGATTCTGCTTGAGGTTGTCATTCTTCTGGATAACATTCTCCGGTACCGGATAAATGTACATGTTGTCATTCCACTTGCGGGGCATCTCATAACCGAGGAGATATCCTCCCGCCGGATCGTCGGAGACCTTGACGGCCTTCTGGTGGTCATTCAGGGTCATCGCGATGGACTTGTAGGTTCCGCTCTTCTGGTAGTTGGCGTCCGCAGTTACGTAGACATCGTAAACTCCGTCCCCGTTGAGATCGACCGGAGCATCCAGCGCCGGGAGATAGACACCGTCCCAGGGAGCTGTTTCCCAGTCTTTTCCACAAGCCCAGCGTTTGAGGTCGTTCATGCGGAAGCCTTCGAGGATCAGCTCGATAGCCCTGTCGCGGCGCACTTCAAGGATGACCGGATTGGAGACATTCGGATAGAAAGTCTTCTGGAGATAGGGATCCACGACGGTCGGGAGCTTGTCCAGGTCGCCGCCGGTGATGCCGGCGCGACGGCGAAGGGCTCCGATGGTCCGGGTCCAGTCGTCGGCCGTGATGGTCCCGAGTTCCGCCTTCGCCTCGGCATAGTTCAGGAGAACTTCCGCATAGCGCATCAGGGGAACATCATTGTCGTTGGTACGGCCGTTGTCGTAACCGACATCATCCATGACATACTTCGTGTACTGGTAGCCGGTCAGAGAAAGGCTCATGTCCGGAGCGGTCCGGATATAGGCGCCGGACTTGTCCTTGCGGGTATAATCCGCACCGCGGATCGTCTGGCACAGACGGGCGTCACGGCCGGCAGTCTCTTCTGCGAAGGTCTTGTAGGTACCGTTGCCCTTTTTCTCCTGATAAATGGACCCGTCCGCATTGAGGTAGGTCTTCGCGAAGGCACGCGTCATCGAGAGATGGGGACCGTAGGAAGTGGAATTGTAGTACCAGTTGGCCTCGCCGAGGACGGAAAGGTCCTTGCTCTGGGTGTAAGCCAGCATGACTTCTTCCGTAACGGGGTTGTCGCTGATGAACAGGTCGCGGTAAGCGCCGCGTCCGCCGGCTTCATAGACATTACCCGTATGGAGTTTGTACGGGCCCTCGTCCATGATTTTCTTTGCCGCGTCGGCAGCGGCCTGCAGGAGTTCATTGGCAGAGATGGAGCATCCCTCGAGATACTTGCTGCCGTAGGAGCTCCCGTTTGCATGGTACTTTCGGAAAGTGCCCTCGAACAGGCAAATCCGGCTCTTCAGGGCCAGCGCCGTCCACTTGTTGACCGTGTTGGAGTACGGAGTGATCGAGGAAACCGTGATATGCTCAGCGGCAAAATCGAGGTCGTCCATGATGTTCTTGATGATGACATCACGGTTGTCCTGGGTCTTGTAGAGTTCCTCGTCCGTCGGGTCGAGCGGCTTGTCAATCCAGGGAACGTTTCCATAGGTAACGAGCTTGTCATAATACAGGTAGGCACGGAACAGGCGGGCGATACCCGTGTAATTGTTCCGGAGTTCCTCCGGGAGGTTCAGATCGGTATTGTACTTGATGAAGTAGTTGACGTTACGGATGTTGCCCCAGCTCCAGGAGTTGGAAGTACTGATCGTGTAGGCCCCCTGCTCGTAGGTCCCTGTGTTCATCTTGGCGGAATGGTCGTGCATCACGTTGATCCTGTGGGCGCTCGCGTAATCCGGCAGATAATTGTAGAATCCGTAGGTATAGTTCCGGAGTCCGGCTTCGTCACCGAAGACGATAGCCCGTCCGGCCTCTGCCTGCGGGGCTTCGCTGAGATCGCAGGAAACCGCCGCGAGGCTCAGTGCAAAGAGCGAAGAAAGAATGTATATGTATTTTTTCATGGCTGTTCCTCCTTATTTTTTATCGATATGTCCGAAGGTAAGCTTGAGACCGAGGCTGACGCTCTTCATCGTAGGGAAGTTGTAGCCGTCACCGGTTGTCGAGAGGACACTGTCATTACCATAGATATTCGCCGTCACGTCCACGTCGCGCGTGTACTTGTAGACCGGCGACCAGGTCCAAAGGTTCTCTCCCGCGAGGAAGATGGAGACTTTCTGGAATCCGGCCCTGCGGATCAGCTTGTCAGGAAGGTTGTAACCGATCTGGACGCTCTTGAGACGGATGTAGGAAGCGTCCTGCAGGTATCTCGTATTGGCGTTGACGCGGCCTTTATAGAACGGGGCGAAATAACCGGTATAACGGGGCAGGTATGCGTCCGGATGGTCTTCCGTCCAGTAGTTGTTCAGGTGCCAGGAGGGCATCTGGTTGTACGGTCTGTTATACATACCCCAGAATGCCGAGGATTCGTTGTCCGGGTACCAGTCCTGTTTGCCAACGCCCTGGAAGAAGGCGTTCGCGAAGATACCGGCCCATTCAACGTCGAACCCGAATGAGTAGATAAAGCGAGGCTCGCTGTTGCCGATGATCCTGCGGTCGCCGGGATCGTCAGCCGTATTCTTGCCGCGGTCGATATAGCCGTTTCCGTTGAGATCTTCGAAACGCATGTCTCCGGGATAGAGCGTATAGCTCTCCGTCTGCTGCATGAGCGGGTTATAGTGGGCCTGTCCGGCCGCCTTCGCCAGAGCTTCATCAGCATCGATTTCGGCCTGGTTCTGGTACAACCCGTTGCAGACGAATCCCCAAAGGTCGCCCAATCTCATCCCTTCATAGTAAGAAGTGTTGTAGGCATTGTTGCTCAAGGACTTGAGAGCATTGTTGTACTTGTCGATGATCGAATAGTAGTCGGCGAGGGTTGCGTGGATTCCGTACTTGAACGGCTTTCCGGCCAGGGTACCGCCGTCATCCCAACCCAGGGCGATTTCGAAACCGCGGGTGGTCATCTCGGCGAAGTTGCCCTTCGGGGAAGACGCTCCGTAGACATCCGGAAGGGTCGGGCCTACCGTGTACATGTTCAGGGTCTTGCGTTTGTAGATGTCGCCGGTAAAGGTCAGGCGGCCGGAGAAGAAGCTCATGTCGAGACCGCCGTCAAGGGTCTGGGCCGTTTCCCAGGTCAGGGACTCGGGGATCGGGGCCGGAGCCGAGGTGTAACGGACCTTCTGGCCGTTGACGATGACGCCCGTGCTGAAATCGAAAGTCTCATCATAAGCGTAGACACCGACGTTACTGTTGCCGAGGGAACCGTAGGAAGCGCGGAGCTTGATATTGGAGATCAGGCGGTTGTCAACCTTGAACCAAGGCTCCTGACTGATGCGCCATCCGGCGGAGACGGACGGGAAGAAAGCCCAGCGCTGACGGGCCGGGAACTTGGAAGATCCGTCGTAACGGCCGTTGATTTCGAGGAGGTAGCGCTCGTCATAGTTGTAATTGACCCGGAAGAACGTACCGGCCGTGCGCCACTTGCTGTAGTCGCCGGTAATGCTCTTGTTGTCCAGGCCGAGGGCCAGGTTGATGTTGTCTACGTTCGGAGCCAGCAGGCCGTCGTTGTAGGCATAGGTATTCCGGTAGGTCTGCTGCTCGTAGTTGTAACCGAGGAGGGCCTTGAAGTTGTGCTTGCCCCACTTGTCTTCGAACTCGGCGTATTCGTTGGTCGCGACATAGTCGTATGTCCGGAGGGTTTCGCTGATATAATCGGCGAGCGCCTTGATCTCGGCGAGGGACTCGGTGATGCCTTCATACCTCGAGAACGGGGTCGGAAGACGGTGGACATGAGTATCGTAAGAGCGGGCGCGGTAGGTAAAGTCTGCATTGAAACGCAGACGGCTGTCCAGGAAGGTCGCCTTGGCTCCGATCGTATTCTGGGCCTGACGGTTGGTATAGGTACGCCGGCTGGTTCCATAAAGAATGTCGCCGACCGAATAGACGCCGCTGTAAGAGAGGCTTCCGTCCGGGTTGAGGATCGGGGAGCAAGGATGGCCTTCGTCCGCGATGTTACGCCAGATATTCCCGCCGCCTTCGCTCTGGGTCTCCGGCATCACATACTTGCTGTAGGCGATATCGGTATTGGAGGTGATTTTCAGCCAGGGAGTTATCTGGTATCCGACCTTGACACGGCCGTTGTAGAGCTTGTAGGAGTCCGGATTCACTTCGCTGTCGAAGAGACCGTTGTTGTCATACAAACGCGCGGATACATAGTAATCGAACTTGTCGTCCGCTCCGGAAACCGAAAGATTATGGGTCTGGGAGAAGGTGAAATCCTTGTAGAGATAATCGTAATAGTCCGTTCCCTTATGATAATAGAGCCAACGGCCGCGGGTTCCGATGGATCCGTCGGAGACCAGCGTTTCATAGTTGCCGGTCTCGGCACGCTGACGGTATTCTTCCAGCCAGGCTGTCGAGAATTCCATGGTCTTGTTGATCGCGGTCGGGTTGCTTCCCTTGTAGTTGTACCAGGACATGTAGAAGTGGTTGGCCCAGGTATAACCGTCGGAAACAACATCCGGCATGGCGGTCGGACGCTCAAAGGAGAAGTTGGACTGATAATTGACCGTCGCAGTTCCCTTCTTGGCGTTCTTTGTCGTGATAAGGACGACGCCGTACGGGGCGCGGGATCCGTAAATTGCGGAAGAAGCCGCATCCTTGAGGACCGAAACGCTCTCGATATCATTCGGGTTCAGGAGGCTGGCATTGCCTTCGACCCCGTCGATGAGGACAAGCGCGCTGCCGCCCTGCCCGATGGAAGTCCGTCCACGGATATTGAACGAAGGAGAAGAATTCGGACGACCGTCGGTGAATTTCAGGTTCAGGTTGGCGACGCGGCCCTGGAGCATCTGCGCCAGGTTGGCATTCGGCCGGCCGTCAAAGGTCTCTTCTCCGACCTGGTCGACAGCTCCGGTCAGGTTCGCCTTCTTCTGCGTACCGTAACCGACAACGACAGTTTCTTCGAGCATTTCCCGCCCGAAAGCAAGGGTGACATCTATCCGGGCACGGCCGTCGACGGGAACTTTCACCGTCTTGTAACCAATGCTCTGGACAGTTAAAACAGCATGGGAAGGGACTGAAATGGTATACCTGCCTTCAAGGTCGGTTGCTACACCAATGGTCGTCCCATCCACCATAACTCCTGCTCCGATTACAGGTGCGCCCTGTTCGTCCTGGACGCGGCCGGAGACAGTAATCTTGTTTGTTCCCTGACCGCTTCCCTGCGCAAAGGCAGGAACGGCCATCATCAGGAGAACAAACATCAACAGATTGATTTTTAGCCTCATAGCTGATGGATTATTAGTAAATAGCATAATAGGTTATTACAATCGTGTTACAATATTCTTTCAATTAAATTACAGAATATTATTAATATTGGTTAGTTTCTGCTATTTTATTCGCAAAAATACCTATTATAATGACAAAATCAAAGAAAACAACTGCCCCGATGGCCGAAGATTCCTTTCATACCCGAAAGGCATCAGGGACCATGATACGAGAAGCGGGCTGACAATCAAACCCTTCTCCGATGCGCCTCTGGTTAAAACGCACCAGACGCGCATCAAGGATCTGCCTGTGAATCAAGGAGTCAGCCTCCACGGGGAGCCTTTGCCCGGGAAGGCGCCGGAGAGTTTCCGAAGAGGCCGGAATGACAAAAAACCGAAAAAAAATTAAAATATCGCTTGCGATATAAATTTTTTGTCGTACCTTTGTATCGCAAACGATATAAAACGCAAGATTATGAACAAGCAATTATCCATCCAGGCGCTTCAGGCCTATGCTACCGGCCTCGCCGCACAGTCTCTCGCCCACAAGGTTCAGGGCAAAGTTTTCGCATCCCAGGGTTACGGCAAGCTCGCCGAAAAGTACGCGGAGCACGCCGCGGAAGAAATGGGCTATGTCGACCAGTTCATCGACCGGATCATCGATCTCGGTGGTGAAGCGAAGGTCGAGGCCGCTCCGGCCATGCCCGTTTTCACCGACCCGGTCGAGTTCATCAAGTATGACCTGAAGGTCTCCGTCGAACAGGTTCCCATCCTCGGTCAGTGCGTCCTCACCCTCGCGGAAGACATGACGACCTACGACCTCCTCAAAGCATATTACAAAGATGAGGAAGAAGATATGTACTGGTCCGAACAGCAGCTTGAAATGATCGGGAAGATCGGTCTTCAGAACTGGCTCGCAAAACAAATCTAATTCAATGGATATGGCAACGATTTATGATTACAAAGCCCTGGGAAACAAGGGAAACGAAGTTGACTTCGCCGGATTTAAAGGCAAGGTCCTTCTTATCGTCAATACGGCAAGCAAGTGCGGGTTCACTCCACAGTACGACGGACTCGAGGCCCTGTACCAGAAATACAAGGAAGACGGTCTCGTCATCATCGGGTTCCCATGCGACCAGTTCGCCCATCAGGAGCCGGGCAGCGATGAGGAAATCGCCGAATTCTGCCGCATCAACCACGGGGTTACCTTCCCGCTGATGAAAAAAATCGATGTCAACGGAGCCTCCGAGGATCCGGTCTTCACCTACCTCAAATCCGTCGCTCCGACCGAAGAGTACAAAGGACTCAAGGCAAAGGCGACCCAGAAGATGCTGAAAACCATCAGCAAGAGCGTGGAGAAGGATAGCGACATCCTCTGGAACTTCACGAAATTCCTCATCAGCCGGGACGGCACGAAAGTCGAGCGTTTCGCTCCGACCGCCACTCCCGAATTCCTGGACGGGAAAATCAAGGAACTTCTCTGATGAAAGAAAGTCTCAAACTGGAAAACCAGCTCTGCTTCCGTCTCTATACGGTATCCAGACTGACGACGCAGGCGTACAGGCCGATGCTTGACGAGCTCGGCCTGACGTATCCGCAGTACCTGGTCCTGCTGGTTCTCTGGGAGAAAGACGGGCTGCCGGTCAACGACATCGCGAAGCGGCTTTATCTGGAAACGAACACCGTGACGCCCCTTCTCAAGCGGATGGAGACCGAAGGTCTGCTGCGCCGGACCCGCGGAACGGAAGACGCCCGGCAGATCCTCGTATCCCTGACGGAAAAGGGGAAGGATCTGGAAGAGAAAGCCGCTTCCATCCCCGAAAAGATGGGAGCGGCATATACTTGCAACAATCTCTCGGAGAAGGACGCCGAAACACTGGTTCTCTGGCTCGACGAACTGATCCGGACTCTCCGTTAGGCTTTCCGCTTCTGAATCCGGGAAACGACGGATATCAGGAGAGATCCCAAAATTCCTGCACATAGCGATCCCATCAGGACCGCTATTTTTCCTGCATCCCTGAGATGGGCGGTCACCTCGGCCGGAATTCCGTTCCCGGAGAAGGAGAGCGTATCCACGAAAATCGACATCGTAAATCCGATACCGCCGAGACAGGCTACCGCAAAAAGCATGGCCCAGGTCGACTTCGCGGGCATCTCGCCGACCTTGCATTTGATGGCGATCCAGCTGGCGAGGGTGATGCCGACCGGCTTTCCGAGGACCAGGCCCAGGAAAATGCCCATTCCGGCTCCGCCGACGGCGGGATCGAACGAGAAGACGTTGAAATAGGACAGGTCGGTGATTTCAACTCCGGCGTTGGCAAGGGCGAAAACCGGCATAATCAGGAAGTTCACCCACGGGGAAAGCAGGTGCTCGAGCCGGTAGGTCGGACCGATGGAACGCTTTGTAAGGCCCGCAAGGCGGCGGAGATAATACCGCTGCGGACCGTTCGGGAAGTCCTCGCTCGGGGAGAGTTCCTCGCTCGCGACCAGTCCCGAATAGAGAATGTGGCTCCGGCGATGGAACTTCGCCTTGTTGTAACGGGCTTCCATCGGGATGATGAAGGCCATGACGACGCCGCTCATCGTAGCGTGGATGCCGGAATAATAGAACAGGGCCCATACGACGACGGCCGGGAGGAGATAGAAGAACAGGCGCTTCTCGCCGAGACGCTTCAGGATGAAAGTGAAAAGGATGACCGCGAACGCGACCCCGAGAAGGACCAGATTGATCTTTCCGCCATAGAACAGGGCCACGACGAGGATGGCGATCAGGTCATCCGCGATGGCAAGTGCCGTCAGGAAGACTTTCAGCGAAACCGGGACCCGGTCTCCAAGGATGGACAGGATGCCGACGGCGAAGGCGATATCGGTCGCCGTCGGGATGCCCCACCCGCTCGCGGACAGGGTTCCGTGATTGACGGCCGTGAAGATCAGGGCCGGGGCGAGGACACCTCCGAACGCCGCGATGACCGGAAGGATCGCCTTCTTGAAGGAGGAGAGTTCGCCGTTGACGACTTCACGCTTGATTTCAAGGCCGACGGTGAAGAAGAAGATCACCATCAGGATATCGTTGATGAACTTCTCGACCGTCAAGTCCCTCGGGAAAATCCAGTCCACACCGCCGCCCGGACTGGAAATCCGCAGCGAAAGGGAGGTCTCGAGGAAAGCGTGATAGGCGTGCTTGGTAAAAGGGAGGTTCGCGAGCAGCATCGCGATGACGACGCAGGCGAGGAGAACGACTCCGTTAGCCCAGGGCTGTTTTGAAAATTTATCCTGGGATATGCGGAAATTGTGGATTTCCTTGTTCCACCAATAGATAGGGATGAGTTTCATGTTTATCCGAAAAGGTATTCCCGCTGCGCGGGCGTAAGGTCGTCGATGCTGACGCCGCACGAGCTGAGTTTCAGAAGGGCAACAGCCCTGTCGATTTCTTCGGGGACGGTATGGAGCATCTTTCCTCTTTCACGGCCGAGCCGGTCGCGGTTCTCGAGCAGGTAGCGGAGGCTGAGCGCCTGGATGGCGAAGGACATGTCCATGATCTCCGCGGGGTGCCCGTCGCCGGCGGCGAGGTTGACGAGCCGGCCCTCGGCCAGGATATGGACCGTCCGTCCGTTTTCGAGGGTATAGGAATGGATGTTGGCGCGGGATTCCCGGTCGGACACGGCCATCTCTTTCAGGGACGCAACGTCCACTTCGACGTCGAAATGGCCGGCGTTGCAGCAGATGGCACCGTCTTTCATCCGGAGGAAATGCTCCGGCGTAATGACGTCCCGGCAGCCGGTCACGGTAATGAAGAGGTCCCCGAGCGGGGCGGCTTCCTGCATCGGCATGACCCGGTATCCATCCATCAGCGCTTCCAGTGCCTTGACCGGATCAACCTCCGTCACAATTACTTCCGCACCGAAACCCTTCGCCCGGAGGGCGACGCCCTTGCCGCACCAGCCATAGCCCGCGACGACCACGGTCTTCCCGGCGACGATCAGGTTCGTGGTCCGGTTGATTCCGTCCCAGACACTCTGGCCGGTTCCGTACCGGTTGTCGAAAAAGTGCTTGCAGGCAGCGTCGTTGACGAGCATCATCGGGAAGCTGAGTTCCCGGGCGCGGTCCATCGCCTTCAGGCGCAGGATTCCCGTCGTCGTCTCTTCGCATCCGCCGGTCACCCCGGACAGCAGTTCGGGAAATTCCTTGTGGAGCATCCCGACGAGGTCTCCCCCGTCGTCGACGATCAGGTCCGGACCGGGTTCCAGGACCCGCCGGAGATCCGATTCATACTCCTCCGGGGTGGCGCCGTGGACGGCGAAAACGTTCATCCCCTGCCGCACGAGCGCGGCGGCGATGTCGTCCTGGGTCGAAAGGGGGTTGCTGCCGGTCACATACATCTCGGCGCCGCCTTCCGCGAGGACCTCGCAGAGGTGGGCGGTCTTGGCTTCGAGATGGACGCTGAGGGCGACTTTCAGGCCTGCGAAAGGCCGGCTGGCGGAAAACTCTTTGCTGACGGAGGCGAGGAGAGGCATATGGTCCCGGACCCAGCGGATCTTCAGTTCCCCGCTCTCCCAAATCTCCCGGTTTCTGATGTGACAAGCCATGGGGTTTGCAATTTTAAGGGTGCAAAGATAAAGAAAACCTCTTGCAGTCCAAAGGATTTTCGCTAAATTCGCGTCATAAACCGAACGTCGATGCTCCTTTCAATCCTTTTTGCGCTCGCTTTGACGCTGACCCCTTCGGAGGCGCTCCAGAAAGCCTCCGGACTCTATGAAGAGAACCGCTACAAGGAAGCGGTCGAGACGCTTTGCGAAGAACTTCCCTCCATCCGGAAGGCCCAGGATCCCTCCCTGCTGGGAGAGACCCTCAGCCTCCTCGCCTCGTCGTATTTCCGGCTCGGCATCTTCGACAAAGCCATCGCGGCCCAGAAGGAATGTTATGACATCGACCTCGCCTCCAAGGATTCCTCGGCGATCAGTTCCTCCCTCAACAACCTGGCCGCCATGTATATGACGACGGAAGACTTCAAGATGGCGGAAAAACTGATCCGGGAAGCGATCGGATACGAAGAGCCGCTCGGGCATAGTGACGCCCTGGCCGTCCGGTACGGAATGGCCGCCGACATCCTGGTCAACCGGAAAAAGCCCGAAGAGGCGGAAAATTTCGCCCGGAAGGCGCTCGCCCTCGACGAAGAGGCCGGGAGGGAAGGCAATGCGGCGAAACGCAAATCCCAGCTCGCCCAAGCCCTCCTGGAGCAGGGAAAACTGACGGAAGCTTCCGAACTCCTCGTGGAGGCCTACCCCGTCTTCGACCGTGAGAAAAACCGGAACTCCCAGGCGATCTGCCGGTTCCAGCAGGGGATCATCGCAGTAAAAGAAGGATTCGAGAACCTGGCTGCCAACTATCTCCGTGAAGCGCGGGAACTGAGCATCACGATCGGAAACAAATATCTGCAGAAAAAGGTCACCAAGGAACTCTCGTCCCTGCTCCGGACGTCGGATCCCTCCGAGGCGAGCAAATATATGCAGGAATACGCGGCGCTGACCGATTCCATCTTCCACGAAAAAACCGCGGAAGAACTCAACGACTTCAAGATCAAACAGGAAGTTGAACAGCGGGACCGTGACCTTGCCGTCAAGGAGATCGAAGTCCGTGACCTGCGGACCATCCGGACCCTGCTGATCATCATCGCGGGCCTGCTGGCCCTCGCCCTCGTCCTCGTCATTTGGATCGCGACGATCCGCCAGAAGAACATCCGGATGCTCCGCCAGACCCTTGAAATCAAGGATCGGATCCTCGAAATCCACGAAGGTCAGTCTTCCTTTGAAGAAAAGCACGAGAAGATGACCGGTGTCATCGAAGACCTCTCGCGGATCGTATCCAACGGCAAAGAAACCCTGACCCGGCGGGAGCAGCAGATCGCTGACCTCTGCTGCGAGGGCCTGATCTCCAAGGAAATCGCCGACCGGCTCGGCCTGTCGACCCGGACCGTCGAGACCCACAAGAACAACATTTTCAGGAAACTCGGCATCCATACGACCGAGGAACTGATCCAACGGATGAAGAAACAATAAACCATTAAACAATTGAATATGGGACTTTTAGAAGGAAAGGTCGCTCTGATTACCGGTGCCGCGCGCGGTATCGGCAAGGCGATCGCGCTCAAATTCGCATCCGAAGGCGCAGACGTCGCCTTCACGGACCTTGTCATCAATGAAGCGGCAGAAGAAACCATCGCCGAAATCGCCGCGTTCGGCCATAAAGTGAAGGGATATGCCTCCAACGCCGCCAATTTCGAGGAAACCCACACGGTCGTCGAACAGATTCTCGCCGATTTCGGTAAGGTGGACATCCTCGTCAACAACGCCGGCATCACCAAGGACGGACTGGCTATGCGCATGACGGAGAGCCAGTGGGACGCGGTCATCGCCGTCAACCTCAAATCCGCCTTCAACTTCATCAACGCCCTCCTGCCTTCGATGGCCCGCCAGAAGAGCGGCAACATCATCAACATGGCTTCGATCGCCGGCCAGATGGGCAATCCCGGCCAAATCAATTACGCCTCTTCGAAGGCCGGACTGATCGCCATGGCGAAATCCGTCGCGAAGGAAATGGGTTCCCGCGGCATCCGCGCCAACGCCATCGCCCCGGGATTCATCATCTCTGAAATGACGAACGCCCTGCCGGACGCCGTCAAGGAGGAATACCTGAAGCAGATCCCGCTCCGCCGCGGCGGAACGCCCGAAGACATCGCGAACACGGCGCTCTACCTGGCGTCCGACCTCGCCTCCTATGTAACCGGACAGGTCGTCGCCGTCAACGGAGGCCTCTACTGCTAACCCCCGGGAAGCGCCCCGGGGGAGCCTATCCGACGACGGAAAGGGTCGCGACACTGATGCGGACTGCCGGATACGCCTCCCGAATCACCCGGTAACAGGCGTTCAGGGTCGCGCCCGTCGTGAACACATCGTCAACCAGAAGAATGTGCCGGACACCTTCCGGCAGGGGTCTCCGGAGCGAAAAAGCTCCGGAGACATTCTTTTTCTTCTCCTCCACCGCCTTCCGGATCTGCGTCCCGGTCCTGCGGGAACGGACGAGAAGATCCGCCCGGCAGGGCACTTGCAGGACGGAAGCGATTCCGCGGGCGAGGATCTCCGCCTGGTTGTAGCCGCGCCGCCACCGGCGGAGGAAGTGGAGCGGGACGGGAATGACGAGATCCGCATCTTTCAGGTGAGGGGCTTCCGAAAGGAATCGGCCGAGCATTTCCGCAAAAAAGCGTCCTCCGGACAGGTTTCCGGAATATTTGAGCGCATAGGGGATCCGTCGGTAGAGGGCCTGGGAACTGAACCGGAACAGCGCCGCCGCATAGGCATAGGGCTCATATTCCGCCGAGGGCAGGTCCCGCTGGATCATGGCGTTGAAGCGGTCCGCCATCGGATGATGCGTCAGGAGCCAGTTATAGGTCAGGGGCAGGTCGGAGAGGCAGTAAATGCAGATTTCGCGTTCCTGCAGCAGGAGCGTCCGGCCGCAAACGATGCAGGTCCGGGGAAGGAAGAGATCGAGAAGTGGAGTTTTCATAGCCGTAGGTTTATCTTGTCTAAGGTAGGTTTTTCCGAATGATTTCCAGCCGTTCCGAATAGATGTCTTTCAAGCGGACGATGGCTTCGTGGAAAGACAGATACTCGTCTCCGTTGATAATCTGCCCACCGTTTTGCGAAGCGTCTTCCGAAGGGTCCCAGAGGGCGAAATTCAGGCGGGCCGAAGCGGTAAGCAGCCGCTCCGTCGAATCGATGAAGGCAGGAACACCGGAGAGGGCGGGCAGCAATTCCTCATACCTGGCCCGCAGCTTCGAGCAGAAAGCGGGATCCTCGAAGAGCCTGTCGTACCAGATGGCATGCCGGTTGATGAGACCATATTGCGCCTGGGGAGAGGTCCTGTATGACAGAGCTCCCCAGTCGAAGTCCCAGCAGGGCCCGGCGACAATCTTTCCGGAAGCACTGCCGTGCATGAAAATGCTGCCGGGATTACCCAGTTCGTGATTCCCCATGACCTCGAAGACGATCCAGTAATCGATGAAGGAGCCGACATCCAGGAAAGCGGCATAGCCCTTTTCCGGATCCTTGAAATCCGGTCCGTACAGCGCCGCGGCAGCCTTTTCGACTTTATCTTTGATCTGCGAGAGCCGTTCCGGAGAGAGATTCTCCGGCTCGGGATGCTTGACGCTGAAAGGGATTCCTCCCGGGACCATTCCGGACCGTCCATAGGGACTGATCCACTGGACCGGATTGTCAAAGTGGAAGTCCAGTTCCAAAAGGAATCCGTCTTCGGGAAGGTCCAGACGGTTCCGGTCGACCCGGATCTGTTCGGTCAGGAGGTAACTACCCTCATGCCGACCGTTCAGGACCAGTTCGACAGGGATGCACGAGGGGGTCCAGTCCAGCGCCGTCAGCGCGGCGACATGACTGGCGAGCAGGTTCCGCATCAGGGTCCTGTCCATGAAATTGGCCAGCAGGACCCAACGCCTGTGCGAAGGCATCCCCAGCACTTCTGTTCTGCTTTCCAGCCGGACCAGATACGGTTTTTTCGGCCAGGTCCATGTCGTATTGCCCCGGCCGCGGATCTCGCAGCCCAGTTCCTGCAGGTCCGGAGCGGTTCCTTTCCCGTCGATCGACAGGCGGGCCGGGAGATAATCTTCCTTGGAGCGGATTTCCGCACCGCCTTCCGTCGAGATCCGGACGACGGGAAGGCCGGTTTTCAGGACGATGCCTCCGGAGGCGGCCGCCTCGCTCTCGACCGTGAACGAAGGGGAAGCGATGTAGGAGACCCGGCCGGTTCCCACCCCGAGGACGATCCTCAGCTGGGCGGATTCCCGGTAAAGGGGCTCGGTTCCATGGTCGCGGATCACCGCCGTATAGCGGCCCGGCCCGTCCCCGGAGAGGACACGCAGGAGGGAGTATTCCACAGGGAGTTCTCCGTCGGAACGGACCAGTTCCAGCGCCTCGAAAACGGCCTCGGGATCCCGGACCGAGAAGTGCAGTTCCGCCGTTCCTTCCGCGGGAAGGACGAGTTCCGTTTCGTCGACGGAGATGGACCTGAGCCTGGGCTCGGGAACCTCTACGACATCCCCGCCGCACCCCGCAAGGAACAGCGACAAAAGGAGGACGGTTGTGCGTCCTCCCTTTCTCATCTGACTTCGAAATGGACCGGTTCCCCGGTCGCGCTGTCTCCGGCGACCCAAAGAAGGAAACCGCCCGGCTCGACCGCGCGTTTCCCGTCCCTTCCGTAGAAAGCCAGCCTGGAGACCGGAATCTCGAATGAGAGGGCCTTGCGCTCGCCGGGAGCGAGCGTGACCCGCCCGAAAGCCTTCAGCTCCCTGACCGGCCGGACAACCGACCCGACAAGGTCGCGGACATAGACCTGGACGACCTCGGTCGCCTCAACCGTGCCGGTATTGGAAAGCGTATAAGATACCCGGATGACATCGTCTTTCCCATAACTTTCCCGGTCCAGCGAAATATCTGAAAAGACAAAGTTCGTATAAGAAAGGCCAAAACCGAACGGGAAGAGCGGACAGGCTCCGTAATCCAGGTAATAAGAAGTATTCCCAAGGGATGTCTGTCCGGCTTCCAGGCCGATCTCGCTGAGAAGTTTCTCGTTCTGGTACGGCCGTCCGGACATATGATGGTTATAGTACATCGGCACCTGTCCCACCGTCCTGAGGAAGGTTACCGGGGTCTTCCCGCTCGGGGAGGTTTTCCCGAGGAGGAGATCCGCCAGGCCGGGGCCGCCCATGGTCCCGGGATGGAAACTGTAGAGCAGGGCGTTGCAGGAAGGGAGGTCCCGCTCGATCGTCAGGGGCCGGCCGGCCATGACGACCGCGATGACCGGTTTCCCGGTCGCCTTCAGGGCTTTCAGCAGATCGCTCTGGCTGCCGATCAGGTTCAGGTCGGCAAGGCTGTGCGCTTCGCCGGAAAGGATCGCCTCTTCCCCGACGAACGCGAGGACGGCATCCGCTTTCCGGGCCGCCGCGAGGACCTCCGGGAAGGAAGTCCGGACCTCACGGGTATACGCCAGGCCGGGAACATACAGGACGTTCCCGCCGAATTGTTCGCGGAGAGCCTGCAGCGGGGTGACCGTCCGGTCTTTTTCGCCGTCGAAGCACCAGGTCCCGAGCTGGTCGTGCGGGGCGTCCGCCATGGGGCCGGTCACGAGAAGGGTCCGGACCCCTTTCAGGGGCAGAACTCCGTCGTTCTTCAGCAGGATCGCCGACTCGGCGACCGTCCTCCGGGCCGCGGAAAGGGCCTCTTCCGTATAGAGAGCGGCCTTAGCCGCGGCGGGATCCACATACGGGTTGTCGAACAGGCCCAGCATATACTTGACTTTCAGGATATGGCGCACGGCCTCGTCGATGTCGGCCATCCGGACCTTCCCCTCCTTGAGCAGTTCCTCGAGGTGGGAAAGGAAGCCGAAGGTCATCATGTCCATATCGACACCGGCCTCCAGCGCCTGGCGGGCGGCCTCTTTCCTGTCCGTGGCAAACCCGTGGGCGATCATCTCGCCCATCGAGTTCCAATCCGTGACGACAAGCCCGTCGAAGCCCCATTCGTCCCGGAGGATGCCCCGGACAAGCGGAACGTTCCCTGTCGAAGGCAGGCCATCGTTCTCGTTGAAAGAGGTCATCAGGGTCATGGCACCTGCCTTTACGGCCGCCTCGAACGGAGGAAGATAGACATTCCGGAGCTGGCGCTCGGGAATCTGGGTTCCGGCATAATCCCTGCCGCCTTCCGCCGCACCGTATCCGGCAAAATGCTTGATGCAGGCGGCGAGGGACGAGGCCCCCGGACGCTCTCCCTGATAGCCGCGGACGAAGGCCTCGGCCATGCAGGCATCGAGATACGGGTCCTCTCCGCTGCCTTCCGCGATCCTGCCCCACCGGGGATCCCGGGCGATGTCCAGCATCGGGGAGAAGGTCCAGTGGATGCCGCCGGGACGGGCTTCCGCAGCGGCGAGTGCGGCACCGGTCCGGGCCAGTTCCGGATCGAAGGTCGCCGCGATTCCGAGCGGAATCGGGAACACGGTCCGGTACCCGTGGATGATGTCCCGGCCGACGAGGATCGGAATACCCAGACGCGATTCCTCAACCGCAATCCGCTGGAATTCATTGAGCCGGAGCGGGTCGACCTCGTTCAGGATGGACCCGACCTTCCCTTCCCGGACCGCGGCCGCATACGGAGCGACTTCGCCGCCGGCGGAAATCTGGTTCATCTGGCCGATTTTTTCCTGCAGGGTCATCCGGGACAGGAGGTCTTCGACTTTCCGGTCGATTTCCTCTCCCGCCCCCAGCGTCCCCTGACGCTGCTCCGAGGTGCAGGACAGGACCGCCGCGGCAATCAGGCCCAGCGCAAAGTATCTGATATTCATTTCCTGTTATTTCTTCTGGAATACTCTCACATAATCTACCTTCATCGTGCAGGGAAGGGCGCTTTCATCGACACCCTTGTATCCGCCCCAGTCCCCGCCCCAGGCGAGGTTGAGGATGATGAAGAACGATTTGTTGAAGGGCCAGGTCGCGTTGTTCCCCTTCTTGTCGTTCGGGAAGCTCAGCAAGGGTTTCCCGTCGACATAGGAAACAATTCCGTCCGCCGTCCATTCGATGGCGTAGACATGGAATCCGCTTTCCGCGCCCGTGGTCAGGCGGGAAGCCGTTTTCTGGGTTCCCTTGACGTGGTTGTAGCTTTCGCAATGGATCGAGGAGGAGGTCTGTTCCGGATCGCATCCGACTTCTTCCATGATGTCGATCTCGCCGCAGTTCGGCCAGCCGAGACTCTGGTCGTTCGGCATCATCCAGAATGCCGGCCAGGTGCCCTTTCCCTTGGGCAGCTGGATCCGGGCTTCCATGTACCCGTAGGTCCAGGACTCCGTCGAATTCATCCGGGCGGAGATGACCTGGCTGCCGTGTTTCATCGCACGGATGTTCAGGATTCCGCCCTCGATGAACGCGGTCTTGTCCCCTTCCAGTTCGCCTCCGGCGACATAGCGCTGGAGCTCGTGGTTGACCCGGCCGGGCGCCCAGTTCTCGAATTTCCAGTTCTTCGCGTTCACGGACGTTCCGTCGAATTCGTCGTGCCAGACCAGCTGATATCCGTCCGGGACGACGATGTCCGAACTTTGTTTCATCCCGGCCTGGGTGACGGGAACCGAATGGCGGAGGGAACCGCATTTCACGACGACGGATCCTTCCCGCACATCCTGGGAGATGTTCTCGTCATATTTGACGGTAACGGTTCCTCTCGGATCGGCACTGTAGGAAGGGTCGACGGAAAGGATCCAGCTGTCATTGCTGTAGGCCTGGAAGGGACCCGAGGCCGTGACGGAAAAGGTCACGGTCCCTTTCTCGGCGGAAAGGGAGAGGGTCTCCGGAGTCGTTGAAACGGTTTCTGCCGTTGTTTCGGGCTTCTCCCCGCCCGTGCAGTTGCAGGCACAGGCGAGGAGCATCGCACCGATGAAGCATCTCAGATTCTTCATATACGTCAGTCTATATGCTCCTGAAAACAGAAGCCCGTGAAGGAGACTTCGCTGCCGGCGGGGCAGCGGCCGCAATCAATGAAGAGGACGATCTTGTCGTAGTCGGCGTCCGGGGAGATTCCCGGCTTTTCGAACCGGAACGACTCGCCGGCCTTGACGCTGACGGCATTCTCATAGAAGAACGCATGGTCGTTGTCATTGCCTTCCCAGGCCAGCTTGACGGTCAGGACCGCGTCTTCATCCGAAAGGATCCGGCAGCAAAAATCGTACTTCTTGTCCGCAGAAGCCGGGATGTCGGTATGCCAGACGGTCTGGCCCTGCCACTCGGCGCCGCCGATACCGGCCGGGATGGTGACCTTGAGCCCATGGTTCGCAAGGGCTTGAGTCTCCGGATTGGCGATCTGGCTCCAGCCGCCGTCGGCGTACCAGTAAGTGTTGGTAACCGTGGCGGAATTCCAAAGGTTGGACGGGCCGTCGACATCATACCACTGGCCATGCGGCTGGAAGCAGAAGTCCGTGAAGGAAACGGCTGTTCCCCGCTTGCAGCGGCCGAGGTCGATGAAGAGGACGACCTTGTCGTAATCGACGTCCGGAGCGATCTCGATCTTCCTGAACTTGAAGGTCTCCCGGGCCTTGACGCTGATGCTGTTCTCATAGAAGAAAGCATGGTCGCCGTCGTGGCCTTCCCAGGCCAGCTTGACGGTCATGGCATAGATATCTTCGTCGGAGTTGACGGTGAATCCGAAGTCATAGGTCTCGCCTGCCGTCGCCTTGATATCGGTATGCCAGACAGTCTGGCCCTGCCACTCGCTGCCGCCGATCTCGTAAGGGATGATTACCTTCAGCCCGCCGAAATCATCGGCCGGGAAGGTCATCGGGTCCGCGATCTGGCTCCAGCCGCCGTCCGCATACCAGAAGGTATTGTTCATCGACGCGCTGCGCCACAAGTTGGAGGGGGCGTCGATCCTGAGGGGATCCTCTCCGGGAACGTCCGGACCCGGACCGGGCTCGGGTTCGCCACCGGAACCGGCGACGTGCTCCTGGAGGATGATCTCACGGATCGTGATCTCGGTGTCCGCGGCGTTGCGGCCGAAGTCGAAGACCAGCTTGACCGCCTCGGCGTCGATGCCGGGCAGGTTCGTGAAGCGGAAGACCATGTCCTCGTACGCCTCTGCGGCCACCATGTTGGTGAACAGGAAGTTGCCGTCATCGGTGGTATCCGTGAGCTTCAGGATGATGTTGCCGTGGTCGGTCGAGGAGTTCAGGATCACCTGGAAGTCGTACGCCTTTTCCGCGGAAAGGGCGATCGGAGCGTCCGGAATGATGAAGAACTGGGCCTGCCACTGGTCGAAGGTCGCCTCGGGGAAGGACAGGGTATAGACATTCCCTTCCTGGGTCGTCTTCGGATCGGCGATCTGGGCCCAGCCGGGAGCATAATAGTAGGAGTAGGTATGGGCCTGGTCGGCTGCCTTCCAGAGGTTCGAGGCCGCATCGTAATCGAACTTGACCTCGTCGGAACCGCCGCCCTGGTGGGTGCCGTCGTCGACGGAATGGTCTTTCAGGACGATCCGGTTGATGGAAACCTCGGCGTTGTCCGGGTTGCCGCCCCAGTCGAGGACGATCCGGATGTTGCCGGCGGCGATGCCCGCAAGGGCGGAAGCGTCGACAATCACGTCTTCACCGGCCTTGAGCGGCACATCGACGTCAAGCAGGACGACCCCGTTGTCAGCGTCGGAACCGTTCTCGTCGAAACGATGGATCTTTACCTTCGGCGTGACGTCCGCGGAAGCGGAGAGGACGCAGGAGAAATCATACGATGCATCTTCCGTCAGGGAAATGGGCGTCACCGGGACGAGGAACATCTGGGCCTGCCAGCGGTCGGATGTCGCGGAAGGAAGGGTCCATGTATACTTGGCGCCCGACTTCTCGAGAGCGGGATCCGCGATCTGGGCCCAGCCCGGGGCATAGTAATAGCTGAGGGTCAGCCCGCCGTCGGCGTCCGCGCCCTTCCAGAGGTTGGCGTCGCTGTCGTACTTGTACTCCCGAGGGCCGTCGGTCGGAGTGTCGTCGCCGTCGGGAAGGACGGTGCCGTCATCGATCGCATGGTCCTTGAGGACGATGCGGCTGGCGGAGACCTCGGCGTTGTCCGGGTTGCCGCCCCAGTCGAGGACGATCCGGATATTGTTCGCGTCGATGCCATCGAGGGCGCTCTTCCAGAAGACGACGTCTTCACCGGCCTTGAGGGGGACGTCCGCGTCTACGAGCACGACCCCGTTGTCGGCATCGGACCCGTTTTCATCAAAGCGATGGACCTTGACCTTGACGGTCACGTCAGCGGAGGCGCTGAGGATGCAGGAGAAGTCATATTGCATCGCGGCGCTCAGGGAGATGGACGTCGAGGGAACGAGGAACATCTGGGCCTGCCAGCGGTCGGACGTTGCGGAAGGGAGGGTCCAGGTATATTTGGAACCGGACTTCTCGAGGACAGGATCCGCAATCTGGGCCCAGCCCGGAGCATAGTAATAGCTGAGGGTCAGTCCGCCGTCGGCGTCCGCGGGTTTCCAGAGGTTGGATTCCGCCGTATAGTTGAATCCGTTGAACACGGTGGCGGCCGCCTTGGAGGTCAGGGTGAAGTGCCAGGCGATCTCGCCGTTGTCGCAGACCAGGTTGAGCGTATTGTTGTCAGCGCTCTCGACCCTGAAACGCGGATTCTTCATGAAGTCGGCGTTCGGGATATACGGGAAACGGGTTCCGGCCGGGAGGACCAGGAAGAGGTCGTCTCCGGAGACCTCGAAGGAATAGGTCGCCTGCTGCGGGTCTACCGGAACGGTATAGTCCTGGCCGTCGTTGGTGTTGAACGCGCCGTAAGGGGCGGCGGTCACGCCGGTGTTGACATACAGGGTTCCGCTCTCGCCCGGATCGAAGGTATAGCCGTACTCGTTCGTGAAAGTCACGCGGTTGTCATAAAGGCCGACGGCGGCCTTCTCGTCCGGGGCGGCCGCCCACCATTCCGTACCGGTCGTGCCGGAAGGGCCGCAACCGAAATGTGCGGGGACGGTGTTGTCGATGCGCCACTGCTTGGACGAGGTTCCCGCCAGGAAGCGGATGTACCGGTCGAAATTGACGATGGTGTTGTCCACGTGGAAAGTCTTTTCCACATAGTCGGGAGAGACGCCGGCCGCATTCATGATCTGCAGGCGGACCTTGTAGTCCCCGGCGGAGGTGAAGATCTTCGTCAGGCCGTCCTGGGCCGCATAGGTCGTGAATTCGCCGTTCTTGTCCTGCAGGACCCAGACCGGGATGACCCCCTTCGTCCCGGAAGGGAGGGAGAAGGTGACCTGGTTGGTCTCCTGGTCGACGGTAACGACCGGTTCGAAGCGGGCCGCAAGCGGGGCGTCCGCCTCGGAAGGATGGTTGATTTCCTCGACCGAGCAGGAGAAAACCAGAACGGAAATACCTAAAATGGAAAGTATGCGTTTCATATCTGTCGTCGATTAATAGTTGTTCTGGACCAGAGGATAAGCCGTACCTTCACTGGCATCGATCTCATCCTGCGGGATCGGGAGATATTTCTTGGAGGGAGACCAGGTGTTGGTCCGGTAACCGTAGCTGTCCGGGACAAGGGTCGTCTGGGCATCGCCCCAGCGGACGAGGTCCCAGTAGCGTTTGCCTTCCCCGACGAACTCGAGACGGCGTTCTTCCTTGATGTTTTCCAGCGAGAAAGCGACCGTCGCCCCGGAGAGGGAACGTCCGTGGACTTCATTCAGCCAGGCGGCGCCGTCCCCGCTGCCGTAACCGCGCTGCACGAGCTCGGCCGCGTTGAGGAGGGTCTCCGCATAGCGGTAGATCCGGAGGTTGTTGTTGAAATTGAGGTCATCGGCGGCGATCCTGTCGGCGTTGTTCGCCTTGAGGGCGATGTACTTGTTGAGGAAGTAGCCGGTATCCTGGTAACGGTTGTTGTAGCTCAGTCCGGCGCCGGGAGCGTCGAAGCAGGTCGCACTCTTGCGGGCGTCGCCGTCCGCATACATCTGGACGGTTTCCAGCCGGACGGGAGCGAAGCCCCAGCCGTTGTCGTGGATATCGTCACCGCTCGGATTGTTCGGGCTGATCAGACGGGGGAGGATCGTTCCGCCGACGCCGCGGACCCAGTCGTAGGAGCGGAGACCGTTGTCATCCTTGTAGCTGATTTCGAAGATGGACTCGTCGGTCCATTCGCCGGATTCCTGGAAGATGTCGCCATAGTCCGGATTGAGGTGGTACTGCCCGGAGGAGATGATCTCCTTCATGTATTCGAGGGCCTTCGGAAGGCGGGATTCGTCGTTCTGGTACATGACGATTTCCGCATAGAGCATATAGGCCATCGCCTTGGAAACGCGTCCTACGTTCTCGCCGGTCCATTTCATCGGAAGGGCGTTCAGCGCGATCGCGCCTTCGAGGTCTTCGATGATCTTTCCGTAGACCTCGTCGGCCTTGAACTGCTCGCAGAGGAAGTCCTGCAGCTCGTTGGACTCGAAATACGGGACATTGCCCCAGAATTTCCATATCCAGTTGTAATAGAAGGCGCGGAGCACCCGGGCCTGCGCCTCGGTGGATTTCGCGACCTCTTCGGAGAGGCCTTCCGTCCATTTGATATAGGTGAGGACGTCGTTGCAGCGCTTGACGCCGGAATAGGCGTCGGACCAGAGACCTGTCATGCAGTTGTTCGGCAGGGCTTCGAAGTTCATCATCAGGTGCCAATACATATTGTCGGTCCTGTCACTGCCGCCTACCCAGATCTGGTCGGCCATGATGTCGCTCATGATGCAGACCGGATTGTACTGTCCTTCACACCAGTCCGGCCACTGGAGCGGGTCATATGCAGCGACAAGGGCCTCGGCGAGGTGGCCTTCCGTCGTGAAATAGTCTTCGATCGGCATCGCCGTCGGATGCTCGACCGTCAGGAATTTGTCCGTGCAGGCAACGGCCATTGCGGTCATCGCGGCCGCGAGAATAAGCTTATACGTTTTCATGATCATGCCTGTTTAGAATTTGAGATTGATACCGAAAAGGAAGGTCCGGGCCTGCGGATAGACACCGTAGTCCACGCCCAGGGAGGTTCCGCCGGAAGAGATTTCCGGATCGTATCCCCGGTAGCTGGTCATGGTCAGCAGGTTCTCGGCCGAGACATAGAGGCGGAGCGAGGACACGAAAACGGTCCGGGTCAGCCGCTCGGGAAGCGTATAGCCCAACTGGATGTTCTTCAGGCGGCCGTAGGTGCCGTCCTGGATATAGAGGTCGGAAGACTGCCAGTTGACGGAATCGCCGCGGACGAAGCGCGGATACTTGTTCGAGGTACCCTCGCCGGTCCAGCGGTTCAGCATGTAGGCGGGAAGATTGGTCTCGGAGATATCCGTACGGCGGGTGGCGTCGAAGATATCGTTGCCGACCGTCCCCTGCCAGAGCATATAGAAGTCGAAATTGCGCCAGGAAGCGGAGAAATTGACGCCCCAGGTCCAGTCCGGCGTGCCGTTTCCGATGAAGGTACGGTCGTCGTCCGAGATCTTGCCGTCACCGTTGACGTCGACGAAGCGGACGTCGCCGGGAACCGCAGCCGGCATGATCTTCGCGCCGGAGGTACCGACATAGCTGTCGATTTCCGCCTGGTTCTGGAAGATGCCGTCGGTCTTGTAGCCGAAGAAGAACGGGAAAGGCTTGCCGTTCTCGGCGCGGGTAATGGTGCCGGCGCCCTGGAAGGAATCGTAGTTGGCGATGCCGCTCTCGTTGCCGAGGTTGATCAGGGTGTTCCTGAGATAGGTCAGGTTGCCGCCGAGACGGAAGTTCCAGTCCCCGACGCTGTGCTTGAACCCGGCCTCCATCTCGACGCCCCGGTTGTCCATGATACCGACGTTGCCGATCGGACGGGCTTCGCCGACATATTTGTTGATCGGGATTTCCATGAGCATGCCGTCCGTCTTCTTGTCATACCAGTCGACCGTGAAGGTCAGCTGGTTGTTGAAGAATCCGAGGTCGAGGCCGAGGTCGGTCTGGACGCTTTCCTCCCAGCGGAGGTTCGGATTGGCAAGACCGCTGGACTTGACGCCCTGGACGGTCGTTTCGCCCTCGCCGAGGATGTAGTTGTTCTCCGAAGAGGTCAGGACCGTATAGCGGAAATCACCGATCGCCTCGTTACCGTTCTTTCCCCAGGAGAAGCGGATCTTCGCATTGTTGATCCATGCCGGTATGTTGTCCCGGAAGAAGCTCTCCTTGTGGAGGTTCCATCCGAGGGAGAAGGACGGGAAGGTCGCCCATTTGTTATTGGCGCCGAAGCGGGAAGAACCGTCCCGGCGGATCGTGAACTGGGCCATGTACCGCTCGTCGAAATTGTAGTCGGCGCGGAAGAAGTACGAAGCCAGGCGGGCAGAGATGTACGGACCGCCGTAAACCGACATCCGGCCGTCTTCCTGAAGACCGGTGGCGTTGTTGATGTAAGGCTTTCCGTACCACTCTTCCGGAAGATCGTAGCGGGATCCGCCGATTTCCTTGCCGGCCGAAGCCTTGGCGCTCTGTCCGAAGAGGACGGAGAAGCCGTGACGGCCGATTTCCTTATTATAAGTAAGGGTGTTTTCGATCTGCCAGACGGTCGACGTGGCGCTGTAGCCGTTGGCGTTGCTGTAGGTCGCCTTGTTGTTGCCGCTCAGGTAGAAGAGCGGGGTATAGCCTTCGTTGCCCCAGAAACTGAGGTCGATGCCGTAGGAGGAGCGGAATTTCAGGTTGTCCCAGATCTGGATCTCTCCGGCGAAGCCGGCCACGAACTTATGGCTCCATCCCTTGTTCCCCGGAAGGGACATGCTGGCGATCGGATTGACCATCTCGTTGTAGTCCATGCCCGGGATCATGTAGAGCCGGCCGGAGGGATCGGTTACGAGGGTCTCGCCCGCATACAGGGATGCATACCGCTTGGCCTGCTCCTCCGTCGCAATAACGCCGAGGATCGGAGACAGCGCAAGGGCCGAGCCGAGCGGGGAACCCCACTGGGAGTTCGCCGTAACGCCGATCGAGTGGATGTTCGCGTAGGAAAGGTTGCTCGAAAGGACGACGCAGTTGAGGAAATTGCGCTCGTCCTTCTTGTCCAGGAGGGTATAGCTCGTATTGGACCGGAGGGTCAGACGGTCATAGTTGGACTTGTTGAAATTACCGCCGACAATACCTTCCTGCTCCGTATAGCCGAGGGAGAGGTAATAGTTAATCTTGTCGGAAGCACCGCTGACGCTCATCTCGTGGGTCTGCTGGGGCGCGTTCCGGTTGAAAACCTCCTTCTGCCAGTCGGTTCCGACACCATAGCTGAACGGATCGTTGTATTTAGGGGCGATGCCGGCGTTGATCAGGCCTTCATTAATCATCAGCGCATATTCGGAAGCGTTGAGGACCTCCCTCATGCGCCAGGGGTTGGAAATGCCGTAAGAGAAATCGTAGGTCACGCGGGTCTGTCCCTTGACGCCCTTCTTGGTCGTCACGAGGATGACGCCGTTGGCCGCACGGGCTCCGTACACGGCACCCGAAGCGGCATCCTTGAGGACCTCGATACTCTCGATATCCGTCGGATTCAGATAATCGATGCCGCCTTCGATCGGCATTCCGTCCACTATATATAAAGGGTCGGAATGGTTGATCGTGCCGGTACCGCGGACCCGGATGCGGGAGGACGCGCCCGGCTGTCCGGAGGAGGCCGTGACGTTGACACCGGCCGTGAGGCCCTTGAGTGCGTTGTCCACGCGGGTCGGGGCGGTCACGCCGAGGTCTTCCGCGGAAACTTTCGCGATAGACGCCGTGACGACGCTCTTTTTCTGGACGCCGTAGCCGATGACGACCGTTTCTTCAAGCATCTGGCTGTCGTCCTCGAGGATGACGGTCAGGTCGGGCGTTTCGCCGGTCACGGTGACGGTCCGGGACTGGTAACCGATGCAGGAAACCTCCAGCGCCGCGCCGGCCGGAACCTTGATGGCGAACTCGCCCTCGGCTCCGGTCATCGTGCCGTTGCTGGTTCCTTTCTCGACCACGAAGGCCCCGATGACAGGCTGGGAAGCATTGTCCAGGACATGACCGCTTACGGTCACGTTCTGGGCCCATGCCGCCAGGCTCAATCCCATGGAAAGGATCAGGGTAGCTATTTTCTTCATAAAATCTTATATTGGTTACACGTAAGATTGCGATGGTTCATGCACAAAAATAGTCTACAAAGCAATCCCTTCGCAGACTATAATGAAAAAAGTAGTGATTTCAATTTTGAAGAATGCTGATTATCAGCTATTTAAACATTCTTCACGGTGCCGAAAAAGTAGTAACATAAAAAGCCGGAATTACATTTTCCGGCCGATAGTTTTTACATTTTCTTCAAAATGCTCCCGGTCTCCGGCGGCCTTGTTGCGCATCTTTACCTTGTAGTTGTAGATCGTACTGACCGAGTAGTGAAGGAGGTTCGCGATGCGGGTGGAGTCCTCGATTCCGAGGCGGACAAGGGCGAAAATCCGGAGTTCCGTATTGAGCAGTTCGCCCTTTTTCAGGACGATCCGCTCGTCCTCCCGGAGGAGTCCGTTGAAGGCCTCCACAAAATCCGGATACAGGCTCAGGAAGGTCGTGTCGAAGGTGTGGTAGAACGCTTCCAGTTCGTCTTCCGCCCGGGTCGTGATGGACAGTTCCTTCAGCAGCTCATCCGTTTTCCCCTGCTTGAGTTTCTTCCGGATCGAATTGTCGTGGGCCGCCATCTTGTCGATATTCTCCGACAGGATTTTCAGGAACAGGCCGATATACTCTTCCTTGATGGAGTTCGCCTCGGAAATCTCCTTGTTCAGCAGCTGAAGCCGGGCGTTGGTCGTTTCCAGCTGCTGGTTGGTGGAAAGAAGGGCTTTCTGGGTCCTGGACAGCTTCCGGGAGCGTTTGATCAGGAAATACAGCGCCGCCAGGAGTGCCAGGGAGATGATGGACATCAGAACTGCGATCGCGCGGGTACGGAGGGAGATCTCCCTGTACCGGTCCATATAGCTGTTCTCGATGTTCATGAAGAACTGGGAGATCTGCCAGGGGCGCAGCCGGGCGTTGTAGAAGATCGCATCCTCCTGTGCGATCCGCAGATACCGGAAAGCCCGGTCGACATCCTGCCCCGTCAGGATCTGCGAGATAACGGTCAGGGAAGCATAGTCCTTGACGGAATTGACGATGTCGCACTCGGCCGATTCGATCAGCCAGTCCAAACAGGCCTTTTCATCCCCTTTCGCGCTCTCGATCACGGACTGGACATAAGTCACGACGGCATAGCGGTGCTCTTCCTGATGGTGGGCCTTGAGCATCAGCCGGTTCAGGCTGTCCGCGGAGGATAGCCGGTTCTCCCGGAGGAACTGCGCCGCACGCACTTCCCGCCAGATGTCAGAATGGGCGGGGAAAGACTCGAGCACCCGGTTCTCACAGGCGGCGAGATCGGGAACGGGGACGGATTCGATGATACCGGGATTATCCTGGAGGCTCCGGGCGAATCTATAGTAGGCATAATTGAACGCCCTTTGGAGGTCTTCCGGCAAGGCCTTCCCTGAAATGACGCTGAAAAGCCGGTCGGCGTCGAGAAAATGCCCGGCCGTCGAATACAGGTCCGCCAGAAGGATCTCCGCCTTCGTCCTCAAGAGCGGGTCTCCGGCTTCTTCCGCCGCAGCGATGCCCCGGCGGAGCCAGGTCTCGGTAGAATCGAATTTATAGGAGAAGAACTCTTCCGCGAGGTTGAAGCAGACGGAGAACCGCTGCTTCGGATCGCCGCCTTCGGGAGGAAGGATCTTCCGCAGCGCCTCGATCTTGTCCAGTTTCCGGGTTTCATATAGCTGGCGTGCAGACAGATAGCCGTCCAGACCGTCCAGGGCAGGGTTGTGCTTGCCGCCGGAAGGCGAACACGAGGTCAGGAGGGCGCCCAAGAGGGCAAGACAGGCGGTTATCAGTCTCATCATCCAGTGTTATCCGGCCGTAAATATAAGAAAAAGTATTAAATTTGTATGATTTTCCAAACGCGAGAATATGGCAAAGACGGCAGAAGATACTCCGCTCATCCGACAGTATTTCGAAACGAAAGCCCAGTATCCCGAGGCCCTGCTCCTGTACAGGGTCGGGGATTTCTATGAGCTCTATTCCGACGATGCGGAAAAAGCCTCGAAAATCCTCGGGCTCGTCCTGACCAAGAAGTCGAACGGGGAGAAGGGGCCCGTCGCGATGGCCGGATTCCCCCACCACGCCATAGATAATTACATTCCGAAGCTCATCCGCGCCGGAATGAAAGTCGCCGTCTGCGACCAGCTGGAAGACCCCAAATTCGCCAAGAAACTGGTCAAGCGCGGCGTCACGGAAATCGTCACGCCGGGCATTTCCTTCAATGCCGGGACCCTCGAACAGAAAGAGAACAACTTCCTCTGCGGCCTGACCTTCGAAAAGGACCAGTGCGGGGCGGCGTTCCTGGACGCCTCGACCGGCCAGTTCCTCCTGGCCCAAGGCAGCCTCGACTATATCGCCACCCTCCTGAGCTCCCTCCATCCGCGGGAACTGATCGTCCAGCGGGGCTACGAGAAGGGGGTCAGGGACCGCTTCGGAAACTATTATACGACCAGTATCGACGAGTGGGCCTTCGTCTATGATGCTGCCGTCAAGAGACTCTGCCGCCAGCTCGGCGTCGAATCCCTGAAGGGGTTTGCCGTCGATCCGTACCCGCTCGGCATCTGCTCGGCCGGAGCCCTGATGGTCTACCTCGAGCAGACCTGCCACACCGGTCTCAAGAACATCTGCTCCCTCGGGCGCATCGACGAGGGGATGTTCGTCTGGATGGACCGTTTCACCATCCGGAACCTCGAAATCTTCGCCAGCGCTTCCGGCGGCGAGGGCGTCTCGCTCGTCCAGACGATCGACCGGTGCTCGACCCCGATGGGCGCCCGGATGCTCCGGCAATGGCTGGCCCTCCCGATCATGGACCTGAAGGAACTGGAGCGCCGCTACGAAATCGTCGGATTCCTCAAGGACAACGCAGAGCTCCTCGAAGAGACGATGATGACCCTCGGGGACATCGGGGACCTGGAACGGATCCTCGGGCGGGTCGCGACCGGAAAGGTCAACCCCCGGGAAATGCTCCAGCTCGGGCGTGGGCTTGCGTCCATGGAACCGCTCCGGGAGAACCTCAAGGGCAACGAATCCCTTGAAAAACTTCTCGGCGGCATGGCTTCCTGCCAGGCCCTCCGGAAGGAGATCCAGCGGGTGATGGACCCGGAATCCGCCGTCCAGATCGGCAAGGGCCCCGTCATCGCGGAAGGGATCGACCCCGAACTGGACGAACTGCGGCAAATCTCCACGGGCGGCAAGGATTACCTCCTGCAGATGCAGCAACGGGAATCCGAGCGGACCGGAATCCCCTCCCTGAGGATCGCCTTCAACAATGTTTTCGGCTACTATATCGAGGTCCGGAACATGCACAAGGACAAGGTTCCGCCGGAGTGGATCCGGAAGCAGACCCTGGTCAATGCCGAACGCTACATCACCGAAGAACTCAAGGAATACGAGGAAAAGATCACGACCGCCGAAGAGCGGATCTATGCGATCGAGACCCGGCTGTACGGAGCCCTGATCGAGAAGGTCCAGAGCCAGATTTCCGCGATCCAGAAGAACTGCCGGATCGTCGCGAAACTCGACGTCCTCTGCTCCTTCGCGGACCAGGCGAACCTGCGGAACTACTGTCGCCCGGTCATGGACAAGAGCGATTCCCTCGACATCAAGGCGGGACGCCACGCCGTCATCGAAACCCTCATGGGTCCGGGCGAGGAATACGTTCCGAACGATGTCTTCATGGATTCCAAGACACAGCAGATCATTATCCTGACGGGTCCGAACATGGCCGGAAAGTCCGCCCTGCTGCGCCAGACTGCGCTGATCGTGCTCCTGGCCCAGATCGGATCCTTCGTCCCCGCGGAAAGCGCCCGGATCGGCGTTTTCGACAAGATTTTCACCCGCGTCGGAGCGACCGACAACATCTCCCGGGGCGAGTCTACCTTCATGGTCGAGATGCTCGAGACCTCCATGATCCTGCACAACCTCTCCGCCCGGTCGCTGGTCCTGCTGGACGAGATCGGCCGGGGAACCTCGACCTACGACGGCATGTCGATCGCCAGGTCTATCGTCGAGTACATCCACGAATACGGAAAAGGGGCCAAGACCCTCTTCGCAACCCACTATCATGAACTCAACGACCTGGAAGAGCTTTATCCCCGGGTGAAGAACTTCCATATCGCGGTCAAGGAAGTCGGCCGCGAGGTCGTCTTCCTCCGGAAAATGCGGGAAGGAGGCACGGCGCACAGCTTCGGCATCCATGTCGCCCGGATGGCCGGCATGCCGAAGGAAGTGCTCGAAATGGCGGAGCAGACGCTCAAATCCCTCGAGAACGCCGCCGCCCTCGAAAAGGTCCAGCAGCTGTCGCAGCGGCCCGTCAAACCGCACAACACCAAGGAAGGCCATGTCGAGAAGGACGGCTCGATCCAGCTGTCCATGTTCCAGCTCGACGATCCCCTGCTCGAATCCCTCCGGGACCGTCTCCGCGACGCCGACCTCAACAATATGACCCCGCTTCAGGCCTTCGACCTTCTGCGGGGAATGAAAGAAGAACTCGGACTATAACCAGATAATCCTTTCCCGTATGGTACGCACCCTGCTGCTCGCTCTCCTCCTATTCCTTCTCGGCGGCGCCGAAAGTTATTTCGCTTTTCCGAAAGAGAAACTCGACGGGAAGTCGGATGTCACGATTGTCCTCTGGATTTTCGGTTTCGCCTTTCTTGTCTGGATCGCAATCCTGATCCATATTTGGTGCAGCGGGTTGGATTCCCCCTCGGTATATCCTGTCATGGCTCTCATACGCGTCATCGCGCTCTTCCTGATCGGGATGGCCCTGTACCTCATCTTTTACCTGTGCTGGCGGATGAAATCTTTCAAAAAGATTTTTCTTCTCGGATGCGTCGGCTTCGCTGGAGGACTCATCATGCTTGTGCTGGGTTTCTTTGTCGCCAATCTTGTCGTTTGATACTACCGATCAACAACAATAACTATGAAACGTTTCGTTCTGATGCTGGCAGTGGCGATCTGGATTCCGGCCGGCTTTTATTCCTGCGACAAAGTAGAAAAACCGGAGGAGACAATCTCCGTCGAATCCGTCAAACTGGACCAGACCCGGCTGGACCTGACGGAAGGAGAATCCAAATACCTGACCGCGACCGTCTCCCCATACCATGCCACCGATAAAAGAGTGACTTGGTCCAGTTCCGCCCCCGAAGTCGCAACGGTCAACGAAAGCGGCCTCGTGACCGCCGTCAAGGCCGGCAGCGCAACCATAACGGCCACGGCGGGAAACAAGAAGGCCGAGTGCCTCATCGCCGTCCGGGCCAAAGATGCACCCATCGCGGACGTCTTCCCCATCAATGTCGTAAAAGCCCTCCAGCAGCGCACCTCCCTCATCAAAACCCTCAGGGACAGCGTTTCCTACCGGCCCCATGACAACGTGACCGTCACGGAAGTAAGTTACGTCGACCACGCCGGCGACAACCAGGCCGCCTTCGTCATGCAAGTCAATCTCGCCGATCCCCGGATCTCGATCACCAACACGACTCCGGGAGATACCGATTTCGAGATAGGCCATGTCCAGCGCCAGAAACTCTCCGAGCAGTTCAAACTCATCGACAAAGCCGGACACCGGGTCATCGGAGGGGTCAATACGGATTTTTTCACGACGACCGGGACATACGCGGGGCGTCCGTCCGGGGTCTTCTGGCACTCCGGAGTCTGCTACCGGGACGTCTTCGCATCGGAGACGAACCGCCCCCGCTGCTTCGTCTGGTGGGGAGAGGATGAGCACGTCCATATGGGCCATTCCTCCGACTACCCGGCCGCCAAGGCGACCGGCAAGATCCGGGAACTTTTCAGCGGCGGACAGATTCTCATAGAGGAAGGGAAACTGACGACGTTCATGGAAGATTCCGTATTCGGGACGCACCCGAGAACGATGTTCGGCTATACCTCCGATGACCGGAAGATCGTCCTCGTCGTCTTCGACGGACGCCAGAACACCTGGTCCGTCGGGGTCAATTATCCCGACATGCAGGCCTTCATGAAGGCGCTCGGCTGCCGATGGGCGATCAACATCGACGGCGGCGGCTCCTCAACCTTCATCGTCCGGAAAAACGGAGCTTCCTTCACGGACGCCGGCCGCTTCCTGATCAGGAACAAGCCCTCCGACGGCTCAGAACGCGCGATCGGCCCCGGCCTCGCCGTCATCGTAACGGATTAAACGCTCCGCTTGTTCTTCTGGTACGTTTCCCGGTACTGTACGGGAGTCATGTTGCAAGTCGCCTTGAAGGTGCGGTTAAAGTTCGAGATATTGCTGAATCCGCACGACCCGGCTATGTCTGAAATCTTTTCCGTCGTGTCCACCAGTTTCCTCGTCGCCTTCCCGATCCGGGTCTGGATGAGATAGGTATAGGGGGTAATCCCGGTCCGCGACTTGAAAATCCGGCATAAAGAGGTCGGAGACATGCCCAGGGAATCCGCAACTTCCTTCAGCGAAATTTTCCGGTCGAAGTTCATCTTGATGAAGTCCTTGGCCCCGGCCACTTCGTCCCGACCGAACTTATAGTCCGGCAGTTCGCCCGAAATTGCTGTGAGCGGGCGGTAGGGGGAACGTGCCAGGTCATTCAGGATCCTCTCGAAAAGGATCAGCTGTTCGAAAGGGTCCTTTTCTTCGACCATCCTGTTCAGCAGATGATAAACGGACAGTACGGACTGCATCCCGAAGGAAATGCCCCTCGCGCTCGCTTCCAGCATCCTGACGATGGGCTCGAAAAGCCTCTTGCCGCGATAGTTCATCAGGAAAATGTTCCCGTCGAAATGGACGGTTATCTCGCTGATATCGGACGACGAGCACGCTCCCTGTTCCCACGCGTGCTCGAGGTTGTCCCCCAGGATCACCAAGTCATAATCCCCGATTACCTCCGTGCTGTCCCGTACGATCCTCCGGGCGCCGTTTCCGTGTTCGATGAAATTCAACTCCATGACAGGATGCCTGTGGACGGGGTAAGAGAAGACGCGCTTATGCCGGTTTACGATCCGGAAACACTCGTCTTCCTTGAGCTCGGGAATAATGTCGACGACCTGTGCCATATTTCACTTTTTGGTAAGATATGCAAAGATAACGATAATTATTATACAATATCATCTCCCGAATCACGAAATCAAGGCCGCAGAATGTCATTCCTGTCAATATAATATTATATCAGGCTGATGGAAAATAACAAAAAACAAACCCGGCTCTTGCACTCGCGAGAATAAGCATAACAAGCTCATAAACAATTACTTATTACAGAATCACATCTTGAGGTTCAACCGACTGGAAAGCTCTGTCTTCTTGACAGTGGTGAATTATTTTCATACATTTGTTAAGACCACAAAGAGAGTACACGCCATGCGTAAAACTATCGCCATCGATTTGGGAGGAACCAAAGCCCTGGGGGCTGTCTTTTCCCCGCTAGGAGTAATCCTTACCAGTAAAAACGTCTATCTCCGCGGCGCTTCCGGAGAGGCTGCGGGAGACCTTGTCCTGGGTCTCATCGACGAACTGGAATCCGCCGGCCCGGAGGGGAAGGTCGTCGCGGTCGGAATCTGCGTCCCCGGCATCGCATACCAGGACAGCGGGTGTGTATGGGCTCCGAACATCCCCGGATGGGACCATTACCCGCTGCGGGAACGGATCCGGAACAAGATGGGGGAAGGGGTCCATGTCCGCATCGAGAGCGACCGGACCTGCTATATCCTCGGGGAAACCTGGAAAGGGGCCGCCAAGGGGTCCAGGAATGCCATCTACATGGCTGTCGGAACGGGAATCGGAGCCGGGATCATCTCGGAAGGCCGCGTCCTGAGGGGCAGCGGAGACATCGCCGGTGCCATCGGCTGGATGGGCCTTGAATACCCGTTCCGGGAAGATTATGTCCAGACCGGATGCTTCGAATCCTACGCTTCCGGGAACGGCATCGGGCAGCGGCTCCGGGAAGCGGTCCTCGCCGCTCCGGAGTATTCCGGCGTCCTTTCGCGGAAGCCGGTCTCCGAACTCACCTCCTATGACGCCTTCGAGAACTATGACTCCGATCCGCTCGCCAGGGCGGTCCTGGACAAGGCGGTCGTCATGTGGGGCATGGCAGCGGCGAACCTGGCGAGCCTGCTGGACCCGGAAATCATCGTCTTCGGAGGTGGGGTCTTCGGCCCTGCGGCGCGATTCCTGGACCGGATCCGGGAGGAAGCCTGCAAATGGGGGCAGCCGATCGTGATGAAAAAACTCCGCTTCGCCGTTTCCGAACTCCCCGGAGAAGCCGCTCTCTTCGGGGCCGCCCGGCTCATCGCGGAGGAATCTGTATAATCCCGTTACAACCATAGACCATGACAAAGAACTCATCACGCACCGGGTACTCCACCCCCGCCGTTTTCATCGCAGCCTGCGCCGGCATGTTCTTTTTCGGCGTGGCCATGCTCTCCCTGGGGCCCATCCTGGGCCAGCTCAACCAGCTCGTCGAAGGGGCCAACAAGCTGCCGGCGACGATGTCCATCGGCATTTTCCTGGGAACGATCCTCTTCGGTCCGGTCGTGGACCGTTTCGGATACAAATGGCTGCTGATTATCGGGTCCGTCCTGGAACTGGCCGGCCTCCAAGGCGTTGCGAACCTCGGTTCCATCGGAGCCCTGCACCTGTCCATCTTTTGTCTCGGACTGGGAGGTGGGATTCTGAACGGAGAGACGAACGCCCTGGTCTCAGACCTTTATGACGACTCCCGCAGAGGAGGCCGCCTGGGCCTTCTCGGGGCGTTCTACTGCATCGGGGCCCTCGTCTGGGTGCTGATGAATTATTTCATTTCCGACTACCGGATTCCGCTGAACATCCTCTCCGCTGTCATGGCGGGCTTCATCGTATACTATTGCTTCCACCGATTCCCCGAGAAGCAGGCGTCGGAAAATGTCCCCGCCACGTCCATGGCCGGCCTGCTGAAATCCCTACCCCTGATCCTTTTCGCGCTCGTCCTCTTCTTCGAGAGCGGATTTGAAGGGGCGCAGTCCAATTTCACCATCCTCTACCTGGTTCAGGAAGGCGGACTGACCGCCGCCGTCGCCACCCTGGCCATGACCTGGTTCACGGTCGGAATGATGGGCGGACGATTCCTGCTCGGGAAAATGATGGAGCGCCTGGGCTCGCTCAAGACCCTGTACGTATACCTGTCCGTGGCCCTCGCCGGCGTTTTGATGATGTTCATCCGTTCCTCCAGCCCGGTCCCGGCCTATGTGTCCATGGTCCTGATCGGATTCGGTGTCGGTGCGACTTTCCCCGTAATCCTCAATTACATCGGCGGGGCCTTCCAGGGCCGGTCCGGCTCGGCCATCTCGATCGCCATCGCCATCGCGCTGATCGGCCAGTATACCTTCAATTTCCTGACCGGCACCCTGTATGACCACGGCAACTACGTCTCGCTGCCCTTCCTCCTCTCGGGCGCCATCCTTGTCATGATGGTCCTCGTCCCCGTTTCCGTCCGGGCTTCAAAAAAGTAAGACAATCAAATAGTTAAGTAATCATGAATAAAGCTGCTTACCTTCTGACCGCCGTCCTTCTTCTGACGGGATTCGTCGCAAGGGCCGAACAGGCCAGCCTGGAGCCGGCCGCCCCGGCCGAATGCGTTGCGGTACTTTCTGCAGGCTTTCTTCGGAAAGAACCGGATGGCGGTCATCGCCATAAACGAGACCTCCGCCAAGCCGCAGGAGACCCGGATTTCCGTCCCCGGATACAAATATGCCGGGCATTCGTTGATCGGGGACGCCACGGTAACTGGTGATAAGGTAACGCTCGGCAAGTACGGCGTCGCCGTCCTGATCTACGACAAACAAGAATAAACCTCTGTATTGACACAAAAGGCCCTATTAGTAACAAAAACCTGTTTTAATATGCGTAAAACCACCCTTATCCTCGCATTCCTGACCTTTTTGACCGCCTCGCATTCAGAAGCCAAGGACATCAACATCAAGTCCTTGGGTGCCAAAGGTGATGGAAAGACCCCGGCAACGGCCATCATCCAGAAGGCCATCGACGAAGTCCACAAAGCCGGCGGCGGCCGGGTCATCGTTTCCGGCGGCTCCTATCTGATAACCCCTTTTGAAATCAAGAGCAATGTCGAACTGTTCATCGACGCGGATGCGGTTCTCCTCGGGTCCACGAACCTGGAGGACTATCCGGAACGGCCGAATCCGAAGCATTATATCACCGAGAACATGCCCCGCTACCGGAACGTATCACTCATCTACGCCGATGAGGCAGAGAACATCGCCCTGACGGGGCGCGGAGTCATCGACGGTCAGGGCAGTTATTTTGTCAGGCCGAAGACCGGAGACAACTGGAAAGGCTGGCATTTCGAGCGGACAGTCCCGCGCGACAAATCGATGCCGCGCATGATCTTCTTCGCAGGATGCAAGAATGTCACCGTCCGGGACATCACTATCAAAGACTCTCCTGCCGCCTGGAGCTTCATGATCCACGACTGCGAAGTCGTCCAGTTCGACCACTGCAAGATCTGGTCGGACCTGCGGTATATGAACAATGACGGTATCCACCTCAACTGCTGCCGGGATGTCACGATCTCCAACTGTGACATCAAGGTCGGCGACGATGCCATCGCCGTCTGCGCCAACAGCCGCTCCCTCCATGAAAACAAGTCCACCGAAAGGGTGGTCGTCACTAATTGCGTCATCCAGGCCTGGTCGACCGGCATCCGGGTCGGTTGGACCGACCAGGGCGTCATCGCCAACTGCTCCTTCTCCAATCTCCAGATGAAGGACGTTTCCAAGGGCGTCGCATTCCAGTTCCCCGGGCCGTATAAGTCCACCAACAACTGGGGCCGGGAGTATACGCTGATCGAGAACCTGACCTTCTCCAACATCCGGATGGACCATGTCTATCTGCCCATTTACGGCATCATCGAAAAGGGCCCGGACCTGGTCCACATGAACGCCATCCGGAACATCAGTTTTACGGACGTCACCGCCACAGGCATGCAGTTCCCCTATTTCAAGGGACGGGAGGACTGCATGTTCGAAGAAATCAGTTTCAACAACTGCACGTTTGAGAAACGGCCGATCGAGGAATTCGCCGACTACCAGCGGCACGGGGATGTTCCGGTCCCCGAGGGAGAACGGTTCGTTCATGTCAACAATATCCGATTCAACAATACACGTTTTATCAACAAATAATCTTTAATCTTATGTCTTTAGCACAACAATGGAAACAGAACGCCTTCGATGTCATGAATAACATCGAGGCCACCCAGATGGATCAGATCCGCAAAGTCGCGGAAGTAATGGCCGATTGCATCCAGTCGGGCCACCTTGTCCACACCTTCGGCTGCGGCCACTCCAATATTCCGATCGAGGAAATGTACCCGAGAATCGGCGGGATCGTCGGTTTCCATCCCCTCTGCGAGCTTCCGCTGACCTTCTTCACCCACATCGTCGGCGAAATGGGCATCCACCAGTTCCTCTGGCTGGAAAGGCAGGAAGGCTACGGCCAGACGATCATGGCCAGCTGGAAATTCGAGAAGGACGACCTGATGTGGATCTTCACCCATACCGGCATCAACGCCTGCGTGATCGACGTCGCCAACGAGGCGCACAAACGCGGAATGAAGGTCATCGTCTGCGGCTCCGCATCCCGCACCGGAGACAAGGTCCCCCGCCATTCCTGCGGCAAGAACCTCTTCCAGATCGCCGATTACGTCGTCGATACCTGCTGCCCGCTCGAGGACGCCTCCGTGCCCCTGAAGAACCATTTCGACAAAATCGGCCCGCTTTCGACCATGGCCTCGGTAACCTGTGTCTGGATGATCATCACGACCGTTTGCGAGATCCTCGCCGACCGGGGTGTGAAACTGCATATCAACCCGTCCCACAACGTGCCGGGCGACACGACCGCCCAGGAGCGTCTCGACGCCGCCATCGAAGCCTATCGCGACAGCGTCCAGCGCTGCTAATATTGAGGAGACATGATGAAACGACTGATCCTCAGCCTTCTTGTCCTTTCTTCCTTGTCTCTCTGGGGGGCCGATTTCGACGTGAGGAAATATGGCGCCAAGGGAGACGGACAGAAAAAGAATACAGAGGCCCTTCAGAAAGCGATCGACGCCTGCCACAAGGCAGGCGGCGGTCGCGTTGTCCTTCAGGAAGGCGTGTACATGACGGGCCCGATCGAGCTCAAGAGCGGGGTAAACCTGTATATTGACGCGACGGCCCGTTTGCTGGCCTCGCCGAATATCGAGGATTATCCCGAATGGCCGAATATCAAGCATGTCATCAGTGAGAACCTGCAGCGGGGGAACCGGAATACCTGCCTGATCCTGGCCGACGAGGCAGAACGGATTGCTATTACAGGTCGGGGCGTAATCGACGGAAACGGGACCTATTACGTCCGCAAGGAGAAACGTGACAATGCCCATGGATGGCAGTATGTGCGGATTTATCCGAACGAGAAGTCCATCCCGCGTCTGGTCTTCCTGACCGGATGCAAGGATGTCCTGCTTGAGGATGTAACGATGCTCAACCAACCATCCAATTGGAGTTACCAGATCCATGACTGCGACCGGGTAACGATCCGTGGGCTGCAGATACTGGCAGAGTTAGCCTACGAAAACAATGATGGCATCCACGTCAACTGCTCTCGAGATGTTACCATCTCCGATTGTCATATCGAGACAGGCGACGACTGCATTATTATCCGGGCTAACAGCCGTTCCCTCCGAGAAAAGAAGCCTTGCGAGAGGATTGCGGTAACTAATTGCGTGCTTCGCAGCGGTTCTGGCTGCATCCGTCTGGGTTGGACCAACGACGGGGTGATTCGCCACTGCACTTTCTCCAACCTGGTCATGACGGACTCTTTCTGCGGCCTGGACATATACCTGCCACATCCCATCCGGAAAGACTATGGTATTGAGCCGACGCTAATTGAGGACATGTCCTTCTCTAATATCACGATGACGGGGATGTACGGGATTCCGATCAAGGTAAATATTTCTCCGAATCCTGATACTCAGGTTGAAGCAGTCCGTGACCTGCGCTTTTCTAACGTACATGCGGTAAGTAAGTTGTTCCCTTATTTCCATGGCCGCGAAGGCAATCCTGTGCGGAGGTTTGTTTTCGACAACTGCAGTTTTACACGGGAAGCCGAGCCCGAAAAGCCCCAACCGGAAATCTTTCAGTTTGCCGAGGGTTTTGTCTTCAATAACACTAGTTTTACCTCTTTACAGGTGCCCCCAAAAGAAGAAACCAAGTAGGGACTATGCATAGTAAAAAGATCTTGATAATCCTCGTCATCATGCTGCTCGACTCGCTTATGCTCGCCGGGCAGGAACAGATGGTTAAGATATGTGCTCACAGGGGCTATTGGAAAAACGAGATGACCAAAAAGTCGGAGAACAGCATTGCCTCCCTCAAGTGTGCACAGAAGGAACGTTTTTGGGGAAGCGAAATCGATGTTCACTTGACAAAGGACAATGTTATCGTCGTAAACCATGACCGGACGATAGATGGAATCACGATTCGCGAGAGTCCCTATTCCGCCATCAAAGGTCACAAACTGCCCAATGGAGAAGAACGCCCGACCCTCGACAAAATCCTGCGGCAACTCAGCAAGTCCCACCGTACGATCCTGGTCCTGGAGGTTTGTGGCGGGGGGTCGGATGACCGGATGATCCTGCTCTCCGACCTTTGCATCCAAAAGTTGATGGATCACCATCTTTTCGATCCGTCGCGGGTGATGTTCATCAGCGGCAATTTCGCCGTTTGCAACCACCTCGCCCGTGCTGCGCCCGGGTTTCAGGTTCAGTTCGTCAGTCGTGGCGAAGATCCGGATTCTTTGAAACAGTCGGGGGTAACAGGAATCGACTATGATTTCCACGCCTTTCAGGCACATCCCGAATGGGTCGCGCGTGCACATGAACTGGGTATGGACGTCAATGCGTGGGTGGTCAACCAAGAAGATCTTGTCCGGGAGATGATTCGTCTTGGCGTCGATTGTATCACAACGGACGAGCCCATTCTGGTCCGCCAAATCCTCAAAGACATGGAGGATCACCATGAATAGACGTTTTTTCCTTACCCTCTTTGCAAGCATTCTGAGCGCATGCTCGATGTACAAGGTCAAGTTAAAGCCCGCAAAGAATAGGGATGGGCAGAATGAACCCCCGATTAAGGCGGAGAACAACTTGTACGGTACGATTACCGATACAGAAGGGACCCCTCTCCCGAATGTTCCGGTATCGGACGGCTATCAGATTGTTTTGACCGACGCAAACGGAATTTACCAGATGAAGGCAGATCCCAGGAGTACCTTCGTCTATTATAGTTTGCCCGCCGGATACGCCATTATCCAAAACGAGGAGACCCATTTAGCAGATTTCTTCCAGAAGATATCGCCAAATGTCAGAAATAAGAGAAATTTTATTCTGAAAAAGTTACCGACGGCATCCGATACCTTTACCTTTGCCGTTCTCGGGGACATCCATGTCCGAGACGCTGCCACTTGTTCCCAATTCAGCAGCAGTGTCATGCGTCCTGTCGGAGAGTATTTCCGGCAACATGTGCCGAAAGGACTCAAGTTCGGGATAAGCCTTGGAGACATAATTGACGATGCAAAAAATCCGGAAACGTTCAATCTCACCCGAGAAGCACTCGGTAACTGTCAGTGTGGACCCGGAGAGTATCTTCCGTTCTATACGGTTATCGGAAACCATGATCACAATGCCTTTGGAGGTGACAGTCGGTTTACAGGGACCGAAGATTTCGACCTGGGAGCAGTCCGGGATTTTATGGAGGCCTACGGCCCTACCTGCTATTCATTTAACATCGGCAAGGTCCACTTCATCAGTTTGGATGATTACATCGCCCGGCAGGCCAAGACCAACGGCTCCGCTATTCCCACGAACGGGCGGCTGGGGTTAAGCGAGGATGTATACAAGTGGCTTCTGAGCGACCTGGACTATGTTGAGGACAAGGCATCCAAGATGGTTGTCATTCTTGCACACGTCCAACTCAGGGGGTTGAAAGATGCCCCCCATCGGGATGACATGATTGAACGGCTTGCCCCTTTCAACAGTGCATATCTTTTTACCGCAAATGCACATATTTGTGAGAGTTACAAATATGAAGTCAAGACTCGGAATGGCAATTCTGTCATGGAGCGTATCCATGGTGTCCCGATGGGTAATTTCTGGTATTCGCAGTACTGTCCTGACGGTGCTTCTGCCGGATTTTACGTCTACCATGTTGACGGGAACGATTTTTCCAGCTGGGAATACAGAAGCCTTCATGATTCCCAGGACCAGATGCGTGTGTATGACTCAAACGATGTTTATGACAAAGAGACCGATTGGTCACACAAGTATGTCTGGTCCAATGAGAGCCTGTTTGCCGGCGGGAACTTCCTCCTAGCCCATATCTACCACGGAGACGAGGATTGGGAGGTAACTCTTGAACATGATGGCAAATCTGAAAAGATGACTTTCGCCAATAAACGGATTTACGATTATTGTGTCAACGCTCATCTGGTCAACGATAACGTCCCCGGCATCAAGACCAACTTTCCCTTCTTTTGGGACCGCTCCGAGAACTGGTGGTACCTGAAATTAGATCGCCCCGCCTCCGAATTGCGTGGATGGAAAGTGGTCGCCAAGGCCAGGTTCCCGGGGAGCAAGACGGTTCTTACCTATACTTGCGACCGGATTACCCATACCCTTTCAGAGACGACATAATTGTAGCGTCTCGACGCCGCCATCGAAGCCTATCGCGACAGCGTCCAGCGCTGCTAACGGCTTTACTTGCTCTCCAGTTTGTAAACCAGGAAGCGACACCCTTCGGAGCTGTTCCGGAAACGGAACGGCTCCAGTCGTGTTACGCTGCGCCCTTCCGGGACGGAAACACCCTTGAACACCTTCCGCTCCAGCACCCTGCCCTTTTCGTTCTGCAGCTCGACCGTCAAGGTCGCCGTACAGGCCTCGCCGAGATTGAAGATCACGGGACGGACCGGGTCGCCGGGTCCATAGACCACATCCACGTCGTCGCTGCCCGCCCAGGTCTTTGAAAAAACCATCCGGTTAGCGTGGAACGCCAGTTTCGGGACTCCGAACGGATCGACCAGCGGCTTCTGGTAGGTGACCATGTTGGGGCCCGACTCCAGGGTGCACCAGGAGAACCCGCTGACCCCCATCAGGGTCTGCTTCTTCATGGACTCCCAGGCGGAAAACGCCTGCCAGCCCTGGCTAGCACGCCACTCGTCATTCCCGAGAAGGCGGCCGATGGTCCCTTTCTCGTAATTCTTTTCATAGGAAGACAACTCGAACCAGGGTTCCTTCCGGGCCAGCGCCCAGTTCGGCTGGGCAATCGATTCCTCGTGCTCGAAATTGAAGTAGCAGAGGTCTTTGGCTTCCAGGCAGGATTTCGCCCAAGGCGACGGCGCTTTCCGCAGGACGCTCCAGTCCTTCTCGTATCCCGTATAGGAATCCTGGCTGCCCCGGGTCATCATCCGGTGCATCAGATTCGGATTGGGCGCATGCTTCCCTCCCTTAATATCGAGGGTTCCGTCATAGTTCGCGTAATGCATGTGCTGCCAGAAGGAGGTCGGGGAGACCAGCCGGCTGCTGTCCGTCTCCGTGATGATCGGAACAATCTGATTGATAAAGTCCTCCGAATCGTTGAAATCGTGCCGCTTGAACCGGTTCGGGTGGTTGCTCGCCTCCCACATGACGATTGAAGGGTGGTTGTACACCTGCCGCATATATGTGGCATAATTTGCGAAATCGACGTTCCAGGCCTCTCCTTCCCGGATCCATCCCGCCGTCTGCCAGATTAGGTAGAGGCCGAGCTGGTCGGCGTATTCGGCGTAGCGGGGATCATTGATCCCGTCCGAGGTGTTGAGCTGGGCATGGACATGGATCCTAAGCAGGTTCCCGAGCGCTTTGGTCATCATCAGTTCGCGCATGACCATCCCGTCCGTGGCGCAGCGGATCGTCTTGGAGATGGTTTCCAGCGGGAGGCGGAAACCCATGATCTGGGCCCCGTTCAGCATTTCCGGGCGGTGGTTGATATAGAGGACCCCTTCCCGCTGCTCGATGACGCGGATCCCGGTCGTCGTGACGTAATCGTCCACCGGCTTCCCGTTTTCGTCTTTCAGGATCACTTCGACCCGGTACAGCCGGGGTTCCGCCGGGCTCCAGAGCGCCGGATCGTCGAGGGTCAGGTCCATCTCCACGGGATTGTCGACTCGCGGCCGGAGCGAGACCTTACGCTCGAGGGACGCCACGCAGGGGCCCTCTTCCGGGAACCAGGGATAATAATTCACCTGCACGAGTCCGGTACCGGGCAGGCCGGTGTCGTTCCGGAGCGTAATCTTATGGTGCTGGACAGCCTTCGACCCGTCCAGGGAGGCGGTATGGACCAGGGCCTCCACAATGCGGTCCGGCGTATCGGTCAGGACCAGCTCCGTCCGGCCGAGGAACCAGCCGATATAGGGATCGGAGGGGGCGTGGAGCATGTGCCGCTCCGGCTCAAAAGGCTTGACCCGCACGGCGATGGTATTTTCCCGCCCGGGAATCAGATACGGACCGATTTCGATTTCCCGGGGAATCCGGCCCTCCAGGACCGCCGCCACTTCACCGTTGATCCAGACCTCCCCTGCAGGATCGAGCGTTTCCATCCGAAGCAGGGCGTGGCTGAAGGAATCCACCTGGACACGGGTCCTGAGGTAATAACTCTCTCCGGCGTCCTTCAGGCCTCCGTGTGAAGACGGCAGCAGAACCTCTTCCCAGGCCGAATCGTCATAGCCGAAAGTCTGCCACCCGTCCATGGACGGAACCGGCTCGAAATCCTCATCCCAGACCAGTTCCGACCGGTACGGCGTACGGAGATTCTCCTCCTGGCGCACGAAACGGTAGAAGGAAAGAGCCTCGACGGACGCTTTCCCGGACGGAGCGCCGATGGAAAATGCGGTGACGGGACCTCCCTTCCAGGGAATCTCTTTCACGGTCTTCCCCTCCGAGGAAAGGAAAATCCGTCCGTTCACGAGGTCCCCGTAAATCTCGAAGGACATCAGGGCTCCGACGGCGATCTCGAGAGGCATCCCCGCGGCCGGGGAAAGACGGACCACCAATCCGGAAGGGACGTCGCTGAGGAACACCTTGATCCGGAAACGCCAGTCGGCGGGGTCCATTCCCGGAGAAGCCATGACCCCGTCGAGGACGAGGCGCCCGTTCTCGATCCAGGCCCCGTCCCTGGTCCATTCCCGCAGCGCGGCATCTTTCCCGGACTCCTTTCCTCTCTTATAACCATAGGCGCGCCACGCTTTCAGCGGAAGCGTCCTCCGGACAGAGGTCAGAGGCCGGGGCTTGACCCTGGCAAGGCGTTCCTGAACCGCCGATTCCGGGAACAGGGGCGTATCCAGGCCCGGATCCCCCCAGAAACGGGAAGCGTAAGCGGCGTACTTGTTCAGCAGGTCGACCCGCTGATCCGTGTCCAGCCACTCCGTTTCCCCGTGGAAATCCGTGCTCCCGTCTGCTTTCGGGTCTTTCGTAAAATACCGCATCTCGAAAGTGGTCTGCATCTGCTGCGCACCCGCCGGAAGGACTGCCATCCAGGCGAGAAGAAAAAGGACGATTCGGCTCCTCATAAATACCTTTGATTGCTATTCTCCTCAAATATACGATAAACTGTTCTGATTTTTTTATATCTTCGCTGCAAAGAGTTCCTCCCTATGAAAAAAAGCATCTCACTTCTTCTGGTTTCCCTCTTGCTGCTGGGCTGCTCGAGCGCACCCGCTGCCTTCATCGACGCTGAATCTCTCGAAAATCCCGGGGGCTGGGTCACGGACCAGCAGGCGATGGATGTCCTCGGTTCGCCGTACCTCCTCGCCCATGGCGCGGGCGTACCGGTCGAGGACGCGTCCGGGACAGTAACGCTTCCGGAGACAGGGCGCTGGCACGTCTGGGTCCGGACCTATAACTGGACTTCGCCCTGGTCGGAGAAGGAAGGACCGGGAGCGTTCTGCGTAACCATCGGCGGAGAATCGCTGGGGAAGACCTGCGGGACGACCGGAAAAGGATGGGAATGGCAGTATGCCGGGAGTTTCAGGGCCTCCGGGAAGGAGATTTCCCTCGGCCTTCACGATCTCACGGGATTCGACGGTCGGTGTGATGCGGTCGCCTTGACCAAGTCACGCAGGGCGGTCCTTCCGGAGACTCCCGAGGAAATGCACGCGCTCCGTCTCGCCTTCGATCCGGACTATGATACACCGGCCGAAACGACTGAGTATGATTTCGTTGTCGTAGGAGGCGGGATCTCCGGGATCTGTGCCGCCGTCGCCGCCGCCCGGCTCGGGCTGAAAGTCGCCATCCTCAACGATCGGCCGGTCCTCGGAGGCAACAACAGCGCCGAAATCCGGGTCCATCTCGGGGGCCGGATCGAACTGGATCCTTATCCGAACCTCGGGAACCTGATCAAAGAATTCGGCCACAAGGCGTGCAAGAACGCTGACGCGGCGGAAAAATTCGAGGACGGGAAAAAGGAGGATATCCTCCGTAGCGCAGGGGTCGATATCTTCGCTCCCTACCACGCCGTTTCGGTCGTCAAGGACGGCTCCCGGATCGCATCGGTCGATGCCAGGGAGATCAATTCCGGGAAACTGATCCGCCTCTCGGCTCCGCTCTTTTCCGATTGCACCGGTGACGGGAACCTCGGGTTCATGGCCGGTGCCGACTGGACGGAAGGGCGGGAGGCCAGGAGCGAATACAACGAACCCATGGCCCCGGAAACGGCTGACAAAGAGCATCTTGGAGCCTCGCTCCTCTGGAACTCGAAGGACACCGGCGCACCCTCTGCCTTCCCCGAATTCGAATATGGACTCCACTTCTCGGACAGCACGGTCCAACGGGTGAAAAAGAGCGAATGGTACTGGGAGACCGGCCTCAGCGACGATATGATCAAGGACGTCGAACGCATCCGCGACTTCGGCCTCCTCGCGGTCTATTCGAACTGGTCATTCCTGAAAAACCACGCCTCCGGGGCGGAAGAATTCACCAGCCGCGCCCTCGACTGGGTCGCCTATATTACCGGGAAGCGCGAATCCCGGCGCCTCCTCGGGGACCATGTCCTGACGGAAAACGACATCGTGGACGTCATTCCCTATCCGGACGGAACCTGCTCGACTTCCTGGTCCATCGACCTCCACTACCGGAAACCCGAGAACAGCCGGGACTTCCCCGGGATGGAGTTCATGACGACCGCGGAGCACAAGTATTTCGAGCCCTATCCGATTCCCTACCGCTGCCTGTACAGCCGCAATATTGACAATCTTTTCATGGCCGGACGGGACATCAGCGCGACGCACGTCGCCCTCGGATCGACCCGGGTCATCCGCACCTGCGGCATGATGGGCGAGGTCGTCGGCATGGCGGCGTCCGTCTGCAAGGCCCACGGGTCCCTGCCCCGGAGCGTCTATACGGATTATCTGTCAGAGCTCCAGGCCCTTATGAAAGAGGGCGTCGGCCAGAAAGGTCTCCCCAACGACCAGACTTTCTGCATTCACGGCTGCTACCCGCCGAAGCAGTGACCCCTACAGCGGCAGGCCGCAGATATTCTTGATCTCGTTCATCACGAAGGAACTCTGGACAGACCCCAGGCTGTCGATGGTTCCGAGCGTGTTGATGAGGAAGTCGTTGTAGTACTGCATGTCCGGGGCGTAAATCTTGAGAAGGTAATCGAAATCGCCCGAAATGTTGTAGCATTCAGCCACTTCCGGGATATCCTTCACCCGGTTTACGAAATCATTGGCGATCTCCTTCCCCATCCGCCGGAGGCGCACGCTGCAGAACACCAGGAAGCCGCGTCCGAGCTTGGCGGCGTCCAGGACGGCCGTATAGCGGCGGATGAAACCCTCTTTTTCCAGTCGGTGCAGGCGTTCGAAAACGGGGGTCGGGGAGAGATGGACCTTCAGGGCCAGGTCCTTGACGGTGATGCGGGCGTTCTCCTGGAGGACGCGAAGCATCTGGATGTCGGTTTTGTCGAGCGTTTCGGTCATAGTGGAATCTTTTGTCGGAGAGGACTTTACTCTGGTCATTCAAACCACATCCCCTGCGATTGTTGGCAAATTTAGAGGATTCCTCCTAATTTTCAAAGTTTCTTGTTTGAAATCTCCGCACGCCATAACTTTGCAAGCAGAAAAATACAACGATTATGGCAACACGCAAACTTCACTTCGAGACCCTTCAGCTCCACGTAGGACAGGAGCACGCAGACCCCGCAACCGACGCCCGCGCGGTCCCCATCTACCAGACATCCTCCTATGTCTTCCATAACAGCGAGCACGCCGCCGCCCGCTTCGGCCTGGCGGATCCCGGCAACATCTACAGCCGCCTGACCAACACGACCCAGGACATCCTGGAACAGCGCATCGCCGCGTTGGAGGGCGGTGTGGGCGCCCTCGCCGTGGCATCCGGCGCCGCCGCCATCACCTATTCCATCCTGAACATCACCCGCGCGGGGGACCATGTCGTCGCGGCCAAGACCATCTACGGCGGCACCTATGACCTCCTGCAGCACACGCTCGTCCCCTACGGAATCTCGACCACCTTCGTCGACCCCGCCGACATCGGGAACTTCGAAAAAGCCATCCGCCCGGAAACGAAACTCCTGTTCATCGAGACTTTCGGCAACCCCAACGGCAATGTCATCGACATCGAGAAAGTCGCGGAAATCGCCCACCGGCACCGGATTCCCCTCGTGGTGGACAACACCTTCGCGACACCCTTCCTCCTCCGGCCGATCGAACTCGGCGCCGATATCGTGGTCCATTCCGCCACCAAGTTCATCGGCGGCCACGGCACCACCATCGGCGGCGTCATCGTGGACTCGGGGAAGTTCGACTGGAAGGCATCCGGCAAGTTCCCGCAGTTCACGGAACCAGAAAACAGCTATCATGGAATCGTCTTTGCCGACGCTGTCGGCCCGGCCGCCTATATCACCCGGGCCCGCGCCATCCTGCTCCGCGATACCGGCGCGACCCTCTCCCCGGTAAGCTGCTTCATCTTCCTGCAGGGCCTTGAGACCCTCTCGCTCCGGGTCGAGAGACATGTCGCCAACGCCTTGAAAATCGTGGACTTCCTATCCCGGCACCCGAAGGTGGCCAAGGTCAACCACCCCTCCCTGCCGGACCATCCGGACCACGAGACCTACCGGAAGTACTTCCCCTGCGGAGGCGGGTCCATCTTCACCTTCGAGATAAAGGGAGGAAAGGACGAAGCGTTCCGGTTCATCGATTCCCTGGAGATCTTCTCCCTCCTCGCCAACGTAGCCGACGTCAAGTCGCTGGTCATCCACCCCGCCACGACCACGCATTCCCAGCTCACCGAAGCCGAGCTCACGGACCAGGGCATCTACCCGAGCACGATCCGCCTGTCCATCGGCACCGAGCACGTCGACGACCTCATCGCCGACCTCGCCCAGGCCCTCGACAGGATTGCATAAGGGGACGCGTGGAGGCTAATCCGTTCTCTATCAACCGTTTTCAAGAAAAACGTCTGGTGCAAATGCACCAGACGTAAACACAATAACATTAAAGGAGCCAAGAGGTTAGCCTCCACGAGGCTACCATCCCGGGTTCTGGGTCAGATTCGGGTTGACGAGCCGGTCCGCAGCGGGAATAGGCCAGAGGTAGTCGCGGCTCTGGTCGAAGGTCCGCTGGGCGGCAACCGCGATGTAACCGGCTTCAAGCTGGTCGGTAAGATCCGCATAGCCATACTCGTCAAACTTCGGCACACCGCCGATCGGGAAGTTGCCGTCGTCCCACTGCTTGAGGATCTTCTTGAACGCCTCGGAGACCTGCGAAGTATCACCGGCCCAATTGGTCTTTCCAGACCAGACGCGCGGCAGGTAGTAAAGCGGGCGGTTGAAGATGACGTGGCAGAGTTTCCAGCGATAGAGGTCCTCCACGCGGAGTTTCTCCAACGCCATCTCGACGAACCGCTCGTTGCGGAGTTCGGCCCTCATCTCAGCCTGGGATCCGAGCATCAGGCGGGGATACTGGATCTTGCTTCCGGCATAGGCACGTTCACGAAGCTTGTTGATTGTCTGATCCAGGACATCCTGGGTACACTTGTTCTGTTCGATCATCGCCTCGGCGTACATCAGCAGCACATCTCCGTAACGGATGTAGACTTGGGGCGTGTTGGTACCCGCGAGACCGTTCTCCAACCAGCTCTCGTCAACAAACTTCTTCACCTGTAAACCATTGTAGTTCGCGTGCTCGGCACGGCCCTTCGAGTCGTTGTTTGTAACTTGCTTGCCGTCGGACATCCGTTTGACCGTGTAGGCCCAGGGGCTCGGGGAATACTCGTACCCGAGCCAGGCGTAGTCTTCCGGTTTGTAATTATCGCCGAGGGCTGCCTTTCTATAGGCGGTCGCGAAGGGAACGATGGTCTTGCCGAGACGCGGATCGCGGTTCTCGAACGGATCTTTCGGATTATACAACGGAGATTTGTCAATCCGAAGACCGTCCGTGCAGCGGTAGGCGCAGTAGAGCTCATAGGTGATGCCCATCTGGCCGAGGCCGCCGGCCGTTCGGGTAACTCCTTTTTTGACGTTGTCATAGTAGAAGTAGTAGTTCTTCAGAGCAACGGAAGCCGGGAAGTAGAAGATCCATTCCTTGGAGAAGTCCGTCGTAAAGATGTCTTCATACTCCTTTTCAAGCTCGTATTCGCCCAGGTCCATACACTTCTTGGCCGCTTCCGCCGCGAGGGCATAATCCCCATTGTAAAGAGCGATACGGGCTTTCATCGCATAAGCCGCCCCTTTCGTGGAACGCTGGGAACCGGCATAGGAGACCGGAAGTTTTTCACCAGCCTTGTCGAGGCATTCATAAGCATAAGCGAGAACCTCAGACTTCGGACTACGCGGTAGTGTGTAAGAGTCCTCCAGGCTTACCTGCTCCTTGTACAGGATGACATCGCCCCAGTGGAAGGCGAGGTAACCGTAGGCGAAACCGATGTAGAAATAGGCTTCACCCTCATACTGGTCGAGTTTAGCCTGGGCAATGCCCATGCTCTTTCCCTTTTCCAAATTGGCGAGGACGCGCTGGGAACGGGTGATACCCTTGTAAAGGTTGGTCCACCAAGTGCCGATGGTGCCGTTCTCGGCCGTCAGGGTACCGTTGAACAGAACCGGGACATTGACGCGGTTGGCGAGGTCATCCCCCCAGTGAGAGGTCATCAACGGATAAAAATCCGTTCGGTACATGTCTGCCGTGGCCATCTCAAACTCTTCAGGAGAAGCGAACCAGTTGCTGCTGGAGCCTTCGGAAAGCGGGTTCAGGTCAAGATCCACGCAGGCGGGAAGCATCAATGCCGCAGACAGAATAGCGATAAAAATAGATATCTTTTTCATGATTGATGCGATTTAGAATTTAACATTGACACCGAGCGTAGCCGTCGTGGAAATGTACACGCCGCCCCAACTCCATTCCGGATCGATTCCCTTCGGGTAGTTGCTGATTGCAGGGAGGTCGGTGATGTTGGCATAGACGCGGAGTCCTTTCATCTTGAGGGAATCCGTGATTCGTTTCGGGAAAGTATAGCCAAGAACGATGTTCTTGACGCGGAAGTAACCGCCGTTGAACAGCCAGTAGTCAGAGCCGGAAGTCGTATTGGTCCGGTACGTGAAGGTCACGAGCGGATACTTTGCCTTGAGATTCTGCTCTTCCGTATTGTACTTGCTCCAGTAATTGCCCATCAGGTTCTGGGGTACACTCTTGTACTGGTCCCGGATCGGCTGGATCCAAGTGGTATTGAACAGGACTTGCTGATGACCGATACCCTGGAACTGGAGACTGAAATCGAAATTCTTGTAGCCCATGGAGATGTTTCCGCCATAGAGGTACTCCGGGCGGGAATTGCCAAGACGGACCTTGTCATCCGCGTTGACCTTTCCATCTTCATTGACATCGACATACTTGATGAAACCGGGCATATTCACGGCCGTCAGGCTTGGGAGCTTGGCATCCTCTGCGGTCTGCACGAGACCATCGGTCTTGTACATATACCACTCCTGGAAATAGGAACCCTTCTCATAAAGGTAGTTGCCGCTGAGGGTCTTCTTGTCGCCGAGGTAGCCCATGATCGAACGATAGTCGGAGAGGTTGGCGGACAGGCTGTACCAGAAGTCGCCGACGCGGTCTTTCCATCCAAGTTCGATATCATAGCCATAGGTGTGCATGTCTCCGGCATTGGCTTCAGGAGAGCTATAGCCGTAATAGGACGGGAAGCCGACGGTCAGAAGCATGTTTTCAGTCTTCTTGTAGTAGGCGTCGACGGTCGCCGTGAGCCGGCTGTCGAAGAAAGCGGCGTCAATACCCGCACCATAGGTCGTCGTGGTCTCCCAGGTCAGGTCTTCATATGCATAATGGGTCTGACGGGCAGACTGGACGGCCTCAACTTGCTTGGAACTGTTGTTGCGGAGATAGACGGTACCGAATTCCATCGCAGCCTGATACGGGAAGTCGGAGCCAAGGCGCTCGTTTCCAAGCTTACCCATGGAGGCTCGGAGTTTGAGATAATTGGTCAGGCCCTTGTCGTTGAACCAGGGTTCATCGGAAACGACCCATCCAAGAGAGAATGACGGGAAAACACCCCAGCGGTATTGGGAGGCGAAACGGGATGAACCGTCAACACGGATACTGGCCTGAAGCAGATAACGGTTCTTGAACGAATAAATCAGTCGGCCGAACGCGGATTGATAGGCGTTGTGGCTCGCACTCCCGGAGTTGTACTCGAAGTCCTCGGGGCCGAGGTCGAGGTACGGGAAGTTCGTCAACGTGTAATTGAGCCGGCTGGCATCGACAGCCTCATGATAATAGGTGAAGCCCTCATAACCGAGCATTCCGTTCAAGGCATGTTCGCCGAAACGGTTCTGGTAATTGGCCAGCGCCTGATAGGTATAAGACTCGCTGTAACCACGGGTTTCAGCAAGGCTCGTAGCATTCTGCTCCAAAGAGTTACAGGCCTTTCCGTCTTCATAATTTAGGATAAGCCGTTTCTTGAAGGTTTTATTCCTGGAGAAGTTGTAATTCGGCGAGAAGATACCGGTAAGGGTCATCCCTTTAAACGGGGTGATATCCAACTGTGCCTTGCCTTGAAGACCGTAGTGTTTGTTCTGGACAAAACCGCCGGCTTCCAGAAGGGGAAGGATGTTATTGCCATCCTTGACATCGGAATATGTACCATCACCCCACTTCGCCGTGTAAATCTGGGGAAGGCCATAGGCTTTGTCGATAATGCCGTTGCCGGGCTCATTGCCAGCCGGAATGTCATCCAGGATATTGTAATGGTACTGAAGATCGAAGGAAGCCTTCATCCAGGAGTTGATCTGCATATCCGTATTCACACGGCCGGAATACTTATTGAACGTATTCCCGTCATAATAGCCGTCGCCGGTGAAATAGTTGAAAGTCGCCTTGGTCTTGATCCGTTCGGATCCGCCGGCGATGCTGAGGGCATGCTTCTGATGGGCCGTGCTGTTTTTAATCATCATGCCGACCCAGTCCGTATTCGGATAGTGGATGGGATCCTTGGCATTGTTGGCCATGTAATTCTCGATGAACTCTTTGGAATAGACCGAGTTCGGCCCGGAGCCGTCATTTTCGCGAACTTCATTGAAGACATTGAGAAAATCCACGACGCTTGCCTTTTCCGGGCGGACCGTCGGCCTGTCGAAGGAATACTCATACTTATAGTCCAGAATAAACTGGTCCGTCTTCGCACGCTTGGTGGTGATGAGGATGACGCCGGCCGCGGCTCGAGCTCCGTAAATAGCCGCCGCAGACGCGTCTTTGAGAACGGAAAGGGTCTCTATATCCTCGGCGTCAATATAGGCAAGTTCGCCCGGGACGCCGTCGATGATGACAAGCGGATCATTCTCCGACATGGTCGTCATACCATGGATACGGATCGTGGCCTGCGAGGCATTGTTGCCGCTCGATCGCGTGATTTGCACACCGGCAATCTGCCCCTGAAGGGCCGTAGACACCTGAGCGGATCCCCGTTCAACCAATTTGTCGCTTGCAACGCTGGAAATCTGGCTGGTCAAGTCTCCCTTGCGGGCGGTACCATAACCGACTACGACAACCTCGTCGAGGAACTGGGTGTCGTCTTTGAGGACAATGCTAAGAGGTTCTCCGGTGACTTTTACCACCATTTCTGCATAACCGATGGAGGTAAACCTGAGTTCGGCTCCAACAGGAGCTTTCATCTCAAAGTCTCCGGCAGCATCGGTCACGGTTCCGACAAGGGTCTCCCCGACGAGCATGACGGTCACCCCTTCAAGAGGCGCACCGCTGACATCAGTCACATGGCCCTTGACAGGAACCGATCCCTGTCCGGCTGCGGAAGCCGGAATGGCAGCCACGACCAGCGCGGCGGCCAGGACGATTGACTTGAATAATTTCATTGTGATTATAGATTAATGGATATTAAAAGTGGCTTACAATGGTTTCATTATTCCTCCGGACTCCAGAAATCGAAGGAACAGGTAACGGCTTTCGGGTCGGCGGTCTTGCTGCTGCTCGCCTTGATGAAGAGCAGCTTCCCTCCGGAGAGTTTCCCGGGCATGACGTCCAGTCCCTGGTTCGCCTTGAGGAAGTACGTCCGGAGGACCTTGAGATCCTTGTCGAACACGACGATCTGGGGCGCATTCTTCACGGAATAGAACGAAGCGTAAATCACCTTGCCGTCCGTCGTGATGTTCTGGAAACTGTAACTGGTTTCATACCCGTAGTCGAACTCTGCCCGGGGAGCGATTTCCTTGAGGGTTTTGGCATCGAAACGGCCGAGGATGTTGATGCGGTGGGGGGTCGAGGACGGTTGTTCCTTGGCACCCATGCCGATGTAAATAACGCCGTCAAGACAGGTGATTCCGTCGGTGCGGCGGTCGATTTCCGTCTCCCGCACCAGGTTGAGATCCTTGTCGAAGACTTGGATCTTGCCGACGCCGGCAGAAGGGTCGGACAGGGGTGTGGTCGCCTCGGACGCGCTGAGCGCCAGGGCGGCATACAGTTCCCCCTTGTACCAGCAGAGGTCCCCGGTATGGTTCGGAACCTCCCGGCTCTTGATCAGTTTCCCGGTCCAATCCACCTTGGCGAGGTGGCGGTCCTGCGAAATGTAAAGGGCGTCCTCGCTTGCTGCGATGCCCTGGATATGGCTCCCGGCGGGATTGAAGACCTCAGGTCCGGCCGTAAACGGTTCCGGCGAAGAGACCGGGCGGGAACAGCCAAGGCAAATTGTAATTGATACGAATAATGCGAGCAGCGGATTATTTACCATATTATGAAAGATTAGTTAATTCTTCTCTACCGAGTATGGATAACCGCCTAAGCCGCGTCTTGACGGTCATCCGGTTATTCCACTATCACAAATTTAAAATAATCAAACTGTTCCCAGTTTTCCGCCCAATCAAATATCGAGGGTTAAATCCTTCCCGACTTGCGCAATATTTGCGCTATTTCAAGACGGATGCGACCGAGTCCCTCCGGATTATTTCTGGAGAAAGACGGATCTGGGAGTTGACAGAGAAAGAACCCGCCGGATGCAAACGGTCATAGAGGATCTTGACGGCCAGCTTGGCCATATTTTCCACCGGCTGGCCTACACGCGTGATTGCCGGAGTCATATAGTCCATATACATGTTGTCGTCAAACGAGATAACGGAAACATCTTCCGGCACGGAAAGTCCCGATTCCCGGATCGCCTTCAACGTTCCGAGCAGAATCGTATTGCTCAGCGCAAAAATTGCCGTTGGCGGTTCCGGTGCGGCAAGGAGAAGTCTGGTGGAGAGATACCCGTTTACAACGGAAAAGTCATTGCCGGTGATAAGAATCCGGTCTCTGAGGTCCGCTTCTTCCATCGCCTTCATATATCCTTCCACCCTTTCCCGGTTAGGCATGGACGACCGGGCTCCTTCAATGCAGCAGATCCGCCGGTGCCCGGCCTGGATCAAGAGGCGTGTCCCGTCATAACCTCCTTTATAATTGTTGGTCGTTACATAGGAAAGGCTGCTATTCTCGTAAAAGCGGTCTACGAGCACAACAGGGACCTCTCGGTTGATCATCTCCAGAGCCGAAGGGTCTTCCCCGCACGGAGCGGCAATGACGCCTTCTACATGGCGCTGCATCAAGGCGATAGCATCCTTGTTCATCCGGGAAGCATCCTCCATGGTATCGATCAGGATTGCCGAATAACCGGACTGGTTCAACTCCGCCACGATATGGCCGGCCATATCGGCAAAGAACGGATTCGTTATGGAGGGCAACAGCAATCCGATCATGCCGGTCTGCTTCCCGCGGAGACTTTGCTGCGTATAATTCGGCACATAACCAGTCCGCAGGACATCAGCCATCACCCTCTCTTCCGTTGCTTTGCTGATCCGGTATTTATTCGCCTTTCCGTTCAGGACACGGGAGACAGTCGTAACGGAACAGTTGCACCGCTTTGCAATAGACAGAAGGGTTTCCTTTTTCATATCCAATGCCTTCAGATTACCATTTCACTTCTTCCCCTTCCCGGAGAGCGGGGGGAAGGTAGACGCCGTCGGCCTTGAGGGTCGCGATCAGCTGGTCGGTATCGATCTCCTTCGGACCGACGCCGGCCTTGACAGCCATCGCCGCGGCGGTTCCGGCCGCCTGGCCCATCGCGAAGCACGGAGGCATCACGCGGATCGCCGCCATCACGGGCCGTTCGGCCGCGGCGCAGCGCCCGGCGACGAGGAGATTGTCGACCTTCTGCGGCAGCAGGGCGCGGTAGGGAATGAAGAACGGCTCGTTCGTGTTGCGGGCGACATAGTCCACGAAGCCTTTCTTATGGATGTCCATGCTGTTGGCGCAGCAGAAAATCGGGTCGGGATACCGGACCGAATTCTTGGCGTCCTCTGTCGTGACGGTATAGACGCCCTCGATCCGGCGGGTCTCGCGGACGCCGAGGTCGGCCGCCGTCGCGACCAGTTCGACATCCTGGCAGCCGTCGACATATTTCCGGAGGAACTTCACGATCTCGGCGCACTGCTTGCGGCCGTCGATCTCCGCATCGGTCACCTGTTTCGGGTCTAGTCCGTCGACTCCGTCGCTCTGGGCCATATTGACCGTATAGGTCCCGTCCAAATTCTCGAACAGCGCGATCTTGTTGCGCCAGGAAGGGAATTCTCCCTTCTCGCGGGCCGCCTTGATCTCGTTCATGTACCACTGGCCTTCGTAGTCGCCTTCCGCGAGGCACTTGGCGTTGTGCGCGTCCATTTTCGCCTTGTCCACGCCCCGTACGGTAAAGAACATGGACACGGCCTGGACGCCGCCCTCGCCGTCCCCGATGACGACCGGAACCCCTGCCTGGTAGGCCAGGTCACCGTCCCCGGTGCAGTCGATATATTCCTTTGCGGTCACCTTCCAGATTCCGTCCTTCGTCGCGAAATACGCCGCCGTGATCTTGCCCTTCCGGGTATCCGCCTTGATGAAAAGCATATGGTACATCAGGTTCACGCCCGCTTCGGTGCACATCGCCTCCAGCGTCCGCTTGAGGCACTCGTAGTCGAAAGTCGTCAGGCCGTGATGGCCCTTGTCGCGGTAGGCGGTCCAGGAGCCGATTTTGGCGTCGAGGGGATGGATGGCTCCTCCCTCCGCGACCATCCGGTTCACGAGGTCTTCGTAAATTCCACGGATCAGGAAAGTCTTTCCGTCCGGCGTCGTCGAGGACATGAACGGAGCGACGAGACCCGCCGTCGCGGTCCCGCCGAGGACGCCGTTGCGCTCGGCGAGGATCGTCTTCGCCCCATGACGGGCCGCACAGATCGCCGAGGCTGTTCCGGCCGTTCCGCCGCCGATGACCAGCACGTCGCAGTCAAAACTGCGGGTTACGGGAAGTTTCACATGGGAGCCGTTGCAGGATACAAGTAGCAGGCCGGCCGCGATGAAATAAAGAAAGCGTTTCATATCTCGTTTATATTCAATTGTTTATCCATTTGCCTTTGTCCCGAAAAGGACAGAGGGGAAGGGTTAAGGCTCTGAACGACGGGCGTTTACGATGCGAAGGACCAGGAAGGCGAGGAGGGAGATGGCGGTCAGGGCGCCGCCGAAAAGCAGGAGGAGGCGCCGGGTTGCCGGGAAGAAGAACGAGAGGACGAGCGAGATCAGGCCGACGGCGAGATAGGTGCCCGCCAAAATCTTCAGGGCCATGCCGGAATAGGCGCGGCCGGCCTTCTTCGCGACGGCATCCTCCATGCGGTTCTCATCCCCGAGCAGGGATTCCATCTTCAGGTAGCCCTCCTCGACCGGCCGCTTCCGTCCTGCGATCTCGAAGATCGTCAGCATGAAAAGGGGGACAAGGCAACCCACGATGGCGTCCGCCAGGTACGAATTTGCGGAAACCCACTCCGGGAACAGGAGGTGGAACTTCACCAGGATCGCCAGCACATAGGTCACCCCCATGGAAATGATGACGTCCCGGCCCCGGATCTTCTTTGAAAACAGGCCCCAGATCGACGGGATGAAGATCGGTGAGATCACGACGGTCAGGAGCATGATCACGACCTTCTCCGCCCCGCCCAGAAGCGGGAGCAGGACAGCGATCACGACCAGCATGAGCCCGTAAATATACGTGAACCGGCGCCCGACCTTGATTTTCTGCGCCTCCGTGGCTTCCGGATGGCGCGGCAGGTAGAGGTCGCAGGTAAAGACGTTCGCGAACACATTGAGCGTCCCTGAGACCAGCGACAGGGTCGCGGACATCATCGCCGCGATCATGAAACCGAGGAGTCCCGGGCCCAGGACCCGCTGGCTCATCAGCATGTACGCCTGTTCCGGATTGGCTCCCGGATCGACGGTCCGGTAGACCATTGCCGGAAGGTACCAGAGAATCGGTGTCAGAAGATAGAGAGCGCCGACAAGGTAGGAACTCTTCCGGGCGTCCTTCGCTGTCGGGACGCTGATATAGCGCTGGACGAAGGGCCAGTCTCCGCCGATCATGAAAAAGTTCAGGATGGTCCACAACACGAGCCAGCCGCCGGTGTACTCATTATTGGTGATCCGGAAAAAGCCCTCCGGGGCCTTCGCCGCGAAGGTCTCGAACCCGCCGACGGAATGGAGCGAGAGCGGAACCAGAATCAGGAACATCACGAAAAGTACCGCGAACTGGATCACATCCGTCATCAGGACGGCCAGGTATCCGCCCATCGCCGTATAGACGAAGGTGATGAGGCCGAGGATGATGACAGCCCACTGGACACGGAGATGGCCCGTCGCCGGATCTGCGAGGACATGGCCTTCCGGGAGGGGCATCACGGCGACGACCATGATGGAAATCGCATAGAGGGCAACCGCGGTATGGACCGCCCGGCCGATGATCAGGACGACGGAATAGAACTTGAGCGTTCCGTCCCCGAAACGGTGCGTCAGGTACTCCGCCGGGGAACTGATGTTCATCCGGGCCCATTTGACGGAAACCCACTTGCCGACCGCGAGGGACACGACGCCAATCATCATGCCGATGATCGCCGCGCAGAGGCCATGCTTGAAGGCCACGCCGCCCCAAACGGCGAAGGTGCTGGCCGAAAAGATCGTCATGTAGGTAGACAGTCCGGACAGCCACCAAGAAGAATTCTTCCCGGCGATGAACATCTCCCGGGAGCTGCTGATCCGCTTGCCCAGCAGCCAGCCGACCGCCAGGAGTCCCGCAAAATACAGGAGGATGATCAGATAATCGGCCGGAGTCATGCGCTATTCCTTGCAGGCAATCTGGATGTTCAGTTTCATGGATCCGCCGGTCACGGTTGCGTCGAGGCGGAGCCAGTTGCCGAATTCGCGGACGCGGATGAAGTTCAGGCCGTCCCGGATAGGACCCGAGACGGTCCCCTCGTCGCACCAGTGTACGCCGTCATGGGAGATCTGCACGCGCGCGTTCAGTTCCGGATCCCCGATCCGGTCCTCGACGTGGATGAAAAAGATGCACTCCGAAGCCCATCCCGCCTCATAGGGATTGGTCTGGAAATTTCCTTCGAAGTACTTCTTGACTTCGAGGTGGGATGCATTGAACAGTCTCATTGCCAATTATTTAGATTGATAAGGTCCATGGACGGCCTTGACCTTGTAGGCCTGGTCGTCATCTTCCAGGATCAGCACCCAGTAGCGGTCACCGCCCGGCTCGACCCGGACGACGACATGACCCTGCACGGAAAGGAACCTGTCCGGATCGACATCGTTCGACAGGAGGAGGTCCCGGTTGGCGGGCGCCATGTTCGTCGAGATGATCTTCGCGTCGGGGTTGGCCTTCCAGACCCGCTTCATCGTCGCGGGATTCGGCTGCACGTCGCGCCAGTTCGCCGCGATGGCGACATCCGGTTTCAGGGCGTTCAGGAGCGCCTGGCTGTTCGTTCCGCTCGTACCGTGGTGGCAGAGCTTCATGACGTCCACCTCGGGCATGATCTTCGCGACCGGAGCCTCGGCGTCGAACCAGGGGATCTTTTCTTTGTGCTTGTACTGGAGGTCGCCGCCCGCGAAATAGTTGAATTTCCCGTACTGCAGGTGGAAGAGGCAGCTGAAGATATTCTCGTTGATATTCGGGGCCTCGGGATCTTCGGACTCCGCCCAGATGAGACACTGCTCGGCGGAAGGGATATAGGTCGAATCGACCTCCGTCCCCACGCCGGTCCAGTAATTGCCGCCGGCGCCGATGTTCCGGACGGAAAAGCCCGGATACTTCGACGGGTCGTGCTTCAGGACGATCTGGTCGTCCCGGCCGACCTGCATGGGCTGGTACACGGTGCCGTTGGCCTTCTCGGACCAGGCGACGAACTTCCGGTAATTCTCATACCGCTCCCAGGAAGCCTTGTTGCGGAACCCCTTCGAGGCGCGGGAGGAGAAATCGCCCCGGTCGATGACGGTCCCGACCTTGAGGTTCGCTCCGACTTCGGCGACCGAGACCATCTGGAAGCCGCCTTCGGGATGGACCTGGATCCCGGCGGCGCCCGGCGTCGGGGCAAGCATGCCGAAATGGTCCCCGTGGAAATGCGTAATCATCATATAATCAAGCGCTTCCTTGGAAACAGACGGTTCGAAGTGCCGGACATAGTCCGTGACGACCTTTCCCGTCGTGATGTCCTTGGAGGGCTTGGAAGGGAGACCCGGAGGGTCGAGGGGATAATCCTCCTGCGGAAGGGAGCCGCCGGCGTCGACCAGCATCGTCGTCCCGTCCGGGAAGATGTAGAAGAAGCTCTCCCCGCGGCCACTGTTGATGGAATGGATGTCCAGCCAGCCTTCCTGCCACGCCGGCAGGACTTTTCCGGGCTTGACGGAAACCGGCGTCTTCGCACATCCGGCCAGGAGCGCCAGGAGAGCCAACCCTGTGATAATCTTTTTCATACGCTATTGTGCACGGAAAGGTCCGAATTTGGCCTTCACTTTATATTGTTCATTGTTGTCATCGAGGACGAAGACCCAATACTTGACCTTGCCGGGGTCCACACGGACCACGACATGGCCCTGGGTCGCCGAGAACCGGTTCGCGGGAATCCCGGCCTCCTGCATCAGCTGGAGGTTGGAGGACGCGATGTTGGTGGTGAACAGTTTCACCTCCTTGTTCGCATCCAGGACCCGCTGGATCGTCGCGGGATTCGGCTGGACGTCCTGCCAGGTCGCGGCGATGAACACATCCGGTTTCAGCACGGCGAGGAACTCCTTGCTATTGGTGTTGGCCGTGCCGTGGTGGCCGGCCTTCATGACCTCCACCTTCTGCATGACCTTCGCCATCGGGGCCTCGATGTCCTTCCAAGCGTAGGTGGAGCGGCCGTTGTACTGGTGGTCGCCGCCCGCGAAGTAATCGAAGGAGCCGTATTTGAGATGGAACGCGCAGCTGTAGATGTTCTCCCCGACGGCCCAGTCGGAACTGGAGGCGTGCTGGAGCATCTCCTCTGCGGAGGGCATCTCGGAGTATTCGTTCGTGCCGACTCCGGTCCATACGCGACCGGAAGCCGCAATGTTCCGGACGGAGAAAGACGGATATTGTTCCGGATGGTGCTTCAGGACAATCTGGTCGTCATGGCCGACCTTCATCGCTTCCCGGACCGTCCCGTATTTCTTCGCGGTCCATTCCACGAATTTGATGTAGTTCTGGTACCGTAGTTTCCCGCCGGAGTCGAAATAGTCCGCCGAGACCCGGTCGGTCCAGTCGCCCCGGTCGATGATCTTGACGATCGGGAGTTCCACCCCCACCTCCGGCAGACCGTTCATGACGAAACCACCTTCGGTGTTGTATTCCCACTTGTAGGTCGTCCGCCAGGCGTCCCGCCACGCGCCGATATGGTCGCCGTGGTAGTGGGAAGCCATGAAATAATCGATCTTTCCGTCGGCTACGGCAGGAGCGAAATGCTTTATGTAATTGATGATCACCCGGCCGCAGCTGACCGTAACGTCCGGTTTGGACGGGAAGCCGTCCTTATCCGCCGTGTACTCGTTCTGTGGGGCGCCGGCCGCATCGATCAGCATCGTCGTTCCGTCGGGGAGAATGTAGTAGAAACTCTCCCCGCGACCGCCGTTGATGGAATGGATGTCCAGCCAGCCCTCTTCCCAGGCGGGAAGGACCTCGCCGACCTTGACGACCGCAGGGCCGGTCTCATCGGAAGGCGTCGGGGTCGGCGTCGGAGTCGGATCGACTGGTTTCTTGCAGGCGAAAACGGCCCCGGCGAGGACCAGCATCAACCAAATTCTTCTCTTCATATTCTCTTACTCTTGGGATATGACGACGGAGTCCAGGTAGAGGAAACTCCGGCGCGGCGCATCGGTCTCGACCCAGGCGAGGGGGTTCATGAGCCCCTCGATCCGGGCATAGGCCGGAGCCCCGTAGATCGGGTGCCGTCCGAGGTCCATGACCTTGTCCTGGCACTGCATCTCGACATATTCGTATTTTTCCGTATCGATCAGAAGACGGAAATACTGCCAGTTGAGCTTGCAGTCCGTCTCGTTGTAGCAGAGGTCCTGGTGTCCGTCCGGAACATCGATGAACCCCTCGTGGCGGCCGTCCGGATAGCGTTTCCCGTTCCAGAACGGGTCGACGCCCTTGACGCACCAGTCACCTTCGGTATCATAGGCCCAGGCCTTGTCGCTTTCGGCCCAGGGCCAGATCATCTGCCACTTCCGGACCGGCCGGCCGTCGACGGCGTTGAGGTAGCGGACCCCCGCGAAATGGCGGTTGTCGCCCCGCTCCTGCAGGTCCCAGCCGAAACCGAAGCACCGGATGGAATTCTCGTGCAGTCCGGGGAGTTCGCCTCCCGCGTCGCAGACATCCTGCTCCGCGGTGTAGGCGAACCACGTTTCGAACTGCAGGTATTTCCCCTTCCGGAAGAAGGAGATCCGCTTGATGCCGTGTCCCATGGACCCCGGCGCCGGTTTTTCGGCATAAGGGGAGCAGACGTTCCGGGTCGAGATCTTGAGGCTGTACTGCCCGCTCATCGAACCGTGCGATCCGGGATACCGGAAGGTCGCGCTCGAGAGCATGCAGGCGGGCCACTGGTCCTTGATCACGATGCTCGGGCTCTGCTCGAAGCCTTCATTGCAGAAGTTCGGCATGATATTCATCCATCCGTTGAAGCCCGTGTCGAACACATCGTGGACGAGCACGCGCTTCAGCGGAAGGAATCGGGAAACTTGGATATCGTCCGTCATGCTAGTATCCGGGATTCTGGGTCAGTTTCGGGCAGACGGTCCTCTCGTTGATCGGAATCGGGAAGAGATACTGCCGGGGGACGAATGCCTTCTGGACGTTGATCTGGTAATAGGACGGATAATTGTCCATGTCGCTCAGATCGATGATCGAGGTCTCGCTCATCCGGACCTTCAGATCCTTGGGGAAGAACCAGTACGGGGTCTTCTCGTTGGCTTTCCGGCTTGCGTTGGCGGCAAGACCGTAGCACGGCATCGTCAGGGCCTCCTCGCAGACTCTCCAGCGGATCAGGTCGAACCAGCGGCGGTTCTCCCAGGCCAGTTCGATCCGGCGCTCGTTGCGGATGATCCGGCGGAGTTTGGTCTGGTTGGTCTCGGTGATGGCCGGGTACTTGGAGGTTTCCTTCAGGCCGCATTTGTAGGCGCGGGCGCGGAGCGAATTGAGGGCGTCGAAGACGCTCTGGTCAATCTGGTTCATCTCCATCTTGGCCTCGGCGTACATCAGCAGGACGTCACCGTAGCGGATGATGACCTGCGGCATGTCGGTGAGCCGGTCGTCGATCCATTCTTCGTCGATGTATTTCTTCAGGACGAAACCGTTGTAAGAGCAGTCCTTGGAACCGGTCTTGGAGTCATTGTTCTTGACGAGGGCGCAGTTCAGGTGCCAGAATCCGTCCGCACCGACGACATTGGCCTTGCCGGTTTCCGCCCTGACATTCGTATTGATTCCGTCGATCTCCCAGTTTCCGCTCGCTCCCTTGACGGGCTCTGCGCCGGGATGGGCGGCCGCGACGACGGTCGTCGCCACGCCGGTCGAAACCTGGGCGACCTGTGAAGCGTCAACCCGCGGATTGTAGATATAATCCATGAATTCGGAATAGAACGGAACGATCGTCTCGCCGAGACGCGGGTCGCGGTTTGCAAACGGATCGGCGGGATCATAGAGCGGAGACTCCCACGGCAGCTTGCCGTCCGTGCAGGGGAAGGCGAAGAAGAGGTCGTAGGAAGGCTGGGCGACGGACGTTCCGCCGTTGTTTCGCGGATAGAACGAACGGGTCGTGGCCTCGTCATAGGAATGGATTCCGAGGGTGTTGGAGCACGGAAGGGCGAAGATATGTTCCGGGGAAGTCTTCGTCGAAGAGAGGAAGAGTTCCCGGAAGTCCGGGTGGAGCGAATAGAGGCCGAGGTCCATGCAGGCCTTCGCTGCAGTGGCGCAGGTCTGCCAGTCGCTCATGTACAGGGCGATCCGGGCCTTCATCGCGAGAGCGGCACCCTTGGTGACCCGCTGGGTCCCGGTATAGCTTTCCGGCAGGGCTGCGATAGCCGCGTCGAAATCCTCATAGATATGTCCGAGGACCACTTCGCGGTCGATACGACCCATCTCGTATGCCTCCTCCAGGGTGATGTAATCCGTATAGAACGGCACATCGCCGAAGAGAGCGATGAGGTAAGAGTAGAAACAGGCGCGGAAGAATTTGGCTTCCCCCGTATACTGGGCCATCTGGGCGTCGCTCAGGGCGTCCTTTGCCTTGTCGAGGCTGTAGAGGATGGTATTGGCACGGGCGATACCCTTGTAGCTGTTCCCCCAGTCGGTCGCGCCCTGGCCCCAGGACGAGCTGATCGTACCGCCGAGCCAGTCATAAAGCTGGGTCCGCTGGTTCCAGTCGTCGGTCCAGCGGTCCGTATTGAAGAACCGGGTGCATTCCGAACGCCACAGCGCCGGATTGTAGAGGGCGTTGAGCGCAAGGACGACTTCCTGCTCATTGCTGAACCAGTTCTCGCTGGACCCTTCGGAAAGCGGATTCCGGTCCAGGTCGACGCAGCCGACGGCAAGGGTCAGCGCGGCGAATGCGAAAATGATATATTTTTTCATGTTCTCTCTTATTTAACGATTGCGATCCAGGTGTGGTGGGTAACGGGAGTCGATCCGCCGCCGGAGGAATCCTCGCCGGCCATACGGACGACAGGGTTCTCATCCTTTCCGGAAGATTCTCCGATGTAGGTCACGACCTTGGTTCCGTCGGAAATCATCAGGGACTGGCAGGTAACCTTGTACTCGACCTTGTCCACAGACTTGGTCAAGGTGTAGTTCCGGTCGACATAGGAGTTGAACTGCGTCGGGCTTTCAGGAGTGCCCGCACCGTTCGGATCGAACTTCAGTTCGATGTTGTACTTGACGTCGACGCCGTTCACGGACGCCGTCTGGACATCGCCGACCGGGACCCAGGTCCCGCCGTCATTGATTTCGAGAAGCCAGTACTTCAGCGTATTCTTGGTATTCGGACGGAGGGTGAACCAGATGTTCAGGGTCGTTCCGGCGGCAAGAGGAGCCGTCGGAGTCGCCTCCATCCAGATGTAGTCCCCGATCCAGGCACCGTACCAGCAAGGCTCGCCGCTGTTCCCGATACCTCTCTTGCAACGTCCCTTCGGGTTGATTTCCGTCTTGTCGGTTGCATTGTAGAACATGATCTTGCCGTTGCCGGTCTCATTCGCCGCACAGTAGAGGTCTTCACCGAAACCGACCTGGCAGGCCGCGGCGTTGGTCGCACCGTCGATCTTGGCGGCTTCCGCGAAATGGGCGCCGAGCACATCCGCATATTCCGCCTTGAAGTGCCACTGGGCCAGCATCTCGAGTTCCGGACCGACCTGGGCGGCGGCCTGGGTGATCACGACGGCGTATTCCGCCTGCGCGACGCCCTCGACGGCCGTCTTGACCGTTACGGTATAGGTAACCTTCTCGCCCTTCTCGTTGGCCGGGAAGCCGACATTAATGGTTCCGGCACCTTCTCCGGCAGCAGGCTCGAGGGTCACGCCCTCGCCGGCAGCCGTCCAGGCGACATCGCCCTCGACCGCGATCGCGGCGGTCGTTGCAGCCGCGTCGACGGCAATCTCAAGCGGGGAGACGACGAAGGTATGGGTCGGCTTCACCTCGGCGGCAGCCTGGGTGACGACAACCTGATACTCGGCCGTTTCGACATTCTTGTCATCAGTCTTGACCGTTACGGTATAGGTAACCGGCTCGGTCTTCTCATTGGCCGGGAAGGACACGATGACGGTCGCGTCTCCATTGCCGGAAGCCGGATCGACCGTCGCACCGTCGGTAACGGCGGCGGTCCAGGCGACCTCGGCACGGACATCGAAGGAGGCCGACGTCGCTTCCGCAGGAACCTCGAGCGCCACGTCGCTCACGCTGAAGGCATGGACGACGGGTTCGGCGTTCGGATTGGCCGCCTGCCGGACCTCGACCCGGGTCATGACGATTTCATCGTTGGTATCGATGACGGCGACGCTCGCATAGCGGAGAACCGCGGTCGGGTTCTCGGTCGCCGTGAAGGTAATCTGGTCTCCGGAAACGCTGGCGGTCAGCCAGGTGGCCGTCTTCGGGACGGAGATGGTGAAAGGAAGCTCCGACGCGACGGTCGCGGTCAGGGAACCGCCTCCATAGGGAATCGGGTCGGTAGCCATCGTGACCTTCGTGCGGTCGCCGGCATAGGCTTCCTGCTCCTGGGCCTCGCGGTTCTCCTCGCAGGAAACGACCGCCAGGGCAAATATGGAAAGGAGAGTCAAAAATCTTTTCATAATCAGACTGCTTTAGAAAGTGATCTGGGCACCGACCGTGAAGGTCTTGACAATATAGGCGCTGAGGTTCGCGTAAGCTTCGGGATCCCAGCCCTGCGGGAACTTGGAGATGCTGAACGGATCCGTGGCGGCCGTGTAGAGACGGAGCCGCTGGACGTTGATCTTCTTGGTCAGACGAGAAGGAACGGTGTAGCTGAGCGTGATGTTCTTCATACGGAAGTAGGCGCCGTTGAAGAGCCAGTAGTCGGTCATCTGCTCATAGTTGTTCTTCGCGGAGTTGGTGAGGGTCGCTCTCGGATACTTGGCAACGGCATTCTGCTCGGGGGTCTTCAGTTCGCTGTAGTACCACTTGTCGTATTCGACCGGGAAGGTGTAGGCGTCACCGTCACGGTAGACCATCGCCTGGTCGAGTTTCGTGAGGACGTAACCGATGCCCTGGAAGGCCATGGAGAGGTTCCAGTTCTTCCAGCCGAGGTTGATGTTGCCGCCGTACTGGTAGTGCGGGGCGGAACTGCCGAGGACCGTACGGTCGTAGTCGGCGTTGATGATTCCGTCCGGCTCGCCATCCGGGCCGCCGAGGTCGGAATACTGGACATCGCCCGGCCTGACGTTCGTATAGAGCAGGGCGGCGTTGTCGATCTGCTCCTGGCTCAGGAACAGACCCGGGGAACGGTAGCCGTACCAGGCGTTGTACTCGACACCTTCCTTGATGATGTTGCCTCCAAGGCTCTGGTAGCCGCCGAGGTTGCCCATGATGGACTTGTAGTCGGAGACGTTGAAGGAGGCGGCATAGGAGAAGTCGCCGACGCGGTCGTTCCAGCCGACCTGGAGTTCCCAGCCGGTGGTATGCATGTCACCGATATTGTCCTGCGGGTCGCTGTATCCGAGCACATCGGGAATCTTCCGGGAAAGGAGCATGTTGTAGGTGTTCTTCCGGAAAACGTCGGCGGTAACGCTGAGGCGGTTCCGGAACATCGTCAGGTCGACGCCCACGTTCCAGGTCTTCGTCGTTTCCCAGGTGATGTCGCGGATTGCATACGCGGTCTGGGCGGCGGTCATCATGGAGATGATTTCGGTTGCCGTGTACATCGGGACGGAACCGAGGTCCATGATACTCTGCCACGGGTAGTTACCGATCTTCTCGTTGCCGAGGGTACCGTAGGAAGCGCGGATCTTCATGAAGTCGAGGGCCTTGAGGTTCATCGCCTTGACCCACGGCTCTTCCGTAACAACCCAGCCGAAGGATGCGGACGGGAAGAAACCGCCGCGGTAGGCGCTGTTGAAGCGCGAAGACATATCGTACCGGGCGTTGAACTGGAAGAGGTAGCGGCCGAGGATGTCATACGTAATCCGTCCGAAATAAGAGCGGTAGGCGTTCTCGGAGGCGTTTCCGGTGCTGGAGAGGAAGTTCTTGTTCCCGCGGTTGAGGTACGGATAGGAACTGAGTTCCATCTGGTCGGAGCCGCTGGAGAGGGATTCGGTCCAGGCATAGTAATCCTCGTAGCCGAGGAGCCAGGTCGTCCTGTGGTTCTTGCCGAAATCCTTCTTGTAGTTGAGCAGGAGCTGCTTGGTGATGTTCATCGAATTGGTCCTGCTTTCCGTCAGGGTGTTGAATGCGCAGCCGCTGAGCGGGTTCTCGGAGAGGACGCCGGGCTCGCGGTAGTAGTAGGCCTGCTTGATGAAGTCCTTCTCCCGGCTGTTGCGGAGCGACGGGGCGAAGACGCCGGTGATCGTAAAGTCCTTGAACGGAGTGATCGTAATGGAAGCCTTTGCATAGAAGGCGTCCCGCCAGGTGTTGTCGAAGCCGCCGGAGTGGATGCGGGCGTAGGTGTTGGTTCCGTTGTTGCCCGGGCCCATCGTCCCGTCGGACCAGACGGCCGCATAGATCGGGTTGTACTTGAACGCGGCCTGGACCGGGTTGACCTTGTTGTTCGCGCGGAGGCGGTGGTTGAAGGTCATGTCGAGCGAAGCCGAGATGAACTTGTTGACCTTGATGTCGTTGTTCAGACGGGCGGTGTATTCGTCGGAATAGCGTCCGACATAGAGCGCCTGCTCGTTCGCGTAGGAGATCATCGCCTGCGACTTGATGTACTCGTTGCCGTAGCTGATGCTGATCCGGTGCTTGTGCTGCGGGGCGGTCTTCGCAATCATAAGGGCGTCCCAGTCGGTCAGGGGATAGTCGTCCGGATAGAGCTCGTGGTTCGCCATGTAGTTGTCCACGAATTCCTTCTCATACTGGAAGTACTCCCTTCCCTCCGGGTTGCCGGCGTCGTTCCACTGGGCTTCGTTCTGGAGTTCCATGAAACGGGTCGGGCTGACCTGGATTGGATGGGTCGTCCGGGACAGGAGGCTGAAGCTGCCGTTGTAGTCGATGTGGAGGCTGCCCGGCTTCGCACGCTTGGTCGTGACGATCAGGACGCCGCCGGAAGCCCGGGCTCCGTAGATGGAGGCGGAGGCCGCATCCTTCATGACCGTGATGTTGTCGATCGCATCCACGTCGACGTCATCCAGGCTGGCTGCCGGAACACCGTCCACGATGATGAGCGGGTCGGAGTCGCCGATGGTCGTGATACCGCGGACGCGGATCGTGGCGCTGGCGCCCGGAAGGCCGCTCGAACGGGTGACCTGGACACCTGGCATGGAGCCCTGGAGCGCCTGGGAAAGGCCGGTGGCCTGCATGGCGGAGATCTTGTTCCCGTCGACATTGGCGACGGCTCCCGTCAAGTCTTTCTTCTTGACGGTACCGTAACCGATGACGAGGACCTCATCCAGGAGTTTTGCATCCTCCTCCAGGATGATGTCGATCCGGTTGCGGTTTCCGACCGGAACGACCTGGGTCTCGTATCCCACGAAGGAGAATTCGAGTTCGGCCTTTCCGGAGGAAACGGTCAGCTCATAACTGCCGTCGATTCCGGTCGTCGTGCCGTTGAGCGTTCCCCGCTCGACGACGCCGGCGCCGATGACGGACTGTCCTTCCTTGTCGAGGACAGTTCCCTTGACCGTGACCTTGCCTTGGGCGAATGCCGTCCCAAGACCGAGGGTCAGGGCCAGGAGCGTCAAAATGATTCGATTTTTCATAAATGATTGTGTTATTGTGTTGTGTTGTATTTCTTTACAGGCAGGCTTTCCCCTTGATGAGTTCCGCACGGAGCTCCCCGTAATCCAGGTCTTTCGGCTGGATTCCCTTTGCGAGAGACAGCGCCGCGGCGGTTCCGGCGGCCTGGCCGAGGGCCATGGCCGGCGGCATGACGCGGATGGCACCCGCAGCGGCGGAATCGGCGGAGACGCACCGCCCCGTCAGCAGCAGGTTCTTCACGCCAGCCGGCAGAAGCACCCGGTATGGAATGCCGTATTTATCTTTCTGGATGGGCATGTACAGGCCTCCGGCAGGACCGCCCATGGCCCCGTGCACGTCGATCGAGTTGGCGGAAAGGAGGATGTTGTCCTCCGGGATGACACCGTCGATCAGGTCCTGCACCGGCAGGACGAAGTCTCCGTGGACATGGCGCGATTCGCGGATACCCATGACGGAACCGGTCCCCATCAGGGTCGCCTTTTCGCACCCGGGGACATACTTGTGGAAGAAGTGCATCAGTTCCTGGACTTGGCGGCGGCCCTCCTCCTCGGCGGAAGAGAGACTTTCGGCGTCCGTGGCGTCGACGCCGTGGATCCGGGTGCAGTTGGCGACCCACTGGTCCTTCTCGACGGAGCGCCAGATATTGACCGACTTCCGGGCGAGGTCCCATTCTCCGTTCGCTTCCGCTTCGGCGACCCGCCAGTGCAGGCACCGGTAGCTGACTCCGTTCACGCGACGGAATTCCGGAAGGTGCGGCTCGACCTCGGCGATGAGCCGGTCGGTGTCGATATTGTTCATCCGGAAGAAGAGGGAGGAGGGCTGGACGCGGCCCGCCTCGGGATCCCCGAAGACGCAGGGAGCCCCGGCGCGGAAGGCGACGGTGCCGTCCCCGGTCGCGTCGATGACCATCTTCGCCTCGGCGGCCTCCAGCCCGGAGGGGGTCAGCAGGACCGCCCCGCAGATTGCGTCGCCCTTCATGATGGGCTGGGCGAAGAGACTGTTGTACAGTACCTTGATCCCCGCTTCCTTGCACATATGGTCATAGACGACCTTCAGCAGTTCGGGATCGAAAGGGGTGACATGGTCATGACCCTCGCTGATCCAGGCCGTGAACTCGGTCTTCTGGCGGATTCCGCTCGGATGCAGGGCGCCCCCGATCGCGACGAGCCGGTCGACGACCTCTTCGAAGAGTCCCCGGATAATCATTTCCTCGCCCTTGGCGTCATAGCAGGTCATGAAAGGACCGACGAGGCCCTTCGTACCCATGCCGCCGAGGCAGTTGCCCGAGTCGACAAGCATGACCTTCGACCCGAGCCGGGCGGCGGCGACGGCCGCGCAGACCCCGGCGGGGCCTCCGCCGACGACAAGCAGGTCGCATTTGTAAGACTCTTTCGCCGCGACTTTCGCCCCGGCGAGATACGGGTCGCCTCCCCGGCAGGAGCCGAGAAGCGGGGCGGCAGCTCCCGCTGCGGCCACCAGACCCGTCGTCTCAAGGAATTTTCTTCTGTCCATTATTTCGAAAGATAAGATTTTGACATTTTCTTGACCGTCATCTTCCCGTCCGAATCCGACAGGACAAAGACCCGGTATTTCGCACCGCCGTCATATACCCGGACGACGATATGGCCGTTGAACCCCTTGACCTGCGCAAAACGGTCGTAGGAGCGCATGGCGTCGCAAATGTTCGTGATATAGATATCCGTGCCCGGAAGCAGCTCCGTCACGCCCTCATAGGTCGCTTCCCGCGGATGCCCGTCCGTCCAGCTGTTGACGACCCAGCAGGTGGGACGGAGGAATTTCAGCGCTTCGGCCTTCTTTCCGGTCACTTTCGAGGTGAAGCCGTATCCGTTGGTGTTGGTCACCCCGTGATGGTCGGCCTTCATGACGTCGACCTGCCCGGCCGCGATAGCGACGGGCGTCTCCATGTCCTTCCACTCGAAGGTCGACATCCCGTCGTACTGGGCGTCGCCGCCTTCGAAGAAGTCAAAGGCGCCGTAACTGACCTTCAGCACGCAGGTGCAGTGATTCTCCTCGGGACATTTGTCGTCGTTCCCGACATTTTTCGGATCGGCCACCACGATTTCGGAAAGGGGCGGGAAGGTCGCCGTGGCGGTCGTCTTTCCGGGGCCGTCCCATATTTCGCCGTTGACCGCGATATTCTGGACACAGAACGCCGGATAATCAGCCGGTTTGCGGGTCAGGACGATCTGGTCCTTGGAACCGGCCAGGAACCGCTCCGCGACAAGACCCCGGTTTGCGACATGCCACTGGACGGCATTCACATAGTTCGTTACGGCGGTGGAATTCGCCGCTTTCGTCCGCATGTCGAAGGGATAATTGTAATCGGGCCATCCCCGGTCCATCAGTTTCCGGACTTTCAGCAGGTCCAGGACTTCCGGGAGACTCTGCTTCCGGTATGTGGAGGACAGGTCGGAAAAGGGAACGCTCGTATCCCGGCCCCCGAAATGATCCGCATGGAAATGCGTGTTCAGCACATAGTCCAGGGTCGTGTTCCCGGTCCATTTCATGCAGGTCCCGATATAGTCGGCGATGAACTTGCCGGCCCGGAAGGAAGGGTCCTTGGTCGGATCCCACCGCTGGCGGATCCCGGTATTCGACGTGGAATTGATCGGACCGGTCTCCACGAGGGAGCCCGCCGCATCGATGAGCATCTGCGTTCCGTCCGGGAAGATCATGAACACGGCTTCCCCGGTCGTGGTATTGATGAAATGGATGTCCATCTGGCCTTCCTGCCAGGGCGAAAGAGGGGTTCCTACGGTCTCGGGAGCCTCGGATGGGGCCGGATCCGTACCCGGTTCCTTCGCGGGCTTTTTCCCGCAGGCGGCGAGCGAAAGGATCGCCGCCGCTATGAGGATCGCTTTTTTCATTTTCTTCCGTGTTTGGGGAGCGAGATCCGGTAGACATTCGGGATGACGGGCCCTTTCGAGGGCGTATTGGCGTTCAGGTAGACCCATTTTCCCTTGAGGAATACGTCCTCAGGCTCCTGGGGAACCGTTTTGAAGAGGTCGTAGCGGGCGGAAACCTTGCCGCTGTCGGTGTCATAGACCCGGAGGCCGGCGGGGCGATTCGGATCGTTCCCGACCCCGAAGCAGTAGTAGATCAGGCCGTCGTGCATGCAACCGGCCTGGGTAAAGCCGATATCGGACGGGAAGGTGACCTGGGCGAGGATATCCTTGACGCCGAAATGGACCTCCGGACCTTCGGAGAGCTTCGGGATGCGGAATTTCGTCGCGACATAGAGGTTTTCCCGCGGATCCGGGGTGATCTGGGGCGTGGTCCGACGGATGGCGGAGAAGCACCAGAGGAACCCCCGCTCCCTGTCTACGAGCCAGCTCGGAGAGCCGAATATCGGCGTATAGCCCGCCTCGCTCCATCCTTCGCAATGATCCAGGATGATCATCTGGGCCAGTTCACTGGTCCATTTTCCTCCCTTCCGGCTCACGCTTTCCACATAGCAGGTCCATTCCAGTTCGCACCCGACCTTTCCGATCGAGATATACAGGAGGGGGAAAGATGCTCCCTTTTTCTTCTCGACACCGAATTCGGCGTTGTTGGCGTGGTTGTCCTTCGCGGAGGAAGCCATCTCGAATCCGGCTACGGGTTTCGGGCCCGCTTTCCGGAAATCGTAGATGTTGACATGGCCGCCGTCCTCGCAGGAGAAGAGGTATTTTCCCCAGAGGGCCATCCCCTGCTGGGCACGTCCGCGACCCTCCTTGGCTAAAAACACGGAAACCTCCGGCGTTTCGAACGGAGGTAATTCCTGGGCAAGGGCCCCCGCTTGGGGAAGGGCCATCAATATACTGATAATCAGATATTTTCTCATCCTAAAAACACATTTTGCTTTTTCAGTTGGGCAAGCAGTTCCCCGGGATCGAGCCGCCTTGGGGTCGTCCCCGCCTTTGCGGAAAGTGCGGCGGCGGTTCCGGCGGCCTCGCCCATCGCCATGCACGGAGGGATGACCCGGACCGCGCCGGCCGCATCGGAGGTCGCAGACAGGCAGCGGCCAGCAATGAGCAGATTGTCAATTCCTTCCGGCAGGAGGCTCCGGAACGGCACTCCGTACCAGCGGCCGCCGCTGATGGTCTTGTATTCGGTTCCCATCGCCCCGTTGCGCCCGTGGACGTCCACCGAGTTCGAGGCGAGGAGGATGCTGTCTTCCGGGACCCGGCAGGACAGGAGGTCATCCGCCGTCAGGACATAGTCGCCCTTGATATGGCGGGACTCCCGGATGCCGAGGGTCGAAGCGGAGCACATCAGGGCCGCATTTTCACAACCGGGAACATATTTCCGGAAGAAGTGCATCATCTCCATGACCTGTCGCCGTCCCTCGGCTTCACCGGCGGAGAGGCTTTCGGAATCGGTCGCGTCGACATTGGCGATGCGGGTGCAGTTGACTGCCCACTCGTCCTCGCGGACGGCCCTGTAGATATTGACGGACTTCCGGGCGATGTCCCACTCTCCGGCCTCCTCGGCCTTCAGGACATGCCAGTGCAGGGCGCGGTAGCTGACCCCGTCGACCTTGCGGAACTCGTGGAGATGGGCCAGGACATCGGCCTCCAGCTTCTTGGAATCCACGCTGTTGATCCGGAAAAAGAGCGTCGAGGGCTGGACCTTCCCGATCTCGGGATTGCCGAATTCGGACGGAACTCCCGCCCCGACGGCCACGGATCCGTCACCGGTACAGTCGATGACCTGGTCGGCCTTGATTTCCCAGCACCCTTTGCGGGTCAGGACGACGGCTCCCGCGACCTTGCCGCCCTTGAGGACCGGGCGGACGAAATTCGCATGGAGAAGGACCTGGACCCCGGCTTCCGCGCACATTTGGTCGAGGACATATTTAAGGATTTCCGCATCGAACGGGGTGACATGGTCATGTCCCGCCGTAATCCAGGCGGAGAAGGCGGAGGTATGGCGGACCTCACGGGGATGGATGGCTCCGCCGAGGGCGACCATGCGGTCGACGATTTCGCCGAAAAGACCCTGGATGCACTGGACCTCGCCGGTCGCATCGAAACAGGTCATGAACGGGCTTACAAGGCCCTTGGTAGCCATTCCTCCGAGGCAACCGCCCTCATCTACGATCAGGGTCGGCTGGCCGAGACGGGCGGAGGCGATGGCAGCGCAGACTCCGGCGGGGCCGCCGCCGATGACAAGGACCTTGGTCTCCCGGGTGGAAACGATCTCTCCCGGAACGCTTCCGGACGGACTGCAGGAAAAGGCTGCAGGGGCGACGAGACCTGCTGCGGTCGCCGCTCCGGCGCTTTTGATAAAGCTCCTTCTATCCATTGGTACGATTAGGTTTGTGTTATTTCTTTCAAGACAAATTTAACAAATGGAAACGGGAATCCAACGCGCACGCGCGAAAAAACGCAAAAACGGCCCTTTTCATCCATGCAATCGTTCCCATTTTTGCAATATCTCCAAAATCGTTTTAAATTTGGATGATTCCTGAAACGGCATGAAAAGAGTTACCCTTAAAGACCTCGCCAGCGAACTCGGCCTGTCTTCCTCCACCGTATCCCGGGCCCTGAACGGCGACCGGAACATCCGGCCGGAGACCCGCGAGCGGGTCCTCGACGCCGCTGAACGGGTGGGTTACAAGCCCAACCTGGCGGCGGCGAGCATGAAAACGGGACGGACCTACACGGTCGGCGTCGTCGTTCCGGAGATGGTCACGGCCTACTCGATCGAGGTGATCAGGAGTGTCCAGAACGTCTTGTACGCCAAGGGGGTGCGGGTCGTCGTCGCCGACTCGGCGGAGGACCCTGACCGGGAAAAGGAGAACCTCCTGATGATGGAGCGCTTCATGGTCGACGGGATCATCTACTCTCCGTGCAACTACCACAGGAACCGGGAGACGCTCGAGCGGCTGCTCGCCGACGGCTTTCCGATCGTTTGCTTCGGACGCATTCCCTATGGCGTCGACCTCCCGAAGGTCATCGTCGACGACTATTCCATGTCATTTTTCGTCGTGGAAAAGATGATCCTGTCCGGTTGCCGGCGGATCTGCCATTACAGGGGGTCCGACGAGGTCTTCAATACCGTCGAACGGGCAAGGGGATACCGCGACGCGATGGCCAAATACAAGCTGGAAGCCGTGGAAATCCCCGGAGGCATCGGGCAGAAAGGCGGTGCGGCGGCAGCGGAACGGATGATTGCATCCGGGCGCGATTTCGACGGCATCTACGCGTTCAACGAGCCGGTCGCGATCGGCGCGATGAACCGGCTGAGAGAGCTTGGATGCAGGATTCCGGACGATATTTCCGTGGCCGCGTTCTCCGGAACGGACCTTTCGACCGTCGTCTATCCCCAGCTGACGACCGTAGAGCCTCCGACCGATGAAATGGGGCGCGTGACTGTGGAACTCCTGATCGAAAAAATCAAGAACCCCGCCGCCGGCAACCGGACGGTCGTCCTCAACGCGGAAATCAAAATGCGGAGGTCGACCGAGAGATAACAAGCCATGGACAAGATTGCATACTCTTCCTCCCTTCCCGTCAAAGCAAGTTATGATGTCCTTGTAGCAGGAGCCGGTCCCGCCGGCATCTGCGCGGCCGTCGCCGCGGCCCGGAGCGGGGCATCCGTCGCCCTCGTCGAGCGCTACGGGGTCGTCGGTGGCAACCTGACGGCCGGCTTCGTGGGCCCGATCCTCGGCAGCGTCGGAAAAGGGACCATGCGGGACGAACTCGTCCGGCTCCTCGGCGTCCCGGACAACGACTGGATCGGGGAGACGGGGAAGGCCCATGATGTAGAAAAGGCGAAACTCGTTCTGTCTGAATTTGTTGCGGACGCAGGCGTAGACGTCTACCTCCAGTGTTCGGTCTTCGACGTGCTGCGCTCGGAATCGGTCGTTTCAGGCCTTGTCGTCGCCTCGAACGAGGCTCCCTTCGTCCTCCTCGGGAAAGTCGTCGTCGACGCGACCGGGGATGCCGTCGTTTCCACCCTCGCCGGCGCCACCGTCTTCAAAGGCCGCGACGACGGACTCATGCAGCCGGTCACTCTGGAGTTCACCGTAGACGGGGTGGACGAATCCCGCGGCCTTATCTGTATCGGGGACGTGGACGATGTCCAGCTTTTCGGCAAGCGCTTCCTCGACTGGTGCCGGGAGCAGGCCGACGCCGGCAAGATTCCGCCCCCCCTCGCCGCGGTCCGGCTCCACCCGACGGTCCACCCCGGAGAGCGGCAGGTCAATACGACGCAGCTCGGCGGCGTGGACATCACCCGGGTCGAGCAGATCTTCCCGGCCGACCTGCAGCTGCGGCGCCAGATGGTCCTGCTGGAGACTTTCCTCCGGGAAAACGTCCCGGGTTACGAAAAGATCCGGATCACGGCGAGCGGAACGACGACCGGTGTCCGGGAAAGCCGCCGCGTCCTCGGAGATTACCTGATCGACGCTGACGAACTCGCCGCCGGCTGCCGCTTCCCCGATGTCATCGTGCACAAGGCCCTTTTCATCGTGGACATCCACAACCCGACCGGAGCCGGCCAGGCGGAAGACCATATCCAGTACTGCCAGCCGTACGACCTGCCGTACCGCTGTTTCCTTCCGAAAGGAATCGAGGGATTGCTTGTTACGGGGCGCTGCATCTCCGGAACGCACCGCGCCCACGCGTCCTATCGCGTCATGTCGATCTGCATGGCCATGGGGGAAGCGACCGGCGTGGCCGCGGCCCTCGCCGCCTCGCGGGGCTGCACCCCGCGCGCCCTCCCGGTCTCCGACCTCCAGTCCGCCCTATCCGCCCGAGGAATCAGCCTCTTCGACTGAGGCGGTCAGCGGATTTCCACCAGGCGGGCTGGGTCTCGCCCTCGACGCCCTTCTCGAAGGTCCGGACGCGGAGACCGTCCGGCGCACGAAACAGGAACACGCCGCCGGAAGAAGGCCGGATGCCCAGGTAATCGGCGAAAGCCACGACGCCGCGGCCGTCGATGACCACGAAATCGTTGCCTGCTCCGGAGAAATGAAAGATTTCCATGCTACTTCCCGTCGCGGAGTGAGTCGAGGAGGCCGGCGAGGGAAGCCGTAAGGGCGCGCCGCTCGAACCGGGCGATATCGCCCGTGACAGGCGGCAGGCCGGAAGGCTGGCGGAAAGCGTTCCAGGCGGATTCAAGGAAGGTGCGGATGGCGGTCTCGTTCTGCCAGTCGGCCGTCGTGCCGGCGCCGGTTTCAGACAGGATCCGGGCCATGGCGCCGTCCTCCTGCCCGATGCCGAGAACTGGCCGACGGGTTGCCAGGTATTCGAAAAGCTTGCCCGGCAGGATGGGCCTGTATTCAGGATCGTTCCGCAGCGGCAGGATCAGGATTGAAGCGCCCCGCTGTTCACGGACGGCCGAGGCATGGTCCAGATAGCCGAGCGGGACGGTGTTCTCCTTCAGGCCCGCCGTGGCAATGGACTCGAATACCTCCCGGTCGACCTTCCCGACAAGGCGGAGACGGAGACGGTCCGCGAATTCGGGATCGTCAGAGACCATCTCTCCCAATACCTTCCAGAGTGTATGCGGATTCCCATCCGAGGCGAAAAGTCCCGTATGGACAATGTTGAAAAAACCGTCCGGATCGGGGGCGGGACCGGAAAAATCCTCCCGGTCATAGCCGTTCGTGATCATCGCGACCGGGGTCCGGGTCCTGGCCTGGAAGTCCTCCCGGACAAGGGGTGTCACGGCAAGCACCGTGGAACTTCCGTCCAGGACCCGCTGCTCCATCCTTTCGAGCCGCCGCCAGGTCCGTTTCGAGAGACCGAGGTGCTTGAGATAGTACATCTTGGTCCACGGATCCCGGAAATCGGAGATCCAAGGAAGGCCCGTCGCCCGTGAGAGGCGGAGGCCGATCAGGTGCATCGAATGCGGCGGACCGGTCGTAACGATCGCATCCACAGGATGTTCCTTCAGGTATTTCTTCAGGAACCGGACCGAAGGACGGACCCAGCCGACACGCGGATCCGGGACGAAGACATTGCCCCGGACCCAGAGCGACAGCCGCTGTTTCCAGGTCTTGGAGCCGCTCCGGATCGGAGTCACCTCCCCGCCCGAAGCCGCTGCAACCGCAGGGCCGGACGCGGTCCCGGCACCATCCAGAACCTTCTTGATATCGGTCGGGGCGCCTTTCCCCATCAGTTTCCGGTAGATGCCATACGGCTCGAAAATGGGCCGGCGGATTACCTCCACCTCCGGAGGAATCTCTGCCGAAAGCGTCTTGTCGATTGCCGTAAGCTCCGGATTTTCAGGAGTATAGATAACCGGCTGCCATCCTTCCGAAGGCAGGTATTTCGCGAATTTCACCCAGCGCTGGACCCCCGACCCTCCGGACGGCGGCCAGTAATAGGTAATGATAAGAACGCGTTTTGCCATAACGATGCAAAGATAGCGGGTTTTTGTCAAATATCAGCCGAGCAGGAGCGGGGCGAGGTCCCGGAAGGAGGCGAGGCGGACCAGGTTCGGATGGTCGTACTCCTCGATGTCTTCGTAGGCCCAGGAGAGGTCGCAGGGGACATAAATCCCCCAGCCGCCGATCTCCAGGACGGGCGCGATATCGGATTTGAAGGAGTTCCCGACCATCGCGAATTCGTCCGTCGCCACCCCGGCACTGTCGCAGAGGTCCCGGTAGGTACCTCCATCCTTGTGGGGAACGATGACGGTTTCATCGAACAGCGGGGCGAGGCCGCTCCGGCGGATCTTCCCGGCCTGCTCCTGCAGGTCGCCTTTCGTGTAAAGAACCGTATAATAATGGCCCCGGAGCGCCTGCAGGGTCTCTACGACGCCCGGAAGAGGCGTCGCAGGCATGTCGATAACGGAGCGCCCCGCCTTCAGGACCCGGCCGATCTGTTCCCGGTCCGCGCCGAAAGCGAGGGCCGTCTCGATCATGGAGATCGTGAACGCCTTCCCGCCGAAACCGAGCTTTTCCATGTTCCCGAGTTCCGTCCGGGTCAGGGTGTCGAAGAGCTCCTCTTCCCCCGCATAGGGGGAGAGGGTCTGCTTGAAGGTTTCGATGGCGCTGTCGAAATAAGACTGGCAATCCCAGAGGGTATCGTCGGCATCGATCGCGACCAGGCGGATGCGGTTTCTGTCCATAAAAAACGGTTTCTCCCTGCAAAGCTACATATTAATTGGAGATTTTTCGGTATTTTTGTGATTCAGACCAATTGATCGAATAGAGATGAAGCTTTGGAAGAAAATAGCCGTCGCCTGCAGCATCGTTTTGTTTTTCCTGGTGCTTTCCTACGGGTTCGTCCCGCAGGTCCTTCAGGGAAAAATCGTGAACCAGAGCGATATTTCCGGCTTTTTGGGGATGTCCCGCGAGATGGAACTGTGGAACAAGGCCCATCCGGACGACCCCGCCCTCTGGACGGATTCGATGTTCGGCGGGATGCCTACGACGGCCTTTTCGCCTCTTACCCAGGGGGACTGGACCCAGAAAATCTATGATTTCCTGATGCTCGGAAAGCGGCCGGCGACCTACCTGTTCATCGCCCTTCTCGGAGCCTTCCTGCTGATGCTCTCGCTCGGGGTCCATTGGCTTCTGGCCGTCGGCGGGGCTGTCGCGATCGCCTTCTGCTCGTACAATTTCCAGATCATACAGGTCGGACACAATACGAAGATGCAGGCCATCGCCTTCCTGCCCTGGGTCCTCGCCGCCCTCGTCTTTACCTACCGGTCCGCGCTGGAAGACCGGAAGAAACCCTCTCCCGATAAGGGCGGGTGGCTGCCGCGAACGGTGCTCGGAGCCGTGTTCTTCGCCCTCACCGTCAGTTTCCAGGTCAAGGCCAACCACATGCAGGTTACCTACTACCTCCTCATCCTCATCCTTCTCTACGTCCTTGTCGTATTCATCGATCTCCTCCGTTCCCATAAGGACCGGATCGGCCGGTTCTTCGCCGCCTCCGCCCTCCTGCTCGTAATCGGACTCTTTGGTGTCGCCACCAATGTCAACAAGCTCCTTCCCCTCTACAAGTACCAGCAGCATACCATGCGGGGCGGAAGTGAACTCAGCGGGACCGAAAAGGCCTCCCAGGGCGGTCTGGACATCGATTACGCCACGGCATGGTCCTATGGATGGGAAGAGCTCCCGAATCTGATGATTCCCGATTTCAACGGCGGGGCCTCCGCCGCGGCGGTCAACCCCTACAAGTCCGCGACCATCCAGGCTCTCAGCCAGGGCGGGCAGAGGAACCTCCGCGAAACCGCCAAAAACTTGCCGATGTACTGGGGCCCCCAGCCCTTCACGGCCGGACCGATGTACATGGGTGCCATCACGGTCTTCCTCTTCCTCCTCGGGCTGTTCCTGTACCGGGGGAAGGAGCGGTGGTGGCTCCTCGTCGCGACGATCCTGGCCATCCTCCTCGCCGTCGGAAACCATTTCCTCGCCTTTACGAAACTGTGTTTCCAGGTCCTGCCCCTCTATAACAAATTCCGGACGGTCTCGATGGCCCTGATCATCCTGCAGGTGACCCTGCCGGTGCTGGGATTCCTGGTCCTGGACCGGATCGTCAGGGAAGATATTCCCCGGAAGGATCTCCTGAAAGGCGGCTGGATCGCCTTCGCCTGCACGGGCGGGCTCTGCCTCCTGTTCTGGCTCTTCCCCTCCCTCGCCGGCAGTTTCACCGCCGATTTCGACGCCAGCCAGCCGGCCGTGATCCAGCAAGCGCTGGCGGCGGACCGCCGGATGCTTTTCCGTCACGACGCCATGCTCTCGTTCCTGCTGATTACGGTTTCATGGCTCCTGCTGCTATGGACCTGCTTCCCGGCGGGACAGACGGAAGACGCCAAAAAATTCGCCGGGAAAGGGCGTGTCTGGATTGCTGCGGCGGGAATCTGCGCCCTCGTCGTTTTCAATATGTTCGCAACGGGGAAGCGGTACCTCAAGGCCGACGACTTCACGACCCAGAAGGACTTCCGGAAGCCCTTCGCGGAGCGCCCCGTCGACCGGGCGATTCTGGAAGATCCCACCCTGTCCTACAGGGTGCTGGACCTTTCCGTCAACGTTTTCAACAGTTCTGTCCCGAGCTATCGACACAAGTCCGTCGGCGGCTACTCCCCGGCCAAGCTCCAGCGCTACCAGGACCTCATTGAGCAATACCTGACCCCGGAAATCAATTCCATCTACAGTGCGCTCGGAAATGCCACGACCGTCGAAGAAGCAGAGCGCCTGCTGCCCGACCTTCCTATCCTTAATGCACTGAATACCAAGTATCTGATAGCAGCCGGGGACATTGCTCCCCTCGTCAACGCCCGCGCCTTCGGGAACGCCTGGTTCGTCTCCGGGACCGTCTCTGCGGCGACTCCGGACGAGGAGATCGCCCTGATCGGACAGGCGAACCTGAAGGATACGGCCGTCGTCGCAGCGGCGGACCTTTCCCGCCTCGGCGCTTCTGCGGGGAACCCCTCTGAAGTCCGGGACACGATCGGCCTGACCGCCTATTCTCCGAACGAGCTGCAGTATCATTACCGTGCCGGCTCTCCCCGCACGGCCGTATTCAGCGAGATTTTCTATCCGGGATGGACCGCGACCCTCGAAAATGGAGAGAAAATCGACCTCGTCAGGGCCGACTGGACCCTCCGGGCGGCGTCCCTGCCTTCCGGGGAGCACGACATCACAATGCGGTTCGAGCCCACTTCATACAAGATCGGCGAACGCGTCTCCCGTGCCAGTTCGATCCTCCTGATCCTGCTGACTCTCCTCTCCTGCGGAGGGATGATTCTGCCGAATCTTTCCCGGAAATCCGGGGCTATCCGTTGACAGCCGCCACCAGACGCGAGGCCAGTTCAAGGAAGGCGAGACCGTCCGGCCTGGAAGACAGCGCGGCCGGTTCGCCGGCGTCCCCGCTCTCCCGGATGGACTGGACGATCGGAATCTGCCCGAGGAGCTCCAGGCCGAAATGCTCCGCCATCCTGCGCCCTCCGTCCTTGCCGAAGATGTAGTACCGGTTGTCCGGCAGTTCTTCCGGCGTGAACCAGGCCATGTTTTCGACAAGGCCGAAGATCGGCCGGTTGATGTTCTTGTTCCGGAACATATCGACCCCCTTCTCCACATCCGCCAGGGCGACATCCTGGGGCGTCGTCACGATGACCGCGCCCTCGAGCGGGATATCGTTGACAAGGGAAATGTGGATGTCTCCCGTTCCCGGGGGCATATCGACGAGAAGGAAGTCCAGGTCCTCCCATTTTACCTGCAGGATCATCTGTTTCAAGGCGTTGCAAGCCATGGGACCCCGCCAGATCAGGGCCTGGCCGGGCTGGGCGAAATACCCGATGGACATCCACTTGACCCCGAATTTTTCGATCGGGACCATCCAGTCGGTCCCGTCCGCGGGTTCGATCTCCGGGGTGGCACCCTCCGTGTCGGTCATGATCGGGACGGAAGGTCCATAGACGTCCGCATCCGCGAGCCCGACTTTGAATCCCTGCCGGGCCAGGGCGACCGCCAGGTTCACGGCGACCGTGGACTTGCCGACCCCGCCCTTGCCGGAAGCGATTCCGATGATGTGGCGCACGTTGGCCAGGCCTTCGAGGGTCAGGTCGTTGACCGTTTTCTTCTTCGGAGCGGGGTCCTTGACGATGGTCTCGACCTCCACTTCCGTCCCGCCCGGAGCGTGCCTGTAGATGGCGGAACGGGCGGCGCCGACGAGATAATTCTTCAGGGGGTCCGGACGCTTCGGAAAGGCCAGGGTCACGGTGACCCGGCCGTCCCCGACGACGACGGAGTCCACGATTCCGAGGTCGACGATGTTCCGGTCGCCCTGGGCGGGATGCTCAACTTCTTTGAGCCATTCAAAAATCTCTCTTTCGTTCATTAATTATAATCATTCTGTTCTTCAAGGGAGGGGATAGGTTCTCTGAAAACCGCCGCTTCGCGGCCCCTCCCTAAAGGGCCCCTCCCTCTTATAGTGCCGAGGGTGGCATAGGTTTTCAGAGAGCCTATCCCCTCCCTTGTCACAAACCGGAAATTATTTTACCAAATCGATTTCATCGATGATATGGCGGGCGCCGCCCAGTTTCTCAACGAGGAAGAGGACGTAGCGGATATCGACGCAGATGCAGCGCTGGAGGTCCGGTTCGAACATCACGTCGGAAGACATGGACTCCCAGTTGCCGTCAAACGCAAGGCCGATCAGTTCGCCCTTCGCGTTCAGCACCGGAGAGCCCGAATTGCCGCCCGTGATGTCGTTGTTCGTCAAGAAACAGGTATGGACCTTTCCGTCCGCAGCGTCGGTGTACTGGCCGAAATCGCCTTTTTCATAGAGTTCCTTCAGCCTGGCCGGCACGATGAACTCCGGATTCGTCGGATCTTCCTTCTCCATCACGCCGGCGAGGGTCGTGTAGTGGCGGTAAAGGATCGCATCCTTCGGGGAATACGGGAGAACATGGCCATAGGTCAGACGCATCGTCGAATTGGCGTCCGGATAGGACGGCTTGCCTTTCTCCCACTCGAGAAGACCGGCAGCGAATTCCTTGCTGCCCTCTTCAAGCTTATCGGCGCCCTCGTATACCTTCGGATACAGGGCCATGACGGCAGAGATGATCGATTGCTGCAGCTTGAGAGCCGGGTCGTTCTCGTAGATCTCCTTGTTGTCGTCGGACTTCATCGCGGCTTCAAGTTTCTCGTAGGAAGTGAAGACGCTCTTGTCGAAGAGTTCGTCGACATAGGCCGGAATGTCGAGGGTGGCGAAATCACCGCCGAGTCCCTGCAGATACTGCGCAGGGTCCGCTTTCTTGCGGTAATACTCCAGCAGGGCAACCGCTTCCTTCCTGTCCAGGTCGACGACATAGTCGCGGTAAGAGCGCTGGACGGCGGCGAGGCCCTGCTCAAGGGCGTCGTTCCCGAGGGATTCACCGTTCCGGAGAACGCGGTTCACGGCGTTGGAGAAACGGGAGGCCATGCCGACCAGTTCAATGCGGTAAGGGACCTCGGTCAGAAGGGTCACCGCCTTCGAGGCTTCGGAAGAGCCTTCGACATAGGAAGCGATCTTCTCCAGAGCGTTGCCATAAGCGGCCTGGCGCTTCTTCTTGGCGCCGACCCAGTCCATGAAAGCGGCTTCTTTCCGCTCCTCGCGGCCGATGATGTCGAGTTTTTCAAACGCGAGTTCCTCGCCCTGCCATTTCTTCCAGCCGTTGGCCGAAGAGGCATACTTGCTGGCATATTTGAGCTGGACGTCCGGATCCGCACACATCGCCTCCCACATCAGGTCCTGGCGGACGGTACGGGCGTCGATGGCGATACGGTTGGTTGCGAGCATCTGCTTGAGCTGGGCGGCCGTCTGGAAACGCTGGGTGCGGCCGGGATAACCCATGATCATGGCGTAATCACCCTCCTGCGTGCCTGCAAGTGATATTTTCAGGTAATTGGCCGGACGGTACGGCTTGTTCTCCGGGGAATAGTCAGCCGGCTCGTTGTCCGCTCCTGCATAGACCCGGAACATGGAGAAGTCCCCGGTATGGCGGGGCCACATCCAGTTGTCCGTCTCGCCGCCGAACTTGCCGACGGATGCCGGCGGGGCGCCGACGAAACGGATGTCGCGATAGACCTTGGAGACGATCAGGTACTGGACATTGCCGTTATAGAACGAAGAGATTTGGGCGGTACAGTTCGGATTGGCCTTCTCGGCTTCGGCGGTCAGTTCCTGGGCCTTGGCGCGAAGCGCCTCTTCCACGGCCTTTTCATCTCCGCCTTTCGCGGCCTTCGCCTCAACCTTCGCCAGGATGTCGGTCACGTCGGTCATGGACTTGAGGAAAGTGACGGTCAGGCCCCGGCAGGGAAGTTCCCCCTCGCGGGACATCGCCCAGTAACCGTCCATCAGATAGTTATGCTCGGGGGTGCTGAGCGACTGGATGCTGCTGTATCCGCAGTGGTGGTTGGTCACGATCAGGCCCTCTCCGGAGATGATCTCGCCGGTGCAGCCGCCTCCGAAATGGATGATGGCGTCCTTGAGGGATGTATTGTTGATGCTGTATATCTGCTCCGGGGTCAGCTTGCAGCCGGCCTCCTGGAGAGCCTTCCCGTTCATTTTCTGAAGGAGGGGGAGAAGCCACATGCCTTCGTCGGCAAGGGCGGGGATTGTCAGCAGCGCGGCGGCTGCCAAGGCAAGGATTTTCTTCATATTCGTTTTATTAATTGATCCATATTACTTGTTCCGTTTGCAGCAGCAGCAACCGTTCCGGGAAGCGGCGCCTTCGCCTGCAACCAGTTTGTCCAGGACGGAGAGCAGTTCTTTCTCCATCACTTTGTATCCTTCGATGTTGGGATGGACGGCATCCCGCCGGAACGTCTCCTGCATGGCATTCTCCCCGTCTTTCATGGCCGTATGGTAGTCGATCAGCGGAATCCCGCGGGTCTCGGCATAGCCCCGGATCATGGTATTGAGCGAATCGATCCGGGGGCGCGGGTCACCGAGCTGCCGCCGCCAGCCGATTTCCCCGGCCGGAAGCAGGGTGGAAAGAATGGGACGGATACCGTTCGTCTCCGCCAGTTCCACCATCGATTTGATATTTCCCATGACATTCTCCAGTTTGATATAGCCGTTATTGCAGGCGATGTCGTTGATACCGGCGAGGATGGCCACATACTCCGGGTTCAGTTCGATGACGTCGGGGCGGAACCGGACCAGCATCTCGGAAGTCGTCTGTCCGCTGATACCCCGGCCCACAAACCGATTGTCCTTGAGCCAGTCGCCGTCCTGTTTGGCCCAGCCATCCGTGATGGAATCGCCCATCAGGACAACCAGAGGCCTGTCTTTCACCTCTTCATTCTGCGAGGCATACCGGGAAAACCGGGCCCAGTCTTTCTGCCAGGGCTCCTGCTGGGCCGCTGCGAGGAAGGAACATCCCGCCAGCGCCAAAACCAAAAGAATCTTTTTCATTTTAACTCTGTTTATGCTGTTAGTTGATCTCGCGGGCCCGTTCGTACCCGTCCTTCGCATTCCAGGTCAGGGCGAAGAAGAAGCCGCCGATGAGGGACACGACTGCGAGAATCAGGAAAAGATAATCCCAGAAAACATCTCCGAAATGGTCGGAAAGGGCGCCGATGCCGATCCCGGTAAAGAGATTGGCGCAGTAGCTGACGATTCCGACGAGGCCGACCGCCGCCGAAGCGGCCTTCTTGGTAGCCTGTCCGGCAGCCACGACGCCGGCCAGGGTCTGGGGGCCGTAAAGGATGAACCCGACGAGACCGAGCCCGATGCAGTAAGGAATGAATCCCCAGCTCTTCGGCATGAGCCAGAGGAAGAGCAGGGCGAGGGCGGTCAGGCCCATCCAGATCGTCGCGACATGCTGGCCTTTGCTCTTGAACAGCTTGTCCGTGACGAAACCGGACACGACCATGCCGACGATTCCGCAGATCTCGAAAGCCGCGACGGCGATACCCGCCTGCTGCGGGGTGAAGCCCTGGCCTCCCTGGGTCATGAATTTCGGGCCCCAGTCGAAGATGGCGAACCGGACGATATAGACGAAGATGTCGGCGATCGCAAGGAACCAGATCACCGGATTCCGGAAGACCATTTTCCGTACGAAGACCTTGTAATGGGCGGTCGAATCATCCTCGTCCATGGACGTCTGCGTCCCTTCCAGCTCGGGCAGGCCGACGGATTTCGGCGTGTCCCGGATGGCGAACCACATGAAAATCACACCCGCAAGGCCGATCAGGGCCGGAATCCAGAAACACCACTGCCAGGCGCCGACGTGCTCCGCGGCCTGGATGACGGCCGGATCCGCCACATCCTTTCCCAGGTTCCCGGCGATCCGGGCCACGACGCCCGAGTCCGACGAGAGGTTACGGCCGAGGCCGCCGATGATGGCGCCGCAAAGGATTGAAACCAGAGCGCCGCCGATCGAGTGGGCCGTGTTCCAGATCGACATCTTCGACGCGAGCTCCTTGGGAGGGATCCAATGGACCAGAAGCCGGTTGCAGGGGGCGAACCCCACGCCCTGCGCGATGTTGTTCAGGATCAGCAGCACCGCGATGGACATGACGAAGGCGTTGATGAAATCCGGTCCCTCCGTCGTCCCGGTAATCCAGTGGCTCAGGTCCGCGGTCCATCCGAACAGGAAATTGATCAGCACGCTGACGGAAAGGCCGATGGCGAAGTGCCAGCGGGCGTTGGCCCTGTCGGCGATGACTCCGTTGATGAACTTGGAAATTCCGTAAATGATGCCGACAAGGGACAGGATGATACCGAAACTGGTGTTCTTGATTCCATATTCGGCCCCCAGTGCGGGCATCGCAAAAGCGAAATTCTTGCGGACGAAATAAAAAATCGAATACCCGATCATCGTGGAGAGGATAACTCTCCACTGCCAATACTGAAAGCTCTTTTTAGTCTGCATACTGTTCCCTCCAGAATCTGAAGAACAAATATAATGAATCGGAACGGTTCCGGCAAATCCCCGGTCCCTTGCTGCGGCAGGCTATTCCGTCGCCCGGAGAGGGAGGGAGCGGAGGGTCTTCCGGTCGACGGGAAGGCCGACCCAGTCGGCGGGATAATCGGTTTCGATCAGGTCCGGCTGTGAAAGCAGGGTCCGCATATAGGCCGCCCTGCGGTCGACGGGATTCTTGATCTTGTCATCGGTCTGGGTCACGGAGACGATGATCATGACGCCCTTCTCGTGCAGTTTCCGGTAGATTTCCTGCATTTCGGGACGAATCGAGGTCCGGCTGGCCGCAATGATGTGGTCCCAGGGAATCTGACTCCTGTCGTATGCCTCGTAATGTTCGGGCTTGCTGATCTCGACGCAGAACATCACATCCTGCACCCCGTTGTTCCAATAATACAACGCCTCGTCGAGGGAGCGTAGCGAGAGGAACATGTTCCTGTACCCGGCCCAGTCCCCGCCGGGCTTGAACTGGCGGATATAATAGTCGAGGGCCCGTTTCTTGTCCTCTTCGGATACGCCTTTGGTGTTGATGTACTTGTTGTCGAAATTGAAAGCGACCTTGCCCTTCCCCCATTCCAGGACCTCTTTCAGGGCCGGAATCCGGTAATCCGTCACCTTGCCCTGCCGGTCGACGAGGCGCAGCTGCTGAAGCTCTTCATACGTATAGTCCGCCACCCGTCCCTTGCCGGTCGTCGTCCGGTCGAGGGTCAGGTCATGCATCAGGACCATCACGCTGTCCTTCGTGAAGCTGAAATCGATCTCGAAGAAGGTCGGCATCATCGACAGGGTCTTTTCGCAGGAGGCGATGCAGTTCTCGGGGAATCCTTCCTGCATGCCGCCCCGGTGGGCGCTGATGATGATATCCCGGTCGGGATCATAATGGAAATACGCCTGGCAGTCCTCGAAAGAGGTGATATTGACGGCGTTGTCCGGTCCGGGAACGGGATAGGAGGGGGCTGCCGGTTTCTTGGGACCGCAGGAAAGGGCGGTGGCAATCACCGCGAAAAGAAAGAGAATCCGTTTCATGGAACAATCGTTTTATAAGCGTCCGCGACAGCCCGGACAAGCCCGGGCGTGGACAGGGACATGATCTCGGAGATGGCTCCTTCAAGTCCAAAGGTAGCGATTAATTCTTGAATCCGGGCACATTGCGGGTCGTCCGGACGGTTAAAACGGAGCGCCGCGGCCGCGGCCCGGCAGAGATGAGCCGTCGGAAGGCCGAAGCCCGCAGCCATTTCCAGGGGATAGGCGAAGTACAAGGGGGCGGAGAGCTTCCGCAGCGGATCGCGCCCGACACGGGCGACGGTATCTTTCAGGTATGGATTCCGGAAACGGCTGAGAATCCGGTCGATATACGCGTACTGCTCCCGGGGGTCGAGGGAGAATTTCCGGATCAGGGCTTCGGAACTCTCGCCCATGACGCCGTGGACTTCCGCGAGGACCGACGGGTCGTCCAGGGCTTCGTAGATATATGTATAGCCCTTCAGGGCTCCGAAATAAGCGGTTGAGCAGTGACCGGTATTGAGCGTATAAAGCTTTCGCTCGATGTGCGACAGGAGATCGTCCGTCAAGTGCATTCCCGGGACGGGAGGAAGCTCCGAAATGAGCTGGGGCCGGTCGACGTTCCACTCGTAAAACTCCTCGACGGCGACGTCCAGGGGCTTTTCACAGGCAATCGGAGGAACGATCCGGTCGACGCTGCAGTCCGCAAAGGCGACATAGCTTTCCGCCCAGATCCTGTCCGTGACGTCCAGGCTTTCGAAGACCATCCCCTTCAACATCGAGGTCGCCCGGACCCCGTTTTCGCAGGCGATGACGGTTAGGGGCTCCCTGCGCCAGGCATCCCTGCGGCGCCGGATTCCTTCAGCGATGACGGGAGCGACACCGGGAAGGAACTTCACGCTGACCGCCGTCGTCACGAGGTCCGCCTCGGGAATCAAGTCCGCCGCTTCTGGAAGAAGGACGGCACGCATTCCCCGGACTTCCTCGTCCCGGCAGACCGTGTCCATGACATGGACCGTATAGCCGCCTTCCCGGTTGATGAGGCCGACGATCCGCTCGTCGACATCCGCGAAGACAACATCGAAACCGGCGCGGCGAAGAACCGCGCCGATGAATCCCCTGCCGATCTTTCCGGCCCCGAAATGAAGTGCGATCATTCCGCTAAAAATCAAAAATCCACGAGGATCGGACGGTGGTCCGAAGAGTCGTAATAGTTCGACATGGCCCAGATCATATTGGTCCAGGACTCGTTCAGGACCAGGGCGTTCCGCACCCGGGCGTACATGTCGGGCGAAGCATAGATGAAATCGTACCGGGGCGGGTAGTTTCCGGCCGCATCGTTGGCCCAGGTCCGTGTCGCGAAGAAATGACCCGGATACTTTTCCCCGATGATATCCTTGTAGAAGGTATGGTTCAGGATGTAGTCGTGACTGCTCAGGAAAGGGCTGTCCTCCGGCAGCTTGTACCGCCAGTTGTCCTTCCGGCTCCGGGTATTGAAGTCCCCCATCATCAGCCAGTTCCGGCAATCGGAAAAAGCGGGGTCTTCGATGCTCCTCTTGCAGATATACTTGATTTCCGCCTCCCGCTGGGCATTCCCGCCGGCGCTGTTCGCGCTGTCGTAGTTCTGGTTCTTGATGACAAACTTGGCGTAGTAGCCGTAGGCGTGGGGCCAGAGATGGAGCGTCACGAAATTCACCTTGGTCCCGTTCACGTCGACTTCCTGGACGGCCGCCCCGTGGGAAACCGGACAGTATCCTTCGGGACAGTGGGCGTGATATTCCGCCGCGTGGCTCTTTCCGTCTGTCCATCCGTCGGCCATCTGCTGGTGTTCGGTATCGGTTTCCGTAATCAGGGCCAGCGTCCGGATGGGATACTTCGAGGTGATAACCTGCGGATAGTAGTCGTCCGCATAGATGCGATACCCCCCGATGGCCGTGTATTTATGGCCGTAAGTCGCGGCGAACTCCTCCCAGTGGGAGGGGAAATACCGGTCGGAAACAGCGCACATAGACGTACTCCGGTCCTTGTAGATCGACTGGGCCTCGCTCCAGACGCAGACGTCCGGATCATACTTTTTGATGAACTCCCGGAAGTGCACGAAACCGGCCTGCTGGTCGCTCCACATGCCGTTCTGGATGTTCCAGTAGAGCACGCGGAGACCTTTTTCGGGGCGCTTCATCTTCGCCGTTTCGACGACCTTGATATTGTCGAGGTAAAAGCCGTGGTTCAGGGTTTTGACATTGGTCTCGCTGGACCAGTACAACATGGTTCCGTCCGTCGCCCCGGCGATATCGACCGTCACGGTGTTCCACCCTTCCCGGAGGACGCTGCGCGGGAAAAGGAGGTTGTGGTCGATGCCGTCGTGGGGGTCGGTCAGGGCATAAGGCCGCCCGTTCAGGGTCGCGGAAGTGATGACGCCGGCGAGGCAGGCCTTGAAGCAGAAATTATCGTCCATCCCCGGATCCGGCATGACGTCGAAGGTCACGCGGATGTCGGAGACGCCCTTGATGGCCGAAAGCATCGGGGACTGGATGATGCCCCGCTTGTGTTCATTGTTGACGCCGCAGGAGAGGTATCCGATCCTCTCCTTGACGCGGAAAAGGTAGACCCAGGAACCGAAGCCCCGGCTCTTGACATAGTCGTCGCTGCAGATGTGGGAGGACCCGACCGTCTTCCAGACCGTAGACTTGAAAGAGATGTGGCTGAGCGGGTTCTCGCAGTCGTCCTTGAAATTGTCCGACTGGATATAGGGGCCTTCCCCCATCGTGCAGGCGTCGAAATTCTCGGCGAAAAGGACGGTCTCCCCGCCCTCTCCCGGTCCGTCGGGCGCCGGTTCGGTCTTGTCGTCCGGTTTGACCGGTTCGATATTGAGCGGTTCCCTGCAAGAGGTTGCACCGGCGAGGAATCCCGCCAGTGCAACGACTGCAAAGAATGTCTTCCGCCTCATTTATTTGGCGACGGTCGTTCCGGTCGCCTCGCCCTTGCTCGCGGGGCCCTGTACAAGGTCGCCGACGTTGGCGTCGGATACGGACTTGCCGTTCACGCTGCCGCCCGCGATGCAGTTCTCCAGCTTCGCGGAGGCGTTGTTACCGGCGATGGCGCCGGCCATGTCGGCATTGGCGCAGGTGACGGCGCCCGTGCTCTTCTCACCGGAGAGCGTCAGGGTGACCGTGTTGGCGTCGCCGCCGGAAGCGGCCGCGACATATCCGACCACACCGCCTGCCATCGCACTGGCATTGTCGGAGGTCGCCGCGCTGACCGCACCGGTGTTGACATTGCCGGAGGAGAGAATCGGCTGCTTGTTCTTGATCAGCGCACCATAGATACCGCCCGCATAGACGGCTCCGGCGGCCTTGTTGGTAACCTTGACCGCAGCGGTGTTGGTATTGCCGGTGACGCTCAGCGCAAGGCAGCCCTCTCCGAGGATACCGCCGGCCGCTACCTTGTTTGCATGGGTCGTGGTATTCTCGACAGAAACGGTGACCGCGCCCTTGTTGGTATTGCCGGAGATGATGTTATCCTTGTCGTTGGTCTGGCTGGCCTCCTGGAATCCGATGATACCGCCGGCGCTCTGCCAGTTGGCGTTCGCCTCCTGGGTCAGGGTGACCGTTGCTTCATTGGTGCAGTTCGTCACGGAGCCGCTCTTGTTGAGAACGCCCATGATGCCGCCGATACGGACAACCTGCAGGGTGTTGGCCGAAACGGCTCCCGTATTGGTACATCCGCTGATCGTTCCGCCGTTGTAGTCGGAACCGATGACTCCGCCGATACTCATCCAGGTTGCAGGCGCTTCTCCCTGATCATAGGTGACATTGGCCTTGTTGTGGCAGTTCTCGACGGTGACCAGGCCGTTGATCCGGCCGATGAGGCCGCCGATATGGAGGACCTTGTTGACCTTGATGGAAACGGTCAGTTTCGCCTCGTTGGTGCAGTTGATGACCTGGGCTCCCTCCTTGTCGAGAAAACCTGCGATGGAGCCGAAGTCCGTCACCTGAGGGACGGTCCCGGACGACTTGAGGGTCGCCTTGTTGACACAGTTCTTGATGACCGAGTTCGCTCCGGCATGGCCGACCAGGCAGGAAACGCCCGTCTCGCCGGCTGCGGTACCCGCAACGAAATTGACCGTGGCGAAGGTCGTGATCCCCTCGAGGGTTCCGTTGTTCTCAGCGACAAGGCCGGTGAAGTAACCACCCTTCCCTTCCGCGGAGCCGATCTCGCTCACGCCGTCATAGGTTAGGCCGTCCTTCGTGCCGAAGCGCAGGTTCTTGACCGTTCCGTTGTTGACGAGGATGAGACCGGTCGTGGCAGCCTGGGAAACGGACTTGATGTTATAGATGCTGTGGCCGAGACCGTCGATGACGACCCCTTCTTTGATTTCCGCGATCTGGAGCGACTCGATCGACGAGGCATCGATGTCCGCAAGGACCTTGACGACACCGTCCTCGGTCCATTCGGCATAGTCGGTCGCGGTCATGAAGGCCTTGAGGTCATCCGCACTCTTGAGGCCCTTCCCGTCGACGGCACCGCCGTTGAGGGCCGTCGGGTTCTCGACGACGCCCGTGGACGCAGAGCCCTGGATCAGGGCGGCCATGTTGCCGGCCGTCACGGTTACGCCGTTGACGGTACCGCCGACCTGGCTGTCGACAAGTTTGCCGTTGCCGTTGAAGCCCGCGATCGAACCGACGCCGGCGGTATTGGCGCAGACGACGTCACCCGTGTTCTTCTCGTTCTTGAGCGTCAGCGTGACCTTATTGGCGTCACCACCGCTGGCCGGGGCGATATATCCCACGACACCGCCGGCGTAAGCCGCCGCGTTGTCGGAGGTAGAAGCGCTGACCTTGCCGGCGTTGACATTGCCGGAAGCCTCGATCTCGGCGGAGTGCTTGTACAGACCGCCATAGATACCACCCGCATAGACAGCGCCGGAAGCGGCGTTGGTGACGGAGATATTTCCGAGGTTGGTGTTGTTCGTTATGTTCAGCTGCAGGGCGCCTGCACCGATGATACCGCCGACGCTGACCCTGTTGGTATGGGTCGTCGTATTCTCGAGCGTCGCCGTAACGTTACCCTTGTTGGTCGAGCCGGTAACGATATTGTCCTTGTCGTTGTTGCCGCTCTTCTCCTGGAAACCGAGGATACCGCCGACCGCCTGCCAGTTGCCGTTGGCGGTCTGGATCAGGGTGACAGGAGCGTTGTTGACAGCGCCGGAAATCTTTCCGCCGGTGTTCATGACGCCCATGATACCGCCCATACGGACGACCTGCTGGTTGTTGGAGGAGACGGCCCCATTGTTGACGGGATCCGTGATGACTGCTCCGTTGTAGGCCGTTCCGATGACGCCGCCGATACTCATCCAGGTTGAAGGAGCTTCCTCCTGGACATAGGAGACCTCACCGTTGTTGACGAGCTTGGTGAAGGTTCCGCCCGCGTCGGTACGTCCGAGGACACCACCCATCATGATGACTTTCTTGATCGGGATGCTTACGGAGAGGTTCGTGTCGTTGGAACAGTTCTCGATCAGGGTGCCCGGGTTCAGGACATAGCCGACAACACCGCCGATGGCCGTTTCCGCCGCTACGGTTCCGGAGGCGAAGATGGCCGCACGGTTGGAGCAGCTCCGGACGACGGAGGCGCTTTCATCTCCGACCCTCGCGGTTCCGACGATACCGCCGACACCGTACTTGGAAGTAACGGAGGTCTGGCCGACGAACTTGATCGTCACAAAGCTCGTGACATTCTCGATCGTACCGGTGTTGACAGCGACGAGACCCGTGCTGGATCCGCCCTGGCCGTCCGCTGCGGCGATCTGGCTGACACCGTCATACTTGGCGCCGTCCGCAGAACCGAAGACGAGGTTCTTGATCGTACCGTTGTTCAGGAGGAAGAGACCTGTCGTCTCGCCTGTGGCCTCCACCTTGAAGTTGTAGATCCTGTGGCCCTGGCCGTCCAGGACACCGTTGTAGACGCCGACCGGGGTGAGGTTCGCACCGCCCATGTCGATATCGTTGAAGACCTTGGTCACGTCAGAGGAGGTGAAATCCTTCGCCATCTCGAGGAAGGTCTTCACGTCTTCGGCCGTATAGAGCTCGGTCCCCGGAGGAACCGGTCCGGCCGGTGCGGCCTGGTTGACCGTCAGGGTCGCCGAAGCACCGTTCGGTCCGTTCAGGATGACCTGTCCGGAACGAGGGGTCTCTTCGACCGTGTTTTCCGCGACGGCGAGCGTAAGGGACGTCGTCGCCCGGGTTCCTGTCTGAGGGGCGACCTGGATCCAGTTCACGGAGGAGCTGGCGGTCCAGTCGCAGTTGGCGCTCAGGGCAACCGTCGCCTGGGAAGCGGCGGCCGGAACGGAAATCGTCTCGCTGGCAAAGGAGACCACCGGAGCGGATTCCGGCACGGTTTCCACGATCTGCTCGCAGCCGAAGGCGACGGGCAAAGACAGGAGAACAATTGCTAAATGCTTGATATTCATAATACTTTTCATTATTGTACTTTGGAAAGAAGCCATTTCGGATAATTGGTACAGATACAGCGGAGATCTTTGTAGCGGCTGACATAATAGGCCACGGCCTCGTCGCTGGTCGCGGCGTTGCCGTCACCCGCCTTCTGGTCGACGTTGAATACGCTGAACTGCATTCCTGCATTCAGGTATTCGTCGATCGTGTGCTTGGGGGTGCTGGTCGCGAACGGCTCGATATAAAGCGTGCTGAGGTTCGCCCACGTAAAGCCCTTCGACAGGTGGGTCGACGGGCCGGACGTGGACATCCAGCCGACGGGAATGCCATACTTGACCTGGCAGGCCGCGGCGGTCGCGGCGACCGTCGCATTGCCCGTGCAGATGAACTCGCAGAACTTCTCGGCCTTGCGCTCCGAGATGATCTCGCAGGCGCGGGTGACCGCCTTGGACGGATACTGTGTCAGGTTTCCGTCGAGGTTCTTGATGTCCAGGCAGAGCTTCGTGCAGTTCCCCTCGACCTGGACGATGTCCAGGAAATCGGAGAGGGACGGCAGCTCTTCCCCGTTCTTGAGCCTTCCCGCCCGGCGCAGCTGCTCGAGCGTGTTCTCCCAGGGCTTAAGCCCGTTGATGTAATACGTATTGGACGCATGGGCGATGACCACGTCATTGTCCTTGGTCCAATAGATGTCGCATTCCATCGCATAGCATTTGAGCCCCATCGCGTACTTGAGCGACGCCCGGGAGTTGTCCGGAACCCCGCACTCTGCGGATCCGCCCCGATGGGCGACCACCTTGTTGGTGCAGGCGGCCGGTTCTGTCGGGCGGGTCGTCGGCGTCGGGTCCACCGGATCCACTGGGTCCACCGGCGTAACCGGAACGGGATCCACGTCCGGAATATTCAGGTCCGGACGGCAGCCCGTCGGGAGGAACGCGAGCGCCACGGCACAAAGTATCGCTGCGATCTGATTCTTTCTCCTCATCATTGCGCCTGATTGATCGTATAGATAACAGAGCTGTTGTCGGCGACGGTGAACCGGAGGTTCGCCGTACGCTTGGCACCCGTCGCGTTGGGAGCGACGGTCACCTTGATACCCTTGACCTGATAGGTCGCCGTGTCACCGCCATACGTCCCCGTGAAGGTCTTGTCCAGGGTGGTCGTCTCCACGGAGATCCAGGACGGATTGTGGTCCACGGACACCGTCCACGGAACCTCGAATTCCATCCCCTGGTTCACGACGACGGCCGCGGTGAAGGTCTCGCCGGCGGCGACGATCATGCCCGGAGCGGGTGTCAGGGACACGCGGAGGGAAGTCGTGTCGGCGGCTCCCAGATTGACGTCCTTTTCACAAGAGACTGCCGTCCCCAAAAGGCAGAGAAGGAGCAGTGCCCAAATTGCAATATTCTTTTTCATACTCATCTTGCTTTGATTTTACTCCCATCCTGCCAGCTGGTGGAGGTTGGTGTTCTTGTTGAGTGAACTCTGCGGAATAGGCCACAGGAGGATGTTGGCGTTCTTCGCACGCAGGTCGGCGAAGGTCTCGCCGGGGATTTCGTTGTTCGGAACGTATCCCCAGATCCTGCCAGTGCGGATCAGGGCCCACCAGATGACGCCTTCGGCCGGGAACTCAAGGAAGTACTCCTTCACGATCGCGTCCAGGACGGCCTCCTTGGCGTTCGACGTATAGACGTTGTCCTTGCCGTAGGCGCGCTTCGCAATCAGGTTCAGCGACTTGAGGGCCGCGTCATAATTCCCCTGATAATATTTCAGCTCGGCGTGCATCATCACGGCGAGGGCATAGCGGTAATACAGGAGGTCGTTGTCGAAAACGACGGTACTTCCGGTCATGTCGCCGAGGAGCTTGTTGCACCAGCTGATCTCGCCGCCGTCGGCGCCGTAGTTGCCGATGCCGAGGTTGGTGTCGACACGCTTGTCGCCGGCAGCCTTGCTGTCAAGCAGCTGCTTCTGGAATCCTTCGGAATAGTGCCACCACTGCGACGAGGAGATCGGAACAGGCTTCTGGCGGAAGTTGCTCTTGATGTTGTTGGAGGTGTGGCAGAAATAGACCTGGTATCCGGCGCGGCTGGAGGCCGTATTGTTCATCGCGAAGATGACCTCCGCATTCTTGCGGTTTCCGCGGTCGAAGACCTTGGAATAATCGGCAAGAAGCTTGCTGTCGGAGATTCCGATGGCGTTGAGGGCGGTCTCGGCCATGCTGAGATAGGAATTGCCGCCGTTTTGCGTGGAGTACATCCAGAGGGCGTATTCGGCCTTCAGCATGTTCAGCGCATCCTTCGTTCCGAAATACTTTTCGCCGCCGAGAACGTCACCGCAGGCCTCGCAAGCCTCGATGTCCTTTCCGATCTGCTCATAGACCTGTGCGGCCGTCGCCTGGGCAGGATAGGTTTCCGGCTGGGCGGTACCCTCGACGGGAAGGAGGTTCATCGGAATCTCGCCCCAGAGGCGGACTGCATAGAAATACACGAAAGCGCGGGCGAAGTACGCCTGGGCGTTCGCCCACTTGACTTTCGCTTCGGTCGCATTGCATTCTCCGGAATGGAGCAGGACCGCATTGGCCTGGTCGATCGCCTTGTATGCGTCGGCCCATCCGATCGTATTGCTCGGAGTGAAGGTCTGGTGGCGGCAGGAGATCTTGAAGTTGTCCTGGACCTTGTCCTTCAGGGACGGACCCCACATATAATCACCCACGCGGACTTCCCCGAAATAGAAAACATTCGCTTCGTTCGCACCTAAGAAGCCGCGCACCCGCGCATAGATACCCGGGACGGACTGCTCCAGGTCGGAGGGGTCCTTCCACATGATACTTGCCGAGAGGGCGTTGTCGTAAACGATATCCAGATCACTGTGGCAGGCGGAAAGACCGGTCAGGCCGAGGGCCGCCACAAAGAGATATATTATTGTCTTTTTCATCTTCACGCTTGCTTTAGAAGGTAATCTTGACATTGAACAGGACTTTCCGGGTCGTCGGAATCAGGTTTCCGTTCGAGTTCGCATTGTTCGTCGACGAATACATGTTGGAATCCGAATCGGTCGCCATACCCGTTTCCGGGGAGATAGCGCCGCTGACACCCGTGAAATAGTAGAGCGTGTTTCCGGTGATGCCGACCGTAAGCTTCTTCATGCTCATCGCGTGGGCCCACTTGTCGGGAAGGTCGTAATAGATCGAAGCGTCGCGTAGGCAGAGGAAATCAGCCCTCTCGACATTCCAGTCGGAAGCGCGGGAGTAGTTGCGGTTTCCATAGTCCGGATCGTTCGGGAAGAAGCGGGCCGTCTCCGTCTTGTCGCCGGGCTTGCGCCAGGATTTGTTGAACAGCGAGACGTCGATATTCGCGTTGGAATAGCCCAGCGTATTCTGCATCATACGGGTCTTCATATAGTTGTAGATCGAATGGCCGAGGGCATAGTCGAAGTACACGTTGAAGGTGAAGCGGCCCCAGTTGATGGTATTGTTGATACCGCCGATCGAATGCGGCATGACATTGCCGAGGCAGAAGAGGTCGGTCCCGTCGATCTGCTCGGCTCCGTCGGCACCCTTGGCGGTACCGTAACGGTTGACCCACTCGAAGTCACCGGCGTCCTTGCGGCCCTGGATGGACTGTCCGTCGGAACGGCGGTAACCGTGGGACTGGGTATCGTTATAAGCGGCGGCAGCCTGCTCCTCGGTCTGGAGGATACCGGCGACCTTGTAGCCCCAGATGCGTCCCAGGGGCTCGCCGACGGCAGTTCCGGCAAAACGGTAGCCGGATGCGGTCACGGTTCCGCCGATCCGGTAGCCGTACGTTCCGGTCGGGTTGCCGTCCATATCGAGGATCTCATACTTGTATTCCTCCGGCAGGGAAATGACCCGGTTCCGGTTGTAGGAATAGGTGAAGTCGGTCGTCCAGTGGAAGTTCCTGCGGTTGACGTTGACCGTATGGATCTCCAGTTCGGCACCGTAGAAACGGACGCTGCCGACATTGTCCTGGACGCTGGTCAGCTGGGCCGTATCCGGGAGGGTGATCGAGAAGATCAGGTCGTCGGTCACCTTGTTGTAGTAATCGAGGACGACGCGGATCCGGTCATTGAAGAAACCGAGGTCGGCGCCGAGGTCGAGCTGGGTCGTCGTCTCCCACCGGAGGTCCTTGTTCTGCATGACGGAAGGAAGGATCGTATTGTATCCGGCGTACGTTCCCTGCGCGTAAGCGCCGAGCGGAGCCGTACGGGAGATGCTGTTGTTACCGGTCTGGCCATAGGAGACCCTGAGCTTGAAGGTGTTCATCGTCTCTTTCCACGGAGCGAAGAAAGGCTCTTCACTGATGAGCCACGCCGCGGATGCGGAGGGGAAGTAACCCCATTTGTTCTTGCCGAGGAAGAGGGAGGAACCATCCGCACGGACCGTCGCCGCCAGGATGTACCGGTCGGCGAAGTTGTACTGGGCACGGCCGAAATAGGAAATGAGGGCCGTGTCGTAGCGCTGGTTGCTCGAGGACATCGTTCCGGAAGTATTGTCGCCGCCCGAGGTCAGGTAGGGGATCTTGTCGGAAAGGGATCCGGTATTGTTGGAGGTCAGATACTCATAGTGCCACTTGCTCCAGTCGTAACCGGCGGTCGCCTCGAGGCGGTGCCTGCCGAGTTTCTTGTCCGCATGCAGGTAGGCATTGAACATCTGGCGGGTCGTCTCGGTACGGGTTTCCGTCGTGGAACGGGTCTGTCCGATGAAGTTGACGGATCCGTTGACCTCGCCGTAGGCATAGTAGCTGCCCCGGTAGTTGTTGTCGAAGTAGGAATACTGGGCGTTGGCGCTCAGCCAGTCGGTGAGGTTGTACTTGAGGTTGATGCTGCCCATGATCCGGTTCGTCACGCGGAGGCGGTTGTAGAAGGTGGAATAGAATTCCGCCGTCTGCTGGTTCTTGTTGGTACCGCCGGTCGCGAAGGTGCCGTCCGGATATTTTCCGATATGGGTCGGGGACATCATGAGGCCTCGGCCGATCGCGGCGAAATAGTCGTCGGTCGTCGGCTGCACGGTACCGTGGGAGATATCGAAGGTCGTGGAGGCCTCGATCTTCTTGGTTACCTTGAAGGTGGTGTTCCCGTGCATGGTCAGGTTGTCGTACGCGTTGGTAGGCATCATGCCCTGGTCGCCCAAGTAACCGACGGAAGCGGCGTACCGCATATTCTTGTCACCGCCGTTGACGCCGATGTACTGCTTCTGGAAGAAGACATTGCGGAACCAGTCTCCCTGCCAGTTCTTGTTCGTATAGATAATCGTCTTCGTGGGATCGACCGGGTCAGCCATCGAAAGATGCCCTTCCGGAACCGTTTCTCCGCTATTCAGGTAGCGGGTCGAATAAGTCGCGGTAGAGGTCGTATTTCCGATACCGGCGCCGTTCAGGCCGTCCAGCACGAGAGAGGAGTTCGGCCCCAGTGCGGCAGCCGGACGGACGATCCGGAGGAATTCGGTCGCATCGGCCATGTCCCAGAGGCGGGACGGACCGACCATACCCATCTGCGAATCAAACACGATCTGCGGCTGCTTGTAGGCGTTTCCTTTCTTGGTCGTGACGACGATGACACCGTTCGAGGCACGGGCTCCGTAGATAGCGGAGGACGCCGCATCCTTGAAGACTTCGATGGACTCGATGTCGTTCGGGTTGAGGTCGCTGATGTCACGCTGGACACCGTCGACAAGGGTCAGGGCATCGTTGCTCCGGTTGATCGAGGATCCGCCTCGGATCAGGAAACGGGGCGCCGAACCCGACGTGTTGTTGTTCGAGGCGATGTGGAGACCGGTCACCTTTCCCTTGAGAGCCTCGCCGACCGAGGAAACCGGGGCGTCCATGAGCTTGTCCCCGTCGACCTTGGAAATCGAGGAGGTCAGGGTCTTCCTGGACTGGGTACCGTAACCAACCACGACCGCATCGTCGAGAAGGTTGGCGTCCTCGAGGAGGGTTACGTCGATCTTGTTGGAATTCCCGATCCGGACTTCGGAATCAGCGAAACCGATGAAGGAGAAGACCAGGGTCTGTCCCTGCTCGGCTGAGATGGAGTACTTGCCGTCCATGTCGGTCGTAACACCGACGGTCTGGCCTTTGATGAAGACCCCGGCTCCGGGAAGCGGCGATCCTGACGCGTCTGTCACGCGTCCGGAAATAACCGTCTTCCGGCCCCTGGCGGCCTGAGGCTGCGGATCGGCCGTCAGGACGACCGTCCGGTTGACCGCCTTCCAGGAGATCCCCGATCCGGCGAAAGCCGCGTTCAGGATGGCATCCATATCCGCTTTGGATTCGCGGATGGCGACATCTCCGACGACGCGGGAAGCCAGATCCGTCTCATAGGAGAACAGGATCCCCATCTGCCTGGTCAGCTCAGAAGTTAAAGAACGCACGGTAGCCCCGGACATGGACAGATTCACGTCGTAGAGCTGCTCCTGCATGGCAGAGCGGGCGTGCAGCAGCGGGGTCGCCCCCAGCAGCACGGCCAGCACGGCGATGCACAGTGAGATGTGTTTTTTACTCATAAAGCATTATGGTTGATTAATTATGGTCTATATGGCATTCGATGCCTGCCAGATATTCAAGGATAGCGATGACGTTTTCGAGCGAGTCGGACTTGAGGAACGCCAGGTTGTAGCGCTTCCCCTCAGGAATCCGGCTGCAGTTCAGTTTCACATGGAAGCGATCCTCGAGCGCCGCAAGGATCTCGGGGACGGTCTCGTCATAAAAAGCGACCAGGTTGTATTTGTCCGTTACGAAAGCGGCGGCATAGACCGACTCGACCCGGACGCCGCCCCCGCCGGAGCGCCAAACGGCTTTCTGGTTGGGAAGGAGAGAGACCAGCGGGTCTCCGGAAGGAGAGAGAAGACGGACGGACCCCCGTTCCAGGACAACCTGCGAGACATCCGGCTGTGCGGAGACCGAGAAGGATGTCCCGAGGACCTGCACGGTAACGTTCCCCGTCCTGACGATGAAAGGCTTCTCCTCATCCCTGGACACGTCGAAATAAGCGTCCCCGGACAACTCGGCGACGCGCCGTCCCTTCAGGGTCTGGACATTATAGGAAAGGGTCGCTCCCGGCCTGAGGTAGACATGGGTCCCGTCTTCAAGAACCATCGTGCTGGTATCATCCGTCTGATTTACAACGGTTTCCAGACGCTCGGGCGAAGACAGGGAAAGATTGTGCACAAGGAAAACACCTCCGGCGACAAGGCAGAGGGAAACAGCCGCGGCGGCGATTCCTGTCCACAGGGAACGCCTGGCGCGGCGGACGGGATGCTGCGCCCCCGCGTCGATCCGGGCGTTCAGGCGGGAAATCATCCGTTCCGTATCCTGTTCCAAGGAGGAAGAAGTCAGGGATTCATGGAGTTTCCAATTGGCAGCGAAATCTGCGTAGAACCGGCGGTTTTCCGGCGACGCTTCCAGCCACTGCATCAGATGAAACTGCTCTCCCGGAGCGCACTCGCCCTTCAGGTACCTGGTTATCAGTTCTAAAATGCTATTATCCATACGGAATATATACAATCATCCGCAGGAAAATACCCAATCCGAATCAATTTTTTTTCATTCCTTCGCGAAGCTGCTTCAGGGCCAGGTACTTGTGGTTCTCGACCGTACTGAGGGAGAGCCCGAGCAGGTCGCTGATTTCCTTGTTGGACAGGTCCTCCAGATAGGAAAGGGAAACGATTTTCCGGCGCTGCTCCGGAAGGGAGGAAATCGCCTTCTCGAGAGACGTCCGTACATCCGCCCGGAAAAGGTTGAGAATGGCTGGGTTACGGTCGGGATCATACCGGTCCACGACAAGGGAAAGCAGGTCGGCGGCCCCGGTCTCAGAAAGCAGGGACGAACGGCGGGCCTTCTTCAGATAGTTCAGGCTCCGGTGATAGACGGAACGCAGCAGATAGGCCTGCAGGTCGGTCCCGTCCTCCTTCAGGCGAGCCCGGTTGGTCCAGACCCCGAAGAGGACATCCTGCACGACATCCTCCGCCCAGGCCGCATTGAATCCGGAAAGGAACAGCCGGGCATAGGCGATCAGGGAGGCATAGCGCTCCCGGCAAAGCGTATCGAACGCTTCGCGGTCTCCGGCCCGGATCCGGGCGGCCAGCATAGTCTCCGTCCCTTTCATTTCCCTGCAAATGTACAAATAATCTGAATTATTCCCTCTATTAAAGACTTGGAATCCAGAGAAAGGGACAGCCATGATGCCGGAGCGGAGCGACACGGGGGTGTTTGAGGGGGTCCGCCCCCCTCATTAAAAACGTGGGGTCACGAAAAAAGGCGGCAAAAATGCCGCCATTTTTCGTGGCCCCTGGGGGACTTGAACCCTCGACCCACGGATTATGAGTCCGCTGCTCTAACCAACTGAGCTAAGGGGCCTTGGGTCTTCGGTTATCCTCAGACCTTGATTTCGACCTCGACACCGGAGGGCAGTTCGAGCTTCATGAGAGCATCGACGGTCTTCGCATTGGAATCGTCGATGTCAAGAAGACGGACATAGGAGTCGAGTTCAAACTGCTCGCGGGCCTTCTTGTTGACGAAGGTCGAGCGGTTCACAGTAAAGATTTTCTTGTGCGTCGGAAGAGGAATGGGACCATTGACCTTTGCACCCGTAGCCTTTACCGTATCAACGATCTTGGTCGCCGACTTGTCGACGAGCATGTGATCGAATGATTTAAGTTTGATTCTGATTTTCTGGCTCATATCAATAACTACTTTTTTGATTTCTTAAACTTTATTCATCGTCGAAAGACGCCATCCGGCCGTAGGTATAGCCGTTTTTCTCCACGATCGCCTTCGCAAGCGACGCGGGAACCTCGGCATAGTGGTCGAACGTCATCGTGCTGGTCGCACGTCCGGAGGACAGGGTCCTCAGGACGGTGACGTAGCCGAACTGTTCTGCGAGCGGGACGAACGCCTTGACGATCCTTGCGCCATTGGTGGTCGAATCCATGGCGACAATCTGGCCGCGGCGACGGTTGAGGTCGCCGACGATGTCTCCCATGTAGTCTTCCGGAGTGACGACCTCGAGGGACATGATCGGCTCGAGGAGGACCGGATGGCACTTCGGGCAGGCGTGGCGGAAAGCCATGCGGGCCGCGATTTCGAAGGAGAGCTGGTCGGAGTCCACCGGATGGTACGAACCATCGAGGAGGGTGACCTTGAGGGAAGGAACCTCGTATCCGGCGAGCACACCGTTGGCCATCGCGGCTTCAAAGCCTTTCTGGACACACGGGACATACTCTTTCGGAACGTTTCCGCCCTTGACCTGATTGTCGAACTGGAGGCCGGTGACGCCTTCGTCGGCCGGAGAGATCTCTACGATGATGTCAGCAAATTTACCCCGTCCGCCCGTCTGCTTCTTGAAGACCTCGCGATGCTGGATGGACGTCGTGATGGACTCCTTGTAATTGACGTGCGGAGCGCCCTGGTTGATGTCGACGCCGAACTCGCGGCGGAGACGGTCCACGATGATGTCGAGGTGGAGTTCGCCCATTCCGCTGATAACGGTCTGGCCGGTCTCCTGGTCGGATTTCACCGTGAAGGTCGGATCCTCCTCGGCGAGCTTGCCGAGGGCGATGCCGAGCTTGTCAAGGTCCTTCTGGGTCTTGGGTTCAACGGCGATGCCGATGACCGGATCCGGGAAGTCCATGGATTCGAGGGTAATCGGATGATCCTCCACGCAGATGGTATCTCCGGTGCGGAGATCCTTGAATCCGACGGCGGCGCAGATGTCTCCCGCCTCCACGAACTCGATCGGGTTCTGGTGGTTGGAGTGCATCTGATAGAGCCGGGCGACCCTTTCTTTCTTACCCGTGCGGGTATTATAGACATAGGACCCGGAATCGAGCCGGCCCGAGTAAGCCCTCAGGAACGCCAGACGGCCCACGAAGGGATCGGTGGCAATCTTGAAGACCAGCGCGCAGAACGGCTCTTCATCGCTGGGGTTGCGCAGGATTTCATCGCCCGTCCTCGGATGGTTGCCCTTGACGGCGCCCTTGTCGAGCGGGGAAGGAAGGTAACGCATGACGCAGTCCAGCAGGAACTGGACACCCTTGTTCTTGAACGAGGAACCGCAGCACGCCGGAACGATCTGCATGGAGATCGTGCCCTTGCGGATCGCGGTGATGATCTCGTCCTCGGTGATGGAGTCGGGGTTCTCGAAGAACTTCTCCATCAGGGAGTCGTCACACTCGGCCGCAGCCTCGACGAGTACGTCCCTCCAACGGGCCGACTCACCCTTCAGATCATCCGGAATCTCGCCTACGCGATAGTTGACGAGTTCGTCCGTATTGTCATAGAAGATCGCCTTCATGGCGATGAGGTCTACGATACCTTCGAATTTGTCTTCCGCCCCGATCGGGAGGCAGACGGGAACTGCGGTGGCGCCGAGTTTCGTCTTGATTTCTTCCACGCAGGAAAGGAAATCGGCACCGACGCGGTCCATTTTGTTGACATAAGCAATCTTAGGAACACCATACTTGTCAGCCTGGCGCCAGACCGTTTCCGACTGCGGCTGGACGCGTCCGACCGCACAGAACGTAGCGATCGTTCCGTCCAGGACGCGGAGAGAGCGTTCGACTTCGACGGTGAAATCCACATGACCCGGAGTGTCGATCAGGTTTATCTGATAGGTCTCTCCGTTGTAGTGCCAGAATGCGGTGGTCGCGGCGGAAGTGATGGTGATACCCCTCTCCTGCTCCTGGACCATCCAGTCCATCGTGGCGGCACCTTCGTGGACCTCGCCGATCTTGTGCGTCTTCCCCGTATAATAAAGGATACGCTCGGACGTCGTGGTCTTACCGGCATCGATGTGGGCCATGATACCGATATTCCTGGTGTATTTAAGATCTCTTTTGGCCATTCACTTGCAGTTTTAGAAACGGAAGTGTGCAAATGCCTTGTTGGCCTCTGCCATTCTGTGCATATCTTCCTTACGCTTGAATGCACCGCCTTCGTTGTTGTATGCGGCAACGATTTCGGCACAAAGCTTTTCTGCCATAGAGTGTCCTGAACGCTTGCGGGCGAACGAGATCATGTTCTTCATGGAGACGGAGACTTTCCTTTCAGGACGCAACTCTGTCGGCACCTGGAAGTTCGCACCACCGATACGACGGGACTTGACCTCGATCTGAGGGGTCACGTTCTCGAGTGCCTTCTTCCAAATATCGAGAGGAGCCTTGTCAGAATCTTTCATCTTCTCGCCTACCATGTCAATGGCATCATAAAAGATAGAATACGCGATACTCTTCTTCCCCTGCAACATAAGGTTGTTCACGAAACGGGTAACCTCCACGTCGTGAAACTTAGGATCTGGAAGTAGAATCCTCTTTTTAGGCTTCGCTTTTCTCATTTTGAAAAAAATTAAAGGTGATAGATAGGTGAATTACTTCTTAGATTTCTTCGGCCTCTTGGCGCCGTAGAGGGAACGGCCTTGCTTCCGTCCGTCTACACCCGCCGTATCCAAAGCTCCTCTAAGGATGTGGTAACGTACACCAGGGAGGTCCTTTACACGACCGCCACGAACAAGCACGATGGAGTGCTCCTGGAGGTTGTGGCCCTCGCCCGGGATGTAAGCATTGACCTCTTTAGCGTTTGACAGGCGTACACGGGCAACCTTTCTCATTGCTGAGTTCGGTTTCTTCGGCGTAGTGGTATACACACGAAGACATACGCCACGCTTCTGGGGGCAAGCATCCAACGCACGAGACTTGCTCGATACCTCGAGGGTCTCGCGTCCTTTGCGAACAAGTTGCTGAATTGTTGGCATAAATGTTTGTAAATAAATAAGTTATGTTTTTCCCCTCTATTTTGGGGACCGCAAAGATAGTTAAAAATATTTAATTAACAAAGTTTTCAACACTCGAAAACGGATTTAACCTCTTCTCTTTTCACGATTTAGAAAACTCTTTCGTATCTTCGCGATATGACAAAACGCCTTCTTCCCCTCTTTTTCCTGGGCCTTCTCGCCATCGCCGCGACCGGCCGGGAACTCCGCCCCCATCCCCGGCTGCTGACCCGCCCCGGAGACCATCCCTTCCCCTCCGCGGAAACGGCCGGCGCCCCGGTATGGGTCCGGCAGGCCGACAGCGTCATCACGGCATTCAGCGACGAGGTCCTCACCCTGCCGCCCGTCGAGCGGATCAAGACCGGGAAACGCCTTCTCGGCATATCCCGGGAGGCCCTGAAACGGATTTTCTATCTCTCCTATACCTACCGGGTCCATGGCGGAGACGCTTACGCCAGCCGGGCGGTCGACGAAATGCTCGCCGTCTGCGCCTTCTCCGACTGGAACCCGAGCCATTTCCTGGACGTCGGGGAGATGGCCATGGCCGTCGCAATCGGCTATGACTGGCTCTACGGAGTCCTGACCCCGGAAGAACGCGAAAAGATCGTCAAGGCCTTGAAAGAAAAGGCCTTCGACGCCTCTGAAAACAAGAAACAGGCCTGGTTCTATACTGCGGAAAACAACTGGAATTCCGTCTGCAACGCCGGACTCGTCTTCGCCGCCGCGGCCATCTGGGACGAGGCTCCGGAACGCTGCGAAGAAATCCTCCGGAAGAGCCTCGAAAGCAACCCCAAGACCCTCGAGGCCTCTTTCAAAAAGGACGGCGGCTATCCCGAGGGATACAACTACTGGGGGTACGGCGTCGGCTTCCAGATCCTGCTTTTCGACGCCCTGGAAACCGCTTTCGGAACGGATTTCGGGCTCCTGGACTCCTGCCGCGAAGCTTTCTTCGCATCCGCGGAATTCATGCAATTCATGAGTTCCCCGACCGGCAATACCTTCAATTTCTCGGACAGCGGACCGACGGCGAAAGGACAGTACATGCAGGCCTGGATGGCCTGGAAGACCGGAAATCCCTCCCTGCTGTACCCGGAGCTCGGGATCATGGAAAAGAGCCGGTTCCGCTCCCTCAGCGAAGAGCGCCTCCTGCCCTTTTTCCTGATGGCGCTGTCCCGGTTCCCGGCCACGGACATCCCCGTCCCCGCAAAAAATGTCTATTCCTGCGGCGGCCGGACTCCCGTCTTCCTCTACCGGAGCGGATGGGAATCCCCGGATGACACCTATCTCGGGATCAAGGGCGGCCTGACCCAGTCCAGCCATTCCCACAGCGACCAGGGGTCTTTCATTTACGAATCGGAGGGTGTCCGCTGGGCCGTGGACCTCGGCATGCAGAACTATTATTCCCTCGAGCGGCTCGGCCTGGACCTCTGGGACATGGCCCAGGACAGCGAGCGCTGGGATATCTTCCGGATCGGCCCTTTCTCGCATAACATCCTGACCGTCAACGCCCACAAGCCCAAGGTCAATCATCCTGCGAAGATGGTCCGCACCTGGGACGGGAACGGCCGGTTCGGCGCGGAGGTCGAACTCGGGAAGATCTATTCCGAAGACCTCGCCGCCTGCCGGAGGGAGGTCTGGACCGACGGAAAGGACGGGCTCCATGTCCGGGACTTCCTGGAGACGGGCGACAGCACCTGCACCGTCCGGTGGGCGCTCTGCACCGCGGCCGAAGCCCGGACCGTCCCCGGGAAACGGGGTTCCGGGGCCTTTGAACTCTCGGGGAACGGCATAGAGAAACGACTGTCCCTCACCGTCCTGAAGGATTGGGTGGGGCAAAAGCCCTTCCGGAGGAAAGAGGTCCCGCCGGTCCGCGCGGAAATCCTGCCGACGACCGCCCCGGGCCCATACCTGCACGAATACGACGCCCCGAATCCCGGGACGCAGATGCTCTGCTTTTACGTCGAGCTCCCTCCCCATACCCGCGTCCGCCTCGAAACGGTTCTCCGATAACGATCCGGGGGAAGGGGGAGGAACCTTCCCCGGAACCATGGCCACCCTCGGCCATGTAAGAGGGAGGGGCCCAAGCTTGCTTGGGAGGGGCCGGAGCGAAGCGGAGGAGTTCCGGGTGGTCTTCCCCCTTCCCCGATGAGTCTTCAGAATTAGTTATTTCGTGAAAAATCATTATATTTACGGAATATTGGGAACAAGGATGAAAAAAGGACTCAGAATAGCGCTCATTTCCCTCGTCGGACTCATTCTGGCGGCCCTCCTGGCGGTCGCAGGGTTCATGCTCTGGCTCGACTCCAACAAGCCGGCCATCGCCCATGACGTATATACCCCGTACCCTTCCCGGCCCGACCGGACCTCCCTCAACAGGGGATGGACCTTCACCCTGGAAGGAGAGGCGCCCAGGACCGTCAACCTGCCCCACGACTGGGGCGTCGAGGGAGATTTCCGCCAGGAATACCCCGGGGAAACCGGAAAACTCGCCTGGTGGGGGAAAGCGACCTACAGGAAAGAACTGGAAATCAGCCGGGAAGACCTTGACAAAGACTGCTCGATCGAAATCGACGGAGCGATGAGCGACGCTGTCGTCTTCGTCAATGGCGAAGAGGTCGGTTCATGGCCCTACGGCTACGCATCCTTCTCCGTTCCGATCTCCGGAGCCCTGCGGGCGGGAACGAATGAAATCGTCATCTCGCTGGACAATCCGAAAGAGTCCTCGCGCTGGTATCCCGGCGGCGGCATTTACCGGAACGTCTGGCTGGTCCGCGCGGCAAAGGCCTCCGTCGCCCACTGGGGGACATACATGACGACCGAGGTCCATACCTGGAACGGAACCGTCGCCGACGCGACCGCGACCCTCTCCATCCGGCTGAAAAACAGCGGGGCCCCCGTCGCCGCCTCCATCCGGACCATTGTCGTCGACGAGAAGAATACCCTCTCCGGCGGCGCTCCGGTCTATGCGGATCAGGAAGAAGTCCTCTTCATCCCGGCCGGAAGCACCGATTTCGTCCAGACTTTCAACCTGACCGGCATCCGTCTCTGGGACGACCGTTTCCCGAACCTCTATACCGCGATCACGACCGTAACTCCGCTCGGCGGAGAGCCTTCCGTCTATTATACCCCCTTCGGGGTCCGCACGGCGGAATTCCGCGCAGACGGCTTCTACCTCAACGGAGAGAAGACCCGCCTCAAGGGCGTCTGCCTGCATCATGACGCGGGCGCCATCGGCGCCGCCTGGAACACCTCCGCATGGACCCGCCGTCTCGAATGGCTGAAAATGATGGGCTGCAATGCGATCCGGACGAGCCACAATCCGCCGGCCCCCGAACTGCTCGACCTCTGCGACAAGATGGGATTCCTCGTCATCGACGAATTGACCGATACCTGGACCGTTCCCAAGAAAGCGAACGGCTATGCGACCCTCTTCGACGAGTGGGCCGAAAAGGACCTCGTGGCCATGATCCACCGGGACCGCAACCACCCCTGTGTCATCGCCTGGAGTATCGGCAACGAATGCGGCGAACAAGGCATGCCGGAGCGCTGGAACATCCCGCTCCGCCTGACGGAAATCTGCCACCGCGAAGATCCGACCCGGCCGACGACGGCCGGAAACGACAATCTCTGGGCCGCGTCCCAGCCCTATGCCGGAACGATCGACGTCTACGGCTTCAATTACAAGCCCCACGCATACGCGACGTTCCGGGACGCCCATCCCGGTCAGCCATTCTACGGCTCGGAAACGGCCTCCTGCATCTCTACGCGGGGATATTACCTCTTCCCCGTCGTTGACGAAAAGGACAAGGGATGGCTCGACGAGGGCCCCTTCCAGGTCAGCTCCTACGACCTGTACGCACCCGCCTGGGCCTCCAAGCCGGACTATGAATGGACCTACGAAGACCAGGTTCCGGAATGCGCCGGGGAGTTCGTATGGACCGGATACGACTATCTCGGCGAGCCGACCCCCTACAACCTCGACCCCTCGATCCTGACCAACTTCCATACGGAAGAAGAGAAAGAGGCCGCCAAGGCGAGGTTCGCCGCCTGGGGCCAGAAGGTCAGCGATGTCCCGCTCCCTTCCCGGAGCAGCTATTTCGGAATTCTCGACCTGGCCGGTTTCCCGAAAGACCGGTACTGGCTCTATAAGGCCCGCTGGGGCCATTCCCGACCCTTCCTCCATGTCCTTCCGCACTGGACCTGGCCGGGCCGCGAAGGCGAGGTCACCCCTGTCCATGTCTATACGAACCTGCCTTCGGCCGAACTGTTCGTCAACGGGAAGTCGCAGGGAGTGAGGTCCCGGGAGTCCGGAGAATACCGGCTCCGCTGGGACGACGTCGTCTATGAACCCGGAACCCTGACGGTCAAGGCCTCTTCAGGAGGGGACGACTTTGTCGAGACGGTCCGGACCGCCGGCGCGCCCCGCCGGGCGGAACTCCGCTTCGAAACCGGCACCCGCCTTGCCGAAGGAGCCAAGCGCCTCCTCGTCGAGACAGGCACCCCGGAGGAACGGCTCGTCTTCGCCTATGTCCGCATCCTCGACAAGGACGGAAACCTCGTCCCTGCGGCAGACAACAACCTGACCTTCAGCGTCTCCGGTCCTGCAAAAATCATCGCGACCGACAACGGCGACCCGACTTCCCATATCCCCTTCCGCAGCCTTGAGAACCGGGCCTTCAACGGACTCTGCGCCGTCGTGCTCCGCCCGACCGGCGAAGGAAAAATCACGCTCCGCGTCCGGGGAGAAGGCGTCCGGGGATCCCATATATCCGTAAAAATCCATCAGCCATAATGAAAAAACTCCTTACCCTCGCAGCCCTGCTGCTCGCCCTTTCGGCCTCCGCCCAGCCGGCACTCCGCATGGACAACAAAGTCCGGAAAGCCAATTACGACCTCGCAGAACGGTTCTCCCAGAAGAAGACCGGCCAGATGGTCTACAGCACGCGTATCCGCCCGAACTGGTTCGCCGGGAGCGACAAGTTCTGGTACAGCTGGAAGACCGCCGAAGGCACGAAATACTACATCGTGGACCCGGTCGCCGGTAAGACAGAAGTATTTGATCTTCCGCGCCTTGCGATGCAGATCACCGAGATCACGAGGGATCCGTACGATGCCGCCCATCTCCCGATGCGGAACCTCCGCCTCAAGGACGACAGCCGCTTCGAATTCGATATCGTAAGCACGCAGGAGAAGAAAGACACCTCCGCCAAGAAGAAAGGAAAGCCCGAAAAGCTGACCTACCACTTTAAGTATGACATCGGGACCCGCGCCCTTACCTGGGACACCAAGGACAAGAAGGACAAGTACCCGATGTGGGCCAGCGTCTCCCCGGACGGGACCGTGGGCGTCTATGTCAAGGGACACAACCTCTTCTGGATGGATTCCACGAACCTCCGGAAAGCGGTCATCGACGAGAAGGACTCGACCCTGGTCGAGCACCGGCTGACCTCCGACGGGACCAAGGACTTCTCCTGGGGCGGCGGGAACTATACCGGTGATACCCAGACCGATACGACCAAGCGTTCGCACGCGTCGCTCGCCTGGTCCCCGGACGGAAAGCGTTTCGCGATCCTGAAATGGGACATGAGCAAGATCAAGGAGCTCTGGGTCATCAATTCCGTGACCAAGCCCCGGCCGACCCTCGAGACCTACCACTATCAAATGCCCGGCGAGCCCGGTCCGAAGGGCTATCTGTACCTGATGGACCTCCAGGGCAACCGTTCCTTCATCAAGACGGAAGCCTTCAAGGACCAGGACGCGGACATCCTTCGCGCCCCCATCCTCGCGAAAGACCAGAACCTCGACTACCGGAAGTCCCACTGGCTCGGGGATGAAAAGGGCTTCTGGCTGGAGCGCGTGAGCCGCGACCTCAAGCGCCGGGACCTCTGCTACGTCGCCGTCGGCGCGGACAGCACGAAGACAGTCGTATCCGAACGGATGAACACCTACGTCGAATCCCGCCAGCCGCAGTTCCTCAAGGACGGACGCTTCGTCTGGTGGTCGGAGCGGAACGGATGGGCCAACCTCTATCTGTACCGTCCCGACGGCACCCTGGAGGCCAACCTGACCGACGGGGACTATCATGTCGAGGACATCCTCGCCGTGACGGACACCTATGTTCTTTTCGGCGCCTGCGGGGTCAACAAGGCGGAGAATCCCTATCAGATGCATACCTACAAGGTTCCCCTCAAAGGCGGGGCGATCCAGCAGCTGGACATGGACGACATGGACGTGCTTTCGACCGCATCCGATGACGGGAAGTACTTCGTAGCCAATTACTCCCGCGTCGACGCCAAGCCGGCCGTGGCCTTCTTCAACGCCCTGACGGGAAAGAAGGTCATGGAACTGGAAGAGGCGGATTTCAGCGAGCTTTTCGCCGCCGGGTACAAGTTCCCGGAGCGGTTCAAGGTCAAGGCGGCGGACGGGATCACGGACCTGTACGGCGCGATGTACAAGCCCTTCGACTTCGACAGCACGAAGGTCTATCCGATCTGCGACTATGTCTATCCCGGCCCGCAGGTCGAGGCCAACAACATCTCCTGGTCCTCCGGCTTCACCCGGACCGACCGGCTGGCCCAGCTGGGGATCATCGTCATCACCGTCGGCAACCGCGGCGGGCACCCAAAGCGCTCGAAATGGTACCATAACTACGGTTACGGCAATCTCCGCGACTATGGCCTCGAGGACCAGAAATACGCCATCCAGCAGCTTGCGGCGCGCCATAAGTTCATCGATATCGACCGGGTCGGCATCCATGGACACAGTGGCGGCGGGTTCATGTCGACCGCGGCGATCCTCCAGTATCCGGACTTCTTCAAGGTCGCCGTCTCCTGCGCCGGCAATCACGACAACAGCATCTACAACCGCTGGTGGAGCGAGCAGCACCATGGCATCCAGGAAAAGATCGAGAAGGGGGATACGACCTTCGTCTATAAGATCGAAACCAATCCGGATATCGCTTCGCGCCTGAAAGGCCACCTGCTGCTGGTCCACGGGGATATCGACAACAATGTCCATCCGGCCAACACCATCCGGGTCGTCAACGCCCTGATCCGGGCGAACAAACGGTTCGACATGCTCATCCTTCCCGGCCAGCGCCACGGTTTCGGGGACATGAACGACTATTTCTTCTGGAAGATGGCCGATTATTACAGCTACTGGCTGATCGGAGACAAGTCGCCGAGGCCCGTCGACATTCCGGAAATGAACAACGACTAACCGCCTTATACCCATGGACAGACCGAAACTTCTCGCCTCCCTCCTTCCCGCCCTGCTCCTGCTCGCGGGCTGCCAGGGCCTGAAAACGGAGAATTACTCCGAGACGCTCAAGCAGCCCCTCTCCGCCGACGGGCAGGACACCCTCTCCATCCAGATTTCCCTCGACTATCCTGTCAAGGGTGCGCCGGAAGAGGCCCTCGCGGCGATGACCCGGAATATTGCGACCGTCGCTTTCGACCAGGAGGCGGACCTCCCGACGATCGACGAGATGGCCCGTCGGTATGAAGAGCAGCTGACCGACCAGTACTTCGATGAGAACGCCTCCCTGAAGGGGAAGGCGGAAGCCGGCGCACTCTCCTGGGAAGACAATATCAACGGCTATTTTTCCGGGCGGTACAAGAAATTCGATGTCTATGTCATCGAGTATTACAGCGACCGCGGCGGCGCCCACGGGATGAACTCCCTGACCCCGATCGTTTTTTCCCGCGAGACGGGAGAGATCGTTCCGGAGTCCTTCTTTTTCACCAACGGTTATCAGGCACGGATCGCCCCGCTCCTGCAGGAGGCGCTCCGGAAAGACTTCCTGGAAAGCCCTGAGACCTACGATGCCTTGTTCAAGAAAGACATAACCCCCAACGGCTGCTACGACGTGGGGAAAAACGGGGTGACCTGGTATTACCAGCCCTATGAGATCGGACCGTATTATCTCGGTGTGATTTCCGTGACCCTGCCCTGGAGCGCCGTCAAAGAATTCATCAGATAGTATGGCCAGGAAAATCGAATGGATCGTAACTGAAATCAACGGAAAGATCGCTTCCGTCGCCGCGGATTACCGCCATTTTGCCCGGCTCGCGGGGAAGATCGCCCAAATGCCCCCGTCTGCGGTCAGCACCGTCCAGACCCGGAAAATCAGCACGGAGGAGCTGGTGGACCTTTCATCCCGGACGCATTGGGAGGATCTCTACCTGCTGGGGACGCCTTTCCAGACCGCCGTGTGGAAAACGCTCTTCGACCTGACCCACGGGGAAAAGGCGCCGGCCCTTCTCAGCTATACCGACTTCGCGGCTCTTTGCGGGAATCCGCAGGGGGTGCGGCCGGTGGCCCATGCCGTCGCGATCAATCCGGTCGCGTTCATCATTCCCTGCCACCTTATCATCCCGAAGGAGTCGACGGACCGGGGGCGGGAAATCCGCGACGCCGCCCGCGAAACCACCCTTTTCAAAGGGAGCGACCTGTATCTTCTCGATACGATCGACGTCGGGGATTTCGCCTACGGACCGGAGATCAAGCGCGAGCTGATCAAACACTCGCTCTCGCACGGGAATCAGTGAGTTTCAGGAGAGGGGGCTCCTATGGGTCCACCGATTGGACCGGTAGGAGCAAAAACGCCCCTAAATGATCCTATGGGTCCTTGCCCTGGACCCATAAGCGCACCACAAAAAAGGCCGGCTCGAAAGAGCTGGCCTTCATGCTTTTGATTCCATCCTTTATCGGAGCTGGAAGATAACCGGGAAGGTGTAGGTAACCTTGACGGCGCGGTCACGCTGCTTGCCGGGTTTCCACTTCGGGGAGCTGGAAACAACGCGGACGGCCTCCTTGTCAAGGGATTCATCGACGCCGCGGAGAACCTTTACGTTGGTCACGCGACCGTCGGCCTCAACCGTGAACTGAAGGGTGACACGGCCGGAAACACCGTTTTCCTTCGCGATTTCAGGATACACGAGCTTCGAGTTGACCCACTTGGAGAACTCGTTGGCATCTCCTCCGTTGAAGGAAGGCTTCTCCTCAACCAACTGGAAAGGAATCGCTTCTTCTTCAACTTCTTCTTCCTTCACTTCCTCTTCCTTGTAGTCCATGATTTCAACACCGGTGTTGGCGTCGTCTTCAAGGCTAACGAAAAGGTCATCGACCTTGATTTCGTCATCGACGATATCAATCTGGTCGGAAAGGACGGGAATGTTCGGGGCCTCGGGCGGCGGTGGCGGCGGTTCGTTCTGGATCGCGACCATCTCCTCGACCTCGGCCATCTCGGTCGTGTCCTCGAGCGCGGCAACCTTCGTCTCCTTGGAGGAGTATTCAAAGGCACCGAAAACTACGAGAAGCGCGAGCACGAGACCGATCTCGGTGAAAAGCAACTTCTTGTTTTCAAGACTTGCCTTGGCGCTTTTTTTGATTTCCATAATACGTGGTTTTACGGTTTCTTTCTGATGTAAAGTTAGGAAGAGAAATCTGGCAAATCAAGAAAACCGGCTATTTTAATCTCGCAAACAGATTTTTTAACAAACTGATTTCCAGCATGTTAGCCTGTTATCTTACTCTCAAAATCTCGCACCCCGCTGAAACCGTCTATCGCTCAAGCAGGGAAAGGAACTCTTCTGCCGCCGGATCCTCCGAAGAAGAGATCCTCCCCTTCAGGCGGTAAATCCGGTTGTAGACATAGGGCTTGTCCTTCTCCATCAAGGCCGCGATCGTCGTCGAAGAGAAGCCGGAAGCGACGAAACTGTAGAGCAGGAAATCCTCCTCCTTCCATTTCGGGAAGCTTGCGCGGAGACGCGTCATGATCCCGTCATGGTTTTCATCCAGGGACTCCTCCAGGGCTTTCTGGGTCTTGGGATCGGAACGGAGCCCCTCGACGATCGAGCGGACTTCCTTGAGGATCCGGGGCTGGAGATTGGACGTCCCTTCATAGACATAGAACTGCTCGCAGAGCCGGTCGAGCATGTCGACCCCGGCCACCTTCGCCCCTTTCTCGCGCTTGTTCTCCCGGCTGGACAGCCGGTTCTGCAAATCCTCCGCGACGGACATCAGCCGGTCGTTCTCGTTCTTTTCCTCCATCAGGAGCTTTTCCGTCTGGACCTTCCGGGCGTGGGAATACAGGATCAGGGTCGCCATCAGGGCGACGATAAGCAGCAGAAAGGCGGCGTAGCGCATCCGGGACATCTCGATCTTCCTCGCGGTCTCTCGCGCCTTCATCTGGCAGATCATCCCGGAGGACTGCCGCTGCGAGGAGGCCCGGACGGAGCCGAGCAGCTGCCACGCGCGGATCGCGGAGAGCGCCGGCCCGTGCGTGTCGAAAAACACGCAGGAAGAGAGAAGGGCGTCTTCGGCTTCTGTGTCCAGGAAATAATAATTCCGGTAAAAGGCCTCCGCATAGAGATAGTCGTATTCCGCCCGGTTCCGGTCATCCGAAAGAAGCATCCCGTCATACCGGTCCAGGGCGACGAGGGCGCTGTCGGGAGCCGACTCGACAAAGCCTGAAATCCGCTCCAGTTCCGACTCTGTCCGGGAACAGGAAAGAGCCAGCAGGACGCCTGCAAGGGCATATATGAGCCATTTTGCCTTCATTTCTCCGCAAACATAACATTTTTACCGAAGACTTCAAAAGTTTTATTATCTTTGCTGTTAATTGAAAGCTTCATAATTTAACCATACTGACCTTTTCCACCGTCCTGTTTCACTAAATGCGAACAAATCAATAAAGGCGGGGCGATGGAAAGGCCGTGTCAACGAGGCACGGTCTTTTCATCGTTTGCCTTTATGGGCCTTCGCATGCCTGTGAAACATTCGATGAAGACCGTGCCTTTTTGCTAAAACATGAAAAAGGCGCTATTCTTCCTTCTCCTCTCTTTTATCCTGTGTTTCTGTGTACTGCTCTTTCAGCTCCGTCAGGAAAGGAAGCTTCTCGAAAGGACCCTCCGCCAAATGGACACCCTCCGGGAAGAACTCATCCGGACGAAACGGGAAAACGCCCGGATCCTGGGAGAACTGTTCCTGCAGAAAAACGCATCCCTTCCGGAAGAAGAATGGTACCGATGGCTGGAAGAAGCGCTGGACCGGTACGAGAATAACGCCGTCAGGGAAGTCCGCACCGCCTTTCCCCGGTGCAAGGAATATCAGATCAGGCGCCTTTGCCTCTTTTTCGCCGGGCTTTCCTACCCGGCGATCCACACTCTGACAAAAGACTCCGTCGTCTCCTTGAAAGAAGCCAAATCACGCTTTCGGAAGCGGTTCCTCGCCCTCGGGACCGACTCCGGAAACTTCCTGGCCTCCCTGCTCGACGGACCGTCACATATCCTCCATTGAGAGGCAGGACAACTCTCTCAAGAAAAAAAGGCGGACCGGAGAATTCCGGCCCACCCGTTTCAGAGTTTAAGTTTAGTCCCTCCCGCGAGGGAAGGATTTTGCGGCGGCAAAAATGAGAAATCCCGCGGAAAAATCCACGGGATCAAGGTAACACTTCTGATTTCTAATACTCTAATTATAAGCGCCTTACGAAAATCAAGGTAACGGATTCGCAAAGGACTGCTCCTGAAAGGGATCCTTCCCTCCAGATCAAGGCCGGCTCACTGGCGCTCGCGGATATACTGCAGCAGCAGGTAATGGGCCGGTTCCGCCATCGCACCGTGGCTGAATCCCCCCAGTTCCACGAAACGCACGTCGGGATGGCCGTTCAGGCGGAGCATCCGGACAAAATAGGCATTCTCCTCATAGCGCCCGTTCATCTCTTTCTCCCGGTCCCCGCTGATGACGAAGATCGGAGGTGCGTCCGCCCGCATATGGGCCATCGGCGCCAGGTCATCGATGGTCGGGGTCAAAGCGTCGATCCCCTGGGCTTTCCGCTCGGCAAAATGCGTGATGGACTGGCCGCTATAAGGGACGACGGCCGCCAGTCGGTCTGCATCGAGTCCATAGCGGGCCAGGTATTTCTTGTCCAGCCCCAGCATACTCACGAGATAACCGCCGGCGGAATGGCCCGCCAGGAAGACCCGGGTCGTATCCCCGCCGTACTTGGCCGCGTTCGCATAAACCCAGGCGACGGCCGCCGCCGCGTCGTCGATAATCTCCGCAACGCTGACGTTCGGGACCAGCCGGTAGCCCACGCTGATCACGAGGTGCCCGCTTTTGCATAGCGTTTCCGGAAGCGTCGCCTTCCCGCCCGTCAGACCGCCCCCATGGAACCACACGATGACCGGATGGCGCGCCTCATCCGTCGGCGCAGAAATCAGCAGCCGGCACTTCTCCCGGCAATACGCGTCCCCCTCCCGATAGATGACCGTCGTCGGAAGCGGGGTCTGTCCCGCCACCGTCCATGGCAGCAGGAACAATATCAGAATCAGTATCTTCTTCATCATAATCCAAAGATACTGATTTTCCGGATTATTTGAACAAAAGACCCAGCCGGCGGCACAGAAAAGACCGGGTATCGGCAGAATGTCAAGGTAACAAAAACGCCTTTGTACGGCGCCAAGCGTGACAAACCCGGCTCTTCTTCTAGAAGGGGGTGCCCCAAAAGATTCTTCCTTCGGCTTTTGGCCCCCCCTGTTTTCAAAGTTTAAGTTTGTCCTCTCCGGCTCTCTTTCCCGGAAGGAAATTGCGATGGCAAAAATCAGAAATCCCGCGGAATAATCCACGGGATACGGGTTACATTTTCAACTTCTTAAATCCTGATAATCAGCCCCTTCGAAAAAAATTGGGTTACATCGCTTGTCTTCCTTTCGCTCCGTAGCGGCCAATGCCCTGACATTCAGCCGTTTAGTCCTCTCTTTTTGTCCTTTCGGAGACAGAGGAGGCGTATTACGTTGACTATCAACATGTTCTTTCTCGACTCGCCCAAGAACCGGCCGTTATCCATATTGTCAGCGGACCGGAACCGCCCTGATCATGGACGGTCGTTGATTACCCTTGTCGTCGATTTCGTACAAGGTTTGTAAATCTTCCGAAAGAGTGTATTCTACCCAAGAATAGATAACCCTCGTCAACGGAGTCGCCTTATGGCAAAGATGCAGGATATTGTCTTCGGTATACCAGTACTCAGAATCGTTTCTTATTAAAGTGCCGTCGATTCCGTAATAGGCATCGATGTATTTGAATTCTTCGTCGTCGAAACAAATAAAGTGATCCTCGTCGTTTACGCTTGCCCACCAGCCGAACAGTCGTTCGTCGTGTGGCTTTGACATCACGGTTTCACGAAGGTTTTCATTGAGGCACTTCGTGCAGCCCGAAAAGAAGAAGGCAGCACCGCTGACCACTGCCAACAGAAAAAGATTATACCAACGATTCATACTATATCGCATTTACATGTACTCTTGACTCGCCCAACTATCCCCCGGTCCGCACAAAAATAACGCCAAAACCCTGGGCGAGCTGATCTTGTGGGCCGGTTCACCCAGGAAAAGGGCCGAATTCCTGGACGAACCAGGGGCATTGTCGCCCAATAACGACAATTCAGCACCGCAGGGCCAGGGAGAGACCTGCGGTGCTGGAAACGCCGGACGCCGTCCGGACGGACAGCGGGGCGTCAAAACACCCAGCCGGCGGAGAAATAATAAGCCGGTTGCGCCGCGCGGAAAACACGGGAACTATAATGAAGATGGCCAACGGTCAGACGAAGGTGATGGAACAGCTCAACCCCGGCCCGGGCGTGAAGATCGAGGCCCCATTCTTTCCAGGGTCTGCTTTCTCCGGACAAGCCATGCTGGTACTGAGGTCCGGCACCAACCCCGATAAAGGGAGACACGTTTTTGCTATAAAACATCCGGTATTCGGCAAGGGCATTCAGCGTATGTGTAAGATACGAGAACGAACGGAGGGTCTTTTCGTTATTATCTTCCTCCATAACTTGGCTCCACTCGGGCATCAGCTGGTACTGCACGCCCAGATGAAATCCTTTCCAGAGTTGGTAGCGGTACTCTCCATATAGATTCGCCGCGAAACGCTGATTCGACCCGTCTCCATAATCCAGCGTCATTTCTCCGGGGAATGATACGCCGCCGCCGCATTCGAACGAACTTCTGTTCTGGGCCCCGAGCATCATCGGTGCCAAAATCATCATCAGTGCAAGTAATCTTTTCATTTTTCCTCCTTGTGTTTTACGGGTCTAACCCTAAGTATTCATGTTCATAGGCCTAAAAACGAGTCCCTCACCGGGTTCGCCCATGGAACCCGCCATCATTATGGGGCTTTCCATGGGCGAAGGGTCCCGAATGACGTTTTTTCAGCCGAAGCGACTATTTCGCAGCCGGCTGTTGGACGACGATGCCTTCCTGCCCAGGCGTCTGCCGGTTCGGGATTTTTTCCCACTCTTCGTTCATGTCGTAGACCAAGACGACCCAGACTCGACGCTCCTTATCCAAAGGATTTGCCCCCATCGATATCAGACATTCTCCCTTTGGATGTTTCATGTCCGCCTGATAGGTGCTCGTTGTCGTTTCGACATGGACATCTCCGTCTTCCGCCACCATCCGGTCCCGTTTTTCATCATACACGAAAGGAACCCGCTTCCCTTCTCCCAACTTATTCCCTTCTTCTGAGATGATCAGTTCTTTTCCATAGACCACCGGGGTCGGCTCGGACATATTCTCGCGCTCGGCATAGATGGAAACCGTTTCTTCGCACCCGGCCGCAGAGATATCCATCCCCCACAATTCATCGTGCCCATTCATATAGATAAGAAGATAATCTCCACAGGCGTCGGTTTTATTACATGATACAAACGACACATTAGCGAACAACACCAAAGATAAAAACAACAGAATCCTTTTCATCATCAATTAGAATTTGTGGTTAAACAAATTATAGATGCATCTTTCTCCGCATTCGTTGCACCGACTGTCCCTTATAGGGAAAGCCCAGGATGTGGCAAACGATGCAATAATGCATGCCAACATAATAAGTTGTTTTCTCATCATGTTTTTGTTTTACGATTAATGAATGATAATTACTTATTACAAAGGTCGGGACTATATCTGATATCTTCATAAAACAAGATATAACAAATACTCCTAAACCATATTAACTATCAATAGGTTACAAAACCGCAATATAACAAGCATATAAAGGGCCTCTCCTTCTCTTGTTTTGTTTTTATTTTTTGAGGATTTGTCGTACCTTTATGCTGAAAAAAACGATTTCGAAATAAAAGGAATCTTATTGACAGGCTAACTCAAACCTTGCACTATTTTGAATCCACAGCCTTGGCAATAAGATTTCCCGTGTCGCCGGACATGGGAAATCTTATGATGTGGATCCCCTGCACGGAGGTGAGGTGTCATAAGAGATCCCATGTCTTTTATCCTGTCTATAAGATGACGGCATAGCTGCCGGGAGCCCTCATCATAGACCTTCATGATAATTACTATTTTTCCCGGCAGCTTTCTTTATAAATGCCTATAATGAAAAACTCCTTTTTCTTATTTGTTCTCCTTTGTTCTTTTCTGAGTTCTTGTTCTCCGGTCTCCCGGTCTATGAAACTGGCCGAAGAGATCGTCATGGACTATCCGGACAGTGCCTTTGCGCTCCTTCGAGACATTCCGATTGAGAGCGCACATACACCCTGGGCAAAGGCTCGGCTATCCTTGCTAAAAACAATCGCAGAGAATAGAACAGGTGTATGGATCAGTGATGACTCCCTTGTCCTCAAAGCCTATCATTATTATCAATGGTTCGGGAAGAAAGAGAATAGAATGAAAACCCTGTATTACAAAGGGTTGGTTGAGCATAATAAGGGTGATTATATCAATGCCTGCCAGTCTCTCCTTCAAGCAGAACAATTATCTCAAGAAGTGCATGACAATCATTATTTGGGACTTATCTACCGGCATCTGTCTGAAATCTACACGGAGAATTACGATTATGTTAGAGCGCTGAAGTACGGCGAAAAAGCGTTAGCCGCATTCAATGAGAAGAAAGAGAAAATCTACGCCGATTATATGGCGGCCTTTATCGCAGGATTGTATATCGGACAACACAATTGGGGAAAAGCCCGCCAATGGGCGGACTCTCTTCTCAGAGACATCTCCATCAATAACAGTGTTTACTGCCAAGCGACAAGATACAAGGCGGAGACATATATCTGGCAAGCTGATTATAAGACTGCCGATACTTGTTACCAACGATTATTGGAACGAAACACGCCTCTCCTTAATCGCGATCTTTTCGGTTTAGCTATGGTTAAAGAGTATTCAGGCGATTCTGAGAATGCCGATATGCTTTTGAAACAAATCGAGGCTTTAGTTGAAACGCCTGAAGACAGTGCCTACTATTATGATAATAAACACAACGTCTACGACCTTCGGGGCGACATTCCGGCGGCTTATGACGCGCTGGTAGAAGCGCTGAAGGTCCAGAACCGCGTCGTCCGGCAACAGCTGGAACAGTCCGTCAGCTACTCCATGGCCTCCGCTTATCAGAGTCAATACGAACTGGAGCGAACCCGCCATCGCCTCACGCGTATCGTCTGGATGTGCTCCGGCCTGGTCCTGCTGCTGTTCATCCTTGGCCTGATGCTGCTCCTCCGCCGGAAAAACCGGACCCTCCTTGAAGAAATGGCTGTTGTTGAGGAGGTTGAGAGGGACCTTGAGAGGCAACGGGTGCGGGAAAAAGAAATTTCGACTGTCCTGGATTCTTTCATTTCGGAGAAGATCCGCTCCCTTCACAATATCGCAGAAACTTATTTCAACTGGGAAGACGAGTCGATCCGGAAAAGGGAGGAGAAGCAGGGAAAAATGACGCCAAACGAGATGCTGACCGCCTTCCATCGCCAGGTCGGCGAAATCCGGAAGGACAAGCGCTTTATCCGAACCCTCGAATCGCACCTGAACCTGTCTCATGACGGGTTGATGGACCGGCTCCGGAAAGATTTCCCGAAATGGGACGAGGAGGACTTTACGATCCTGACGCTGTTCTTCTCCGGATTCTCCGCCAAAAGCATCGGATTCTTCCTGCGGATGTCAGACCCGGCCGTCAGAATGAGGAAGACCCGCTTCAAGCAGGCCTTCGAAAAACTCCCCGACGGACGCGGCGCGGATTATCTGGAACGACTCTGATCTTCTAAAGGTTCCGGAGGAGGTTGTTGAGGCTGACCTTCTTGTCGATGAGGGCGCGGAGGTCTTCGATCTTGACGCGCTCCTGGCTCATGGTGTCGCGGTCGCGGACGGTCACGCAGCCGTCATTGACGGTATCGTGGTCGATTGTGACGCAGAACGGGGTGCCGATGGCATCCTGGCGGCGGTAGCGCTTGCCGATGGAGTCTTTCTCATCGTACTGATAGGAGAAGTCGTATTTGAGTTCATCGACGACTTTCTGGGCGATTTCCGGAAGGCCGTCCTTCTTGACGAGCGGCATCACGGCGACCTTGATCGGGGCCAGCGGGGCCGGAATCTTCATTACGACGCGGGAGTCGCCACCCTCCAGCTGCTCGACCGTGTAGGCATGGCTCAAGACGGCCAGGCACATCCGGTCGACGCCGATCGAGGTTTCGACGCAATAGGGAACATAGCTTTCGCCGGTCTCGGGATCGAAGTACTGGATCTTCTTGCCGGAGAGTTTCTGGTGATTGCCGAGGTCGAAATCGGTCCGGGAATGGATGCCCTCGAGCTCCTTGAATCCGAAGGGGAAGTTGAACTCGATATCGGTGGCGGCGTTGGCGTAATGCGCCAGTTTTTCATGGTCATGGAACCGGTAGTTCTCCGCGCCCATTCCGAGGTTGACGTGCCATTTCATGCGGTTTTCCTTCCACTTGCGGAACCACTCCATCTCGGTCCCCGGTTTGCAGAAGAATTCCATTTCCATCTGCTCGAACTCCCGCATGCGGAAGATGAACTGACGGGCGACGATCTCGTTGCGGAAGGCCTTGCCGATCTGCGCGATGCCGAAAGGAATCTTCATACGGCCGGTTTTCTGGACATTGAGGTACTCGACAAAGATGCCCTGGGCGGTCTCCGGACGGAGATAGATCTTGTCGTCGGTGGCCCCGGTGTTGCTGAGGGAAGTCGAGAACATCAGGTTGAACTGGCGGACGTCGGTCCAGTTGGCTGTTCCGGAAATCGGGCAGACGATGCCGCAGTCGAGGATAATCTGCTTGTATTCAGCGAGGTCATTCTTGTTTTCGGCCTCGACATAGCGGTTGTGGACCTCGTCGTATTTCGCCTTCTCACGAAGGACGTTGGGGTTCGTGGCGCGGAACTGTTCCTCGTCGAAGGCCTCGCCGAAACGCTTGCGTCCCTTGGCGACTTCCTTGTTGATCTTTTCCTCGATCTTGAGGAGATAGTCCTCGATCAGGACGTCGGCGCGGTAGCGCTTCTTGGAGTCCTTGTTGTCGATCAGCGGGTCGTTGAACGCCGCGACATGACCGGAAGCGACCCAGGTCTTCGGGTGCATGAAAATGCAGGAATCGATTCCGACGATATTTTCGTTGAGGCGCGTCATGGCCTCCCACCAATAGTTCTTGATGTTGTTTTTCAGCTGAACGCCCATCTGGCCGTAGTCATAGACGGCGGCGAGTCCATCATAGATTTCGCTGGAAGGGAAGATGAACCCATATTCCTTGCAATGGGCAACCAATACTTTAAAAAGTTCGTCCTGTGTCATATGTCTATACTCTAATTTTGATTCTGTCCGGTGCTCCCTTCGTGGGAACAGCCTGCAAATTTACGCAAATATTTCGGGAAAAGCGGTTTTCAGGGAGGGTTTTGCGATTTCGAGGAGGGGAACCATGACAAAGGGGCGCTCCGCGATAAGCGGATGGGGGACCCTCAGCTCCGGCAGGTCGATCTTTTCGGATCCATAAAAAAGGATGTCTATATCGATCGTCCGGTTGTGATAGACCGGCTTCCCGTCCGGCCCGACGGTCGATTTTTTCTTCCTTCCGAGCGCCTTTTCGATGTCCTGGCAGATTCCGAGCAGTTCCATTCCCTGCTCCTCGGGGGTTCCTTTCCGGAAGATCCGGTACAATACGCAGCAGTTCAGGAATTTATCACTGCTATCAAAGCCCCAGGGACGGGTTTCGATAATCTTTGAAAGGGACTGGTAATGGCACCCCAGCGCCTCGTCCAGCAGGGACAGGGCCGCCTCGATATTCTTCAGGCGGTTTCCCTGGTTGCTTCCCAGACCGAGATATACGCTGACAAAAGCCATCCTATCCTTCCGGTTCCTCGTAATCAAGTCCCAGCTCGACCCGCGCCTCCTCGGAGAGCATGCTCCGGTCCCAGGCGGGCTCGAAGGTCATTTCAATGGAACATGAGACGACGCCCGGAACATCCTCGACGCTCTCCTTGACCTCCATCAGCACCTGGTCCGCCATCGGACAGTTCGGTGCCGTGAAGGTCATCAGGATCGAGACGTTGTGGTCCCGGTCGATCGTCAGGTCATAGATCAGCCCGAGATCATAGATGTTGACAGGGATCTCGGGGTCATAGACCTGCTTGAGAGCAAGGACGACATTGCTGTAGAGCGGCGCCAGTTCCTTGGCGTCCTCCGCGGTCAAGACTTCTTTCTTCTTTTCTTCCATCGCTGTCCCTCTTCATAAGGCCCCTTCCGCGACTTGGCGGATCGTACCGATCATGGAAACGAGCCCGTTGGCGCGGGTCGGGGAAAGGTTCTGACTGAGCCCGATCTCATCAATGAACGAAAAATCGTCTCCCGCGATCTCTTCCGGCGTGCGGCCTGAATAGACGCCGATCAGCAGGGAAATGATACCCTTTGTGATGATTGCGTCGCTGTCCGCGCGGAAAAAGAGTTTTCCGTCCCGGAGTTCATAGTCCAGCCAGACGCGGGACTGGCAGCCTTTGATCAGCCGGTCCTCGGTCTTGAGTTCTTCCGGATAAGCCTCCAGGTTCTTCCCGAGTTCAATCAGGTATTCATATTTGTCCAGCCATTCGTCATACATCGAGAATTCGCCGATGACGTCCTGCTTGGTCTCTTCCAATGACTTCATATCAACATCGCTATCGCCTTGTCAAGGCATTTCACAAAATATTCCGCCTCTTCCATCGTATTGTACGGTGCGAATGATACACGAACCATGCCGGTCACGCCGAGATGGTCCATCAAAGGCTCGGCGCACATCTGGCCGGACCGGACGGCGATGCCCATCTTATCCAGGATCAGGGCAAGGTCTTCATGATGCGCCCCTTCGACGGTGAAGGAGAAAAGTCCGATCTTGTCCTGCGTTCTACGTGGAACACCGAACAGACGGATCCGCTCCCGGCCGGTCAGTTCCCCGGACAGATACCTGACGATCTCGCGCTGCCCGGCTTCGATCTCCGGATCTTCCCGGACGCTCTCCAACCAGTCAATGGCCGGGACGAGGGTCGGGACCGCCGAGATGTTCTGGGTGCCGGCTTCGAACTTCTGGGGGAGCGGCGCCCAGGTCGTCCCGTCGAAACGGACGTGGTCGATCATCTCCCCGCCGCCCATATATGGCGGCATCGCTTCGAGCCATTTTTTCTTCCCGTACAGAACGCCCGTTCCGGTCGCAGCGAAGACCTTGTGTCCGGAGAACGCGAAAAAGTCACAGTCCATTTCCTGGACGTCAATTTTTTCGTGAACGGCGCCCTGCGCCCCGTCGACAAGGACGGGAACGCCTTTTTCGTGGCTGATATCAATCAATTCCTTTACAGGGTTAATTAATCCTAATACATTGGAAATCAACGATATAGCCACAATTTTCGTGCGCTGAGAAATGATTTTTCGGAGAGAGTCGGGAGAAAGATAACCGTTTTCGTCAATCTCAAGGACTTTAAGAACGGCATTTTTGCGCTGACAGAGGAGTTGCCAGGGAACGATATTCGAGTGGTGTCCGTCGACGGAGACGACAATCTCATCCCCTTCCCGAATGAAGGCTTCTCCGAAAGAGAAGGCGACAAGGTTGATCGACGCCGTCGTTCCGGAGGTAAAGACAATCTCTTCCCGGGAGCCGGCATGAAGAAAGTCCCGGACCCGGTCGCGGGTTTTCTCATAGGCATCGGTCGCGGACATCGCGAGCGAATGGACGGCCCGGTGGAGATTGGCATTCTTCGCCATGCTCATCTCTTCCCATACCCGGAGTACCGACAGCGGCTTCTGGGCAGTCGCTGCATTGTCCAGGTAAACCAGCGGTTTCCCATAAACCGTGGTCCCGAGAATCGGAAAATCTTTACGTATATCCTCTATTTTCATGGCTTCTTAAAGAGTACAAATTTACGAAAGGTTTCTTTTATTTGACACGAAATTATCATAATTTTGCAAAGCACAGTTTGGAAAACCATGATAGATTACATTAAAGGACAGATTATCGAGCTGAATCCTGCAAGTCTCGTTCTGGAATGCAGCGGCATCGGATACAATATTTTGATTTCCCTGCAGACCTTCGAAGTCCTGCAGAACCAGGAAAAAGCCGTCGTTTACATCCACCATTATATGACGGAAGACAACGAACTGTACTATGGTTTCGCGACGAAAGACGAGCGTGAGCTGTTCCGCCTGCTGATCAGCGTTTCCGGTATCGGAGTCAATACGGCGCGGATGATGCTGTCTTCCCTGACCTCCCAGGAAATCCGGAATGCGATTCTCTCCGAAGACATCAACCGGATCAAGAGCGTCAAGGGTCTCGGCCTGAAAAGCGCGCAGAGAATCGTCCTGGAGTTGAAAGACAAAATCGTCAAGGGAGAGGGGATGGAGAATACGGTCCTGCTCCGGGCGGAAAAGAATCCTGCCGCGGACGAAGCGACGACCGCCCTTGTCATGCTGGGATTTTCAAAGGCAAACATCAACAAGGTTCTTCCGAAAATCCTGCAGAAGAACCCGACAGCAAAGGTCGAGGAAATCATCAAGGTTGCCTTGCAGATGCTGTAGCTATCTTCCGAAATAGACGAGAAGGACAGAAATATCGGAGGGGGAGACTCCGGAAATCCGGGAAGCCTGGGCGATTGTCTCAGGCTTATATTTTTTCAGTTTCTGCCGGGATTCAATGGAAATGGACTGAATGCGGTCATAATCGAAATCGGTCGGAATCCGGATATACTCCAACCGTCCAAGCTTTTCCGCCTGCTTCTGCTCCCGTTCGATATAGCCACGATATTTAATAAAGGTTTCAACGGAATCCAGAATCTGGGTACGGAATTGGGTACCGATCTTTTCATCCGCCTTGGAAAGGTCAATCGCGGAAAGAGGGTATTCCGTGTTGAATTTCAAAATACCTAAAGCATCGGAGTAAGAATGTCCGTCCGAGGAGACCTGGGACTTATCCGTTGAGAAGGATAATAATTCTGAATAAGGGAATGACAACGAATAGTCTATATTGACTCCTGCTTTCTGAAATGTTCCATGTGGAACAATTTGAAGGATTTCAGCCAGACTTGTTTCGGGACGTGCGGCGATTTCGGAAATCTTTTTAGAGTCAGTCAACTCGGTTGAACCTATGGACGACAAATATGAATTGGCCCATTCCGCTTTCAGGTTCTGCGATTCTGCCCATTGGAGAAGTTGCGATGCCTTCTCATATTTCTGCATTGTATAATCATACCGGAACTTGTCTGCAAGTCCCAATTGCCAAGACCGGGCCGTCAAACGCTCGTCTGCATTGTCCTGACGGAGCAGGATCCGATACTCGGCGCGGGAGGTGAACATCCGGTACGGTTCGTCCACGACTTTTGTAATCAGGTCGTCAATCAGAACACCGATATAAGCTTCATCACGCCGAAGAACGAAGGCTTCTTTTTCATGTATCTTCAGATGGGCGTTAATTCCAGCCATCAAGCCCTGAGCCGCGGCTTCTTCATAACCGGTCGTTCCATTGACCTGGCCGGCCAGAAAGAGATTCTCGACAATCTTGGACTCCAGGGTCGGCCTCAGACAAGAGGGGTCGAAATAATCATATTCGACCGCATATGCAGGCCGGTAAACGACCGCGTTTTCTAGCCCCTCGATAGCATGGAGGGCTTCCATCTGGACATGTAGCGGAAGAGAAGACGAAAAGCCTTGCAGATAGTATTCACGGGTATACCGGCCCTCGGGTTCGAGGAACAACTGGTGAGAATCCTTGTCCGCAAAGGTTTTGATCTTGTCTTCGATGCTGGGACAATACCGGGGCCCTTTTCCCTTAATGAGGCCTGTAAACAGGGGAGACTCTGAAAAACCGGAACGAAGGATATCATGGACCCGTTCGTTCGTATGGACGATATAACAGTTCTTCTGCGGAGTCCCGTTCTGGGCCGTGGAAAGATAAGGGAGAAAAGAGAACTTGTCCGGATCCGCATCGCCGACTTGTACAGGAAGGCGGGAAAGATCGACCGAGGAAATGTCGATCCGCGGCGGGGTTCCCGTTTTCATCCGGTCGGTCGGAATACCCATGGCGACGAGCTGTTCCGTCAGGCCGTAAGAAGATTTCTCTCCGATGCGACCCCCTTCAAATTCGGTCTGGCCGATGAACAATTTGCCTGTCAGAAAGGTTCCGGCAGTAAGGATAACCGCCTGAGAATGGAAAATTGCGCCGGTGAGTGTCTTAACCCCGGTAATGCGCGACCCAGAGAAGATAAATTCTGTTGCAGAATCAGCGTAAATACTTAATTTACAATTAGTTTCAAGTATTCTTCGCCAATTTTTCGAGAAGACTTCCTTGTCGCATTGTGCGCGTGGACTCCACATCGCCGGACCCTTGGAACGGTTCAGCATCCGGAACTGGATCGTGGACGCATCCGTTACGATTCCCATGTATCCGCCCAAAGCATCAATCTCCCGGACGATCTGACCCTTGGCGATTCCTCCGACCGCAGGATTGCAGGACATCTTGGCGAAAGCCGTCATGTCCATCGTAATGAGCAGGACGGATGATCCCATGCCCGCAGCGGCCATCGCCGCTTCGCATCCGGCATGGCCTCCCCCGACAACGATTACATCATACTCCATTTCAGACCAGTTCACGGAGTGAAAGATAATAATTCTCCTTCGCTCTCATCTCTTTAATATCCTCTTCCGAATGGTCGTCATATCCGATAAGGTGCAGGACTCCATGGACAATGACCCTGTTCAGTTCATCCTTGAACTCCGTACCATAGAAAGCAGCGTTCTCGCGGACGGAATCGACGCTGATGAACAAATCTCCGAAAACGGTATCCCCTTCGCAATAATCGAAGGTGATGATGTCCGTGAAATAGTCATGCTGGAGATATTTCATATTGACGTCCAGTATATAGTTATCGGAACAGAAAATGATCGAAATATCACCGAGACGACGGATTTCACTTTCCGCAACAAGTTTCAGCCAGCGGTTTGTGAGTCGTTTTTCCTTGAAGTCGAACTTCGTATCTTCATTGAAATATGAAACCATATATGACGGATTTGACACGCAAAAATACAAATAATTCACTACTTTTGCAGGTATGAGTGAATTGAAAACGGAAAAAGCCGTATTTGTCGGCGTCGTGCTGGAGAAAGGCGGCGAAAGGAAAACGATGGAATATCTGGATGAACTCCAGTTCCTGGCCGAGACGGCCGGAGCAGTCGGAGACAAGAAATTCATCCAGCGGCTGGACCGTCTTTACCAGGCGACCTATCTGGGAACGGGAAAGTTGGAAGAGATAAAGAATTACTGCGAAGAAAATGATATTCAATACGTTATCTTCGATGATGAACTCTCCCCTACCCAGCAGCGCAATATCGAAAAAGCTATCGGTTGCAGCCATATCCTGGACCGTACAAGCCTGATTCTGGAAATCTTTGCCCAGCGGGCGAAGACATCCTACGCAAAGATGCAGGTGGAACTAGCGCGCCACCAGTATATGCTTCCGAGACTGGCGGGTATGTGGACCCACCTCGAGAGGCAGCGGGGCGGTATGGGAACCCGGGGCGGTATGGGTGAAACCCAGATAGAAGTGGACCGGCGTATCGTCAAGGAAAGGATCCGGAAACTGAAAGAGGACCTGGCGAAAGTGGACCGACAAATGGCGACGCAGAGAGGAAACCGCGGTTCCCTGGTACGTCTTTCCCTTGTAGGATACACCAATGTCGGAAAGAGCACTCTGATGAACCTGCTGGCAAAATCAGACGTTTTCGCCGAGAATAAACTGTTTGCTACGCTCGATACGACCGTCCGGAAAGTGGTCATTGAAAATGTACCCTTCCTCTTGAGCGATACCGTCGGTTTCATCCGGAAACTTCCCACCCAGCTGGTCGAGGCCTTCAAGAGTACTCTCGACGAAGTACGGGAAGCTGATATTCTGGTTCATGTCGTAGATATCTCCCATCCGGATTTTGAAGAACAGATGAGAGTCGTGGAACAAACTCTTCGGGACATCAAGGCGGCAAACAAGCCTACTTACGTGGTTTTCAATAAGATAGATGCGTACGAATACGAGGAGTACGACGAGTTTTCGCTGGAGCCGAAAGGGAAGGAGCATCGGACGCTGGAAGAACTGAAAAACAGCTGGATAGCAGAGGAAAAGACACCCTGTATCTTCATTTCCGCGAAAGAGCGGATCGGTATCGATAAACTCCGGAACGATATCTATAAGATGGTCGCAGAAATTCACGCCGGCCGGTATCCGTTCAACAATTTCCTCTGGTAGCGTTATTTTTATATTAAGAGGGTAAGCATATTATAGTATATCTCCTCTGAAACCTATGCCACCCTCGGCAATATAAGAGGGAGGGGCCCTTTAGGGAGGGGTCGCAAAGCGACGGTTTCAGAGGAGATATACTATAATTGCGATGGACTCTTAATCGCTGAATCTGGCCTTGAGATACTCGCGGTTCAGGCGGGCGATATGGTCGATGGTGACGTGCTTCGGGCACTCCATCTCGCAGGCACGCGTATTCGTACAGTTGCCGAATCCGAGTTCATCCATCTTGGCGACCATCGCCTTTGCCCTGCGGGCAGCTTCAGGCTTACCCTGAGGCAGAAGCGCGAGCGAAGAAACGCGGGCGGCCACGAACAGCATTGCAGAACCGTTCTTGCAGGTAGCCACGCAGGCACCGCAACCGACGCAAGCGGCAGCGTCCATGCTCTTCTCGGCCTGATCGTGCGGAATCAGGATATTGTTCGCATCCTGGGCGGATCCGGCGCGGACGGTGATGAAACCGCCGGCCTGGAGAATCTTATCGAATGCACCGCGGTCAACGACAAGGTCCTTGATGATCGGGAAAGCGCCGCTTCTCCAAGGCTCGACCGTGATGGTCGCACCCGGTTTGAAATGACGCATGAACAGCTGGCAGGTCGTTACCTGGTCGTCCGGACCATGGGCACGGCCGTCCACATACAGGGAACAGGCACCGCAGATACCCTCGCGACAATCGTGATCGAATGCAACGGGCTCCTTGCCCTGACGGATCAGCTGGTCATTCAGAATATCGAGCATCTCGAGGAAAGAAGCGTCTTCCTCGACATCCGTGACGTGATAGGTTTCGAAGTGACCTTTTGCCTTGGCGTTTTTCTGGCGCCATACTTTAATATTGTATTCCATATCCGATTAGTCTTTGTAGTTTCTGGTTGCAATCTTGATGTTCTCGTACTTGAGCGGCTCCTTGTGGAGTTCAGGTTCCACACCTTCGCCCTTGTACTCCCAGGCGGCGACATACATGAAGTTCTCGTCGTCACGCTTCGTCTCGCCTTCCTCGGTCTGCATTTCCTCGCGGAAATGGCCGCCACAGGACTCCCGGCGATTCAGAGCGTCACGGGCCATCAGTTCTCCGATATCGAAGAAGTCGACCAAACGGAGAGCTTTCTCAAGTTCCTGGTTGAATTCTTCGTTCGTTCCGGGAACACGGACCGTCTTCCAGAATTCTTCGCGGAGAGCCTTGATTTCCTCGATACCCTTCTTCAAGCCTTCTTCGGTACGGGCCATGCCAACATACTCCCACATGATATGGCCGAGTTTCTTGTGGATGCTGTCGACCGTTTCGGTTCCCTTTACTGCGAAAATCTTTGCAATCCTCTCACGAACAGCTTTTTCCGCTTCTTCAAATTCAGGAGCGTCGGTGTTCGTCTTCGGCTCTGCGAACTTATGGGAAAGATAGTCGCCGATCGTGTACGGAAGGATGAAATAACCGTCGGCGAGTCCCTGCATGAGGGCAGAAGCACCGAGCCTGTTTCCACCGTGGTCGGAGAAGTTAGCCTCACCGATTGCATAGAGACCCGGAATCGTAGTCTGGAGATCATAGTCGACCCACAGACCGCCCATCGTATAATGGATAGCCGGATATATCATCATCGGCTCCTCCCAAGGAGAGGTTGTGGTTATTTTCTCATACATCTGGAAGAGGTTGCCGTAGCGTTCCTCAACCCTCTGATGGCCAAGACGTTTGATAGCGTCGGCGAAGTCCAGGAAAACGGCGAGACCCGTTTCGTTGACTCCGTATCCGGCATCGCAGCGCTCCTTGGCGGCGCGGGAAGCGACGTCACGCGGAACGAGGTTTCCGAAGGCCGGATAACGGCGCTCGAGATAGTAGTCGCGGTCTTCCTCGGGAATCTGGGACGGCTTGATTTCGTGCTTCCGGAGTTTCATGACGTCTTCCATTTTCTTCGGAACCCAGATACGACCGTCGTTACGGAGCGATTCGGACATGAGGGTCAGCTTGCACTGCTGGTCGCCATGGACCGGAATACAGGTCGGATGGATCTGTGCAAAGCAGGGGTTGGCGAAGAAAGCTCCCTTACGGTAGCACTGCATCGCAGCGGAACCGTTGGAATTCATTGCGTTGGTCGAAAGGAAGTAAGTATTTCCATAACCACCGGTCGCAAGGACGACGGCGTGGGCACCGAAGCGCTCGATTTCACCGGTCACGAGGTTACGGGCGATAATACCCTTCGCCTGGCCGTTGATGATTACGAGGTCCAGCATTTCATGGCGGGGATAGCTCTTGACGGTTCCTGCGGCGATTTCCTTGTTCAGGGAAGCATAGGCACCGAGAAGGAGCTGCTGGCCGGTTTGACCGCGGGCGTAGAAAGTACGGCTGACCTGGACGCCGCCGAAAGAACGGTTGGCAAGATAACCACCGTATTCACGGGCGAAAGGAACACCCTGCGCTACGCACTGGTCAATGATCGCTGCGCTGACTTCGGCGAGACGGTAGACGTTCGCTTCGCGGCTGCGGTAATCGCCTCCCTTGATCGTATCGTAGAAAAGACGATAGATAGAGTCATTGTCGTTCTGGTAGTTCTTGGCAGCATTGATACCGCCCTGGGCCGCGATGGAATGGGCGCGGCGCGGGGAATCGGAAATGCAGAAAATCTTGACATTGTATCCGAGCTCTCCAAGAGAAGCAGCTGCAGATGCACCGCCAAGACCGGTTCCTACCACGATCACTTCGAGTTTCCTCTTGTTGTTGGGACTGACGATCCTAATTTCGGATTTGCGCCGGGTCCATTTTTCGGCGAGCGGTCCGTCCGGAATCTTTGAAATTAATTTAGTATCGGCCATTTTTATATGATTATAATTTTACAATTATTCTATTATCCTGCAATTTTAATCATTTTTAAGCAAATCAGCAAAAATACGGTTATAGACTTTAAAATATTTACCTGTCAGCCTATCATATTTCTTGTAGAAACTCTTTTCGCTGATCTTTCCGGATGCAAATTTCATATAAATATCCTCAAACCCTGGATCGATGAAAGTCTCCGCACGGGCGCATTCGACAGAATAATCGTTATCCTTCATCGCGAGAGCGTTGTCGCACAGGATTGCGTTGCCCTCCCCTTTCAGGTAAGAAGGAATATGGTCCCCGTGAAGAACCATCAGGGGAACATAGACCGTCGTTGCAGGCCATCCCAGCGCCGTCCACATCACGGTCTTGACGGGATCGTCCCCGGCCTTGACTCCCTCAAAGGCGACAACCGCGGAAGTAATGTTCCGCAAAATCGGTTTTCCGCTCCGGGAAATACCGTTGATCAATTTCTTGTGGGGAATACACTCGCTCCATCCGTCGATGGCGCTTTCCATGAACAGTCCCGCCTTCTCGAAACGATCTACTCCCTTCCGGTCCTCGACCCTTCCTGTCCGGGTAAAATTCGTGACTACCCTGTATCCTTCCTTATCTTTGTTGACATCGAACTTGACCCAGGAATGATTATTTACCTCATAATAGGCCGCTCCCCCTTCCGCATCGATGACACCGAAATTCGTCTCGACGCCGATCGGACGGCGCAGCGTATCGAGAAGCGTCTCGAAATCAGCCAGATTCCGGCATATTTCAAGTGCCCGGTACATCACCTGCCCTTCTCTGTCCATCATTGAATCCGGCACGTCGTCGTCCTTCAGGTCATAGGTTGCCGTATTCATGATACAGAATCCGGCCGAATTGGTTCCTGACCATGCTTCCGCACCGTGGAAAGGCTCTTTTACGGTCGGCTTCGTTTTCCAGTCCGAATTGACCAGGGCGATGAAAGTGTATTTTTCTCCCTGGAACCATTCTATCTTGTTGTTCAGATTGCCGGTATCCCGGTGCTTGAACATCACCGGACGGCCGTCCGCGCGCATCTTTCCGCTGATGATCACGGACGTACACGCAAAGGAAGGAACGGAAAGGAAAAGGGCAGCGGCAGCGAAAAGGATTCCCGACCGTTTTCTAAAAGAGTGAACCATTGTCATCATTGTTGATTTTTGGGGAATAATATCCATCCAGACCGAGGTGACGGTATGCCATCTCCGTGGCGACGCGGCCGCGCTGGGTCCGGACCAGGAAACCTTCCTTGATCAGGAAAGGTTCATATACTTCTTCCAGGGTGCCCGTATCTTCGCTGATTGCCGTTGCGAGCGTGCCCACACCGACCGGACCGCCCTTGAACGTCGTAATCAGAGTACGGAGGATCTTGTTGTCGATCGAATCGAGACCCCGTTTGTCGATCTTGAGCTTATTGAGGGCGAAACGCGCAATTTCAAGGTCGATGTGCCCGTCCCCGACAACCTGGGCAAAGTCCCGGACCCGTTTCAAGAGAGCGTTGGCTATTCGAGGCGTGCCCCGGCTCCGGAGCGCGATTTCGACCGCAGCGTCATCGTCAACCTCCACATTGAGGATCGAAGCGCTGCGAATAATGATTCTTTTCAAATCCTCTTTATCGTAATACTCTAAAGCACAGTTAATTCCGAAACGTTCCCGCAAAGGAGCCGTCAACAGGCCGCTCCTTGTCGTTGCGCCAACGAGGGTAAAGGGATTGAGTGAAATCCGTACGCTTCGCGCTCCGGGTCCCTTGTCGATCATGATATCGATCACGTAATCCTCCATTGCGGAATACAGATACTCCTCGACTTCCGGCGAGAGGCGGTGGATCTCGTCTATGAAGAGGACGTCCCCGGTTTCCAGGGAGGTCAGCAGGCCGGCCAGGTCGCCCGGCTTGTCCAGAACGGGGCCGGACGTCACTTTCATATTGACGCCCATTTCGTTGGCGATGATATGGGCGAGGGTGGTTTTTCCCAATCCGGGAGGACCGTGGAAAAGGGTATGGTCCAGGGCCTCTCCGCGCATCTTCGCCGCCTTTATATAGATGTTCAGGTTGGACACGATTTCCCGCTGTCCGGTAAAATCATCCAGTTCCTGGGGACGGATTATTCCGTCCAATTCATTATCTTTGCGTTCTACGGTGCTCCGTGGGTCGAATTCGCTCATGGCATAGGGTTCGATAAACTTTACAAATATAGCATTTTTTAGAGATTTAAGTTGTTTTTGTTTACCCTGTGAATTTGTTGATAACTTTTCGTAAATAATTGATTTAAAGAATTTTATAAAATTATTAAAGTATTGAAAACCTTGTGGAAAAAGAAGTATCCTGATGTGTAAAAAAATTGAATCTCTTTTTTCAACAGAATCCCGCTTGTATTGAACAAGTTTATAAACAGGTTTTCAACAGCTTTTCCAGTAAAATGTTGATAAGTTCAAATTCTTCAGAAATACTCAAAAAGAGGATAGAAAAGGAAGGTAAAGTGTATTGCAGCGGACTTTTCCTTTCCGCCCGCTGGTTCATTCTGTCCCAGGTTGCCGTCAAGGGGGTCCATTTCATCGTCCTTCCTACGCGGGAAGCGGCCGAGTATTGTTCCAACGACCTGTACAATTTAAACGAAGGAGACTTTATTTTTTATCTTCCGGATACCGGAAGGGCCGTAGAGAGAAGCAATTACAAATCTTCGCTGGGCGTTCAAAGGACGTCAGCTATCGCGAATATACTCTCCCCTGCCGAACGGCTTTTCATCGTTACATATCCCGAGGCAATCGAAGAGTTGGTTCCGACTGGGAATACGGTCAAAAATTCCGTATTCACCATTACCGCCGGCGATGAAATCAGTCACGACAAAATCAAGGAAATCCTTTTTGAACAGGGTTTCGAAAAAGTGGATTTCGTATCCGCTCCCGGTCAGTATGCCGTGAGGGGATCCATCATAGATATATTTTCGTTCTCTTACAACCATCCCTACCGTCTCTCCTTTTTCGGAAACGAAGTGGATGAAATCCATCTTTTTGACTGCAATACCCAGCTATCGCTGGAAAAGACGGACAAGGTCGATATCTATCCGGATCTAGTTTCCAATGCGGAAGAAGGAGTGAGTGTCCTGGACATACTCCCGAAAGATGCGGTTGTCTGGCTGGATTCATCCGATATGTATTCCGGAAAGGATTTCTTTGCCAAATTAGATTCTTTCAAGACCGTTTTCCTGGAAGTTCCCCTGATGAAGGAAGGAGTGGATGCTGTCAGGTTCCAGATTACTCCGCAACCGGTTTTCAACAAGAACTTCGAATTGCTGGAGGCAGATATCCAGAAGAATATTGAAAGCAATTACAGGGTTTTCATCGTAGGTGAGAAGCAGAACCAGACGGAACGTCTCAAATCAATCCTCCTGCAGGACGGCATCCATCTGCCGGAATTCGTAAACGGCATGAACCTGCATAACGGTTTCATCGATCATGAAGACAGGGTTTGCTATTATACGGATCATGAAATATTCGACCGGTTCCACCGGGCCCGGATCCGCCGGACGGTTGAAAAGAGCGAACAACTGACCCTCAATGACCTGACATCCTTTAATATAGGGGACTATATCGTCCATATCGACCACGGCGTCGGTATCTTCGGGGGTCTTGTCAAAATGCGCGATGACAAGGGAAGGGTCCATGAGGTGGTCAAATTGACATACAAGGACAATGATGTCGTATTTGTCTCGGTCCATGCCCTCCATAAGATTTCCCGTTTCCGGTCCCGGGAAGGGGAAATGCCGAAAATCAACAAACTCGGATCGAAGACCTGGCAGAATCTCAAGTCTACCGCAAAATCGAGGGTAAAGGACATCGCCAAGGACCTGATCCAGCTTTATGCGAAACGGAAAGCGTCGAAGGGATTCGCCTTTTCCGCGGATACATACCTCCAGGAAGAACTGGAATCCTCCTTTATGTATGAGGATACCCCGGATCAGGAAAAAGCAACCCTCTCCGTCAAGCGGGACATGGAGGACGACTGTCCGATGGACCGGCTCGTCTGCGGAGATGTGGGTTTCGGAAAGACCGAGGTGGCTATCCGCGCCGCGTTCAAGGCGGCGACGGACGGGAAGCAGGTCGCTGTTCTCGTTCCTACGACAATCCTGGCCCTGCAGCATTTCACCACATTCACTTCCCGTCTTGAAAACTTTCCCTGTACGATCGATTATGTCAGCCGCCTGAGGACGGCGAAAGAACTGACGGATATAAAGAAACGACTGAAAGAAGGGAAGATAGATATCCTGATTGGAACGCATAAGATCCTTGGAGCGGGATTCGAGTTCAAGGATCTGGGTTTGCTGGTCATCGACGAGGAACAGAAATTCGGAGTCTCGGCCAAGGAAAAACTCCGCCAGATCAAAAGTTCGGTGGATACCCTTACCCTGACTGCGACGCCGATTCCCCGTACTCTCCAGTTCTCCCTTCTCGGTGCACGGGATCTGTCCATTATCAACACTCCCCCGCCGAACCGGATTCCGATCCAGACCGAAATCATCCTTTTTAATAAAGAGGAAATCAAGAGCATTATCGATTATGAACTGAACCGCGGCGGCCAGATCTTTTTCCTGCACAACAAAGTTGAGGAACTGCCGGCGATCCATGACATCCTCCACCGTCTCGTTCCGGACATGCGTATCTGCACGGCGCACGGACAGATGGAATCGAAGGAACTGGAAAACAGGATGCTGGATTTCATCAAAGGTGAATATGACCTTCTGCTCTGCACGACGATCATCGAGAACGGCCTGGACATCCCGAACGCAAATACCATTATCATCAACCAGGCCCAGAACATCGGCCTGAGCGACCTGCATCAGCTCCGAGGCCGGGTCGGCCGGTCCAACCGGAAAGCGTTCTGCTATCTGATCGTTCCTCCTCTTGTCAGCATCACGGACGATGCCAGGCGCCGCCTGAAAGCGATCGAAGAATTTTCGGACCTCGGCAGCGGATTCAACATCGCTATGCAGGATCTGGATATCCGGGGGGCCGGAAACCTGCTCGGAGCGGAACAGAGCGGTTTCATTACCGACATGGGCTTTGAAACCTACCAGAAGATCCTTTCCGAAGCGATGGAGGAGCTCGGCGTGGAAACCGGCCTCAAGACCAAGTCGGACAATGATTTCTATGTGAGCGACTGTACGATAGAGACGGACCAGCCCGCGTTCATCCCTGATGATTACATCGATGTCAATGCGGAGAAAATCCGGATTTACAAGCAGCTCGATACCATCACTTCCGAAAAGGAAATAGAGCGGTACAGGAACCAGCTGACGGACCGTTTCGGGAAATTCCCGCCGGAAGTGGAGAATCTTTTCCAGGTCGTCCGGATCCGGAACAAGGGGATAGAAAAGGGTTTCGAGAAGATTATCATCAAGAACGGCCTGCAGATCATGTTCTTCATCAACAATCCGATGTCCGCGTACTACAATTCAAAGACTTTCGGGAAGATTCTCGATTCCGTCAATGCCGACAGTACCCGTTATTCCTTCTCGCAGAAAGACGGAAAACTCCGGATTATTTCGAGAAATGTGGGCTCTCTGGCGCAGGCAATGGACAATTTGCTGCGATTGTAGAATTATTTTTGTATTTTTGCGACCTGTCAAAAGCGGGATTACGTGTCTAATCTTTTGATTGAAATAGGCAACACCGCCCTGAAAGCGGCCTTTTCCGACGGAATGACGCTCGGAAAAACCTTCCGTTACCAGGGCGAGAAGGTGATGGACTTTATCCGGACGATCCTCCAGAAGGAGAGACCGGCGGTACTCGTCGTCGCCTCCGCCTATCCGATTTCTCCCGTCGACGAGGACTTTCTCCGGGGAGAATGCCAGCACCTGATTCTCCTGGACGCGTCCCACAAGGAACTCCTGACCGCCCGCTCCCTTCCTCCCTACCTGAGTTACGACCGGGCGGCATCGATTCTGGCCGCACGGTACCTTTTTCGCGGAAAAGGCTGTACGATCGTGGATTTCGGCACTACGCTGACGATCGACCATACGGATGAGGCGGGGATGTACCGGGGCGGCACCATATCTCTCGGATGCCGCACCCGGTTCAAGGCGCTGAACCGCTATTCGAAGACGCTTCCCCTTCTGAATTCTCCGGAAATGAAGGGCCTTTCCCCACTTTCCCTGGAGGGGTCCATGGTCTCCGGAGTGGTCTCGGGCATGCTATTTGAAATAGAGGGCTACACGAGGTTGAATCCGGATAATATCGTGGTATTTACCGGCGGAGACGCGAATTTTTTTGCAAAACGGATGAAAATCTCGATATTTGTAATTTGCAATCTCGTCTTGATGGGATTGGCGCTAATAGCAGACGATTATGTCAGGAAGATGGATCAATAGATGGCTTGCAGCGGCGGCGGGGATTCTCCTTGCCGGTTTCCTTGCATCTGCCCAGGACGGTACCTACAACGGATATACCCCTTATTCCGTGTACGGTATCGGGGAACTCCATACTTCCGGCTCTGCCTACAATTCTTCGATGGGCGGGGTAGGTATCGCCAACCGGACCCGGCGTTACGTGAACTTCATGAACCCGGCTTCGGTCACGGCGCGGGACTCCCTGTCCTTCATGGCCGATTACAGCATGTCCGCGAAATCGTCCATTTATTCGCAGGCTGGCCGTCATTCAGCAAAGAACCTCTTCAATATCAATGATTTCGTAATCAGCTTCCCGATATACCGCTCGTCCGCCATGATGATCGGAATCACGCCTTTGAGCAATACGGGATATGATTTCACCTATGTGGAGACGGACCAGGACCTGATCGGAAGGACCGGCAACCAGGTATATTCCGCCAGCGGGAACGGGAGCATCTATCAGTTCTTCGCGGGCGGCGCCGTCACCTTCTGGAAGCGGCTCTCGCTCGGAGCGGAGTATATCATGAACTTCGGCAATATCGACAAGAACGTCGACATGGCATTCTCGAACACGTCTTTCCGGAGCATCCAGAGCGGCTATACCCTGCAGCTCCGTGGATCTTCCGCCAAGTTCGGACTCCAGTATGAGCAGCCGCTCGGGGCGCGGGAATCCGTCGTCGTCGGAGCAACCTACCGCCTCAAGTCCTCCCTCAAGGGATATTCCACGGAGTTCGCCTACGCCAATATGTCCTCCCTCGTCGATACGCTCCGCCACAGGGAGATCAATCTTTCGGAGGGAAACAAGATCCGTTTCGGAGATGAACTCGGGTTCGGCCTTTCCTACCGGAACGGAGAGAAATGGTCCGCCGAGATCGACTACGTGCGGTCCGACTGGAGGAATTCCGGATTCGAGACCGTCAACGGATTCTCCAACGTCTCCGCTTATACGTTCACATCCGGTGTCGCCCAGTCTTTCCGGGCGGGCTTCGAAATGACGCCGAACCGGAACGACATCCGCTACCGCTGGAAGCGCTGCACGTACCGGGCGGGCGCCTATTATGAACAGTCTTATTACCGGCTGGACGGGAAGAGCGTCGATTCGTTCGGGATCACGCTCGGGGCGACCATCCCCGTTTTCCAGGGATACAACGGCATTACGGTCGGTCTGGACATCGGTAAAAAGGGTACGGTCGCCAACAATGGAATCCGCGAAAACTATTTTGGCCTGAATATTGGATTCAACATATTCGACATCTGGTTTGTTAAGCAACGGTATGATTAATATTAAAGGTTAACGATATGAAAAAATTAACTTTCATCCTCATCGCTGCATGTGCAGTAATCTCCGGCGGAAACCTTTTCGCCCAGGGTAAATATGGTGCCGACAGCGCAGAATGCATCAAGTACTTGAACTATTACCAGGAGTACTACAAGCAGAAGAATTATGATGCTGCCCTCCCGAACTGGAGGAAAGCGTACAGCATCTGCCCTGCTTCCGCTTCCCAGAATATGTTCATTCATGGAACGACCCTCCTGACCCGGGTCTTCAGCAAGACGAAGGACCAGGCGGTTGCGGACTCCATCCTGGCGCTCCAGGACCAGCGTCTCGCCCAGTATCCGAAGAACAAGGCGTCGATCCTGAATAACAAGGGATCCTATATCGTCAACTTTAAGGGGAATGATTCCCAGTTCGTCTATGACAACCTGAACGCGATCATTTCCGAACTGGGCGGCGAGACCCGCGCCAGCATCCTGGTGAACAATCTCCAGGCCGCGATCAAGCTGTTCCAGGAGAACAACCTGCCGGCCGACGATGTGATCGGCGCCTACAACAAGGCCGTCGCCTGCATCGATGCGGCTACTCCGAAGAACGCCGAGGAGGAAGAGCAGAACGCCAAGGTACGGAATGACCTCGAGGCCATCTTCGCCCAGAGCAAGGTCGCCAGCTGCGAGAATATCCTCAATATCTTCGGTCCCCGCTTCGACTCCGATCCGGAAAATGTCGGCCTGGCCACGACGATCGTCAAGCTGATGAATACCGCCGAGGACTGCCTCAACAACGAGCTTTACCTGAAGGCTGTCACCCTCATGCACAAGAACGAGCCTTCCGCCAGCACGGCATACTACCTGTACAGGCTCCTCTCCGCTAACGGCAATACGCCCGAGGCCATCAAGTACCTTGAAGAGGCGATTGCCTATCCGGGTGTCGAGCGTGCGGACAAGGCCCAGTATACGTATGAACTTGCCAATTACTGCCTCAAGAATGGCATGAAGGCGAAGGCTTATGCCAGTGCGAAGGATGCCGTCGAACTGGGCAGCGGATATGCCGGAAAGGCCTATTATCTGATGGGAACGATCTGGGGATCCACCGCTTGCGGCGGAAACGAGATCGAGAGAAGGGCCCCGTACTGGGTCGCCGTCGACTTCCTCCAGAAGGCGAAAGCCGCCGACGAGACCCTCGCCGAGGATGCGAACCGTCTCATCGGCCAGTACAGCGCCTACTATCCTCCGGCAGCCGATGCGTTCATGTATGATCTCACGGCGGGCCAGTCCTATACCGTCTCCTGCGGCGGAATGTCCGCAACGACGACCGTCCGGACGAGAAACTAACCGTCTTTTGAATCCGGTACCCAGAATACTGAAGGTGATGGCAACCGCACTCGCGGTTGCTTTCATCGTCTATTCCTGCAAGGGAAAACTGTCCGAGGCAGACCGGCTGGACCTGTCCACAACCCCCCTGCAGCGGGTGGAGGACATGTTCTTTGTCCAGACGGAAAACGGCCTGCTGAAGATTCGTGTCGAGGCTCCCGTGATGGAGAGCTATGACAACGACACCGTCGCCTATGAACTCTTTCCCGAGGGACTGTATGTCTACGGGTACTCGGCGGACGGGCTCCTGGAAACGACCATCCGCTCGGATGCGGCCCGTCACAACCAGCCCCGGGGAGGGCAGGCGGAACTCTGGCAGGCTTTCGGGAATGTCGTTGTCCGGAATGAAATCAAGCAGGAAACGATAGAGACCGATACGATTTACTGGGACCAGTCCAAGCATGAAATCTATACGGATTGCTATCTCAAGCTCTATTCTCCGTCCGGTTTCATGCAGGGGTACGGCATGCGTTCCGACGAAATGGCTCGCAATTCGGAGATTATGGAACCGTTCAATACCTATGGCGTCGTTCTTCAGGATACGACCCGCGTTTTGATTGATTCTGCCAATTTTATAGGGCCATTATTAAAAAAATAGTGATAGTTCCGATAAAAATAGCTACATTTGCACCCCTAATCGATTTTTGGATAAAAATTAAAAATTAAGCATAAAAATGGCAGTTTTACAGAAACTTCGCGGATGGGGCATCGTCCTTTCTATTTTGGTCGCCCTTCCCCTTTTGCTGTTTATCATCGATCCCCAGCAGATCATGCAGACAGTACAGTCCGTGTCGTCGCGTAACGACGTCGGCAAAATCAATGGAAAATCGGTGTCCTATATGGACTTCCAGCAGGATATCGAGAAGTTCCAGAATATTCAGGAAATCATGACGGGTGCGTCCGCTTCCACCGAGCAGGGCCAGCAGCAGGTCCGCGATGCCGCCTGGCAGAACCTCATCGACAAACTTCTCTTCGAGCCGCAGGCTGCGGCCGCCGGCATCCAGGTCGGAAAAGACGAGATGATCGACCTTACGCTCGGAGACAATGTCTCTCCGCTCATCTCTTCCAATCCGTATTTCGTCGATGAGAACGGAACCTTCTCCCCCGACCGCCTGACCGAGTTCGTCCAGGCCGTCAACGGTGGAGACGCCGATCCCCGTTTCTCCCAGTATTGGGATTATCTCCAGCAGTCCGTCAAGACTTCCCAGCTGTTCAGCAAGTACAACAGCCTCTTCTCCGCCGGCAACGTCCAGAACAAGCTGATGCTCGAGGAGACGATCAAGGGCAACAACGAGACCTCCAACATCGAGTTCGTGATGGTTCCGCTTACCTATGCCAATGATTCTACCGTCGTCGTTACCGACCAGGAGATCAAGAACTTCTTCAACTCCCACAAGGACCTGTTCCGCCAGAACGCGTCCCGCGATATCGAATACGCTGTCTTCGAGGTGGTTCCTTCCGCCGATGACATTGCCGCCCAGAGTTCCGAGTTCACCCGTCTCTATGACGAGTTCGCAACGACCGAGAATGTCCGCGCTTTCCTTCAGAGGAATTCCGATACCCAGTATTCCGACTATTATTACAAGGCCGGGGAACTGAACGCCGTCAACGGTGAGGTCGAAGCTTTCGTCGCCGCCAACAACGCCGGTACTTCCCCCATCATCCAGGGAGGAAATTCCTTCTATGCCGCCCGTATCCTGGACACCGCGATGCGTCCGGACTCCGTCTATGTCCGCCACATCCTGCTCCAGGGCATGGATGCCAAGCACGTCGCCGACAGCCTCGTGAAGGAAGTCAAGGGTGGTAATTTCTCTACCCTCGCGACGCTTTACTCCGCCGACAAGGGTTCCGCCGCCGACGGTGAGAACGGAAACATCGGCTGGATGACCCAGAACATGATGATTCCCGGATTCGAGTCCGTCCTAACCGCCAAGACGGGTGTCCCGTTCGTCATCACGACCCAGTACGGCACCCATGTCGTCGAGGTCACGAAGACGACCAAGCCGGTCCTGATGAAGAAGGTCGGCCTGTTCCAGAAGGAGACTCTCGCCAGCAAGGAGACGTTCAACAACTACTACAACAAGGCCAACCGTCTTGCGACGATCGCCGCCGGCAAGTTTGAGAACTTCAAGGCCGCCGTCGATTCCACCGGTACCTATGCGCACCCGATGACCATCACAGAGGCCACCGATACCTACGGCACCATCGGCCACGCCAAGGAAGTCACCCGCTGGGCTTTCGACAACAAGCCGGGCAAGGTTTCCCAGATCATCACCGTCGACAACAACTACTTCTTCGTCGTTGCCGTCAAGCAGGCCCATAAGGAAGGTACGCCCGAGCTCAACGAGGTCGCCGCTTCCATCAAGAACCAGCTTTACTCCGAGAAGTATGCCGAGGCCCGCAAGGAAGCCATCGCCAATGAGATTGCCGGTCTGAATGACATGCAGGCTATCGCCGAGAAGCTCAACACCACCGTCAGCACCGAAGAAGGCGTCGCCTTTTCCGCGATGTCCCGCACTCTCGATCCGAAGTTCATCGGCGCTGTCGCCGCTGCGAAGGAAGGAGAGATCACCGGACCCGTCGCCGGCACCTACGGTGTCTATGTCTTCAAGGTTACCGGCCGTGATACGGGTTCCTACTACACGGAAGACGATGCCCGCAACTATAACGCCCAGTTCGCTTCCTATCTGTCCCGGATGATCCTTCCGGTGATGATGGACGACGCGGACGTCAAGGACAACCGGGCCAGATTCTATTAGAATTATGTCTCTGAAATGTGGAATAGTTGGACTTCCTAATGTTGGGAAGTCCACTTTGTTTAACTGCGTCAGCTCCGGCAAGGCGCAGAGCGCCAACTATCCTTTCTGCACGATCGATCCGAACATCGGGTCGACCAATGTGCCGGACCGCCGTCTGGATGTCCTGACGGAGATCTGCCACCCCAAGCGGACAATTCCCGCGACGGTCGAAATCGTCGACATCGCCGGACTCGTCAAAGGGGCCAGCAAGGGAGAGGGCCTCGGGAACCAGTTCCTCGCCAATATCCGCGAGACCGACGCCATCCTGCATGTACTCCGCTGTTTCGACGACGGGAACATCGTCCATGTCGACGGCTCCGTGGATCCGGTCCGCGACAAGGAAATCGTCGATACGGAGCTCCAGATCAAGGATCTTGAAACGGTGGAAAACCGGATCAAGAAGGTGGAGAAGCAGGCGACGACCGGCGGGGACAAGGAAGCCAAGAAGCTGCTCGTCCTCCTGCAGAAGTACCGCGAGGTGCTCCTGCAGGGAAAATCCTGCCGTACGGTCGTTCCCGAAAACGCGGAAGAGGCCCAGATGGCCCGCGAACTCTTCCTCCTGACGAACAAGCCCGTGATGTATGTCTGCAATGTCGACGAGGCGTCAGCCGCAAAGGGAAACGCCTATGTCGATGCGGTCCGGGAAGCCGTCCGGGACGAGGATGCGGAAATCCTGGTCATCTCTGCCAAGACAGAGGCGGAAATCGCCGAGATCGAGGAATACGAGGACCGTCAGATGTTCCTGGAGGAGATGGGGCTCGAGGAGTCCGGCGTCGTGCGACTCATCCAGGGCGCCTACCATCTCCTGAACCTGCAGACCTTCTTCACAGCGGGGGCTGACGAGTGCCGCGCCTGGACGATTTCACGCGGAGACAAGGCTCCGAAGGCTGCCGGCGTGATCCATACGGATTTCGAGCGGGGGTTCATCCGCGCCGAGGTGATCAAATACGAGGATTTCGTACAATACAAGTCCGAGGCCGCGGTCCGGGCCGCAGGAAAGATGGGAATCGAAGGGAAAGACTATGTCGTCCAGGACGGCGATATCATGCATTTCCTCTTCAACGTGTAAAACCGGTTTTGGTTTTATCCGTTTTTTCCTGAAACCAATGTTCTCATGGCCTATCTTCGGACCATGAGAATTTTTTTGTGCTTCTTTTTGTCCGTGGCCCTGTCCGGAGATACCCTCCGTCTGCTGTTCTGGAACCTGGAGAACTGTTTCGATCCCAGGCCGGATTCCACCAGCGTATCAGAACTTGATTTTTCCGCTTTCGGGTCCCGCCGGTGGAGTCGGAAACGGTATGACCGGAAAATCTTCCAGATCGCGAAAACCGTGCTTTGGACGGCCCGGGAACTCACAGGCGGAGACCCGCACCTCCCGGATGTGGCCGGATTCGCGGAACTTGAGAAAAAACGGATTCTGACCGACCTGGTCCGCGGAACCGCGCTTCGAAAAATGGATTATGTCCCCGTGCATTTCGAGTCCCCGGACCCCCGCGGAATCGATGTCGGGCTGATTTACCGTAAGTCGGTCCTGACGCTCCTGAGAGCCTCACCGGTCCATATTCTTGACTCCGCGGGAGCCATCCTGCCGACCCGTGACATCCTTCTCGCGGAATTTTTGACGCGCGGCGGAGACACCCTGGCGATCCTGGTCTGCCATTTCCCGTCCAAGTACGGGGGTGCGTCCGTGTCCATGCCGAAACGGCAGGCGGCCGTCCGGCGGCTGGAAACCCTCGCCGACTCCCTCTCCCGGAGGGGATTCCGCCATCTTATCGCAATGGGAGATTTCAACGATACACCGGACCGGATTGCGCCCAAGGGCCTCGTCAATGCCGCCCGGACGCTTTGGAAGAAAGGGAGGGGGACGATCCGCTATGAAGGGACATGGGAACTGATCGACATGTTCTTTGTCTCGCCCCCGCTCGCGAGCGGTGCCGATATGCGGATTCCCGAGCCGCCCTTTCTCCTGACCCGGGACCGCAGATACGGCGGCCGTAAACCCCTCCGAACCTACTCCGGCCCGCGCTACCTCGGCGGCGTCTCCGACCATCTCCCGATCCTGCTATTCCTTTCCCTTCCGTCGGCACCGCCGTAAAACGGGAAGATAATTTGATTTTCTTTGAAAAAAAGCATACTTTTATGCAAATGATTCATTCTTCGTTCCATAAGGCTGTGCTTTTGGTCGCGGTGATCCTTCTTTCGGCAGGATGCGGCCGGGTCAGGGCTCCGTTCCGGCCCGTTCCCTCCTCCCTTGATTCTTTGGGAATGACATCGACCGGAATTCCCGTGATCAGCATCGAGACCGAAGGGGGGAAGGAAGTCCTGAATAATAAGGAATATGTCAACTGCTCCGTCAATATCTACAATGTCGAAGGCAGGAAAGCGTTGACAGACGTTGCAGCCGGAATCCGGCTCCGGGGCAATTCGTCCCGGTTTTCCGGGAATATCGCCAGGATCCGCGCGAATCCGGTTCCCTATCGCCTGAAGTTTGATAAAAAGGTCAACCTGCTGGGGCTCAACGCCGGAGCGCAGTGCAGGAACTGGATCCTGCTGACGAACCGGAAAACGGAAAAAGATGTCATCAAGAATGACTTCGCGCTGCGTTTCGGCCGCATGATCATGGCTTCGGACGGGGTTTACTGCTCCGACGCCCAGTTGGCGCACCTGTATCTGAACGGCCGGCTCCAGGGGGCCTACCTGGTCTGCGAACAGAACCAGGTCCATCCGGAAAGAATCAATATCTGCGACCCTCAGAAAGGATATGCCGGGACCGATATCGGTTATCTCGTCGAAATCGACTCCTATGGAGAAGAACCGTGTTTTATGATGGACTATGAAAACGCAATGACGCTTGATATCAATGGAACTCTCGGACATTTCGAGCCCAAGAGTTATTCCATCAAGTCGGACACTTACTCGGAAGACCAGAAGGAGTTCATTTCCAACTATATCCGCGGCGTTTTCAAGATTGTCTACGAGGCCTGTGAAAAGAAAAACTACCTGGCCTTTGACGGAAATTATGCCGTCGGCCCGTCCGGGTTCAAGAACGCGGAAGAATGCGTCGGGGCGGTCCTGGACCTGCCGTCGGTCGTCGATATGTACGTCCTCTACGAACTCCTGTGCGACAAGGATGTCGGCGAAAGCAGTTTTTTCATGTGTGCGGATTTCTCGGGAAAGGGGGAGCGGCCGAAACTGGCGTTCACGGCTCCGTGGGACTTTAACTGGACCTTGGAGCGCAAATCGAACCAGCGGTTTTTCGCCGCAGCATTCACCCCGGGAGGAACGGAAGAGTTCGGGGAACGCTCAAACCCTTGGTTCATCCTGCTCTACAAGCAGAAATGGTTCCGGGACCGGGTGCAGGCCAAGTGGCGGTCTCTGGGCGGAAACGGCGCCGTCGCCCGTTGCATCGCCCTGGAAAATGCCTATATTTCGCTCTACCGGCCGGATCTGGACCGTCGTACCCCGGGGATCATGGACGAGGCGGATTTGTGGCTCCAGTGGGTTCAGATGCGAGCGGACTGGCTGGAAACAAGATGGGGAGACAACAACTAATAACTGGATATTATGATTCGCAAAGCATTACTTCTTGTCACTGCGCTGCTCATGGGAGTCTCCGCTCCGGCCCAGAAAAAGGCGCCGGAGCAGGCGCCGGCGCCCAAGCCCGGCGTCCTGAACAATACGAAGGTAGACGGCTTCCGCCCGATCTGGTTCGACCTCGGGCAGAAAAGCGAGTATGGTTCCAAGTATAACGGCGCCTTCGGCACCTATACGATGAAACACCGCCCGCTAGCGATCTACAGCCAGGTCGTGGACAAGACCTTTTTCGTCTTCGGCGGCACGACCTCGGCTGAGGAGCGGCACCTCCTCTGCATGATCAGCTGCTATGACCACAAGACCGGTCTCGTTCAGAAGCCGACGGTCGTCTATGACAAGGGACCGGTCAACGACCCGCACGACAATCCAGCTCTGCTGATCGATCCCGAAGGCTATCTCTGGGTCTATGTGGCCGGACGCGGGAACCACCGGATCGGATTCCGTTACCGCTCCGTGAAACCGTACGACATTTCGCAGTTCGAGGACAAGGGAGGAAGCATCATGGCCTATCCGCAGCCGTATTATGTGGAAGGGAAGGGCCATTTCCTTTTCGAAACCCGCTATGACGGCGTCCGGAGGCTTTTTTTCCAGACCTCTCCGGACGGCGAGCACTGGACGGACTACCGCCAGATCGCCAGCATCATGGACAAGTCCGCCGGGGAAAAGAAATCCGGGCACTATCAGATCACCGGAAAGTTCGGGAATAAACTCGTCACGGCCTTCAACCGCCACCTGAACGGGGACTGCGACACCCGGACCAACATCTATTTCCTGCAGACGACGGACTTCGGCGAGCACTGGACCCTCGTCGACGGCACCCCGATCGAGATCCCCATTACGGACCAGGATTCACCCTGCAAGATCCTGGACGTGGAACACCTGAAGCAGAACTGCTATATCAAGGATGTCAATTTCGATCCGCAAGGCAATCCGATCATCCTGTATCTCGTCTGCAACGGCCACCAGCCGGGGCCGAAACACGGCCCGCGGGAGTGGTACACGGCCTACTGGACCGGGAAGAAATGGGACTTCCGCTTCCTGACCCGATCGACGAACAATTATGATTCCGGGTCCATCTGGGTGGACGGCAAGACATGGACCGTCATCGCCCCGACCGGGCCGGGCCCGCAGAAATGGGGCCAGGGCGGCGAAATCGAGGCCTGGGTCAGCCGCAACAATGGAAAGAGCTGGAAAAAGACCATCCAGTATACCGCCAACTCCCCGATGAACCATTCCTATGTCCGCCGCCCGGTGGACTGCCAGGATCCTTTCTGGTGCTTCTGGGCCGACGGAAACACGGACGTCTTCTCCATCTCCCGCTTCTACTTCGCGGATTCGAAGGGGAACGTCTACCGGCTTCCGTATAAGATTGCGCCCGAAGAGGAATGGGTCAAGCCCGAACTTGTCGAGTTCGACAAGACGCCCCAGTTCTAAGGGAAGGCGAAAACGATGATGTAGTAGAGCATGAGTCCGGAAGCGATCAGTTTGATGCCGGTTCCGGACAGGAAGCCCAGAAAGGCCCCGAGGGCTGATTTGACGGACGTCCAGGTATCTTTCTTCGCGAAGAGGAGTTCGGCGGCGAAGGCTCCGAGAAGAGCGCCGACGATCATGCCGACCGGAGGAACGACCATGCCGAGGAACAGCCCGATGATGGCGCCCCAGCCCCCGTATTTCGACCCTCCGGTCACTTTCGTGAACCAGGCGGGGACGACATAGTCGATGACGGTGACGACAACGGTGATGACCAGCCAGAGCAGGACGAGACTTCCTCCGAGCACGGCGCCTTCCCCGTTGGTTCCGGAACCCCAGAAGTATAGGATCAGCAGGCCGAGCCAGCTGATGGGCGGCCCGGGAAGGCCGGGGACGATGCTGCCGATGATCCCGATGATGCCGAGAATGATGGCGGCGATGGCGATAAAGGTAGACATGACCATCCCCGCAGCAAAAAATATACAAAAACGAGAGTTTTTTGTTATTTTTGTCTAAATGTAATTGATTATGTTCGATAAAAGCGTATACACCAAACGTCGCGGTACCCTTCTCGGCAAGATGCGGGAAGCGGGCGCGCAGGGCATTCTTCTTTTCATCGGGAACGCCGAGGCCCCTGCCCAGTACAGGGACAATTGCTATAAATTCCGTCAGGACAGCACCTGGCTCTATTATTTCGGGCTGGACGAGCCGATGATGGCCGCGATCCTCGACCTGGAGAGCGGAGAGGAGACCCTCTTCGCGGACGACGTTGAAATCGGGGACATCATCTGGATGGGCCCGCAGCCTTCCGTCCGTTCCAAGGCGGAGGGCGTCGGCATCGGCCGCACGGCCCCCTACGCCGAAGTCGACAAAGCGGTCAAGGCGGCCGTCAAAGCCGGCCGGACGGTCCATTACATCGCGCCAACCCGGTACTTCAACAAGTTGAGGCTGATGGAAATGCTCGGCCGGTACAGGATCGAGAACGGCATCTCCCTGCCGATGACGGAGGCGATCATTTCGATGCGCCTCATCAAGGAGGACGTCGAGATCGCCGCGATCGACGAGGCCTGCGCCCTGGGATACGAAATGCATTCGGTCGCCCGCGACAGCATCGTCCCGGGAATCATCGAGCAGGACATTGTCGGAAAGATGGAGGGAGTCACCCTCGCAAAAGGCTGGGGCGTTTCCTTCCCGACAATCCTCACCCAGCACGGCGAAACGCTTCACAACCACCTGCATGACAAGGTGATCGAGCCCGGCAAACTGATGGTCATCGACGCCGGCGCGGAATCCAACCTGCACTATGCTTCCGATTTTACCCGGACCTATCCGACCTCCGGGAAATTCACCCCGAAGCAGCGCGAGATCTACCAGATCGTCTGCGACTGCAACGAGTACGCCTTCTCCCTGACCCGCCCGGGCATCACCTACCGTGAGGTCCATCTCGCAACCGCCCGGAAAATGCTCGAGGGGCTTTCCGCCCTCGGACTTGTCCACGGCGACCTGGACGAGATGGTCCGGGAAGGGATCGCGGGCTTGTTCCAGCCCCACGGTCTCGGCCACAATATGGGCCTGGACGTCCATGACATGGAGGATCTCGGTGAAAACCTCGTCGGCTATGACAAGGACCAGACCCGCGCGAAACAACTCGGTCTCGGCAGCCTCCGGATGGCCCGCCGTCTCGTTCCCGGCCATGTCATCACGGACGAACCCGGAATCTACTTCATCCCCGCCCTCATCGACAAATGGAAGGCGGAAGGGACCGGAAAAGGCTTTGTCAACTTCGACAAGCTGGCTTCCTACTATGATTTCGGAGGCATCCGTCTCGAGGACGACGTCCTCGTTACCGAAACCGGTGCGCGCCGGCTCGGCCCCTGCCGCCTGCCGATCCATCCCGACGACGTAGAGGCCGCCATGGCCCGCAAATAATCCCGATGATGAAAGACATAACCTACGGACTGGACCTTCACTGCCAGATGATTCTCGAAGAATACCGGGAGTCCAAGCCGATGTTCGACAGGATGAAGGAAATCCTGCTCAAGAAGATACGGCAGGTCCTGTCGGACGCCGGGATCATCGTCGCTGCCGTGGAGGGGCGTGTCAAGACCGAAGCGTCCCTCGCCGGGAAACTGGAACTGAAAGGCTCCAAGTACGCCAGCCTGGATGACGTGACGGACATCCTCGGCCTCCGGGTCATTACGTTCTACACGGACGACGTCGACAAGATCGCGTCGGTCCTCGAGCGTTTCCTGGAGATCGACTGGGAGAATTCCATCGACCAGCGGAAACTGCACAAACTCAACAGTTTCGGGTACAACTCCCTGCATTATATCTGTCGTCTTCCGGAGGCGATGTACTCCGAGAAAGACTGCCCGGCGGTCAACCGGGCCCGTTTCGAGATCCAGATGCGGACGGCCCTTCAGCATGCTTGGGCCAATATGTACCATGATACCGGCTACAAATCTGGTGTCGAAATCCCGGAAACCTACCTGCGCAACCTGAACCGGCTGGCAGGTATGCTGGAACTGGCAGACGAGCAGTTCAGCCGGATCCGTACCGAAATCAACGATTACCGCCGAAAGGTCCGGGAACTCGTCGATTCCGGCAACCTGGAAGAGGTCGCCCTCGACGGCGATACCTTCCGGAGTTTCCTCTCCCTGAAGCCTTTCGACAACCTCAATAGGCGGATTGCGGCCGTGAACCAGGCGGAAATCCAGGAAGTCTCGCTGATGCACTACCTGCCCGTTCTCAAGGCGATGGAGTTTTCCACCCTCGGCGATATCCAGGAGATGATCCGGACCTGTTCGGAAGGTGCGTACCAGCTTGCCTGCTACCAGATCAGCCTGACCGACCTGGATATCCTGGCCTCTTCTGTAGCCCTGCAGAACCTCTGCATCGTCTATATCCTCAAGAAAGGCCACGGAGCGGTCGGCATCCGGTTCTTCCTCGATCTGCTGAACGGCCAGTCCGAAAGCAACCAGGCTCTCGGCGATCTGTATGCCGCCCAGGCGGAGGACCTTCCCTTCATGCACGCGGAATAAAAACAATGCGATATGGGAAATGAAGCATTGGACACCACCCTGCTCGACCGGGCGATTCTCTTTGCCGTGGAAGCCCACCGCGGTACGGCCCGGCGCGGAAAACGGCTGCCGTATATCGTCCATTCCCTCGAAGCGATGACGATTGCAGCGAGCATGACCGACGACCAGGAGATCCTGGCGGCCGCCGCCCTGCACGACACCGTGGAGGATACGGATGTGACCTTGGAGGAACTGAAGAGCCGCTTCGGGGAACGGGTCGCCTCTTTCGTCGAGACGGAGAGCGACGACCTCTCCAGCGGGGATACCTGGCACGAGAAGAAACGGAAGTCCGCCGCCCGCCTCGCCTCCGCCTCCCGCGAAGCCAAGATCGTCGCGCTCGGGGACAAACTGTCGAACATGCGGGCGATCGCCCGCGACTATGCCGCCAGGGGGGAGGATTTCTGGAATCTGTTCCACGTCAAGGACAAGTCTGTCCACGGCGCCCGCTACCGCGGACTTGTCGACGCCTTGCAGGAACTCTCCGGGTGTTGGGCGTATGAAGAGTTTAAACGGCTTGTATATCAAGTATTTAACGAAGAATAACCATGGAAGGGATCAAACCGGTGTTAATAGACCTCTCCGACTACGAAGCCGTCGGGGAAGGGGCGAATGGAATCTCTCTGAACCATAGGACGGATCCGCATATCCTGCTGAAGCTCTATAACGAGGGCAAGTTCCGTCAGTCTTATGATGAATGGGTCCTTTCCAAGCGGGTCTATGAAACCGGGATTCCGACCCCGGAACCGGGAGATTTCGTAACGGACGGGAAGAGATTCGGTCTCCGTCTCCACAGGATCCTGGGGAAAAAATCCTTTGCCCGGGCGATCGGAGACGAGCCTGAAAAAGTCGGGGAATACGCCCGGGAGTTCGCCCGGATGTGCCTGGATCTTCATTCCACCCGTGTTGATACTTCGCTCTTTGAGTCCGTCAAGAGCCGTTACCTCCGCCTGCTGGAAGAGAATCCGTTTTTCTCGGACGGAGAGAAGGCGAAGCTGGCCGATTTCATCGAAAAGGTTCCGGACACCGAAACGGCGATCCATGGCGACCTGCAGTTCGGGAACGCGATCTTCGCGGGGGACCGGCGGTATTTCATCGATCTCGGGGACTTCTGCTACGGTCATCCGTATTTTGACATCGGCATGGTCTATCTCTGCTGCAAGCTGAACTCGGACGATTGGACCCGGGAGGTCTTCCATATGGAGCCGGAAACGGCCCTCGCCTTCTGGGACGAGTTTGTCCCGGCCTATTTCGGCCCCGCACGGACGAAGGAGGACGTGGAACGGGAAATCCGCCCGTTCGCCGGCCTGAAAACCCTGATCGTAGAACGTGACACCAAGCGGCCGATGCCGGAGTTCCGGATCGCCCTTAAAGATATTCTGTAATGCAACCGCAAGACACGCATCAATCATTCGTCTGGAGAGTCTGCCTCTGGGTCTGCCTTACCGTAGGCCTGGTCTTCCAGGGTATTCTCCTCTATACGACATACCAGGAGGTCATCCGGATGCGCGAGGAAGTCGCCTACGTCGCCGGAAAGGAAATGGACCACGTTTCCCTGTATATCGAAGAGAAGTGTACCAATGTGGAGATCGCCACCAAGAATCTCGCCTATGCGATGAACCGGGACGCCGCCGCCGGCCGTCTGGACCTGGCCCATCTTCCCGACCGGATGGCGGAACTGGTATCCATGAACCCGGAGCTTCTGGGGCTTTCAATCGGGTTTGAACCGGAGGTCTATCGCAAACCGGGAACATACGGTTTCTGCTCTTTCGTCTATTCCGATACGGAGGCGGATGAAATCGTGCGGGTCCCTGTCGGTGAAATCCGGGATTACCACCAGATGGAATTCTATGCCGGAACGAAGGCCTCCGGTACGACCCGCTGGTCAAAACCATATATCGGGACCCGCGGGCACCTGATCGCCAATTACTGCATCCCCATCATCCGGAAAGACCGGTTTCTCGGGGTCTTCGCCGCGGATATGGATCTCCGCGAGCTGTCGCAGATGGTCAATGCAATCCGTCCCTACAAGAACTCGGTCGTTTCGATCGTGGACGAGGATCTGGGATATGTCGTCCATCCGAACGAGGATTACGTGACGAAGGCAACCCTGCTGGACCGCGTCACGGACGGGGAGATTCCCCTGGACGAAGAAACGATCAAGAAGATCCGGAGCCGGGAACGGGGTGAGTTCATCTACCATGACGGACTCGACCGGATCCATTTCTATTACGCTCCGATCCCGACCGTCGGGTGGACGGTAATCATGGAATGTTCCGAGCAGGATAGTTTTTCCCGCGTGAACAAGGTCCGGAAAGACCGGTCCCTCCTGTCGCTCCTGTCGCTTTTCCTCCTGTTCGGAGTCTGCGTCCTGCTTCTGCGGCGGCTGACCCGGCCGGTCCTGCAGTTCAGCGAAGCGGCCCGGAGTATCGCCGGCGGCAATTTCCATACGAAACTACCGGAGATCAAGACAAAGGACGAGCTGTGGGTTCTCCGCAATTCCATGGAGACGATGCAACAGTCCATGGATAAGTATATGACGGAACTTCAGGAGACGTCGGAGGAGAAAGGCCGGATCGAGAGGGAGCTCCAGATCGCGCGGGGGATCCAGATGTCCATGATTCCCAAGATTTTCCCGCCCTTCCCCGACCGGCGGGAGATCGACCTCTGTGCGCTTATGACTCCGGCGAAGGAAGTAGGAGGAGACCTCTACGATTTCTATATCCGGGACGAAAAACTCTTCTTCTGCATCGGCGACGTCAGCGGGAAGGGTATCCCCGCGTCTCTTGTCATGGCCGTGACCCGCAGTCATTTCCGCACGGTTTCCGCCCGCGAACAGGACCCGGCCGTCATTATGGAGATAATGAACAACCTGATGTCCGAGTCGAACGAGAGCAGCATGTTCGTGACCTTCTTCATCGGGGTCATCGACCTCTCGGACGGCCACCTGTCCTACTGCAACGCCGGTCATACGCCTCCGCTGCTGGTCGGACCGGAGAAGGGGACCTGCCGGACCCTCATGGTCGTGCCCAACATCCCGCTCGGCATCATGGCGGGATTCCGGTTCGCGCACCAGGAGCACCGTCTTTCGGCCGGGGAGACCCTGTTCATGTATACGGACGGTCTGACGGAAGCGGAAAACGACCGCCAGGAACTGTTCGGAGAGGAGCGGGCGAAAGCCGTCGCGTCGACCTTCGCCGGGGCAACCGCCTTCCAGCAGCTCTTCATCATGGAGAAGGAGGTTTCCAAGCACGTCGGGAGCGCTATCCAGAGCGATGACCTGACGATGCTGACGATTGTTTATCAGGGCATTACGTCAAAGCATCACCTGACGCTCAAGAATGAAATCTGCGAAATTTCCAAATTGGAACCATTCTTGCAAGGTGTCGCCGATGACGCAAAACTGGACGCTTCCGAGGTGATGAAAATCAACCTCGCCCTGGAAGAGGCGGTGACCAATATCATCCATTACGCCTACCCTTCCGGAGAGAGAGGATTCATCGGTCTGGACGCGGACATCTCCGAAGAGGAGATCTGCTTTACCCTGATCGACGGAGGCCTGCAGTTCGATCCGACCGTTAAGCCGGACCCGGACGTCACCCTCGGCGTCGAGGACCGGCCGATTGGCGGACTGGGCATCTTCATGGTCCGGAAGATCATGGACGAAGTCCGATACGAACGCGTGGACGCGAAGAATATTTTGACAATGATTAAAAAGAGATAAACCATGGAGATTATTTTATCGGAACAGGAGAAAGACGTCCTGGTCGCCAAGTTTTCCGGCCGACTCGATACCCCGGCCTCCGGAGAGGCCGCGGCTGCGGTCCAGCCCCTGATCGACTCTGCAGAGAAAACGATCATCCTGGATTGCGGGGATCTGACCTATATCAGCAGTTCCGGCCTGCGTATCTTCCTCTCCATACGAAAAGCCGCGGCCTCCAAAGGCGGCCGCGTCATTATTCGTGGGATCAACAATGAAATCCGTCAGATCTTCGTGATGACGGGTTTCCTGAACCTGTTCGAGGTCGAAGGGAGCTAGAACTCCAGGACGGCCTTGATGGGGTAGTGGTCGGAGATGAATTTCCGGTCCATGTACGGTTTCCGGACCGTTTCATAGGAGATGCACTTGCTCCAACCCTTGATGAAGATATAGTCGATGATATCTTTGTCGACCTTGCCCCAGCCGTTGAAGGTCGGGAGGTGGTCCGTAATCGGAGCGACCTCGCGGGCGTCCTGCATCCGCTTGTTGAGTTCCTCGAACTCGGGACGGTCCGGGGTCATGTTGAAGTCTCCGGTCAGGACCATCGGATACCCCTTCGGGTTCATCTTGTCGATATAGTCGACGATCAGTTTCAGTCCATTCCTGCGCGCCTCCCAGCCCTTGTGGTCGAGGTGCGTGTTGACATAATAGAATTTCTTTCCGGACTTCTTGTCTTTCAGGAGAGCCCAGGTCGCGGTCCGGCGGCAGGCGGCGTCCCAGCCGAAGGAGGGCTCGTCAGGCGTCTCGGAGAGCCAGAACGTCCCCCATTTCAGCATCTTGACGGTCTTCTTGTTGTAGAAGATGCTCATATATTCCCCCTTGGTCTTTCCGTCGTCACGGCCGACTCCGACGCTCTTGTAGTACCCCGGGAACTCCGTCAGGTACTTGACCTGGTAGAGATAGGCTTCCTGCACGCCGAAGATGTCGGGTTTCTGGTCATCGAGCATCATCGCAGAAGCGGGATAGCGGAATTCCCAGGAATTGGTCCCGTCTTTGGCTTCTCCGTTCCGGATGTTGTAGGACATGACGGTCAGGCGGGCGGGCTCGTTTTTCTTTCCGGCCATGACGGCCTGGGGAAGAACGGTCAGGAAGACCAGGAGAGAGAGGAGGATCTTTTTCATAAACGAAAGATTTTGTATCTTCAAATTTAGCAATATTTATTAATTTTGTGGGGAACCGCTTAAAAAAACAGACATGGCAGAGCAGAGATTTGCAGATATAGGCCGCGTGGAGGCCGTCTCCACCCTTCTCCGGGACGGCGGGTTCGACCCGCTCTCTCCGTCGGTATTCCCGGCGGAAGCGGGGGACAGGATTGTTTCCGCATCCCGGGTCTTTATCGAAGGGATGGACTTCAATCTCGTCTATTTCCCCTTCCGTCACCTGGGCTACAAGTGCATCACGGCCGTTGTCGGGGAGCTGTACGCCGCGATGGCGGTTCCGCGTTCCGCTTCCGTCACGCTCGGCCTTTCTTCGAAACTGGATTTCTCCGAGGTCCGGGAACTTTGGTCCGGGATGTCCGGAGCGCTCCGGGAGCACGGGGTCGGAAAAGTTTCGCTCGACCTCGTTCCCTCGCCGAACGGCCTGACGGCCGGCGTCTCGATGGTCGGAAGCCGCGGGAAACTGACATCCTCCCGTCTCCCTGTTCCCAAGAGCAAGGACCTTCTCTGCGTGTCGGGCAGTCTCGGTGCGGCGTATCTCGGAATGCGGATCCTGGAGAAGGGTCGCGCCGATTACGAGAAGACGGGGAAGCAGCCGGATCTCGAAAAATACAAGATGCTGGTCGGGGCCTATCTGAAGCCCGAAATGGGGGATGGAATCGTTTCCCGGCTGGAGGCGGAGGAGCTCTATCCGTCGGCGGGCGTCCTGGTTACCCGCGGACTCGCGGACGCCGTCAAGCGCCTTTCCCGGCGGACCGGGCTCGGCGCCAAGGTCTATGCCGACAAGATCCCGTTTGAGGGGAACAGTTTCGCGGCCGGCCGCGAGTTGGACGTGGACCCCGTTTCCGCGGCGATGAACGGCGGGGAGGATTACAGGCTCCTCTTCGCGATTCCGATCCTTTCCCTGGAGAAATTCCGCCGGGAATTCCAGACCTTCGACATCATCGGCCATCTCGCCCTTCCCGAAGCGGGCGCCGTCCTCGTGACGCCGGACGGGGCCGAACTTCCGCTCCGCGCCCAGGGATGGAACGATAATCCGGAATAATTCCGTATCTTTCGCAGTGAATAAGTCATTGAATATGAAAAAAGTAATGATCTCGCTTGCGGCAGCCCTCCTTTTCGCGGGAGCCGCGTCCGCCCAGTCCATCCTCGGAGGACTGCTCGGCGGAGACACCTCGAATACGCTTTCGAAGATTGTCACCGGCCTTGCCGGAACCGTCTATTCCGCACCGGTCAGCTTGAACGGGACCTACTCTTACAACGGCGTTGCCGTCGGAGTCAGCAGTTCTGAAGGGGGGCTTCTCTCGAATCTCGCCGGAAGTGCGGCGGTCCCGACCATCGAATCCAAGATCGACGCCCAGCTCGCGAAGGTCGGCATCAAGCCCGGAGCGATGACATGGACCTTCAACCGCGACGACAACACATTTACCCTCAACGTCCTGGGTATCAGCATTCCCGGCACGTACAAGGTGGGTGACGGGGAGAATACGGTGAACCTGACCTTCGGCAAGAAGTTCCAGTATCTCTCGATGACCGGAACACTCAAATCGACGTCCGGCGGCGCCGAGATGCTGTTCCAGGCCAACAAGGCCCTCGCCTTCCTGAAGAAAGTCGCGGCCCTCGCCGGAAAGGCCTCTTCGGAAGTGGCCGCCGTCGCCAAACTGGCGGACGGGTATGACAATTTCAGACTCGGTATCAAGCTGACCAAGTAAACAGGATGGAGGAAAGAAGCATCGACCGGCTGGCCAGGTATCTCATATCGATTGGCGTCATCGTGATCGTCGGCCTGCTCTGCTGGTATTTCCGCAGCGTGCTGGTCTATATTATCGCGGCCTTTGTCGTTTCGCTGATCGGCAGGCCGGTCATGCGTGGCCTCCGCCGCATCCGGATCAAGGGCCGTTCCGCTCCCGACTGGCTGCTCTCGATCCTGACGATCCTCTTTATCTTCCTGGTCCTCGGCCTGATCGTCACCCAGGCCGTCCCGGTCGTCGTCCGGATCGTGCGGGATGCGTCGATCTTCAACAACCGGGGACTCTCCGGGGCCGCGCCGCTCGAAGCCGTCAATCAGTGGCTCATCGACCTCTTCCCCTCGCTCGGGCCGGATTTCAACGCTGTCGGCCTGTTGCTCGACAAGTTGCGGGAGACCCTCAGCTTTGACAATGTGACCAGCCTTCTCGGCTCCGTCGCGTCGGCCGTCTCCGGAATCGCGATCGGACTGTTCGCCACGCTCTTCATCTCCTTTTTCTTCATCAAGGACGAATACCTCTTCGGGCGGATCGTCGGTTCCCTGGTCCCGGACCGGATCGAACCGAACGTAGGGAAGACGATCCATGAAATCGACTTCCTCCTTTCCCGTTATTTCGTCGGCCTGACCATCGAGATCCTCGGGGTGGCCCTGGTGGACTTTTTCGGCCTTTGGGCCATCGCCCGCCTGCCGTTCTCCTATGCCATCGGTATCGCGTTCATCGCGGGTATCCTGAATGTCATCCCGTATGTCGGTCCGCTGATCGGGGAAGTGATCGGCGTGGTCCTCGGAGTCATCATCAAATATGGAACGGGAGCCGGGCTGGACGTCAACCTGTGGATCTTCGCCCTGGTCGTTTTCGCCGTCATGATGGCGGCCCAGCTGATCGACAACTTTATCTATCAGCCCCTGATCTATTCGACCAGCATCAAGGCCAGTCCATTGGAAATCTTCATCGTCCTGCTGGCCGCCGGCCACATCGGCGGCATGCTCGGCATGCTGGTGGCAATCCCCGCCTATACGGTCCTCCGCGTCATCGCGAGCCGTTTCTTCTATCACCTCAAGCCGGTCCGCCGCCTGATGCCGGACCGTACCGAGGAAGACCAGTGGCTGAAATCCTAAAGGCCGAACAGACCCTTCACCAGGAACCAGAGAACCGGCACGAGCAGCGCCGGAAGGTAATTCAATGTCTTGCAATCCTTGATTTCCAGGATTGAAAGTCCGGAAGAAATGATCAGGACCCCTCCTACGATGGCGAGTTCGTTGACAAGCGTCCCCTGCATGATGGCTGCCCCGCCCGCAAGTTTGGCGATGAGATAGAACATCCCCTGCCAGCAGAACAGGATGGGGGCAGTAACGATCATGCCGATACCGTAGGTCGTTGCAAAGACCATGGACGTGACGAGGTCGAGGGTGGAATTCGTGAAGAGGAAGGTATTATCCCCCTGGAGGGCGCTCAGGACCGGTCCGACGATGGAAAAGGTTCCGACGCAGAAGAGCAGGGAGGCGGAGATGATCCCTTTGGCGAGCCCCTCTCTGGATTTTTTGGCGATCAGCCGGTGGACGCGGCCGTCCAGGTCCAGCGCCGTTCCGGCGACTCCGCCAAGGGCGAGGCTCAGGATGAAGAGGACCGGGAATTCGCTTTTCGGCAGGTTCTGCACGAAAGAGGCGGCGCCGAGGGCGACGGCAGCGAGGCCCATGGCGTTGAAGAGCGCCTTGGTGTATTTTTCCCCGAGCCCTTTCTTGAAAAGGGTTCCGACCAGGGTTCCGGCAATGATGCAGGCCGTATTGACGAGGGTCCCGACCATGAGAAGACTATCCGAAAATGGTGTTCAGGGCCTTGGCGAGCTGGTAGGCGGCCTTACGCAGTTCGAGTTCAGCGAGGGCGATATGCTTGTCGACGAACTCCTGCCCGAGTTCCGCACCCTCCGGGATGGTCCGGATATAAGGGCGCACATCCCGGGCGCAATCCTCGAACCATTCACGGGCCCATCCGCGGGCGACCCGGCGCTGCTGCCGGCGGGTCCAGGTGTCGAGCCGGTCGGCGAACTCCTTGTAATCCGGGTAGGTGAGCCCGCTGGCCCGCTGGATCAACCCCGTGTCCCAGACATGGTGCAGCAACACTTCTTTCCCGAAAAAGACGACCGGGTATTTCAATTCATTGACTTCGTCGGTAAACCGGACATGGGCCGGGCAGTGGAAATCGCCGACCATGTGGACGATGCACTTGATCGCCTCCAGAACCATGCTGTCCGGCATCTCCCGGTAGTCCTTGAGCATTTCCCGCATCATATCAAGGCCGGAGACGGTATCCTTGCAGCCTCGTCTCAAACGCCTGATATACAGCGGACTCCTGCAATCCGGCGTACAGATCGAAGCATGCCAGCCGGCGAGGGACTCCTTATACGGAGGCGTCGCCACGACTTCGTCCATCCAGCTGGCATATTCCGCCAGCGGGGTGCCGTGGGTATAATTTTCGATATTGGCCCTGGCCGCCGGAGTCAGATGCCGCTGTGCGATTTCAGCGATCGTCGCGTGGCCGAGTCGTCCCCAGCCCTGCGCCTGAAAGGCACAGAACGTCAGCAGGGAAAGGATAAGAACCAGTTTTTTCATACTTGGAAAACTAACTACACAAAGATAGTTAATTTCTTCTGAATCCCGTCCCGCTTGGAAAACTCGGCGGAAATTAGCATCTTCGCGTAGCAAAACCGCAGTTTGATGAAACCGATCCGATTCCTTCTCTCCCTTCTGCTCCTTGCCGGCGCACTCTGTCTGCAGGCCCGCGAGACCCGCAGCCCCTTGTCCGCGGACGGACCCTATGTCCTTTATACCGACGCCGGAGTCCGGGTCATCGCCGTAGATGCGTCCGGAACGGTTTCCGACACCGTCTCTCCGGAGGCGCCCGCTTCCTTTACCGTCATCGACCACCGGGGTCGCAACCCCTTCGAGGTCAGCCTCCGTCCGATCCGTCGCCAGAACTGGTGCGACCGGACCCGGCCGGACCGGGTCTTCGTGATGTCCGACCCTCACGGGAGACTTGACTGCGTTCTGAGTCTGCTCCTTGGGAACATGGTGATTGACAAGGACTTGCATTGGTCGTTCGGAAAAAGCCACCTTGTCATGATCGGGGATGTTTTCGACCGGGGCGAGGATGTCGTGCAGATATTCTGGTTCTTCTACAGGCTCCAGCAGGAAGCGGAAGAGGCCGGAGGCCGCGTCACGATGCTCCTCGGCAACCACGAACCCATGGCTTTCTCCGGGGACATGCGCTACGCCAAGCCGAAATACGCCGCCCTCGCCGAGAGGCTCGGGATGGAATACCGCGAGCTGTTCGGACCGGCCTCGGAACTCGGCCGCTGGATCGCCTCTTGGAACACGGTCGGCATCGTCGGACGGGACCTCTTCGTCCATGCCGGTCTCGGTGCGGACTTCTACCGCTGGAACCTCCCCGTCGAGACGGTCAACCGGCGGATGAGCGACGTTATCTTCCTGAAGAACAAGGAACGGAAAGCTCTTTCCGACACGCTCGACTTCCTGTACGGCAGCTACGGCCCGATTTGGTTCAGGGGCCTCGTCCTGGACGAGGAAACGCGCCGCCCCGTTCCGGCGGACACGCTCGACCTGCTGCTGGACCGTTACGGAGTCGACCACATCATTGTCGGCCATACGATCTTCAAGGATATCAGTACCTTCTATGACGGAAAGGTCATTACCGTCAACGTCGACAACCGTGTCAACCGCCGCAAGCACCGCGGCCGTGCCCTTCTGATCGAGGGGGACCGCTATGTCGTCGTCGGCGACCGGGGCAAGAAACGGGAACTTAAATAAAAAACGATATGATGAAACACAGAAAACTTCTGCTTTGCCTGCCGGTGCTGGCACTGCTTGCCGGTTGTGCCGGAAAAGACATCTATTCAAACCTGAACGCCCAGGCCGCCCGGGAATACCTGGAGCCTGTCCGCCCCGCCTCGGAGGGTCGGAACCCCTGCTGGAATGGCTTCGCCAAGAAATTCATGTACGCCCCCGCCTTCGACATCACTCCGGCGGAAGGAGCTGAGAATTACCGCTTTACCGTTACACCCAAGGAGGGCGAAGGGGCCTGGACCTTTACGGCGAAGGACCCCGGGGCGGACCTTTCCCCGATTTGGAACGAGATCGTTCCGGGCCATGTCAATCTGACCGTCGAGGCGCTCGACGCTTCCGGGAAGCCCCTTTCAACCGTATATGAGCGCGAATTCGTCCGGGACTTCCCGTTCGAGGGCCCTTATTCGGAGCCTGTCCGCGACTACCGCGAAGCGGCCATCAAGGGAGCCCTCTACATCCATATGCTCCCGGCCATCCAGCACTGGGCGAGCGCGACGACCCCGGACATGTCCTACCACCACAACACCTACCCCTGCAAGATCATCGGGGCGACGGTCCGGAACGAGTGCTTCATCGCCCGGGAACTTCCGCACCGCCGCGAGAACGCCGTGGCCGTCGCCCGGGGAGCCGCGCAGTTCCTCATCGACATGAGCCATCCGGAAGGTCATCCGCTGGCTTTCTTCCCGCCGACGTATTATCTGGACTACGCGGCCTCCAAACAGGAATGGAACCAGGGAAAGACCATGACCCTCGAGGCCTGCAAGGCCGGGGATGCGTTCCTGGACCTCTATGACCTTACCGGGGAGAAGGAGTGGATGGACAGGGCCGTCGGCATTGCCCGGACCTATGTCCGTCTCCAGAGGGAAGACGGATCCCTCCCGATCAAGATCGATTTCGAGACGGCGGAGCCGGTCAACAATGTTTCCGCCATGCTGCACCCGCTTCTCCGCTACTTCCAGCGACTCGCCGGATATGGAGTGACCGAGTTCCTCCCGGCCCAGGAGAAGGCGGAAAAATGGATGGACGAAGTCGCGGTCGAGACCTTCGACATGACCGGCCAGTTCGAAGATGTCAATGTCAACGGACTGCAGCCTTACCAGAACCTGACCAACTGCACGGCGGCACCGTATGCGTCCTTCCTGCTTGATAAAGAGACCGTTTCAGAAAGAGACCTCGCGAACGCACGGGACCTGATCCGTCTCAGCGAAGACCAGTTCGTGCACTGGGCCTATCCGGATCTTACCGAAGACGGCTTCCCGAAAAAGAACGCGCCGTGCGTCCACGAACAGTATCATTACGAGATGCCGGTCGACAACAGCGCCTGCAATGTCGCCAATGCCTGGCTCGACTACTATGAAGTGACGGGAGACCTTCTCTCCCTGGCGAAGGCCAAGGCGATGGGAGACCAGATGACGATCCAGCAGAACGCCGTGAACGGCATGCTCCCGACGACTTGGGAGTGGCGCGACTCCAAGAAGGACCGCAACCGTTCCTTCTGGGCGAACTGCTCCTTTGCAACGGAACTCTTCCTCATGCGCCTTGCGTCCATGGAGGAAGATCTCAGGAAACTGGAAAAATAGGGGGTCTACCGGCCGTTTTTGAGCCGGGCTCTCAGAACGGACGCAAAGTCCTTGAACTGTTCATTGCGGCGGGTCCTTCCGAAATTGGAATCGTGGACCCTCCGGTCCGTTGAGACAAGGTCGATTTTCCGGATGACCTGCCCGTGAAGCGCCATCCTGTCGCTCCAGTCGATGATTTCGCCCGCGGTCAGGGCGGAGTTGAAGGGACCGATGATCCCGAAGACGGACCGCCGGATCAGGATGGCTCCGGTGAACAGTCCGTAATAGGGTTCCTCCCTGAGGGAAACGTTGCCCGGGGTGCATTCCGGAGAGAGGAAATCCCGTACCATCGCTTCCGCCGCCGCGGCCCCGGGATTGCCGGAGAGGGTCTCGCAGAGGGTCTTGAGGGCACCCTCCCGCATCCGGTCGTCATGGTCCATGAAAAGGACGAAATCGCCCGTCGCGGCCTGCAGACCCGTGTTCTTGGCGACAACGGGCCCCTGAGAAACCGGATGGGAAAGGACCCGGCACCCGTACTCCGCCGCAATCGCCGCCGTTTCGTCTTCGGAGCCGTCGTCCACGACGATGACCTCGAGACGGCACCCCTGCCGGAACAGGCTGTCAAGGGCTTCCCGGATATACTTCGCTCCGTTCCGGACGGGCATGATAACGGAAATGAGTGGGTCCATGGCGGTCAGGTTTTTGATGCGTTCCGGAGTCGGTTCCGGATAAAGTCGATCGAGATGTTGGGATTGTGCCGGGTACGGTACTCGGCGTAGTCGGCGCAGGAGGTGACGGCCTCCAGAAGGTACAGGTCGAGGGCGATGTACCGTTCGGGATGGCGGAGGACGGCAGGCTTGATTTCGACGAGGAAGTCCCGGATGAAGTCGAACCTCTCTTCCGAATCGATGACGAGGGGACCGGCGTAGAAGAGACGGAGGTCTTCCGTAGGGAGCGACCGCGCGCGCAGTTCGTCATAGAGGGCTCTGAAACTGAGGATGAAGTCATATCCGGCCGTCTTCAGATGGGCGAGGGAATCCTCCCGCTGGTAATAATGGTAATACGGACCCCGGAAAACGAAAAGGTCCGGGAGGGGGATTTCCGCCAGGGTCGTGAAATAATTGTCTTCGCCTCCACCCCGGAGGTCCGGGAACCTGAGTCCGTTCTTATTCAGGTATTCTTTCCGGTAGAGCCGGGCCCAGAGGACGGGCGGGAAAAGGAGCTCCACCGAGGCGGTGTCATAGACTTCCCGCCCTTCTTCGAGGAAACCGAACCGGGTGCTGTATTCTTTCTTTACCGGATCGTCGTATTCCTTGACGAAACAGGCGTTGATCACGACATCCCGTCCGGTCCTTTCCGCCTGGCGGAGCATCGCTTCCAGATGGCCGGGATCGAGCCAGTCATCGGAATCCAGGAAACAGATATAACGACCTTCCGCGGCCTCGAGGGCGCGGTTCCGGGCCTTCCCCGGGCCTCCATTCGTCTCCATGCGGAGGACTTTGAGCCGTCCGTCCTGTTCCGCCCTGCGGGCGAGAACGGCGGAGGACCCGTCCGTAGAACAGTCGTCGGCGCAGAGGACCTCGATGCTCCGCAGGGTCTGCCCCAGGACGGAATCGAGGCAGCGGTCCAGGTATTTTTCCGTGTTGTAAACCGGAATGATGACGGAAATATCAACCATGCAGATCCCGTTTTAGTTCCCGGACGAGGGCCCTCCGGTCCGATTCTTTCCGGAAAAAGACATATTCCGACAGGCAGGCGGAAAGGTCCCGGCACCGGCGGAGAATGCCGCTGAAGCCTTCAGCGGCCCGTTTCGTCACCGCGTCGGAGACATAATACTTCTGGCACCAGCCGATGAACTGGTCCATCAGGAAGGCGAATACGATGCTGTAATGCCGGTTGTCGATCCCTAGGGCGTCCATCCGGTCCAGGATGTCGTTCGCCCCGGTGATCAGGTCCTCGACCGGCCGGAGGGAGAGATTCTTCCTCGTCACGGACGCCGGGTTGTCCGTGTAGTAGTAGACCGCATCGTCCACCACCGCGATCCTGTCATAGTGGAAGGCGGCGCGGACCGAAAAATGCGGATCTTCGAAAAAGAGGAGATCCTCGTTGAAACGGATTCCGTTCCGGCGCAGCATCTCCGTCCGGTAGACGGCGGAGGTATAGGTCAGGAAAAACCACGCCTTGTGCTTCCGGATCCGGTCGTTGAGGTTGAAGATTTCCTTCAGATAGACGCTCTCTTTCCTCGGGTCATAGTTTTTCAGCGTTCCTTTGGCGACATCCGCCCCTTCCCGGAGGGCGGCTCCGCAGAGCTTTTCGAAAAAGTCCGGATCGACGAAGTCATCGCTGTCCACGAAGCCGATGAAATCGCCCTTGGCCGCATCCAGGCCTGCGTTCCGCGCTGCGGAAGGGCCCCGGTTCTCCGGAAAAGAAAGGACCCGGATCCGTCCGTCTTTCCGGGACCATGTCTCCAGCAAGGCGGCGGATCCGTCCGTGGAACCGTCGTCTATGCAGAGGACCTCCAGGTCGCGGAGCGTCTGGCCGGTCAGGCATTCCAGGCACTTGTCCAGGAAGGCTTCGGCGTTGTAGACCGGAACAATGACGGATACGACGGGCATGAGGGCTTATTTTTCGGGTTTCCAGCCCTCTTCCTCGCTCACTTCATGGATCGGATCGGCGAAGAGCAGCTCCTGGACGTCCTTGTATTCCTTGCAGACCGGGATGAACTTGTCAAAGGCCGCATCTTCCGCTTTCAGGACCGCTTCTCCGGAGGAAACGGGGGCGGGAACGACGATGTCGAAGTCGACCAGGGTATCGAGGAATGCCTGCAGGGGTTCTTCCAGATCCTCGGGTGCGCCGGGCAGGGCCTTCGCGGCCGCAAGCACGTCCGTCGTGGAGGCTCCGGAGAGCAAACTGCAGAAGATGCCGGTCCCATAGCCGTTCATCCCGTAGTAGATCCCGGTGACGGCGTTGATGATGATGGCGATCCCGTCCGTGACGTCCGCAAACATCTTCGCTTCGTTCAACTGATAGTTCTTTGATTCCATTAATTCGTTCGGTTGGTTATCGTTCTTGGGTTTGGAGGAACGTCCGGAGACATTCCACATTGCCGTAAATGTCCGGAGAGAGCCGGATCGTATGGAAGGGAAGTTCCTGCAGGAAGGAAATGAGTTTCCGGACGGTCCCAGCGTCTCCCTGGGCCTGCATCTGGAGGATGGTCGAATGGACCAGGTGCGTGATCGCCCGGCCTTTTTCGGCGGGAGAGCAGGGCTCGACGCGGGCTTCCTTCGCGTCGGGGTCGATTTCGGGGAACATGCAGGAGAGGACGGGATACCGCCTTCGGAGTGTATCGCCGTATCCGGAAATGTCGAAGACATATTTGTCTTTCCGGGCGTTGTTGCAGACGAAACGCGCCCGGTCCAGGTCGTCGTACAGGCGGGTGTACATCGTCGGGGAAAGGGTGATGATCGAATAGATCGGTGAGGCCAGAAGGCCCTCCCGGCTCTTTTCAAGGATCAGGTAATCGTCTGATACATAATCGAATCCGCGGAGCATCGCCGTGACCGCGAGGGTGGACTTGCCACGCTGCCCCCTCGCGCAGAGGAGGATTCCCTTCCCGTCCAGGCCGATGCAGGCCCCGTGGACCAGATGGGAGGAAGGCGTGTCCAGGATGCGGTACAGGTCGTGCACGAAAAGGTGCCCTTCCCGGATCCATTCCTCCGGCTCGAAGCGCTCCGTCGCATACCAGGTAACCGTCCCGTCGGTCAGGCGTACGGTCCGGTTGGCGTAACTCACTTCGCCGAAGGGAACGAGGTCTTCGCCCTTCCGCTCGGTGAGGATCAGGTTGTCTCCGGAACCGTCGCCTTCGACGTCCAACCCGAGGACGCGCCTGTGGAAATCCGCGTCCACCCGCTCCCGCCACAGGATCAGGGTTGCGTCAGGGGAAGGGACCGGAGCGGTCAGGGACCAGGCGAGCTGGCGCCGGATCATCGGTGCGGCCTCTTTCTCGCAGGCGAGGATCCGGACGGTCCGGACGCCACCGAGGTCCAGATAGAACACCTCCGCTCCGGGAAGCAGAGGCTCCAGGGCGGCTCTCAGGCGGCGGAAACAATTCGCCCGCTGTTCCGTATGCAAGGACAGGACCATCTATTCTTCGTTAATCAGGAACCCCTTGTTCCTGAGGATTTTCATTTTCTCTTTCAGGCCGGGGATCCGTTTTAGGAAGAAGAACTTCGCCCGCCGCCCGACATACGGGGCGAGCGGCCGGATCTCCCGGAAGGCTTTGGCCAGGTTGAACTCTCCGATTTCAGTCCGCATGGGGCTCAGGACCTCCCGTTTGTACATCAGCCGGAGGCAATGCGCCTCCGCCGCCCTGTCGTCGATCCGGTCGGACAGGAACCCTTCCGGGAAGAGTCCGGGAAGGAGGGAGGAGACGAAGGAGGCGGCCATCCAGACCTGGATTTCGGACCGGGTCCGGGCGGCGTTTTCCCGTACGATTCCCCAGTCGAAACCGCCCTGGAGCCCGAGGAGATAATGCAGGTCGAAGAAGGAATTCAGCACACTTCCGGCGCTGGTCCTTTCCGACAGGTTCTTATACAGGTTGACAAGGGAAATGAAGACCATGTCCTCCCGGCAGGGCAGGAACCCGTCCGAAGAGAACATCCGCTCTTTCCCGGCGCGGCGGAACAGGTCGTCGTTGAAGGGACGTTCCTCGCCGGTATGCATCTGGATGAACCGGTGCAGGTCGACGACGCTTTCGTCCGTCCCCGCGATCCGGAGGTCGGTGCTGTGCGAACAGCGGAAAGAACTGTAACCCAGTTCTTCCGCGACGGTTTCCGCCGCGTGGAAGTCCTTCTCTTTCACGAGGATGTCGACATCTCCCATCCAGCGGGGAAACTCCGGACGGTAGACTTTCATGGCGCCGCCTTTCAGGATGACGAAGGGAATATTCCTGCGGTTCAGCGCCCCTGCGATCCTCGAGAAATGGGAGAACAGCTTCAGGCTCTGGAACCGGCAGAAGTTCAGGACACCCTTCAGCCGCGGCAGGACCGAATTCGGGAAAGACAGTTCCGGATGGATCTTCATCAGGTATGCGAGGAGGATGACGCTGTGGATCGGGACTTTTTCGATATCCCAGTCCTTCAGGAAGGCGTCGAGTTCTTCCTGCGACACGGAGGGTCCCAGGGACATGGTCAGGAGCCGGCGCTCCTCCGTGTCCATCGTTTCCCGTCCGAGGTAATCCAAAACCTTATGAACCAGCTCCTTCCCTTTCATTCCTTTTCGTAATATAAATCCAGGCCGCAGCCGCGAGGAGAAGCAGGTACATCAGTACGGAGGCGATCCGGGAGATCCGGGAGCCAAGCGTATAGGACGGCGGATCGAAACGCATCGTGAGGTCGTGCTCCCCGGCAGGGACGACGGCACCGCGGAGGGTCCAGTCCGCCCGGAAGATATCGACCGGCGTTCCGTCCTCCAGGGAAGCCCTCCAGCCGGGATAGTAGACTTCGCTGAAGACGGCGGCGCGTCCGGACGACGCCTTGTAATGGTATTTCACTTCATTCGGGACGTAGGAGGTGAGCGCGATCCAGTCCGTCGAATCGGCGGGAGCCGCCGGCGCCGTTACCGAACCGAAGTCCGGTCCGAGGATCGCCTCGCTCCCGAGCGGGACCTCGGCGAGCAGGCCGATTTCCTCGTCCAGGGACGCAGCCTTCCGGAATCCGTCCACGAACCAGGCGTTCCCCAGGCGGGCCGGGTTGTACAGAGGGCGGTTGCCCTTGGCTATGAAGTACTTGGTATTCAGCAAATTGAAAATCGGGATTCCGGTGAGGAGCGTCTGTCCGTCCATCCGCTCGTTCAAGCCCTTGATCAGGAAGGAGGTCTCCGCCCGGAGATACCGGTCGATAAGGTCCTGATAGCGCTGGAGCTTGGCGGGACTGTACCCGCCGACGCTCTTGTGGGTGTAGCTCAGGCGGGCGTCGCTGAAAATGTCGGTGGTAAGGTCGAGAACGCGGAAATCAGGGTCGTCGTCCTTGAGGATTTCGAGGTCGACGGGCCGCATCGCGAACTGTTTTTCGAACTTTTTGACGGAGGAGAAATGCTGTCCGTTCAGGTAGCGCTTCCCGACCGAGAAGAGGTTGACGAGGATCAGGAGGCAGATGGCCGCCATGGCGGCATCCTTCCGCCCGAAGGCAGATTTATTCCGGGCGGAGGTCTTTCCGGAGACAGCCCACCATAAAAGCAGGAAGGAACTGACAATCAGGAAGAAGGAAATCCAGGCATCGCGGACCAGCAGGGCTTTCCGGTCGGCGGTGAGGGCTTCGAGCAGGGATGCCGTCTTTCCGGCATCCTCCGGTCTCGCGAAGTTCCCCGCAAGGCCCGGGAAAAGGGCGAAGAGGAGGCAGACTCCGGCGGTAAGCGCCAGGGCGATCCCGCCTTTCCGGAGGAATTCCTTCCGGGGGCAGCCTTCCCGCATCAGGTGCTCCAGCAGCAGGAACGCGAGCATCGGCAGGGTGAACTGCAGGACGACAAGGCCCATGGACACCGCCCTGAACTTGCTGTAGAACGGGACGAAACGGTAGAAGAACTTCGTGAAGGGAAGGAACTGGGCCCCGAGGGAAAGGAAGATGGCGACGAGGGTCGCGGCCAGCAGCCACCATTTGTCCTTGCCCTTGTAGAGGAGCAGTCCCAGGAGGAAAAGGAAGATGGTCACGGCGCCCATGTACATCGGACCCGCGGTCATGGGCTGGGGCCCCCAGTAGACGGAAATGTTCCAGTCCTGCGGTTTCATCTTGTCTTCCCCGATCCGCTGCAGGGCCTTGTAGGTCTTGAGGCTCGGGGTGATCTTGCTTTCCGAGCTGCCGCCGTTCAGGTTCGGGATCATCAGGTTCGGAAGCTCTTCCCAGTGGTAGGACCACATCGAGGCGTAGTCGGTGGAGACGCCTTTCTTCTCATTTCCGGACAGTTCCGATCCGCCGCGGATCGACTGGGCGGTATACTCATAGAGCGGGACCAGTTTCGAGGCGCTCGTCGCGATGCCGGCGCCGCCCAGCAGGAGCAGGAGCAGGGACGCCGCGGCCCAACGGCCGGGAAGGACCTTTCTGCGCTCTTTGTCGACGAGGATCCGGATCAGAAGGGCAAGGGCATAGATGCCGATGACAAGGGCCAGGTACCAGGTGATCTGGACATGGTCCGCCTTGACCTGGAAGGCGAGGGCGAAGCCGAAAAGGACGGCCCCGAGTACGGTATAGGGAAGCCACTCCTTCCGGGCAGCGTCCTTTTGGGCGAGAGCCTTGCGGTAAGTGAAGATGACGGCGGCGAGAACCCACGGGAAATAGGCCAGGGCCAGCATCTTGGTGTTGTGCCCGCTCTGGATGATCTGCATGTTGTAGGAGCAGAAGGTAACGGCGACGGCTCCTCCCATCGCCAGCAGGGGACGGATTCCCAGCGAAAGCATCAGCAGGAAGGCGCCCAGCAGGGAGATGAACAGATAGCTGGCCGGCCGGCGTCCGGCGTGGCGGACCGCTTCGAACAGGGGTTTGACCCAGTCTCCGGTGTCGTTTCCGGTCAGGAGGATGGTCGGCATGCCGCTGAACATGGACCCGGTCCATGCCGTCTTGTCCTCCGGGTGGTATTCGTCCCACTGTTTGGCTTCGTGGCTGGCTCCGACGTAACCGGTGATGTCCGGGGACTGGACGATTTCTCCCTTGAAGACGGCTTGTGGCACGAAAGCGCAGGAAAGCGCCGCAAAAAAGAGGACTGCGGCGGCGTACAGAAGGACTTTTTTATAAACAGGGTTCATCTACAGCGTTTTATCGATGGAGAAACAAAGATAAAAGAATGTATGGAAAGTAACAACTATTTGCGCCGTATCACATGGAAAAGGCGGTTGGCGAAATCTTTCAGCCCGTCTTCCAGGAGTGAGAGCAGGGCTCCGTAGACCAGGAAAGCGGTTGCGCCCGTCACGAAGGCATAGACAAGGAAGGTCCAGAAGGAAGCTGCGGGATCGATGGGGATGTGGGGAAGGAGCAGGTACACGGCCCCGAAGGCGAAAATGCCGGGGAGGAGGCACCGGACGTAGAGCGAGATATAGAACCGCAGGGGTTCATGCAGGGCGCTCCTGAAAAGGAAGAAGGGTTTCCAGGAGAAGGTGATGATCAGCTGGCTGATCAGAACGCCGGCGAGAACGCCGTTGAGGCCGTACCGGCTGCCCAGCAGGATGGACAGCGAGACATTGATGGCGGCTTCGGCGAGAGGGGACCAGATGTCCCGGAAAAGCCCGTAGGCGTTCAGGTAGTCGTCGACGATGTTCCGGGTATTGCCGATGAAGAACTGGGCGATGATCAGGGCGAGCGTCGTCCTGGGGAGGATGTATTCCGGTCCGAGCCAGAGGCTGACGAAGGGGTCCGTCAGGAACCACAGACAGATGCAGCAGAGGCCTACGATCAGCATCCGGGAGGAGAAAAGCTCCCGGAAAACCTTCAGGATCAGTTTCTTGTCTCCCTCTGCGACCATATTGCCGACGCCGGCGGTGATTCCGGAATAGAGGGCGGTCAGGATGGCCGTGAGGTTGGTCGTAAGGACCAGATAGTTTCCATAATACCCGACGACCGCGAGGGAGGTGTAGGCATAGATGAAGATCGGACTGGACCGGGCCACGGCGTACCCGCCCAGTTTGTGGAAGGCGATATACTTGGTCTTGCGGATGATATCCGGATACTTGTCCTTCAGGGACAGGTCGACCGGAACGGGCTCCTTGAGATAGGGATAGTTCCGGTCCACGATGATGCTGATCAGGATGGTGCTGACCGTGGCGGATGCGGCTTCCAGGCCGAGCCACCAGAGATAGCCCTGCTCCAGGTGCAGGACGGCCAGCATCTGGAGGACCAGTTTCACGAGCGCGATGAGTTTCGTGCAGAGCAGGACCTTGTAATTCTCCTGGTCGGCGAAGAGGACGTTTTTCTTATAGTTGAAGAAATACCAGAGCAGGGAGGAATAGAGCAGGACGGCGTAAGTCGCATACGGATACCAGAGGGGAAGGTCCGACTTGCTGAAAATCTGCGGCATGAAGCAGAAGACGACCGCGCTGCCGACCAGGACGAAGGAGCCGATGATCCGGTACAGGCGTCCCTGCAGGGCGACGATTTCCTTGACCGTCTGCCGGTCCTGTTGGAAAAGGGGCTTGTAGAGCGTTACCGCAACGGCCGTCCCGATGCCGAGTTCCGCCAGGTTGAGGAAGTCCAGGATACTGGCGGCGGTGGAATTCAGGCCCATGACCTCGACGCCGAGGATCCGGATGAAGATCCGCCGCGAGAAGAACCCGACGAACATGGCGACGGTCTGGAGAATCAGCGCGATCGCGCTGTTCCTCAGACTCTTCCGTGTCCTTCCATATGATGGATTCCGTGTCATGGGCGGGAAATGGCGGTTAGGATGGCGACGACCTTGCCGGTGGAAGTCTGCCAGATTCCTCCGACGGATTCCGAGGCGGAGGCGTGGATTTCCGATGCGCCCGTTTCCGAAAGGATACGTGCGGCGTTTTCCGGCGTAACCCCGCCGCCGGGGAGGATGAGGATGCGTCCCGCCGCCCTATCCGTGAGCTGCTTCAGAAGCGGGATGCCGGCCTCGGCGGAGGATGCCTGCCCCGAGGTCAGGATGCGGTCAAACCCCAGGCTTGCCAGGGCTTCCAGGGCGAAAAACGGATCCCGGCAGACATCGAAGGCCCGGTGGAACGTCAGGGAAACGGCCTTCCGGGGCGCGCCCGGAAAGAAATGGCCGTCGTTCGAGGCGTGGCAGAGGTCGGAGTCCGCCAGTTCCCTGGCGAGGTTCCAGTCCTCGACGGGGCGGACCAGCTCCAGTAGCGCCCGGATGTCCGGATCCCCGTTTCCGTCGAGGGCCCCGATCACAATGCCGTCAGCGCCGGCCTCCAGGGCCTCTTCGACCTGTCCGGCCATGGTCCCGGTTTCAGCGGGGGTATAACGGAAATCACCCGCCCGGCAACGGATCAGGACATGGACAATCAGGTCCGGATAACGCGCCTTGACAGCCCGGAGATCCTCCATGGACGGCGTCAGTCCGTCCTTTTCGAGGGCGGAGCAGAATTCAATCCGTTCCGCCCCGCCCCGGACGGCTGCGTCGACGCTTGCCGGATTGCCGCAGCAGACTTCGAGAAGGGGGTTCATTTAAGTTTGATTTCGAGGACAGTATCGATCTCCGCCGGGTCCGGAGCGGGCAGGGTAATCGTCAGGAATCCGTCTTTGGAGGTCTTCCAGAGCCGGTTCTCTCCGCTCTTGTACTCGGAGACGCCGGTGATTTTTTCCGCAAAGGGAATGACCAGAACGGCCGTCTTCCCGTCGGACGGCAGGTTGGCGGGTTCGAGGATATGGAGGAAGACGGAGGTTGCGTTCCGGGTCGAAACGCCCCAGGGCTGCTCCGGAATCGCGGTCTTGTCCGTTCCGTCGACGGTGCGGGAGAAGACCTTCATCCACCCGCCCATCCCCTTGAGCCGGTCGAGCGCAGGGGCCGGGAGCTGGCCGTCGGCCTGCGGGCCGATGTTGATCAGGAGGTTGGACCCCTTGGCCGCGGCGCGTACCAGGAGTTGGATCAACTCTTTGACACTCTTGTATTTCTGATCGTCGATCTTGTATCCCCAGGCTCCGTTCATCGTCTGGCACATCTCGAGGGGCATGATCGTGCTGACTGCCTGGCCGCTCATCCCCGCCTTGTTTTCGCCGGGGAGATCCCGCTCGAACATCTGGAAATCTTCTCCCGGGATGGGTGCGATGTGGTGGTTGTTGCCGATGAGGCAGGCCGGATCGATGTCGTGGATGAACCGGTAAAGCTCTTCCATCTGCCAGGGAAATCCGGCTTCCCGGTGGTCCCACATGCCGTCGAACCAGAGGGCGGAGGGATGATACTGGGTCAGGAGCTCGCGAATCTGGGCCTTTTCAAACTCGAGATAATGGTTGTAATCCGCCTTGGAATCGTCTTTGGCGATGCCGGAACGGCCTTTCGGATAGTCCTCCCGGAGCCAGTCTAGGATGGAATAATAGAAGTGCATGTCCATCCCTTCGGCCTTGACGGCCTCGGTGAGCATCCCGGAAACATCTTTTCCATAGGGAGTCCCGTCTACGATGTTGTAAGGGCTTTGGGCGGTGCGGAACATGGAGAAACCGTCATGGTGCCGGGAGGTCAGGGTGACATAGCCGGCGCCGGCCTCCTTGAACGCCCTGGCCCAGGCGGCCGCATCGAAACGGGCCGGGCAGAAGCCGTTGGCCGCACTGTAATAGGCTTCCCGGTCGAGTTTCCCGTTCGACAGGTACCACTCTCCCTGGGCGTATGAGCTGTAGATTCCCCAGTGGAGGAAAATGCCGAGCCGGTGGGAGGCGAATTTCTCCCGGGCCCGGAGGTTGGATTCGGAGGGAGTATAGGATTCCGTCTGCGCGGAAACGGCCGCCCCGCCGAGGAGCAGGCACAGGAGCAGGGTGAAGAAACGTTTATTCATACTAACAGGGTTCGTATCAGTAGGACAGGATCCGGACATTCCGGAAGGCAATCATGGCCGGGTCGGCGAGGTCCGATCCGGTTTCGAGGAAAAAGAGGGTGCTGTCGTCCAGGAAGATATCGTGGATCATCGAGAGCGGGCCGCGGGCGGCGACGGCGATCCGGGCGTCCCGACACACGATGCCGGAGATATGGATGTCCGAAAAGTCGGGCAGGAAGGCCTGCGTCTTTGCGACGGCGGCCTTCTCTCCGACGGACTGATTGGCATAGGACGTTTCGAAAACGATCGCCTCGTCCCGGATGTCGCTCATGTAAATCGATGAGATATAGATATTTCCGCAGCGACCGCCCCGGCCGGGTCCACTTTTGAAGCGGAGGCCGGTATCCGTTCCGGAGAAGGTATTGTCCCGGACGACGATGTCGAACATCCCCCCGGAGAACTCGGACCCGATGACAAAGCCTCCATGGGCATGGTTGACCGTGTTCCCGGCGATCAGGATCCGCCGGCAGGGGCCACCCTTGACCCCGGCCTCGCCGGCTCCGCCCTTGAGGCAGATGCCATCATCGCCGACATCGACCCTGCAGCCCGTCACGAGGACGTCCTGCGACTGCATGATGTCGATTCCGTCACCGTTCTGGGCGTTCCAGGGACAACGGACCGTGACTCCGTCGATGATGACGTTGCGGCAGCGCTGCGGAACGAGATGGAATTTGGGAGAGTTCTGGATCGTGACGCCGGCGACGAGGACATTCTCGCAGTCCGTGAAACGGATCAGGTGCGTCCTCAGCCGCTCCTGCTCCTGCGGGGAGGGGGCGGCGTTCTCGAAATGCTTGAGCCCGAAGGGGTACCAGAGCGACCCGTCCTCGGTAACCGTTCCGCCGAGCCGCCGGAAATCATTCCATTCTACATCGCTGACCTTGCCTCGCTTGACGGCCCGCCACCATTCTCCGTTCCCGTCCAGGGTGCCTTCGCCGGTCAGGCTGATGTTCTTCCGCTTGCTCGCGGAGAGACCCGGGACCATTCCGGAGCCGTCCTCTTTCAGGAAGAGGGTCTTGTCCGGGGAGAAGAGGACGAGAGCGTTTTTCTCGAGGTGGAGGTCGATATTGTCCTTCAGGGAAATCGGGCCGGTCAAGTAGATTCCGGCCGGGACGACCAGATGGCCGCCGCCTTGTTTCGAGAGGGCGGAGATGGCTTTCCGGAAGGCTTCCGTGTTGAGGGCGACGCCGTCCCCGTTTCCGCCGAAATCAAGCAGGGAGACGGTCCGGTCGGGAATGACGGGCGCTACCGGTTCGGACAATGCGACGGGAAGATTCCGGTACAGGTCGGTATAGCTGCCGGCCGAAAGGGTCGCAAGGGGGCCGGTAAACAGCATCAAAAGAAGTAAAATCCGTTTCATATTCGCAAAGATAACAAAATACCGGAATCTGCGGGAGGATTTCTTATCTTTGCAGCAGGAACTAAAGCGAAAGATTGATATGAAGACTAACCGGATCCCTGCACTCTGCCTCCTGCTGGCACTCCTCGCGTCCTGCGGAAGAGGCCCCGAACGAATACCCTCCCACGCCGTCATGGCCCATCGCGGCTCGACCTACTGGGCGCCCGAGGAAACGGAAAGCGCCTGGCGCTGGGCGCGGGAAACGGGCGCGGACTATCTCGAATCCGACCTCCAATGCACGAAGGACGGCATCATCCTGGCGAACCACGATGAGAACCTGACCCGGACGACGGATATCGAAGCCGTCTTCGGCGACCGAATTCCCGACAGCCGCATCTCCTTCTACGAGTCCCTGGGGTTCTCCTCGGCCGACGCCGTGGCCCAGTTCCTCCGGGACAAGGAGACCTTCCGTCCCTTCTATGCAGCCTCCTATTATTATGCGGAGCTGCTGATGCTGGATGCCGGAAGCTGGTTCAATGCCGCCAACCCCGACCGGGCACGTCCCGCTTTCGAAGGAAGCCAGTATGTGTCCGCCCTGCAGGACCAGATCGCATATGCCTCCGGAAAGAGGCTCTGCCGCGATACCTCGGGGCGCCGGATCCTGCCCTATGCCATGAAGGAATCCTGCAAGGGGAAGACCCTGGAAGAGATTTTCCATTCAGCCCCCGAAGGAGGGAAGTATATGGAGATCGTATCCTATGATTTTTCAAAGGCCTATGAACCGGATCCGGAAGACGGAGGGAACCGGCCCGGCATCTATATCGAATTCAAGGAGCCCGAGGTCAATCCCGAGGATATGGAACAGCGGGTCTATGAGATCCTGGACGCGGAGGGATGGAATGTCCTGACCCGCCCCGCGACGGACCGGGACTTCTATAAGGACGGAAAGGTCAATGTCGGAAACACGGGAGGAAAAGTCATCCTCCAGACCTTTTCTCCGGCCTCCCTCCAAAGGGCGAAAGCCGTCTTCAAGGGGCGTCTTCCGATGTGCTTCCTGCTCTGGCCGCCCTGTCCGGAAGAGATTCCCGGCGGGGACCTTGATACGCCGGAAGGCTTCCGGGCGATCCTGAAATGGGCACGGGCCAACGGGGCGAATATCATCGGACCGTCCATCTCCGGAGCTCCGAACGACTATGCGGAACTGAACCATGCCTGGCAGGCGGACCTCGTCCGGAAGGCGGGAATGCTGAACCATCCCTATTCTTTCGACACGATCGACCAGATGAAGGAACAGACCGGACGTTCGGACGGCTTTTTCACCAACCGGAGCGAGATGACGCTCCGCTTCCTGCTGGAGAAGGGCTTGCGGGGAGAAGGCGCCCCGACGGAAGTTTCCGATGCCGAAGAAACGCTTGCCCGGCTCGGATACTGATTTTTCCGGAAGAATTATTATATTTGTAGAAATAAATCTTTTTAAGATGAAAAAGACAATCCTTATCCTCGCTGCCCTTATCGGCCTTGCCGTGGCAGCTTCGGCGCAACCCCGCGCTCTCGGTGTCCGTGTCGGTTATGGCGCAGACCTCTCCTATCAGCACGCGCTTGGCGCTTCGAATTTCCTCGAAGTCGACCTGGGTTGGAAACTGAATCCCAATGCACCCGGCTCTTTCAGCGCAGCCGCTTCGTATGATTTCCAGATAGCTCCGGCCGGTCCTTTCAACTTCTACGCCGGCCCGGCAGCCCATCTCTGGCTGGTCGAGAAGGCCGGAATCGGTCTTGGTATCGGCGGACAGATCGGATTGGAATATCTTTTCTCCGAAATTCCGTTCCAGATCTCCATCGACTGGCGGCCGATGTTCAATCTGATTCCTGACACCGGCTTCGGCTGGTCCAGTTTCGGACTCGGTCTCCGCTATCTGTTTTAGCAGTTAACCAAGTATGAATTCAGGGGAGTCCCGGAAAAGCCGGATCTCCCCTTAACTTTTTTCTTATGAAAAGAACGATCGGATTCCTGCTCCTTTTCGCGACCCTTACGCTGTCCGCATACGAAAGGGAGTCCGTCTGGCCCAAGGGAAAGATGCCGGACGCACAGCCTCATCAGATTGCCGCGATGACCAATGAGGTCAGTGCGGAGAAATTCAATCCTGACAAATTCCGGACGGCCTATCTGGAATGGTTCGAGACCCCGGACGCCTCCGTCCGGAACGGAGCCTGCATGATCCTGATTTCGGGCGGCAGCTACAAGAACTGCTGCGATGTCGACCTCATTGACAAGTGGCATAAAGAACTGACAGCGAGGGGAATCCAATGCGTCAATTTCGTCTACCGGACGCCCCGCCCCAAAGGACTCCCGATCTACCAGACGGCCTGGGAAGACGGCCAGCGGGCGGTCCGCATGGTCCGGAGCGAAGCGAAAAAGCGCGGGTTCGACCCCGAGCGCATCGGAGCGATTTCGATGTCGGCGGGTTCGCATCTCGCCCTTCTTCTCGCGACCAGTTCCGAGACGCCAGCCTACGAGCCGATTGACGCCCTTGACAAGGTCCCCTGCCACCTGAACTGGGCCATCGTCAACGCCCCGGCCTATGTCACGACAGACGGGGAAATGGGAACCAGGGCCGTCCGCGAAGGATACGGCTCCGATGTCTTCCTGAGCGACGTCTTCAAATTTGACGGGAAAACCTGTCCGATGAGCCTGCACCACGGCGGTCTGGACCCGTATTCCCCCAACGGTTCGACCCTGGTCTACCGCGAGCTCCGGAAAAGGAATATTCCGGCGGAACTCCATCTCTATCCGGACAAGGGCCACGGAGCCTTCGGTCTCGAACGGGGAATCGAGTTCATGACCCAGATGGGATTCCTCGGGCCGGTCGGCGAGGAAGTCGCGCTGATGGACCGTTTCACGAGCGACGAAGACCGGGCGGAAGTGACCCGCGAAGCGGTCTGGCCGGAAGGGAAGATGCCCGATCCGCAGGACCACCTGTGCGAGCCCTATATCGAATGGCATATCCCGAAAGTCCTGAAAACCAAGGCGATCCAGATTATCTATTCCGGCGGCGGCTATAACGGGAACAACCCGGACGGCTTCGAGGTCACTCCTGCCCGCCGTTACCTGAATGCGATGGGGATGACCGTCGTGACCCTGAAATACCGTTCTCCCCGTCCGAAGGGACTTGCCAAGCATACCTGCGCCTGGGAGGACCTCCAGCGGACGATCCGCATCGTCCGGAGCGAAGCGGTCGCCCGCGGCCTGGATCCGGACCGGATCGGGATCATGGGCTCTTCCGCCGGCGGACACCTGACCCTGATGGGCGTGACCTCTTCCCGGCACCGTTCCTATCTGCCGATCGATAGTCTGGACAAGCTCTCCTGCAAGGTCCAGTGGGGAATCGGCATCTATCCCGCCTATGCCCTGACCGATGGTCTGGATGTGCATAATACGACCCGAGGAAACGACGATTCCGCCGTTCTCTCCCCGGAATTCTCTTTCGACCTCGATACCGCCCCGATGCTGTTCATCCACGGCGACGCGGATGTCTGGGCCTCGATGAACTCCGTGAAGACCTGGGAAAAGATGCGGGCGATGGGCATCCAGAGCGAGCTCCATACGCTTGCTACCCGTCCCCACTGCTTCCAGCGGAAAGCTTCTCCCGGAACGGGCAGCTACACCTGGCTCGACCGGATCGGGGAATATCTCCAACCGATTATCGCCGAAGAATGAGACGGCAGATCCTTCTTTTCGCCCTGCCGCTCCTCGTCTCGGGCAGTCTTTTGGCCCAGACCTGGAGCCCGGGGGCGGAAACGCTTCATCCGCGGCCGCCGGCCGTCCCCGACAAGATGGTCTTCGCCGGGGATACGGTCGACCTGACCCGCCAGGACCTCCGCGAACGCATGGACCGGGAACTGATCTCCTTTACGTATATGCACTCGACGTCGCTCCTGATGCTCAAGCGTTCCCGCCGCTTTTTCTCCCGGATCGTTCCGATCCTGAAACTCTATGGCATCCCGGAGGATTTGAAGTATCTGATGGTCATCGAAAGCAACCTCGATCCCAAGGCGGTCTCAAAGGCCGGTGCGGTCGGTCTCTGGCAGTTCATGAAATCCGCCGCCCAGACCTATACGCTCGAGGTAAGCGCTGAGGTAGACGAACGCTATCATATTGAGAAAGAGACGATTGCGGCCTGTCAGTACCTCAACGAAGCCTATCGGAAATTCGGGGACTGGATGACGGTCGCTGCGAGCTACAACGCCGGCCAGGGGGGCATCGCCCGCCGCCGGGAAACGCAGAAGCAGAGTAACGCCATGGACCTTTGGCTCCCGGAAGAGACGGCCCGCTACATGTTCCGCCTCCTGGCGGCCAAGATGTTCTTCGAGAATCCCGCCGCGTTCGGCTTCGACCTCGCCCCGGGAGATTATTATCCGTTGTTCCGGCCCCGGGAAGAGGTCACGGTCACCGGTCCCGTCCCGAGCCTCGTGGACTTCGCCCTTGCGCACCATACGACCTACGCCGCCCTCAAGGAGGCGAACCTCTGGCTGCGCGACGACAAGTTGACCAACAAGGCCGGGAAGACCTACAAGATCGTAATCCCGTAAAAACTATTTCCCGAAGTTGCGGGAAGCGAAAGGGAGGGCCTCTCGGAGGGCCAGGTGCCAGTATTCCCAGTTATGGACGCCGTTCCGCACCCGAAGTTCGGAGTTGACGCGGGCGGCTTTCATTTTCATGTGCAGCTGGAAGGAGAGGGTGACGAGCCCGTCGTCATCGCCGCAGTCGAAGAACCAGCGGACCGAGTCGAGTTTCGAAAGCGTTTCCTTGTCGGCATTGTCCACGAAATCCAGGGCGGAATGGTTGCGGACCGAGTGGACGGTATAATAGAAGCGGTCGGAAGGATCCTCCGGGGCCTTGTCTTCGACTTTCTGGTCCAGCCAGGCGCTCATCGCATAGCAGCTGGAGAAGAGGTCGGGATGCCGCTGGCAGTAGACGGTCGAACCGCCTCCGCCCATCGAAAGGCCCATGACGGCCCTGTGCGCCTTGTCCCCGACGCACCGGTATTTCGCTTCGACATAGGGCAGCAGTTCCTGGAAGAAAAAGTCCTCATAGTTCCATCCCGGGGTGTTGAAATAGCCGTTCGGGACCTTGTGGACGTCTTTTCCGCCGGCGTTCGGCATGACGATGATCATATCGGCGGCTTCCCCCGAGGCGATCAGTTCGTCGGCGACCTCTTTCATCCGGCCCTTTTCCTGCCAGTCCTCATAGCATCCGTAGAGGCCGTGGAGCAGATAGACGACGGGATAGGTCTTCTCCGAATCGTTGAAACTGTTGGGCAGGTAGACGTTGAACTTGACCTCCGCGTCCAGGATCTTGCTGGAGAGGCTGTCGGTGACGATTTTCCCTGCCTGGGCGGAGAATACGGGCAGGAAAAGCAGCAGAGAGATAAGGATTCGTTTCATATGGAATTGTTTTATTTGCATCCGGTAGCGGAAGAGACGATCTGATACTCGTTGGTCAGGATGGTGTCGACGCCCATGTCGAAGAACGTTTTCGCGTCCTCGGGGGTGTCGGCCCAGTAGACGTTGACCCGGAGTCCGGCGGCGTGGGCCCGGTCGATCACGGACTGGTCGAAATGAGGCTTGAACAGCTGCACCATCCGGCAGCCGCAGGCGAGGGCGTCATCTACGATATCACGTCCCGAGGCATATCCCATGCACCGGGGGATATCCGGGGCGGCCTTGGCAAGCTTGGCCTGGAGCTCCCGGTTTTCCGTCATGAAATAGACATGGTCCTGGGCGTCGTAGGCGAAGATCTGGTCGAGGAGTTTCCGTACCATCCCATCCTCCCAGGTCGTTCCCTTGCGGGTTTTCAGGTGGATGTTCATGATTGTATGGCAGGACAGTTTCGAGAGGATTTCATCGAAGCGGAGGATCCGGAGTCCGCGGAAATGCTCGCTGGTCTTGCTGCCGAAATCGTACTGGAGAAGCTCTTCGTATGTCTTGTCGTAGACGAATCCGGACCCGTCCGAAACCCGGTCGAGGGAGGCGTCGTGGATGGACACAAGCTCCCCGTCCTTCGTGCACCAGAGGTCGAATTCCACTTCGGCCGCCCCGAGGGAGACTGCGGTGCCGAGGGCGGCGAGGGAGTTCTCCGGCGCGACCGCCGAGAAGCCGCGGTGGGCGCAGAGACGCTTGGCGGGCGCTTCCTCGAAAGGCGGAACGATGGCGCTGCCGCCCGGGCGGTATTTCCACGGCCGGCGTCCGATTTCAATGTATTCCGAATGGAGGGAGGGAGGGTTGCCGTAACCGGCCGGCTTGAGGTATTTCTCCTTGGGGTCGAAGGTGACGTCGAGGGTGGCGATTTCGGAGCGCAGGGTGCCGAGGATCTCTCCCGTCGGGGCGACGACGCAGGAGCAGCCGCCCAGTTCTGAATCAAGACCCATGGACACGGAGCACCGGACGAGGTAGGCGCCGGTGTTGTAGGCACAGAAGGAATTGATGATGTCGAGCGCCCGGAACGTGTCGCTCCGCTGGTGGGAGCAGCCGATGATCACGTCGGGTTTCCACCGGGCGATGTTCGCGAAGTTCTCGTAGAAATAGAAATCGTAGCAGGTCAGGAAAGCGAAGCGGACTCCCTCGAGGTCGAGGATGTAGGGCTCTGACCATTCCTCCGTGTACGATTTGTCCAGTCCGTTGCGGGTCCATTCCCCCCGGGTCAGGTGCTGCTTGTAGTATTTCCCGATGAGTTCTCCGTTCCGGTCATAGATGAAAATCGCGTTCCGGGGAACGTCCAGGGAGGTGTCCACGACCCCGCAGAAAACATAGGAGCGGCACCGACGGGCCGTTTCGGCACATCTTTTCTGGAGCGCGGGGCCGTATTCCCGGGCATTCTTGATGAATTCGCCGGCCTGGGACTTGCCGGGGACGTCCGCGAACTCCGGCAGGACGATGATGTCCAGGCTCGGATCGCATTTGTCGAGTTCCCGGATGGTCCATTGGAAACTCTCGACGCGTCCCTTGTCATCCTGGGCGAAGTATTGCTGGATGACGCGGGCTTTCATGGGTGCAGCCCCTGCGGGAAGGGCGAGGGCCGGGATAAGGAGGGCGAGGAAAAGAAGTCGTTTCATGCCAAAGTGGTTTTTTTATTGAAGAAACGGTTGATAACCAGGGCGATGGCTCCGTCGCCCGTCACATTGCAGGCCGGGCCGTACCCGTCCAGTGCAAGGTAGAGCGTCATGACGAGGGCCGTCTGGTCGGGGGTGAAGCCCATGATGGATTCCAGCAGGCCGACCGAGGCCATCAGGACGCCGCCCATGACCCCCGGCGCCGCGACGGCGGCGATGCCCTGCATCAGGACGAAATGGGCATAGACCGCGAAGGGGAGGGGCGTCCCGGTCAGATAGGCGACGGCGATGGCGGAAACGGCCAGCTTGATGGTCGAGCCGCACATATGGACGGTGGAGCAGAGCGGAATCGTGAAATCGACGATATCGTCGGGGATCCCGTTCTTGCGGGTGCAGGAGGAGGTGACGGGGATGGCCGCGGAGGAAGAACAGATCGAGAAGGCCGTCAGGTAGGCCGGGAGCATGTTCCAGAGGCATTTGAAAGGATTCTTGCCGGCGACGGCGCCCGCGATGCAGTATTGGATGACCAGGTAGAGGACCGTCAGGACGACTCCGGTCAGGATAATCTTGAATCCGGATCCGAGAACGACGGCGAGGACCCCCCTGGCGCCCATCTCGCAGATCATCGTGAATACATACCAGGGTAGCATCGGGATGATGACCTTTTCGATGGTCAGCTTGACGATGGCCCCGAAATCCTCGAAGGCTTTCTTCAGCGGGCTGGAGCCGGTCGCGATGATTCCGATTCCGAGCATGAAAGAGAGCAGGAGAGCGGTCAGGATGTCGCAGACGGGCGGGATCTTCAGGTCGAAGTAAGGCTGGAACTCACGGGCGGAGAGGGCTTCCGAAGACAGTTCCCCGGCCTGGAGGTAATGAGGAAAGGCGTTCGAGGAGCAGAGATGCGCGAAAAACCCCGAAAAGATCGTCGACAGGTAGGCGATGCCGATGACGACCAGCAGCATCTTCCCGGCATTCTTGCCGACATTGGCGATGGCCGGCGTGACGAGACCCAGGATCAGGAGCGGGATGATGAATTTCAGCAGTTGGGCGAATAAGACGTTGAGGGTCTTCAGGATCCGGACGACGACATCCGGTGCGACAAGACCCAGCAAGGCGCCACCCGCGATGGCAAGCAGCACCTTTACGAACAATCCGGCTTTGAATTTTTTCATATGCGGTCGGTCCAGTACCTTCCAAAGGTAATCATTTTCTGCCGAATAATAGAGTAAAAAAACATATCTTTGTAGAAACAGAAGAATTGCTATGAGACTTTTCCGAATCCTGATCCTGGCAGCCTCCGCCGGGCTTGCCGCGGTATCCTGCGGACCGAAGAGATCCGCACAGGCTGTCCCGGACACCGCCTTCGCAACCTACATCAAAGCCTATACGGGCGGTACCGTGTCGAACCGCTCGGCCATCCGGGTCGACCTCGCCCAAGCCGTTCCCGAGGAATCCCGGGGAGACGGGGAGCTGTTCAGCTTCTCGCCCTCACTCAAGGGAACCGTCCGCTGGACCGGTCCGCAGACGGTCGAATTCCTCCCGGACGAAGGGGCCCTCGTCAGCGGCGGCAAGTATAAAGGGGTTTTCCATCTCTCGAAGGTGGCGAAAGTTACCGACGGGAAACTCAAGGACTTCCGCTTTGATTTCACCGTTGCGCATCCCCAGGCGACGATAGCGGAGGAAGGTGTCACCATCCCCTCGGGCGGGAGCGGAGCGATCGTCAAGGGAACGGTCTCTTTCAGCGAGCCCGTCGAACGCGCCGCGGTCCGGGAGATGTTCAAGGTCTCCTATCCGTACGGGGAGACGACGGTCAATCTCTCGGAAGGATCCGATGTTTTCCGCTTCGAGGTCGCCGGGATTACCCGGAGCGACGTCGAGCGGACCCTCCGGCTGTCGCTGGACAGTCCGGTCTTCAGCTGTTCTCTTCGAGAAGTTACCGTTCCGGCCCAGGGTGATTTCCGGATCCTTTCCACCCGGTACGACGACGGAACGTCCCCGTACATTGAAGTCCGGTTCAGCGAACCGCTTTCCCCGAAAGCGGTCGAGCCCGGCCATATCGAACTGGGCGGCGTCATCCGCTACCGGGTTACCGTCGCGGACAATGTCGCCAAGGTCTGGTTCGAGGGAAAGAAGGCCGACGAGGTCGCCCTGACCGTGCACCGGACCGTCCGGAGCGAGGCGGGGACGCCCCTTGGCGCGGACTATACGGAGAATCTCGCGGGAGGTGAGGCCAAGCCGGCCGTCGCCATCTCCGTGCAGGGCACGATCCTTCCGGACAAGGCGGATCTCATCCTTCCTTTCCGGAGCGTAAACCTTCGCGCCGTCGATATCAGGGTCATCCGGATCTATGAGGACAATGTCCTTATGTTCCTGCAGGACAATGAACTCGACGGAGGCAACCAGCTCCGGCGTTCCGGCCGGCTGGTCTGCAGCCAGCGGATCGATCTCGCGTCCGGCCCCGCGAAGGACCTCCACAAGTGGCAGAATTTCTCCGTCGACCTTTCCGGCCTTTTCGACAAGGAGCCGGGAGCCATCTACCGCATCCGCCTTTCCTTCAGGCAGGAGTATTCGCTCTATGGGAAGGACGCCGGGGACCTTGCTCCGATGAGGGAACTCTCGGACGGGAAGCCCACCCGGGAGGAAGAGGCCGTCTGGGACGTTCCAGAGGCCTGGTACTGGGACAATTCCGTGGACTGGAACGTCTATGAATGGGACGACCGGGACGACCCGGAAAAGCCTTCCTATTATATGGAAAGCAGCCGGTTCCCCCAGATCAATCTCCTGGCCTCGAACCTGGGCCTTCTCGCCAAATACGCCGGAGGCGACCGGCTCTGGCTGACCGCCACGGACCTGATCAGCGCAAAACCGCTTGCCGGAACGGCGTTCGACGTCTATGATTTCCAGCTCCGGAAGATCGCTTCCGGAAAAAGCGACGGGGACGGACAGGCGGAAATCGCCCTCTCCGGACGGCCCTTCACCGTCGTCGCCCGGCACGGGCGGAATACGGGCTTCCTCAAGATAACCGACGGGAACGAAAACAGTCTCAGCCGTTTCGACGTGGGCGGGAAAGTGCTTTCGGACGGACTGAAGGGCTTCATCTACGGCGAACGCGGTGTCTGGCGTCCGGGCGACACCCTCCACGTTACCTTCCTTGTCTCCGACCGGGACCATCCGCTGCCGGCCGGGCATCCGGCCAGTCTGGAACTTTATACGCCGGAAGGCCGCTTCCACACCCGGATGGCCGTGACGGGAGAAGACGGATTCTTCGCCTTCCACGTCCCGACCGCCGCAACGGATCCGACCGGTTTCTGGAATGCGTATGTGAAGGTCGGAGGCGCCTCTTTCCACAAGAGCCTCCATCTCGAGACCATCAAGCCGAACCGCTTGAAAATCAATACGGATTTCGGTGTCAAGACACTCCGGGCCGGAGAGAAGCTTCCCGTCTCGGTCACGTCCGAATGGCTGACCGGAGCGCCGGCTTCCGGACTCAAGGCCGCCGCAACCCTGACCCTCACCCCCTCCAACGCCTCTTTCAAGGGGTTTGAAGGCTATGTTTTCCGCCATCCGTCCTCTACCTTCACCCGCAGCGAGACCGAACTCTTCCGGACGCAGCTCGGAAGCGGCGGCGAGGCCAGGGTCGACGTGACCCTTCCCAAGGCGGAGAACGCACCCGGGATGCTTTCCGCCTTCATCCTGTCGACGGTCGAAGAGAACGGAGGGGACGAGAGTTTCACCACGGCGACGATGCCGTTCTCCCCGTATCCCGCCTATGTCGGCGTGCAGTTCCCCGAGGGAGATTATCTGGAGACGGACAAGGACAACAAGATCCGGGTCGCCGTCGTCGACGCCGCGGGCCGCCGCGTAGCCGGACACCGCCTCGAGTACCGGGTCTTCAAGCTCGACTGGCGCTGGTGGTGGGAAAGCCGCCGCGAAGAACTCGATTCCTATGTCAACGGCAGTTCGGCCGATGCGGTGGCGGCAGGAGAACTGGTCTCTTCCGGCAGCAGCGACGTTTCCTTTACGTTCCGGGTGGACTATCCGACCTGGGGCCGCTACCTCGTCTTTGTCCGTGACAGGGACGGCGGGCACGTCTCCGGCGACGTCGTCACGGTCGACTGGCCGGCCTACAGGGGCCGAGCGGACCGCCGTGACCCGGAATCCCTGACAATGCTGAGCTTCTCTACCGACAAGAACACCTACCAGGCAGGAGAGACGGCGACGGTCTATCTGCCGGCGGCCTCCGGCGGGCGGGCTCTCATCTCCCTGGAGAACGGCAGCCGCGTGATTTCCCGCCAGTGGGTGAAGACCTCGAAGGACGGGGACACGCCCGTGAAGATTCCGCTCACCAAGGACATGGCCCCGAATTTCTATGTCCATGTCACCCTCCTGCAGCCTTACGGATCGACGGTGAACGACCTTCCGCTCCGGCTCTACGGCGTCCGGCGCATCGAGGTGACCGATCCGGCCTCCCACCTGGAACCGGTCATCAAGATGCCGGACAGCGTGCATCCGGAAGAATCCTTTACGGTCCAGGTCGGCGAGAAATCCGGCAGGGAGATGACCTATACCCTTGCGATCGTCGACGAGGGCCTTCTCGACCTGACGGGTTTCAAGACCCCGCAGCCCTGGCCGGCGATGTATGAGACCGAGGCGCTGGGCGTCCGTACCTGGGACCTCTTCGATGATGTCGTCGGCGCGTTCAGCGGCCGTTTCTCCCCGATTGCCGGCATCGGCGGCGATCAGGAGAACATCATCTCCGCCAAGAAGGACAACCGCTTCAATCCGGTCGTGAAGTTCATGGGTCCTTTCACCCTGAAAAAGGGCACGGCCAGCCATAAGGTGACGCTCCCGATGTACGTCGGCAGCGTCCGGGTGATGGTCGTCGCCGGCCACGCCGGAGCCTACGGGGCCGCGGAGAAGACCGTGGCGGTCAAGGCTCCGCTGATGGTCCTGAGCACCCTTCCGAGGACCGTTTCCGAGGGAGAGAAGTTCACCCTCCCGGTCAATGTCTTCGCGATGGAGAAGGACGTCCGCGACGTGACCGTCAAGGTCGCCGTGGAGGGCCCGGTCCGGATCGACGGTCCCGCATCCTCGTCGATGACCTTCACGGAAACGGGGGACAAGGTCGCCCGGTTCAGCCTCGCGGCCACCGGAACGGGAACCGCCAGGGTGACCGTTACCGCGACGGGATCCGGCCACAAGGCCTATGAGACGGTATCCCTCTCCGTCGGGAATCCCAATCCCGTCGTCCACCGGATCCGGCAGGAGAAGATCGATGCCGGGAAGACGGCAACCTTCGACGCCGGAGCCTCCGGCATCCTCGAACTGGCGGTTTATCCGGCCCTTGACGCGGCCGGTGTCGCCGCCTTCATGACCGGGTATCCCTACGACTGCACCGAGCAGCTCTCCGCCCGGGGACTGGCTCTCCTTCATCTGCTTCCGCAGCTGGAGGAGAAGGAGGCTGAAAAGGCTTCCGCATTGATTCCCAAGCTGATAGCCGCGCTTTACGGCCGGCAGCACACCGACGGAGGCTTCCTGTACTGGCCCGGCTCGAGGACCTCTGAGCCGTGGATCAGTTCGATGGCCGGGCAGTTCCTTACGGAAGCGGCCGGTAAAGGCTTCGCGGTCGAGAAGGGCGTTCTCGGCGCCTGGACGAAATACCAGAAACAGCAGAGCCGTAACTACCGCCAGAAAGACGGGGAACCGTTCGCGGAACTGGACGAGGCCTACCGGCTTTACAGCCTCGCCGTCGCCGGCACTCCGGAAACGGGGGCGATGAACCGGATGAAAGAGACTCCGGGCCTGGGCTACCGGGCGAAGTGGACCCTCGCGTCCGCCTATGCCGTGACCGGGAAGGCCCAGACGGCCAGGGAGATCATCAAGACGATCCCGGAAGGGTTCGAAGAGTATGCTCCGAACAATATGACCTACGGGAGCGGCCTGCGGGACAAGGCGCTTGCGCTCGAGGCCCTCGCCCTTACGGACGAGATCGCCGGAGCGCTGCCGGTCGCCCTCGACATGGCCGGAAAGATCAATTCCGGCAGCTACTCCACCCAGGAGGCCGCTTTCGCCGCGGTCGCGATGGACAGGCTCTATGGAAAGGTTCCGACCCAGTCCGTTTCCGTCGAAGTCGGTTCCGGCGGCAAGGAGACGAAGCTGGATCTGCCGAAAGCCGTCTGTCCGATGGCCGTAAGCGGGGATGTTTCCGTCAGGAATACCGGCAGCGGCCCGGTTTACGCGTCCCTCCTTACCTCGGAGCAGGCCGCGTCCGGCACACCGGTCACCGCGGCCGCCAGCGGAATCTCACTGAAAGTCGCCTATGCCCTTCCCGACGGGACGGCGCTGGATCCTGCCTCCGTCCGCCAGGGAACGGAATTCACGGCGACCGTGACCGTGACGGGCGCCCCTTCGGCTTCCGACATCCGGAACCTGGCGCTCTGCTTCAGGATTCCTTCCGGCTGGGAGATTCTCAACCAGCGCCTGATGGGCATTTCCGAGGCGGAACGTTATGATTATCAGGACATAAGGGACGACAGATGCGTCTGGTTCTTCGACCTCCCCCAGGGACGGAAGAAGGTCCTTTCGGTCCGTCTCCGGGCCGCGTATGAGGGCTCCTATGTCCTTCCGGCCGTCACCTGCGAAGCGATGTACGACCCGCACGTGACTGCGAACACGGCTTCCGGCAAGGCGGAAGTGGTCCGGTGAAACGCCGGAAAACCATACTTCTCTCAGGGTTGGCCGTCCTCGTGGCGGCCTACCTTTGCTGTCTGCCACGCGACCTGTTCCGGGGCGTACCTTACGCGACGGTCGTGGAAGACGCCTCCGGGGAACTGCTAGGGGCGCGGATCGCCGCCGACGGCCAGTGGCGCTTCCCCCCCTGCGACAGCATCCCGAAACGGTATGAGACGGCGCTGATCCAATTTGAAGACAGGCGCTTCCGTTATCATCCCGGAGTCGATCCGGCGGCCATCGCGAGGGCCATCGTCCAGAATCTCCGGGCAGGACGCGTCGAGAGCGGAGGAAGTACGCTGACGATGCAGGTCATCCGTCTTTCCCGCGGGAAGAAACGGACCCTCTGGCAGAAGGCGGTCGAAGCCGTACTCGCGACGCGGCTGGAACTCCGCTGCACCAAAGACGAAATACTGGCCCTCTACGCTTCCCACGCTCCCTATGGCGGTAATGTCGTCGGACTGGAAGCCGCCGCCTGGCGCTATTACGGACGCCCGGCCGAATCCCTGTCCTGGGGCGAGGCCGCGACCCTGGCCGTTCTTCCGAACGCTCCCTCCAGCATCCATCCCGGAAAGCGCCGGGAGGCCCTGCTGGAGAAGCGGAACCGCTTGCTTAAAAGGCTGTTGGACCACGGAGACATCGATGGAACCACCTACGAACTCTCGATTGGAGAACCCCTTCCCGACGCTCCCCATCCGCTCCCGTCGGTCGCCCCGCACCTGGTTGCCGGAGCTCCTGACGGGGTCCGGACCCGGACGACGGTACGGATGGACCTCCAGCAGGCCGCCGAGGCGGTTGCCGACAGGTGGTCCGACGCCCTCGCGAAGGGAGGGGTCGCCGACCTTGCCGCCGTCATCTTCGACATCCATACCGGCCGGCCGGTCGTCTATATCGGGAACGCCTCCCCGGGCCGGCAGAGGCCCGGAAGCCAGGTCGACATCGTCCGCTCGCCCCGGTCCACCGGCAGCATCCTGAAGCCTTTCCTCTTCGCTGCCGCCCTCCAGGAAGGGACGGTCCTTCCCCGGACCCTCCTCCCGGACGTTCCCGTCAACATCAACGGGTTCTCGCCCCAGAATTTCGACCTGCAGTTCTACGGGGCCGTTCCCGCGGCGGAGGCCCTTGCCCGGTCGCTCAATGTCCCCGCGGTCCATCTGCTCCGGGAATACGGCGTGCCCCGCTTCCACGAGCTGCTCCGCTCCCTCGGGATGACGACCCTTCCCCACGATGCCGCCCATTACGGCCTGTCGCTGATTCTCGGCGGAGGGGAGGGAACCCTGTATGAAATCACCTCCGCCTATATGACTCTCGCGCGGACCTGCATCGGCCTGGAAGAGGATTCTCCGATCCGGGACCGGGTTGCCATCTGGCACACTTTCGAAGCGCTGAAGGAGGTCAACCGCCCCGACGAGATCGACTACCGCCTGATTTCTTCTGTCCGGAAGGCCGCCTGGAAAACCGGGACCAGCTATGGCTTCCGGGACGCCTGGGCTGTCGGGGTGACTCCCGACTGGGCGGTCGGCGTCTGGACCGGAAACGCGGGCGGACAGGGTGTTCCGGGACTGACCGGCGCCCGTACGGCCGGTCCGGTGCTCTTCGAACTGCTCGGCCTGCTCCCGGAAGACGGGGAATGGTTCCCCGAACCCGCGCCCGGGGAAGGGATCATGGCGGAGGTCTGTCCGTCATCGGGATACCTGAAAGGGCCGCACTGCGACGGTTCCGAAACCATTCTGCTGCCGAAAAACGCCCTTCGGAGCGCTTCCTGCCCCTATCACAGGGAAATAGAAGGGAAGAGCGCCTTCGTCCTTCCGCCCGCGATGGAATGGTACTACAAGCCCCACCACCCGGAGTACCGCTCGCCGGCGGGCACGCCCGACGCCCTTGAATTCATCTATCCGGAAGCCGGCAGTACGGTCTATATGCCCCGGCAGCTGGACGGATCCTCTCCCGGCATCATCCTCCAGGTCGCGCACCGGGATCCCGGGGCGACCGTCTGGTGGCACCTCGACAAGGACTACCTCGGAGAGACGAAACTCGTGCACAAGATGGGGGTGACGCCCACCCCCGGCCGCCATACCGTCACGGTCGTGGATGCGGACGGCCGCATCGCCTCCGTCCGCTTCACGGTCAGCGAATAAAGATTATTTCCTATCTTTGCAGAAGCCATGCGGAAGCGCAGAATGCCCAATACCTACGTCATTATCGCGACCCTTCTCGCGATAAGCGCCGTCGCGACCTGGTTGGTTCCGGGCGGGAAACCGCAGACCTGGCAGGTCTTCACCTCTATCTACCACGGTTTCGTCAAGCAGGCAGGGATCATCATCTTCATCCTCGTCGTCGGGGGCGCCTTCTCCCTGCTCAACGCCACCGGGGCCGTTTCTTCCGGCATCAACCGTTTCATCTGCCGTTTCGGAAAGCGGGACAAGCTGATCCTGGCAGCTCTGACGGTGCTTTTTTCCCTGGCCGGGGCCGTTTTCGGGATGAGCGAGGAAACGATTCCCTTCATCGGGATCGTCGTACCCCTCGCCGTGTCCATGGGGTACGATGCCATCATGGGGATGCTGGTGGTCTATGTGGCGTCGAACGTGGGCTTCTCCAGCGCCTTCCTGAACCCGTTCACCGTCGGGATCGCCCAGGAAATGGCGGAACTTCCGCCTTTTTCGGGGATGGGCTACCGGGTTTTCTGCTGGGCGCTGCTGACGGTTCTCCTGGTCATTTTCGTCCTGGTTTACGCCGGGAAAACCCGACGGGAACCTGCCGCAGGGGCCGCTCAGTCCCTACTTGAAACGCCCCTGACCCGCCGGCACGCCTGGATCCTCGCGGTCCTTTTCGTGACGGTCGGCCTGCTGGTCTACGGGGTGACCTGCCGGGACTGGTACATGCCGGAAATCACGGGTCTCTTCCTCCTGATGGGCCTTGTCTGCGGCGTGATCGCCGGGTTTTCCGCCAACCGGATCGCCGACGAACTCATCGCCGGGGCGAAGGACATCCTCTCCGCCGCGCTGATCGTGGGCTTCGCCTCCGGAATCATCATCATCCTTCAGGACGGGGGCGTCATCGACAGTCTCTTCAAGACCCTCCAGGACGGGCTCGACGGGACGGGACCCCTGGCCTCCCTCTCGGCGATGTACGGCATCCAGGCCCTGATCAATTTCCTCCTTCCGAGCGCGACGGCAAAGGCGGCGATTACGATTCCGGTGATGGCGCCTTTCTCGGACATGGTCGGCGTTTCCCGCCAGGCGACGGTCCTTGCCTTCCAGTTCGGGGACGGATTCACGAATATGCTGACCCCGACCTCGGGGGTCCTGATCGCGGCCCTTGCGATGGCCAAGGTCCCTTATACCCGCTGGGTCAAGTGGATCTGGAAGATGGTTCTGGTGCTGCTCGTCCTCGGCCTTCTGCTGTTGATTCCGACCGTGTTGTTCCCGATCGAGGGCTTCTAGGAAGCTACCAGTTGAAGACCCGTACCTTGTACATGTTGATATCCTCGACGCGGATGACGCCCTGGGCGGGGATGGACGGAGAGAAACTGTTCTTCAGGTCGTCCGTATAACGGATCCAGTGGCTGGACCAGGTGTAGTTCCCCTCCGAATAATCCTGCCAGGCGTAGGTATAGTACATTTCTCCGGTCGCGGAGTTGTAGTTCACGGATTTGAAGCCGGAAACGCCGTTGTATGCCGGGATACTCGTGAAACTTTCCGTATCGACGTCGAAGAAAGCGAGCCTGTTCCCGCCGATGATGAGGGTATTCTCGTCGACGGCCGTCATGTCATGCATGCCCGTAACGAATCCTGAACTGGAAACCGTCTTTTCGAGAACCAGCCCGGGGCTTGTCTTCCAGGTGTCGTTGAGTTTGTAGATCTGCAGCGAGCTGCCTCCGACGGCATAGAGCCGTTGTTTCCTTTGGTTCCACACGACGCCGTGGGCAGACTTCAGGGGATAATTGGCGATCTGGACATTGCTCCGGTTCTTGTCATACAGGGCGACATACCCCTCTGCACAGGCGACGGCGATGCGGTCGTCCGGGAGTATGTCGGCGGAATGGGCGTTGGTCAGGCCGGTCGCATAGAAGTCCATCACCTTCGTCTTGATATCTACGAGGGCGCACCAGGCGTAGGAACTGGTAATGAGCAGTTTCTTGTTGTCATAGACCGGCTTGGCGTCGTCGATATGGTCCGGCCGGGAGAGTTTCGCGGCTTCTTTCGAAGAGTCCCACTCCCAGACCAGGCCGGCCTTGTAGTTCTTGGCCTGCCCGGCCGCTTTCTCGTCAAAGAGATAGACTTTCGTGCCGCCGGCGGCGATGAGCTGGCGCCCGGAATCGGCGGGAACCTCCGGTGTCTTGACAACGGTCTCTTCCGGCTGTATTTCCTTTTTGTCGCAGGAGACGGCGCCGAATGTCAGGACGGCCAGCGCGGGCAATATAAGGAATCTCTTCATGTTGAGTATATATTATATTGTAGTTTGGCCAACTAATTTACCAACAAACCGCTACAAAAGCCCGAAGAAAGGCGTTAAAATATTATTACAAGGACGAATTTGTCTGACAATCAGTAACTTGTGGTGTTTGGTGGAGGCTAACCTGCTGATACTGAGCAAAAATGCTGATTCGCCTCTGGTGAAAAATCACCAGAGGCGAATCAGCAATGCGGTGACTGTCAGGGGGATAGCCTCCATCCGGGGAGAGAGGCGTAAGAGATGTCCTGTGCAGGGAAGCAGGGGGGCCGGAAAACAGGAAAGCCGGGAAGCGTCAGCGGTTCAGATGGTTCCCGTCCAGGACGGTGCCGGCGAGGGTGCCGGTGTGCGCGCCGTCCTTGATGGTCCATACGCCGTTGACGAAAACGTGCGCGATGCCTGCGGGGAAGGTATGGGGCTTCGCATAGGTCGCCTTGTCCGCGATCGTGGCGGGATCGAAGACGGTGATATCCGCGGCATACCCCGGAATGAGCAGTCCCCTTTCCTTGAATTTCGCCCGCGAGGCCGGAAGGCCGGTGCATTTGTAGATGGCGGTCGAGAGGTCCAGGACCTTTTCTTCCCGGACGAATTTCTCGAAGAACTGCGGGAAGGTTCCATAGGATCTCGGATGCGGAAGTTCCTTTCCGAGAACGCCTTCCGGAGAATAGACGCTACCGTCGGACGCGGGCATTGAAAGAGGATGGGCATAGATCTTCCGGAGATTCTCCTCCTTCATCGCAAAGGTCGCCTGGCTGACCTGCAACTTTTCCGTGATGAGCAGTTGGCGGATCATCTCCCACTCGTCGAGACCGGAAATCTTGCAGCACTCGGCGAGGTCCTTTCCTGCATATGCCGCGTTGTCGGGGTTGTTGCACCCGGCGACGAGGACCTGCTGTGGTCCGCCGAAGCGCTCAAGCCGGCCATATGCGTACTTTTTCATTTTCTCGCAGGCCGCCCTGTCGTTCAGCCGGGCGTAGATATCCTCGTCGGTCCCGTCCCGCAGTTCGATCGGGATGAAGGAAGTGAAACCGGTCGCAAAGGCGGTGTAGGGATAGCGGTCGAAAGCGATGTCGATGCCTTCGGCACGGGCGTCGTCAATCTTCCGGAGCATCCGGTCGATCTTGTCGAAATTCGCGGGATTCTGTGCCTTGAGGTGGGAGATTTCGAGCCGGGCTCCGGAGAGCCGGGCGGCCTCGATCGCCTCATCCATAGCCTCGAGGACATGGTCGTCCTCGTTCCGCATATGGATGGTATAGAGGGCGTTATGCTTGGCGACGACCTTGTTCAGCGCGACCATCTCCCGGGTGTCGCAGTAGCATCCCGGAGCATATTCCAGGCCATAGGAAAGGCCGATAGCCCCGAGCGAAAGCTGCTCGTCGAGGACCTCGCACATCTTCCGGATCTGGTCGTCGGTCGCCTTGACGTTGTAGGGCCCGACTACGGCCTCCCGGACATCCCCGTGGCCGACCAGGCTGGAGTAGTTGATGCCGATCCCGTTGTCGGAAAGCCGCTGGTAGAAACCGTCGATGTTCCGCCAGGCGGGTCCCCCTTTCCGGGGCTTGTCCTTGCGCGCCTCCCAGGCCTCGTCCGAATAGACGAAGGGGCAGTAGCCGCAGTTGCCGCCGACTTCGCTGGTGATGCCCTGGAAGATCCGGCTGTCCCCCTTCGGTGCGTCGAAGAGGTTTGTGTCGGTATGGACATGGAGATCGATGAACCCGGGCGAAACGGCCATTCCCTTTGCGTCCAGGACCGCTTTCGCGCTGGTTCCGAGGTTCTCGCCGATCGCCGCGACCTTGCCGTCCCGGATGGCGATGTCCCCCGAGACAGGGGCCTTTCCGTCCCCGACATAGATGACGCCGTTCTTTATGAGGGTGTCAAAATCATTCCTGACCTTCACTTTGCATCCGGTGAGTCCGGTGAACCCGAGGACGGTCGCGCCCAGCGCCGAGGTCCTGAGAAAAGTCCTTCTGTCCATAATCAATTGAATATATACACCTGTACAAATGTACGAAAAAAACGGTCAGGGTAAAAAAGCATGCTATTATCTTCAAAAGTTTTTCTATTTTTGCAGTCAAACTAACCAATTATTAATTTCAGAAGTGAAAAAGATTACTGTCATTACCATTCTCCTGGCTCTTTCAAGCGGACTTGTAAGCCTTTCCGCCCAGGATAAAGAAATGAAAACGGGCTGGAGTTTCGGTGTTCTTCCCTGTGCAACTTATTCCGTTGACAACGGTCTCCAGTACGGCGCTTTCGGCGATGTCTATTATTATGGAGACGGGGCGACCTATCCCGATCCTCTCCACAAGATCAGCTGGGAGGCCTCCCATTTTACCAAGGGCAAAACCCGCCTGTATCTGGGTTATGACTCCAAGTACGTGATTCCCGGCATGCGGGTGAACGCCTCCGTCACCTATGTGGATGACCCGATGTACAACTTCTGGGGCTTTAACGGAACGCAGGCCCTGCAGAACTATGACCTCTGGACCAACAAGGGTATCACCGAGGGCAAGCCGGTCTTCGACAAGGCAATCAACTATTATGGCATGAGCCGTAAGATGTTCCGTGTCCTCGCCAATGTCCAGGGCCGTATCACGGACCATCTCAACTGGGCCGCAGGCGTCAACTTCTGGAACTGGAAGATGGGCGACATGCGGGAAAGCCAGAAGAACAAGGATACCGGCAAGGGCCTGTATGACACCAACGTCACGCTGTACAAGCGGTATCAGGAAATCGGCGCCATCACCGCCGAGGAAGCCGCCGGCGGCAATACCCTGGAACTCAACGCCGGTCTGGTGTTCGACACCCGCGATATGGAGGCCGCCCCGAACAAGGGTATCTGGGCAGAGGCTTACCTGAACGGAAACGTCATCAACCAGCGCTACCTGAAAGCTTGCGTCTATTTCCGCAACTATATCGACATTCCTATCCATATTCCCGCCGGCGACCCTGTGTTCGCATACCGTCTGGCCTGGCAGCAGACCCTTGTGGGCGAAACCCCGTTCTATATGATCCAGAACGTTCCGCTCCTTGTGCAGCGCAATATGATTTCCGAAGGCTTCGGCTCCAGCAATACCATCCGCGGTATCCGCGAGAACCGTATCCTGACGGAAGGTTTCGCATGGGCCAATGCCGAACTGCGCGTCAAGCTGGTGAGTTTCAAGCTCTTGAACCAGTTCTTCTACATCGCCGTGAACCCGTTCTTTGATGCCGGTATCGTCACGAAAGACTACCGCCCGGGCGTGTTTGCGATGGCAGGGAACTCGGTCGATCCCAAACTCAGGGAACTGGGTGTCAATCCTACGATCTATGATGCCACCAAGAAGGGTGACGTGGTCTACAGCGGCGGCGCCGGTCTCAAGATCGCGATGAACCAGAACTTCATCGTTTCCGTGGAACTGGCCAAGTGCTTCTACCAGCCGCTCGACGCCGGCATGTGGATCGGCATCGGAATCAACTATCAGTTCTAGGACTGACGGAAATAAAGAAAAAGACTCACTCTTCCCGGGGGAGTCTTTCGTTTGCTGCCTTGCAGCATCATTATCGCGCCACGGCGGGCAGTCCGGGATGGCCGCCCGGTGAGACGGCGCGAACGGCAAAGAAGTAATTGTCCTTGCTGAGCGGACAGTTGAATCCGGGCTCGTCGACCTTATCGGAAAGGCCCCCCGGCAGACCTGGCATCCATTCGGACTTGTCCGTTTCCCGGCATAGCACCTGATAGGACGCACCCGGGACCGGATTCCAGGTGAGCCGGGTGTTGTTGTCCAGTTCCATCGCGTTGGCGATCCGGACGTTTTCCGGCCGTGCCGGGGCCATCGCGAGGTTCATCACTGCGGCCAGGTTGATCCTGATATTGCGTACCAGATAGGGGAAATCGACGTATGAAGCCAGGTCGCCATAGTCGATGCCGTTTTCCGTACGGACATCCTGATGGGTCCGCTCATAGTCCTCGCAATACTCGCAGATGCGGACGGACGCGAATCCTTCCCGGAGGAAGGAAGAATGGTCCCCTCCCCGGCGGTACCGGTCTGTCCGGTAGTTCAGGACGACTTCCTGGTCCGGGACGTAAATGGCGCCCATTTCCTTGATGTAGCGCGCCAGTTGGCGGGAATCGCTATCTTCGCCGCTTCGGCTTTCCGAGAATACACGGACCTTATGGTCCTCCCGCAGTCCGGTCCCGCTGGCCCGGACATTCCCGATCATGTCGTTGCTGAGGACGGCCTGTACAGGCCAATGCTCTTCGCGGGCACGGGCAGCGAAGTGGCGGGACCCGTCCAGCCCCTGCTCTTCTCCGGAAACGAACAGACATTTGACCGTCTGCTCCAGTGGGACCCCCGACAGGATGCGGACCGTCTCGAGCAGGCATGCGAGGCCGCTGCCGTCGTCATCGGCCCCCGGGGCGAAGGTTGTCGAGTCCATCACGTCCAACACGCGCGTGTCAATATGAGCCAGGAGCAGGATCTCCCGTTCTGCCTTGGTCCCGGGCAGGGAGACCATCAGTTGGGGCACCTGCTGGACCCTGTCGTAACGTCCCCCGTTTTCGCCGACGGTATATAGGACGCGCTCGATGACCGGGCGCGGGCGGACTCCTTCGGCCTTTTGCGCCCAGCGCTCGCAGCATCCGGCGAGATAATCCACAGCCGCGCCGATTCCCTTTTCCGGGTCGGTCTGCGAACTCAGGGTGTGTCGGGTGTTGAATGAGACCAGGTCATCGATATACGACTTGACGCTATCAATGTTCACTGCGGCTACGGCTGCGACGATCTGCGGGTCGCCCCCGGGCCTCTTTTCGCAGGAAAGGGCCAGCAGCAGAAAGACCGCCAGGGGAAGAAACGAAAGGATTCTTTTCATGCTACCATTGCTTATTTATTTCGCAAGATAGTGAAAATTATTTGTTTACTGTTCTGTCTAACCGACGTGGTCAAACCAGGATCCTTCTCAAGACCCAGGCGTACCAGAGGTCTGCAGAGATGGTGATAAGTTCCATCACGAAAAGTCCCCATTTGAAATCAACGAGGCCTGTCACGTAGAACAGGACGGGGACCAGGTTCACCACCTATATCCGGATAATCATCCACATGCCCACATCGCCCAGGCGGCCGCGGTACCAGACGAGAAGAAGGATGCCAAGCGGCAGATAGATAAGCGGCAGCAGCGTGGCGGAAGCTGCGGACAGACCGTGCGCTGCTTCTCCGAGGCAGAAAAAGACAAACCCAAGCAGGTTTATTCCGATGGCAATCCACCATAGCGCGGAGAGGGGATGTATGAGTTCCTTCATCCCGCGAAGAAAAGCATAGTATATCACGACCATTCCTGCAGTGTTGATCAAACCGGTCAGGGCGGGGATGTTGGAAATCATCCAGTTTTGTATCGGGCCATATGAGCAAATGGCCGATAAAACCATCATTCCGAAAGCAGATTCAATAAGGAGGCGCGGAAGTCCGGTCTGCGTGGTTATTGACAAGGAGGAGAAACGGGTGATTTATTATGCTTAGGAAATCCCTACTTTTGCCTCCCATCCCAAGGATAATGCCGACGTCAGCAAACTCTTACATAAACTCTTGAAAGATTTTATCCGTTAATTTATTAATTCAAAACCAATTATGAAAACCATCAAATTCTTTTCTCTGGCCATTGTGGCCTGCATGGCTCTGTGCTTAACTTCCTGCACCAAAACCGGCGATACCGATGAATTTGGCACGTATACCGCCACCTGCGACGTGATTGTTTCAAGCAGCGAAGGTTCCGGCATCATTTTCAACCAGATCAGGGATGCTGTCCTGATTGCCGGCAAAAGTTTCAACTTCCGCAATTTCGCTAATGACAAGGCCGTCATCGCCGCCGCCGACAAAAAAGCCGCTGTCTTTTTTTTGCCCGTGCGGACATGGGCATGTTAGAATAATGTAAAAACAACTTGACATATTGGAAAATTGTTTTTACATTTGCCCCAGCGTACAATTATTGAGCAATAGCATTATGAAAACACGGAATTTTCTTCTTCCCCATTCTTACAAAAAGATTGGAATGCTGATGTTTCTTCCCTTTGCGGCCATTTGCCTCTGCCTCCTGCTGAATGTGAAGCTTCCCTCCGTCGAAATTCCTTGGATAGCCATAGGGGACGGCATTTTCTATCAAGGGAAAGCCGACCTCCTTACTGAGCTGGGAATGATGGGGCTGCTCATATCCCTTTCTTTCATAGCTTTGTCGCGTGAAAAGGACGAAGATGAGATGACAGGCCAGATCAGGATGAAGTCTTTCGTCTGGAGTTTATGGTTTACCACTATTATCCTTGCTTTTGGTATCCTGTTCATTATGGGGCTGGATTTCCTGTCCTTTTCCCTTGTGGCGCTTTACCTGTATTATTTCATCTATATCCTTAAGTTTAACATGACGATGAAAAGCATCAGGAGGTCGGCCCGATGAAAAACACAGTAAAAGTTGAAAGGGCGATAAAAGACATCACCCAGCAGGATCTCGCCACCGCTGTCGGCGTGAGCCGGCAGACCATCAATTCCATAGAAGCCGGCGGATATGTCCCTTCGGCCGTCCTGGCACTGAAGATAGCCCGTTACTTCGGTAAACCCGCAGAGGCCATCTTCTCCCTGGAAGAAAATGACTGATGACAAAAATGGACAACTCAAAAATTCGTTTAACCGTGCAAGATTGTCCGACTTTAGGATTTAAAAAGGTACTATGAAGAGATTGTTTTTGTTTGCGGCCTCGCTGTTTATTTCAGTCATGATTCCCCTGAGGGCTCAGACCATGGCTGATGACGCCAAAGGGTGGGCAGATGGTTGGAAATACGCTTTCTCAGCCGAGGGCAGGCAGGCGTGGAAACCGGAGTTTACCGCACGTGTTTATGCAGGATTCGTTACGGAAGGTCCTGCAATCACAGGCGGCATAAGGCTTGACGACAAGCGTACTCTCGGCCTGATGCTCTGGCAGGGGAGGACTTATATTGATGCGGCTCCAGGGAGCATTTATTCCGTTTCCGCCGGATTATATATGCGCAGGTACTTTCATTTCGGAAAAAGAGATATCGTTGCCCTGTACAGCGATCTCGCGGTTGGGGGTGGGTGTATTTACAAGGTAGGTGGCAAGTACTGGAACAATATTCAAACCGGCGAACGGGTCCAGCGGATCGAAGAAAACCCCGGCGACATGGTTTTTTCCGCCACCTGGCAGCCCGGCATCAGATTCCGTTTCTGGAGGAATCTCCACCTGTTCTTGGGTCCGACCCTATCGACCAATACGGTCGGCCTCCATCTTGGAGTAGGATTTTAGTGCCCCGGGCGGGAATCGAAGAGCTGAACGGGTCTGAAATGGGTTGAATGGATTTGACATTGGCGACAGCTTATTATAGATTGATTATCAATAAATTATATGTGTTTTTGAGCCCGTTTCGATTCTAGTACTGGGTCTAGAAAAATCAAAATATTTCAGCTAAGTCGGCAAAAATCGGCAAAAATTATTACCTTTGTGCCGAAGGCTAAATAGTTGATATATGGCGAATATCGTGTATAAACTCTCCACGAAGGAGGACAAAATCACTGGGAAACGTGAGATTCACGTCCGTTTTTACCATGGAAAGTTCGATGTAAGGGCAAAAACGAACCTATACGTACAACCTGAATACTGGGATGCGGCTAAGCAAACGGTGAAGATTCCGAACACTCGTTCGAACACTCCGGAGAAGCAGCAGCTCATTATGAAACTGTCTGCCCTTAAGGCGGATCTCGAGTCTCTTTCAAATGATATCCGGGAAGCGTACATTGCCGACGGAGGAGGAAAAAGAGATCTTCCTACCGAGTGGCTGTCTGATTTCATCGCAAGCCGTATCCTTGCCCAGGAGAGGATTGTCGCTCAAATGGAAGAGGAAGAAACAGCTGAAGAAAAGGACGACTCACAGAAAGAATTCTTTGACACGTTCGAACATTTTGTGTCCATCCAGAAAATATCCATTTCCCGGATCCGGCACTACAATGTCATCATCCGCGCCCTTAAACGCTTCGCCATCTATAGCGCCCAGGAAGTAAGCTTTGCCACGCTATCCTCGGATATGCTCCGGAAGTTCTCCAAGTTTCTGGAGAATGAGCACAAGTTCGTCGTGGAAGGAAAGGACGGAAAACCACGCATCAAAGACCCCCTCTATAAAGCGGCTTATAAGTCAGTCCCTGAATGCCGGTTCCCGAAGCAGCGAGGCCAGAATTCCATTATCGGCACGATGTCCCGTCTCCACACCTTCGTCCGCTGGTCGATCAAAAGAGGCTACATGAACCGCGACCCCTATGATGATTATGTCATCGGCACGGCCATATATGGCACTCCCTTTTATCTCACTAAGGAGGAACGAAACCAACTGTACCAGGCGAAGTTCCCGGACAACCCCGGTCTGGATGTCCAGCGTGACATCTTCGTCTTCCAATGCTTCATCGGATGCCGTGTCGGCGACCTGATGAAAATGACCAAGGCCAACATCATCAACGGCGCCATCGAGTACGTTCCTCGTAAGACCAAGGAAGGCCGTCCCTATACTGTCCGAGTCCCTCTCTCTCCCACCGCATTGGAAATCCTGGAGCGCTACAAGGACCAGCCCGACGGACGTCTTCTTCCCTTTATTTGTGAGCAGGACTACAACCGAGACATCAAGAAGATGATCAAACTCGCTGGTATCGACCGCGTGGTGACGACGCTGAACACCATCACCCGCGAGGAAGAGAAGCATCCTATCTGGGAAGTCGCCTCCTCCCACATGGCCCGCCGCGTCCTGGTCGGCAACCTTTATAAGGAAGTCAAAGACCCCAACCTTATCGCCAAGATCTCCGGCCATGTCGAGAACTCCCGTGCCTTCAGCCGCTACCGCGACATCGATGAAGAGATGGCCAAGGAAGTAATCCTAAAGTTGGAATAAGACTTAAACCCGAAAAATGGTCTCAATCAGAATTATTCATAATATGGAAATGCAAGAGAAAACAATATTCACTGCTACCCCAATCGAAGGAGGATATTCGTGGACAATCACATCGTTGTTAGGCACTATCCTGAAGGATGCCGAGAGCCTATATGGAGAAAGAGATCGATCATTCAATATTCTTGGAGTTGAACTTTGTGATCTAGAGCAGCCTCAGACTTGGTATCCAGGTGGTTGGGACGGTCAGAAAGATGTGATAATACAAATTACGAAAGATTGCGAAACTAATCTCAAAAAAGCTATCTTTCAAGTATCTCATGAAGTTATCCATTGTCTATGTCCAAAGCCCGGGCGCCATGCAAATGTCCTAGAAGAGGGACTTGCGACGTGGTTTTCGACAATTGAGTCCACTAAACATAACACGGGATATCAACCTGACTCTTTGCCATATGTCTCTGCTATGGAGAAAGTATGGGAATTACTGAGACTTGATGAGGGTATAATTAAAAAAGCAAGAATGATTGAACCAGATTTTTCATTGATGACAAAAGAATTGTTACTAGGTTTCCAACCATCTATCAAAGATGATTTACTTGAGATCCTGCTTAAGCCCTTTAGTGAATTTAAGCTCACGATTGGATGATGAGGAATCCCTCGCCCCCTCTTTCCTGCGGAATCGCCACAATATGCTATAGAGAAAAATGAAAGCATTAATCATGAAGTATTTAGAACAAAAGGGCCAAGTAATTATATCATTCATCAAGAATCATATAACGCCTGTTCATAATAGTAAGATTGCACTTTATGTGCTTCTTCTCTTTTGTGGCTGGGCAATTCTTGCGATTCAATTTAGAATAACTTGTCTTCAAATTCCCATGAATTGGTCACAAGATAGGTGTGATAATCTGAATCAGCTTTTTATTAACCTGACTTATAGCTTCCTGGCCGGCTATGTCTTCTATTTGCTAACAATATATTTTCCCCAGAGTAAAGAGAAGAAACGGATACAACCTGTAATTCAACAAAAAGTTCTTGATATTAGAAAGGCGATTAGTGATATTTTGTTGGAATTCTCAAGAGGCACGGACATTAAAAAAGACTTTCTGGAAATAGATAATGCAAAAATAGTCTTGATGTCAAAAAACTGGACAGACACAATTCCCATGTTTCAGTATTTGTACAAAGCACGAATTAGCTATCTTGCGTATATCGGCGAAGTTGGGAAAAAGATTCAAAAAGACATCGTGGAGTTAATCCAATCTTATCAGAAGTATATGACAACAGAGCAGGTGTGTTTATTAGAAGAGTTGTCTAGTATGCAGATTTTTGCATTTGCAAACCAATTCAAACAAATGAATATTTCGCTGGAGGATAAAAACGGGAAAGAGTCTATAGTTGGTTTTTTTATTGACGCCATACGCAAGATGAATGAAATCGAAGATTGTTTCTCAATCAAAAATAGATGATGGAAATACTTGTCATACTTCGGATAGAAATGGCTATTTATAGAGGACATGATAACAACGACTATTTCATTTTTTGAAATAGTCGTTCAGAAATGCGAAGATGGCATTATTAAGTTTGCTCCTAAACAAAAGATTATCTTAGTTTTGTTACATGGATAATCATTTATTGGTTATTTTGCGCACAAAAGTAAGCCTCATAATTTGCCACAAGTGTCCGGTTTCGGGTAGATATGGAAAATTATAGACGATATAGACCCATCTCAAAGTATGGCATTATTGTTTGAGGCAGGCGAGAGGGATTACGTGGACTCCGTCCGGACGAGAGTAGGCATATTCTCCTCCGGTAACGACAATTAGAAGATCTGGTTCACGGAGAGGAACCTGCGTCTCTTCATGATTATGCTTTCTAATCAGTTCGACAAGTTCTTTCAGGTGAGACGCGCCTTCCTCGATTTCGCTGCTTCCCAGTTTACACTCGATCAGCGCATAGCGGCCGTCTTCCAGGTGGAGTACGATATCGGATTCCAGTCCGTATCGGTCACGATAGTGGGAGATTTCTCCTCCAAGCGGGGCGGAATAGACTTTGAGGTCACGGACGCACATACACTCGAAGATGAACCCGAAGGTCTTGAGCTGTGTTTGTAGTTGCCCCGGACCAAGGCCAAGAGCGGCAACGGCAACGGAAGGATCACAGAAACTGCGTTTTTCTCCGCTTCGGATGGCTGTCTTGGAACGGATAGATGGATTCCAGGCACCAATGTCCTGAATGACGAAAAGCTTCTCAAATGCAGATACATATTTGTCGAATGTACTCCGGACTAAAGAGTCATTGTTCGCGGTTACATCTGCTAGGATAGTTGTTTTGTCGGCCAGGGAAGAGATATTGCGGGCATATGACCGCAGAATGGCTTTGGCAATCTTGGGGTCAAGCTTTTCCTTGGCCGCTCTGGAAAGATCCTTCTCGCAGACTGTCTTGACATAATTCTTGGCGATGAGTAGTTTACCGCGGTCAGTCGTCGGCTGAAGAGCCGCCGGCCAACCGCCTCGGCAGGCTGCAAAAATAAGGTCTTCCACACTCATCATTGAGCGGGTCGCAATGTCCTGGGCGGGATTGTCAAAGAGCCCCTCAAGCGAAACGGCCCCGGTGGACTCTCCGGTTTCATAGAGACTCATTGGATACATCGTAAGTCCCGCGATGCGCCCGGTACCAGTATGTGCCGCTTCGTCAGTATCAGCTACGGCAGATCCGGTGAGGATGAACTGGGATGGTTTCTGCCGACGGTCGCAGGCGACGCGGACAGCGTCCCAAAGGGTGGGAGCATCCTGCCATTCGTCAATCAAGCGCGGTGTTTCGCCTTCCAGAAGCAGGGAAGCCTTCGTCTGTGCTGTGGCAAGGTACTCATCCCGTTTGTCGGTATCCTGCAATTCGATAATGCTTGCCGCCTTTTGTTTTGCAGTTGTCGTCTTTCCGCACCATTTAGGGCCTTCTATATTGACCGCACCGAAGGCATCGAGGTAATCCTGCAGTTGGTCGTCAATCACTCTCTTCAAGTAGTCCATGACAATAGTCTTATTTCTGACCGAAATATAGGTATTATATCGCACTCTTACAAATCTTTCAGTAAAAATTGGCGGTAAGATTTGTGGCAAATTGGCGGTAAGATTTGCGGTAAAATGACGGTAACTTTTGCTGTAAACAGCTGTATGGGGTGTACGATGAATAGACCTTGGAAATATTATAAATCTTGTCAATTATTTGAATTATTGACAGATAATATATAGTTTTGCATCGGAATGACTACGAAAGAGATCATACGATGCTATGCTAGTTTACAGCCAGAGCAGAGATTCTCGCGAAAAGATCTTCTATCTTGGATGCGGGAGGTCGGATTATTCCGTGATGGCTCGGAGGCTGCAATCACTCTGTCCTTGAGCCTGATGCTGAAAAACGGCGAGCTAATTAAGGAGTCTTGGGGCACCTATCTTTTACCCATACAAAAGAAGCGTCTGTTTATACCAGTTCCAAGCAAGGAAATTAGGGATATTAATCAGTTATTGAAAGAAGAGTTCCCATACACTAACAATTGCGTTTGGGATCCTCAGATCATTGTCCCCTTCATGCAGCACATCCCCCACCTTAATATGCTGATTGTTGAGATTGAGAGGATAGCTATGGAGCCAGCGTTCAATCTCCTGCAAGAAAAGGTAAGTGAGCGGAGGGTAATCTTTAATCCTTCTTCTGAGGATTATGCCCACTATGTCTCCGGCTTCCCCAGCATCATTGTCAAACCCTTGATTTCCCAAGCACCTTTAATTGATTTTGGCGGCATTAATATGCCTAGACTAGAAAAGGTAATGGTTGATATTTTAGGCGACATAGAGTTTGACTTCGCCCGTGAAAGAGAGCTTTATACAATTATCGAGAATTTATTGTCGTCTTTTGACATCAACTATAAAGCACTATATCGCTATGCGGATCGACGTTCCCGAAGGAGCCAAGTCGATTCCCTTTTGAAACTGTAAGATGAAAACGGACATGAAAGACCGAAGCAAAGCAAAGAAGCGCGTAGTGTTGAGATCCCGTGATATCCACGTGGGGTGGATTGTGGGTGTGGGCGTATTAACGGTCATCTTTCTGCTGGCCACTTTCGCCACAGCTTACCGCCATGATGTTTATTCTTCAAGTTTGGGGCTGCGGGATTTGGTTTCTACCGATGTTTGGTTCCGGGTATTCCTGGCCTTAACCTGCTTTTCATTACTGTTGTTCCTGGGGCTGCTTGTTTACGCATTCATCGCAGGAAAAATTGGTGGATCCGCTGATAACGAAGAACAGACATCGCTACCGACCGTTGAAGAGAACGCACCTGCAATCGAGCAGACAGAACGAGTGGTCATAAATGAGGCCAAGTTACGGGATATCTTTGGTTCTGACTTTATGCATGAGTGGATGGACTCCGATGGCAGTAAATCATATCTTGACCAATTGATTGAGGACCTGCAACATGTCAGAGACCATTATAAAAAGGGAGCGAAGCAGGATGATCAACATTATTGCATAAATAACATTATTGAGATAGCCTTCCTTCTTGATAAGCCGGAATATCTGAAAAAACCCTTCGGCACTTTTCCAAAGTTATGTCGCGCAGTCTTCGATTGTATGCATCTCCCGCGTCCTAAAAACATCAAGAATCATCCAGCTATTGCAGAGCATGTCAAGAAGCGTTTCTACTACCTTCTAAAAAAATAATAATCCCGATTTCACCTGGAATAATCCCAAAGTATAATCCGGATCATGCCGACAATTGATTGATTATCATTCAATTGCCGGCATTTTCGTTTAATCCCTTTCTTTGTTCTACCAAAAAAACTATTATATGTTTGTCACGGCCAATCAGGAGCCGTGAGATTTCCGACCACGTGTTCCGGAGGCCCGAAGCCAAATGAGATCCCCATCGGAAAGGGGATCAAGAGAGGCAGAATTCCAAAACATATTTGACTATGGATATGAAATTGGACTTGTTCGAGCTCCTCCGGGAGTTTCCCGAAGCAACGTTGACCGTTCACGCCGGAGACCTGGGCCATTTCGCCCGGGAGCTCCTGGCCGAAGCGCGCCAGGACTTCGAGCGCGAGCGCGCTGCGATCGCGGAAGGAAAGACGGAGGAGTACCTCACCCCTGAGATGGTCAAGACCCTGCTCAGGATCTCGGAGAGCACGCTCTACCGGATGGCGAAAGCCAAGATTCTCATCCCTGTGTTTGTCGGCGGACAGAAACGCTACCGGCGTTCCGACCTCGACAAGATCCTAAGCCCCTCGTAGCGATGCTTTACACGATCATCTATGATTTCATGTGGAAAGACCTGCGTCTCCGGGGCGCAGAGAAGGAAGTCTTTGCCGTGATCTATGGCTTCTGGAAGAAAGGAAAGGCTACGGTCGAGATCCCGATTCAGACAGTCATGGCGATTACCGGCCTCAGCCGGACATCGGTCATCCTGGCAAAGAGGAGTCTCATCGCCAGGAAACTGATCGCCGCCCACGAAGTCAGTGGAAAGCCTTCCCGCTATGTAGTCCTGATTCCGGACCCGTGCGAAAACAAGACGGGTACAGAGTCTGAACGGAAACCCGTGCAAAAACAGAACGGGTACCGGTATCAAAACTACACGGGTGCAGAGACCACACCCAAAATAAACAGTAATTATAAAACTAATTCATATGAACGAAATAAATCAAATTGTATCAGTTCTTGTGAAGAATTCGATACTCCCGACAAGGAATGACCTTGTCGCCAAGCTTCCGGCTCAAATAGAGGGAATGGAAAAAGAGACGCTGGTGGAAGC